>CAJXGN010000026.1 GCA_913053875.1 uncultured Agromyces sp. | reverse complement strand
CGCATCCGCCCGCCCCTCTCAGACTCGCCGCCCACTTCGCGAGTCGTCATGAGATGTCGGTATTCGCGCCGCGAAACGACATCTCTTGACGACTCGGTGAAGGGGAGGGGGCGCTACCCGACCGTGAGCGGCTCCGACGCGGTCGTGCCCGCGCCGTTGGAGAACTCGATCACGAACTCGTGCGCGCCCTCGAGGCCCGTGAACGGCACCTCGACGTGCTGGGCCGCCGGCGTCGCCGCCTCGAGCGAACCCGACGCCACCTCGACGCCGTCCTGCAGGAGGCGCCACGCGTCGGCGTTGGTGCCCCACCACAGGTCGGCCGAGAGCGTGAAGGTGCCGTCGCCGTCCCAGTCGTCGTGGGAGAGCACGGGCTCGCCCGGCGAGGCATCCGTCACCTGCACCGTGATCGACTTCGTCGGCGTCGTGCCCTGCGAGTTCGCCAGCTCACCGCGGAACTCGTAGGTGCCGTTCGGCAGGCCGGCGATCGGCACGACGGCGCTCTGCGCCGCAGGCGACGCGGGCTCGAGCGGCACCGACGCGATCAGCTCGTCGTCCTGGTACAGGCGGAACCGGGTGGCGTTGGTGCCCCACCACAGGTTCATGCGCACCTCGAAGTTGCCGTCGTCGAGGCCGTGCTCCCAGCCACTGGTCGACGTCAGCGACGCCTTCCCCGGCGCGGCCGTCTCGTCGTCGTCGGGCAGCACGTCGGCGAGGCACGCCTCGTACGCCTCGGTCGTCGGCGACCAGCGGAACCAGTCGAACTCGCCGTTGATCTCCTCGGCGCCGGTGGCGCCGCGGAACGCGTACGGGCCGATGTGGGTGAACCCGGTCTCCGACAGGAGGAACGGCCGGCCGTAGTCGCTGAACGACGCGCCGTCGTACGACACGCTCGACTGGATCTTCACCCCGTCGCTCGTCATGCGCAGCCACACTGTGTCGGCCTCGGGCACGGCGGGCGCCGCGGTGTCCTGACGGTTGCTGCCGTTCAGGTACTGCACCACCTCGAGCGTCTTGCCCGGGGTCGCCCGGCCCAGGTCGAACTTGCCGTAGGCGGTGTCGGATGCGTACAGCAGCAGCCCCGCCTGCTGGAAGCGCTCGGCAACGTCGATCGTCACCTTCGTGGTGACCTGCCACGGGCCCTCGGGCAGCTCCTGCTGGGGGAGCGAGGCGCCCGAGACGCCGCTCGGGTACGCCGGGATCGACAGCACGCCGTCGGCGACCACGTGACGGGCGGTCTCCTCGCGCACGACGCGGTCCCAGACATCCGACAGCCCGGTGCCGTCGAACTCGTCGGAGCCCTCGGCGGCGCACTGCTCGAACACCGGGTTGTCGGGGTCGACCGGCCAGGCGACCGGGTCGGGTCCGCCGGGGCCCTCGACGCCGGGGCCCGCCTTCGCCCACGCGATCGTCGCGCCGAGCCGGTCGCCCGACTCGTAGAAGAGGTAGCTGAACTCGCCGTCGGTCACGATCTCGGGCGCTGCCGTGCGGCCGACGTCCTCGCCCACGCCGCTCGACTCGTGCAGCAGCTGCGACGGGCCCACGTCGGTGAGCGTCTCGTCGATGGTGCGCGCCATCACCTTGCCGGTGGAGTTGTGGTAGATCACGTACAGCTGGCCCTCGTACTCGTAGAGGTTGCCGCCCGAGACGTTGCCGCTGTCGCCCGACTCCGGGTCGACCAGGGTGCCGTCGCGCACGACCCAGGTCTCGCCGTCGACCGACTCGGCGACCTTCAGGCGCCGGTGGTTGTCGGAGAAGTTCGCCATGTAGAACATGGCGTAGGCGTAGTCGGATGCCTCGTCGGGGTGCTCGAACACCCGCGCGTAGCTCGTCTCGGTCGAGCCGCCCATCGCGTTCGTCACGGCGGTGCCGCCGTAGTCGAAGCTCACGCCGTCGGTGCTCGTGGCGTAGCGGGTGATCGAGTTCTCCCCGTGGAAGTAGAGGTAGACCTCGCCGGCCTCCTCGTTCCAGATCGCGTCGGGGGAGGAGACGTGCGACACGTCGTAGTACGGCGCCCAGTCGCTCGCGATGATGGGGTTGGCCCCGTACTCGGTCCACGGCCCGTCGAGGCTGTCGGCGTACATCAGCATGATGCCGGCGGGGCGGTCGTGCGGCGCGAGGTAGAGGTACCACTCGCCCAGCGGGTCGTCGAGGTACTCGCCCGCGTGGAACACGCTCGGGAAGATGAACTCGTTCGTCGGGTTGTAGAGCATCTCCGACTTGTCGGTGATGACCCCCTGGTAGACGAACTCGGGGAAGGGCGGGGCCGCGTTGGCGGGTGCCGTGGCGGCGAGCGGGGCGACCACCAGGGCGGCGATCGCGGCGGTGATGGCGGCGCGGAAGCGCCGGCTGACAGACATGCATAGCTCCTTCGATACGCGACCCGGATCCGGCAGCGGCGGCCCGTAGACCGACTCGAGCGGATGCCCCGAGGGATCCTCCGGCGGCGGGCGGCGACTTCCGGGGAATCCTGAACTCGGGGTTGCTAATCCGTATTAGCATCCGGTACGGTCAACGCTAATGCGGATTAGCACCGCAGATCAAGACCCCGAAGGATCTCGATGACGACTTCCCAGACCTCGCCGCGACGCATCACGCAGCGACGCATCGCCGAGCTCGCCGGCGTGAGCCAGGCGACCGTCTCGCTCGTGCTGAACGAGAAGGCCGACGCGACCTCGCGCATCCCCGAGGAGACCCGCGACCGTGTGCTCCAGGTGCTCAAGGAGACCGGCTACGTGGCCGACCCCGCCGCCCGCCGCCTCGCCGGCCTCGGCAACAAGATCTTCGGTGTCTTCACCTACGAGCCCGCGTTCCCCACCGCGAGCCAGGACTTCTACGCCCCGCTCCTCAGCGGCATCGAGGGCACTGCCGAGGAGCTCGGCTGCGACCTGCTGCTGTTCACGAGCGCCCCGGTCGTCGACGGCACGCGCCGCCTGCTGCACGAGAACAACCGCCTGCGGCTGGCCGACGGATGCCTCCTGCTCGGCGTCGAGATGGACCCCGACGAGCTCGCCCGCCTCGTCGCCGACGGCTTCCCGTTCGTCGCGGTCGGTCGTCGCGACGTCGACGGCGTGCCCTACGTCGCCATCGACTACACGACCGGCGCATCGGAGCTCGTCGGCACCGCGTGGGAGCTCGGCCACCGCCGGTACGCGTACGTCCACGTCGACAGCACCGGTGAGTCGGTCGTCGATCGTCGCGACGGCGTGATCGGCGAGCTCGAGCGCCGCGGCGGCCCCGCAGCGGCATCCGGCCTGCTCGCGATCCCCGCCGACGGCCCCGACGGCGCCACCCTGCAGGCCGCATGGCAGCAGGTGCGGGCGAGCGGATGCACCGTGCTGGTCGTCGAGACGCACGAGACCGCCCGGCGCCTCCGCGCCATGGCCGAGGCATCCGGTGTCGCAGTGCCCGACGCCCTCTCGATGATCGTGCTCGGCGACGCGGCCCGCCCGAACGGCGACGCCAACGACTTCACGCGCCTGAGCCCGCCGCGCACCGCGCTCGCGAGCGCCGCGACCACCCTGCTCGCCCGCATGCTCGACCCGCACGACGACGTGCCCGAGGTCGAGCTGCGCCAGACCCTCGCCTGCCCCGTGATGGCAGGCGCCACCCTCGTCGCCCCGGAGGACGCCGCATGACCGCCCGACCCGCAACCGAACTCCACGCCGACGTACTGGTCGTCGGCGGAGGCCTGGGCGGGGTCGCCGCAGCGATCGGCGCGCTCGAGGACGGCCGCACGGTCGTCCTCACGGAGGAGTACCGCTGGCTGGGAGGCCAGCTCACGAGCCAGGGCGTCCCCATGGACGAGCACACCTGGATCGAGTCCTTCGGGGCGACGGCCCGCTACCGGGCCGCACGCGACGGCATCCGCGACTACTACCGCCGGCACTACCCGCTGACGGACGCCGCGAGGGCCGACCCGCACCTCAACCCCGGCGCCGGCCTCGTGGGCCGCGTCTGCGCCGAACCGCTGGTCGGCGTCGCCGTGCTCGAGTCGATGCTCGCGCCCTACCGGGCCACCGGGCGGCTGCGCATCCTCCAGCCGGCCGTGCCGGTCGCCGCCCACGTGGACGGCGACGTCGTCGAGGCCGTGACCCTGCGCGGCCTCGACGACGGGCACGAGACGGTGGTCTCGGCCGCGTACGTGATCGACGCGACCGAGCTCGGCGACCTGCTGCCGCTCGCGGGAGCCGAGTACGTCACCGGCTTCGAGTCGCGCGCCGACACGGGGGAGCCCAGCGCGCCCGAGGTCGCGCAGCCCGACAACCAGCAGGCATTCAGCTGGTGCTTCATCGTCGACCACGTCGACGGCGACCACACCATCGACCGTCCTGAGCAGTACGACCGGTGGCGCACCGCGCAGCCCGACTACTGGGGCGCGCCGATGATCTCGCTCACCGGGCCCGACCCGCGCACGCTCGAGACCGTCACCCGCACCTTCACGCCGAACGCGGAGCCCGCCGGCGACCTCGTCGCCGACCAGCGCGAGGACGCCGGCGACCGCGAGCTCTGGACGTTCCGACGCATCATCGCGCGCCACAACTTCGCGCCCGGCGCCTACGAGAGCGACGTGGTGCTCGTGAACTGGCCCATGATCGACCACGTCGACGGCACCATCATCGACGTGCCCGACGACGTGCGCGCGGCCCGCGAGCACGACGCCCGGCAGCAGTCGCTGTCGATGCTGTACTGGCTGCAGACCGAGGCACCACGCCCCGACGGCGGCACCGGGTTCCCCGGCCTCCGCCTGCGCCCCGACCTCGCGCAGGGGCCCGACGGGCTCGCGATGGCCCCGTACATCCGCGAGTCGCGGCGCATCCTCGCCGAGACCACGGTGACCGAGCTCGACCTGTCCATCGCGGCATCCGGCACCGACGCCCCGGCGACGTTCGACGACTCGGTCGGCGTCGGCATGTACCGCATCGACCTGCATCCGTCCTCCGGCGGCGACAACTACATCGACCTGCCGTCGCGTCCCTTCGAGATCCCCCTCGGAGCCCTGATCCCTCGCCGGCTGGAGAACCTCCTGCCCGCGAGCAAGAACGTCGGTACCACCCACATCACCAACGGGGCCCTCAGGCTCCACCCGGTCGAGTGGAACATCGGCGAGTCGGCGGGCCGCCTGGCGGCCTTCTGCCTCGATCGTGCGTCCCGCCCCCGCGCGATCCGCACCACACCTGGGCTCCTCGAGGAGTTCCAGTCCCTGCTCACACAGCGAGGCGTCGAGCTGCACTGGCCGCACGGCGTCTCCGGCTACTAGGAGAGAAACCACTCATGAGATCAGCAAAGGCGCTGTCGGGTCTCGCACTCGGCGCGGTGGCTGCACTGACCCTGTCCGCATGCTCCGGAGGCGGCGCAGCACCCGATGAGGACATCGAGCTGCGGATGACCGTGTGGACGTCGAACGAGGACCACCTGGCCCTCTTCGACTCGATCGCGGACGCCTACATGGAGGAGCACCCCGAGGTGACCGACGTCACCTTCGACCCGCTGCCGTTCGAGGACTACACCTCGACCGTCACGACCCAGATCGCGGGCGGCCAGGCCCCCGACCTGGCGTGGATCCTCGAGAACGCGGCCCCCGACTTCGTCGACTCGGGCGCGCTCCTGCCGCTCGACGAGACGCTCGAGGCCGACCCCGACTACGGGTTCGACGACCTCAGCGAATCCGCCACGGCACTCTGGCACGACGACTCGGGCGCGCTCGTCGCGTACCCGTTCTCGACCTCGCCATTCGTGATGTTCGCCAACGACAGCCTGCTCGCCGAGGCCGGACTGCCGTCCGCCGCGGAGATGCAGGCGGCCGGCGACTGGAACTGGGAGGGCGTGTCCGCCGCGGGTTCGACGGTCAACGCCGAGACCGGCAAGGCCGGCTTCGTCATCCGCGACTTCGACTACACGACGTGGGACAACCTCGCGTCGGTGTGGATGGGCTGGGGCGCCGCGCCCTGGAGCGCGGACGGCGCGACCTGCACGTTCGACTCGCCCGAGATGGTCGAGGCATTCGAGTTCCTGCACGACGCCGCGTTCGACGCGATGTCGATGCCCGGCCCCGGCACCACCGCGGACTTCTTCGCGGGCGAGTCGGCGTTCACGGTGACGCAGATCTCGCGGGCCTCGCTGCTCGACGGCTCGTTCGAGTTCGACCTGCTGTCGCTGCCCGAGGGCCCGGTGGGCGAGTACTCGATGGTCGGCCAGGCGGGCATCGGCGTCATGTCGTCGGGCGCGCACGCCGAGGCGGCCGCCGAGTTCCTCGCCTTCTTCACGAACCCCGAGAACTCGCAGCAGCTCGCGCAGTTCTTCCCGCCGCCCCGCAACTCGCAGCTGAACGTCGAGACGCTCGCCGCGACGAACCCGACGCTCACCCCCGAGCAGATCGAGAACGTCGTGATACCGGGCATCGAGATCGGCGTGACGCGTCCGAGCCACACCGACTCGGCCGAGATCGGCCAGGAGGTCCGCAGCTCGCTCGACGCCCTCTGGGTGGAGGACGCGGACATCGCCGGTACGCTCGCCGACACCTGCACCGCGATCGACCCCCTGCTGGGCTGAGGAAGGAACTCCCTTCGATGGCCGACGCCACCACGGCGACTCCGGGTCGGGCTCACGCCCGGCCCGGGGTCGCCCCCACCCCGCCGAGACGCCGCTTCGTGCCGTCGTACGCGCGGCGAGACCAGCTCACGGGCTACCTGTTCGTCGCCCCGCAGGTGCTGGGCATCGCGCTGTTCGTGCTGCTGCCGCTCGGCCTCATCGTCTGGTACTCGTTCCACGAGTGGAACGTGCTCGCCGGCACGTTCCGCTGGGTCGGCCTCGAGAACTTCGAGAAGCTCGTCACCGACCCCAAGCTCGCGCCCGTGATGGAGGCCACGGCGATCTTCTCGATCGGCCTCGTGGTGTTCAACCTGGCGCTCGCGCTGCTGCTCGCGGTGCTGCTGAACCGCAAGGTGCGCGGCATGACGTTCTTCCGCACCGTGTTCTTCTCGCCGGTCGTCGTGTCGCTGGTGGCGTGGACCATCGTCTGGTCGTTCCTGCTGCAGGACAACGGCGGCATCAACGGCATCCTCCAGCTCGTCGGCATCGACGGCCCGAACTGGCTGCGCGAGGGCCCGACCGCGATGGCGTCGGTCATCGTCGTGCAGGTCTTCAAGAACGTCGGCCTCAACATGGTGCTCTTCCTCGCCGCGCTCCAGGGCGTGCCGCAGGAGGTGCAGGAGGCCGCACGCATGGACGGGGCATCCGATCGCCAGCTCTTCTGGCGCATCACCGTGCCGCTCATCTCGCCGACCATCCTGCTCACGTCGATCATCACGATCGTGGGCTCCCTGCAGGTATTCGCCCAGATCGCCGTGCTCACGCAGGGCGGGCCGGGCATCTCCACGACCGTGCTCGTCTACTACCTGGTGCAGCAGGCGTTCGACTTCCACCACTTCGGGTACGGGTCGACGCTCGCCATCCTGCTCTTCGGCATCGTGCTGGTGCTGACCATCGCGCAGTGGCAACTGCGGAAGAGGTGGGTCTTCTATGAGAACTGAGTCGACACTGCGCACCGCGCCGGTGGGCGCGCGCCGGAACGCCGGGACGGATGACACCGTCGCCGTGACCGTTCCGCCCGAGGCATCCGCCGCCGCCCGTGCCGGCCGACCCGTCGGTCGCCGCCGCCCGGTCGGCAGCCCGTGGCGCAAGGTGCTCTTCTACGGCGCGCTGAGCGTGCTCGCCGTGCCGTTCGTGTTCCCGACCTGGTGGATGTTCACCTCGTCGCTGAAGCCGATCAGCGAGATCTTCGCCTTCCCGCCCGAGCTCTGGCCGTCGAACCCCACGCTCGAGGGGTACGTCGGCGCGTTCACCGAGCAGCCGTTCGCGCTGCAGTACTGGAACTCCATGTACATCGCCGTGCTGGTGACGCTCGGCACGATGCTGTTCTCGTCGATGGCGGGGTACGCGTTCGCGCGCATCCGCTTCCCCGGGCAGGACCTGCTGTTCCTGGTGGTGCTGACGGGCCTGCTCATCCCGAGCGAGGTGACAATCGTGCCGCTGTTCCAGCTCTTCAACTCCTGGGGCATGATCGACACGCATTGGCCGCTGATCCTCGTGACGACGTTCGGCGCACCGAGCGTGCTGGCGACGTTCATCATGCGGCAGTACTTCATCACGCTGCCCGTGGAGCTCGAGGAGGCGGGGCGCATCGACGGCCTCGGCCGGTGGCGCATCTACTGGAGCATCGCGCTGCCGCTCAGCCGCTCGGCGCTCGCCGCGGTCGCGATCTTCACGTTCCTGAACGTGTGGAACCTCTACCTCGAGCCGACGGTCTACCTGCAGACGCCCGAGCTGTTCACGCTGCCGCAGGCGCTGACGCGCTACACCGACGCGTACGGCGGCGAGATGTGGAACATCCAGCTCGCCGCGGCGACGCTGACGGCGCTGCCCGTGCTGATCGTGTTCGTGTTCGCCGCTCCGTGGCTGCTCGGTGGCGCGGTCGTCGGCGCCGTGATCTGGCACCTGACCTGGCGCCGCCGCTGGTGGCTCGGCGCCCTTGCCGGCGCCGCACTCGGCGCGGCGACGGGCTTCTTCGGAATGATGCCCTGAGCGTAACTTGCGTATTTATCGTGCCGGCTCGGCCATCGGTGGCTT
>CAJXGN010000025.1 GCA_913053875.1 uncultured Agromyces sp. | reverse complement strand
CCGCCGCCGTCGTCATCGGCGGCGCAGTCGGCGGTTCGGCCGCTCCCGCCGCGGCCGCACCCAATGGCCCGGGCAAGCTCCCGTTCGTGCCGATCGCGCCGGTGCCGAACACCGTCGACGACGTGGTCGTGCCGAACGGCTACTCGTGGAAGACGATCATCCGCTGGGGCGACCCGCTGTTCTCGACGGCCGACACCTTCGACCCGAGCAACCAGACCGCCGAGCTCCAGGCCCGCCAGTTCGGGTACAACTGCGACTACCTCGACGTCATCGCCGAGCCGAACGGCAAGCGCGGCGTGCTCGTCGCCAACCACGAGTACACCAACGAGAACATCATGTTCCCGCCGGCCGCCGACGAGGACGAGGCGAACGCGCAGCGCCTGGTCGCGCTCGCATCGCACGGCATGACCGTCGCCGACGTGACCCGCTCGAGGAAGGGCGAGCCGTGGACGTACGTCATCGGCGGCCCGCGCAACCGCCGCGTCACCCCCGAGACGGTGTTCGCGTTCACCGGGCCCGCCGCGGGCGACCCGCTCCTGCAGACCGTCGAGGACCCGACCGGCACCCGCGTGCGCGGCACGTTCAACAACTGCGCCGGCGGAACCACCCCGTGGGGCACCGTGCTCTCGGGCGAGGAGAACTTCAACCAGTACTTCAAGGCCGCCGGCACCCCTGAGCAGCAGCGGTACGGCATCGGCGGCTCCGGCGACTTCCGCGGCTGGGCGAACATCGACCCGCGGTACGACGGCGTCGCGAACCCCGGCTACGCCAACGAGCCGAACCGCTTCGGGTGGATCGTCGAGATCGACCCCGAGGACCCGACCTCGACGCCCGTCAAGCACACCGCGCTCGGCCGGTTCAAGCACGAGGGCGCGAACGTGCACGTCGGGCGCGACGGGCACGTCGTGGCGTACATGGGCGACGACGAGCGCTTCGACTACCTCTACAAGTTCGTGTCGAAGCACACCATGCGCCCGGGCAGCAGTGCCGGGGCCCGCGCGTTCAACAAGACGCTGCTCTCCGAGGGCGACCTGTTCGTCGCGCGCTTCGACGGCGACTCGTCGGCCGCCGAGATCACCGGCGACGGCACCCTGCCCTCCGACGGCGAGTTCGACGGTTCGGGCGTGTGGATCCCGCTCGTGGTCGACGGCGAGAGCAAGGTCTCGGGCATGACCACCGCCGAGGTGCTCGTGCACACCCGCCTCGCGGGCGACGCGGTCGGCGCGACCAAGATGGACCGCCCCGAGGACGTCGAGCCGAACCCGGTCACGGGTCGGGTCTACATCGCCTGCACGAACAACACCAACCGCGGCATCGGCGACCACCCGAAGGCCGACGAGGCGAACCCGCGCACGCGCAACCGCTACGGCCACGTCATCGAGCTGACCGAGGCGGGCGGCGACGTCACGGCCACCACGTTCGGCTGGAGCATCCTGATCGTCGCCGGCGACCCCGCGACCGATCCGACGACCTACTTCGCGGGCTTCCCGCCGGCCAAGGTCTCGCCGATCTCGTGCCCCGACAACGTGGCGTTCGACGCCGACGGCACGCTGTGGATCTCGACCGACGGCCAGCCCGGCACGATCGGGCTGTGCGACGGACTGTTCAAGGTGCCGCTGACGGGCGCCGAGCGCGGCCACGTGCAGCAGTTCCTCTCGGTGCCGCGCGAGGCCGAGACCTGCGGCCCGGTCATCCACGACCGCGACGGCTCGGTCTTCGTGGCCGTGCAGCACCCGGGCGAGGACGGCGACTGGTCGGACCAGCACTCGTTCTTCCCCGACTACGTCGCTCCCGGCACCCTCTCGGGCGGCAAGTGGGGCGGGCCGCGCCCGAGCGTGATCCAGGTCGTGCGCGACTAGGCACGACCCGGAGGACGCGGAAGGCGGCGGCGCTCGAAGCGCCGCCGCCTTCCGACGGTCGTGGTGCGGGGTCCTAGAGGACCTGGATGTCCGCGGCCTGCGGGCCCTTCGGGCCCTGCGTGACCTCGAACTGCACCTTCTGGTTCTCCTCCAGGGTGCGGAAGCCCCCCGAGTTGATGGCGCTGAAGTGCGCGAAGACGTCGGCGCTTCCGTCGTCGGGAGCGATGAAGCCGTAGCCCTTGTCGGCGTTGAACCACTTGACGGTTCCGGTAGCCATACTGTGTTTTCCTTCGTTGTACTCATTCGGCCCGCCGGTGCGGGCGCGAAGCGGGCGGCACGGTGGCCGACCGCCATCCTCCCGGCACCTCGTGTGGTGCCGGGACGTTGCGTGGATGGGGCGAGGCGACGGCGGGAGCGGTCGGACGCGGCATCCGGTCGTGGGGTGGAATCGGGCCGACGTGAGTCAGACCCGTCGGAATCGATCGACCATGGGGCAATCGAAGGGATCGCGGGCGGCCAGGCCGACCCGGTTGAGGTAACGGACGACGATCCCGTACGAACGTACGAGCGTCGTCTCAGTGTATGGCACGCCGGTCGTGCGGCAATGCTCCATGACGATCTCGCGGGCACGGGCGAGGTGCGGGCGCGGCATGCTCGGGAACAGGTGGTGCTCGACCTGGTAGTTGAGACCGCCCATCAGCGCGCTCGCCCACCAGCCTCCGGAGATGTTGCGCGAGGTGCGCACCTGCTTGCTGAAGAAGTCGAGCTTGGCATCGCGCGGCACGATCGGCATGCCCTTGTGGTTCGGCGCGAAGGAGGCGCCCATGTAGATGCCGAACACCGCGAGCTGCACGCCGAGGAACGCGAACGCCACGCCGAGCGGCAGGAACCAGAACACGACGCCGAGGTACGCGGCGAAGCGCACCGCGATGAGCGCGAGCTCGAGGGCGCGCCCCTCGACGCGGCGGCGGGCGAACAGCCCGCGCACGCTGGTCGCGTGCAGGTTGAGCCCCTCGAGCGTGAGGAGCGGGAAGAACAGGTAGCCCTGCCGACGGGTGATCCAGGCGATGACCCCGCGCTGCCTCGCGGCCGATTCCTCGGTGAACGAGATCGTGTCGAACTCGATGTCGGGGTCCTTGCCCACGCGATTCGGGTTCGCGTGGTGGCGGGTGTGCTTGCGCATCCACCACTGGTAGCTCATGCCGACGAACAGCGTCGCGAGCAGGCGCCCGGCCAGGTCGTTCCGCGGCCCCGAGGCGAACACCTGGCGGTGGGCGGCCTCGTGGGCGAGGAAGGCGAACTGCGTGAAGATGATGCCGAGCGCGCCCGCGATGAGCAGCTGGAACCAGCTGTCGCCGAGGAGCCAGAAGCCGAAGCCGGCGGCGACCAGCGCCACGACCAGGCCGCCGAAGAGGGCGCCGTAGAACCACGGCGTCCGGGCGAGCAGGCCGGACTCGCGTACGACCTGGGAGAGCGCGGAGTAGCTCTGGGTGATGTTCGGGGTGTGCGTGCGAGGAGCCGTGCGACGGATTCCGCCCACGGTCGACGTGTCTGCGATGATGCGATCCCAGCTGGTGTCTGCGACTTCCCAGCCGATGTGTCGCGGGCGAGTGCCCGCTGGTAGATGTGGGCGACGCTATGGTCGGGCGCTGTGAGCGGCCTGTGCGACACGCCGACCGGTACCGGAACGTGACCGTTGCGACAGACTGGGTGCATGAGAGTCGCAGTCACCGGAGGATCGGGCAAGCTCGGGCGCACCGTCGTGCGCGAGCTCACGTCAGCAGGACACGAGGTCGTCAACTTCGATCGCGTCGGCGAGCGCGGACCGGGCTTCGTGCAGCTCGACACCACCGACTACGGGCAGGTGATCGACGCGCTCGGCGGCGTCGACCGCACCGAGCCGTTCGAGGCGCTCGTGCACCTCGCGGCGATCCCCGCGCCGGGCATGCTCACCGACGCCGCCACCTTCCGCAACAACATGCTGACCACGTTCAACCTGTTCTGGGCGGCGACGCGGCTCGGCATCCGCCGCATCGTGTACGCGTCGAGCGAGACCGTGCTGGGCCTGCCGTTCGACGTGCCGCCGCCGTACATCCCCGTCGACGAGGACTACCCCGCCCGGCCCGAGTCGGTGTACTCGATCACGAAGGTGCTCGAGGAGCAGCTCGCGATCGAGCTGGTGCGCTGGTACCCCGACCTGTCGATCACCGCGCTGCGGTTCTCGAACGTGATGGAGCCGGCCGACTACGCCGAGTTCCCCTCGTACGACGCGGACGCCATGACCCGCAAGTGGAACCTCTGGGGGTACATCGACGCGCGCGACGGTGCGCAGGCGATCGACCTCGCGCTGCGCAAGGCGCCCGCCGGGTTCGACCGGTACATCATCGCTGCCGCCGACACGGTGATGTCGCGCCCGAACGCCGAACTGGTCGCCGAGGTCTTCCCCGACGTGCCCGTGCGGGGCGACCTGGGCGAGCACGACACGATGCTCTCGATCGACAAGGCGAGGCGGATGCTGGGCTACGCGCCACGCCACTCCTGGCGCGACTGAGGCCGGCAGGCCGAGGTCGCGCCCGCGCTCAGGCGGTCGGGATCGCGATGATCGGGTCGGTCGTGGGCTGGTCGGAGCCGCCCGCCGGCTCGACCGTCACGCCGATCGTCGCGCCCGCGGGCGCGCCGTCGATGAGGTGCACCGTCAGGCCGTCGGCTCCCGCGTCGAACAGTCCCGCCGCGGAGATGCCCGCCTCGGTGATGACCCACGCCTCGTAGGTCTCGTCGTCGCCGAGGGCGGGGAGCTCGTCGACGAGGAGTGCCGAGCGGTCCTGCTCGTCCGACCAGACGAGGGTCGCGGTGGCGCCGTCGTCGAGGCGCACCGACTGGCGCTGCGCGTCGGGGGCCGCGCTGATCTCGGCGACGACCTGCTCGGGCGTGTCCTGCGTGCCCGCGAACCCGCCGCCGAGCGCGATGCCGCCGACGAGCAGTGCGGCCGCGGCGGCGACCGATGCGACGACGGCGGCCGTGCGCACGCCCCAGCGCCGACGGGCGCGCTCGGACGCGGGGCCGTCGGCAGGTGCCGGAGCGGCGTGTGGGGCCGTCGCCGAGGGCGGGGCCTGCGCAGTGACATCCGTCTGCTGAGGGGCATCCGTCTGCTGAGGGGCATCCGTCTGCTGAGGGGCATCCGTCGACTCCGGAGCATCCGTCGACTCCGGGGCCGCCGCCGACTCGGGCGCAACCTGCGGCGTCTGCGCGATGCGCGCGAGCAGCGCGTCCCGCATGGCGGGCGGCGGGGCGACGGGCTCCGCGGCCGCACCGAGCACGGCCGCGGCCTCGTCGTAGGCGGTCGCGCTGCGGTCCAGCTCGGGGTCGGCGGCGCGCGCACCCTCGAGCACGGCGCGCTCCTCGTCGTCGAGCGCGTCGAGCGCGCCCGCGGCGGCGAGCGCCTCGAGCTCCTCGCGATCGCGTTCGGTCATGTCGTCACCCCCAGGGCATCCCTCAGTCGACCCATCCCGTCGCGGATGCGGGTCTTCACGGTACCGAGCGGCACGTCGAGCCGCTCGGCGATCTCGCGTTGCGTCAACCCGCCGTAGTAGGCGAGCTCGATCGACTCGCGCTGCGCGTCGGCCAGCCCGCCGAGTGCTCGGGCGACCCGCTCGTGCTCGAGGCGGATCTCCACGGACTCCGACGGGTCGGGCACGTCGCCGGCGAGCTCGCGGTGGCCGGCCGCGACGTCGCGGTCGCGCGCCGACTGCGCGGAGCGGATGCGGTCGACGGCCCGGCGGTGCGCGAGCGTGAGCATCCACGCCGCCGCCGCGCCCTTCGCGGGATCGAACCGCGGCGCCTGCTGCCACACCTCGAGGAACACCTCCTGCGCGACCTCCTCCGACTGCGCCGGGTCGACGAGCAGTCGCCGCACGAGGCCGAGCACGCGCGGCGCCATCGCGTCGTACAACGCGGCGAACGCCTCCTGGTCGCCCGAGCCCGCGCGGACCAGCAGCGCATCGGGCGTGATCGCCTGCGCGGGGGTCTCGGTCTCGGGTGCCACGAGCACCAGCATTGCAGGTGTCACGCCGCCTCCCCGGATCATCGGTGATTCGGAGCCGAATCGTGCGCGGATTGGCGGGGGTCGACGGCCGCGCAGCACCCGCACCGCGGCCGATACCCTGTTCCGATGACGACTCCCCCTGCGACGCCCAGCGACGACCAGGCCCGCGGCGGCCGCTACTGGTTCTGGCTCGCGACGGTCGGCGTGATCGGCGGCGTGCTCTCGGGCGCGTTCGGCGTGGGCGGCGGCATCATCATGGTGCCGCTGCTGATCTTCCTGACGGGCATGGACCAGCGACGGGCATCCGCCACCTCGCTCGCGGCGATCGTGCCCACCGCCATCGCGGGCGCGGCGACGTACTTCGCCAATGGCCAGGTCGACGTGCTCGCCGCGCTGTTCGTCGCGGTCGGGGGCGTGGTCGGCTCGTACCTCGGCGCGATGCTGCTGCGGCGGATCAGCCTGACCTGGCTGCGCTGGATGTTCATCGCGGTCATGCTCATCGCGGCCGTGCGCCTGTTCCTGATCGTGCCGATGCGCGGCGACGGCGTCCTCGAGATCGACGTCTGGACGGCGATCGCGCTGAGCGGGCTCGGCCTCGCGATGGGCATCGCCTCGGGCCTGTTCGGCGTCGGCGGCGGCATCATCGCCGTGCCCGGCCTCATGGCGCTGTTCGGCATGGGCGACCTCATCGCGAAGGGCACGAGCCTGCTGGTCATGATCCCGACGGCCATCAGCGGCACGGTCGCGAACTCGCGCGGCGGGCTGGTGAAGCTCTCCGAGGCGGCGGTCGTCGGCGTGGCCGCGACCGCGGCGTCGTTCGCGGGGGTGGCGCTGGCGTTCTGGATGCCTCCTGCGCTCGCGTCGTACCTGTTCGCGGCGCTCATCGTGTTCGCCGCGGTGCAGCTCGCGATCCGCGCGGTGCGGGCGCAGCGGAAGGGCTGATCCGGGGCCGGTGAACGGCTCGACGGACCACCCTCGTGAACTCCGGCGAGATTCCTCTCCGCACCCGGGAATGAATCAGAAGTCCATGCGATTGCATATGACCATGGACACGCAGATCGCAACCCACCCCCAGTTCCTCGCCGGCACCTGGAAGCTCGACCCGACGCACGCCGAGCTCTCGTTCTCGGTGCGCCACCTCGCCAT
Source organism: uncultured Agromyces sp. (assembly GCA_913053875.1). GTDB lineage: Bacteria > Actinomycetota > Actinomycetes > Actinomycetales > Microbacteriaceae > Agromyces. The sequence goes on along the minus strand of CAJXGN010000025.1, from coordinate 8,154 downwards.
CAGCAAGGTGCGCGGCTCGTTCGAGACCTTCGACGTCACGGTCGTGACCAGCGAGGACCCGGCCGAGACCACGGTCGAGGCGACCATCGACATCGCCTCGGTCACCACCAACCAGAAGGACCGCGACGCGCACCTGCGCACCGGCGACTTCTTCAAGGCCGACGAGTTCCCCACCGCCACCTTCCGCTCGACCCGCGTCGCGATCGACGGCGACGACTTCGTCATCGACGGCGACCTCACGCTCCGCGGCGTCACCAAGCCGATCACGCTGACCGGCGAGTTCGGCGGCGTCGCGAAGGACCCCTACGGCCAGACCAAGGCCGGCGCGACCGCCACCACCAAGATCAACCGCCACGACTTCGGCGTGAGCTGGAACGCCGCCCTCGAGACCGGTGGCGTCATGCTCGGCGACGAGGTCACCCTGACCGCCGAGCTGCAGGTCGCGCTGCAGGCGTAGCCCGCTCCTCCTGGAGCGCTCGGCTCACCCGAGCGCTCACTCCGCTCGAGCGCTCAGTACCGCTCGAGTGCGGCGCTCGCCCCGGCGATCAGCACCCAGGCGAGCGCCGTGAGCACGATCACCCCGAGGGTCACGATGCCGAGCACCAGCCCGGCCGTGGCCTGGCCCCGCCCCGTGCCGCCCAGCTGGGCGGCACGGTGGCGGCCGACCGCGCCGAGGATCACCGCGAGCAGCGCCGGCAGGAACGCGGCGAGTGCGGTGACGATCCCGATGATCGGGATGACCGTCCAGACGCCCGTGGCGAGCGCGACGACCCCGAGCACGAGCGCCGCGACGGCGATGCCGTTCGTGGACGGCCCGGGCGGCGTCGACGCGGCCGTCGCCGCCGGGGGAACCGAGGCGGCGGGTGCCGCGGCGTCGGGGATCGCCGTGGCGGGGGGTGCGGGCTCGTCGGGATGCGGGGGGTTCGCGCTCACCCACCCGAGTATGCCCCTCGAATCCCGCGGCCGCATGCGCGACCGCGACGCCTGTGGGCGAATCGCCCTCGGCGAGACAGCCCCGCGCGGTGGCACCATGGGGTCATGCCGCACGCCCCGGAGGCCCTGACCCTCGACACCGGCACCGCGGAGGTGCCCGCCACCTTCGCGACGCCCGGCGACCCGTGGGCCACGCTCGTGATCGCGCACGGTGCGGGCGCCGGCATGGGGCATCCGTGGCTCGCCGGCTTCTCCGACGCCCTGGTCGACGCAGGGCTCGCGACGCTGCGCTTCGACTTCCCGTACCGCGCGGCGGGGCGGCGATTCCCCGATCGGCCGCCCGCCGCGATCGCGACCTGGCGTGCGGCGCTGGATGCGGCGCGCACCCGCGCGCGGGGCACCCCGGTGTGGGCGTCGGGCAAGTCGTACGGCGGGCGCATGGCGTCGATGGCGGTGGCCGAGGGGGCGGATGCGGCCGGGCTGGTGTTCCTCGGCTATCCGCTGCATCCGCCCGGCAAGCCGGAGCAGCTGCGCGACGCGCACCTGTACGACCTCGCGCTGCCGATGCTGTTCGTGCAGGGCACCAACGATCCGTTCGCCAAGCCCGTCGAGCAGCTCGAGGACGTCGTGCGCCGGATCGGGCCGAACGCGGTGCTCGAGTGGATCGACGGCGGCGGGCACTCGTTCGAAGTCGCGGGCCGGAAGCGCACGCAGGCCGAGCTCGGGGCATCCGCCGCACCGGCCGTCGTGGAGTTCCTGCGGCAGCACTGAGTTCGCGCGCGCAGGCAGCGTCGCGTGCTTGACTCCCGTCATGGGGGAGACCAGCGCGGGCATCCTGCTCTACCGCCGGCGGGCGGGCAGCATCGAGGTGTACATCGGCCACATGGGCGGCCCGTTCTGGCGCGGGAAGGATGCGGCGGCGTGGACCATCCCGAAGGGCACGTACACCGACGAGGCGCCGCTCGAGGCCGCGCTGCGCGAGTTCGCCGAGGAGATCGGCACGCCGGCCCCCGACGTGGCCTACCGAGCGCTCGGCCGATTCCGCTACACCTCCGGCAAGGTCGTGACGGTGTTCGCGGGCGAGGCGGAGTTCGATCCCGGTCGGGTGCGGAGCAACACGTTCGAGCTCGAGTGGCCGCCGCGATCGGGGCGGATGCAGGCCGTGCCCGAGCTCGACGACGCGCGCTGGTTCGCGATCGACGACGCCCGGGAGCGGCTCGTGCGCGGGCAGCGACCCGCGCTGGACGCGCTCCTCGACCTCGCGGGGCCGTGACGTCCCGGCGGGGGTTGCCGGTGTCGGCGGGCAGGAGCAGGATCGCATCGGGAGCCGCGAGCGCGGCACCGCGATAGGAGGCCCCGCGCCATGTCCATCCTCAACCCCTACCTGACCTTCGCCGGCAACGCCCGCGAGGCGATGGAGTACTACCACTCGGTCTTCGGCGGCGAGCTCGCGATGAACACGTTCCGCGAGTTCCACATGGAGGACCTCCCCGAGGACGAGCTCGACGGCATCATGCACGCCCAGCTGACCACGCCCACGGGCTTCACGCTCATGGGGTCGGACGCGCCGACCGCGATGGGCGGCGCCACCCCGAACGGCAAGATCTCGCTCTCGGGCGGCGCCGACGAGGAGGAGCAGCTGCGCGGCTACTGGGCCGGGCTGGCCGAGGGCGGCACGATCGACATGCCGCTCGAGACGGCGCCGTGGGGCGACGCGTTCGGGCAGGTCACCGACCGGTACGGCGTGGTCTGGTACGTGAACCTCGAGGGGCCCGGCAACCTGGCCGGCTGAGCCCGCGCGCGCCGCGGCCGCCCGGCTGCGCCCCGCGCGCTGCCGGCTCAGACCAGCGGGGTGCCGGCTCAGACCAGCGGGATGCCCTTCCGCACCCGCCGGTCGAGGTCGAGCAGCAGCAGGTTGAACGGGAACTCGCGCAGCGGCCGCGGCAAGACCGCGACGATCGCGCTGCACACCGCGAGCACGCGGTCGAACCGCCGCTGCCGGTCGTCGTCCCAGTCCCACCGCATCTCGTCCCGGAAGCGCTGGGGCAGGAACCCGGTCGCGAGCAGCAGGGCGAAGTCGTTGACCGGGCGGCGAACGAGCTTCGGCAGGTCATCGTTCACGACGAGGTCGTTCAGGTAGCCGCGCACCGCGTCGTCGATGTGCACGCGGTCGAGCGACTCGTTCCAGTACCGCTCGAACGCGGCCAGGTCGTCCGGCCACTGGTCGGGGTGCACCTGGAGGGTCGTGCCGAGCACCGCGCCGGCGCGGTAGTGCGCCTCGGCGGTGGCGGCGTCCATCGGCCCGATGAACTGGTGCCACACGTCGACGCCGCCCTTGTACAGGCAGGCGGCCACCCAGAGCTGCAGGTCGCGGTCGAACGCGTTGTACTTCACGGGGCTCTCGGGGGTCGAGCGCACCTGCCGGTGCGACCCGTCGACCGCGCGCCGGTAGACCGCCTTCTGCGCGTCGGTGCCCCGGTAGGCCACGGCGAGGTACGTGAACGTGGTGCGGGCCCGCTTGACCGGATGCAGGTCGGCCCGGCCGCTCTCGACGCGGCTCTCGGCGACGCCGTGGCCGACGCCCGGCCGGGCGAGCTGCATGATGACGTTCGCACGGCCCGCGAGCAGCGTGACCCACATGAGGGCGTCGGAGAAGTCGGGGTCGCGGCGTGCCCAGATGCGGCGCTGCCATGCGGGCCGGGAAGGCACCGGCATGAAGATGCTCGCGTCGCGCGCGGCGCCGACCACGGTCGCCGCCGCCCGGCCGATCGCGACCCCGGCGGTCTGCGCGACCCGCTGACGCTCCTGTTCCACCGTCATGCCGGCTCCCCTCCGAGAGGCTCCCTCACCCGCAAGACATGTTAACCGTCATTCGCATCGTTGGCGAGCCCCACGGCGCACCTCGCGCCGCCGCAACCCGGAGCGGATGCATTCGCGCGGCACAGGCGCGTCATAGGAACCGCATAGGGCGATTGGGCTCAATGGGACCCGCAACCCCCGCAGAAGACCCACCGGAGGCCCCCGTGCAACAGCTGCTCGCCATCGCGATCGACCTGGTCGCGATCACCGTGCTCACCCTCGGCATCTACTTCCCCCGCCACCGCCGGCGCGACCTCGTGGCCGCCTACATCGGCGTCAACGTCGGGGTCGTCGCCGTCTCGATGGTGCTCGGCTCCGCGGCGATCGGCGCAGGCCTCGGCCTCGGCCTGTTCGGCGTGCTCTCGATCATCCGGCTGCGCTCGCGCGAGATCGAGCAGCACGAGGTCGCGTACTACTTCGCCTCGCTCGCGCTCGGCCTCATCGCGGGCCTCGGCAGCTCGCTCGGGTGGGTCGCGGCCGCACTGATGGGCCTCGTCATCGCCGCCATGTTCCTCGGCGACCACCCGCGACTGCTGCACCGCTACCGCCAGCAGACCGTCGTGCTCGACCGGGCGGTGTCGGATGCCTCCGAGCTGCACGCCGCCCTCGAGGACCTGCTCGGCGGGCGCGTGCACCGCGCGGACGTGAAGCGCCTCGACCTGGTCAACGACACCACCGCGGTCGACGTGCGCTATGAGATCGCCCGCACCGGCGAGAGGCGCCGGCGCGACGCACGTCACGACGTCGCCTCGGACGCGGCCGACCGGGCCCCGTTCGCCGAGGTGCGGTCGTGACGGCCGTGAGCCCACGGGCGCTCGCGCCCGGCCTCGCGCTCCGCCCGATCTCGCTCGACGAGCTGAACGCGGCCGCGTCGCTCCAGCGCCGGGTCGACCGCAAGTACGCGCTGCGGCGCGACGAGCTGGGCGACGTGCTCGCCGGGCTCGACCGCGACGCGCGCGTGCTCGAGATCGCCGGCGAGCGCCGCAGCCGCTACGAGTCGGTGTACTTCGACACCCCCGACCTCACGAGCTACCTACTGGCGGCCCGCGGACGGCGACGTCGGTTCAAGGTGCGCACGCGCAGCTACGTCGACGTCGGCACGAGCTTCCTCGAGGTGAAGACGCGCGCCGGGCGCAGCGTCACCGTCAAGGACCGCATCTCCTACGACGGCGCCGACGCGACCGAGCTGACCGAGGAGGGCGCTGCGTACGCGGCATCCGTCTTCGCCGACGTCGGCATCGACGCACCCGGCCGTCCGCTCGGGCCCGTGCTCACGACGGCGTACCGCCGCACCACGCTGCTGCTCGCCGACGGGGCCTCCCGTGCGACCATCGACGTCGACCTCGCCTGGATCGACCACGGCGACCACGCGCACTTCGGGCGGCGCCTGGAGCTGCCCGAGCTGGTGATCGTCGAGACGAAGTCCGTCGGCGGGGCCGGCGAACTCGACCGCCTGCTCTGGGCGAACGGGCACCGACCCGCATCCATCTCCAAGTTCGGCACGGGGCTCGCGGCGCTCCGGCCCGGCCTGCCCCGCAACAAGTGGTCGCGCGTGCTGCGCCGCCACTTCGACCACGTACCCGCCCGACCGACCCGCGCACCCTCGAGGAGCACCCGATGAGCACCCACGACCGCTCCCCCGACACGACCGCCGGCACCAGCAGCGGCACCAGCACCGGCGAGACCGACGAGGGCCGCCCTCGCACTCACGGCGTGCTGCGCCGCCCCGCCGTGCTGCTGCCGGTCCTGCTGACCGGCACGCTGCTCGCGGGCTGCTCCGCGACCGCGGCGACCGACGCGTTCGGCACGACCGCCGCCGACACCGGGACGACCACGACCGAGACGGTCTCGGTCGACGTCGGCCAGACCGCCGCCGAGGCGCTCGCCGAGAACCAGGAGTCGCACGCCTCCGACGACGACGCCGAGTACGTGGAGTCCGAGGTGGTCGACGTGACCCTCGACGGCGACTCGGCCACCGTCACCGCTGGCGCCGACGGTTCGGCCGACGCGGTCGCCGTCGAGGACGGCACGGTGACGATCAGCGCGGCCGGCACCTACCGGCTGGGCGGCGAGTACACGGGCGGCGTCGTGGTCGCCGCCGACGACGAGGCCGACGTGCAGCTCATCCTCGACGGGGTCGACATCGCCAATGCCGACGACGCCGCGATCGGCGTGACCGGCGCCGACGAGGTCGTGGTGATCCTCGCCGACGGCTCGACGAACACCCTGGGCGACACCGACGCGTACGCCGAGGACGCCGACATCGACGCGGCGCTCGACAGCACGGCCGACCTCACCATCACCGGCGATGGGGCGCTCGTCGTGACGGGCAACGGCAACGACGGCATCGCGAGCTCCGACGGGCTCGTCATCGCGGGCGGCGACATCACGGTCGACGCGGTCGACGACGGCATCCGCGGCAAGGACTACGTGATCATCACCGGCGGTACCGTCTCGGTGGCCGCGGGCGGCGACGGCGTGAAGTCCGACAACGAGGAGGAGGCCGAGCGCGGATACATCGCCATCGGCGGCGGCACGGTGGACATCGTCGCGGGCGGTGACGGCCTGGCCGCCGAGACCGACGTGATCGTCTGGGGCGGCGACGTCTCGATCGAGGCCGGCGGCGGCAGCGGGGCATCCGTCGCCGACGACGCCTCGGCGAAGGGCGTCAAGGCCGGCGTGCTCGTCGTCGTGGACGGCGGGTCGCTCGACGTCGACGCGGCGGACGACGCCGTGCACTCGGACGGCGGCGTGCACATCGCCGACGGCACCGTGACCGCGGCGACCGGCGACGACGGCGTGCACGCCGAGACCGCGCTGTCGGTCTCGGGTGGCGTCGTCGACGTGCTCACCTCGTACGAGGGACTGGAGTCGGTCTCGATCGACATCTCGGGCGGCGAGATCTCGATCGTCGCCGACGACGACGGCATCAACGGCTCGGGCGACCAGTCCGCGACCATGTCGATCTCCGGCGGGGAGCTCGTCGTCGAGGCGCAGGGTGACGGCATCGATGTCAACGGCTCGCTGTCGATCTCGGGCGGCGACACCGTCGTGTACGGGCCGACGAACAACGGCGACGGGGCGCTCGACGCCGACGGCACGTTCGAGGTCTCGGGCGGCACGCTGCTCGCCCTCGGCAGCTCGGGCATGGTCGTCGGGCCGAGCACGGCCTCGCCGCAGGCATCCGTCGGCTTCACCCTCAGCGGTGCGGCGAGCGGCACCGTGACCATCACCGACGCCGACGGCACCGTGCTCGCCACCGCCGACAGCGACAAGGCGTTCCAGTCGGTGGTCTACTCGTCGGCCGAGGTGGCATCGGGAGCGACCTACACCGCGACCGCCGGCGGCGCGAGCGCGACCGGCACTGCCGGCGAGCAGATCGGCTCGGGCGGCATGGGCGGCGGCGGCACGGGCGGTGGCCCCGCCGGCGGCACGGGCGGCGGCCCCGGCGGTGGCCAGGGCGGCGGCCCCGGCGGCGGGCGACCCTAGCCCCCACGCAGGCGAGGACGCGACCGCGGCGCCCCGAGCGGAGACTCCGCCCGGGGCGTTGCCCGCGTCACCCGGCGTTCAGGATCGCCCGGTAGCGTCGACTCGGGCGCAGCGTCGCTCCCGTCGCATCCGTATCGAAGGAAGAGGACCCGCCCGCATGACCCGCATCGTCTTCGTGCGCCACGGCGAGACCGAGTGGAACCGCGCCCGCCTGCTGCAGGGCCGCACCGACATCCCGCTGAACGACCACGGTCGCGCCCAGGCCGTCGCCGCCGCGCAGCTGCTCGCCGACCGACCCGCCGAGGCCATCGTGACCTCGCCGCTCGGCCGCGCGGTCGAGACCGGCCGCATCGTCGCCGAGCACGCCGGCCTCGAGCTGCTGGGCACCCACGACGACCTGGTCGAGCGCGACTTCGGCGACGCCGAGGGGTGGCTGGTGCCCGAGGCGCGCGAGCGCTGGGGCCACGAGTACCCGGGTGCCGAGGCGGATGCCGCGCTGGCGGCGCGCGGCCGTGCCGCCGTCGAGCACCTCGCGGCCCACCACGACGCGGTGATCGCGGTCGCGCACGGCACGTTCATCCGCGCGGCGGTCGACTCGGTGACCGATGGCGCCCTCGACCGCCTCGGCAACGGCGACGTCGTGCTCCTCGAGCGCGTCGACGGCGAGTGGCGGGTCGAGGTGCGCGCCAACCCGATCCCCGCCTCGCCCGAGGCCGACCCCGCCGAGGTCGCGGCCGTTCGAGCGGACGCATCGGCCCGCGTCGCCTGAGTGGACAACGTTCGGCCCCGACCAATAGCGTCGGCGGCATGGACGAGGGGGCGGGGGTTCCGGAGGCGTCGAACGACGCGCTCTCGGAGCAGACCCTGCGGCGG
>CAJXGN010000024.1 GCA_913053875.1 uncultured Agromyces sp. | reverse complement strand
GACGAGGCCGAGAAGGTGGCCGGCGCGATCACGCCGGTGCCGGGCGGCGTCGGCAAGATGACCATCGCCATGCTGATGGCCAACGCCGTGACCTCGGCTTGCCGCGCCGCCGGCGAGGAGCCGCCGGCGCGCGAGTTCGAGGTGCCGTACGACACCGGCCAGATCTCCAAGCTGTCCACCGGCGAGCTCCTGATCGTGCACCGCGACTGGGAGCTGCCCGAACCCGACGAGCACGCCGCCGAGGAGGCGGTCGTCGAGCGGTCGCTCTACGGCACCGTCGCGTCGGTCAGCGGCATCCTCGGCCTGTGCGCCTCGCTGTTCATCGGCTGGGCCGTGCCACTGTCGATCGCGGCGATCGTGTTCGGCGTCCTCGGCGTCCGACGCGGCACCGACGACAACGTGCGCTCGGTCGTCGGCATCGTCACCGGGGCGATCGGCACCCTGTTCTCGGCGATCTGGATCGTCTACTACGCGAACGTGCTCGGCATCACCGCCTGAGCGCCGGGAGCCGGGCCGGTTCAGACCCGCTCGGCGAGCAGCGCCACGTGCCGCCCCTGCGCCCGGGTCAGGATGACCGTCGCGCTCGCGTCGCCGCGCAGCTTCAGTCGCTTCCGGAGCGCCGCCGGGTCGACGTCGACCCCGCGCTTCTTGATCTCGAGCACGCCGATGCCGCGGTCGCGCAGCGCCCGCCGGAGGTCCTGTTCGTCGGGTGGCAGCTGCTCGAGCACGCGGAACGCGGTCGCGAACGGCGTCGGCGTCAGGTCGTCGGCCGTGATGTAGGCGATGCCGGAGCCGACCATGCGTCCGTCGAGCCGGCGCGCGAGGTCGCCGATGAGCCGGGAGCGGATGACGGCGGGGTCGGGCTCGTACAGGAACGCGCCGAGCTCGCCGGTCGGGGCGTCCTCGCTGTCGGCCGGTGCGACCATCTCGTGCGCGCCGTCGTCCCGCAGCACGAGGGCCGCCCGGCCCACGCCGTCGCGGGCGAGCACGCCGGTCCACAGCACGAGCTCGACGAGGTCGCCGTCGACCGACACCCACTGCGCCTCCGCGTCGTCGGGGATGACGTCGCGGTCGGTACCGGGGCCGAGCTTCACGCCCACGGGCATCCGCTGGGCGATCGCGAACACCGTGTCGAGGCTCGGCGAGTAGTCCGCGGCGTCCGACAGCCGGGTCGTGGTGCCCTGCTCGGTGCGGCGGCGGGCGGGGTCGAGCCAGGCCGCGTCGACGTCGTCGAGGGGCACGGATGCCGCGTCGGCATGCACCACCTCCGCGTGCGCGAACGGGGTGAGGTTGTAGGCCGCGATCGCGGCGGTGACCTCGTCGGCCTCGACCGCCGTGACGTGCAGGTCGATCGCGGCCATCGCGAGCGCGTCGCCGCCGATGCCGCAGCCGAGGTCGGCGACGCGGCGCAGGCCCGCGGCGTCGAAGCGCCCGGCGTGCTGCGCGGCGACGCGGAGGCGGGTCGCCTGCTCGAGGCCCGCCTCGGTGAAGAGCATGCGCTCGGCGAAGGGCCCGAACTTCGCCTCGGCCCGCGCGCGCAGCCGCGACTGGGTGAGGGCGGCGGCGACGACACCCGCCGAGTGGCCCTCCTTGCGAAGCCGGCTCACGGCCTGCACGACCTGGTCGCGGCCGGTCCAGCGGGGGAGCGAGTCGAGGAGTCGGAGGCCCTCGGGGCTCAGCAGCTCGAGCAGCTCGGCGCGATCCATCCCGCCACGCTAGCACCGGCGCAGCCGGCGTCAGGCGGCCGCCGCGAGGCATCCGTCGCCGTGTTGGCACTCACGTTGCACGAGTGCCAACAGACCCCTAGACTCGACGTAGCACTCTCAGTCTGCGAGTGCTAAACAGTCTTCGTTTCTTCAAGAAAGAGGTCAAACGTGTCGGTCTCCATCAAGCCGCTCGAGGATCGCATCGTCATCCAGCAGGTCGAGGCGGAGCAGACCACCGCTTCGGGTCTCGTCATCCCGGACACCGCGAAGGAGAAGCCCCAGGAGGGCGAGGTCGTCGCGGTCGGCCCGGGTCGCATCGACGACAACGGCAACCGCGTCCCGCTCGACGTCGCCGTCGGCGACAAGGTGATCTACTCGAAGTACGGCGGAACCGAGGTCAAGTTCGGCGGCCAGGACTACCTGGTGCTCTCGGCCCGCGACGTGCTCGCGGTGGTCGTGCGCTAGTCGCATCCGCAACTCACGAACGGCTCGGTCGCATCGCGCGACCGGGCCGTTCGTCGTCTCGGCGGTGACGGCCGGCGCCCGGATGCGGCGTAGCATCGAGCGGTGACCGACACCTCCCGGCCCGGGGCCCAGGGCCCCGCCGGCCCTTCCGTCGCGAGCCGCCGGGCGGGGTTCGCATTCGCGTTCACCGCGTACGGCCTCTGGGGCATCCTGCCCCTGTACTTCCTCGCGCTCGCGCCCACCGGGCCGTTCGAGATCGTCGCCTGGCGGGTGCTGCTCTCACTCGTGTTCTGCGCGGTGCTGCTCACCGCGACACGGGCCTGGCGGCCGCTCGTCGCGCTCGCCCGCGACCGGCGGGTGCTGCTCGTCATGGCCGCGGCCGGGGCGCTCATCTACGTCAACTGGCAGACATACGTCTACGCCACCGCGTCCGACCAGGTCGTCGAGGCGTCCCTCGGCTACTTCATCAACCCGATCGTCACGGTCTTCCTGGGCGTGCTCGTGCTGCGGGAGCGGCTGCGTGCGCTGCAGTGGGTCGCGGTCGCGATCTCGTTCGTCGCGGTGCTCGTGCTCACCTTCGCCCACGGCGGGCTGCCGTGGATCGCCCTCGTGCTCGCCTTCTCGTTCGGCTGCTACGGCCTGATCAAGAAGCGCGTCGGCGGGCGGGTCGACGCGGTCGCGGGCCTCACCCTCGAGTCCGCGTGGCTCGCGCCGCTCGCGATCGTGCAGCTCGTCGTGGTCGCGACGACCTCGGGGCTCACGCTGGGCGCCGCCGGGCCCGTGCACGCGCTCCTGCTGCTCTGCGCGGGCGCCGTGACCGCGGTGCCGCTGCTCGCGTTCGCGGCCGGATCGCGCCGGCTGCCGCTCGTGTCGATGGGGTTCATCCAGTACCTCGCGCCGGTCATCCAGTTCGTCGTGGGGGTGGCCGTGCTGGGCGAACCCATGCCGCTCGAGCGCTGGATCGGGTTCGCGCTCGTCTGGCTCGCCATCGCCGTGCTGCTGGTGGACCTCGCGCAGGCCGCAGGACGCGGCAGGGCGGCTCGGCGGGCGCTCGCCGCATCGGAGGACCGGGACGCCCCGGAAGCGCCCGTGGGGCCCGTCTGAGCGGCTCACGATCGTTGCGTGGAATCGACGCCGGAGGGCGGATTCGCGCCGTTCGGGGCCCGTTTGTGACGCCCACGTAACGATTCAGTCGGTGTTACACGGTTGTGATCGGCCTGACTTGTTCCCGTCTCACGGGCCTGACTACTGTGAACGCACGGCACCCGTCTGGGTGCTGCACCAACCAGTGTCCTTCAGTCCCTAGGAGCATGATGAGCGTAATCGCGAAGGCTTCGGCCAAGCGCTCGGCTCGCGCGGCCTGGACGGGGATCGCCCTCGCGGGTGTATCCGCCCTCCTCCTCACCGCGTGCAGTTCGGGTGAGACGACCGAGCCCACCGAGTCCGACGAGGCTGCCGCCTCCGGCGACGCCAACCCGATCGAGCCCGGTGAGCGCGACCTCACCCTGACGATCGGAACGATCCTCCCGCAGTCGGGTGCGCTCGCGTTCCTCGGCCCGCCCGAGGAGGCCGGCGTGGCCCTCGCCGCGCAGGAGATCAACGACGCCGACCTCGGCATCACGGTCGACGTCGTCTACCGCGACTCGGGTGACACCACCACCGACACCGCGACCGTCTCGGTGACCGACCTCCTCTCGCAGGACGTCTCGGGCATCGTCGGCGCCGCATCGTCGGCCGTCTCGCTGACCGTCATCGACCAGATCGTCGCAGCGGGCGTCGTGCACTTCTCGCCGGCCAACACGTCGGCCACCTTCACCGACTACGACGACGACAACCTCTACTGGCGCACCGCCCCCTCGGACACGCTCCAGGGCGAGGTGCTCGGCAACCTGATCGCGTCGGACGGCAACGCCACCCTCGGCATGATCGTGCTGAACGACCCGTACGGCACCGGTCTCGCGGAGTTCACGAAGACCGCGTTCGAGGCCGCCGGCGGCGAGGTCGTCGCCGAGGAGCTCTTCAACGAGGGCGACTCGAACTTCGACTCGCAGATCGCGGGCGTCACCGCGGCGAACCCGGACGCGATCGCGCTGATCACGTTCGACCAGGCCAGCATCATCACGCCGGCCCTGGTCGGCGAGGGCTTCCCCGGTGAGCAGCTGTACTTCGTCGACGGCAACCTGGCCGACTACAGCGAGGACTTCGCTCCGGGTCTGGTCGAGGGCGCCAAGGGCACCCTGCCCGGTCTCGACGTGAGCACGCTCGGCGACTTCACCGAGCAGCTGCTCGCGATCGACGACTCGCTCACCGACTACAGCTACGCGGCCGAGTCCTACGACGCGGTCATGCTGATGGCGCTCGCGGCCTACGCTGCGAACAGCACCGACGGTGCCGACATCGCCGAGTACCTCCAGCAGGTCTCGGGCGGCTCGGGTGACGGCGAGGTCGTCACCACGTTCGCCGACGCCGCGGCGCTCCTCGCCGAGGGTGAGCAGATCGACTACGACGGTCCGTCGGGCCCGGTCACCTTCGACGAGAACGGTGACCCGACCGAGGCGACCATCGGCATCTTCCAGTTCCTGAGCGACAACACCTACGAGCGCATCGGCGACGGATAGTCTCCGCCGCTGACGCTCCTCGGAGCGACGCGTAGGCGAAGGGCCCCGGCTTCGGCCGGGGCCCTTCGTCGTGCCCGGGAGGCACGCATCGTCGTGCCCGGGAGGCACGCATCGTCGTGCCCGGGAGGCACGCATCGTCGTGCCCGGGAGGCGCAGACCGTCGTGCCCGGGAGGCGCAGACCGTCGTGCCCGGGAGGCACGCACACGAGAGCGGGGCGGATGCCACCGGCATCCGCCCCGCTCCTCGTGGACGTTCTCGGGAGTCGCGCCTACTCGTCCTGGCCCAGCGTGCCGAGGTAGAGGCCGATGACCTTGGGGTCGTTCAGCAGTTCGCGGCCCGTGCCGGTGTAGGCGTCGTGGCCCTGGTCGAGCACGTAGCCGCGGTCGCAGATCTGCAGGCAGCGGCGGGCGTTCTGCTCGACCATGATGGTCGTGACGCCGGCGCGGTTGATCTCCTTGACGCGCAGGAACGCCTCGTCCTGGCGGACGGGGGAGAGGCCGGCCGAGGGCTCGTCGAGCAGCAGCACGTGCGGGCCCATCATGAGTGCGCGCGACATGGCGACCATCTGGCGCTCACCGCCCGAGAGCGAGCCCGCGCGCTGCGGGAGGCGCTTGCCGAGCTCCGGGAAGATGTCGACCACGAACTCGAGGCGGTGCTTCAGGTCCTTGGGGCGCTGGTAGACGCCCATCTCGAGGTTCTCCTGGATGGTCAGCGTCGGGAAGACGTTGTTCGTCTGGGGGACGAACCCGACTCCCTTGGCGACGAGCTTGTTCGCCTTCAGGTTCGTGATCTCGTCGCCCCGCAGGTAGATGCCGCCCTCGCGGACCTTCACGAGCCCGAAGATGGACTTCAGCAGCGTCGACTTGCCGGCGCCGTTCGGGCCGATGATGCCGATGAGCTCGCCGTCGCGGGCCTGGAGCGAGCAGTCGTTCAGGATGTTCACACCGGGCAGGTAGCCGGCGGTCACGCCCCGGACATCGACGACCATCTCCCGCTCGGGCTCCATGACGGGGGTCGCGCTCGGTTCACTGTTCGTCATCGATGAGCTCCTTCATCGCGGTGACGTGCTCGGACTCGGTCTCGCCGAGGTCGCTGTCGTGGTGGCTGCCCAGGTACGCGTCGATCACGGCCGGGTTCTGCATGACCTCGTGCGGGTCGCCCTCGGCGACCACGCGTCCCTCGGCCATGACGATCACCCAGTCGGCGATGTGCCGCACCATGTGCATGTCGTGCTCGACGAACAGCACGGTCATGCCCTCCGCCTTGAGGTCGAGGATGTGGTCGAGCAGCGACTGCGTGAGCGCGGGGTTCACGCCCGCCATCGGCTCGTCGAGCATGACGAGCGTGGGATCGCTCATGAGCGCGCGCGCCATCTCGAGCAGCTTCCGCTGGCCGCCCGAGAGGCTGGCCGCGTAGTCGTCCTTCTTGGCGTCGAGCTTGAACCGCGTGAGCAGGTCCATCGCCTTCTGCTCGTTGGCGTGCTCCTCGCCGCGCCAGAGGAACGGCAGGAGGGCGCGGAAGAAGTTCTCGCCCGACTGGCCCTTCGCACCGAGCTTCATGTTGTCCATGACCGTCAGCAGGCCGAGGGACTTGGTCAGCTGGAAGGTGCGGATGAGGCCCATGCGCGCGACCCGGTACGCCGGGACGTGCGCGAGCGACCTGCCGTCGAACTCCCACGTGCCCGTGTCGGGGCGGTCGAAGCCCGTCAGCAGGTTGAAGAACGTCGTCTTGCCCGCGCCGTTCGGGCCGATCAGGGCCGTGATCGCGTTGCGGGGGATCTCGACGTGATCGACGTCGACCGCGGTGAGGCCGCCGAACGTGCGCTTCACGTGGTCGGCGATGAGGATCGGATCGACCTTCTTCACGCCCGGCGCGGGATCGCCGACGTGCAGCCCGGTCGTCTTCTCGGGGGTCTTCGAGGGAACGGTGTCACTTGACAAAGGCCAACTCCTTCTTGTTGCCGAGTATGCCCTGTGGCATGAACACGACTATCAGGATGATCGCCACGCCCACGAGGATGAACCGGAGCTGGCCGGCCTGCACCTGGGTCATGAACGGGAACCAGCCGGCTGCGACCGCACGGGCGACGAAGCCCGAGAAGAACGACAGCAGCACCCAGAACACCATCGAGCCGACGATGGGCCCGAGGATGGTGGCGGCGCCGCCCAGCAGCAGGATGGCGTAGATGAAGAACGTCAGCGTCGGCTGGAAGTAACTCGGCACGACCGCGCGGGGGAACACGAAGAGCATGCCCGCCAGGGTGCCGAAGACGCCGCCGAGGATGAGGCTCTGCATCTTGTACGAGTAGACGTTCTTGCCGAGCGAGCGCACGGCGTCCTCGTCCTCGCGGATGCCCTTGATGACGCGACCCCACGGGCTGCGCATGAGCATCCAGGTGAGCAGTGCGCAGAGCGCCACGACCACCCACGCGATCATCAGGAAGAACCACGTGCGGTCGCTGAAGTTCCACGGACCGAAGCCGTACGAGCCGTCCGGCAGCGGGTTCAGCGCCTCGAGATCGCGCTGGAAGGCCGACAGTCCGCTCGCGGATCCGGTGAAGTCGTCGAACTCGCTGGTCGTGAACAGCAGGCGCACGATCTCGGCGGCGGCGATCGTCACGATCGCGAGGTAGTCGGCTCGCAGACGCAGCGTCGGGATTCCGAGGATCAGCGCGAAGACCACCGACGCCCCGATGCCGATGAGCACGCAGGCCCAGATCGGGAGGCCGAAGCGCAGCGCCGAGAGGGCGTAGCCGTAGGCGCCGATGGCCATGAAGCCCGCCTGACCGAAGTTCAGCAGGCCGGTGTAGCCGAAGTGGACGGCGAGGCCCAGCGCCGCGAGTGCGTACGCCGCGGTGGTCGGGCTGATGAATTCGATTGCGGCATTGCCGAAGATCGCTCCCCAGTCGAGCATGTCAGGCCCCTCCTATCCGATTCTCTCTCGACGGCCCAGGATGCCCTGCGGCCGGAACAGCAGCACCAGGATCAGCACCACCAGTGCGCCCACGTACTTCAGGTCGCTCGGCAGCCAGAGCGTCGAGAGCTCGACGAACAGGCCGACGATGAGCGAGCCGACGAGCGCCCCGAACGCGGTGCCGAGGCCGCCGAGCGTGACCGCCGCGAAGATCAGCAGCAGGAGCTGGAAGCCCATGTCCCAGCTGACGCCGGGTCGGTAGTAGCCGAAGAGGACGCCGCTGATGCCGGCGAGCAGCGCGCCGAGGATCCAGACGATGCGGATGACCCGGTCGACGTCGATGCCGCTGGCGGAGGCGAGGCTCGGGTTGTCGGAGACCGCGCGGGTCGCCTTGCCGATGCGGGTGCGGGTCAGGAAGTAGCCGAACGCGAGCAGCGCGACGATCGAGACCGCCATGCTCACGACGTCGATCCAGGAGAGGGAGATCGGGCCGAGGATGATCGTCGGCGGGATCGTCGCCCCGGGCAGCTGCTGCGTCGAGCCGCCGTAGAAGAACTGGTACGTGTAGCGCATCGCCAGCGAGAGACCGATGGAGACGATCATGAGCGGGACGATCGCGACCCCTCGGCGCCTGAGGGGTTTCCACAGGCCGGCGTCGAGCACCCAGCCGAGCGCTGCGCTCAGGACGAGCGCAGCGACGATCGCGAGCCAGACCGGCCACGCGAGGTAGACCGAGAAGGTGAGCATCATCAGTGCGCCGAACGTGACCATCTCCGCGTGCGCGAAGTTCGACAGCCCCGTGGTGCCGAAGATGAGCGACAGCCCGATTGACGCGAGCGCGAGCAGCAGGCCGAAGTTCAGGCCCGTCACCGCCCGGTCGAGCACCTGGCTCCAGATGCTCTGGGTGACCCGCTGGCCCTCGCCCAGGAAGAAGTTCACGGAGGCGTTGCTGGTCTGGCCGAACTCCGCGTCGCGCGTCGCACCGCCCTCCGCGACGACGACGCCCTCGGGCAGGGTCTCCTCATCGAGCGTGATGGTGTAGACGACCTTCTCCGGGACGCCGACCTCCCAGCGGCCGTCGGCGTCGGTCTCGACCGTCGAGCTGAAGCCCGCGGGCCCCTCGATGGTGATGAGCACGCCGGAGAGCGCCTCGCCCTCGAACTGGACGTTGCCGCGGAAGAAGAGGGTGTACTCCTCCTCCGGCTCCTCGACCAGATCCTCCTCGACCTCGACGACGTCGTCCTGGCTCTCCTCCGCTGTGGCGGGAGCCGGGGCCATCACCGCCAGCGCGAGCGCGGCGAAGAGTATGCCGAGTATGGCCAGTATTCGACCGGACCAGGGTCTGGTGACTGACAGAGTCGGTTCCACTGCACCTCCATGAGGACCCGCGCGCCGGTTGCCGGTCGGGTCCGGTCGTTCCTGCCGGCTGCGATGACGACAGTACGTGCCGATTATGTCCTAAGTGTTTCCGCTGGACGGCACTGGTGCCCGATTGTTATCGGGGAATGGAGGGGGTGCAAACTCGCTTACCATGGGTATACTCGCGCGCCCACGACGCTCGCGGGTCCCCATCTCAGGCGCTCGCGAAAGGACCACATGGACGAGCAGGCCGATCCGTTCGGTTTCACGGGACTCACCTACGACGACGTGCTGCTGCTGCCCGGGCAGACCGACGTCATCCCGAGCGAGGCGGACACGACCTCGCGCCTCACCCGCCGGATCGAGGTGGCGACACCGCTGCTCTCGTCGGCCATGGACACCGTGACCGAGCAGCGCATGGCGATCGCCATGGCGCGCGAGGGCGGCATCGGCATCCTGCACCGCAACCTGTCCATCGAGGACCAGGCGCAGCAGGTCGACCAGGTCAAGCGCTCCGAGTCGGGCATGATCACGAACCCCGTCACCACGCATCCCGAGGCGACGGTCGCCGAGGTCGACGCGATGTGCGGCCGCTACCGCGTCTCGGGCCTGCCCGTGATCGACGACGACGGCATCCTCGTCGGCATCATCACCAACCGCGACATGCGCTTCGTCTCCGACTTCGAGAAGCCCTCGACGAAGGTGCGCGACGTCATGACGAAGGCGCCCCTCGTGACCGGCCGGGTCGGCATCGACCCCGACGACGCGGTCGCGATCTTCGCCCAGCACAAGATCGAGAAGCTGCCGCTCATCGACGCCGACGGGCGTCTCACGGGCCTCATCACGGTCAAGGACTTCGACAAGTCGGAGAAGTACCCGCACGCCACCAAGGACCCCGAGGGCCGCCTGCGCGTCGGCGCCGCGATCGGCTTCTTCGGCGACGCCTGGGAGCGCGCCGGCACGCTGCGCGAGGCGGGCGTGGACGTGCTCGTCGTCGACACCGCCAACGGCCAGAGCCGCGGCGTGCTCGAGATCATCGCCAAGCTGAAGGCCGACCCGGCCTTCGCCGACATCGACGTGATCGGCGGCAACGTCGCCACGCGCGCGGGCGCGCAGGCGATCATCGACGCGGGTGCGGATGCCGTGAAGGTCGGCGTCGGCCCGGGCTCGATCTGCACCACGCGCGTCGTCGCGGGCGTGGGCGTGCCGCAGGTCACGGCCGTCTACGAGGCATCCCTCGCCGCCCGCCAGGCGGGCGTGCCGCTCATCGCCGACGGTGGCCTGCAGTACTCCGGCGACATCGCGAAGGCGCTCGTCGCCGGCGCCGACACCGTCATGCTCGGCTCGCTGCTCGCCGGCACCGCCGAGAGCCCGGGCGAGCTCATCTTCGTCAACGGCAAGCAGTTCAAGCAGTACCGCGGCATGGGCTCCCTCGGCGCGCTGCAGACCCGGGGCGAGAAGACCTCGTACTCGAAGGACCGCTACTTCCAGGCCGACGTGCCGAACGACGACAAGCTGATCCCCGAGGGCATCGAGGGGCAGGTGCCGTACCGCGGCCCGCTCTCGGCCGTCGCGTACCAGCTCGTCGGCGGGCTCCGGCAGTCGATGTTCTACGTCGGCGCGCGCACCATCCCCGAGCTGAAGGCGCAGGGCAAGTTCGTGCGGATCACGCCGGCCGGGCTCAAGGAGTCGCACCCGCACGACGTGCAGATCGTCGTGGAGGCGCCGAACTACCGCAAGTAGCGCGCAGGCGGCGACCGGCCGCGCCTCGGCGGCCGCGTCGCACCCGTTCGCTAGGGTTGATCCGTGACTCAGGAGATCGAGATCGGCCGCGCCAAGCGCGGCCGCCGGGTGTACGCGTTCGACGACGTCGCGATCGTGCCGAGCCGACGCACGCGCAACCCCGAGGACGTCTCCGTCTCGTGGACGATCGACGCGTACCAGTTCGACATCCCCATCCTCGCGGCGCCGATGGACTCGGTCGTCTCGCCGACGACGGCGATCATGATCGGCCAGCTCGGCGGGCTCGGCGTGCTCGACCTCGAGGGCCTGTGGACCCGCTACGAGGACCCGCAGCCGCTCCTGGCCGAGATCCGCTCGCTGCCACCCGAGACGGCGACGGCGCGGATGCAGCAGATCTACTCCGAGCCCATCAAGCCCGAGCTCGTGACGGCGCGGCTGGCCGAGATCCGCGCCGCGGGCGTGACGGTCGCCGGCGCGCTCTCGCCGCAGCGCACGCAGGAGCTGTACGAGACCGTCGTCGCGGCGGGCGTCGACCTCTTCGTGATCCGCGGCACGACCGTCTCGGCCGAGCACGTGTCGAAGGGCGACGAGCCGCTGAACCTGAAGAAGTTCATCTACGAGCTCGACGTGCCCGTCATCGTCGGCGGCGCGGCGACCTACACCGCCGCGCTGCACCTCATGCGCACGGGCGCCGCGGGCGTGCTCGTGGGCTTCGGCGGCGGCGCGGCCTCGACCACGCGCGCCGCCCTCGGCATCCACGCCCCCATGGCGACCGCGGTCGCCGACGTGGCCGGTGCGCGGCGCGACTACCTCGACGAATCGGGCGGCCGGTACGTGCACGTCATCGCCGACGGCGGCCTCGGCCACTCGGGCGACATCGTGAAGGCGGTCGCGTGCGGTGCCGATGCCGTGATGCTGGGGTCCACCCTGGCGCGGGCGACGGATGCCCCGGGCGGAGGCTTCCACTGGGGTGCCGAGGCGCATCACCCGAAGCTGCCGCGCGGCAAGCGCGTGCACGTGGGACAGATCGCACCGCTCGAGGAGGTGCTCTACGGACCCGCCACGGCGGCCGAGGGCACGGCGAACCTCATCGGCGCGCTGCGCAAGTCGATGGCGACGACCGGCTACTCCGACCTGAAGGAGTTCCAGCGGGTCGAGGTGGTCGCCGCGCCGTACGGCCTGCAGTGACGGGCGTCCGCCCCCTGTGCGAACCCCGCGAGTCCGGGCCGGTCGTCGTCCGGGCCGACTAGCGTAAAGGCATGGGGGAGCGCAGGACCGTCACGAGATCGAACCGGCTGGGGCCGGCGGAGCGGGAAGCCGCGCTCGAGCGCCTGCGCGCGAAGGAGGTCGACGTCCTCGTCATCGGGGGCGGCATCGTCGGCACCGGCGCGGCCCTCGACGCGGTCACGCGCGGCCTGAGCGTGGGTCTCCTCGAAGCGCGGGATTGGGCCTCGGGCACGTCCAGCCGGTCGTCGAAGCTCGTGCACGGGGGCATCCGATACCTCGAGCAGCTCGACTTCCGGCTCGTGCGCGAGGCGCTCATCGAGCGGGGCCTGCTGCTGCAACGGCTCGCCCCGCACCTCGTCAAGCCCGTGCGGTTCCTGTACCCGCTCACGCGTCCGGTGTTCGAGCGGTTCTACGTCGGCGCGGGCATGCTGCTGTACGACCTCTTCAGCTACTCGGGCGGTCGCGCGCCCGGGGTGCCGCACCACCGCCACCTCTCGAAGCGGCAGGTGCAGAAGTCGATGCCGTCGCTCGCGCGCGACGCGCTCATCGGCGGCATCACCTACTACGACGCGCAGGTCGACGACGCCCGTTACGTCGCCTCGCTCGCGCGCACGGCCTCCTTCTACGGCGCGCACGTCGCGAGCCGAGTGAAGGTCATCGGGTTCCTCAAGGTGGGGGAGCGCGTGGTGGGCGTGCGCGCACGCGACCTGCAGACCTCCGAGGAGTTCGAGGTGCGCGCCCGGCAGGTCGTGAACGCGACCGGTGTCTGGACCGACGACACGCAGCGCATGGTCGGCGAGCGCGGGCGCTTCAAGGTGCGCGCGTCGAAGGGCATCCACCTGGTCGTGCCGCGCGACCGCTTCCAGTCGACCATGGGGCTGCTGCTGCGCACTGAGAAGAGCGTGCTGTTCGTCATCCCGTGGGGTCGGCACTGGCTCATCGGCACGACCGACACCGATTGGAACCTCGACAAGGCGCATCCCGCCGCGACCGCAGCGGACATCGACTACCTGCTCGAGCGCGTGAACGAGGTGCTGTCGGTGCCGCTCACGCGCGCCGACGTCGAGGGCGTGTTCGCCGGGCTCCGCCCGCTGCTCGCGGGCGAGTCCGACGAGACCTCGAAGCTCTCGCGCGAGCACCTCGTGGCGCACACGGTGCCCGGGCTCGTCGTGATCGCGGGCGGCAAGTGGACCACGTACCGCGTGATGGCGAAGGACGCGATCGACGCGGCCGCCGACGCCCTCGACGGCCGTGTGCCGCCGTCGGCGACCGAGGACATCCCGCTGCTCGGCGCCGAGGGCTACCAGGCGGCATGGAACAAGCGCGGCAAGATCGCCCGGGCGTTCGGCGTGCACAAGGTGCGCGTCGAGCACCTGCTGAACCGGTACGGCACCCTCACCGACGAACTGCTCGACCTGATCCGCGACGATCCGGAGCTCGTCGAGCCGCTGCCCGGCGCCGACGACTACATCGGCGCCGAGGTCGTCTACGCGGCCTCGCACGAGGGCGCCCTGCACCTCGACGACGTGCTCGCCCGACGCACGCGCATCTCGATCGAGGCGTGGGACCGGGGCGTCTCCGCGGCACCGGTGGCCGCGAAGCTCATGGGCCGCGTGCTGGGCTGGGACGCCGCGCGCGAGCAGCTCGAGGTCGACCGCTACCTAGAGCGCGTCGCGGCGGAGGTCGCGTCGCAGGAGCAGCCCGACGACGCGTCGGCCGACCGGGTACGGCTCGAGGCGCCCGACATCGTCAGCGCCGACTGAATCGGCAGCTCCCGGCACGGGACTCACAGCCGGCCGCGGGTAGACTCTCCGGCTGATGCTCCGGATGATGCTGCGCCCCCAGTGGCTGCTCGCGCTGCTGCTCGCGCTGGGCATCGCCGCAGCCTTCGCGCTGCTCGGCCAGTGGCAGATCGAGCGCGCCGTGGAGCAGGGCGCGGTCGTCGAGCGACCGACCGAGGACGTGCTCCCGCTGGCCGACGTCGCCGAGCCCGACGGTCCGACGACCCAGGCGTCGACCGGGCAGATGGTCGTGTTCGAGGCCGACGTCGTCGCGGGCGACACGGTGCTGCTCGAGGGACGCCTGCACGAGGGCGCGGCGGGCTACTGGGTCGTCGCGCACGCCGAGGTCGCGGGCGACGGCACGCCGGGTGGCATCCCGCTCGCGCTGGGCTGGGCGCCCGACGAGGAGACCGCTGCGGCCGTCGCCGCCGAGGTGGACGCCGGCGGCTACGATCCCGGACGCGTCGAGGGCCGGTTCGTGCCCACCGAGGCGCCGGAGCTGCCCGATGAGGACGGCGACCCGCAGGCCATGTCGACGCTCGCGGTGGCGCAGCTCGTCAACGTGTGGGCCGACTACGACGACCGCCCGGCGTACTTCGCCTACGTGATCGTGCCCGACGCGGCATCCGCCCTCGGACTCACCGCGATCGACGCGCCCGCACCCGAGCTGGAGCGCGAGCTGAACTGGCTGAACGTCTTCTACGCGCTCGAGTGGGCGGTGTTCGCGGGCTTCGCGATCTACCTCTGGTACCGGCTCGTGCGCGACGCGGTCGAGCGCGAACGCGAGGAGGCCGAGGCGGGTGCGGACACGGCCGATTCCGAGGCGCCGCCCGCGTAGAATCGACGCATGCCCCTCGAGCCGAAGTCCGCTGATCTGCCGCGCATCCGCGGCGCGCTCCGCTTCTACCAGGTCTGCTCGGTCATCACCGGCGTGCTGCTGCTCGCACTCGTCGGCGAGATGGTCATGAAGTACGGGTTCGGGCTCGAGCTCGAGCTCGCCGGGCCCCAGGGCTTCCTGGCGTTCGTGCCGAGCGACGCGGTCACCGCGGTGAACCTCTCGACCGGCATCCTCATGGTGCACGGCTGGTTCTACGTGGTGTACCTGTTCAGCGACTTCCGCCTCTGGAGCCTCATGCGCTGGCCGTTCTGGAAGTTCCTCCTCATCGCCTCGGGCGGCATCGTGCCGTTCCTGTCGTTCTTCCTCGAGGCGCGCGTCGGCCGTGAGGTGAACGCGTACCTCGCCGAGCGCGTGGAGCGCGATGCGGCACGGGCCGCCGAGCCGACGGGAGCGAACGCGTGAGCGACCAGACCGCCGGGCTCGTCCCCGAGGAGCCCGAGCAGCCCGCCGTGCTCGCCGAGTCGGAGGCCGCGGTGGCGGGCACGGCGCAGCGCCCGGTGCTCGTCGTCGACTTCGGCGCGCAGTACGCGCAGCTGATCGCGCGGCGCGTGCGCGAGGCATCCGTCTACTCGGAGATCGTGCCGCACACCATCACCGCCGAGGAGGTCGCCGCGAAGAACCCGGTGGGCATCGTGCTCTCGGGCGGGCCGAGCTCGGTGTACGCCGAGGGCGCGCCGTCGCTCGACGAGGGGATCCTGCAGCTGGGCGTGCCGACGCTCGGCATCTGCTACGGCTTCCAGGTCATGGCCAAGCAGCTCGGCGGCGAGGTCGCGCGCACCGGCCACCGCGAGTACGGGTCGACGCCGGTGACCGCGCGCACCGATGACGGCAACGCGCTGCTCTCGGGCCAGCCCGAGCACCAGACGGTCTGGATGAGCCACGGCGACTCGGTCGCCGTCGCACCCGCCGGCTTCGACGTGCTCGCCTCGACCGAATCGACGCCGGTCGCGGCGTTCGCGAGCGACGAGCTCGGCTTCTACGGCGTGCAGTGGCACCCCGAGGTGAAGCACTCCGAGCACGGTCAGCGGGTCATCGAGAACTTCCTGCACCGCGCCGCCGGCATCCCCGACGACTGGAACGCCGACAACGTGATCGCCGAGCAGGTCGAGCGCATCCGTGCCCAGGTCGGCTCGGCCCAGGTCATCTGCGGGCTCTCCGGCGGGGTCGACTCGGCCGTGGCCGCAGCGCTCGTGCACGAGGCAGTGGGCGACCAGCTCACGTGCGTGTTCGTCGACCACGGGCTGCTCCGCAAGGACGAGCGGCGCCAGGTCGAGGAGGACTACGCGAAGTCGACGGGCGTGCGCATCGTCACGGTCGACGCGTCCGAGCGGTTCCTCGGCGCACTCGCCGGGGTGAGCGACCCCGAGCAGAAGCGCAAGATCATCGGTCGCGAGTTCATCCGCACCTTCGAGCAGGCCGAGCGCGACCTGGTGGCCGAGGCGAAGGATGCCGGTGAGCCGATCCGCTTCCTCGTGCAGGGCACGCTCTACCCCGACGTCGTCGAGTCGGGCGGTGGCTCGGGCACCGCGAACATCAAGAGCCACCACAACGTCGGCGGCCTGCCCGAGGACCTGCAGTTCGAGCTCGTCGAGCCGCTGCGCACCCTGTTCAAGGACGAGGTGCGCGCGATCGGCCGCGAGCTGGGGCTGCCCGAGGTCATCGTCGGCCGCCAGCCGTTCCCGGGGCCCGGCCTCGGCATCCGCATCGTCGGCGAGGTCACGGCCGAGCGACTGGCGATCCTGCGCGAGGCGGATGCGATCGTGCGCGCCGAGCTGTCGTCGGCGGGCCTCGACGCCGAGATCTGGCAGTGCCCGGTCGTGCTGCTGGCCGACGTGCGTTCGGTCGGCGTGCAGGGCGACGGGCGCACCTACGGGCATCCGATCGTGCTCCGTCCCGTCTCGAGCGAGGACGCCATGACCGCGGACTGGACGCGGGTGCCCTACGACGTGCTCGCGAAGATCTCGAACCGCATCACCAACGAGGTGCCCGACGTCAACCGCGTCACGGTCGACATCACGTCGAAGCCGCCCGGCACCATCGAGTGGGAGTAGCCGCGACGACTGGCGCGCGTCAGGCCGGCAGGGTCTCCACCCCAGCAGCCTCGGCAGCACTCGCGAGCGCCCGGTCGCGCGTCGCGAGCGGCAGGCCCTCGCGCTCGGCGAGCACGAGGTAGGCGGCGTCGTACGCGGTCAGGCCGTGCCGGCGAGCAGCGTGGAGCAGCGCATCCGGGTCGAGGTCGCGCACGATGTGGATCGGCAGGCCGTACAGGAGCGTGGATCGCCGCGACGCCTCGGCCTCGGTGATTCGCCCGCGTCGCTCGGCGATGGCCAGGACGTTCGCCGTCTCGTACTCCCAGATGACCGGAACGAGGCCGCCGGACTCGCCGAGGCGGTCGAGCAGGGCCTCGGACTCGTCGCTCGCCTCGTCGTCGAAGCACCAGGCCAGGCTGACCGACGCGTCGACCACGAACGGCCCCGTCACGCCCGGCCCTCCTCGATCAGTTCACGCACGTCGGCGTCCAGGCGCGTACCCGCTCGTTCGGCGCGCAGTGCCGCGATCGTCTCGGCGACGGGCGTGGTGGCGGGTTCGGCCGGCACCAGGCGTGCCACGGGCGTTCCGTGCCGCGTGATGGTGATCTCCTCGCCACGCGCCGCGCGCTCGAGGAGCGCGGGCAGGTGCGTCTTGGCCTCGTAGGCGCCGATGCTGGTCATGCATTCAGACTAGTCGTCGACCAGTCTGAATTACATCCGAAACTCACGGCGCACGATGTCGATCCGGCGGCTTCCCGTTCGACGTCTGGGGTGAGAGGGTCGAGAACGCGACCCCTGACACGGAGGAAGAACCATGAAGTACATGCTGATCATGCGGGCCGACGAGCGTGCCGTCGAGGCGTACCAGGACATGCCGTTCGACGAGGTGATCGCGCGCATGGGCGCCTACAACGAGCAGCTCATGAAGGCCGGCGTGATGGTCGGCGGCGAGGGGCTGTCCGAGGCGGACGAGGGGTTCGTGGTCGACTTCGACGGCGAGGAGCCGCTCGTGACCGACGGCCCGTACGGCGAGGTGAAGGAGCTCTTCAACGGCTTCTGGATCCTCGAGGTCTCCTCGAAGGAGGAGGCCGCGGAGTGGGCGAAGCGCTGCCCGCTCGGCCCCGGGTCGAAGCTCGAGGTGCGCCGGGTGACCGGGCCCGAGGACTTCCCGGCTGACAACGAGTGGATCCAGAAGGAGGAGGGCTGGCGCGAGGAACTCGGCACGAAGTGAGCGGGACCGAGCGAACACGGCTATGACGGATGCGACGACGCGCCGCCCGCCCGACGAGGCGGCGGCGCGTCGTGCCGTCGCCGCGGTCTGGCGCATCGAATCGGCGCACGTCGTCGCGACGCTCATGCGCATGTCGGGCGACTTCGACCTCGCCGAGGAGATGGCGCAGGAGGCGCTCGTCGAGGCGCTCGAGCAGTGGCCGCGCCAGGGCGTGCCGCGCAACGGCGGGGCGTGGCTCACGACGACCGCGAAGCGACGGCTGATCGACACGTGGCGGCGGCGCGAGCGGCTCGACGAGCGGTACCGGGCGCTCGCGCGCGACCTCGAGCAGCAGGCGGATGCCCCGGGCTACGACCCCGACCGGATCGACGACGACGTGCTGCGGCTGGTGTTCGTCGCGTGCCACCCGGTGCTCTCGCGCGAGGCGCGCGTCGCGCTCACGCTCCGCGTGGTCGGCGGCCTCACGACCGAGGAGATCGCGCGGGCGTTCGTGGTGCCGGTCGCGACCGTGCAGCAGCGCATCGTGCGGGCCAAGAAGACGCTCGGGGCCGCGCACGTGCCGTTCGCGGTGCCGGAGCGCGACGAGTTCGCCGAGCGTCTGGGCTCGGTGCTCGGCGTGCTGTACCTGATCTTCAACGAGGGGCACACGGCGAGCTCGGGCGAGGAGCTGCTGCGGCCTGAGCTCGGCCGGGAGGCGCTGCGTCTCGCCCGCATGGTCGCCGAGCTCGTGCCCGCGGAGCCCGAGGCGCACGGGCTCGTGGCGCTGATGGAGTTCACCGCCGCCCGGTTCCCGGCGCGCGTGACGGCCGACGGCACGCCCGTGCTGCTCGCCGACCAGGACCGGAGCCGCTGGGACCACGGCGCGATCGCGCGAGGTCGGGCGGCGCTCGCACGTGCCGACGCGACCGGCCGCGGGCGCGGCGCGTACGGCCTGCAGGCGGCGATCGCCGAGTGCCACGACGTCGCGGCCTCGGTCGACGAGACGGACTGGGCGCGCATCGTGCTGCTCTACGAGGCGCTCGGCCGCATCGCGCCGTCGCCGATCGTCGAGCTGAACCGTGCGGTCGCGGTGTCGATGGCCGAGGGGCCCGCGACGGCCCTGCGGATGGTCGACGACCTCGCGGCATCCGGTGCCCTGCGCACCACCCACCTGCTTCCGAGCGTGAGGGGCGAGCTGCTCGCTCGGCTCGGGCGGGGCGACGAGGCACGGGCGGAGTTCCTCGACGCGGCCGCTCGGTGCGGCAACGACCGCGAGCGCGCGGTGCTCGAACGCAAGGCGGCGGACGCCGTCTCCGCCTGAGACGCGGAACGGGCGCCCCGGAGGACGGCCCGTTCGCGTGATGCGTCAGCCTCGCGGCATCCGCTCGCTAGTCGCGTGCGATGGCGAAGATGCGCAGCAGCTCGAGGTACAGCCAGATGACCGTGACCATGATGCCGAATGCGCCCGACCAGGCGAAGGCCTTGGGGGCGCGGTTGCGCACGCCGCGCTGGATGAAGTCGAAGTCGAGCACGAGCGAGTAGCCCGCCATGATCACGATGAGCGGGGCGAGCACGATGCCCAGCGGGATGCCGAAGATCTCGACGCCGCTGCGGAGGCCCCAGGGGTCGTCGGAGACGCCGAAGATCATGAGGCCCACGTTGATCAGCGAGAACAGCACGTAGCCGATCATCGCGACGAGGAAGACCTTGGTCGCGCGCTTCGAGGCGCGGATCTTGCCCGAGGCGAACAGCGCGAGCGTCACGCCGACGACCGCGAGGGTCGCGATGACGGCCTGCGCCACGATGCCCGGGTACATCGCCTCGTAGAACGCCGAGATGCCGCCGACGAACACGCCCTGCGCGGCCGAGTAGGCGAGCACGAGGCCGCCCGAGGGCTGCTTCTTGAAGATGTTGACGAGGGCGAGCACGAAGCCGACGATGCCGGCGCCGATCCAGAGGAACGGGATCATGTCGATCGTCAGCCAGCCCACGGCCGCGCCGACCAGCAGCACGCCGAACGCGACGGCGGACTTCGCGATCGTGTCCTCCATGGTCATCGGCTCCTCGACGGGGGCCGACGGGCGGTTGTACATCTCGTGCAGGTCCTGCGCGGAGGCGTTCTGCGCCGCCGCGAGCTGGCCCTGCCCGGTCGTGAAGGCCTCGTTGCGGAAGGCCGGGTTGTTCATCGCCATCAGGTCTGGGTGTCCTCTGCGTTCGCTGGGGAATGTGGAGGGACGTCGCCGGACGCCCCTGTCCCTACGAATCTACCCGAGCAGCCCCGGCGCCGGGCGGGGGAGCACCCCCGAATCGGGCGGATTCACGGGATGTTCGCCGCGGGCGGAGCCCGTGCGCGTTCCCGTCGCGCCCGTGCGCGCCTACGCTTGCTCGCATGGCGTCAGGTCACGGCTCGGCCCCGCTCGTGATCGGCCACCGTGGCGCGAGCGGGTACCGACCCGAGCACACGGCGCCCGCGTACGCGCTCGCGGTCGCCCTCGGCGCCGATGCGGTCGAGCCCGACCTGGTCGCGACCCGCGACGGCGTGCTCGTCGTGCGGCACGAGAACGAGATCTCGGGCACCACGGATGTCGCGAGCCGACCCGAGTTCGCTGCCCGACGCACCACGCGCGAGATCGACGGCCGTCGGGTCGCGGGTTGGTTCACGGAGGACTTCACGTGGGCCGAGCTCGCGACGCTGCGCGCCCGTGAGCGGATGCCGAAGACCCGGCCGCAGGGGGCGAGCTTCGACGGCCGGTTCCCGCTGCTGCGCCTGCGCGACCTGCTCGCGCTGCTCGACCGGGAGTCCGAGCGCTCCGGCCGCGAGGTCGGCCTGGTCGCCGAGTTCAAGCACGCGACCCACTTCGCCGAGCAGGGCCTGCCGCTCGACGAGCTGTTCGCCGACGAGCTCGGCGCGGCCGGCTGGACCGACCGCGGCGGCCTCGTCTGCGAGGCGTTCGAGCTGGACGTGCTCGACCGGCTGGCCCGCCGTGGCGTCGCGGGCAGGCGGGTCTTCCTGCTCGAGGCATCCGGAGCCCCCGCCGACCTCGTGCGCGCGCTCGGGCAGGCGTCGCCGCGCTTCGACGTGTTCGCGACGCATGACGGGCTCGCCGGACTCGCCGGCCGCGTGCACGGCGTGAGCGTCGACACCGGACGGCTCGTGGGCCGCGGGCACGGGGCGGATGTCGCGCCGGGTGCACCGCTCACCGGCGCCGCGCTCGTGGACGCCGCGCACGGCCACGGGCTCGACGTCTTCGCCTGGACCCTGCGACCCGAGAACCGGTTCCTGCCGCAGGGGTTCCGGCGCGGGAGCGCCAAGTCGGCCTGGGGCGACTGGCTCGGCGCGTTCTCGCGGGTGCTCGAGACGGGGGTCGACGGCGTCTTCGCCGACCATCCCGACCTGGCGGCGGACGCGCGAAACACGATGGACACGACCCCCGGCTAGCCTTCGGGATCGTGGGGTGTCCGAAGCTGATGGAGTACGGCCCGTGCGGCGGGGTGGGAGCCGACGGGAGTTGCGAGGCGGGGTCGTTCCCGTGCGTCTTCCTCGACCGGCAGACGCGGCCGTGGGAGGGCGTCGACGGGGCGCACCCGGTGCCGCCCGGGCCGCGCACCTCGGCCGCGGAGGCGACGATGCAGCGGCTCGCGGCGGGCCGGCTCGTCGTGGCCGACCTGCCCGCGCGGGCGGCCGACGAGCACGCGCTCGCCGCATGCGCGTCGATCCTGTCGGGGCGGGTCGACGCCGTGCTCGCGGGCGACTCGCCGGACGCGCGCGTGCAGTACCCGCCGAGCCTGCGCGCCGTGCTGCTCGGCCGGCAGGGCATCGCGGTGTGGTCGGGCGTGAACTGCCGCGACCGCAACCGGGTCGCGCTCGAGGGCGAGGTCGCGGGCCTCGCCGTCGCGGGCGCCGCCGCGGTGCACTGCGTGACGGGCGATCACACGAGCGCGGGGCATCGGCCCGACGCCATGCCCGTGTTCGACCTCGACGGGGTCGAGCTGGCGGCGGTCGCGCGCGGCGCGGGCCACCTCGTGTCGGTGGCCGAGGCGCCGGCGGCGCCGCCCGTCGGCGACCGGGTCGCGCGCCTGCGCGTGAAGGAGGCGGCGGGTGCGGACGTCTGCTTCATCGACCACTGCGGCGGCACCGCGCCCGTGCGCCGGTTCGTGCGGTCGGCGCAGGACGCCGGATCGGAGCTGCGCTTCATCGCCTGCGTGCCGGTCGTGTTCGATGTCGAGAGCGCGAGTGCGCTCGACGCCTTCCCGGGCCTCGTGCTGCCGGCCGGATTCATGCAGGGCATCGCTGGCGCGGCGGACCCGCGTCGTGCGGGCATCGACGCGGCGATCGCGCTCGCCGAGGAACTGCTCGAGATCGACGGGGTCGACGGCATCGACCTGTCGGGCGGCTCGGGCCCCGGCGGCGAACTGGCGTTCGCGGAGGCGGTCGCCGAGGTGGCCGACGGCATCACGGGCGTCGCCGCCTGAGCGCGGCACCGGCCCCGGGGCATCCGCTCAGCCCGGCAGCCGCACCGCCGTCCAGTCGTCGTCGGCGTCGCGCGTGTACTCGACCCGGTTGCTCGGCCCCTCGAGGTCGCCGCGCCAGAAGGTGAGGCGGCGCGGGCGCACCCGGTAGCCGACCCAGTGCGGCGGCGCGTCGAGTTCGCCCTCGGGGTGCGCAGCGGCGAAGGCCTCCCAGCGTGCGACGCGCTCGGCCCGCGGCAGCTGCGCGAGCTCGGACGAGTTCATCCACGCGAGCAGCTGGAGGTACCGCGATCGGGCGCGGAACACGGCCGCCGCCTCCTCGGCCGGCACCTGCTCGGCGTCGCCCGCGATCGTGAGCTGGCGGGCGTGCTCGACCCAGGCCACCACGATGGAGACGCGCCCGTCGGCGGCGAGCTCGCGCGCCTTGCGGGTGCGCGCGTCGGTGTGGAACGTGATGCCGCGCTCGTCGTGGTCGCTGAGCAGCACGCTGCGGGAGTCGGGGTAGCCGTCGGCGCCGATCGTCGTGAGCGTCATCAGGGGGCGCAGCTCGTCGTCGTTGGCGGGCAGCCATGCGGCGAGCAGTTCCATCGGGTCGGCGAGCACCTCGTCGGGGTGCGCCTGGTCGTGCCCGAAGCGGTTGGTGCTCGTGATGATGACGGGCGGCCCCGCCGGGTCGTCGTGGTGCATGGTTCCTCTCCTACTGGGCGGCGCGGAAGCGCGCCACCTCGCCGAGCGCACGGGCGGCCTGGTCGACGGATGCCTCGAACAGCGCGGCGCCGTGCGCCGCGTTCGCCCGGGTCGGGTCGCCGATCACGCCGCCCGAGCCGAAGTCGTCGCTCAGCCAGCCGAACGTGACGGGCGTGCCGGCGAAGCCGATCATCGGGGTGTCGAGCAGGTGCTCGGGCACCGCCCGTTCCGCGGCCGCCAGGTCGACGAGGTCGGGGCGCAGGTGCAGCAGCAGCGACGTCTCGCCGTGCCCGCCGTGGATGCCCATGCCGAGCTCGTCGCCGCCCTCGTCGCCGTCACCCGGCGGCACGCGGATGCCGGTGAAGAACGTCTGCAGCCCGAACCGCCGGCGCAGCTCGCGCAGCGCCACCCCGAGCGGTGCGACGTTGCCGCCGTGCCCGTTGAGGAACACCACGCGGCGGGCGGGCGTCGCCGCGATCGAGCGGCCCAGGTCGACGAGGGTGGCGTGGAACGTCTCGGCCGACAGCCACATGGTGCCCGGCGCCCAGGCGTGCTCGTCGGACTTCGTGTACGCCAGCGACGGCAGCAGCCAGGCGTCGACGCCCGCGGCCGCGGCGCGCTCGACCGCGGCGGCCGCGACCGCCTCGGCCATGATGCGGTCGGTCGCGAGCGGCAGGTGCGGGCCGTGGTGCTCGATCGCGCCGGTCGGCACGACGACCACCGAATCCGCGGTGAGGTGCTCGGCGACCCACGGGCCGCTGCGCTCGTCGAGACGACGGTTCACGCCGACGCCTTGCCGTACATGAGCGGGTTCGTCGCGGCATCCGCGTCGGGCAGCTTGCCCGGGTTCAGGATGCCGGCCGGATCGGTGACCGCCTTGCGCGCCCTGGTCTCCTCGACGCGCACGTCGACGAACCACTGGTGCGGGTTGTGCGTGTGCACGCCGAGCTCGCCGAGCGCGGCCATGCCCGCGAGCACGGCCTCCTCGCTCTCGTAGCGGCCGGCGAGCATGCCGATCGGGCGGCCCTTCTGCGCCTCGGCGTGCAGCATCGCACCGGGGTAGACGTCGTGCACCTCGTCGATCCGGTCGATGAGCGCCGTGCCGCCGACCTCGACGTGGAAGTACTCGCCGGGGTACGCCTTCTGCAGCCACTCGATCGGGTGGTTGTACGAGATCATGCTGAGGCGCATGACCTCCTTGGCGCCCTCGGTGACCAGCTCGACGCGGCCGCCGGCGACATCGACCAACTCGGTCGCGGCGGCGACGGATGCCTCGTCGAGGATGCCGCGCAGGCTCACCCGCCCGGCCGGGATGCCGGGGTTCGACGGCAGCGCGTCGGCGAGCGTCGGCAGGTCGGTCGAGACCAGGCGGGGCGTGGGCTCGAGGTCGGCGAACGGCATGAGCAGGCCGAGCGCCGCCGGGAACGCGTCGGCGTCGAAGCTCGCGTAGAACGCGCGCCACGGCTGCAGCGGCTCGAGCGCGACCGTGGCGCGGGCGATGACGCCCGCCGTGCCGTAGTTGTGCAGGTACTCCTGCGCCTCGTCGCCCGTCACGTGGTGCAGGCCGGCGCCGTCGGCGTGTACGACATCGAGCGCGATCACGAACGGGCCGCCGGCGATCACGCCGTGGGCGATCGAGCCGGTGCCGCCCGAGCCGCCCGAGAGGAAGCCGCCCAGGGTCGACTGGGCCGTCGACGGGTACATGAGCAGCTGCTGCCCCGCCGCCCACGCCGCGTTCTCGATCTGCGCCATGACCGCGCCGCCCTCGGCGGTGACGAAGCCGTCGCCGACCTCGACGATCGCGCGGGCGCGGCTCAGGTCGAGCACGAGGCCGTCCGACATCGGGATGCCCTGGCCGTAGTTGCCGGTGCCCTTGCCGCGCGGGGTCACGGGCACGCCGTGCCGGGCTGCGGCCTGCACGACGAGCGCCACCTGCTCGGCGTTCGCCGGGTACGCGACCACGTCGGCGAGGCCCAGGGGCAGCTTCGCGCTCACGACGGGGGAGAGTGCGCAGCCGTCGACCGAGGCCCGCTCGCGGGTCGCGGCGTCGACGCTCACCCCGCGTGCGCCGAGCAGTTCGGTGAGCTCCGCGACGAGGGCGGTCGTGTCGGGGGTCGTGGACATGCGTGGATCTCCGTTCAGTGCATGATCATGCCGCCGGTGACGTTGAGGGCCTGCCCGGTGAGGTAGGCCCCGTCGTCGGAGGCGAGGAAGAGCGCGGCGCCGGCGACGTCGGCGGGGTCGCCGAGCCGGCCGAGCGGGGAGCGGGCCGACCAGCGTGCGACGTCGTCGTCGGTGCGGGTGGCGGCGCCCATGTCGGTGAGGATGTAGCCCGGGCAGAGCGCGTTCGCGGTGATGCCGTGCGGGCCGAGCTCGAGGGCGGTCGCGCGGGTCAGCGCGACGACGGCGGCCTTGGATGCGGCGTAGGCCGCCTCGTTCGCGCCGCCCGTCTTCGCGGCCATGCTCGCGAGGTTGACGATGCGGCCGGCGCGGGCGGGGATCATGACCGCGGCCGCGGCCTGGGTCGTGGAGAGCATGGAGCGGGCGTTGACGCGCTGCACGAGGTCCCACTCGTCGGGGGTGATCTCGAGCAGGGGGCCGAGACGCAGGATGCCGGCGTTGTTCACGAGCACGTCGAGACCGCCGAGGGCAGCGGATGCCTCGTGCACCGCCGCACGGGCGGCATCGTGGTCGGCCAGGTCGACCCCGAATGCGCGTGCGCCGATCTCGGCGGCGGTCGCTTCGGCGGCATCCGCATCGAGGTCGAGCACCGCGACCGACGCCCCCTCGGCGGCGAAGCGTTCGGCGATCGCGCGCCCGATGCCGCGCGCGGCACCGGTGACGATCGCCCGGCGACCCTCGAGGCGGCGTGCTGCGGTCATGGTGCGCTCCAGGTGCGGGGAAGGGACGGGAGGGAACGGGCGCGGCGGCCCGGCCGGGGAGCCGGACCGCCGCGCGAATCGATCAGAACCCGATCGACTCGTCGATGAACTCGTTGGTGTAGATGTCCTCGGCGACCAGGTCCTCGGGGATCTCGAAGCCCTGCTCGGTGTAGATCGGCACCACGATGTCGAACAGCTCCTGCACGCGGGCCTCGTCGAGGTTGCCCAGCGTGTCGTCGGGACCGTTGCCGACGAGCTCCGCCTGGAGCGTCGCGACCGAGTACTCCGCGACCTCGGCCGAGTAGACCCAGCCGGTGTCGTACGCCTCGACCAGCTCGAGGATGAGCTCGTTGGTCTCGGTCGGGTCGTCGAAGAAGTCGAGCTCGGCCTGCTGCAGCACCGGCACGAGCTCGGTGAGGCAGTCGCTGTACTCGGTGACGTCGTCCGGACGCAGCGACATGACGGCCGCGTACTTCGGGTAGCCGGCGTCGTTGATCAGCTCGTACGAGACCGGCTTGCCCCACTCCGGGACCTCGTTCTCGTAGATGTACGGCTCGGCCGAGGCGAAGCCCTGCTGCGAGATGGCGCCGTCCTCCGACACGAACACGGCGGGCAGGCCGTCGTAGGTCGAGTCGATCTGGTCCTCCGACAGGATGCCCACGCCGACGAAGTAGTCGATGTAGGTGCCGCCGGGGAAGACGCGGACCGTCGCGCCGGCCTCGCCCAGGTCGGCGATGCCCTCCACGTCCGGGTAGGTCTCCGGGTCCCACATGATCATCTGCGGGTCCTTCTCCAGCGGTGCGAAGACGCCGACCGTGGGCAGGTCGCCCGCGTGGGCGATCGCCTCGTCGGTGCCGACGTACGCCATGAAGATGGAGTCGTCGTTGTACATCTGCGCGTTCGGCTGCGTGAAGCCGGTCGCCGGGCCGCCCGCGAGGATGGTCACGTCGACGCCGGTGTACTCGCCGGACGCGTAGAGCGGGCCGGTGACCGACTTGATCGAGTCGTCGATCTCGGGGTCGGGCCCGACGAGCTCGTACAGGTGGCCGTGCTCCGACTCGGGGTTCCAGTCGGTCTGGATGCGGATGTCGGCGGGGCAGCCGGCCGCGGCGAGGTCGATCGAGCCGATCGTCATCTCGTCGGAGCCGGTGTCCTCCGAGCCCGCGTCGCCGCTCGAGGCGCACGAGGCGAGGGCGAGCGTGCCGGCCATGAAGCCGACGGCGACGGCCGCCCGGGACGTGTGCTTGCGCATGGGTTCTCCTCTTGGTGGATGGTGCGGTGATGGTGCGGTGGTGAGGTGGTGCGCCGGGGCGCACGGTGCGCGTGCCCCGGTGGATCCGGCCGGTCGGTCAGGCGAAGTCGTACCACTTGCCGACGACCCGCTTGCCGAGCCAGCCGAAGAACCAGAACACGACGACGCCGAACAGCGACGCGAGGATGATCGAGGCGAACAGGGGATCCGCGTTGAGGCGGGCCTGGTACTTCGAGATCAACGCGCCGATGCCGGGCGTGCCGCGCTGGAAGAAGAAGTCGCCGACGATCGCGCCGACGACCGCGAGCCCGGCCGAGATGCGCATGCCGGCGAAGATCGCCGGGAGCGCGGCCGGGAACTGCAGCTTCTTGAGCACCGTCCAGCGGTTGGCCCGCTGGAGGGTGAAGAGCTCGCGCTGGCCCGCGTCGACCGACTGGAGGCCGAACAGGGTGTTCGACACCATCGGGAACAGCGCGATCAGCACGGCCACGATGACGCGCGCCGTGAAGTCGAACCCGAACCAGAAGCCGATGAGCGGCACGAGCGCGAGGATCGGGATGGTCTGCAGGATCACCGCGTACGGGTAGAGCGAGCGCTCGATCCACTTCGCCTGGTTCATCGCGATCGCCCAGACGACGCCGAGCACGATCGCGATGGCGAGGCCGGTCAGCGCGACGACCGCGCTGTTCCAGAGCGCCTCGAACATCTCGGGCCCGAGGTTCGGGTCGAAGTAGGTCGCGATGACGTCGTGCGGCGGCGGGAGCAGGTAGGACTTCGACGGGTCGAGGATGACCGCGCCGACGAAGTACCAGAGGCCGATGATGAGCGCGGCGACCGCGAGCGGCGGCCCCCAGGTGGCGTAGCCGCGCGAGCGGCGACGTCGCAGCGGCACCGGTGCGGCGGTGTCGGGAGAGAGCTCGTGCTCGACGACCTCGGTGGTGGGAACCTCCGCCGCCAGCTCGGCGGCGGGGGCCTGGGCCTCGGCCGGGGCCTGCTCGGTGTCGTTGCTCATGCGCCGTGTCCTTCCCGGAGTGCGTGCGAGACCTCGCCGACCAGGGCGGCGTACTCGGCGGTGTAGCGGATCTCGGGGTCGCGCGGCATCGGGAACGGCACGTCGAACGACTCGACGATGCGGCCGGGCCGCCCCGACATCACGATGACCCGGGTCGAGAGGTAGACCGCCTCGGAGACCGAGTGGGTGATGAACAGCCCGCCGAACCGCTGCGCGGCGAACAGCTTCAGCAGCTCGTCGTTCAGGTACTCGCGCGTGATCTCGTCGAGCGCGCCGAACGGCTCGTCGAAGAGGAACAGCTCGGGGTCGAGCGTGAGCGAGCGGGCGAGCGAGGTGCGCATGCGCATGCCGCCCGAGAGCTGGCGGGGCAGGTGCTGCTCGAAGCCGGTGAGGCCCACGAGGTCGATCGCCTGCTTCGCCTTCGCACGGCGCTCGGCCTTCGTCTGCCACTGCAGCTCGGCGAGCAGCTCGACGTTCGACTGCACGTCCCGCCAGGGCAGCAGCGTCGCGTCCTGGAAGACGTAGCCGACGCGGTCGGTCGCGACCGAGGCGACGCCCTGCGACGCCTGCTCGAGTCCCGATGCGATGCGGAGCAACGTCGACTTGCCGCATCCGCTCGGCCCGACCACGGTGACGAACTCGCCGCGCTCGACCGTGAGGTCGACGCCCGAGAGCGCGACGGTGCCGTTCGGATAGGTGAGCTGCACGTCGCGGAAGTCGAGCAGCGTGCTCGTCTCCGTGGTCGTGGCGGCGGGTTCGGTGATGGCCATGTCGGCGCTCACCCCTTTCCCTCGAGGGAGCCCGCCGGGACTGCCCCCGGCGTGGCGATGGTCTGGTCGACGGTGCTGCGGGCGACGACGCGTCCGCGGTGGATGACGGTGCGGGTGGCCGGCGCGTGGGCGATGGCCTCGCCGACGCTCGACGCGGGGACCGCGACGAACTCGGCGGCGGCGAGGTCGTCGATGCTGGCGACGACCACCGTCGGCGGCACCGGTATGGCGTTCGCGGTCAGCAGCTCCTTCAGGTAGACCTTGTTGGTGCAGCGGATCATCGAGACGGGATCGTCGATGACCGGCATGCCTTCCTGCGCGGCGCGCCGGGCAAAGCGATAGGTGTGATTGTCGATCGACGTCGCCTCGCGGATGAACAGTGCGTCGAACTCGGCGAGCCGCGGCAGGTCGCGCCGCGTGATCGGCTCGACCTCGACGCTGAGTTTCTCGGCGATGCGCGCCCAATGCTTGATGCTCGCCTGATCGGATGGCGGCAGCGCCTCGGCCGGGTCGTAAAGCACGGCGAAGGAATAGCGCGGCGTCGTGCGGTCCTTGCGCTTGGAGCGCCACTGCCGGGTCGTGTGCTTGTGGAGCGCCGCCTGGAAGG
This sequence comes from uncultured Agromyces sp., assembly GCA_913053875.1. GTDB lineage: Bacteria > Actinomycetota > Actinomycetes > Actinomycetales > Microbacteriaceae > Agromyces. Next base: position 711 of record CAJXGN010000024.1, on the reverse strand, counting down.
TGGCGAGGTCATGGACCAGCGTCGGCGCGTCGGAGAAGTAGAGCACCCACGCGCCGCCGGTCCACCACGCCGTCATCAGCCACAGGAAGTGCTTCAGGGTCTTTCGCGCCGCGAGCTGCGGCGTCATCTTGCCGGTGTCGTTGTGGATGCGCTCGCGCCGGTCGCCCTCCGTCCAACGCTCGATGGCGAGGAAGAGGTCGGTCCACACCGTCTGCGGGCAGAGGTATCCGCACCAGACCCGGCCGGCCACCGCGTTCATCAGGAACAGCACCAGCGCCGCCATGATCAGGAGGCCGGTGACGTAGTAGACCTCCTGCGGCCAGATCTCGACGAAGAAGAAATAGAACCGGCGCCCCGGCAGGTCGATCAGCACCGCCTGATCGGGCGCGCCGGGACCGCGGTCCCAGCGGATGAAGGGCGTCAGGTAGTAGATGCCGAGGGTGATGATCAGTACGACCCATTTGGCGCGGCGGAAGGTGCCCTTGACCTTCTGCGGATACACCTTGTGGTGCGGCTCGTAGAACGGCTGATCGTCGTCGTCCGGAATGTTCTTCGTGGGTGTCGCGATGCTCATGAATCGCACTGCCTGTTCGTGGTCGCGGCGACCTTAGCTGGAGCCGTTCCAATCATGTTGACCTGCGTCAAGCGTGACGACCGGAGGGGGGCTGCGTTGTAGCCCGCAAAAGCGAAGAACCCCGCGCTGTTCAGGGC
>CAJXGN010000023.1 GCA_913053875.1 uncultured Agromyces sp. | reverse complement strand
GGGCGGATGCCGCGTGGCACCCGCCCCCTCCTCTCCGCTCGCTCGCTCGTACGTTCCCGAGACCCGTCAAAAGGGCGCGGAATACGCCGCGAGAGCGCAGTCTCTTGACGGGTCTAGGCCCCGGGGCGTGGTGGGATGGGGCATGGCCAGCGATGTGCGACCCGCACGGGCGCCCCGGCACGGGGTCGTGGCGCGGGTGCTGCACTGGCTCACGGTGCTTGCGCTGCTCGCGCAGTACGCGGTGGGGTACGCGATGGCCGGCGCCGAGGGGCTGCTCGAGCCGTGGATCGAGGAGGCGTACGACGGCGACGAGGACCTGCTGCTGCCGGTGCATGCGGCGATCGGATGCAGCATCCTGGCGCTCACCCTCATGCGGTACGTCTGGCGACGCATCGTCACGCTGCCGCCGTGGCCCGAGACGCTCTCCGCCGCGGGCCGCCGCTTCGCGTCCTGGACCGAGCGGGCGCTCTACGCACTGCTCATCGTCATGCCGTCGAGCGGGCTGGCGCTCGTGCTGCTCTCGGGCGAGGACTTCGAGGTCGCCGACCGCGCCGAGTGGGTGGCACCGCTCGACCTCGTCGACGACGACCTGCTGGTCGGCGTACACGTCGCGTCGCAGGTGCTGCTGCTCATCGCGATCGCGCTGCACGTCGGCTTCGTGCTGAAGCACCAGTTCGTCGACCGCGACCGCTTCCTGCGGCGAATGCTCTGAGCGATCCGTCCCCGCTGGCGGGGGCATCCGCTCGTACCGAGTACGCGAAGTGCGGAATCGCGATGCGCAATCACGCACGTTAAGTACTCGGTGAGCACGGTCAGCGAGCCGCGCAGCGTGGATTGGCCCTCGCGCGGGCCGCGCCAACGGTGGGAGGATGTCGCTCCGAGAGCGCAATCGGGGGAGGCTGCCGTGACCGACCTCCCGCGCGTGCACCCGGTGCGCGACGGCGTGCGCGATGCGCTGACCGTCGTGATCGCGTACATCCCGTTCGGGCTGGCGCTCGGTGCGACCCTCGCCTCGCTGAACGTCGACCCGTTCGTCGCGTGGACGTCGTCGCCCCTCATCGTCGCCGGTGCCTCGCAGCTCGTGTCGGTGCAGCTCCTGTCGGAGGGCGCGGCGCCGGTCATCGTGGTGATCACGGCCCTGGTCGTGAACTCCCGGCACCTCCTGTACAGCGCGTCGCTCGCACCGTACTGGCGCGACTGGGGTCGGGGCACGCGCGCCGGCGGCGCGTACTTCCTCGCCGACCCGATGTACGCGCTCGCGATCGCGCGCTACGAGGGCAAGGCTGAAGACTCGACCGCTCGCCTGCGCTACTACCTGGCGATGTCGTTCGTGACCTGGGCCGGCTGGATGATCCTCACCGGTGCCGGCGTGCTGCTCGGCGCGGTGCTGCCCGAATCGCTGCCGCTCGAGCTCGCGGCGCCGCTCACCTTCCTCCTCCTGCTCCTGCCGACCCTCAAGGGCCGCCCCGCCTACGTGTCCGCGGCGACGGCCGGCATCGTCGCGATCATCGCCGCGCCGCTGCCGCTGGGCCTCGGCCTGATCGCCGCGGCGATCGTCGGCATGATCGCGGGGGCACTGACCGAACGGATGCAGGCAGCATGACCGAGTTCCTCACCCTCGTCGTCGTCGGCCTCGGCACGTACGCGATGCGTGCGGCGTTCCTCGTCGGCAAGGAGGCGAAGCCCCCGAAGGTGCTCGAGCGGTACCTGCCGCACGTCGCGCCGGCCGTGCTCGCGGCGATCGCCGCGCCCGCGCTCGTCGCCCCGCGCGGCGAGATCTCGCTCACCGAGACCCTCCCCGCCCTCATCGCCGCGGCCGCGACCTGGCTCGTCTGGACGAAGACCCAGCAGATGGCGCTCGCCCTCATCGCGGGCCTCGGCCTCTGGTGGCTGATCCTCTTCGGCCTCTCCTTCGTCGCCTGACCGATCCGCTACGAGGCCGCGACCGTGAACGGGGCGGCGAGGAGGTCGTCGGTGCGCGACGACGGGCCCACGAGGAGCTCGAACGTGCCGGGCTCGACGATGCGCGTGCCGGCGGCGTCGACCAGGGTGCAGTCGGCGACGGGCACCTCGATCCACACGACTCGCGACTCGCCGGGCTCGAGGTCGACGAGGCGGAACGCCTTCAGCTCGCGGTCGGCCCAGCTCACCGACGTGACCTGGTCGCGCACGTACGCCTGCACCACCTCGCGCGCCGGACGCGCGCCCGTGTTCGTCACGCGCACCGTCGCCCGCACCACGTCGTCGGGCCCGAACGAGTCGCCGACGACGCGCAGCGCCTCGTACGAGACCGTCGTGTACGTCAGCCCCTCGCCGAACACGTGCGCCGGGCGCTGCGTGAGGTCGGCGTACCGGGTGCCGTGCTGCCCGCGGATCTGGTTGTAGTACGTCGGCTGCTGCCCGACGTGCCGGGCGAACGAGATCGGCAGGCGCCCGCTCGGCTCGACGAGCCCGAGCAGCACCTCGGCGATCGCCCGCCCGCCCTGCATGCCCGGGCTCGCGGCCCAGAGCAAGGCGGCGGCGCGGTCGGCCGACGGCGGCAGCACGAGCGGCTTCGACGCGAGCAGCACGACCACGAACGGCGTGCCCGTCGCGGCGACGGCGTCGAGCAGCGCGACCTGGTCGCCGACGAGCTCGAGCGTCGCGGTCGAACGGCTCTCGCCGACGAGCTCGACGCGGTCGCCCACGACGACGACGGCGACGTCGCTGCGCGCGGCGGCGGCCGCAGCCGAGTCGATGAGCGCGGCATCCGGTGCACACGGCACGACCACCGGGGGCCGCGGCTGGCCGTCGGGGAATGTCGCGCCCTCCGGGTCCTCCTCGAGGGTGAGGATGCGGGCGCCCTCGGCGAACTCCACCGACCAGTCGGCGGGCACGGTGTCGCGCAGGCCGTCGACGACGGTCGTGATCATGGCACGCGGATGCCCCTCGGGCAGCCAGTCGGCCTGGCCGGAGTTGCCCGCCCAGTCGCCGAGCTGCGTCTGCGCGTCGTCGGCGAGCGGGCCGATGACGGCGACCCGGCGCGGCGCGCCCTCGTCGATCGCGCGCCCCGAGGCATCCGATGCCCGACCCGACACGAGCGGCAGCAGCCCGTCGTTGCGCAGCAGCACGAGCGACCGGCGCGCGGCCTCGAGGTTCAGGCCCGCGTGCGACGCGTTGCCGACCGAGGCGGCGATGCGCGAGGCATCCGGTCGCCGCGGGTCCTCGAAGAGCCCGAACTCGAACTTCAGCAGGAGGATGCGCGAGACCGCCCGGTCGAGGTCCGCCTCTGCGAGGAGGCCCCGCTCGATCGCCTCGATCGCGCCGCGGAAGAACCCGGGCGTCGTCATGATCATGTCGTTGCCGGCCTTCACGGCGGCCGCGGCCGCGTGCACGATGTCGGGCTGCACCTGCTGCTCCCAGACCATGCGGCCGACGTTGTCCCAGTCGGTGATGAGGGTGCCGGTGTAGCCCCACTCGCCGCGCAGCACGTCGTTCAGCAGCCAGTCGTTGACGGTGATCGGCACGCCGTCGGTGGTCTGGTAGCCGAGCATGAAGGTGCGGCAGCCCTCCTTCGCCACGCGCTCGAACGGCGGCAGGAACCAGGAGCGCAGCTTGCGGGGGGAGAGGTCGGCCTCGGAGGCATCCCGCCCGCCCTGCGTCTCGGAGTACCCGGCGAAGTGCTTCGCGGTCGCGAGGATGGCGGTGTCGTCGTCGGGCCCGCCGCCCTGGTAGCCGCGCACCATCGCCGACGCGAGCTCGCCGATGAGGAACGGGTCCTCGCCGAAGGTCTCGTTGATGCGCCCCCAGCGCAGGTCGCGGGCGATGCAGAGCACGGGCGAGAACGTCCAGTGCACGCCGGTCGCAGACACCTCCTCCGCGGTCGCGCGGGCGACGCGCTCGAGCAGGTCGGCGTCCCAGGACGCGGCCATGCCGAGCTGCGTGGGATAGATCGTCGCGCCCTCGTAGAACGAGTGGCCGTGGATGCAGTCCTCGCCCACGAGCAGCGGGATGCGCAGGCGCGTCTGCGCCACGAGCTCGTGCGCGAGGGCGAGCCGCTCGGGCGAGGCGTGCAGGATCGACCCGACGTGCTGGCGCAGCACCTGCTCCTCGACGTCGTCGCGGGCGTCGAGCTGCAGCATCTGCCCGACCTTCTCCTCGACGGTCATGCGCGAGAGCAGGTCGGCGATGCGGTCGGCGACCGGATGCCTCGGGTCGAGGTAGACGGGGGTGGCGATGTCGGCCGTGGTCACGTGGTGGCTCCGGTCTTGGGGGAGGTGGTCTCGGTGGTCGTGGTCTGGGTGGTCTGGGGCGCGGCGGCCGCCGTGGTGGTGGACGCGTCGGCCGCCGCGGGCTCGGTGGTGGGCGCCGACCGCACCGCGGTCACGGTGTCGTTGACGCTCATGCCCTTCTTCTTCATCGCGCGCGCCCGCTCGCCCGCCGACCGCAGTCGCGGGTTCACGTACTCGTCGATGCCGAAGTTGATGAGCGACAGCGCGACGCCGATGGCGGCGATGCACAGGCCCGGGGGCAGGTACCACCACCACTGGTTCTGGCGGAACGCGCCCTGCGCGCTCGCCCAGTTGAGGATGGTGCCCCAGTTGTAGGTCGTGACCGGGATCACGCCGATGTACGACAGCGTCGTGAGCGCGAGGATCGCGGCGGTCACCGTGCCGACGAAGCTCGCGGCGATGAGCGCCATGAGGTTCGGCAGCATCTCGATCGTGATGATGCGGCGCAGCGGCTCGCCGTTGGCGCGCGCGGCCTGGATGAAGTCGCGGTTGCGCAGCGACATCGTCTGCGCGCGCAGCACGCGCGCGCCCCAGGCCCAGCCGATGAGGCCGAGCACGCCGGCGATGACCACCAGCGGCGGGTCCTCGAACATCGACGCGACGATGATGATGAGCGGCAGGCCGGGAATCACGAGGAACACGTTCGTCAGGGCCGAGAGGCTCTCGCTGCGCCAGCCGCGCACGTACCCGGAGACGACGCCGACGACGATCGCGATGAGCGTCGCGATGATCGCGGCGAGGAAGCCGACGACGATCACGCCGCGCGTGCCGTAGATGACCTGGCTGAGCACGTCCTCGCCGATGTGCGTGGTGCCGAGCCAGTGCTCGGCCGACGGCGGCTGGAAGCGCGCGGTGTTGTCGAGCGCGGTGGGCGAGTACGGCGCGAGCACGTCGGCGAAGATCGCGACGAGCACGAAGAACCCGAGGATCGACAGGCCCGCGATCGACTTGCCGTTGCGGAACATGGCGAAGGCGGAGCCGAGCTTCGCGCCGAAGCCGGCGCGCTTGGGGGGCTCGGGGCGGTCGGATGCCTCGCTGGTGCGGATCGTCGCGGTCGCCGGCACGCCCGCCGGGCGCTTCGTCGCTCGCTCGTTCACGATGGTGTCCATGGATCAGCCCTCCGTCTGGCGGGTGCGCGGGTCGAGGAATGCGTAGGCGAGGTCGGCGAGGAGGTTCGCCAGCAGCACCGAGATGGTGATCACCAGGAAGACGCCCTGCATCAGCGCGTAGTCCTTCGCATTGGTGGCATCCAGCAGCAGCTTGCCGACGCCCGGGTAGCTGAAGACCATCTCCATCACGATCGTGCCGCCGACGATGAAGCCGATCGACAGCGCGAAGCTCTGGATCTGGGGGAGCACCGCGTTGCGGGCCGCGTAGCGCCAGAGCACCCGGTGGCTCGGCATGCCCTTCGCCTCGGCGACCATGACGTAGTCCTCGTCGAGCACGGTGAGCATCATGTTGCGCATGCCGAGCATCCAGCCGCCGAGCGACGCGATGATGATCGTCACCGCCGGCAGCGTGCCGTGGTGGATCACCTGGCCGATGAACTCAGGCGTGAACGCCGGACTCACGCCGACGCCGTAGGCTTTGCCGATCGGGAACCAGCCGAGGTTCACCGAGAACAGGGCGATGGCGAGCAGCCCGAGCCAGAAGTAGGGGATGGTGCTGAGGAACGTGGTGATCGGCACGAGCGCGTCGAGCCGGCTGCCGCGTCGCCAGCCGACGATGGCGCCGCCGATGGTGCCGACCGCGAACGACACGATGGTCGCGAAGCCGACCAGGCCGATGGTCCACGGCAGCGACTGGCTGATGACCTCGGTCACCGGGCGCAGGCCGTGCAGCAGCGAGACGCCGAGGTCGCCCTGCAGCAGCAGTGCCCAGTAGTCGACGTACTGCTGCCAGAGGCTCTTGTCGGTGTCGAGGCCGAGCAGCGAGCGCAGGGCGTCGGCCGCCTCGGGGGTGACGTTGCGGTTGCGCGACAGGTACTGCGTGACCGCGTCGCCCTTCATCATGCGGGGCAGGAAGAAGTTGATGGTGATCGCGGCCCACAGGGTGAAGGCGTAGAACACGGCGCGTCCGCCGAGGAAGCGCCACGGCACGCGCGAGCGGCCCTTGGTGACGCGGTGGGCGGTGGTGCCGGCTTCGACGGCGTCGGGCGTGCGCTCCGGGGTATCCGTCGACTGCTCGGTCGGATGCGGGGGCTGGACCGCGGTCATGCTGCACCTCCGTGGTGGCCGGTCGTGGTCGCGAAGAAGTGGTCGGGGTCGGGGGAGGCCGCGCGGAGGGCCTGGGTGTACGGGTCCTGCGGGCGGAGGATCACGTCGTCGGCGGGGCCGCGCTCGACCACGCGCCCCTGGTTCAGCACGAGGATCTCGTCGCTGAAGTGGCGGGCGGTGGCCAGGTCGTGCGTGATGTAGAGCACGCCGAGGCCCTCCTCGCGCTGCAGGTCGGCGAGCAGGTTCAAGATGCCCAGGCGGATCGACACGTCGAGCATCGAGACCGGCTCGTCGGCGACGAGCAGCTTCGGGCGGGAGGCGAGGGCGCGGGCGATGGCGACGCGCTGGCGCTGGCCGCCGGAGAGCTCGTGCGGGCGGCGGTCGATCACGCTGTCGGCGTCGAGGCGCACGCGTTCGAGCAGGCGGCGCACCTCGGAATCCTCCTGCGCCTTCGGCACCACCTTGTCGAGCCGCAGCGGGCGCTGGATGTGGTAGCGGATCGAGTGGTACGGGTTGAGCGACGCGAACGGGTCCTGGAAGACCATGCGCAGCTGCTGACGGTAGGCGCGCAGGCCCTTGCCGCGCCGCGGGATCGGCTGGCCGTCGAGGCGGACCTCGCCGCTCGTGGGGGTCTCGAGCTGGGTGAGGATCTTCGCGATCGTGGACTTGCCGCTGCCGGACTGGCCGACCAGGCCGATCGTCTGGCCCGAGGTGAGCGTGAAGCTCACGTCGTCGAGGGCGGTGATGTGGCCGGCGCCGCGCACCGAGTACACCTTGGTGACGGCGTCGAACTCGAGGGTGGTCATCGCAGCACCATCCCCTTCTCCCCGGTGAGCCGCGGGAACGACTCGAGCAGGGTCTTCGTGTAGGCGTCCTGGGGGTCGTTCCAGATGCGTTCGGCGGTGGCGAGCTCGACGATGCGGCCGTCGCGCATGATCGCGATGCGGTCGCTGATCTCGAGCAGCAGGGGGAGGTCGTGCGTGATGAACACGACCGAGAAGCCGAACTCGTGCCGGAGCGCCGAGATCTGCTTGAGGATCTCGCGCTGCACGAGCACGTCGAGTGCGGTGGTCGGCTCGTCCATGACCATGAGCTGCGGCCGCAGTGCGAGCGCCATGGCGATCATGACCCGCTGGCGCATGCCGCCCGAGAGCTCGTGCGGGTAGGAGCGGTAGCGCTGCGCGCCGACCTTGACGATCTCGAGCAGCTCGACCACGGCGGCGCGGCGCTCGGCGCTCGTCATGCCCGGGCGGTGCACCTCGAACACGTCGTCGAGCTGCGCCCCGATGGTCGCGACCGGGTTGAGCGAGTTCATCGCGCCCTGGAAGACCATCGAGACCTTGTCCCAGCGGAACCGGCGCATCGCGTCGGGGTCGAGTGCGTTGACGTCGATGTCCTCGCCGGAGGCGTCGTGGAAGGTGACCGACCCGCTCGTGATGACGGCGGGTGCCTTGAGCAGGCGTTGCACCCCGTAGGCGAGCGTCGTCTTGCCGCATCCGCTCTCACCGGCGAGGCCGAGGATCTCGCCGCGCTGCAGGTCGAGGCTGACGTTCCGCACCGCCGCCACGGGCGGGTCGACGTCGTACACGACCGAGAAGTCGCGCACGGAGAGCAGGGTGTCTCTCATCGGGGTGGTTCCTTTCGTGATGCCCGACAGGTAGGCGGGGCGGATGCCTCGAAGCATCCGCCCCGCCCTCAGGGGGATCAGCCCGCGGGCTGGAGCTGCGTCAGGATCTGCACGATGCCCGGCTGCGTCGGGTCGGCCGAGGCGTAGAGGTTGCCCTCCTCCGGCCAGCCGACGTAGTTGCGGGTGTTGTACTCGCCGAGCAGCGGGTGCGAGCCGAGGGGGATGGCCGGCACGTTCTCGACGAACGCGGTCTGCATGACCTCGAGCGCCGCCTCGCGCTCCTCATCGGAGGAGGCGTTGGCGTAGGTGTTCAGCGCCTCGGTGACCGCGGGGTCGTCGAAGCGGCCGAAGTTGAACTGCGCACGGTCGTCGACGATCCACTTCGGGTCCATCGTCGAGGTGTACAGGCCGTAGGCGTTGCCCGTGTCCTCGAGCCAGTGGATGATCGCCTGGAAGGTGCCCTCCTGGCGAGCGGCGTCCCAGCCGCCCCAGTCGGGCTGGTCGACGTTGACCTCGATGCCGAGCGCGGCGTCGAGCTCCTCGGCGATGAGCGCCTGCTCGGTGTTCCAGTCGCTCCAGCCGGCCGGAACCGAGATGGAGAACGACACGGCGTCGCCGTCGGGGTCGATCAGGGCCTCGTCCTCCCAGGTGTAGCCGGCGTCCTCGAGGATGCCGCGGGCCGTGTCGACGTCGACCGAGTACTCCTCGCCGGCGTACTCGGGCAGGATCTCCGACTCGAGGAGGCCGCTCAGCCCGGTGACGCTCCAGATCGGGGTGCTCGCACCCTCGCGGGCGATGTCGACGTAGGCCTGGCGGTCGATCGTGTAGGCGAGCGCCTTGCGCAGCGCCGGGTCGTCGAACGGCTCGGTCTGCAGGTTCAGGAACAGGGTGCCGGCGCCCGCGGTGGGGGAGGCGAGGAAGTGGTTGTCCTCGTCGGCCGACAGGTAGCTGTCCTCGATCTGCGGGATGAACGCCTGCGCCCAGTCGGCCTCGCCCGAGACGAGCGCGGTGGTGAGGGCCGCGTTGTCGCCGTAGGAGACGTAGTTCAGCGCGGGCACCGACAGCTCGCCGCCCCAGTAGTCGGGGTTCGCGATGAGGGTGACCGACTCGGTCGACCAGTTGTCGAGCACGTAGGGGCCGGTGCCGACCGCCATGCCCTCGCCGGTCAGCGGGTCGGTGTTCGGGTCGTCGATGTTCTCCCAGATGTGCTTGGGCACGATCGGGGTGTGCAGCACGCGCGACTGCGAGACGTACTTCGAGTCGGCGAACGTGAGGGTGATCGCGTCGCCGTCGACGGTCGCCCCCTCGTAGTTCAGGCCCGAGGTGTCGGTCAGCGTGCCGTTCAGGAACTGGTCGAACGTGAAGACGATGTCGTCGCCGGTGAAGTCGGTGCCGTCGCTCCACTTCACGCCCGCGCGGGGCACGACGGTGAGGGCCGTGTAGTCCTCGTTCCACTCGACCGACTCGGCGAGCCAGGGGGTGGTGCCGAGGTCGCCGGTGGGGTTCACGAGCGCGAGCGGCTCGAAGATGACCTTGGCGTAGCCGTACTTCGAGGCCGACGAGTCGCCGAGGAACGGGTTGTGCGACTCGGTGCTGATGGTGCCGTCGGGCTTGGCGATGGTGAGGGCCGCGCCGCTCGCTGCCGGGGCGCTGCTGTCGGTGTCGCCCGCGGCGCAGCCGGTGAGCGCCAGCGCGGCGACGGCACCGATGGCGCCGATGGTGCCGAGGGTGGAACTGAGCCTCATTGCTTCTCCTTCGTGGTGGTGGCAGGGCGCCGGGCCTCCCCGAAGGGTCGACGCCGGCGTCGTGGTGATTGCTGAGTTAACTTACAATCAAGTCAGTAAGTTTTGCAATGCCGCGGAGATCATTCTGCGGCACGGGGCCTGCGTAGACTCTCCACGCAGGTGTTCCCTGTTGAGGAGGTGCGACCATGACGGAGACCGTGAGCGGTCAGCGACGTCAGCCGCGCTCGCGCCCCGCGACCCTCGCGCGCCGCCGCGACATCCTCGACGCCGCCATCGAGATCTTCGGCAACAAGGGCTTCGCGGGCGGCACGCTGCAGGAGATCGCCGACCAGGTGGGCATGACCCACGCCGGCATCCTGCATCACTTCGGCTCGAAGGACGCCCTGCTGCTCGAGGTGCTCGACCACCGCGACGCGACCGACGTCGAGGGCCTCGAGGAGCAGCACATCCCCGGCGGCATCGAACTGTTCCGCCACCTCGTGCGCACCGCGATGATCAACGCGCACCGCGCCGGCATCGTGCAGGCCTTCGTCGTGCTCTCGGCCGAGTCGGTGACCGACGACCACCCGGGTCGCGAGTACTTCCTCAAGCGCTACTCGGTGCTGCGCGGCCAGGTCGCCGAAGCATTCCGCGAGGTCTGCGCCGAGCGCGGCGTGGCCGAGACTGAAACGATCGACCTCGCGGCGGCGTCGATCTTGGCCGTCATGGACGGCCTGCAGGTGCAGTGGCTGCTCGACCCCGACGCGGTCGACCTCGCCCGCGCCTCGGAGTTCGCCATCGAGGCGATCGTCGACTCGGTCCTCTCGCCGGCGCCCTCGCCGCTCGCCTGACCTGCGTTTCCAGACCCGTCAAATTGCTGCGCTCTCGCGGCTGGGAGCGCAGCTTTCTGACGGGTCTCAGCACCGTGGCGTGCGCTCGGGTTCCAGACCCGTCAAAAGGGTGCGGAATGGGGGGTGAGAGCGCAGCCTTTTGACGGGTCTACGGCGAGTCCGAGTCGCGCAGCACCGCGTCGAGCGCGTCCAGGGCGCCGCGGGTGGGCGCGAGGGCGGCGAGCCCGCGGTAGAGGGCGACGAGCGCCTTGCGGTCGACCGCGCCCGTGCGCCGGCGATCGCAGTGCACCGACTGGATCGCCGCTTCGAGCTGGAACCGGCCCAGGGGAGTGCCGAGCGCGGAGGCGCGGTGCAGCAGCGCCTCGCCCTCGGCGATGAGTTCGGCGTCCCAGAGCGCGGGGTCCTGCGCGTCGATGCCGGGCCACGGGTCGCCGATGCGCGCGGGGGCGCGGGACTGCGCGAACGTGAGGAGTGCCGCGAGTCCCCAGGCCTCGGCATCCGCTCTGCCCTCGCCTTCGAGCAGGGTCGCCAGCAGCACGGCGAGCCAGCGGGCTTCGTCGGCGAGCGAGTCGCGGTAGGCGTCGCCCTGGTCGCGCCAGTCGATGGCGTAGGCGCCGTAGATCGCCTCGAGCACGGCGGGGAGGCGGCCGGGCATCTCGGCTCGGGTCGGGATGCGGAAGGCGATGCCGGTGTCACGGATGCGACGCTTGGCGCGCACGAGGCGCTGCGCCATCGCCTTGGGCTCGACGTCGAATGCGGCGCCGATGCGGGCGGCGTCGAATCCGAACACGGCCTGCAGCATGAGGGGCGTGCGGATGCCGGCGTCGATCGCCGGATGCGCGCAGGCGAAGAGCAGCTCGAGCCGCCGATCGGGGATCACGTCGGCGCGGGTGACCCAGGCGTCGAGGTCGCGTTCGTCCACGGCATCCGCTCCCTCCTCCAGCTCGACCGACGTTCTCCGTGCCGCTGCGCCGAGCAGGTCGCGCAGGCGATTGCGTGCGACGGCGAGCAGCCAGCCGTCGGGGTTGTCGGGCACGCCATCGACCGGCCAGCGCGTGAGCGCACGCTCGAGCGCGTCGGCGAGCGCATCCTCCGCGAGCGCGATGTCGCGGGTGCCGGCCGCCAGCAGCGCGACGAGTCGGCCGTACGACCTGCGTACGACCTGCTCGACCGCGCCGTCGGCCTCGGGCATCAGTGGTGCTCGTACGCCGTCCACCGGGCGTCTTCGACCCAGGTCGCGACGGGCCGGATCTCGACGTGCCCGTAGGCGGCCGGCGGCGCCTGCTGCGCCCAGGCGATCGCGGCATCGAGGTCGTCCACGTCGATGTCGACGACGCCGCCGAGCTTCTCGTGCGTGTCGGCGAACGGGCCGTCCTGCACGACGAGCTCACCGGTCGCGAGGCTGATCGTGGTCGTCGCCGAGACGGGTCGCAGCACCTCGGCGCCGACGAGCACGCCGGCTGCGTCGAGCGCCGTGATGTACTCGTCGAACGCCCGCATGCCCTCGGCGAGCGCCTCGGGGCCGAGCTCCTCGGCGGTCATCTCGGGGTAGTGGAGCAGGAATGAGTAGCGCATGTTCGTATCCTTCCGCGTCGTATCGAACTGTCACAGGGGTGACGATCGAAGAGGCGCGGAATCGACACGGGTCAGGCGCGGAGGGGTGGGGCTACTTCCGCAGCACGCAGGAGCGGAAGTAGATCACGTTGGCGGCTGCGATCGTGTCGGTCGGTGACTCGATCACGTCGACGATTGCATCTACGCGGGCGTTGTGCGTGCGGACCGACGCACTCGCCAGGCCGACGACGTTGATGACGTCCTGAGCTCCACGCCAGTTCTCGATCGCACGATCGATGTAGTCCTCCACGTCGGACTGGTACTCGCCGATGTACTCGTAGGTCTCGATGGCGTCCTCTGCCTGCGCCTGCCCGAGCTCGTCCAGTGCATCTCGCGCGGCCTTGCACATCATGCCCTTGAGTAGCGCCTCGGTCTTCTCCTCGATGTGCTTCCGGAACGCTGGCGTCGGCTCGCGGATGAAGCTCGCCGCAGCAAGTTCGAGTGCGTCGCCTCGAATCGAGAGGTTCCACCCCGCGGCGAGCTTCAACGACCGGTCCATCAGCTGGTACGCGTCGACCCACTTCTTCGCCGAGTCGATGAGGCGCTGCTCCTCCTCGGTGAGCGTCACGCCGTCCTCGACGGCGTCGTCGACATCGCGCAGCGCTTCCTTCAGCGCGCTGGGCGGACTGAACCGGGGCCGCTGGACAGCACTCGACCAGTCGTCGGCGTATGCGCCGAATTGCACGGATGCGGTGTCGACACCACTCTCGACGGCGGCGCGTGCGGCCTTCGGCAGCGTCTTCGGGATGTTCATCGCCGAACTCCCGGCGACGCCGGGCCCGACGCTGCTGGTGGAGACGACGAAGACCAGTGCCGCTGCGGCGCCGAGCCAGAGTGGCCCCCGTCGCCGTGATTGCTTCTGTGCGTGCTGGACCTTCATCTGGCACCCCCGTGCGTGGGATCGAACCGCCGTGCGATCTGCTGCGACTCTGCTCGTACCGCGGCAACCCGGGCAACCGCGCTAGCCCTGATCAGCCAGCCGCCGCCCGATCCACTCCAAACGCGAACAGGCGTGGAGTCGACGGGCGGCGAGAGCTACCCGTCGCGCGGCTCGCCTTCGGCGTCCTCGTCGCCGTCGCCGCTCGTCGGCTCCGGCGGCGCGTCGGGCTCTTCCGGCCGGGTCTGCGGGGGCTCGGCAGGCTCCGGGGGCCCGCCCGATGCGGTGTCCGCCTCGACGTCCCCGTCGGGGTCGCCATGCATGTTGTGCGGGTCTGAAGGCCGTTCGGTCATGATCCGTCCCGTCGAATCGGTGCGGCGCGAGGCTGCACCTGTGTTCGGGTGCTGCCGGCGGGGGAACCGACCTCGGACTCGCATTGTATGTCGATGGCCCAGCACCCGACAGGGGGTTCCGTTCGGGCGCGAAGGGGCGAATGGTCCGGACATGGCCACCAACGTCAGCGACGCACTCATCGACCGGCTCGGAACGTGGGGGGTCACCCGTGTCTTCGGCTACCCCGGCGACGGCATCGGCGCCTTCGACGGTGCGCTGGCGGAGGCCGACCGCTCGGGCGACGGCATCAGCTACATCCGCCCCACTCATGAGGAGATCTGCGCGCTCATGGCGACCGCGCACGCGAAGTTCACCGGCGAGGTCGGCGTCTGCGTGGCGACATCCGGGCCCGGCGCCTTCCACCTGCTCAACGGCCTCTACGACGCGGCCATGGACAACCAGCCCGTCGTCGCCATCGTCGGCCAGCAGGGCCTCGCGGCCATGGGAACCGCGGTGCAGCAGGAGAACCACCTCGAGCGGGTGTTCCAGGATGTCGCGTGCTACGTGCAGACCATCGTGACGCCCGAGCAGGCCGGCGTCGTCATCGACACCGCGTTCCGCACTGCCCGGCTGCGGCTGCAGCCCGCCGTGGTCGTCCTGCCTCACGACGTGCAGGCGATGGATGCCGTCGAACCGCCCGAGGAGCACTGGGTCTCCCGTTCGAGCACCATCCCGGCGTCCGCCGCCGTCACCCCGCCCGAGGAGGAGCTGCGGCGCGCGGCCGCCATCATCAACGCGGGCGAGCGGGTCACGCTGCTGGTGGGGGCCGGGGCCACCGGCGCGACCGACGAGGTGCTGGAGCTGGCCGCACGGTCGGGTGCCGGCATCGTGACGGCGCTCCGCGGAAAGGACGTGGTGCCCTCGGACGTGCCGCACCACACGCAGCACCTCGGGTTGCTGGGGTCGCTTCCCAGCCTCCATCAGATGCGTCGGTGCGACACCCTGGTCATGTTCGGGACCAACTATCCGTACGGCGAGTACCTGCCCGCGAGCGGCTCGGCGCGCGCGATTCAGATCGATCTCAAGCCCGACGCGCTCGGCACCCGCTATCCGACGGAATCGAATCTGTGGGGCGACGCCGGCGCCACGCTCCGGGCGCTGAACCCGCTCGTCGAGCAGACCGACGACCTGTCGTGGCAGGAGCAGGTGGCCGACGAGATGGCGGGCTGGGAGCGTGAGATGGAGGCGCAGGCGCTGGCGACCTACGACGACGGCGCGAACCCGCGCAGGTTCTTCCACGAGCTGAACGCACGGTTGCCCGACGATGTGATCGTCACGGCGGATGCCGGTACCACCGTCGATTGGTACGGCCACCACATCCGCCTGCGCCGGGGCATGCGCGGCGACCTGTCCGGTCGGCTCGCGACGATGATGGCGGCCATGCCGTATGCGGTGGCGGCGAAGTTCGCCTACCCGGATCGCCCGGTCGTGTGCACCATCGGCGACGGCGCCTTCCAGATGCTCGGGATGAACGAGCTCATCACGGTGAAGAAGTACCAGCACCTGTGGCCGAACCGGCAACTGGTGGTGCTCGTGATGCACAACGACGACCTCGCGCAGGTGTCGTGGGAGATGCGCACCGAGGACGCGAACCCGGTGTGGCGTGCCGCGCAGGACGTCGAGTCGATGGACTACGCCGGGTACGCGCAGCTGCTCGGGTTCCGCGGGGTGCGCGTCGATGACGACGACGAGGTCGCCGCCGCGATCGACGCGGCGTTCGCGCACGACGGGGTGACGGTCATCGATGCGGTCGTGAGTCGCAACGTGCCGCCGCTGCCGGCACACATCAGCGCCGAGTACGCGAAGAACACCGCAGTGTCGCTGCTGAAGGGCGACCCGCACGGGGTCGACGTCGTGAAGGACTCCGTCGTGGCGATGGCGACCAGTGGGGTCGAGCGGGTCAAGGGCGCGCTGAACATCGGGGACCGGGGCGACGACTGAGCATGCGGCCAGGCGGTGCCGGAACCGGCGGCGCCGGCGATCACGCCCCCGACGCGGACTCGGCGGCAGCGAGCACGATCAGCAGCCCGAGTGAGCTCACGGCGAGCAGGATCATCGCGACCGCCATCGCCACGCCGCGTGCGCGGGGAGACCGGATGGCGACGGCGCTGAGCACCAGGGCGAGGTAGAGGCCGCCGCACACGATGATCCCCGTGGTCGCGATCGCCGCGTTCAGCGACAGCGCTGCCACGAAGAACCCCACCACGATCGCGGTGAGCACGCCGCCGGCGATCAGCCACCAGCGCCGCACGCCCGCCCGCACGGCGGGCTGCTCGCCCATCCGGTCCGAGTCCCCACTCGTTCGCGCCATGTGCTGCCCCCTTTGCCATCATCACACCGGCGGTGTCGGATCGCACCTGCCAAGGCGTCAGGTCAGTCCCGCCCGCGCCGCCCCAGCACCCCGCCGAGCACCGCGTGCAGCAGCGGCACCGCCGATACGCCCATCAGGATGCCGCCCCACAACGGCGCATCCGCCCTCAGCAGTACACCGCCCACGAACAGCCCGACGAACAGCACGGCCGAGACCACCCGCCGCCCCAGCCGCTCGAGCCGATCGACGCGGCGCTCGAGCGCCGGCGCGCTCGCGACGAGCCGCCCCTCCTCGGCGCGCGTGACGAGCGCATCCAACCGCCCCGGCAGCCGCGCCGCGGTCGTCACCTGCGACCACGCCTCCTTACCGAACGCCTGCACGAGGTTCCCGCGCTCATCCGCCAGCAGCCGAGCCGCGTACGGCTCCACCGCATCCCAGATGTTGAACTCCGGGTCGAGCGAGCTGCACATGCCCGACGTCAGCGACATCGCGCGGATGATCAGCAGGAAGTTGTCGGGCAGCTGGAACGGCAGCCCGCGCACGACCTCGCCGAACTCGATCGCGAAGCGGCGCAGCTCGCGCTCGTCGACCTTCTGGAGCTCGGCGAAGCCCATGCCGCCGAAGCGCGCGAACAGCTCGGTCATGGCCCGCTCGAGCTCGGCGGTCTCGGCCGACGGCAGCAGCACGCCCACGTCCTGGATGCTCTGCACCATGCGCTTGCTGTCGCGCGACGCGATCGCGATCATGAGCTGCTGCAGCCCGCGCCGCAGCCCGTCGGGCACCTCGCCCATCATCCCGAAGTCGATGAAGGTGAGCTGCCAGGCCGGCCCGGTAGCAGGTCCGTGAGACGACTGAGCGGATGCCCCTGAGCCGCCTGCTCCGGCAACGGGCGCGGGCTCAGAGGCATCCGCTCGCCCCTCGACCGGGGTGACGAAGATGTTGCCGGGGTGCGGGTCGGCGTGGAAGAACCCGTCGCGGAAGAGCTGGTCGAACATGACGTTCGCGAACTCGTGGGCGACGGACTTGGGGTCGATGCCGGCGGCGATGAGCGCGTCGCGGTCGTTGATCTTGATGGCGGTGACGTCGGCGAGGGTGAGCACGCGGCGCGTGGTGCGCTCCCAGACGACCTCGGGGGCGGCGACGCGCGGATCGTCGGCGAAGGCCTCGGCGAAGCGCACGGCGTTCTGCGCCTCGTGCAGGTAGTCGATCTCCTCGAGGCTGGTGGTGGCGAACTCCTCGACGAGCGCGGGCGCGTTGACGCGGCGCGCGACGAATCGCACGCGGCTGAGCCAGCCGGCGATGCGGCGGAGCGCCGCGAGGTCGACGTCGACGATCGTCTCGATGCCGGGGCGCTGCACCTTGACGACGGCGTCGTCGAGTCCGGTGTCGGCGGCGTCGATGGGGGAGAGGCGCGCGCGGTGGGCCTGGCCGAGGGATGCCGCTGCCAGCGGATCCGCGTCGAATGACGTGTAGGCGCGCTCGAGGGGCATCCGCAGCTCGTGTTCGGCGAGTGCGCGCAGGTCGTCGAACGGCACGGGCGGCACCTCGTCTTGCAGGCCGGCGAGCTCGCTCGTGATCTCGGGCGGCAGCACGTCGAGGCGCGACGACATGTACTGGCCGACCTTGATCATGAGGCCGCCGAGGTCGACCGCGAGCGCGTGGAAGCGCCGGGCGACGCCGGTCAGGCGGGCGGCCCGGCCGTTCGCCGCTGCCTTCGCGAGCCCGAATCGCGGCAACACGAGCTCGAACCACCACGTCTGCACGATGACGCGCGCGGCGAACCGCAGGATTCTCCGGTACCGCCTGCGCGTGTTGGTCACACGGGGCATCCTGCCTGTCGCGGGGCGATGTGTCGAGGCGGCTCTGTTGGCAACTGACGACGGCGGTAGCAATTAGCGGTACTATAAATAGGTATACCGAATCATCCAGCGAGCAGGTGGTGACCATGACTGAGATCGCAACCTTGGTGCGCTCAGCGCGTCGTGCGCGCCGCTACTCCCAGCGAGAGCTTGCACGGCGCGCTGGGCTCTCGCAGAGCCGTGTCGCAATCGCGGAGAGCGCGCATGAGGATCCGCGCTACGGCACGGCACAGCGCCTGCTCGCCGGGGCCGGGCATCGGCTCTACGCGGCTGCGACCACTCGCGATGATGTCGCGACGATCACCGCCGAGATCCGGCAGGCGCTTGCGCGTGACGATCTCCAGCTGGCATTCCGGTACTTCATCCAGATGAATGACAACCTCGTGGGGGAGGGCGGCCTGCTGCGCGGCATTCTTGCCGTCACCGAGCCGGAGCTGACCGGCTCGAAGACCTGGGACTCTGCCATTGCCGCACTCGTCGAGTACCGGCTCAACCAAGAGGGTGTGCCCGCCCCCGCGTGGACGAGCTCTGCAACTCGGCGTCTCGAGCGCGCGCGACCGCTGCTCGTCGACCCGGCAGACCCCGTGCCGGCGCATGGTGACGTGCCGACCGAATTCCTCGAGCACGGCGTGTTCATCTGGCGCGACACCCTGGAGAGCGTGTGACTCTGCTCAACCGAGCTGACCTCATCGACGGGCTCCGCGAGCTCGTCGATGAGTTGCATGCCGCCGGTGCTCCCGTCGGGCTGCGCATCGTCGGGGGCGGTGCGCTCGTTCTGCGGCACTTCGACCGTCGTGCGACGGTCGACCTCGACGCCGTGCAAGTGAGCCCCGGCGATGAAGTGGCCGTGGTCGCGGCAGCCGAACGAGTTGCGGAGCGGCGCGGATGGCAGCCCGACTGGCTGAACTTCAAAGCTGCCCAGCTCGCGCCGTGGTGGGGGCGCTCGATCAGCTGGGAGCCGATCCACCGCGACGGCCCGGTGGCCATCGAGGTGGCGCCGGCCGACGCATTGCTTGCCATGAAGCTCAAGGCCAGCAGGCCGGGCCGCGACACCGACGACATTCGCCAGTTGCTCGCCGTGTGCGGTATCGAATCCGTTGAGGTCGCCGACGCGCTCTACAGCGAGTACTTCCCCGGCGACTCGCTCAGCAATCGCGCGTGGGGCATGGTCGAGCGGATCCTCGCGGCTGGCCCGCTCCGGGTGCCTGACGCGCCCCCGCCGCCGGACTTGCACCCGAATAGCTAGTTCACACCGTTGACTACGGTGTCGTAATCAACGCGTCGCATTACGAAAACGTAGTGGCGCGGAGGTGTCGAAGGAGCGGTCCGGTCTTCTCTTGGTCGGCATGGTATCAAACTGATACCACGCGGTAGCATGGTGCCCGACGGAAGGAGTGCGCCGTGGCGATGACCCTGCGACTCGATGAGGCTCACGACGAGCTGCTCGAGGCACTGGCGACGAAGTTCGGGCGCTCGAAGACCGAGGTCGTGCAGATCGCGCTCGAGGACTTCGCAGCCCGCGCCGACAAGTCCGCGCGCACGCGCGCGGCATTCGATCGTGTCCGTTCCCGCGACGCCGACCTGCTCGACCGCCTCGCGCGGTGACGTCGGGCCGGGAGGTCGAGTACCTCGACCCCGAAGACGTCGAGGTGCTGCTCGACGAGGAGGGGTTCCACTTCAAGGACGGTGCGCGCGGACGGAACCTGATGCTGTCGGCGCTCGCCGCACCGATGCCGGTGTTCGGCGAGGAGGTGCATCCGACGCTGGAGGAGAAGGCCGCGGCGCTCCTGCTCGCGGTGATGCGCAACCATCCGCTGGCCGACGGGAACAAGCGACTGGCGTGGTTCGTGACGGTGGCGTTCCTCGTACTCAACGACGTCGATCTCGTGGTCGATGACGTGGCCGAGGCCGACCGGTTCCTTCGGGAGATCGCGGCGGGCACGGTCGACCTCGACGTGGTGGCGGCGTGGGTTCGCGCCCGCATCCTCCCGCTCGCCTGACGCCACGGAATCGGCTTCCGGCCGCCACCTCCGGCTGACTACGACGTCTTGCGCTCGCGGTCGAGGCCGCGGTCGAGGAGCACGGCACGGTGAAGCTGATGCTCGACCTCACCGCCTTCGGGTGGGAGCGGGTCGGCGCGCGGGGCGCCGACCAGCGCTTCGGCCACGAGGTCCATGAGAAGGTCGCGCGCATGGCCATCGTCGGCCACACGAAGTGGCAGGAGCACCTCGCCCACCTGGCCGCCCCGTTCTACGGGGAGGCGGCGGCGTCCTTCGACGACCAGGATGTCGCCTGGGCCTGGCTCCGGAGCTGACACCCAGGGCGCGGACGTTCGTTCGACTCCGTGCCGCCTCTTCACACACCCGTCAGACCGTCGTGAATCCTCCGTCGATGAGGTAGTTGCTCCCGGTGATCATCGCGGCGTCGTCGCCGGCGAGGAATGCGATGAGCGCCGCGACCTCCTCGGGCTGGGCGAAACGGCCCACCGGGATGTCGGCCTTTGCCTTCTCGCCCTTCTCGCCGGCCCACGCCGCCTTGCCGAGTGGGGTCTCGACGACGGTCGGCGAGACGGCATTGACGGTGACGCCGCTGCGCGCCCACTCCAGCGAGAGCACGTGCGTGAGGCCGATCACGGCCGCTTTGCTCGCACAGTAGGCCGCGTGCTGGTCGAGCCCGATCACTGCTGCCTGCGAAGCGAGGTTGATGATGCGCCCGTATCCGGCCTCGAGCATCACGCGGCCGGCCGCCTGCGCCATGTAGAAGGTGCCGCTGAGGTTCACGTCCATCGTCAACTGCCACCGGTCGGGCGCTACCGAGACGGCGGGGTCGAGCAGGGCGAGACCCGCGGAGTTGACGAGGATGTGCGGGACGCCGACGGCCGCGACGGCCTCGTCGATCGCCTCGGACGCGGCTGCGGGGTCGGCGAGGTTCTTCACGAGGCCGACGTGCCCCGAGCCGGGCAGGGTCGCGACGATCTCGCCGACGCGGTCGTTCAGGTCGACGCCCACGATGCGCCCCCCGCGCTCCGCGAAGTGGTGCGCGACGGTGTGCCCGATGCCGCTCGCGGCTCCGGTGATGACGGCGATCCTGCCGCTGAAGGACTGTTCCACGGTCTACTCCTCGTACGATTCGATGGCGCGCACCTTCGAGCACGACGGGCTCTCGGGGTCGAACGTGTACCCGAGCCACTCCCGCGCGAGGCGACGCGCGAGCTCGATGCCGACCACGCGCTGGCCGAAGCAGAGCACCTGGGCGTCGTTCGACAGCACGCTGCGCTCGACCGAGAACGAGTCGTGTGCGGTCACGGCACGGATGCCGGTCACCTTGTTCGCCGCTATCGCGACGCCGAGCCCGGTGCCGCACACGAGCAGTGCACGGTCGGCCTCGCCGGCTGCGACGAGGCGCGCCGCCTCGACCGCGACATGCGGGTAGGCGGTGTGTCCGTCGGCGGCGACGCCGATATCGACGACGGATGCCACGCGCGGATCGTTCTCGAGATCGCCCTTGAGGATCTCCTTGTAGTCGAAGCCGGCATCGTCGGCGCCGACGACGATGCGGAGTGCGGTGTCGGTCATGGCGCGGTTCCTTCCTGTTGCGTGAGCGGGGTCGTGTCGTCGGACGCGCCGGGGGAGCCCGGCGAGCCCGGGAGCAGGCCGCCGATCGCCTCGACGATGAGGGCGAACGAGGTCGCGCCCGCGTCCGGGGTGCCGACGCTCTTCTCGGCGAGGGGGCGGGCGCGGCCCTTCTTCGGCCGCAGCTGCGCGCTCGACTCGGCGGCGCTGGTGGCGACGGATGCCGCGGAGCGCCACGCCTCCCCGAGCGGTCGGCCGTCGGCGACGAGCTCTGCGAGGGTTTGACGGAACGGCAGCAGCGCGTCCACCAGCGTCTTGTCGCCGAGCTCGGCGCGGCCGAGTTCGAGGATGGCGTCGGCGTAGGCGGTCACGGCGTCTACCGCGGCATCCGGACCATACGCTTCGCGGGCGTCGGTGAGTGATGCGCCGGCGGCTTCGAGCCCGGCGCCCCACAGCACGCCCGAGGTGCCGCCGCTCTTCGCCGCCCACGCGCGCCCGGCGGCGCGGAGTCGCCAGGCGGGCCCGCCGGCCGCGACGGCGTCGACCGCGGCGACCGCAGCATCGACGCCCTTCACCATGCCGCGGCCGTGGTCGCCGTCGCCGGCGACGGCGTCGATGCGCCCGAGCTCCTCCTCGTGCGCGTGCAACGTGCGCTGCAGTTCGCGAAGCCCGTCGACCACGGGGGAGACCAGAGCGGAGGCCGCCGCGGTCGGCGTCGGCGCCGCCTCGTCGTCGGCAGCTGCATCCGTCACCGCGGCCGGGCGGAGCTGCGCGATCGCGCCGGTCTGCTTGCGGTAACCGGGTGTGTAGGCGTCGGCGCGCCAGGTCGACTCGAGTTCGTCGTCGAGCCACATCAGCGTGAGGGAGCATCCGCCCATGTCGAGGCTCGTGACGAGTTCGCCGACCTCGACGTCGACCGGCGTGAGCCCGTGGTCGTCGAGGAGCGGGCGTACCTCGTTCCAGAGCAGGAACAGTTCCTCGTACTTGGTGGAGCCGAGCCCGTTGACGATCACGGCGACGCGCGACGCGTCGGTGTCGGGGCGCGCGTCGAGGATGCCCTCGACCAGCAGCCGTGCGAGCTCGCCGGCGGGCACGAGGGGTGCGTCGCGGATGCCCGGCTCCCCGTGGATGCCGAGGCCGACGCCCATGTGCCGATCGGGCACGGTGAACAGCGGTTCGTGCGCCCCGGGCATGGTGCAGCCCGAGAATGCCACGCCGAAGGTGCGGGTGGCGGCGTTCGCGGCGCGGCCGACCCGCTCGACCTCGTCGATGTCTGCGCCGGTCGCCGCCGTGGCACCGAGCGCCTTGAACACGGTGAAGTCGCCGGCGATGCCTCGACGCTGCTCCTCGATGGTGGCGGATGCCACGTCGTCGGTGACGAGCACGATGCGGGTGTCGATTCCCTCGCGGCGCAGACGCTCGGCGGCGATGCCGAAGTTCATCACGTCGCCGGCGTAGTTGCCGAAGGTGAGGACCACACCGCGGCCCTGGTCCGCGGCCTTCGCGACGGAGTACACCTGCGCGGCCGACGGCGACGTGAAGATGTTGCCGACGACGGCGCCCGAGGCGAATCCGGGCCCGACGAGGCCGGCGAAGGCCGGGTAGTGGCCCGAGCCGCCGCCGACGACGACCGCGACGATCGGGTCGGGGCCGCGATGGCTCACCACGCCGCCGGGAACGACCTGCAACCGGTCGCTGTAGAGTGCGGCGAAGCCGGCGAGCTGGTCGTCCGCGAACTCGCCCGGGTCGTTGAAGACAGTCGTCATCGAGTGCTCCTCGGTCTGGTGAGGGCAGGCGGCCCGTCGG
This sequence comes from uncultured Agromyces sp., assembly GCA_913053875.1. GTDB lineage: Bacteria > Actinomycetota > Actinomycetes > Actinomycetales > Microbacteriaceae > Agromyces. The sequence continues at coordinate 13,064 of CAJXGN010000023.1, read as the reverse complement.
GCGACGGACCGCCTGCCGGGGGTGGTGCTAGATGATGCGGTCGCTGCCGCCGTCGATCGCCACCTGGGCGCCGGTCGTCGCGGCGTAGAGCGAGCTGCACATGCTCGCGACAAGACGGCCGACGTCCATGCTGGTGATCTCCGCGCGCAGCAGGTTGCGGCGCTTGTACTCCTCGACCGTGATGCCGTACTTCGCCGCACGCTCCTCGAGCAGCTCGGGCGACCACAGCGCGGTGTCGAACACGGCGTCGGGGTTGACCGTGTTCACGCGGATTCGGTCGTCGGCCCACTCGAGCGCGGCGACGCGGGCGAGCTGCGTGGCGGCTGCCTTCGACGCCGAGTACGCGGCGGCGCCACGACCGGGGGCCGGCACATTCTTCGACCCGATGAGCACCACGCGCCCGTCGTTCGGGGCGACGGCGAGGAACGGGTGCACGGCTCCGAGCAGGGCGAGCAGGCCCGTGACGTTCACATCGAGGCTCAGGTTCCACGGGCCCTCGGGGAAGCCGTCGATCGGATGGCTCGCCGCGAACACGCCCGCAGCCGGGACGACCATGTCGATGCCGCCGAACCGGCGTGCGCCGTTCGCGACGGCCTCGCGCACCGCATCCGAGTCGGTGACGTCGCAGGTGATGCCGAACCACGACGGACCGTCGAGGTCGGCGACCCGCGGGTCCCGGTCGAGGGCGATGATGACCGCCCCAGCCTCCTGCAATGCGAGCGCGCAGGCGCGTCCGATACCGGATGCGGCGCCGGTGACCAACGCGATCTCGCCGGCGAACGGTGCGGTGCTCTTCCGTGCGGCGAGCTTGCGCTGCTCGAGCGTCCAGTACTCGACGGCGAACGCCTGCTCGGGACTCAGGGTGCGGAAGCCAGTCATCGCCTCGGCGCGGAGGATGCCGCGCGCGGTGTGCTCGGCGATGTCCGCGGCGATGGTGGCGGCCTTGGGGCTCGCGCCCGCGGTGACGAAGCCGAACATGCGGTCGTACATCACGCGTGGTGCCGGGTCGATCGGGACGAGCTCGTCGTCGACGGTCTCAGCGTGCGCATCGACGTAGGCGCGGTAGGTCTCGGCGTATGCATCGAGGTCGGTGCCCACGATCGGGAGGCGCTTGGTGTGGATGACGTGCTCGGGGGTCAGCGGACCCCGGCTCGCGAGGTCGTCGAGGTCGTCACGGGCGATGAGCGCGTCGACGTCCGTGCCGGTGCGGCGCTCGAGCACAAACGGGGTGCCGGCGACACGGCTCCAGTCGCGACGCAGCGTGGCGTACGCGACCGGGTCGACCGGTGCGTCGTTGGGTGCAACGGCCGCGGGCGTCGGCAGCGCGGCCTCGGCCTGCGCGACGAGCGCCAGGTGCGTCTCGACCGCCTCCTCGGCGGTGTCGGCGAAGGTGAACAGACCGTGGTTGCGCAGCACGATGCCGCGCAGCGACCGCACGTCGAGGTCCGCGACTGCGTCAGCGACCTGCTTCGCGAGTTCGAAGCCGGGCTTGCGGTACTCCAGCACCAGCACGCCATCGCCGAGGGTCTCGGCGACCAGACGCTCGCCCTCGACCTGGTTGGTGAGTGTCACGATGGCGTCGGCATGCGTGTGCATGACGAACCGGTGAGGGATGAGCCCGTGCAGGATCGCCTCGATCGATGCGGCAGGCGCCTCGGCGTTCAGTGAGGCCTGGCGCAGCTCGTTGACGAGGGTCACGTCGTCGAGCTCGGGCAGCGTCGCGAGGTCGAGGATGCGGTCCAGGCGGAGGGGGGTGAAGCCCTCGGGCACGATCGTCGCGAGGTCGTATCCGCTTCCCTTGACGAGGAGCACGTCGAGCTCGGTGCCCACCACATCGGTGCGGGTGCTCTTGACCGACGTATTGCCGCCTCCGTGGAGGACGAGCGACGGATCGGAGCCGAGTCGCCGCGACGCCTCGACGCATGCGTCGAGTGCGGGGTCCGTGCGGGGTGTGGTCATGTTCGTTCCTCTCGTGCCCGGGGAGGGCGCGCGCCTGTCGCGCGCCCTCCCCGATGCGTCATTCCTCGTTGGACAGGTCGCCCGACGCGAGGTTCGCGTCGATCAGCTCGGGGAGCCGCTCGATGAACGCGTCGGAGTCGGTGACGACGTTCGCGAGGACCGTGTCGACGTTGTCGGGCGTCACGACCGGCATCACGTAGGTGTAGAGGTCCTCGACGTCCTCGCCCTCGGCGGCCATGGCCGCCACCGCGAGGCCCGCGGCGAGCTCCACGCGGCCGTGCTGCAGGTTGGTGCCGATGAACGAGCCGTCGGCGACTGCGTTCAGGCCGTCCTCGATACCGTCGATACCGACGACCGGCACCGACATCCCGGCCTCGGTTAGGGCCTGGAGCGCGCCGAGGCCCATGTCGTCGTTCTCCGCGATGACACCGTCGATGTCGTCGCCGAACGCCGAGATCCAGTTGGCCATGAGGTTCACGGCCTCGTCACGGCGCCAGTTCGCCGTGTCCATGGCGAGCACCTCGATGCCGGGGTTCTCGGCGAGCACGTTGTTGATGCCGGTGGTGCGGTCGAGCTCCGCCGACTGCCCGAGCGGTCCCTGCAGGACCACGACCTGGCCCTCGCCGCCGAGCTCGTCGACCATGGCCTGCGCCTCGCTCTCACCTGCCGAGATGTCGTCCGGCAGCACGGAGGATGCGAGGTTCGACGTGTCGTCGAGCGCCGCGTTCACCGCGACGACCGGGATGCCCGCGTCGGCCGCGGCCTGCAGCTGCGGCTGGAGCGAGTCGGCCTGCACCGGCACGACCACGATGGCGTCGACGCCCTGGTTGATGTACTGGTCCATCTGGCTCGCCTGGGTCGAGACGTCCAGCCCGGCCGAGTTCCAGAGCAGGTCGATGTCGTTCGCCTCGGCGTAGGCCTCCATGCCCTCCTGGCCCTGCGTGATGAACGACGACATGTCGTAGACCGTCACGCCGATCTGGAGGGTGTCTTCCTGCGCGGATGTGTCGCCCGCGCCGCATCCGCTGAGCAGCAGTGCGGATCCCGCCGCCGCAGCGATGGTCATGCCGATTCGTGATGTGCGCACCGTGGTGCCTCCTTGCATTGTGGTGTTCATTGGTGGTGGGGGTTGTGCCTAGCGGCTTGCGCGTCTGCTCGCCCACACGTCGATACCGACGGCGGCAGCGATCAGCGCGCCCTTGATCACCGCCTGCCAGTAGGCAGGGATGACGAGGATCTGGAGACCGTTGTTGAGGGTCTGTATGAGGAGCAGCCCGAGCAGGGTGCCCCAGACCGTGCCGCGTCCGCCGAAGAGGCTCGCGCCGCCGATGACGACCGCGGCGATCGCGTCGAGTTCGTACCCCTGACCGAGGGTCGGAGCGCCGGAGATCACACGGGAGCTGATCATCAGGCCGGAGACACCCGCGAGTGCTCCGCTGATGATGTAGACCGAGGCGAGCATGCGACGGGTGGGCACACCGGCGAGCGATGCAGCGGAGGAGTTCCCGCCGACCGCGTACACGCGCAGGCCATAGGTCGTGTGCTGCAGCACGAACCAGAACACGATGAATCCCACGATCATGAGCAGCACGGGAATCGTGATGCCGAAGACCTCGGTGTTGGCGAACGCGCCGTATCCGCTGGGGAGGCCGTTGATCGGGGCGCCGTTGCCGATCGCGTACGCAAGGCCCGAGCCGGCCGTGAGCATCGCGAGCGTCGCCACGAACGGCGGCACGTTCGCCACGCTGACCAGCAGGCCGTTGATCGCGCCGCAGATCAGTCCGACCGCGATCGCGGCAACGGGGGCCAGCCACAGCTGGTCGGGGTTGCGCACTGCGACCCACGCGGCCGACATCGAGCTGACGGCGATGATCGAGCCGACCGAGAGGTCGATGCCGCCGGTGAGGATCACGAGCGTCTGCCCGAGCGCGATCAGTGCGAACGGCGCTGCCGCGATCAGGATCACCAGCAGATTCTCGGGCGTCGCGAATCGTGCGCTCCGGTACGCGAAGTAGGCGATCACGACCAAGAGGATCAGCACCATCGCATTGCGGACGGCGAGTTGCACGGCGACCTCGCCGAAGGACTTGCCGCGGTAGCGATCGCGCAGGTCGGCCACGGGGTTGGCGATTCTCATCGGGTCTCCTTGGTTCCTTCGGTGGCGAGCAGTTCCGTGCCTTCGCCACTGGCTAGATGGAAGATCTGGGCCTGCGCGTCGGGCGCGTCCAGCTGGGCTCGTGTGAGCTCGCCCTGGATCGCCTCCTCGCGCATCACCAGTACGCGGTTGCTGAGCCCGATGAGTTCGGGCATGTCGCTGCTGGAGAGCAGGACGGCCATGCCCTGGCGGGCCAGGTCGGTGATGATGCGGTAGATCTCGCTGCGTGCGCCGACGTCGACGCCGCGGGTCGGCTCGTCGAGCAGCAGCACCGCGGGCGACCGGTCGAGCCATCGCGCGATCACGATCTTCTGCTGGTTGCCGCCGGAGAGCGTCGCGGCGAGCTGCTGCAGCGTGTTGTAGCGAAGAGCCATCCCGTCCGCGCCCTCCTTCGCGGCGGCACGGCGGCGACCGGAGCGCAGCACTCCGAGCCGCGCGTAGTCCGACAGGTGGGGGAGCGTCATGTTGTCGAGGATCGAGCGGCCGAGCACGAGGCCGTCGCGCTTGCGATCCTCGGGTACGAAGGCGAGTCGTGCGGCGATCGAGTCCTGCACGCGAGGCCGCTCGAGTGTCGTGTCGCCGACACGGATCGTTCCGGCGCTCGCACGCCGTGCGCCGAAGATCGCGGCGAGGGTGGCCGAGCGGCCCGCGCCGACGAGCCCACCCAGCCCGACGATCTCGCCGGCACGCACCTGGAGGGACACCTCCGGAGCACCCGACTTCCGGTGCAGGCCCTGCACGTCGAGCACGACCTCGTCGGAGGGCTCGACCCGCTCGGGGAAGAGCGTGCCGAGCTCGCGGCCGATCATCGCGCTGACGATGCGGGACGGGGCCAGGCCCTTCGCCTGCTCGTCGAGCACGAGTACGCCGTCGCGGAGGACGACGACACGGTCGGCGATCGCCTCGATCTCCTGCATGCGGTGGGTCGTGTAGATCATGGCGACACCGCGGTCGCGGAGCCGGCGGATCACGGCGTAGAGGCGTTCGACTTCGGCCTCGGGAATCGAGGACGTGGGCTCGTCCAGGAGCAGCACCTTGGCCCCGGAGGAGGTCGCCTTGACGATCTCGACGATCTGGGTCAGCGCGACCGAGAGCGTGCGCATGCGCCGTGACGGGTCGATGTCCACGTCGAACTCGGCGAGCAGCTCGCGGGCGTGCCGATGCATCTCGCGCCGCTTGAGGACGCCGCCGACCTGCGGCTCCTGCCCGACGGCGATGTTCTCCGCGACGGTGAGGTCCTCGTAGGGAGCGAGTTCCTGCGGGACGAGTGCGACGCCCAACTCGCGGGCGTGACGGGGAGAGGGATTCGAGAGGTGCGTGCCCCGGATCGTGATGGTGCCCTCTTCGGGGGCGAACCGACCCACGATCAGGTTGAAGAGCGTCGACTTGCCCGCGCCGTTCTCGCCTGCCAGCACGACGACGTTGCCGGGAACGACGGAGAAGGTGAGGTCGCGCAGCACCGGCACGCCGGCGAATCCCTTCGACACGTGCTGCACCTGTAATGCGGCGGTCATGCAGACTCCTTCGTCATCGGCGGCTCCGTGCCGCTGCTCACATGAGTAGGTAGCGTATGGCATCAAAGATAACGACACAAGTAGAGAAAAATAACATCGACCGTGTTATGTTCGTTCGGGCAGTGACGTTACCGTGGGAGTCCACGAAGTAGTGGCCACCACGACGAAGGAGTACTGATGGGCCGGAGCAAAGCCGCGGAGACCCGCAGGTCGGAGATCGCGGAAGTCGTCGCTGCCGCTGGGTTCGCCCGGATCGACGAACTCGCCGAGCGGTTCAACGTCACACCCATGACGATCCATCGCGACCTGGATGAGCTCGATGCGCGGGGCGTGATCACCAAGGTGCGCTCGGGTGCACGAGCCACGCCGATCGAGGAGATCGAGCGCAACGTGCAGTTGCGACGCAACCACATGCTTCCGGAGAAGCGCGCCATCGCAGCCGCGGCACTCGACTGGCTCGCCGGCCAGGGTGAGACCAAGGTCGTCGCACTCGACGACTCGACCACTGCTCTCGCGCTGGTCGATGACCTTGCCGCGCGCTCCGATCTCACGATCGTGTCGAACTTCCTGGCCGTCATCGAGCGCGTCGCAGCCGCCCAAGCGGCCTCTCTCTTCGCGCTCGGCGGGACGCTGTCGACCGAGTTCCAGTCGTTCCTCGGATCGAGCACGCGCGAGGCGATCGCCTCGATCCAGATCGACGTCTTCTTCATGTCGTCGACGTCGATCGGACGCAACGCCGTCTTCCACCCGAACGAAGGCGCACTCCTGGTCAAGCAGGCCCTCATCGACCAGGCACAGCAGTCCGTGCTGCTGATGGACCACACGAAATTCGCTCGACGCGCCCTGCACCGACTGGCCGCGTTGCATGAGTTCGATGTCGTCATCGTCGATGACGGCATCGATCCCGAAGACGAGGAATGGCTCCGCAGTGCTGTGAGCCAGGTGATCGTCGCACCCGTGACCGAGGAGGAACCATGAGAACCCACGCACACCCGCCCAGAAACGGAGCCACATCGTGAGGGCCGCGATCTTCCGCGGGCCCGGCGAGCTCGCAATCGAGGAGATCGAGCGCACCGCGCCCGGGCCGGGCGAGATCGCCGTCAGCGTGAAAGCCGCCGCGACGTGCGGAACCGACCTGAAGTCGTATCGGCGAGGGCACCCCAAGCTCTTCCCGGAGCTGCCGGCCCGATTCGGGCACGAGTTCGCCGGCATCGTCACCGAGGTCGGCGCCGGTGTCACGAAGTTCCAGCCCGGCCAGCGGGTCGTCGCCGCGAACACGGCGCCATGCGGCTCCTGCTGGGCGTGCACGATCGGTCGTGAGAGCCTGTGCGAGAACCTGATCTTCCTGAACGGCGCGTTCGCCGAGGAACTGGTGATCCCCGCTCCGATCGTCGAGCGGAACACGTACGTCATCCCCGACTCGCTGCCGTTCGAGGCCGCTGCGCCGCTCGAACCGCTCGCGACGGTGGTGCACGGCATCCACGAGGCGGGCATCAGCCTCGGCGACACTGTGGTCGTCCACGGCGCCGGGCCGATCGGCCTCATGTTCGTCCGCCTGGCGACGCTTCGCGGCGCCACGGTGGTGAGCGTCGACCAGAGCGCATGGCGTCTCGAGCAGGCGCTCGCCGCGGGCGCTTCCACCACGGTCGACATCACCGGCCTCGACGACGCCGAGCGGCTCGACGCGATCCGTGCCCAGACACCCGCCGGCCGCGGCGCCGACATCGGCATCGAGGCCGTCGGCCTGCCGCAGGTCTGGGAGCAGACGCTCGACACGGTGCGTCCCGGTGCCACCGCGGTGTGGTTCGGCGGAACTCCGAAGGGCGCGATCGTCCGCGTCGACTCGTCGCGCGTCCACTACGAAGAGCTCACGATGAAGGGCGTCTTCCACCACGCGCCGCGCTACGTCGCGACCGCGGTGGAGCTGCTGTCGACCGGCCAGGTCGATGGGATGTCGCTGATCACCGAAACCAGGCCCCTCGAAGCGCTGGTCGACAGCCTCGAGGACATGGCCGCCGGGCGCGGATCGAAGTACGCGCTCGTCCCCTGACCGGACCTGCAAGGTCCGCGCGCACGCGAGGCTCCGCCTGCCTCTCGCGAGCGCCCACCGATGCTCCCCGCTGATCGCGTGGGAGCATCGGTGGGACGGGGCCCTGATGTCTGCGCCAACCCACCTCCTTTCCCCTGAGCATCAACGAAGATGGAGTCCAGATGGATGTCGTGATCGGTATCGACTCGTCGACCACGGGAACCAAGGCCGTCGCTTTCGACGCGAACGGCGACGTCGTCCGCATCGGACGTGCGGCGATCGAGCGCCACAGCCCGGAGCCCACGTGGCACGAACAGCACGCCCGCGACTGGTGGACCTCCACGGTCGACGCGCTCTCGCAGGTCGCCGCCGAGTTGGCGGAAGCCGGCCACACGCCCGTGGCCCTCGGCATCGCGCACCAGCGCGAGTCGTTCGTCCTCCTCGACGAGGACTTCGCCGAGGTGCGCCCCGCGATCCTCTGGCTCGACGCCCGCGCCGACGACCTGGTGGGCCGCCTCGGCACCGAGCGCGTGCACGCCCTTTCGGGCAAGCCGCCGTCGACGACCCCCAGCATCTACAAGATCGGCTGGCTCGCCGAGCACGAGCCGGAGTCGCTCGCGAAGGCGCGCTACCTCGCCGACGTTCATGGCTACCTCGCGCGACACCTCACCGGAAGGTTCGCGACCAGCATCGCCTCGGCCGACCCGACCGCGCTGATCGACATGGGGACGCGGGACTGGTCGGACGAGCTCGCCGCGCTCGTGGGTGTCGAACGCTCGATGCTCGCGGAGGTCGTGTCACCGGGCACCCGCCTCGGCGGCCTGACCGACGAGGCGGCTGCCCGCACCGGCCTGCCCGCCGGCTTGCCCGTCTTCGCGGGTGCCGGTGACGGGCAGAGCGGGGGGCTGGGTGCGGGCGTCGCAGCGCAGGGGCAGGCGTATCTCAGCCTCGGCACCTCGATCGTCGTGGGAGCCCCTGCGCCGGAGGGAGCGCGGCACTCCAAGCGCTACCGGATCGTCGCGAGCGCCCTCGGCGAGGGTGACGTGCTCGAGGCATTCGTCGCGACCGGAGCGCTGTCGGTGTCATGGTTCCGCTCCGCGTTCCCGGGCGCGACGACGCGTGACCCCGCAGCGCTCGAGGCGGCGGTCGAGCGGGTGCCGCCGGGCTCGAACGGGCTCAAGTTCCTGCCGTACCTGTCGGGTGCGGGCACGCCGTACTGGGACGGCCGTGCGCGTGGTGCCTTTCTCGGGATCGACGAGTCCCACGACGAGGCGGCCTTCTTCCGTGCCGTGCTCGAGGGGCTCGCATTCGAGATCGAGCTGCTGGTCGAGGGTCTCGAGACCGGGGCGGGCCCGGTCGCTCGGCTCGTGGTGATGGGTGGCGGGGCCGCATCCGGTGCCTGGCTGCAGATCATCGCCGACGTGCTCCGTCGGCCGCTCGTGGTGACGGCGACGACCGAGACCGCCGCGCTGGGGGCCGCGATGCTCGCAGCGAGGGGAGTCGGGTTCGTCGACGGCGATACGGCGACCGTGGCCCGGGCGATGTCGACCGTCGAGCGCGTGGTCGCACCGCGACCCGAGTTCGCCGGTCTGTACGCAGAGCTCTGTGGCCAGTACCGGCAGGTCTACCCGGCGCTCAAGCCGCTCTTCCAGTCGGGCGCCGTCGGCCGCTGAGCCGTGCGCAGGTGCGGGTGCGGGTGCGGGTGCGTCCGGGGGTGACCCGTCACCCCTCCGCAAGAATCCCGTACAGCTTCCGCCGCGCCTCCTCGAGCACCTCGATCGCCTGGTCGATCTGCTCGGGCGTGCCGGTGCGCCCGACCTGCGCCGCCGCCTGCGCCAGCTCGATGCCGGCCTTCGGCAGCTTGCCGCCGGCGCCGAAGTCGCGCCCGCTCGACGTCTTCCACGGCGGGGTGCGGTCAGCGGATGCCTCCGCCTCGACCTTCCCCGCCTCGGTGAGCGAGTACGTCTTGCGCCCGCCCGACTCCTCGGCGCTGATAAGCCCCTCGTCGGCGAGCAGTTGCAGCGTGGGGTACACGGATCCGGCGCTCGGCTTCCACGTCCCACCGCTGCGCTCGGCGATCTCGCTGATGATCTGGTACCCGTGCATCGGCTGCTCGGCGAGCAGCGCGAGCACCGCCGTGCGCACGTCGCCCCTGCCCATGCGCGGGCCGACCTTCTGCTCGAACATGCCACGAAGCTGCTCCATGGCCTCCCAGAGATTCGGCCCTTGGCCTCCTCGACCCCAGCTACCGGATGCTCCGGGGAACCCTTCGCCCGTGAATGAACCGCTCATGATCGACCTCCCGTTGTGCGGGGCCCTGATGGGTCTCGACGATATGTCAACGATATATCGCTTCCCGATCATCATGGGCCGTCGAAGCGTACGAAATACTGCCGCCAACTTGATGCGGGATTCCTCTTGGAAGTCGAAGGAGCGGCTCAGTCCTCTCCGGCGTGTCTCTCGGCTCCATAAGGTCGATGGCCTGGAGACGGATGGCGCGTCGCGAAAGCGGCTTGGTGCGCTAGGAAGCAAGGATGCGGGCAAGGGATCTCTTGGCTGTATCGACTCGGTTGGCCCACGTGTCCTCAACATGGCCATCGGTGGGCTTGCTGAAGGACGACGGGTTGCCCGCGTACAGCCCGAGTTCCTCTTCGATCCCCAGTCGGGTTGCAGCGTTCTTGATCCACTCGACCCCGAGGAACGCTTCAACGGTCGAGTCGTCCAATCCATGCAGGAACGACTTTGGATCTGGAACACCCACCTGGGTTCCACTCGACACCAGCCCGGCAAGAGCCTGGACAAGGTTCCAAGGCTCCAGAAGTGCGCGGCGCCTGTACCAAGTTTGAAGGGATCCGCCGTCGATCGATTGCCAGGCCCAGACGAGTTGCCAGAACGGTCTAGCTAGCTCTCCGGGCGGCCCGGCCAGAGCGTCTACATGCGCTCGAATAGCCTCGATGGTGCTACCAACAAGTGGACTATCGCTCGCTAGCGCGTTCGCACGGATGAGGTCGTTCACAGCAAGGACAGTGGGATTCAGCAGGCTGCCTTCCTTGAGTGCGCTCTCGAGGGCGGCTAGCAGTGCTTGTTCCGGGACTGAGCGAAGAATTCGCAATATGGCCCCCCGAATAGCGTTCTGGGGGGACATGAACCCTTCGTTTGAAGCACCTGTCCATTGCCCAAGCAGCCACTCCACTATGGGCGCCGTCGCTGACGGCCGTGCAATGGACCACTCCTCAATTCTGGGAAGTGTCGAGTGCGGCTCCCTGGTGAGTGATTCAGCCAGGACCTCTGCCTCCTCGGGCCTCCCCGTCGCAATGGCTTCCATCGCAGCGAGAAAGTCCGACTCCAGCAACTCATCTGAAGGCACTTGGATGGCAAAATAGCGTTCGAAGTAGTCTGGGTGGCCGATTCCCTGTCTTCGACCAACCGGTCGAAGATCTGGCTCCGAGTTGGATTCGCGTACGACCTGATCAATTGTCGGGAAGAGTCGCGCAAGTACCGCCAGTACCTCGTCCACTTGCGCCGCATCAATCCCGGAATGCTGAGCCCAAGTACGCCACAACGCGTGCCGCTCCTTAAGGGATTTCTCGTCGGCGCCCGCCGCTTTGTTTGCGATGTATGTCGACCACGTACTGCCTGGGAATAAATGGGCTTTGTGGGACTGCAGCAGTTCGGGAACAGCTGGGTGCCGCAGTCGAAGCCAAGTGAAAACAGCAAAGTCAACGAAGTCGACGTCTCCGGCGAGCGAAGGGAACAGAAGCTGAACGTGAGTAAACCACCTACGGATTGCGCGTGGAGTGCGCACGGTGACTGAGATGTGCGCGTGATAGATGATCGAGAAATCAGAGAGTCGGTCTGCATCTAGCGTTAGTTGATGGACTGCGATCAGTTTCTCGAACTGCGCGTCGACCGCTTGCTCCGCCTGCGAGTCTCTGATTGGAGGCATTTCCAGCCGAAGCTGGACGATCTTCTCAAGATACTCGCGCGCGCGTGTCGTGTCGCGCACCAATCGTGACTGCTTGAGCGTTTCGGTCAGCACGTTCTCATCGAACGCCATTAGGTAGTGCACATTGGGAAGTCGACCCAAGAATCGGATCAGCGTAAAGAGCCTGGGCAGTTCCTCGGGTAGCAAGCGATCGACGTCGTCGATTACGACGAGGATAGGTTGGTCGATAGCCTGTAGTGCTCTTGCTGCTCGAGTGCGCGCACTGCTAGTGGGTTCGGTGGCATTGAGACTGTGCGCAAGAGACTCGATCGCCTTCGAAGAGTCAACTCCGATCAGGGTTGTCAGCGTTCCGGCGGGGGCTACCGAGCGAAGCAGCGCAGCCAGGTCATCTCGTGCTCTCGACCACTGTGCTGATTGCGGCAACGCGTTGCGGAGCTCGGAGAAGAACCCGAGGGTCATCGCCTCAGTCGAGTCGTAACCCCACGGGCTGAATTCGGCGACTGCCCAGGGCCGCTTGTCATGCTCGCGCAAGCGTCGAACAAGCGAGCCAACAACGCTGGTCTTGCCGGATCCCCAGGCGCCTGTCAGCCCGATCACGCTGGACGGAGCGCCCAGGCCAACAGTGTTGAGAATGTCTGCCATTCGGCCGACTGTCCCCAGACGCTCGAACTCATCGTTCGTGGCAATGTCGACCGGCTCGTCGCTCCAGATGTTCGCTGGCTGTGTGGCTGGCGGTGCTTCGGGTGGTGCTGATCGCCGGGCCAGGCGGGTGGCAATCCATACGGCCAGTGCCACGATTGCGATGCTGTACAGCGGCGACGTCCACACCAAAGTCGTCTGAACTGGGTTTGGCAATGCGAGGTAGCCAGAGATGGAGAGGCCGGCAGACATTGGGAGCGCCAGCAATGCGATCGTGCAGAACGTCACAGCCCAGGTAGGAACGTGCTGGAGTCTCGCCCGCATTAGGTTGGCGCAATTCGACAGGTGTGGGGGGCCGAATGCGTTGCACTCGGCGCTGCTCGATTCGGCGCAGTCGTAGGGGTACTGAGCACTGTCATACGTGGGGGCTCCAAGGGCCGGCGTGGGCCACCTGCAGCAGCCAGGCGCTACTGACCATCTGACCGTCTGCCTAGCTCAATACCTCGGGAAAGAAGGTCGATCATCTCTGATAGCTGTTGATTGCTGACGCCCGCGTGCTTTGCAGCGTCGCGATTGGCGAACCGTGAGAGAACATTCTTGACGAAAACGGTGTCGCCGACACTGTCGCGCGCGCTCTGGCGCTCTTCGGCCTCAGCGCCCGCATAGAATGGTTCGATCGAAGTCAGTGTCACGGCAACTTCCTCGGCACTATCTGCCTCCTTGTAATGCCGTCGCGACTCAGTTGTGAATCGCCCCGGGTTTAGTGGAGGGCGAGTTCTCCCAGCTGCGGTTGCTGCTGGGGGTTGATCTCACGGTAGTACT
>CAJXGN010000022.1 GCA_913053875.1 uncultured Agromyces sp. | reverse complement strand
CGGATACTTCCTCTGTGCCGGCATAACCCTCATCCTCTCGGGGAATCAGGCCCTCCACGAATCCCGGGGCGATTCAGTTGCGAGGTAAGCGCCCACACCGGCAACTGACAAGACAACTCCGGTTCGCAGTAGTCCGTCGCCGAGAGTCATCGTGAATCCATCGTCGATTGCTCGGCTCACGATGTAGCCTCCGATAACAACCGCGGCGCCGAAGAAGAGCACTGCGAGCAGCCTCATTAGGAGTCCGCTGCGCCGCTCTCTCGTGGCACGGCGGGTCCACTCCAAGGCCGTCTGGGTTCCGGCAGCGTGTTCGACCAACCGCTGGCCGACCTGAGCGGCGACCGTTAGCAGAGCAATCTTGTCGGCGACTTGCGCGTCGAGTGCGGAATCGCGTTGCTCTCGCTCGTGGGTCCAGTCTTGCAGGCGCGAAGCCCAGTCCCTATCCATTCGTTCAGCAGCTTCTTCCACCACCGCTTCCAGCCGGGTCGAGGCATCAGTGACTCGAGTGCTCTCCGAGCGAAGCTGAGTAGATATCCTCGACGCCGCCTTTTCTGTTTCGCTCAGCTGTTCAGAGACATGAGCCGTCCGCTGCGCAAGTTGCTCAGACTCGGCCTTTCGAGCATCGACCAATTCATCAAGGACTTGCGCGTACTTGTGGGGAATGTTCCTGGGAGGGGGTCCCGGGAGCTGTCGAGTAAGTGAAGTGAGTTGTGGCTCGAACTGGCCCACGAACCGCGCAAAACCGTTCTCATCGCTAGGTATCTGGTTCGCCGCCGATTGGAGTTCATCGAGGATGCCATCGAATAAGTACGGCTGGGGGTTCGCGAATGATGCCAACGCTCGATCCAGCAGATAGATCACGCGATTCCGGCCAATCTCGAGGTCGGCCCGGCCAAACCTCGAAGTACTCAGTGCGTCCCGCTTTAGGGTTAGAACGTCCCAGACGCCGTGCGTGCGGAAGTGCTCGGTCGGGGTTTTGGCCATGGCAGGCAACCTAGCGTGTTTCCCGTCGTCAATGGTGTCCATGGATTCGGAAGGTCCAGGTCTGGGTGCGGCTAGGTAGCACTGTGTCATTCGTGCGGATCGGACGTACTCGTCGCCCACGTTCGGTGTAGCCGGAATAGAGGTGCGCCTCTTGCGTTGAACTTGAGTAGACCACACTCAAGTTTGCACAGGAGGACCCCAGGTGCCCAACGACTTCAACCCCGAGACCGGCGGCAACTCGTTCGATGAGTTCCTCGCCCGGTACCTCGCGGGCGAGCAGGCGCGGCAGGCCCGGTCGATCGACCTCAGCCGCTTCCTGACCGCGCGCACGCAGGGCATCCTGCAGCGCGCCGGACGCTTCGCGCTCGAGCGTGGGCAGACCGAGCTCGACGCACTGCACGTGCTGCGCGTCATCGTCGAGGACGAGGCCGTCGCCCAGGCGGTGCGGCGCATCGGCGTCGACCCCGAGACCATCGTCACGGCGACCGAGGCGCGGCTGCCCGCGGCATCCGACACCGCCGATGTCGACGCGGCCAACATCACCCAGTCCGCGCAGCGGGCGCTGTTCCACGCCTACCAGGTGGCGCGCTCCAGCGGATCGACCTACATCGAGCCCGAGCACCTCTTCTTCGCGCTCGTCATCAACACGGATGCCCCGTCGGGCCAGGTGCTCGCACGCGCCGGCGTCACGGCCGAGGCGCTCACCCAGGGCATGCGCGAGACCGTCGCGCCCGACGGCGTGCCCGCCGAGGCGGGGGAGGCCGGCCCCGAGGCATCCGACACCCCGACCTTGGACAAGTTCGGCACCGACCTGACCGCGCTCGCGGCCGACGGCGAGCTCGACCCGGTCATCGGGCGGGCGAGCGAGATCGAGCAGACCGTCGAGATCCTCAGCCGCCGCACGAAGAACAACCCCGTGCTGATCGGCGAGGCGGGCGTCGGTAAGACCGCCATCGTCGAGGGGCTGGCGCAGGCGATCGTCGCCGAGGACGTGCCCGAGCAGCTGCTCGGCAAGCGCGTCGTCGCGATCGACCTGCCCGCGATGGTCGCCGGCACCCGGTACCGCGGCGACTTCGAGGAGCGCCTCACGAAGCTCATGGAGGAGATCGCGGCTCACACGGGCGAGCTCATTGTGTTCATCGACGAGCTCCACACGGTCGTCGGCGCCGGCGGACCCGGCGACGGCAGCGGCATGGACGCGGGCAACATCCTGAAGCCCCGCCTCGCCCGCGGCGACCTGCACCTCATCGGCGCCACCACGCTCAGCGAGTACCGCACCATCGAGAAGGACCACGCGCTCGAGCGCCGGTTCCAGCCCGTGCGCGTCGGCGAGCCGTCTGTGGAGGACGCGATCCTCATCCTCCAGGGGCTGAAGCCCGCATACGAGGAGCACCACGGCGTCGAGTACACGGATGCCGCGCTGCGCGCAGCCGTCGAACTCGGCCACCGCTACCTCACCGATCGTGTGCTGCCCGACAAGGCCATCGACCTCATCGACCAGGCCGGCGCACGACTGCGGCTGCGCCTCGGCGCGAAGGTCGACGTGTCCGCTTTGGTCTCGCGGCTCGCCGAGCTCGAGGCCGACAAGAACCATGCCGTCGAGGCCGAGGACTACGAGGCCGCCTCGCGGATTCGCGACGAGATCGGCCGCGTGCAGGGCCGGCTCGACGAGGTGACGTCGGGGGAGGCATCCGCTCGCCGTGCCTCGGGGGAGGCCGTCATCGACGAGCCCGAGATCGCGGCCGTCGTGTCGCGCGCCACGGGCATCCCGATCAGCCGCCTCACCGAGGGCGAGCGCGAGCGCCTCGCCGGCCTCGAGGCCGAGCTGCACGCCCGCGTGATCGGGCAGGACGACGCGGTCGCCGCCGTGGCCCGCTCGGTGCGCCGCAACCGCACCGGCATGGGCGACGCGGGCCGGCCCGTCGGATCCTTCCTGTTCCTCGGCCCCACCGGCGTCGGCAAGACCGAGCTGGCGCGCGCCCTCGCGGCGTCGCTGTTCGACGACGAGGGCGCCATCGTGCGCTTCGACATGTCGGAGTTCGGCGAGCGCCACACCGTGTCACGCCTGGTCGGCGCCCCTCCCGGCTACGTCGGCTACGACGAGGCCGGCCAGCTCACCGAGCGCGTGCGCCGCAACCCCTACTCGATCGTGCTGTTCGACGAGATCGAGAAGGCGCACCCCGACGTGTTCAACCTGCTGCTTCAGGTGCTCGACGACGGCCGCCTCACCGACGGCCAGGGCCGGGTCGTGGACTTCCGCAACACCGTCATCGTGATGACCTCGAACCTCGGGTCGGAGTTCCTCGCGTCGCGGTCGGGTGCAATGGGGTTCGTGGCGGGGTCGGGCTCGTTCGGGTCGGATGACGACGTGCGCGCCCGGGTGATGGGCAAGCTGCGCGAGTCGATGCGCCCCGAGTTCCTGAACCGCATCGACGAGATCGTGCTGTTCCAGAAGCTCGAGCAGGCGCAGCTGCGCGAGATCGTCTCGCTCATGCTCGGGGCGACGCGGGCGCGGCTGTCGGCGCGTGGCGTCGGGTTCGAGGCGACGGATGCTGCGGTGTCGTGGCTCGCGGAGCACGGGTACGAGCCGGAATACGGCGCCCGTCCGCTGCGCCGCCTCATCCAGCGCGAGGTCGACGACCGCATCGCCGACCTGTTCGTCGCGGGCTCGGTGTCGGACGGCGCCGGCGCCGTGCGCGTCGACGTGCGCGACGGCGCGCTCGTGGTCGAGCCGGCGTCCGCGCCGCTCGCCGCGGCGGCGTAGCGCCCGCGCGGGGCGGCATCGCGGTTCGCGCGGACGCCGTCCCGCGGCATCCGTCGCCCGCTGTCGCCGTCCGCCAAGTACGCAAAGTGCGGGTATCCACGGCGGATACCCGCACTTGGCGTACTCGCCTGCAGTGGCGGACTATATCGTCCGAAATGAGGATTCGTCAAGTCGGCACATCTGCCGACTGCGGTGCGCGGGAGTGCAGGGCTAGTGTGTGCGGCATCCGAGCACGCTCCTGAGGTGCCCGACACGACGAAGTTCACGACAAGGAGCCGACGATGCCGCGCGACACCGACACGAGAACCCCTGGGTCGACCGTATTCTCCCGCCCGCTCGAAGTGCCGGCGGTCGAGGAACGCATCCGGAAGCGCGTCGAGGGTGCCGTGCGAAGCCAGCTCGGGCTGTCCGGGCCGAGCCCGGCCGACCTCAAGCTCGCGGTCGAGCAGGCCTCGAAGGCAGCCGCGCAGAGCGCGGTCGAGATCACCGTCGCGAAGCTCGCCGACGATGCCGCCCGCGAGAGCGGCCGCGCCGGCGTGCTCGACCGGTTCAAGGACAAGCTCCAGTTCGCCGCCGACGGCATGAAGGTCATCGACGACTCCGACCAGGTCTCCGACGTGCTGAAGAAGCGCGCGAACCTCATGGCGAAGAAGCGCGCCGCCCTCGAGGACGCCGGATTCAGCCCCGACGAGGCGTTCCAGATCCTCCTCGCGGACATCAACGCCCGGGGCTGATCGTGGGCTGGGGGCTGCTCGGCGACGTGGTCGAGGCCGCCGGTGACGTCGTCGACGACGTGGTCGATCTCGGCGAGGACCTCGTCGACGCCGCGGGCGACGTTGTCGACGACATCGGCGACTTCCTCGATGATGTCGGCGACGAGTTGGACGACATCATCGACGCGATCGGCGACGTGGCCGAGGACGCGATCGAGCGGCTGGAGGATGAGCTCGGCGACGCGTGGGAGCAAGCGGAGCGCTGGGTCGAGGACGCGGGCGACGCGCTGGAGGCCGCATGGGAGTCGACCGCGCGCGCCGTCGAGGACGCCTGGAACGAGATCGGCGAGACCGTCGACGACCTGGCGGATG
Source organism: uncultured Agromyces sp. (assembly GCA_913053875.1). GTDB lineage: Bacteria > Actinomycetota > Actinomycetes > Actinomycetales > Microbacteriaceae > Agromyces. The sequence goes on along the minus strand of CAJXGN010000022.1, from coordinate 32,289 downwards.
CCGCCGAGGGCATCGCGTCGGCGGCCTGGGACGCGATCGAGGGCGCGGCCGAAGCCGCATGGGACGCGTTCACGGACGGAGTCGAAGCCGCATGGGACGCCGCAGTCGCGGCGGCGACGACGATCGCCGACTGGGCGGTCGATGCGTACGAGGAGTCGCTCGAGGTCATCGCGGCGACGATCGAGTGGCTGGGCGACCTCGGCGAGTCCGTCTGGGAGTTCATCGTGAAGCTCGGCGGATGCCTCGGGGGCCTCGTCATCTACCGGCTCGCGAAGGCGGGCAACGTACTGGCGAACTTCGGCAAGCCGGTTCGCCTGCTGCCGGCCGAGTTCGACGCGGACATGCGCCCGATCTTCGGAGGCGCGTCGTTCTCGAGGGTCTGGTACGTCGACGACGCGACGCTGAGTTCGAACTGGTACCAGGAGGGCAGGCCAACGGGCGGCATGACGTTCGCGGGCGTCACCATCGCGGGCGTGACCGTCAACAACGTGATCTACCTGCGCGACCGGTGGGACGTCGACGACGACAGCGACCGCAGCCTCATGGCGCACGAACTGGTGCACGTCACGCAGTACCGCAAGCTCAAGACCGAGGTTGCGTTCGCCTGCGCGTACGGCATCGGCTATGCGGAGGCGGGATTCGACTACGCGAAGAACGTGTTCGAGGCCGAGGCGTACGACTTCGAGGCGGCGAATCGGGCGGCGATCATCGCGTAGGCGGTGCGGTCGTTCAGGCTCCGTCGCGAAGCTGCGCGTCGTCGAGCTGCAGCCCGCGGAACGCGGACCCGTGGAACACCAGCGGACGCGACTCGGGGTCGGCGCCGAGGCCGTGCACGCGCAGCAGCGCCAGCGTGTGGTCGCCGGCGGGCAGCTCGTCGTGCAGCGCGCACTCGAACCAGACCGGCGCTCCGGCGATGAACCGCGCCGACGAACCCGTGTGCCGCAGCGACACACCCGTGAAGCGCTCGGCGCGGTCGCGGCCGCCGATGCGCCGCGCGAGGTCGCCCTGCTCCTGCGCCAGCACCGAGACACCGATGCGCTCCGCCCCGCGCAGCACGGGCCAGGTCGACGAGGTGCGCTGCACGGCGCACGAGACGAGCGGCGGGTCGATCGAGACGCCGACAGTGAAGGCGGATGCCACGAGCCCGTGCGTCACCCCGTCGACCTCCGCGATCATGGCGACCACGCCCGACGGGAAGTACGAGAACGTCCGGCGGAGCTCCGCCGGGTCGTCCTCGTAGACCGGCAGGTCCGCGTGGGAGACCGCCGTCGCCGTGCCCTCCCCGCTCATGTGCCGATCGCGCTGGAGCCGGCCCAGAGGTTGATGCCCAGGTCGACGGCGTGCTCGTCGATCGCGGCGAGCTCCGGCTCGCTGAGGGGCGGCGCCTCGAGGGCTGCGAGATTGGTGCGGAGCTGCTCGACGCTCGACGCGCCGATCAGCGCCGAGGTGATCCGCCGGTCGCGCAGCACCCAGCTCAGCGCGAGCTGCGCGAGGCTCTGGCCGCGGTCGGCCGCGATGTCGCGCAGCGCGCGCAGGCGGGTGCGCGTCGCGTCGTCGAGCGGCGTGGACGACATGGAGCCGGGCGCCGACGCGCGCGAGCCTTCGGGCACGCCCTCGAGGTAGCGCTCGGTGAGGAGGCCCTGGGCCAGGGGCGAGAAGGCGATGCATCCGACCCCCAGGTCGTCGAGGGTGTCGAGGAGGCCGCCCTCGACCCAGCGGTTCACCATCGAGTACGACGGCTGGTGGATGAGCAGCGGCGTGCCGAGCTCGGCGAGGATGCGTGCGGCCTCGCGGGTGCGCTCGGGGGAGTACGACGAGATGCCCGCGTACAGCGCCCGGCCCGACTGCACCGCGGTGTGGAGCGCGCCCATCGTCTCCTCGAGCGGGGTGTCGGGGTCGGCGCGGTGCGAGTAGAAGATGTCGACGTAGTCGACGCCCATGCGCTCGAGGGACTGGTCGAGCGAGGCGAGCAGGTACTTGCGCGAGCCGTGGTCGCCGTACGGGCCCGGCCACATGTCGTACCCGGCCTTCGTCGAGATGACGAGCTCGTCGCGGTACCCGCGGAGGTCGGTGGCGAGGATGCGCCCGAAGTTCTCCTCGGCGGAGCCGTACGGCGGGCCGTAGTTGTTCGCGAGGTCGAAGTGCGTGACGCCGCTGTCGAACGCGGTGCGCACGATGTCGCGCTGCAGCTCGAACGAGCGGGTGTGGCCGAAGTTCTGCCACAGCCCGAGCGAGATCTCGGGCAGCAGCAGGCCGCTGCGGCCGGTGCGGCGGTAGCGGGCGCCATCGTAGCGGTCCTCGTCGGCGACGTAGGGGGTGGGGAAGGCGGGGGCCATCAGCGGTCTCCTTCGGTGGTGTGGCGTACGGCGGCTGCCGGGTGCGTCGCGGGAAGTCGGGGCGACCCGAAGAGCCGTTCGCGGAACGGCATCGGCCGGGCGGCCGGGGCCAGCGCACCGCGGGCCCGCAGCACGGGGACCACCTCGTCGACGAACTCACGATACGACCCGGGGCTCACGAACGGCGTGAAGTTGAACCCGTCGACGTCGGTCTCCTCCACGAGGTCGACCATCTGCTGGGCGATCTCGTCGCCCGAGCCGAGCAGGATGAACTCGCGCATGCCGCGCCGGGCGAAGTCCTCGAACGCCTCGGCCGCCGAGCGGCCGTTGTACCGGGCCACCTGCGTGCGGCTCTGCTCCGTCGACAGCGATGACACCTCCGTGTCGGGCTGCAGGGAGGCCAGGTCGATGCCTGTCATCTGCGCGAAGTACACGCGCATCGCGTCGCGGTCGACATAGGAGAGGTAGTCGTCCAGCCGCGCCGACGCATCCTCCCGGTCCTTGCCGACCACGGCGGAGAGCCCCACGACGGTGCGGATGTCACGGGCATCGCGGCCCGCCTCCACCGCGAGTCGCCGGATGGTCGCGACCTGGTCGCGCAGGCTGGCCGCGTCGCGGCCCTGCAGGAAGACGACCTCCGCGTTGCGGGCGGCGAACTCCATGCCGGCCTTCGACGCACCCGCTTGGAACACGACCGGCGTGCGCTGCGGCGACGGCTCGGAGTTGAAGACGCCCGACGACCGGAAGTAGCGGCCGTCGTGGCGCACGGGGTGCACCTTCGAGGCATCCGCATACCGCCGCGCCGCCTTGTCGCGCAGCACCGCGCCGTCTTCCCACGACCCCTCGAACAGGGCGTACGAGAGCTGCAGGTACTCGTCGGCCATGGCGTACCGCTCGTCGTGCGGCACCAGCCGGTCGCGGCCGAAGAGGTCCTTCACCACGGTGGCGGTCGTGGTGACGACGTTCCACGCGATGCGGCCGCGCGTCACGTGGTCGAGCGTCGCGAACCGGCGCGCGTTCGCGTACGGCTCCTCGTAGGTCGTCGAGCTCGTCACCGCGAACGACAGCCGCTCGGTGGCCGTCGCGAGCGCGGGCACGAGCAGCATCGGGTCGTTCTTCGGAATCTCGGTGCCCTGCTCGAACGCCACGGCGGGCGTCTCCCCGTCGATCGACGGGTAGCCGTACGAGTCGGCGAAGAAGAGGAAGTCGAAGCCGCCGCGATCGAGGAGCTGCGCGACCTCGATCCAGTAGTCGATGTCGGTGTACCGGAACGACTGGTGGTCCGGGTGGGCCCAGAGGCCCTGGCTGGTCAGGTTGACGCCGTTGATCTCGAAGGCGCCGAGGACGATGTGCTTCACGTCGATGCTCCAGGGGTCGGTCCGCCGGTGGGCGGGAGCGGATGCGGTGGGGTGACCGGCCCCGATCAGCCCGGCGCCGCGGTGAACCAGGCCTGGAGGGAGCGCTCGTAGATGCTGCGGGTGTCCACGTCCATGCCCCGCACGAGCGCGCCGTTGCCCGCGATCTCGACCAGCCGTGCGTCGTCGAAGCCCCAGCGCTCGCGCGCGATGGCGTACTGGTCGGTGACGCCGTGGCCGAACCAGAGGGCGTCGTCGGCGTTCAGCGTGATCGGAACGCCCGCCTCGACGAGGGCGACCGCCGGATGCTCGTCGAGGGACGCCGCGACGCCGAGGGCGACGTTCGAGACCGGGCAGACGTCGAGCACGATGCGCTCCTCGGCGAGGCGCGCGACCAGCTCGGGGTCGCCGACGGCGAGCACGCCGTGCGAGATGCGGGTCGCGCCGAGTACGTCGAGCGCCTCGCGCACGCTCTCCGGGCCTCCGGTCTGGCCGGCGTGCGACACGACCTGGAGCCCCGCGTCCATGGCCCGACGGGCGTGGCGCGCGAACCGGTGCAGCCCCGCGGGTTCCTCGAACCCCGCGGTGCCGAACGCCGTCACCCCGTCGCCCGCGTGCCGCACGGCGACGTCGGTGAGGGCATCCGCGAGCTCCTCGTCCTGGTCGGTGTTGACCGTCAGGTTCGCGCCGACACGGATGCCCCGGGGATCCGCCTCGGAGCGCAGCGCATCGAGCATCGTGCGGGTGACCGTCTCGAGGTCGCCCAGCCGGGGCGCGTACAACTGCGGCTCGATCGCCGGCTCGAGGTAGGCGACGCCGTCGTCGGCCTCGGCGCGCACCAGCGCACGGCAGAGCTCGGCGAGGTCGTCGAGGTCGGTGACGAGCTGGGGCACCGTGCCGTAGGCGTCGAAGAACTCCCAGACGGTGTCGAACGCGTCGGGCACGGCGAAGTCCACCCCGGCGCGGCGCGCGAGGGCGGTGACCGCGTCGAGCGGGTACGAGCCGTCGAGGTGCACGTGCACGTGCACCTTCGGCAGCGACCGGAGGTCGCGCACCGCGGTCACGAGCGCCACCTGTCCGCCACCGAGCGCTCGAGCCGAGATGCCGCGGCGTACGCGGCGACGGACAGGACGATCGCGACGACCACGGCGGCCCACGAGCCGGCCGTGTCGAGCACGACACGGCGCTCGCTGAACACGCGCCCGAGCCCGCCCTGGCCCATGAGCCACTCCGCGCTGATCGCGATGAGGATCGCCATCGCCGACGACAGGCGCAGCGCGATCATGAGCGACGGCACCGACGCCGGTAGGGCGAGCCGGCGCAGACGCACGAGGGTGCCCGCACCGTAGACACGGAACAGGTCGTCGCTGCCCGCCGGTCGGGCGTTCAGGCCGCTGAGCGCGAGCACGTACATCGGGAAGAACGCCATGAGCACGGTGGAGACGAACACGGTCTCGACCCCGTAGCCGAGCAGGCTGCCGACGATCGGGATGAACACGACGATCGGCACGGTCGGGATGAGCAGCGCGAGCGGGGCGAGCATCGCGCCGAGCCACGGGGCGAGGGTCGCGAGCACAGCCAGGCCGAGGCCCACGAGCGCGCCGGCGAGGAGGCCGCCCATCGCGGAGAGCACGGTGAGGCCGGCAGCGGCGAGGTATGCGCCGATCTCCGCGCCGAGCGCGACCGCGACGTCCGCTGGGGGCGGCGCGACGATGAGCGGCACCTCGTCGACCACGATCCACAGCTGCCAGGCGAGCACGAGCGCGGCGGGCACCGCCACCGCGAGCACGAGCCCGCGCACGCGCCCGATCGGTTCGAGGGCGGATGCTGCCTGGCCCGGCCTGCTGAAGCGGGCGACCGCCGCGCGCTCGAGCACGCCGCCGATCGCGTACACGGTGGCCGACAGCATCACCGCGACGAGCGCGGCGGCCCAGAGCAGGCCGTATTGCAGGTTGCGCATCGACGAGACCATCAGCACCCCGAGGCCGCGGTCGGCGCCGAACCACTCGCCGAGGATGGCGCCGAGCAGCGCGGCGGGCACGGCCAGGCGGAACGCGTCCGCGACGAGGGGGAGTCCCGTCGGGGCATCCAGTCGCCAGAACCGCGCCCATCGGCCGGTGCCGTACACGGCGAACAGGTCGCGGCTCGACCGCGAGGCCGAGCGGAAGCCGTCGCCCGCGGTGATGACGGTGCTGAACAGCACCGAGAGCGCGGCGAAGATCTCAGGGATGAACGGCCGGGCGTCGAGGCTCATCAGCACCGGGCCGAGGGCGACGACCGGGATCGCGTTGATGAGCACGGCGGTGCGCACGACGGTCGACGCCGAGCCGGGGATCCACGCTGTGACCGCCGCCAGGACGAGTCCGATGCCGAAGCCGATGAGCCCGCCCACGAGGGCACGTCCGCCCGTTGCCGCGGCCGCGCGCGCCAGGATGTCTCCGCTCTCGCCGATTGCGGCGAGCACCTCGGAGAGCGGGGGGATCGAGCGGCCGAGCAACCCCAGGCGCCCGAGCACCTCCCACGCCAGCAGGAGCACCGCGACGCCGGCGGCACCGAGCAGCACCTCCCGCGCACGGGAGTGGCGGGCGGCACTCATGCGGCGGTGCCGTCGACGGCCTCGGCGTCGTCGAGCGCCTCGGTCAGTTCCGCGGCGAGCGCGAGGAATCCGGGGTCCGACAGGACCGCCTTCGTACGGTGCCGCCCGAAGGGCACGGCGACCTCGCGCTTCACGCGCCCCGGGCGACCCGACATCACGATGACGCGGTCGGCGAGGAAGAGCGCCTCCTCGACCGAGTGGGTCACGAGCAGCGTCGTCGAGCTCTGGTCGTCGAGGATGCGGGCGAGCTCGACGTTCAGGCGGTGGCGGGTGACCGCGTCGAGCGCGCCGAACGGCTCGTCGAGCAGCAGCACGCGCGGCGAGAGCACGAGCGAGCGTGCGATCGAGACCCGCTGGCGCATGCCGCCCGAGAGCTGGGCCGGGCGGTGGTCGGCGAATCCATCGAGGCCGACGAGCCGGAGGAGGCCGTCGACGTGCGCGCGATCGACGGGGCGACCGACCAGCGAGAACGGCAACTCCACGTTCTTGCGCACCGACAGCCAAGGCAGCAGTGCGTTGTCTTGGAACGCGACGGCGAGGCCGCCCGTCGTGCCGAGCTCCGCGGGGGTCGTGCCGCCGGTCGAGACCTCGCCCGCGTCCGCTTCCTCGAGGCCGGCGCCGATGCGCAGCGCGGTCGACTTGCCGCACCCGGAAGGTCCGAGCAGGGCGACGAACTCGCCCTCCCTCGCGTGCAGAGAGAAGCCGTCGAGCGCGTGGACGGCGCCGGACCCGGATCCGTAGGTCTTGTGGATGTCGTCGAGGTGGATGCCTGTGGTGCTCATGGTGGTGCTCCAATGCCGTCGGGGAGGGTGCTCGGGTCACCCTCCCCGACGGGGTCGTCCGGTCAGTCCGCGTCGAGGACCGAGGTGTCGAACGTCTCGGCGACGTCGGGCAGGTCGGTACGGCCCGAGGCGGTCAGCGTTTCGTACACCGGGCCCGCGATGCGGTCGGTGTCGAGGGCGAAGATGCCGGAGGCATCCGTCGTCTCGTTCTGGGTGAGGGGGATCATCGCCTCCAGCGCGGCGAGTTCGGCCGTCGCGTCGAGGCCGAGGTCGGCCCCGTACTCGCTCAGGGTGAGCTCGATGGCGGCCTCGGGGTCGGCGATGGCGTCGTCCCAGCCGAGCACGGATGCCGACATGAAGCCCTCGACCGCGTCACGGTTCTCGTCGAGGAACTCGCGCGTGGTGACGATGAGACCGGCGTAGTCGTCGTAGCCGAGGTCGGCGAACGTGATCGTGTTGACGTCGACGCCCTCGAGCTCGTAGGTCACCGGCTGGCTGGTGACGTACGCGTAGTATGCGTCGATCTGGTCCTCGAAGAGCGGGGCGGCGTCCCAGCCCACGCGCACGGTCTCCCAGTCGGGCTCGAGGCCGTTCACGGTGAAGAGCGTGTCGATGTCGGCGGAGCCCGCCTCGTCGGTGCCGATGCGGAGGCCCGTGAGGTCTTCGATGCCGGTGAGCTCGAGGTCGGGGAGCGTCATGAGGCCCGCGGGAGAGGTCTGGTAGAGGGCGCCGACGACCACCAGGTCCGCGCCCGTGTCGATGGCGTCGACGAGGCGCGCCATGTTCGAGACGATGCCGATCTCCGCTGCGCCGCCGGCGATCACGGCTGCCGTCGAGCCGACGTCGCCGCCGTCGAGGAACTCCACCTCGAGGTTCTCGTCGGCGTAGTAGCCCTCGGCGTCTGCCTCGAAGAAGCCGGCGAACTGGTTGTTCTTGACCCAGTCGAGCTGGAAGTCGATCGACGTCGTCTCGTTGGCGCCGGCGTCGCTCGTGTCGGCATCGGCCGACGAGCAGGCGGTGAGGGCGACGGCGAGGCCGGCGGTGGTCAGGCCGCCGAGCAGGCGACGGTTGCGCGTGGAGCTGAGCATCAGGGGGACTCCTCGGGTGCGGTGCTGTGAGCAGGGGACGAGTGCGTTGACTGTAGGTCGGTGTTCGGAGGCCCTGCCAATTGACGCTGCGTTTGAGGTCATTCGATGGTTGAATAACCGCATGGTTCCGGGCCTCTTCGCGCTCGGGGCCGTAACACCCCGCCCGAGAATTCACCAGCCGGAAACACATGGGGATCCGATGGACGTGAAGCAGCTGCAGCGCTTCGTCGCGGTCGCGCAGGCGCGCAGCTTCACGATCGCCGCCGACGAGCTCGCGATGTCGCAGCCCGCCCTCAGCCAGAGCATCGCCGCGCTCGAGCGCGAGCTGGGTCGCACGCTGTTGGAGCGGAACAAGAAGGTGCCCGGCGCGGGCGTGCAGCTCACGCCCGGCGGGGCGACGCTGTTCGCGGATGCGGTCGAGATCCTCGCCGCCGTCGAGCGAGCCGTGTCGCGTGTGCAGCGGGCCGCCGACGGGACCCGCACGCAGTCGGTGGTGATCGGGTTCTCGCCGGGCACGCCCCGGCGCTTCGTCGATGCATCGCTCGCGCCCGCGGGGGCATCCGATGCCCTGAACACCGTCGCGCTGCAACTCGAGTGGGGACGCGAGCAGGACGCGCTCGAGCGCGGCGTGGCCGACCTGGCGCTGCTGCAGTACCCGTCGGGCACGCGCCTGCAGGGGTACGACCTCACGGCACTCGGGAGGTTCGCCACGGTCGCGTTGCTTCCCGCGTCGCACCGGCTCGCGGGACGGTCATCGATCGCGATCCGCGAACTTGGCGGCGAGCCCATCCTCGACCCCGGCTTCGAGGCCGGTCCGCCCGGGTTCCGCGCGTTCTGGCTGGGCCTGCCGCGACCGGCCGACGCGCCGCTCGGCGAGATCGTCGGGCCGCCGAACCGCACCATCGAGGAGATGTACTCGTTCGTTGCCGCAGGACGAGGGATGGCGCTCACGTCGGCGATCGTCCCGCGCCAGTACCAGCGAAGCGACGTCGTGGATATCGAGGTGTCGGACCTGCCGCCCGTCGAGGTCGGGCTGGCCAAGCGGGCCGACGACCGCCGGGAGTTCGTGGCGCGACTGCTCGCGGCGATCGTCGCCGACCCGCGCGTGGCATCGGGAGACTGACTTCGCCCGCCGAGGCGCCCACCCACCCGCGGGTGGATGCTGGCAGGCTGTGCGCATGCGACGTATCGGTGCGATCTTCCAGCCCCACTTCCAGCCCGAGCGGATGCGATCCGCCGTGGAGGCGGCCGACCGGAGCGGGGTGCACGAGTTCTGGGTCTTCGAGGACTGCTTCCGAGAGGCGGCGTTCTCGCAGGCAGCGGCGGCGCTCGCGTGGAGCGAGCGGGTGCGGGTCGGCATCGGCATCGCGCCGATGCCACTGCGGAACGCGGCGCTCACCGCGATGGAGATCGCCACGATCGAGGGGATGTTCCCGGGCCGCCTGATCCCCGGGCTCGGGCACGGCGTGCTGTCGTGGATGGGCCAGACCGGCAGCCGCGTCGCCTCCCCGCTCACGCTCATGCGCGAGTACCTGCCGGCGGTGCGGGCGCTCCTCGCGGGCGAGGAACTCACGACCGACGGCCGCTACGTGTCGCTCGACCGCGTGCGCCTCGACTGGCCGCCCGCCCCCGCGCCCGCGGTGTACGCGGCCGGGCAGGGGCCGAAGACGCTCCGGCTGAGCGGCGAGCTCGCCGACGGCACCGTGCTCACCGAGGGCACGACCCCGACGATGCTGCGCGACGCGATCGAGCTGGTGGAGGCCGGCCGCGAGGCATCCGGACGTGGTGGTCGCAACGACATCGTCGTCTACCTGCTCGCGGCCTTCGGGGGCGACGAGGCCCGGGCGCGCATGGCCGCCGACGCCGAGCGGTGGGGCTTCGCCGACGACCCGGCGAAGTTCGTGGTCGGCGACGTCGACGAGGTCGCCGCCGCCGCAGAGCTGCTCTTCGCGGCGGGTGCCGACAGCGTGGTGCTCCAGCCGACGCGCGACGAGCCCGACCTCGAGGCGTTCATGGGGCGTGCAGGGCAGGTGGCCGCGCTGGTCGCCGGCTGAGGCGCCCTCGGCCACTGGACGGTGAGGTCACGCGACCGCGGCGGACTCCGAGGCGGCGGGACGCATGTCGAGGTGCACGCCTGCGAGCATGCAGCGCACGGAGCCGCCGGCGAGCTCGATGGTCGGCACATCAAGGGGGACGAGCGTGCACGACGCCTCGATCGCCGCGCGCTGCTCGTCGGTGAGGGAGGCGACGCCGCGCGCGGACATTGCGAGCAGGCGTCCGTCGGCGCCGGTCAGCTCGATCGCGTTGCCCGCGAAGTCGTGCACCTGCTCCGGCGAGAGCTCGATGACGGTCCGCCCTCTGGCGCCGAGGCGATCGAGCACCTGGGCGCGGCGGGCCTCGTCGCGAATCATGCTCGAGCCGATCAGCACGAAGTCCGACGCCACGCACATCAGCACGTTGGTGTGGTACACCGTGTTGCCGTCCTCGTCGATCGCGTCGAACGCCATCGGTTCGAACCCGAAGTTCGTGCAGAAGCGTTCCAAGGCGACCGGGTCGGCGCGGTTCGACCGGCACACGAACGCGAGGCGGCTCACGTGGTCGAGCACCATCGCCCCCGTGCCCTCGAGGAAGACGCCGTCCTCCGCAAGTCCTGAGTAGTCGATGACGTCCTGCACGCGGTATTCGCGCTTCAGCATCTCGATGACGTCCCACCGGCGCTCCAGGCGACGGCTCGGGTTGTACATCGGGTAGATCGCGACGTGGCCGCCCGCGTGTGTCGAGAACCAGTTGTTCGGGAAGACACTGTCGGGCGTGGCATCCGCATCGTCCTCGAAGAGGTGCACGTCGACGCCGTGGGCACGCAGTCGCTCGACCGCCTCGGTCACCTCACGGTAGGCAGATCGCGAGATCACGTCCGAGCGATCGGCGTCGCCGCGCGCTTGGAACGTATTGTCGGCCTCGGTCTCGGGGTTGGGGCGGAAGCGGTGCGGTCGAACCATGACCACCGCGGAGGGGGCGTGCACGTCGTCACACTACCGGCGAGTAGGCGCCGATGAACCCGAACAGGTCCTTCGGGTCGTCGGGCTCGGCGACGAGGTCGATGCGCTGCGCGAAGTCGGTGCCGGTGACGTCGTCGCGCAGGTAGCGCAGCGCGGAGAAGTCCTCGATCGCGAAGCCGACGGAGTCGAACACGGTGACCTCGTCCGCCGCCGAGCGCCCGGAGGTGTCCCCGGCGAGGACCCGCCAGAACTCCACGGGAACGAAGTCCTCGGGCATCTGCTGCAACTCGCCCTCGATGCGCGTCTGCGGCTCGTGCTCGACGAACACCCGGCCTCGGATGAGGATCTCCGGGTCGAGCTCCGTCTTGCCCGGGCAGTCACCGCCGATCGCGTTCACGTGCGTGCCGGGCGCGACGTCGACCGACTCGAGCACGCGCGCCTGCGCCTTGTCGGCAGTGCAGGTCGTGATGATGTCCGCGCCTTCAGCGGCATCCGCCCCGCTCGCCGCGACGTGGAGCTCGAAGCCGCGGGGCAGCAGGTTGCGCGCGAACTTCGCGATGGCGTCGGGGTCGGTGTCCCACACCCGCAGCGACCGGATTCCGAGGCGCTCGCGGAACGCCATGGCCTGGAACTCGGCCTGGCTGCCCGTGCCGATCATCGCCATGGTCGTGCTGTCGGGGCGCGCGAGGTGGCCCGCGACCATCGCCGAGGTGGCGGCCGTGCGCAGCGCGGTGAGCAGGGTCATCTCTGCGAGGAAGGTCGGATACCCGTTGTGGACGTCGGCGAGCACGCCGAACGCGGTGACCGTCTGGAATCCGCGGGCGGGATTCGACGGATGCCCGTTGACGTACTTGAACCCGTAGGTCTCGCCGTCGCTCGTGGGCATGAGCTCGATCACGCCGAACGGCGTGTGGCTTGCGATGCGCGGCGTGCGCTCGAAGCCCTGCCAGCGCTGGAAGTCGGCCTCGATCGCATCCATCAGCCCGCGGAGGACGGGGCCGATGCCGCGGCTGCGCACCCAGCGTGCCATGTCGTGCACGTCGACGAACCCGGTCATACGGCTGCCTTCCGATCGGATGCGAGTGAGAGCAGCGCGTCCAGCTGGCGCGGTGCCGCCGGGCGCACCAACGGCAGGTGCACGCCGGCGGCCCGGTACTCCGCGATGCGGGCACGCACGTCGTCGATCGTGCCTGCCGCGGTCAGCCCGGTGACGTAGGACTCGGGGATCGCTCGGGCGAGCGCCTCCTTGCCGCCGGCCGTGAACGCCGCCTCGAACCCGGCGAGATCGTCGCGGTCGATGGTCGGCTCGCCGACGGTGAGCTTGGCGCGCGGCGTGCTGCGATAGGTGAACTTCGTGGCGACCTCCCAGCGCATGGCGTCGATCGCCGTAGCACGGTCGTCCTCGATCGACGTGTTGACCAGCTGGGCGATGCGCAGACGATCGGGGTCGCGCCTGGCGCGCTCGCTGCCCTCGCGGAGCACGGCGATGGCGTTCGCGGCGTACTCGGGCGAGGCGCCGGCATCGAGCAGCGCACCGTCGCCGATCGCGCCGGCGTTCAGCAGGCCCTTCCGCGTCGTCGCCGCGATCCAGATCGGGATCTCCGGGCGAACGGGCGTGAAGTTCAAGCGGGCGCCCCGCATCTGCACCACGTCACCGTCGAGGTCGACCGTCTCTCCGCGCAGCAGTCGCCGAATCGCCTCGACGTACTCGTTGAGCGTCGGCAGCGGGTCGGTGAGCGGCACGCCGTTCCGGTCGGCGTGCTTGGCCGTGTACGCGCCGAGCACCAGCACCATGCGTCCGCCCGACAGTTCGTCGAGCGTCGCCGCGGTCTGCGCCATTACCAACGGGCTCCGGAGCTTCACGACCTGGGTCGTGCCGAGCTGCACTTGGGACGTCGACAGTGCCATCGCCGAGACGGCCGATGCCGAGTCGCGGTTGGTGAACAGCGTCTCCGAGAAGAACGCTATGTCGAACCCGTGGGCCTCGGCTGCAGTGGCGGACCCGGCGAGTCCGCGGACATCGACGGACGGGTCGTATCCCGTCGCCAACCCGAGTGCGTCAGGGGGGAGTACGGTCATGGTGGTGCGTGTTCCCTTCAGGGTCATGCGGCGGGATGCTCGAGCACGAGCTTGCCCATGAGGCCTCCGTGCTCCATGCGGCGCTGCGCGCCGTCGATGTCCGCGATGTCATAGGTGCCCGCGATGGCGGGCGCGATGCGTCCGGCGCGGACGGCCGGCCAGAGGTCGTGGCGCACGCCGGCCATGGCACGACGCCGTTCTTCGGAGGTCAGGCTGCGCAGCGAGGAGCCGGTGAGCACGAGGCGACGGCGGATGACGCTGCGCAGGTCGATCTCGACGGTCGAGCCGCCGAGCAGGCCCACCGAGAGCCAGCGGCCCCGAGCCGCCAGCGAGGTCGACGCGATGCGTGCGACCTCGGCGCCGCCGACGAGATCCATGATGACGTCGACCTCGGGGAGCGGGCCGTCCGCGACCGGCATGACGAGTACCGACTCGGCACCGAGCGCCATCAGCGGCTCGATCCATTGCGGGTCGCGTACGAGAGCGATCGGTATCGCACCCAGCTCGCGGGCGGCCTGTACTGCGAGGTGCCCGACGCCGGAGTTGGCTCCCGTGACGAGCACCCGGGCGCCGGGAGTCACTGCGCCGAGCGCAACGAGGTTCCACCAAGCCGTTGCAAGCGCCTCCGGGAGCACCGCGGCGATTGCCGGATCGATGTCGGAGGCGTCGAGCACGAGCCCGGGGTCTGCGTCCACCCACGTGCCGTACCCGCCGCTACCCAGCAGCGTGCAGACCTCGGAACCGGGAGCGAACGTGCCCGTCGGGTCCGCCTCGACGCGGCCAGCGCATTCCAGCCCGGGAACGGCAGACTCACCGGGAGGCGGTCGGTAGTCGCCGTCGCGCTGCAGCAGGTCTGCTCGGTTTACGCCCGAGTGGGTCGTCCGGATCCGTACGCGGTCCACTACGCCTGCCACCTCGGGTCACGGAACTGGGAAGGCGCGACCGCTCGGCCGTCACGCACCCGCACGACCCCGTCGCTCATCACCGTCTGGACGGCCAGCGTCTCGGGGTCGAGGACGAGGAGGTCGGCTGCGGCTCCGGGGCGGACCAGCCCCAGGTCGTCGCGCTGCAGGGCTTCCGCGGGGTTCGCCGTCACGAGCCCGAACGCCTCTTCCAGGGAGAGGATGCCGTCGCGCTCGAGGGCCCGCACCGTGCCGAGCAGGTCGAGGTGCCGGTCGTAGTGCTCGTATGAGCCGTCCGCGATCTCGCGTGGAACGGACGCGTTGCCGTCCGTCGAGAGCGACAGGCGTTCCAGCGGAACTTCGGCATCGAGCAGACGACGTACCGTCTCGACGGGTGAGAGCGCCCCGGCCACGCGCCCCGGGTGCAGCAGCGGGTTCACGTCGACGCGGCAGCCCGCGCCGCCGAGACGGATCGCGGCCGCGAGCGTCTGCTCGGTGTAGTTGGCGTGAGTGACCTGCACGATGGACGGGTCGACGCCGGAATCGACCAGGGCGGCCTCGAGGTCGCGGGCTGGGGCATCGACCGTTCCGAGGTGTGCGTGCAGGAGGACGGCGCCGCCGATCATGCGACCTACCCACTCGAGCTCCCGCAAGAGGGTCGCGAGCTCCGCGGCATCCGGTGCCGTGGCCATGTGCTCGCCCAGCGCCACCTTGACGCCGACGAGGTCGGGGATCAGGTACACATCGGAGCGGATGCCTCCGGTGAGTGTCCGCGGCGGCCAGACGAAGCCGCCGGTCATCGCGACGGCGCGAACGCCCTGCTGCCGGTAGGCCCGCGCGAGGGCGAGCAGCCCTTCGAGCGGGCGAGTGAGCGGGTCGACGCCGGGCATCGCCACGCACGTCGTGATGCCCGCCTCGAGCACGGCATCGACGGGCAGCTCCGGCATGCGGCTGGCGTAGCCTCCGCCTCCTCCGCCTCCCATGATGTGGAGGTGGCCGTCGATGAGTCCGGGAGTGACGAGCTTGCCGGTGCAGTCGAGCTCGATCGCATCCGGTGCGCCCGGGGGAACGGCCTCGGGGCCGGACGCATGCGGCCCGACCCCGAGGATGGTGCCCGCGGCGGTCCAGACGTCGGCCGGCACGAAGCCGGTCGGCGAAAGCACCGAGCCGCCGCGGAGCACGAGGAACTGCATCGTATGACTACTCTCCGCCGTTGATGGTGACCTCGTCGACCAGCAGGTCGGACAGGCCCCAGGTCTCGCCGATCTCGGCGTAGGTGCCGTCGTCGATCAGCGACTGGAGTGCTGCGGCGACCGCGTCGCGCAGCTCGGTGTTGTCCTTCGCGACGGCGATGCCGACCGGGATCTCCGAGAGCGGCTCGTCGATCAGCGCGTAGGTGTCGGGCTCGAGCTCGCCGGCCATGTACCGCACCGACTCCGCGCCGCGGATGGTGGCGTCGGCACGACCCTGCTCGAGCTGGATGAGCGCGTCGGCGGTGCTCGAGGCGGGGATGATCTCGATCGGCTCATCTGCTGCGCAGCGCTCCCCGCTGACCGCGTTCACCGCGTCCTGGTAGCCGACGTCACCGACGTCGATCACGACGCTGCCGCCGCAGAGGTCCTCGACGGTGGTCAGGTCGGTGCGGTCGATCATCGTGAACAGCTGCGGGCCCGTGCGGAAGTAGTCGACGAAGTCGACCGTCTCGCGGCGGCTCTCGAGGTCCTGCATCGCCGACTCCACGAGGTCGAGGCGACCGGTGGCGAGTGACGGCAGATACTGCTCGTACGGCTGCTGCTCGAACACCGCCTCAACGCCCAAGCGCTCGGCGATGGCGCGGGCGAGGTCGATGTCGAACCCCTGGCGATTCTCGGGGTCCTCGTCGCCCTCCGGCAGGAACGCCATCGGGGGGTAGACCGGGCTGTTGCCGATGAGCAGTTGCCCGGAGTCCGCGATCGCGGCGGGCAGGCCGAACTCGCTCGCCTCCGTGGTGGTCTCCGGGGCCTCGGCGTCGGTCGTCGCACAGGCGGTCAGCAGGACGCCGACCCCCAAGAGCGCGGCGGCTGTGGCGATGGTGCGCATGTGTTGCTCCTTACTGTGCGGCCCCGCAGGGCGGGCCGCGACGGGTGAGAGTCGGGTATTGGTGCTGGGTTATGAACACCCTGCACGCGCTCGATCGCCGGAGTCACTCACCATCTTGTCGAGTTTTCGCCTCCTACCTACACTGATGGTCCATCTTCGCACCGAGTCGGGAGTCTCCCATGGTCGTGAGTATCGAGCGCATCGCCCGCCTGCCCGAGGTGCGATCGCCCATCGTCGCAGGCGCCCAGGGAGCAGAGCGCGAGATCCGGTGGGTGCACGTCTCCGAGGTCGAGGATCCCACGCCGTGGCTGCAGGGTGGCGAGCTCCTGCTGACGACAGGATTGCGCTTGCACGGCGGCGACGAGCTGGCCGCATACGTGCGGCGGTTGTCGGACGCGGGCATCGCGGGGATCGGCTTCGGCATCGGCCTCGAGCACGAGAAGGTGCCCGATGAGATGGTCCGCGAGGCAGACGAGCTCGGCATCCCGCTCCTCGAGATTCCCGTCGACGTTCCCTACATCTCGATCTCCGAGGCGGTGTCGAACATGCTTGCGGCGGAGCGGTACGAAGCCATCACGCAGGCGTTCGAGGCGCAGCAGGCGTTGACGAGGGCCGCGCTCGCAGGCTCGGGAGAGACGCTCGTCCACGAGATCTCCCGCCAGTTGCGTGGGTGGGCCGTCAGTACGGACGGCTCCGGCCGCCCCACTGCTGCCTGGCCGAGCGGGGCCGCCGCGAAGGTCTCCGAACTGCTCCCCGACCTGATGCGCGCCCGTCACCAGGCGTCGCCGACGGCCACCGCGATCGTCGCCGACGGTGCATCCACCGTGATCCACTCGCTCACCACCGACGGGCTGCCCCGGGGCTTTCTGATCGCCGGCGTCGACCGGTCGATGGGCACGTTCGAGCGCCTCGTACTGCAGGCGGCGGTGTCCCTCCTGACGTTGGAGTCGGAGCGTACCCGCGTACTCAACTCGCGTCTCCGGCGTTTGCAGGCAGATGCGCTGCGTCAGCTCCTGCGCAGCAGGAAGCCTCCGTTCGACGCCGGCCGCCAGATCGCCGGCTGGAATCTCGACCCGCTCGAGCTGCGCGTCGCGGTGGTCGCCGTGCCCAACGATGCCGTGCCGACCGCGCTCGACGGCCTGTTCGGCGCGCTCGCCGACCAGGAGTTGCCGGGCGTCGCATGTCAGGTCTCCTCCGACTCCCGAGGAGCCCAGCTCGCCCTGCTCGTCGGCAGCGACCTCGACCTCGACAGGCTCCTCGACGCCGCGGGGCTCCCCGGCAGCACGGTGATCGGCATCGGCGAGGCTGTCGCGGTCGACGAGCTGCACCGCGGGTACCGCACCGCGGTCAACGCAGCGTCCATCGGCCGCCTGGAGCGGCGGCGAACCACTCGCTTCGACGAACTTCCGGCGCTCCAGCTGCTCTTGCGTGGCGAGGAGTCCGCCACGGTCCGCTCGTTCGCCACTCGTGTGCTCGGTCCGCTGGCCGCGCCCGTCACCGATGCGAAGTCGATCGAGTTGCGCCGCACCCTCGACGCGTTCCTCAGCGCGAACGGGCATTGGAACGAGGCCGCCGCTTCCCTCGGTGTCCACCGGCACACCTTGAAGGCGCGGATCGGCCGCATCCATGAGTTGACCGGCCGCGATCCCGACTCCGCATACTCGCGGATGGAGCTCTGGCTCGCGGTGGTCGCGGAGGGTGCGATCGAATCGGACGGGTAGCTCGACCGATTGGATAGCGCGTGTCTATGAATCGCGACATTCTGTCGACTGCGTGAGGCTCGCTCGATGGGTTTACTGGACTCAGCCGAGAGGAGCACGGATGACCGACCCGAACGACCTGCTCGACGTGCGACGGCATCGACGTCGCCACGTCGGACGATGGCTCTGGGCTGTCGTCATCCTCGTGGCCGCCGCGTGGGTGGTGCGCGCCTTCGCCCTCGGCGACATCGAGTGGCCCATCGTCGCCCAGTACTTCACCGCCGAACTGATCCTCCGGGGGCTCGTCAACACGATCGTGATCACCATCACGTCGATGCTGCTCGGCATCGTGCTCGGCGTGATCGTCGCGGTCATGCGGCTCTCGAGCAATCCGGTCGCCCAGGCGGTGGCAGCTGCCTACGTCTGGTTCTTCCGAGGCGTGCCCGTGCTGCTCCAGCTGCTGCTCTGGTACAACCTCGCGCTCGTGTTCCCGACGATCGGCATTCCGGGCATCTGGGAGGAACGCACCATCGTCCTGATGACACCGTTCCTCGCCACGCTCCTCGGACTCGGGCTCCACCAGAGCGCCTACACCGCGGAGATCGTGCGCGGCGGCATCCTGTCGGTCGACCGAGGGCAGACCGAAGCCGCGAACTCGCTCGGCATCAGCGGCGTTGCCGTACTTCGGAGGATCGTGCTCCCGCAGGCGATGCGCGTGATCATCCCGCCGCTCGGCAACGAGGTCATCTCGACGTTGAAGACCTCGTCGCTCGCGGCCGTCGTCACCTATGGTGAGCTGCTCCAGAGCGCGCAGCTCATCTACTACGCCAACAACCGCATCATCGAACTGCTCATCGTGGTGACCATCTGGTACCTGATCATCGTGTCGATCCTCGCGGTCGGGCAGTTCTTCCTCGAGCGCAGGGTCGGGCGCGGATTCGCCCGCCGAACGCCCGGCGTCGGTCGAGCACGCGGTCGCACCGGCAAGGTGCTCGCGGGAAGCGGGAGCGAAGCATGACGCAGGTGATCGTCCAGGCGCGCGGCGTGACGAAGAGCTTCGGACACCTCGAGGTCCTCACGGGCATCGACCTGTCCGTGGAACGCGGCGAAGTGGTGTGCCTGATGGGGCCGTCCGGGTCGGGCAAGAGCACGTTCCTGCGGTGCATCAACCGTCTCGAGAACCCGGAGGGTGGCGTGATCGTGGTCGGTGACCACGTCATGGGTTGGCGCGAGTCCAGCGGGGAGCTCTACGAGCTGTCGCCCAAGGAGCTTGCTCAGCAGCGCGCGGGCATCGGCATGGTGTTCCAGCGGTTCAACCTCTTCCCGCACATGACCGCGCTCGAGAACGTGATCGAGGCGCCGGTGCAGACGAAGCAACTGACGAGGCGCGACGCCATCGAGCGTGCGCGCACCCTGCTCGAGCGGGTCGGCCTCGCGGACAAGGCCGACGCCTACCCCTCGGAGCTGTCCGGCGGCCAGCAGCAGCGGGTCGCGATCGCGCGGGCCCTCGCCACCGAGCCCTATCTGATGCTCTTCGACGAGCCCACGTCAGCGCTCGATCCCGAGCTCGTCGGCGAAGTGCTCGACGTCATGCGCGGCCTCGCCGCGGAGGGCATGACGATGATCGTCGTCACGCACGAGGCGTCGTTCGCCCGCGACGTGGCCGACCGGATCGTGTTCATGGACGGCGGACGCATCGTCGAGGAGGGCGCGCCGGACGAGATCCTCGTGCACCCGCAGCATCCGCGCACCAAGGACTTCCTGGCCCGCGTATCGGGCGCACACGGCCCGGCCAACCACTGAACCCCGACCAGAAAGGTCACGAATGACGTCCTCCACGACTCCCCGCGCCTATGACCTCTGGGGCGTTCCCTTCGACGGCGGCTCCACGCTCGGCCGGCCGGGTTCGCGCTACGCGCCGGCGCGCATCCGAGAGTCACTCGGCTGGATCACGCAGCGCATCCAGGGCGACGAGGTCTACTCACTCGAGTCGAACTCTGTGCACGTGCTGCGCGCCGACATGATCGACGACCGCGGCAACGCGGAGCTGCAAGAGCATGACCTCGAGGCATCCCTTCGGAACTGCTCGCAGGTCGTGTCGGAGTCACTCGGTCGCGGCCGCGTGCCGATCGTGCTCGGCGGCGACGATTCGCTGCTGTTCCCCGTCGCGCGCGGCATGCACGACGCACTCGGCGGTCGTATCGGCATCATCCACTTCGATGCGCACCTCGACCTGCTCGACTCGAATCCGCACCAGGGGCGGTTCAGCCAGTCGAGCGGCATGCGTCGCAGCCTCGAGCTCGATCGCATCGGGCCCGCCGATTGCATCCAGGTGGCGTCGCGTCACTTCAACTTCCCGTCGTCGGGGGCGTTCAAGCATGACCACGGACTGGCGCACATCACCGCACGCGAGTTCCAGTCGCTCGGTCCGGCCGAGGCCGCGCGTCAGATCCTGGATCATGTCTCGGGCGCCGATCACCTGTTCCTGTCGTTCGACATCGACGCGATCGACCCGGCATTCGCGCCCGGGTCGGGTGCCCACGAGCCCGGCGGTCTGACCTCGGGCGAAGCCCTCGAGGTCGTGCGCCTGCTGGCGCCGCACTGCGAGGCCCTTGCGATCACCGAGGTGAACCCGATGGTGGACCTCGCCGACGCGACCTCGACGCTCGCGGCGTACCTCTTGTTCCACTTCGCGGTGTTCGGTTCGCACGGGGCGGTTCCTCAGGTCTCCGGCGACACGGCGGCGGTCGAGGCTGCACCGTGACGCAGCCCACGGGGTACGACGGATTTCGCGGTGAGGGCGGGCGCCTCGCCGAGGCGCAGCTCGACCACCTGCAGACGCACCGCACGAGCCTCCTCGGCGACTCGCTGCCCTTCATCCACGAGTTCGACAAGGCGCACCTCGTGGCCCTTGCCGAGGCCGACCTGTTGACGTCGGAGGAGGCATCGGCGCTGCTCTCCGCGATGCGGGAGATGGAGCGGGAAGGCATCGCAGAGGCGCGGGAGCGCGCCGGTGGCGGAATGCACTCCGCGGAGCACTACCTGATCGGCCGCTTGGGCATCGCGCTGGGTGGGCGGATCAACCTCGGCCGGAGTTCGGGTGACCTGATCGAAGTGGCTCGGCGCCTGACGGTGCGCGCGCAGCTCGACGCCCTGCTCGAACGTCTGGGCGGGCTCCGTCTGGCGCTGCTCAACCTCGCGGAGGCGCACGCCGAGACGGTCATGCCCGGCTACACGCATGGACAGCACGCACAGCCCACGACGCTCGGCCATTGGGCGGCGATGTTCGAACGCGCGCTCGCACGGGACACGGCTCGCGTGGAGGAGGCGTACGCCCGTGTGAACCTCTCGCCCGCGGGTGCTGCCATCATGACCGGGAGCGACTTCTCGCTCGATCGCGCCCGCACTGCGGAGCTGCTCGGCTTCGACGCGCCGCTCGCGAACACGATGGACGCGATCCTGAGCCACGACCTCGAGATGGAGCTCGCCGCGGTCTATGCGATCGACGGCGCGACCCTCGGTCGCATGGCGGACGACCTCTTCCTCTGGACCACGGTCGAGTTCGACTTCATCGAACTGCCCGACCGGTTCTGCGGCACCAGCTCGATCATGCCCCAGAAGAAGAACCCCGACGCGCTCGAGGCCGTGAAGTCTGCTGCAGGCCAGTCGCTTGGCGCGCTGGTCTCCATCGTCTCCGCCGAACGGGGGCCCACCGGGTTCCCGATCCTCGAGCGACGCTCGACCCAGGACGCGCTCTGGGCGACGGCGAAGGATCTCGCGACCAAGGCCGGCGACCTGACCGGCATCATCGCCGACATGTCGGTGCATTCCGATCGCATGGAGCGTGCCGCGGGTGCGCACTGGGCGCAGGTCACCGACCTGTCGAGTGCCCTCGTGCGCGCGACGGATATCGACTGGCGGCGGGCTCACCAGATCGTGGGACGGTTCGTGCGTGATTGCATCGACTCGGGCGTGACGCCGGACGCAGCGACGGTTGCGCACTTGGATGCGGTCACCGCCGAGGTGCTCGATGGGCCGAGCGGACTCTCGGAGGCTGAGTTCGCCGAGGCGATGTCGGCTCGGGCGTTCGTCGAGCGCCGGGTGATGTTCGGGGCGCCTGCGCCGGCGGCGGTACTTCGCGAGGTCGCGAGTGCGCGCATCGAGCTCGATGCTCTCGTTGCCCGAAACCGCACGCGCGAGCGGCGCGCCTCAGAGGCGCATGCGCTCCTCGAGGAGGAGGTCGGCCGCCTCACCGCATGACGGCGGCGCCGCGTAGCGTGTGAGGCGTGACCGACGCGGAGAAGTACGACGTCAAGAGGGCGCGGCGCGAGCTCTACGGGGCATCCGCTCGCGACTTCGTGCTCGTCGACGTGCCGCCCATGCGGTACCTGGCCGTCGACGGGCACGGCGACCCGAACACGGCGCGCGCGTACGCCGAGGCGATCGAGGCGCTGTACCCGGTGGCGTACGCGGTGAAGTTCGCGAGCAAGCGCGCGGGCCGCGACTTCGTGGTCGCGCCGCTCGAGGGGCTGTGGCGGGCCGACGACCCGTCGGCGTTCGTGCGCCGCGACAAGAGCGCCTGGAGCTGGACCATGCTGATCGCGCAGCCCGACTGGGTCGACGAGCAGATGGTGGCGGATGCGGTCGCCGGCGCCCGCGCGAAGGCCGACCGACCGGCGCTCGACCTCGTCGAGCTGCGGGAGGTGCGCGAGGGACGGTCGGCGCAGATCCTGCACGTCGGGCCCTACGACGCAGAGGGGTCGACGCTCGCGCGGCTGCACGACGAGTGGATGCCCGCGCACGGGCTCACGTTCAACGGCGACCACCACGAGATCTACCTCGGCGACCCGCGGCGCACCGCGCCCGAGAAGCTGCGCACGATCCTGCGGCAGCCGGTGCGGCCGGTCTGAGCTGCACCTGTGCAGAATTATTAGCTACAGCTATAATCGGCACATGTCTGATCTGATCCGCACGACCCGAGGCGACCTCGGCTGGTCGGGTGCCGCGCTCGCCGAGCGCCTCGGTGTCACCGTCGGCGCGATCTCGCAGCTCGAGCGGTCGGAGCGAGAAGGTTCGATCAAGATCGAGACCCTCGAGCGTGCGCTCGCCGCCATGGGTCTGCGGCTCGCGCTCAGTGCCCGCGCCGACAACGCGCTGAGCGATTACACGCCGTCGTCGGTCACCGACCAGGTGAACGACGCCCTCGATGATCAGGACGGCAGCTACGCGCTGCGGATCATCACCCACGCGGCATCCGTGTTGCGTGATGACGTCGACGAGTTGAGCGACGCGGAGCTGCGTGAGCGGCCGTCGCAGATCAAGGACCAGCGCTGGGAGCAGCTGTTCCGCGCGGTCTACGGGGGTGCGATTCCGCCCGAGCGTCGCCCCGCCTGGGCGGAGCCCCAGCGCCTCAACCGTCGCTGGTACGTCTCGCGGTTCGCCCCACTCCGTGAGAAGGCAAAGGAGACCACGCCCGAGCGGCTTCGTGAACTGAACATCTTCATCGACGAGAACTCGCTGGCGACGCGATGAAGCGCGAGTTCGACGCCTCCACCGTGCGCGAGCTCCTCGATGAGCTCGTTCGGCGGTTGGAGGCGCGCGGTGTCACCGGCACCATCCGCGTCGGCGGCGGCGCCGCGATGCTGCTGCGGTTCCCGGATGATCCGGAGGTGCGTGTCACGCGCGACATCTCCGCGTTGATCGAACCCGACGCCGAGATCGAGGCGGTCGTCGCCGGGATGGCCGCCGATCTCGGTCTGCCGTCGCGCTGGCTCAACGCGACGGGCCGATCCTGGTTGCGGATCGCGAGTGAGCGAACTGACGAGCCGGTCTCGGTGACTGTCGCCACCGAGCTCGAGCTCATCGCCATGAAGATGGCCGCGGGTCGCGACAAGGATCTCGTCGACCTGAGTATCGTCGCGCGCCATCTCGGCATCAGCGACCCGCACGATCTCGTTCGCATCGCGTACGACGTCTACGGGGAGGACGCGGTGGAGTTGCCCGACGGACGGGATTCGTATCGGTGGTTCGCCGAAGCGGTGATCGCGGAGGCGAATCGACCTCGGCGCGGGCGCAGGCGACGATGATCTGTGGGCCGACGTGTACGCAACGTGCGGCTATCCAGATCGGACAACCGCACGCTGCGCACCAGCGGCGGGCGGCGCGTCAGCGGGAGAAGAGGCGACTGAAGAAGCCGGGCTCGGCCGCGTGGCCCTCGCAGCGCTGGTTGCGGGGGACGCCGCGCATGACTTGGTCGACGTGCTGGCCGCATCCGGCCCAGGTGGTCTTGCCGCACTTGCGGCAGGTGATTGCGCTGCACATGTGGTGGATCTCCGTCTCGTTCGGGGCATATGAGAATACCTAGGGGGTATTGCCTGAAGATACCCCATGAGTATCGGATGCCACGAATCGGCGCTCGCCCGACAGTCGCTACTCGGGCCCCATCTCACCCACGACGACGGGGCCAGCGGGGGAGTAGATCACCGAGAACGCGCCGCTCGCGTACTTGCGAGGCGGGCCCGCGAGCGAGTAGGTGGCCGGCATCGCGCCGTCGAAGAGGCGCTTGCCCGAACCGAGCGCGACCGGATACACCCAGAGCTTCAGCTCGTCGACGACGCCCGCGTCGAGGAGCGTGCGCAGCAGGTCGCCGCTGCCGATGACGTGCACCCGCTCGAAGCGGTCGCGGAGGGCGCCGGCCTGCTCGGCGGCATCCGTCAGCACCTCGGTGCCCGCCCAGGCGGGCTCGGTCAGCGTGCGCGACGCGACGAACTTCGGCACCGCGTTGAACTTGACGGCGATGGGATTCGAGTCGCCGAACGCGGGCCAGTAGGCGGCGAAGATGTCGTAGGTGCGGCGGCCGAGCAGCAGCGCGTCGAGGCGGTCGATGTCGGCGAGGATCTCCGCGCCCGACTCGGCCTCGGCGAACGGCGCCTGCCATCCGCCGTGCGCGAACCCGCCCGACGGGTCCTCGTCCGGCGCGCCCGGCGCCTGGTACACGCCGTCGATCGTCGTGAACATGCTGGCCATGATGATGCCCATGCGGCGCCCCCTCGTGGCCGAACGGCACGGCCCGATCGGATGCTACGCCGCTCCTCCACAGAGCGCATCGCCTTCAGGTCGACGTCGCGTCGACGCGCCCGGGGTCGCTCAACTGGCGGACGCGACGAAGCTCCTCTGCGACGGAGGGAGCGAAGCGCATGCATAATGTAAGCATGCCGAACGTGCTGATCCGCGACCTGGCGCCCGAGGTGCACGCAGCGC
The DNA here is from genome assembly GCA_913053875.1 of uncultured Agromyces sp. Classification (GTDB taxonomy): domain Bacteria; phylum Actinomycetota; class Actinomycetes; order Actinomycetales; family Microbacteriaceae; genus Agromyces. The sequence goes on along the minus strand of CAJXGN010000022.1, from coordinate 7,113 downwards.
TCGTCGAGCGTGCCGAGCGGCGCGGCCAGTCGTTGCAGCAGTACCTGTCGCAGGAACTGGCGAAGCTCGCCGCACGGCCGTCGGTCGCCGAGCTGTTCAGGGAGATCGAGGCACGGGGCGATGGCGTCACCCTCGACCGCGCGGACGTGGTCGACGCGATCCGTGCCGGCCGCGAGCGACGCGCGTGATCGTGGTCGACGCGTCCGTCGTGGTCGAGGCGCTCGTGGGCGACAGCGGGGCGGATGCCACGCGAGCGCGGCTCGCCGCCGACGAGCTCTGGGCGCCCGACCACCTCGAGGTCGAGATCGCCTCCGCGCTGCGCGGGCTGTGGCTCGCGGGCCGCATCGACGACGACCGGCTCAGCCGTGCGGTCGACGACCTCGCCCAGCTGCGGGTGGAGCGGCATCCGTCGGCCTCACTCGTGCGGGCGGCGCTCCGGCATCGGAGCAACCTCACGACCTACGACGCCATGTACGTCGCGCTCGCCGAGGTGCTCGGGTGCACACTCGTCACCGGGGATCGGCGGTTGGCGGCCGCATCCGGCATCGACTGCGACGTCGAAGTCGTCGGGTGAGCGCGCCCGCCCGCCTCAGTCGGTCGGGTCGGCGTGGCGGTGCACCACGCGCCAGGCGCCTTCTTCGCGGCGGTAGACCTGCGTCGAGCGCACCGTCATGGTGCGCGTCTTGCCGTTCACGTCGCAGGTGATCCGCTCGTAGCCCGCGGTGAACGCCATGTCGCCGACGACGTCTGACGAGATGAGCTCGAGCGAGTAGGCGGAGCAGTGCGAGAAGGTCGTGGCGAGCTCCTCGAACGCGCCGACGAGCTCGGCCCGGCCGACGGCGTTGCGCCACGCGCCGAGCACGCTGACGGGTTCGGTCGAGGACCAGATCGCCCTGCGGGGGCCGTCGTCGCCGTTGAACAACGCCCGCTCCGCTGCCACCAGATCACCGTGCACCCACGAGAGAAATTCCTGATGATCGCTCATGCCCTCAGCATCCTCCCGTGCGCGCGCGGGCACAACCGGGCGCGCGGGCGCTGAGGCTGAGACCCGTCAAGAAGCTGCACTCTCAGCCGCGAGAGCGCAGTCTCTCGACGGGTCTCGCGGGGCGGGTCGTCAGCCGGAGGCGTCGACCGCGCGCCGCACGTCCTCGCCGACGAGGTCGGCGTTGATCGCGGTGCCCGCCATCGAGCCCGAGGCCATCGCCCACGGCACGGACGACTTGGACGCGATCACGTTGCCGGCGGCGTAGAGGCCGCGCACGCTGGTCTGTCCGCTGTCGTCGACGAGCGTCCAGCTCACGCCCTGCTCGCGCATGGTGCGCGCCGACAGGTGGCGCAGCACCGCATCGCTCGGCACCGACTTCGGGGCGACGAACAGCACGTCGACCTCCCGCTCGGTGCCGTCGGCGAAGCGGATGCCCGTGAGCTGCCCCGTCTCGTCGGCCAGCACGCGCTCCACCTCGGCCGGCTCGAGGGCGATGTCGCGCGCCTCGAGCTCGCCGCGCACGCGCTCGGTGATGGTCGCGCCGTTCGCGAGGAAGGTCACGTCGCCGGCGACCTGGCGCATGAGCTGCGCCTGGTACGGGTCGGGTCGCGCGGTGCCGAGCACGGCGACGCGGCGGCCGCGCTGCTCCCACCCATCGCAGTAGGGGCACATGAACACGCCGCGGCCCCACTGGTCGGCGAGCCCCGGAATGCCGGGCAGCTCGTCGACGAGTCCCGTGGCAACGAGGAGGCGCCGTGCCGTGTACCGTTCGTCGCTCGAGAGCAGCACCTCGAAGCCCGGCACGTCGTCGGCGAACGACGTGGCGCTGGCCACGGTGCCGGATGCGACGGAGACGTCGTAGCGGGTCAGCTCGGCGCGGCCTTCGGCGAGGAGGTCGCCCGGGGGCGTCTCGTCGCGCCCGAGCACGCCGTGCATGTGCTCCGCTGTGGCGTTGCGCGGGCTGCCGGCGTCGATCACGAGCACCCGCCGGCGCGCTCGCCCGAGGATGAGCGCTGCACTCAGGCCGGCGGCACCACCGCCGACGATGATCACGTCCCAGTCGTGGCGCTGCGGCGCCGTGGCATCCGTCATCGAGGCATCCTCTCCGCTGATTCCAGCGTACTCGCGGGTCGCGCCCGGCGCAGTGATCGGCGGGGTGTGCGAGGCTGGCCGCATGCCGGAGTCGCCGGAGGTGCAGGCGCTCGCCGAGGAGGTCGACGAGCGGCTGGCGGGGCGCACGCTCGCCGACGCGGACGTGCTCGAGTTCCGCGTGCAGAAGACGCGGTCGAGGCCGCTCGCGACGCTCGCCGACGAACGGGTTGACGGGCTGGCGCGGCACGGCAAGCTGCTCGACTTCGCGTTCGGGAACGGCGCGCACCTGGTCGTCTCGCTCGGGCGACACGGCTGGGCGAGATGGGGCGGGGCGGATGCCCCTGAGCCGACGTATGCCCCTGAAACAGCGGATCCCGCCGAACCGCCGCCGCCCGCGCTCGCGGCCCTCAACTTCGACGACGGATCCACCCTCGAACTCACCGACGCCGGCGGCTGGGTCTCCCTCGGCTGCTGGATGGTCGACGACCCCCGCGACGTGCCCGCCGTCGCCAAGCTCGGCCCCGACCCCGCCGAGCCCGCCTACGACCGCGGCGACTTCGACCGTGCGTTCGGCACCCGCCGCAAGCAGGTGAAGGCCGTGCTGCAGGAGCAGGAGTCGATCGCGGGCATCGGCAACGCGTACTCCGACGAGATCCTCCACGCGGCGCGCGTGTCGCCCGTCGTGCACGCGGCGGCGCTCGACGACGACGATCGCGACCGCCTCTTCGCCGCGACCGTCGAGGTGGTGCGCGAGGCGATCGCGGCTCGCCGGGGCATCCGCATCGCCGACCTCAAGGCGGCCAAGATCGCCGCCATGCGCGTGCACGGGCGCGCGGGCGAGGCGTGCCCGCGGTGCGGCGACGAGATCCGCGACTTCACGTTCGCGAGCACGACCGCGCAGTACAGCCCCACCTGCCAGACCGGCGGCGAGGTGCTGCCGTTGCGCGACGGAGGCGACTAGCGTCGAGGTCGAACCCGCCGCTGGCGACGCGGGGGCGAGTGCGAGGGGGCGCGGTGGGGGAGTCGAAGGGGCAGCTGCCGCGAGGCATCCGCGTCGATCGCATCGGCGAGCACGTGCACCTCGCGCACACCCCGCACGTGAACTGGCTGCTCTATGCCGGGCCGGACGGCGTCACCCTCGTCGACTCGGGCTACCTGGGCCAGCGCGACCTGCTCGTCGCCTCGCTCGATGCGGTCGGATGCCGCCCCGACGACGTCGACGCCGTCCTCGTCACGCACGCGCATGCCGACCACCTCGGCGGTGCGGCCTGGCTCGCCGACACGTTCGGCACACCGGTGCACGCGGATGCCGCGGAGCTGCCGAACCTCCACCGGGACGTGCTCGAGCAGGTCGGTCCGGGCGACGTGGTGGGCAACGCCTGGCGACCGGGAGTGCTGTCGTGGGCCCTCGCGATCACGCCGCTGCTGCGCGGGCGCGCCGACCTCGGCATCGAACGCGCGACGGTGCTGCCCGAGCTCGACGAGGTCGTCGACGTACCGGGCCGGCCGCGCGTGTTGCGCGTCGCGGGGCACACCTCGGGGCACGTCGCGTTCGACTTCGCCGACGCGGGCGTGCTCGCCGCGGGCGACGCGCTCGTCACGCGCCACCGCACGTCGCCCAAGGCCGGGCCGCAGTTGCTGCCGACCATGTTCCAGTTCGACACCGACTGGGCGCGCGAGTCGCTCGAGTTGCTGCGCGCTTCGGAGTCGCGCACGCTCGTGCCCGGCCACGGCGAGCCGTGGGTCGGTCCCGCCTCGGCTGCGGTCGATGCGGCGCTCGCGGCGGGCGCGGCCTGGTGAGCGTGCCCGGCGCGGTGGTCGTGGTCGACGTCGCGAACGTGATGGGGTCGCGGCCCGACGGCTGGTGGCGCGACCGGGCGGGCGCGGCGGCGCGGCTGCTGGCGGGCATGCCCGGGCTCGTCGGCGAGGTGGTCGAGCTGCCCGAAGCGGATGCCTCCGGCGAACCCGCGCCCCGAGCGGCGCGCATCGTGCGCATCGTCGCGGTCGTCGAGGGGCAGGCGAAGGCGGTTGACGACGTGCCCGGCATCGACGTGGTGCGCGCCCCGGCCGACGGGGACGGCACCATCGTGGAGGTCGCGCGCGGGCTCGAGGCATCCGCTGCCCTGCTCGTCGTGGTGACCGCCGACCGCGGCCTGCGCGCCCGCCTCGCACCCGGCACCCGCGCCCTCGGGCCGACCTGGCTGCGCGACCTGCTCGATCGGTGACGCCGCGTCGCGCCTGAGCCGGCGCGCACGGTCGGCCGTCGAGCATTCCTCGGTTGCCCTTGTTTTCGGACCATCGGCTCCGCCACACTGGGCTCCGGGGAGCCCATCGTCGGGCTGTAGGGGGAACGATGTACCGCACCGTGCTGTCGACCATCATCATCGGAGGGCTGCTCGTCATGGGCGCGGCGCCCGCGATCGCGGCTCCGGGCGGTTCGTCGAACGACCCGGGGTCGAAGGGCAAGGCGCTCGGGGCGCACAACGGCAACGGCAACGGCAACGGTGCCGGCAAAGGCAACGGTGCCGGTACCGGGCAGGCGCTGGGCAAGGCGCCCGCCCCGATGGTCGCGACGCCCGAGACCCAGCCCGCATACACCCTGCCCAACTGGGGCGACGGCGTGTGGGGCTCGTCGAAGAACTACGAGACGATCCAGACCGGCGACCTCGACGGTGACGGCGACGCCGAGCTCATCGGCCGCTCCGGCGTCGGCATCGAAGCCTGGGACTTCGACGCCTCGATCGGCCAGTGGGAGCCGATCGTCACGTCGAACACACTCGACTGGTCGGACGACGCCGGCTGGGACCAGAAGCAGTACTTCGAGACGATCGGCACGGCCGACGTCGACGGCGACGGCACCGACGAGCTCTACACGCGCACGAAGGACGGGCTCCTCGTCGTGCGGCTGGAGCCCGCGGGGGCGCTGACGGATGCATCGTGGCAGCCGCTCCCCGCGACGGGTGCCTTCCTGTCGGCAAACGGTTGGGACGACCCCTCGCAGTACTCGACCATGCAGGCCGCCGACATCGACGGCGACCATCGGGTCGAGATCTTCGGCCGGGGTGCCAATGCCATCGAGTTCATCGAATTCGAGAACGGCGGATGGCTCCCGCAGACGCTCGAGCACTTCACGAACGCGGAGGGGTGGGACGCCGAGCAGTACTACAGCACGATCCAGGCCGCCGACCTCGACCACGACGGCAAGGCGGAGGTGCTCGGTCGGGGCGCGGACGGCATCATCGTGTGGGGCCTCGAGGACGGGCCCTGGGTCGAGCAGGCGGCATCCGGCCCGTTCACCGACGCCGAGGGCTGGAACGAGGTGCAGCACTTCCGTACCATCCAGACCGCCGACCTCGACGGCGACGGCTCCCACGAGGTGATCGGCCGCAACGGCTCGGGCCTCTACGCCTACGGGTTCGCCGATGCGCAGGGCAAGCCGAACGGCGCCACGTGGACGCCGCTGCGGGAGTTGGGCGCCTTCGACAATGCCAACGGCTGGGGCGACGCGTCGAACTACCTCACCATCCAGGCCGCCGACGTGGACGGCGACGGACGTGACGAGATCCTCGGCCGCCAGAACGACACGATGGTCGTCTACGGCATGCAGCCCAACTGGGGCTTCTGGGTGGCCGAGCAGCGCGTCGACGGGCCGGGCTTCACGAACGCGCTCGGCTGGAACCACCCGCGGCACTACGAGACGATCCAGGCGGCCGACGTCGACGGGGTGACGCTGAACGGCCAGCCCGGCTCCGCCAAGGCGCCGCGCGCCGACCTGATCGGCCGCGGCCCGCACGGCATCCAGACCTACCGGTTCGATGCCGGTTCCGGCAGCTGGACCTCGCCGTCAGCCACGTTCCCGACATTCACGGGCACGGCGCAGACCATCTACGAGACCATCAGCCACGACCTCGACCCGCAGACCGACGACATCCGCTCGATGTACGACGCCGACGAGACGGACATCGGGAACTGGATCACGGCGTTGGACAAGGTGCAGAAGGCCCCCAGCTGGCCGCTCGCGACCTTCCAGCAGGTGACGGAGCAGATCGGGAATGAGCTGAAATGGGCCAGCGCGGTCGCGATCGCCACCGCGAACCGGTCCGACCTGATCTCCGACATGGCCGAGCTCAAGGGCTTCGACCAGACCGCGGAGCACCTCGAGTACGACACGTCGAGTTCGAACGACTCGAAGGTCGTCGCCGACGCGTTGTTGCTGGCCGCCGGCATCGTCGACGCGGCGTCGAATCTGGCCGGACCCGAGGCTCAGGTGACACTCGGAGCGCTGGACGCGATGGTCTCCTTCGCCACCGGCGAGGGTCAGGGGTCGTCCTCGACGTTCGAGGGCACCTACGTCGAGATGAAAGGCGCCGTCGAGGGCTGGTGGGGAGACACGCAGACGGCCAACACGAACGCGAGGGCGGCGATCGTCGCCGACTACGGCCTGCTCAGCGCGGTCGGCGGCTTCTACGAGGACGACGTCTGGATGCAGGTCGCGAAGGGTGATGCGGCATACGACGCCGCCACCGAGGCGAGTGCTCGTGCGTACTCGCTGTGGGTGTGGCAGGTCGTGTCGCCGGTGTTGCCCGAACCGTGCGACTTCGGCCAGATCTGCGCCGGCTGGATCGTCGGCGAATGCACCTCAGGCGATTGCCTGTACCACCACGAGGGATACGAGTACACCCTGCGGGTGTCGACGTGCACCACGGCGTCGGACTGTCCGGCATATGAGAAGAGTGACTTCTCGCAGCGGGTCGCCGTGGGGCAGGCGCTGATCGAGAACTCCCTGCTGAAGCAGCTCGTGGGCGACGTATCGGCCTCGTGCGCGAGCGGTTGGAATCCGGTCACGTGCGACTACGGCGCTGCTCCGGTCGAGGTGATGGCGGGGCTGGACGGCTGGCAGTACTACTGCAGCGCCTGGAGCAACGCGCAGGTGAAGTTCCTGCCCGAGGCGTTCTGCGAGAACCTCCTGCTGGTCCGCGACCGCTACGGCTCGCGTGGGTAGCGGGTAGCAGTCCGCTGGCGGGTGCACCCGCCAG
>CAJXGN010000021.1 GCA_913053875.1 uncultured Agromyces sp. | reverse complement strand
AGTTTGAACGCCTTTACGGCAAGCAGATCCGCGCCTGGATCGGCAACACGATGAGCTGGCAGGATCTTTCGGCGATCGAAGACCGCAAGATACTGCTCGAGCGGGTGCACGACGCTGTATTTTCGCTTGATCCGTCACCGCGCCGCCGCCGGGCGGCATCGGTCGTCTCGGAACGCTACTGAGTGATCTGTTCGGCGGTTTCGGTGTCGACCTTGACGACGATGTCGCGGCCGGGCCGGATGGTTATGTCGCGCTGGAAGATGCGGTTCTTGTTCTTGGCGATGACGGTGTAATCGCCGGATGCGAGGATCATGGTCGGGAAGGCGCCGACATTCTCCGCGATGATCTCGCCCGACGGGCCGAGCACCGACCAGGCCGTGTCGGCCAGCGGGTAGCCGCCCTTGCCGCGCACGAGATTGAGCGTCACCTGGGCGGCTCGGTGTTCGACCTTTGCCGTCGTCGTCTTGCCCGCCTCGACACGGATATCGGCGCGGATGGTGGCGTTGACCTCGCCATAGTTGGAAACGACGTGATAGGTGCCGGCGTTCAGCCGCACGGTGCGGCCGGGGCGCACGTTGGGCAGGATCAGCTGGCGCTCGCCGTTTTCCTTTTCGCGGGCGTCGTAGATGTCGAAGCTCAGCTTGTCCGCACGCATCGGGATGTTGTCGGGCAACACGCCCTCGAGGCGCAGGCCTCCGGCATTGAGCACCATGGTCTCGTGGCGCGGCTCGTCACGGCCGATGGTTATGCGGGTCGTCGCGCCGGCGCGGCCGAAGGCGGCGTGCACGAGATAGCTGCCGGGGCTCAGTTGCAGCCGCGTCGAGCCGCCTTCCGCGGTGGCGAGGAGGGGCAGCTTGCCGTCATGGTCGGGCTCGGAGCCGAAGACGCGCCAGATCAGCCCCCTGACGATCAAATCGGATTCGTCGGCCAGCCTGGCATCGAGAAAGAGATCGACCGCCGGGCCCTCGGCCAACGCGCCGGCAGAGACGTTGGCGGGCGCATAGTTGACGATCCCGGGGATCTGCAGGTCGCCGATGAAAGGCGCCTCGTCCTGGGCCCGGGCATGCGTGATCGGCGCGAAAATCGTACAGGCGGCGAGAATTCGGAATACCGGCGTTGAGAAATTCATTGTTTCCGTTTCGAATCCAGTCTGTTCGATGAACAGCAAGGCGCTGGCATTTGCAAGACTGCTACGCCATATCGGGTCTGACCAATCATGCAAAATCGAGCAATTTCATGTCCATGACCAATTCCGTTGTCGAATATCTGAAAACCCGCCGCTCGGCGCCGCTGCCGCCCGAGAGGATGCACGACCACTCGCGCGAGGCGTCCGCCGTCGCGGCGCACGCACCGCCCGTGTCGTCGACGACCCGTACCTCCGCACCGGGGTACGCGAGGCCCGCGACCGTGCCGTCGGTCGCGCCGTCGGGAACCCGTACGAACGGCGGGCCGAGCACGGCGACCGTGATCTGTTCGGTGGCGGTGCCGCCTGCGGATTCGGCCGTGGCGCGGATCGGCACGCTCGGGCCGTCGGGCAGGGTCACCCGGCAGCTCCAGTCGCGCGAGGCTTCGGCGGCGACCACGCAGAGCGGCCCGCCGCCGGCGGGGTTGGAGACCGTCACCTCGGCGCCCGCGGGCCGGGTGCCGGAGACGTCGACGGTGCGCGCCAGCACGAGCGCGCCGTCGGCCGGCGACTGGATGACCGGGGCGAGACCCGGGGGAGCGGTCGGGGCCGTCGGAGCTGCCGATGCCGGTGCGGAGACCAGCGCGGCGGCGCCGAACAGTGCGGCGAAGGTGAGGGCGAGCGCCGCGCCCACGGTGCGTCTTCGGCGTCGGGGCCGGTCGGCGCCGGGCACGCCGGAGCGCGCGGCCGTATCGGCCGCGATGCGGCGCCTCTCGACCGGCATGCGTCCCCCGACTACGATTCTCGCACCCGTGTGGATCGTCGTCGCACCGTGACGCCGCATTGCGGCATACTGGGCGAAACTGGGTCAACTGACCCAGTCCAGAGTCGGGCCAGGGGAGGCCGGATGCCACGCATGTCCGCCGCCGATCGGCGCGAGGCGCTCGTGCGCGCCGCGCTGCGCGTGGTCGCGCGCCGAGGACTCGCGCAGGCCACCACGCGCGCGATCGTCGCCGAGGCGGGCATGTCGCTCGCCAGCTTCCACTACGCGTTCGACTCGCGCGACGAACTCGTCGACGCACTCATCGAGCACGTCGTCGGCGCCGAGGGGGCGGCCCTGCTCGTCGACGAGCTCCCCGGCACCGACGTCGGCGACGTGGTGCGCCTCGGGCTGCGGCGCTACCTCGACCACCTGCGTGGCGACCCCGACGCCGAGCAGGCGATGCTCGAGCTCACCCAGCACGCGCTGCGCGACCCCGAACGCCACGACGTGGCCCGGCGCCAGTACCAGCGCTACCACGACCTCGCCGAGGCGTCCCTCGACGCCGCGGCCGCACGCGCGGGCGTGCGCTGGCGCCGGCCGGTGCGCGACATCGCGGGCCTGCTCGTCGCCATGACCGACGGCATCACCATGACCTGGCTCGTCACGCGGGACGACGCGGCCGCCGAGGCCGCGATCGACCTGCTCGCCGAGACGATCGGCCGCGAGGCAGTGCCCGCGACTGTCTCCGATGCCACGCCCGACGCCACCGAGTCTCCCGACGCCGCCGAGCGCCCCGATCCCGCCGACTCCGATCCCGACCCAGGAGCCACCACGTGACCCTCGACCTCGCACCCCGCCCCGACGCCGTCGGCCCCCGCCCCGACGCCGGCCGCGTCGCCGCCGAGCTCGACGCCGCGACCTCGGGCCTCGATGCACCGCTCGGCGGGCTGCACCTGGGCGCGTTGCGCTGGAACGCCGCCGACATGCTGCGGCGCGCGAACGGCGTGCCGATCCGCGTCGCGTCGAAGTCGATCCGCTCGCGACCGGTGATCGAGGCGCTGCTGCGCGTGCCCGGCTATGCCGGCGTCATGGCCTACACGCTGACCGAGGGGCTGTGGCTCGCGACCACGATCGACGACGTGCTCGTCGGCTACCCGACGGCCGATCGCGGGGCCATCCGCTCGCTCGCGATCGACCCCGAGCTCGCGCGTCGGATCACGATCATGGTCGACTCGGTCGAGCAGCTCGACCTGATCGATCAGGTGCTCGCCCCCTCGCGCCGCGAGACCGTGCAGGTCTGCCTCGAGCTGGATGCCGCGTGGCGCGCGCCCGGCCTCGGGCACGTCGGCGTGCGGCGATCGCCCGTCCGCACGCCCGAGCAGGCCGGCGAGCTCGCCGCCCGCATCGCCGAGCGGCCCGGGTTCCGACTCATCGGGCTCATGGCGTACGAGGCGCAGGTCGCCGGCATCGCCGACGGCGCCGCAGGACCCTCGGGCCGGTTCCTGCGATGGATGCGCGAACGCTCCATGGAGGAACTCCGCGAACGTCGAGCGGCGGTGGTCGCCGCCGTGGGGCGGCACGTCGACCTGCGGTTCGTCAACGGCGGCGGCACCGGCTCGCTCGAGCTCACGGCGAGCGATCCGTCGGTCACGGAACTCGCCGCGGGCAGCGGCCTGTTCGCCGGGCACTACTTCGACGGATACGCCGGGTTCACGCCGGCACCCGCATCCGCCTTCGCGCTCGACGTGGTACGCCGGCCCGACGGCAAGCACGCCACGCTGCTCGGCGGCGGCTGGATCGCGTCGGGCCCGCCGGGGGAGGACCGCCTGCCGAAGCCCGTGCACCCGGCCGGGCTCTCGTTCATCGGCCGGGAGGCCGCGGGCGAGGTGCAGAGTCCCGTGATCGGCGGCGACGCCGGCGACCTGCGCCCCGGCGACCGGGTCTGGCTGCGCCACGCGAAATCGGGCGAACTGAGCGAGCACCTCGACGCGTTCCAGGTCGTGCACGGCGGCAGGGTCGTCGACGTCGTGTCGACCTACCGCGGCGACGGCAAGGCGTTCCTGTGACGGCATCGGGCGGCACCTGGCGCAACTGGGGCCGCACCGAGCGCGTGAAGCCGCACCGGGTCGAGCGTCCCGCAACCCCCGAGGCGGTGCAGCGCGCCGTGCAGGCCGCGGGCCGCGCCGGCCTGCGGGTGAAGCCCGTCGGTGCGAGCCACAGCTTCAGCGGCATCGCCGTCGCGCCCGACGTGCAGCTCGACCTCGACGATCTCTCTGGGCTCGTCGCGGTCGACGAGGCGACCGGCCGCGTCACGCTGCGCGCGGGCACGCGCCTCTTCCGCCTGCCCGACCTGTTGGCGCCGCACGGCCTCGCCATGCAGAACATGGGCGACATCGACCGCCAGTCGATCGCCGGCGCGACCTCCACCGGCACGCACGGCACCGGGCTCGCCTTCGGCGGGCTCGCCACGCGCATCGCAGGCGCCCGCATCGTGACCGGCACCGGCGAGCTGCTGTCGGTCAGCGCCACGGAACACCCCGAACTGCTGCCCGCCGTACGGCTCGGCCTCGGCGCGCTGGGCGTGCTCGTCGAGCTCGACCTCGACCTCGTGCCCGAGTTCGCGCTGCACGCCGCGGAAGCACCCGAGCCGCTCGACGCCGTGCTCGAGTCGTGGTCCGAGCGCGTGGCATCCGCCGACCACTTCGAGTTCTACTGGTTCCCGCATACATCACGGGTGCTGACGATGACCAACACGCGGATGCCACTGGATGCACCACTCGCCCCGCAGCATCCGCTCGCCCGCTTCGTCGACGACGAACTGCTCGCCAACGGGGCCGTCGGCGCGGTGAGCGTGCTCAGCAGGATCGCCCCGCCCCTCACCCCGCACGCCGCGAAGCTCGTCGAGCGCGCGCTCTCGAGCCGCGAGTGGAGCGACCGATCGGCCCGGGTGTACGCCTCGCGCCGCGCCGTGCGCTTCCGCGAGATGGAGTACGCGCTGCCGCTCGAGCAGGTGCCCGAGGCCTTCCGCGAGGTGCGCGCCCTCATCGAGCGGCGGGGCTGGCGCGTGAGCTTCCCGATCGAGGTGCGAGCCGCCGCGGCCGACGACGTGTGGCTCTCGACCGCGTACCAGCGGTCGACCGGGTACCTCGCGGTGCACCGCTACTTCCGCGAGGACCCGACCGAGTACTTCGCCGCCGTCGAGGCGATCATGGTCGCCCACGGCGGGCGGCCGCACTGGGGGAAGATGCACACCCGCACCGCCGAACAGCTGCGCGAGTCGTACCCGCGGTTCGACGACTTCCTCGCCGTACGCGACCGGCTCGACCCGGAACGACGGTTCGCGAACCCCTACCTCGACCGGGTGCTGGGCGCCTGAGGCGGCGACGGGGGTCCGCTGCCTCGGAACTCGCCCACAATCAGGGAGATCCCACAGGTGCCGCACAGTCCGGCGAGTAGGATTGTGCACATCCCGCACGTTTGCCTTGTCGCAAGGAGCATTCGCCATGGAATGGCTGATCCCCGTCCTCATCGTCGTCGCGCTGGTCGTCATCGTCGGCATCTACCTGTGGGCGACGTACAACTCGCTCGTCACGCTCAACGTGCGGGTGGACGAGGCGTGGAGCGACATCACCGTGCAGCTGAAGCGCAGGGCCGACCTGCTGCCGAACCTGATCAACACGGTCAAGGGCTACGCTGCGCACGAGAAGTCCGTCTTCGAGAACGTCACCAAGGCGCGCGCGGAGACCCTCTCCGCGCAGGGCCCGGCCGAGGCATCCGCCGCCGAGAATCACATGCAGCAGGCGCTGAAGTCGATCTTCGCCGTCGCCGAGGCGTACCCGCAGCTCCAGGCGAGCCAGAACTTCCTCCAGCTGCAGGCCGAGATCGTCGACACCGAGGACAAGATCCAGGCCGCCCGCCGGTTCTACAACGGCGGCGTGCGCGAGCTGAACACCAAGATCAAGGTCTTCCCGAACACCCTGTTCGTGCGGGGCCTCGGGTTCAGCGAGCGCGAGTTCTTCGAGGTCGACGAGCCGGCGGCGATCGCCGAGCCCCCTCGCGTGCAGTTCTAGGCGCTAGATGTATCGCGCGATCGCGAAGAACAAGCGCAACACCGTCTTCATCATCATCCTGTTCCTCGCCATCATCGGCGGGCTCGGATGGCTCGCGGCCTACGTCTACCAGAGCTGGGCCATCCTCATCTGGACGGTGCTGTTCGCGGGCGGCTACGCGCTGTTCCAGTACTTCATGGCCGACAAGCAGGCCATCTCCATGTCGGGCGCCGTGCAGGTGCGCTCGAAGGCCGATCACCCGCGCCTGTGGAACACGGTCGAGAACCTGTCGATCGCGACCGGCACGCCCATGCCGAAGGTCTACATCGTCAACGACCCGGCGCCGAACGCCTTCGCGACCGGGCGCGACCCCGAGCACGCGATCGTCGCGGCGACCACCGGGCTGCTCGACATCATGGACGACTCCGAGCTCGAGGGCGTCATGGCGCACGAGCTCGGGCACGTGCGCAACTACGACATCCGCGTCTCGATGATCGTGTTCGGCCTCGTCGTCGCGGTCGGCTTCATCGCCGACATGTTCCTGCGCATGGCGTTCTTCGGCCGCGGCAACAACCAGAACCCGATCGTCTTCGTCGTCGGCCTCGCCGCCATGCTCATCGCGCCGATCGTGGCGACGGTCGTGCAGTTGGCCGTCTCCCGTCAGCGCGAATACCTGGCGGATGCCACGGGGGCGATGACCACTCGCCACCCCGAGGCGCTCGCGCGGGCGCTGGAGAAGCTCGGCGCCTACGGTCGGCCGATGCGCAAGCAGAGCTCGTCCATGGCGCACCTCTGGATCGCCGACCCGATCAAGCCCGGCGTCATCGACCGCCTCTTCGCGACGCACCCTCCGATCCCCGACCGGGTCGAGCGCCTGCGCACCATGGGCGGCTCGTTCTGACCTGAGACCCGTCAAAAAACTGCGCTCTCGCGGCCCAGACGGCAGTTTCTTGACGGGTCTCGGCACTGGCCGACACGGTTGAGGCCGAGACCCGTCAAGAAGCTGCACTCTCGGGGCGCAGAGCGCAGGGAATTGACGGGTCTGGTCGCCCTCGGATGAGGGCGGGGCGAGGGCGGGCGTGGGCGGAGGCTACGCGCGGGCGAGCTCGGATGCCACAGCGGGGGAGAGCGTGCCGCGACCCGCGACCGCGATGTCGTCGAGGCCCTGCCAGGCGGCGGCGTCTCGGAGGAGCGGCACGAGGCGGGCGGCGGTCTCCTCGGGGGCATCCGCCTCGGCCCAGGCCGACTGCACGCGCAGCACGCCCGCCTTGCGGTCGGCCTTGAGGTCGACGCGGCCCACCAGGGCATCGTCGACGAGCAGCGGCAGCGAGTAGTAGCCGAACACGCGGTCGGGCTCGGGCGTGTAGATCTCGATGCGGTAGTGGAAGTCGAACATTCGCTCGGTGCGGGGGCGGAACCACGCGACCGGGTCGAACGGCGACAGCAGCGCGGCCGCCTCCATGCGGCGCGGGCGACGCGCGTCGGCGTGCAGCCAGGCGCGTCCGGGCTTCCCGTTCGATCCCCACCCCGGCACCGACACCGGCAGCAGCACGCCCGTGTCCTCCAGCTCGCGGATCGCGGGCTTCACCCGCGCCCGCAGCATGCGCCAGTAGTCGGCCAGGTCGGCTTCGGTGGCGATGCCGAGGGCGGATGCCGCGAGCGCGACCAGTTCCCGCACCTGCTCGTCCTCCGTCGGCGACGCGTCGAGCAGCTCGCCCGGCAGTGCCTGCTCGGGCAGGGCGTAGACGCGCTCGAACCGCACGCGCTCGACGCACACGACCTCGCCGGTGCGGAACATCCACTCGAGCGTGCGCTTGACGTCGGACCAGCCCCACCACGGCCCGCGCCGCTCGTTCGCGTCGTGCTCGATCTCGCTCGCGCGCATCGGCCCGTTCGCCCGCAGCTCGTCGACGAGCCACGACGCGAGCGACCGGTTCTCGGTCACGTAGCCGCCCCAGTCGCTGCCCTTCGCGAGGTACGCGGCGCGCCGGAACCCGAACAGCGGCCACAGTTCGCGCGGCACGAACGCAGCCTGGTGCGCCCAGTACTCGACGAACCGGCCGCGACGACCGTACGAGAGACGATCGAGGTCGGCGCGGTCGTACGGCCCCAGCCTGCTGAGCGCGGGCAGGTAGTGGCTGCGCTCGAACACGTTCACCGAGTCGATCTGCAGGAGCCCGAGGCGGTCGACGACCCCGCGGACCTGACGGATGCCGGGCGCCGGCGGATGCGGCCGGCCGAAGCCCTGCGCAGCGAGCGCGATGCGGCGGGCGAGCGCGGGGGAGACCTGATCGACCATGATGCCTGCGACGCTACCGGTGCCCGCCCACATCGGGGGTCCGCCGCATGCGGCACACGACATGCACCGACCATAGACTGGGGCGATGGCGGATTCGCGGGGAAGCCGGTGGGGGTCCATGTTCGGTCGCAAGCGCGACGCGGATGCTCCCGAGCCACCGGAGATCGAGGAGTCGATCCCGCCCGCCATGCGCCTCGCGGCCGCCTGGTCGTGGCGCCTCCTGCTCGTCGGCGCGGTGCTCGCCGTCGTCATCTTCCTGATCATCCAGCTGCGCCTGATCGTCATCCCGCTGCTCGTCGCGGTGCTGCTCGGTGCGCTGCTCGTGCCCTTCGTGAAGTGGCTCATGCACCACCGCTGGCCCAAGTGGCTCGCGGTCACGGTCGCGATGCTCGGCACGATCGCCGCCGTCGCGGGCCTGCTCACCCTCGGCATCAGCCAGATCGTGCGCGCCTACGGCGAACTCGAGGCGCAGACCCTGGTCGCGTGGGAGGACCTGCAGACGTGGCTGCTCGACGGCCCGCTGCACATCACCCAGGCGCAGGTCGACGACTTCATCGCGCAGATCTTCGAGACGATCCAGGCCGACAGCGGCATCTTCATCTCCGGGGCGCTCTCGGTCGGCAGCACCCTCGGCCACTTCATCGCCGGCATGCTGCTCGCGTTGTTCGCGACGCTGTTCATCCTGATCGACGGCCGCGGCATCTGGAACTGGCTGGTCAGCGTCATGCCGCGACGGTCTCGCGCCGCCATCAACGGCGCCGGGGAGGCTGGGTGGTCGACGCTGCGCAATTTCGTCCGCGTGCAGATCCTGGTCGCGACGATCGATGCGATCGGCATCGCGACCGGCGCGTTCCTGCTCGGCGTGCCGCTGGCGATCCCCATCGGCATCCTGGTCTTCCTCGGCTCGTTCGTGCCGTTCGTCGGCGCGATCGTGACCGGCGCGCTCGCGGTGTTCGTGGCACTGGTCTTCAACGGCTGGGTCATCGCGCTGCTCATGCTGGGCGTCGTGCTGCTCGTGCAGCAGATCGAGGGCCACGTGCTGCAGCCGCTCATCATGGGCACGGCCGTCAAGGTGCATCCGCTCGGCGTGGTGGTTGCGGTCGCCACGGGGTCGCTCCTCGCGGGCATCCCCGGCGCGCTGTTCGCGGTGCCGATCGCGGCGGTGGCGAACGTCATGATCCTCTACGTGTCCAGCGGCGTGTGGAAGAATCAGGCTCCCCCGCCGGCCACGATCCGGTCGCCGCTGTGGACGACGGTGCCGCAGGAGGTGCGGGGATTCTCACGAAGGAAGCGGAACACGACATGACCATGCCCGTCGACCATCGCGACGGCCCGGCCAGCGCCGACGAACAGCACGAACAGCGAGCGGATGCCTCGGAGCTGCGCTTCCCGGGCCCCGACCTCTCCGCGTTCGAGGCCGCCGCGGCGAACGTGGCCGCGGTCGCACGTCGCACGCCGATGGAGACCTCGCGCTTCCTCGCCACGCGCCTCGGCGTGCCCGTGCACTTGAAGTGCGAGAACCTGCAGCGCACGGGGTCGTACAAGCTCCGCGGCGCGTACCACCGCATCTCGCAGCTGAGCGCCGAGGAGCAGGCGCGCGGCGTCGTGGCCGCATCGGCGGGCAACCACGCGCAGGGCGTCGCCTACGCCGCGCGCGAGCTGGGCATCCGCGCGACCATCTTCATGCCCGTCGGGGTCGCCCTGCCCAAGCTCGAGGCGACGCGCGCGTACGGCGCCGACGTCGTGCTCGAGGGCGGCGAGATCGCCGAGACGCTCGCCGCGGCCTCCGCGTTCGCCGAGGAGACGGGCGCGGTCGTCATCCCGCCGTACGACCATCCCGACGTGATCGCCGGCCAGGGCACGCTCGGCCTCGAGATCCTCGAGCAGGCGCCCGACGTCGAGACCATCATCGTGCCGATCGGCGGCGGCGGGCTCGCCTCGGGCATCGCGAGCGCCGCGAAGCAGCGCGCCGCGCAGCTCGGCCGCACGCTCCGCGTCGTGGGCGTGCAGGCCCGCAACGCCGCCCCGTACGTGCCGTCGCTCGCCGCCGGCACGCCGACGTCGGTGCCGGTCGTGCCGACCATCGCCGACGGCATCGCGGTGTACCGCCCGGGCACGCTGAACTTCGACATCATCCGCGAGACGGTCGACGAGGTCGTCACGGTGTCCGACGACGACATCGCGCGCGCCCTGCTGGTGCTGCTCGAGCGGGCCAAGCTCGTGGTCGAGCCCGCGGGCGCGGTCTCGGTCGCGGCGATCCTCTCGGGCCAGGTGACGGGCTCCGGCCCGACGGTCGCGCTGCTGTCGGGCGGCAACATCGACCCGCTGCTCATGCAGCGGGTGGTCGCGCACGGCCTCGCGGCATCCGGCCGCTACCTGACCCTCACGATCGGCCTGCCCGACCGCCCGGGGCAGCTCGCGCGCATCTCCGAGCTCATCGCCGAGGCGAACGCGAACGTGGTCGAGGTGCTGCACACCCGGCACGGCTCCGACCTGATGATCACCGAGGTCGCGCTGAAGATGTCGGTCGAGACCCGTGGGCCCGACCACAGCGCGCACGTGCTGCGCATCCTGCGCGACGCCGGCTACGACCCGGTCGTCGGCGAGTAGCACGACAGACGAACGACGCCCCCGCCATCGTGGCGGGGGCGTCGTCGTCGTTCGGTCGGGCCTACTTGCCGTCCCAGGTGGCCACCTCGGTGACCTTGACCGTGATCTCGCGCCCGTTGGGGGCGGCGTACGTCGTCGACTCGCCGACCTTGAGGCCGATGATCGCCTCGCCGAGCGGGCTCTGCGGGCTGTACACGTCGAGCTCGGAATCGCCCGCGATCTCGCGGTTGCCGACGAGGAAGGTCTCGGCGTCGCCCGCGATGGTGGCGGTGACGACCGTGCCGGCCTCGACGACGCCGTGCGACTCGGGGGCATCGCCGACCTGCGCGCTGCGGAGCAGCGCGGTGAGCTGCCGAATGCGCGCCTCCTGCTTGCCCTGCTCGTCCTTCGCGGCGTGGTAGCCGCCGTTCTCCTTGAGGTCGCCCTCCTCACGGGCCGCCTCGATCCGCTTCGCGATCTCGTCGCGACCGGCGGTGCTGAGGTGCTCGAGCTCGCCGGCCAGGCGGTCGTAGGCGTCCTGGGTGAGCCAGGTGACCGTAGCGTCCTGCGCCATGGTTCTCCTCCAGATACACGTCGCGCCCCGACGACTGTCGGGGCGAATCATTGATTCTAGGTCAGCCAGCACCGGTAGATCAAACCGGTGTTGGCCTCCTGCGCCGTGCGGACGGTCTCGGTGAAGGTGCGGGTGTACTCGTCGGACGCCGGGATCTCGATGACCTTCCAGCCCACGACGACGAACTCCTCGTTGAGCGCCTGCACCACGCAGGCGGTGTCGCTGCCGACCGGCGCCGAGAGGTCGAAGCGCACCTCGACCGCCCGCTGGTCCGTGAGGAGGCGGTGGCCGGTGTCCTTCACCTCGAGGGTGGGGCGCGTGCCGTCGAGGCCAGCCCAGACGACCCACGCGACGAACACGACGGCGAACACCGCGGCGACCGTGATGAGGATCGTGCGCTCCCGCCGCCTCGACGATCGGGTGCGCCCGTACCGTTCGGCGAGCACGTCGTCGGCCACGTGCGCTCCCTTCCATCGATTACGCTGGAGACAGCCTAATCTCCGCCAGTTCGAAGGATCCTCCATGCCGTTCTCCGCCGTCGCGGTGCTCCTCGTCCGCACGGCCGAGGAGGAGTTCGATCCCGATTCGGTGACGCCCGGCCCGCTCGGCTTCATCGCGATCTTCGTGCTGATGCTCGCGGTCATCCTGCTGGTGCTCGACATGGTCCGCCGCATCCGCCGCACCAACTACCGCGGCGAGATCCGCGAGCGCCTCGAGGCCGAGCAGCTCGCGGCCGAGGCGGAGGCCGCGGCCAACGCGGGGGAGCAGGGCGAGGCGACGGATGCCCCGGACGAGGCGCCGTCCGAACGACCCGACGAGCCGCGCGGCTGACGCCGTCGCGCTCGGGTCGCCGGGCGAACTCAGCCCGCGTGGTAGGCGGGTGCGAGCGCGATCAGCAGGGTCGCCGTCCAGTGGCAGAGGAACGCCAGCACGGTGCACACGTGGAAGATCTCGTGGAAGCCGAAGTGGCCCGGCCACGGGTTCGGCTTCTTGATCGCGTAGACCACGGCACCGGCGGTGTAGAGCACGCCGCCGACGCACACGAGCACCATCATCGCGACGTTCGCGTTGACGAGGTCGACGATGTACATCATCGCGGCCCAGCCGAGCAGCACGTAGATGGGCACGTAGAGCCAGCGCGGTGCGTTGATCCAGAACACGCGGAAGCCGATGCCGAGCAGGGCTCCGCCCCAGACGATGCCGAGCAGCAGCCAGCCCTTCTCGGGCGGCAGCGCCAGGATCGCGAGCGGCGTGTAGGTGCCCGCGATGAGCAGGAAGATGTTGGCGTGGTCGATGCGCTTCAGGATCACCTTGACCTTGGGTGACCAGTCGAACCGGTGGTACAGCGCGGAGTTGCCGAACAGCAGCAGCGACGTGAGCATGAACACCGCGGACGCCCACTTGGCGGGTGCGCCCTCGGCGAGCGTGATGAGCACGATGCCCGCGGCGATCGCGATCGGGAAGGTGCCGGCGTGGATCCAGCCGCGCCAGGTGGGACGGACCTCCGCCGGGTTCGCGACCGACGCATCCAGCAGCGGGATGTTCGGCAGGTGCGGGTCGCGGCGCTCGTCGGCGGCGACCGCGCGGTCGGACTCGTCCAGCTCCGCGACCGGGTGGCCGAGGTGCGCGGCGACGTCTTCTGGTCTGGCGGTGCTGCGCGGGGTCATGCAGCCAGCGTAGGACAGCACGTATGCCGCGAAGCTGGGAGTGTGGAGTGCATCGGTGCGGCCACGACGCTCGCCGGCGCCGGAGTACGGTAGTCACCGTGCAGAAGCGGGAACGATCCACCGGCCGCGGCATCCTCTACCGGTTGTATGCGAATCGACTGCAGCGCGAGCTCGAGGCGATGACGCTGCCGCACCACGTGGCGATGATCATCGACGGCAACCGCCGCTGGGCGAAGCAGCTGGGCTACGAGACCGCGGCGCACGGGCACCGCGCGGGCGCCGCGAAGATGCGCGAGTTCCTCGAGTGGTGCGACGACCTGGGCATCCGGGTCGTCACCCTCTACCTGCTCTCGGCCGACAACCTCGGCAACCGCTCCGACTCCGAGCTCTCCGACCTGGTCGAGATCATCGCCGACCTCGCCGACGAGCTGTCGCGCTACCGCGACTGGCGCGTGCAGCACGTCGGCTCCCGCGAGGGGCTGCCCGAGCCGCTGGTCGCAGCGCTCGAGGCCGCGGAGGCGCGCACCGCGGGCCGCACCGGGCTGCACGTGAACCTCGCGGTCGGCTACGGCGGCCGTCGGGAGATCACCGACGCGATGCGCTCGATCGTGGCCTCCCATCACGCCGAGGGCCGGAGCCTCGAAGACCTGGCGGAGTCGCTCACGCCCGACCTCATCGGCGAGCACCTGTACACGGGCGGCCAGCCCGACCCCGACCTCGTGATCCGCACGTCGGGTGAGCAGCGGCTGAGCGACTTCATGCTGTGGCAGGCCGCGCACAGCGAGTTCTACTTCGTCGAGGCGCTGGGGCCCGACCTCCGGCGCGTCGACTTCCTGCGCGCGGTGCGCGACTTCTCGAGCAGGCACCGTCGGTTCGGTGGATGAGGCCCGCACGGCGTCGGGCGCCTCTGCCAGAATGAGCCGCGGAGGTGAGGCCACGTGAGTCTCGACCGCTTCATCGACGGGTTCGACGAGGAGCCCGGCTACCTGGACTACGCGCGCACCGGGCCGCTGTCGCGGGCGGTGCTCGAGGAGGGCAACGTCTTCGCCGACTTCCTCCGACGGGTGCGGCACGGCAGCCTCGACGTGCTCGCCGAGCAGGACCTCCGGCTGCGCACCGCGGTGTCGGCGCTGACCGGGTTCGACGTCGACCGCATCGCGTTCCAGCCCAACACGACCTCGGGCCTGCTGCACGCCATGTTCGGGCTGACCGGGAACGTGCTGCTCTCGCCCGACGAGTTCCCGAGCCTGCCGCTCGCGGCGGTGCGCGCGCAGGAGGCGCTGCACACCGTGCAGCCGACGTGGCTGGAGACCGACCACGGACGCGTCACGCCGGGGCAGATCCGGCGGCAGCTCGCCGACAACACGGTCGCCGTCGCGGTCAGCCTGGTCGACTCGCGCACCGGGTACGTCGCCGATCTCGAGGGCATCCGCCAGGTCATCGGCGACCGCCTGCTCATCGTCGACGCCATCCAGGGCTTCGGCATCGTGGACGCGCCGTGGGAGCACGTCGACGTCATCGCGTCGGGCGGGCAGAAGTGGTGCCGGGCCGGGTGGAGCACCGGGTTCCTCGCGCTGTCGGAGCGCGCGGTCGACCTGCTCGTGCCGGTCTTCTCGGGCTACACCGGCACCGAGGAGACCGAGGTCTGGGGCGAGGTGCCGCCGCCGGCTCCGGATGCCCGTGCCTACCGCACCTCGGTGCCCGACCCGATCGCGGAGTCGCGCCTCGCCGTCGCGCTCGAGGAGATCGCCGAGGTCGGCGTCGCCGAGATCGCCGCGGCGGTCGCGCGCAACGTGAGCGACGTCATCGACCTTGCCGACGACTTCGCGGTGCCGCTCGCGTCGTCGCGCGACGAGCGGGAGCGCGCCGGCATCGTGGTGCTGGAGCCCGAGCCCGAGCGACTCAGCGCGCTGACCGCGGCACTGTACAACCACGGCATCACGTCGACCACGCGCGGGGGCACCGTGCGCCTGTCGGTGCACGCGGGCACGACCCGGGAGACCCTGGAGATGCTGCGAGCGGCGTTCGTGTCGTTCTCCACGACCGGGTACTGATCCGGCTCGGTCCGCTTCCGACCGACAGGCAACGCGCAGGCGACGATCTCGTGTCGGTCGCGTTTCGTTCCGCGTGTCGGTTACCCGCCATGTCGGTTGCCGGACGTACCGTCGGAGCATCAGGCAAGGCGCCTGGTCGAGGCGGCCGCGTACGACTCGAACCGAAGCTGCGTGGCCGGCTCGCAAGAGCCGAGCGGTAGCTCGGAGTGGGAGCGGTTGTGACCTCACTCGAAACACCGAAGTCCACCAACCAGCCGGCGAGCGAGGCCCATCGGGCCCCCGCCGCGAAGATCCCGCAGGCGGAACGTTCATACGTGCTCGACACGTCCGTCCTGCTGTCCGATCCCAAGGCGCTGTTCCGCTTCGCGGAGCACGCGGTCATCCTGCCGGTGGTCGTCATCACCGAGCTCGAGGCCAAGCGCCACGACCCGGAGATCGGCTACTTCGCCCGGCAGGCGCTGCGCATCCTCGACGAGCTGCGCGTCGAGCACGAGCGGTTGGACTTCCCCATCCCGGTCGGCGACGGCGGCTCGCTCCGCGTGGAGCTGAACCACTCCAACCCCGCTGTGCTGCCGAGCGGCATGCGGCTCGGCGACAACGACTCGCGCATCCTGGCGTGCGCGATGAACCTGGCCAACGACGGCGTGGCCGTCACGGTCGTCTCGAAGGACCTCCCGCTGCGCGTCAAGGCCGCCTCGATCGGCATCGACGCGGAGGAGTACCGCCACGAGCTGGCCATCGACTCGGGCTGGACGGGCATGTCGGAGATCGCGCTCGGCGGCGACGACATGGCGTCGCTCTACGAGCACGAGACCCTCGACAGCGACCTCGTGCAGGGCCTGCCGACGAACACCGGGCTCGTCGTGCAGTCGGAACGCGGCTCCGCGCTCGCACGCGTCGTGGGCGAGCGCACCATGCGGCTCGTGCGCGGCGACCGCGACGTGTTCGGCGTGCACGGCCGGTCGGCCGAGCAGCGCCTCGCGATCGACCTGCTGCTCGACCCCGAGGTCGGCATCCTCTCGCTCGGCGGACGCGCCGGCACCGGCAAGTCGGCGCTCGCGCTCTGCGCGGGCCTCGAGGCGGTGCTGGAGCGCCAGCAGCACAAGAAGATCATGGTCTTCCGCCCGCTGTACGCCGTCGGCGGCCAGGAACTCGGCTACCTGCCGGGCGACCAGGGCGAGAAGATGAACCCCTGGGGCCAGGCGGTGTTCGACACGCTCGGCGCGCTCGTCTCGCAGAACGTGCTCGACGAGGTCGTCGATCGGGGCATCCTCGAGGTGCTGCCGCTCACGCACATCCGCGGCCGTTCGCTGCACGACGCGTTCGTGATCGTCGACGAGGCGCAGTCGCTCGAGCGCAACGTGCTGCTCACGATGCTCTCGCGCATCGGCCAGAACTCGCGCGTGGTGCTCACGCACGACGTCGCCCAGCGCGACAACCTGCGCGTGGGCCGGCACGACGGCATCGCCTCAGTGATCGAGACGCTCAAGGGGCATCCGCTCTTCGGCCATGTCACCCTGACCCGCTCGGAGCGCTCGGCGATCGCCGCGCTCGTGGCGGAGATGCTCGACGGCTACGAGGTGCACTGACCCGCGACACGTTCGAGGCGCCCCGCGATCGGATCGCGGGGGCGCCTCGGTCGTTCGTGGGGCGCTGGCTACGCCTGCGGCGGGCGGGTCATCTTCAGCAGGTCGAGGGCGGCATCGAGCTGCTCCTCGGTGACCTCGCCCCGCTCGACGTAGCCGAGGTCGAGCACGGCCTCGCGCACCGTGATGCCCTTGGCGACCGAGTGCTTGGCGATCTTCGCGGCGGCCTCGTAGCCGATGACCTTGTTGAGCGGCGTCACGATCGAGGGCGACATGCCGGCCAGCGCGCTCGTGCGCTCGGTGTTCGCCTCGAGTCCGTCGACGGTCTTGTCGGCCAGCACCCGCACCGCGTTCGAGAGCAGGCGGATCGACTCGAGCAGCGCGGTGCCCATCACGGGGATCTGCACGTTCAGCTCGAACGAGCCGGATGCCCCGGACCAGGCGATCGACGCGTCGTTGCCGACCACGCGCGAGGCGACCATGAGCACGGCCTCGGGTACGACCGGGTTGACCTTGCCGGGCATGATCGACGAGCCGGGCTGCAGGTCGGGGATGTGCAGCTCGCCGAGGCCGGTGTTCGGGCCCGAGCCCATCCAGCGCAGGTCGTTGCAGATCTTGGTGAGGCTCACGGCGATGGTGCGGAGGGCCCCGGATGCCTCGACCAGCCCGTCGCGGTTCGCCTGCGCCTCGAAGTGGTCGAGCGCCTCGGTGATCGGCAGTTCGGTCTCCTCCTGGAGGATCGCGATCACGCGCTGCGGGAACCCGGCGGGGGTGTTGATGCCGGTGCCCGTGGCGGTGCCGCCGAGCGGCACCTCGGCCACGCGGGGGAGCGCCGACTGCACGCGCTCGATGCCGAGGCGCAGCTGCCTGGCGTAGCCGCCGAACTCCTGGCCGAGGGTCACGGGGGTGGCGTCCATGAGGTGCGTGCGGCCCGACTTGACCTCGTTCGCCCAGAGCTCGGCCTTGGCCTCGAGCGCGACCGCGAGGTGGTCGAGCGAGGGGATGAGGTCGTCGATGAGTGCGCTCGTGACGGCGATGTGCACCGAGGTCGGGAAGACGTCGTTCGACGACTGCGACGCGTTGACGTGGTCGTTCGGGTGCACGGGCGAGCCGAGGCGCTCGGTCGCGATGGTCGCGAGCACCTCGTTCATGTTCATGTTCGACGACGTGCCCGAGCCGGTCTGGTACACGTCGACCGGGAAGTGCGCGTCGTGGCGGCCCGAGATGACCTCGTCGGCCGCGCCGGCGATCGCGTCGGCGACGGCACGGTCGAGCACGCCCAGCTCGGCGTTGGCGAGCGCTGCGGCCTTCTTGATGCGGGCGAGCGCCGCGATCTGCGCGGACTCGAGCGTCGCGCCCGAGATCGGGAAGTTCTCGACCGCCCGCTGCGTCTGCGCGCGGTAGAGGGCGTACGCGGGAACCCGCACCTCGCCCATCGTGTCGTGCTCGATCCGGTACTCGGCCTGGTTGTCCACCACGGTGTGTGCGTCCCTTTCGTCGGCGTGCCGGGTCGCCGCCCGGCGGGGGTGTCGTCGTCCGCTCAGAGCTGGCCGACGACGACGTCGGTCTCGACCCGGCCCTCCATGAGCCGGTAGTTCGCTCCGACGACAGCAAGCGTACCTTCCGCGATCGCGGCGCTGATCAACTCGGAGCGCTCGATCATCTCGGAGACGGTGTCGCGCAGGTGCTCGCGGCCGACGAACCCCGCGTCGACGTGCGACGGCTGCACCGGGGCATCCGCCCCCACCCCCGCGACCCTGCGGACCGCGGGCACGATGCGGTCGACGACCGTCTGGATGTTCGGCGGCAGCGGGTCGGCGTCGGCGGCCTGCGAGTCGATGGCGGCCTGCACCGCGCCGCACGCGTCGTGGCCGAGTACGAGGATGAGCGGCACGCCGAGCACGCCGACCGCGTACTCGAGCGAGCCGAGCACGTCGGTGGACACGACCTGGCCCGCGTTGCGCACCACGAAGGCATCACCGAGCCCCACGTCGAAGATGATCTCGGCCGACAGGCGCGAGTCGGCGCAGCCGAAGATCGCGACCAGCGGGCGCTGGCCCTGCGAGAGCGCGGCGCGGTGCTCGACGTCCTGGTGCGGGTGCTCCGGGGTGCCGGCGACGAAGCGGCGGTTGCCGTCGCGCAGCGCGATCCAGGTGTCGCGGGGCGAGACCGGGAGGAAGGGGGAGTCGGTGCGGGCCATCTGCGGGTCCGTTCTCGAGGGGGCGGGCGGGTGCGCGGTGGTGCGGTGTCGGGTGGCGATCAGGGCTGGTTGGCGATCACCGCGGGGGCGATCTCGGTGGCGAGCGCCTGGAACTCGTCGTCGGTCGCGGTGCCGAGCAGCACGAAGGTGCTGCCGCCCGCCTCGGTGGCGAGGCCGTAGCGGGCGTTGCCGACGTCGTCGACCATGTCGCGGTTGTCGTACACGGTCCACTCGACGCCGGCGATGTCGGTGACGCCGGCCGCGAGCGTGCGCTCGAGGGTCTCGGCGACCCAGGTCGGGTTCGCGTCGAACGCCTGGTACATGCCGATGTACTCGTCGCTCGGCGTGAGGTACCCGACGTACCAGCTCGTGACGCCGTCGGCGCCGCTCGTGCGCAGCTCGGCGGCGTTCGCGCGCCAGCCCTCGGGCAGCTCCGGCACGGCGAGCGTTTCGGAGGTCGCGATCGCGGCCTGCTCGGCGACGGAAGCCACGTCGACGTCGGGCTCGATCGGGGTGTCGCTGCGGGGCACGATCAGCACGATGACGGCCATGACCGCGAGCGACGCGAGCAGCGAGCCGATCAGGTTCCCGACCGTCTGCCGGCGTCGGCGGTCGGCCGCGCCCTGCGCCTTGCGCGCGGCGGTCTCGTCGGGCGTCTCGGGCCGGCCGAGTTCGGCGACCACGCGGGGTCCGCGGGCCATCAGGCCTCGGCTCCGCGGTCGGGGGCGGCGGATGCCCCGGAGCCGGTGCGCGCGGCCTCCAGGCGTGCGCGCGCGCCGACGAGCCACTCCTCGCAGCGGGCGGCGAGCGCCTCGCCGCGCTCCCAGAGCTGGAGCGAGTGCTCGAGCGTGGGCGCGCCCTGCTCGAGCTCGCCGACGACGCGGACGAGCTCGTCGCGCGCCTGCTCGTAGCTGAGCTCGGCGATGTCGTCGTGCGTGGGCATGGGGTCCATTCTATTCGGCGCTTCCTGCGTGCTCGGCGGGCGGGGCGTCGCCCTCGCGGTCGCCCGGGCCGAGCGACTCGGCGCGGATCGAGCCGACGGGCAGGGCCACGAGCACCTCGTCGCCCGTGGGGGCGTCGGCGGGCTCGCGCACGACGCGTCCGTCGGCGCGCTGCACGATGGCGTAGCCGCGGTCGAGCGTCGCCTGGGGCGAGAGCGCGCGCAGGCGCGCGTGCAGCTGGTCGGTCGCGACGCCGGCGCGTTCGATGGCCCGCTCGGCGAGGTCGCTGCCGCGCGCGACCCAGCGGGTGATCTCCTCGGCGCGCGCGTCGACCATGGTGCGCGGGTCGGCGAGCACGGGGCGCGAGCGCAGCTGGCCGATGCGGTCGACCTCGGCGGCGACCAGGTGCGCCATGCGTGCGCCGATGCGCGCGCGGGCCTGTCGGACGCGGGCCAGTTCGTCGGCCACGTCGGGGACCACGCGCTTGGCCGCATCCGTCGGTGTCGATGCCCGCAGGTCGGCCACCTCGTCGAGCAGCGGCCGGTCGGCCTCGTGCCCGATCGCGCTCACGATGGGCGTGGTCGCGGCCGCCGCGGCGCGCAGCACGCGCTCGTCGCTGAAGCCGAGCAGGTTCTGGAAGTCGCCGCCGCCGCGCGCGACGATGATGACGTCGACCTCGGGGTCGGCGTCGAGGAGCTCGATCGCGCGGCTCACCTCGCGGGCGGTGCGGTCGCCCTGCACGGCCGCGTACTCGACGCGGAAGTCGACCGACGGCCAGCGCAGGCGGGCGTTGCGCAGCACGTCCTGCTCGGCGTCGCTGTCGCGGCCGGTGACGAGCCCGATGCGATGCGGCAGGAAGGGCAGTGGACGCTTGCGCGCCGGGTCGAACAGTCCCTCGGCGGCGAGCTGGGCGCGCAGGCGCTCGAGGCGCTCGAGCAGGTCGCCGAGCCCGACGTGGCGCAGCTCGTAGACCTGCATGGTGAGCGACCCGCCCTTGACCCACCAGTTCGGCTTCACGAGCGCGACGACCCGGTCGCCCTGCGCGAACTCCTCGGTGAGGCGCGCGCGCACCGACGACCAGAGCGTGAAGCTCAGCGTGGCATCCCGGTCGAGGTCCTTGAGCTTCCCGTAGACGTTGCCGTTCGAGACGCCCCACTGGGTGACCTCGCCCTCGACCCACGCGGTGCCGAGTCGGTCGATGTAGCCGCGCAGCTTCTCGGAGAGCAGGGCGACGGGCCACGGTGCATCGCGCGTCGAGGGGGCGTCGGTCATGGTCTCCTCTCGGGCCGGTGCCCAGGTGGCGGCCCGTAGACTGGCGGGGTGACGATCACCACGGATGCCCCCCGAGTCAGCCTCGGCATGCCCCGCGTTCCCGCGGTGCGCGGGCGGCTCAAGGATACCCCGGTCGCCGGCTCGAAGAAGGTGCTGCTCGCCGCCCCGAGAGGGTACTGCGCGGGCGTCGACCGGGCCGTGATCGCGGTCGAGAAGGCGCTCGAGCACTACGGCGCGCCGGTGTACGTGCGCAAGCAGATCGTGCACAACATCCACGTCGTCACCGAGCTCGAGAAGCAGGGCGCGATCTTCGTCGAGGAGGTCGACGAGGTTCCCGAGGGCGAGCACATCGTCTTCAGCGCGCACGGCGTCTCGCCGGCCGTCGTGGGCGCGGCCGCCGACCGCGGCCTCCACGCGATCGACGCGACCTGTCCGCTGGTCACCAAGGTGCACCGCGAGGCCGTGCGCTTCGCGCGCGACGACTACGAGATCCTGCTCATCGGCCACGAGGGCCACGAGGAGGTCGAGGGCACCGCAGGCGAGGCGCCCGACCACGTGACGCTCGTGAACAGCCCCGACGACGTGCCGCACATCGAGGTGAAGGACCCCGACAAGGTGGTCTGGCTCTCGCAGACCACGCTCTCGGTCGACGAGACCATGGAGACGGTGCGGCGCCTGCGCGAGCGGTTCCCGAACCTGCAGGACCCGCCGTCCGACGACATCTGCTACGCCACCCAGAACCGCCAGGTCGCGATCAAGAAGGTGGCGCAGGGCGCCGACCTCGTGATCGTGGTCGGCAGCGCCAACTCGTCGAACAGCGTGCGCCTCGTCGAGGTCGCGCTCGAGTACGGCGCGAAGGCCGCATACCGCGTCGACTTCTCGACGCAGATCGAGCAGTCGTGGCTCGACGGCGTCGAGACCGTGGGCGTCACGAGCGGGGCGTCCGTGCCCGAGGGCCTCGTGCAGGAGGTGCTGATCGAGCTCGCCGATGCCGGCTACGGCGCGGTCGAGGAGGTCAAGACGGCGGAGGAGGACCTCATGTTCTCGCTGCCGAAGGAGCTCCGCAAGGACCTCAAGGGCTCGGGCCGCTCGCGCGGCGCCGCCCAGCACTGACCCGTTCGCTGCGGTCTCTTTCCAGACCCGTCAATAAAGTGCACTCCCAGCGCTGAGAACGCACCCTTTTGACGGGTCGTGGTGTCGGATGCTTGTGAGTGAGCGCTCACTCGCCTAGAGTCGCCGCATGGCAACGCGCACCGAACGGGCGCGGCCGCTCTCCCCGGAGGACCGCCGCGCGGCGATCGCCGACGCCGTCGTACCGCTGCTCATCGCGCACGGCCGCGACGTCAGCACCCGCCAGATCGCCGAGGCGGCGTGCGTCGCGGAGGGCACGCTCTTCCGCGCGTTCGACGACAAGGACGCGATCATCGACGCGGCCGTCACCCGCTACCTCGACCCCGAGCCCCTGCGGCGGCAGTTGCGAGAGATCGACGCGAGCCGGCCGCTCGAGTGGAAGGTCGAGCGGGTGCTCGTGCACCTCCGCGAGCGCTTCCGCGGCATCATCGGCGTCATGTCCGCGCTCGGCACCCGAACGCCGCCGCACCGCGACCACCACCACCACAACGACATCTACGAGTCGATCATCGCCGACCTGCTCGCCGCCGACGCCGAGCGACTGAGCGCGACGCCCAGCCAGGTCGCCCGGTACCTGCGCCTGGTCGCGTTCGCCTCCTCGGTGCCCGCCTTCGGCGAGTCGATCGGACTCGACACCGACGAACTCGTCGACCTCATCACGAACGGCATCGCCTCGGGGCATCCGCTCGATCACCCCTGACGCACCACTCGCACCAACGGAAGAAGGCACATCGCGTGCTCTGGAAACTCCTCACCAAGTACCTGAGGCCGCACTGGCCGCTGCTCGCCGCAGTCGTGGTGTTCCAGCTGATCCAGTCGATCCTCACCCTGCTGCTGCCGGCCCTGAACGCCGACATCATCGACAACGGCGTCGCCGCCGGCGACACCGCGTACATCCTGTCGACGGGCGGGTTCATGCTCGCCATCACCCTCGCGCAGATCGCCTGCGCGATCGTCGCCGTCTACTTCGCCGCGAAGGTCTCGATGAGCGTCGGCCGCGACCTGCGCACCGCCGTGTTCTCGCGCGTCGGCGTGTTCAGCGAGCAGGAGGTGTCGCGCTTCGGCGCGCCGAGCCTCATCACGCGCTCGACCAACGACGTGCAGCAGGTGCAGATGCTCGTGCTCATGTCGTGCACCCTGCTCGTCTCGGCCCCCATCCTCGCGATCGGCGGCGTGATCATGGCCATGGGGCAGGACCTCCAGCTCTCCTGGATCATGGCCGTCGCCGTGCCCGTGCTGCTCATCGCCATCGGCGCCATCGTCATCCGCATGGTGCCGCAGTTCGAGAAGATGCAGGCCCGCATCGACACCGTCAACCGCGTGCTGCGCGAGCAGCTCACGGGCATCCGCGTCATCCGCGCATTCGTGCGCGAGCCGGTCGAGACCCGTCGCTTCGCGACCGCGAACGCGGAGCTGACCGACACGGCGCTCCGTGCCGGACGCCTGTTCGCCCTCGTCTTCCCGGTCGCGATGGGCGTGCTGAACGTCTCGAGCGTCGCCGTGCTGTGGTTCGGCGCGTTCCTCATCGAGGACGGCTCGATGCAGATCGGCGCGCTGACGGCGTTCCTCACGTACCTCATCCAGATCCTGATGGCGGTCATGATGACCACGTTCATCGCCGTGATCCTGCCGCGCGCCGCTGTCTCTGGCGGCCGCATCCAGGAGGTGCTGCTGACCGACACGAGCGTGGTCGAGCCCACCGACGCGATCACCCGGCTGACCGCCCCCGGCACGGTCGAGTTCGACCACGTCGAGTTCGCCTACCCGGGCGCCGAGCAGCCGGTGCTGCACGACCTCAGCTTCACGGCCCGCCCCGGCGAGGTCACCGCGATCATCGGCAGCACGGGCGCCGGCAAGACCACGCTGCTGAATCTCATCCCGCGCCTGTTCGACGCGACCGGTGGTCGCGTGCTCGTCGGCGGCGTCGACGTGCGCGAGCTCGACCCCGAGGTGCGCAACGCCCAGCTCGGGCTCATCCCGCAGAAGGCGTACCTGTTCGCGGGCACGGTCGGCTCGACGGTGCGGTACGGCGACCCGGATGCCACGGACGACGAGGTCTGGGAGGCGCTGCGCGTCGCCCAGGCATCCGACTTCGTCTCGGCCATGAGCGAGGGCCTCGACACCCCCATCGCGCAGGGTGGCACGAACGTGTCGGGCGGCCAGCGCCAGCGGCTCTCGATCGCGCGGGCGCTGCTCAAGCAACCACCCATCCTGCTGTTCGACGATTCGTTCTCGGCGCTCGACACGGCGACGGATGCCCGGCTGCGCACCGCGCTCGAGCGGGCGGCCGGCGACACGACCCGCATCGTGGTCGCGCAGCGCGTGTCGACCATCGTCGACGCCGACCAGATCCTGGTGCTCGACGCGGGACGCATCGTCGCCCGCGGCACCCACGACGAACTGCTCGAGACCTCGGCGACGTACGCCGAGATCGTCGAGAGCCAGCTGAGCGCGGAGGACGCGGCATGAGCGAGCGCACCCCGAACCGGCCGCAGCCGCAGCGCGGCCCCCAGCACGGCGGGCCCGCCGCGGGCATGGCCATGCCGGTCGAGAAGTCGATGCACTTCGGCCCGTCGGCCAAGCGCCTCATCGGGCGCCTGAAGCCCGAGCGGTGGGCCGTCATCGGCGTCATCCTGCTCGGCGTGGTGAGCGTCACGCTCACGGTGCTCGGCCCGAAGGCGCTCGGCGAGGCGACGAACATCGTCTTCGAGGGCGCGATCTCGGCGGGCCTGCCCGAGGGCACGACGCAGGAGGAGGTGATCGCCGGCCTCGAGGCATCCGGCGACACCCAGCAGGCCGAGATGCTCTCGGCCATGAACCTCACGCCCGGCCAGGGCATCGACTTCGGCCTGCTCTCGCAGGTGCTGCTGCTCGTGCTCGGGCTGTACGTGTTCGCGTCGGTGTTCGCGTGGCTGCAGGGCCTCGTGCTGAACGGCATCACGCAGCGCACCGTCTACCGCCTGCGGGAGGACGTCGAGACGAAGCTGCACCGCCTGCCGCTGTCGTACTTCGACAAGATGCAGCGCGGCGAACTGCTCTCGCGCGTGACCAACGACATCGACAACATCTCGCAGAGCCTGCAGCAGACGCTGAGCCAACTGCTCACGTCGATCCTCACCGTGATCGGCGTCATCGCGATGATGTTCGTGATCTCGCCGCTGCTCGCGGTGATCGCGCTCGTGACGATCCCGCTGACGTTCGTGGTCACCGCGTTCATCGCGAAGCGGTCGCAGAAGCGGTTCGTGGCGCAGTGGAAGCACACCGGCGAGCTGAACGCCCAGGTCGAGGAGGCCTTCACGGGCCACGCGCTCGTGAAGGTGTTCGGTCGCAGCAAGGAGGTCGAGCGCGACTTCCACGGCACCAACGAGAAGCTGTACGAGGCGAGCTTCGGCGCCCAGTTCTTCTCGGGCATCATCATGCCCGCGATGATGTTCATCGGGAACCTGGTCTACGTGGCGATCGCCGTGGTCGGCGGGCTGCTCGTCGCGAACGGCGCGATGCGACTGGGCGACGTGCAGGCGTTCATCCAGTACTCGCGCCAGTTCACGCAGCCGCTCACCACGATCGGCTCGATGGTCAACCTGCTCCAGTCGGGCGTCGCGAGCGCCGAGCGCGTGTTCGAGCTGCTCGACGCCGACGAGCAGTCGCCCGACGCGGAGGAGGGCGAGGAGCCCGAGGAGCGCACCGGACGCCTCGCGTTCGAGGACGTCTCGTTCCGCTACGAGGCCGACACGCCGCTCATCGACGGGCTCTCGCTCGTGGCCGAACCCGGGCACACGATCGCGATCGTCGGCCCCACCGGCGCGGGCAAGACCACGCTCGTGAACCTCATCATGCGCTTCTACGAGCTCGACTCGGGCCGCATCACGCTCGACGGCGTCGACATCACCCGGATGCGACGGGACGACCTCCGTGCCCGCATGGGCATGGTGCTGCAGGACACGTGGCTGTTCGCGGGCACGATCCGCGACAACATCGCCTACGGCCGTCCGGGCGCCACCGAGGAGGAGATCCTCGACGCGGCCCGTGCCACGTACGTCGACCGGTTCGTGCACGCGCTGCCCGACGGCTACGACACGGTGCTCGACGACGAGGCGTCGAACCTGTCGGCCGGCGAGAAGCAGCTGCTCACGATCGCGCGCGCGTTCCTCGCGCAGCCGAGCGTGCTCATCCTCGACGAGGCCACCAGCTCGGTCGACACGCGCACCGAGCTGCTCGTGCAGCACGCGATGAGCGCGCTGCGCAAGGACCGCACGAGCTTCGTCATCGCGCACCGGCTCTCGACGATCCGCGACGCCGACACGATCATCGTGATGGAGCACGGCTCGATCGTCGAGCAGGGCACCCACGCCGAGCTCATCGCCGCCGAGGGCGCCTACGCCCGGCTCTACGAGGCGCAGTTCGCCGCACCGATCGAGCCGGACGACCCCGAGGGCGACGCCGAGCTCGTGGCCGCGCAGCGACCGTAGCGCGCGACCGGCGCAGACGACGACGCCCCCGCCTTCCGGCGGGGGCGTCGTTCGCGTTGCGGCGGCGGGCTCGGGTGCTGCCGCTCAGCCGCCGATGCCGGCGGTGCCGACCGTGCCGAAGTGCTCGACGAGCACCGGGTCGGTCACGAGCACCGCCCAGATCACGCCGAACATGATGAGGAACGACAGCACGCCGCCGACGAGCGGCACCCAGAATGCCAGGCGCCGACGCACGAGGCGCAGGATCGTGGTGGCCGCGGTCAGGATCCAGAGCAGGATCTGCGCCCACATGCCGGTCGTGAGGATGCCCGCGACGGCCTCGGCCTCCACGTAGTCGGCGAGCCCCTCCTGCGTGTGCAGCAGCGACATCGCGTCGGGCAGGGTCTGCTGGATCGACACGGCGAGCGAGGCGCCGATGATGCCGAACACGAGCAGGCCGAGCGCGACCGGTCGGTCCCACGCGCGCTCACGGCGCTCCGGTGCGGGCGCGCCGTCCGCACCCGCCTGCGGGGCGGGTGGCGGCGGGGCCGCCTGCTGCGTCGGCGGGTCGTCGTGCGTGGACTGCTCCGGCGGCTGCCAGCTCCAGCCCTCGGGCGCGTACTCGCCGTACTTCGGCTTCGGGCGCGGGTCGGGCGCCTGCGGAGCCTGGTCGGCGGGCGGCGCCGGAGGCGGCGGGGGCGGCGTGGACCCGTCGCCGGGTGCCGCACCGCCCTCGCGCGACGGGTCTGCCTGCGGCATCCGGCTCAGCTCTTCGAGTGGCCGAACGAGCCGAGCTGCTTGGTCGACTCGACGACGCGGGCGGCCATGGCCGTCTCGGCGATCTTGCCCCAGGCGCGCGGGTCGTACTTCTTCTTGTTGCCCACCTCGCCGTCGACCTTCAGCACCTCGTCGTAGTTCGCGAACATGTAGCCCGCGATCGCGCGCGTGAACGCGTACTGCGTGTCGGTGTCGATGTTCATCTTCACGACGCCGTTCGAGACCGCCTCGGCGATCTCCGCGTCGGTCGAGCCCGAGCCGCCGTGGAAGACGAGGTCGAGCGGCTTCTCGCCGGTGCCGAACTTCTCGGCGATGCCGGCCTGGATCTCGCCGAGCAGCTCCGGCCGCAGCTTCACGCCGCCGGGCTTGTACACGCCGTGCACGTTGCCGAAGGTGAGCGCGGCGATGTAGCGGCCGTTCTCGCCGAGGCCGAGCGCCTCGACGGCCTTGGTCACGTCGCCGACCGTCGTGTAGAGCGCCTCGTTGGTGCCCTCGTGCACGACGCCGTCCTCCTCGCCGCCGACGACGCCGATCCGGCTGAGGTTGCTGACCAGGCTGAGCGGCTCCCCGAGCCGATGCAGGTAGGGAATCGATAGCATCCTCAAGTCCTTGCCGTCGAAAAGGCCGATGGCGACCTGATGGCCGGCCGGATTGTAATACAGGAAATCCGTCTGGTTCCGGAAAGTGCTGATGGCGTTGACCTGCCAGCCGGCGGCGCAGGGATACTCGATCACTTCATTCCCCACCACCCGGTACAGGATCTCACCCGTCGCCAGCCAGACCCCCGATTCCCCCACCCCGAAGGCATGGACATCCATGTCCATGTCGAGGTCAATGGGGGTCGCGGCCCAGGACTGCCGCTTTTCCTCCAGCTTGATCAGTTCCCGTTCACCCCTCAGCAGGTACAGGGCGGCGCCGTATTCCCCGACCAGCCTCAGCCTCCGGGTGTCCGGATAAATCTGCCGGAACTCCATTCCATCCTCGGCCATGTAGACCCCGTCCGGGCCGACCGCGTAAGCCCGCTTGGCCCCCCACTTGAGGTCGGAAACGGGAACCGGCAATTCCCGGGAGGTCCAGGCCCCGTCCTTGAAATCCTGGTAGATGTAGGCAAATCCGGATATGGGATTCCCGGAGGGATCCGTTCCGACCCAGTTCACCGAGTAGTCAAGGGTGCCGGCCGTGTATCCCTCGGGCGTCAGGCGCAGCCAGTCGGTATCCAGAAACAGGATGGCGCCATCCTCGGTCGCCACGGCCCTCCGGAAGTCTTCCTCCCCGAAGGCCCGCTTGGCCGACAAGTACCGTGTTTCACTGGGAACCTCGACCCTGGCCAGGCCCGTGACCCCCAGCATGTAGAACTCGTCGTTGGAGACCTTTTCCACCTTGTAGACATCCCCGATGCCGAGGTGCTGGTCGGCCGGCACGTAACTGCTGAGCATCCCCGAGACCCGGTCGATCACAACCACCCCGTAGGGATAGTCCACCACGGCGATGCTGTCCTCGAACTCACAGGAATTGTTGGTCCCTCCGCTGAAGTAATCGAAAAAGTCGGATTCCACGCGGACCGGCAGGTCCCCGGCAATGCCGCTCCACCGGTACAAGTGATCCGCCGTGCCCAGCCAGTAGCCATCCGCGTCCGGTTCCATCCAGGAGACAAACAGCCCCCCGAAGTGGTCGCTGGATACTTTCAGGTGCCGGCCGCTGGCGGTGATCTCCCACAGCCCTTTTTCGCTGCTGACGAAGATCCGGTTTTGTTGCGGGCCTCCCGACATCACCTGCGGACGGGGGGAAAAGGTCTCCTCCCAGTAGTCGCCCTGCTCGAGCTCTTCCGTGTCGATCCAGCCGAATCCTCGCGACCCGAAATACCACAGCTTGCCCAGGCGGTAGACGATCGACCAGATGAAGTCGGTTTCGATGGGGACGTCCCCTCCTTCCCCGGTCTCGACGTTCAGGTATCCGATCTTGTTGGAAGCGGCATACCACAGCGTGCGGCCGTCGGGATCCAACTCAAGGGCGGAGATCCGGTCCCCGGAGAGGACTTCGGAAAATTCGTTCTCATCTTTCCGGTACAAGGCGTCCCCGGCCAGCCACAGCGTGTCGTCGACTTTTACAACATCGTAAAATTCGTAGGGGGGAACGCCGTCGACCCGCTCCGCGAACCGGCTCATCAATCCCTTTGGTGGAGCGGTCGCGAGGGCCACGTTGATAAAATTTAATCCAACGAGAAATAAGAACTGTGGAAACAATGCTGGAGACAGAATTTTCAACATATTGTAAAAAGGGCGTCCTATGAAACATACCAAACGCATTCTAATTCTCGTAGTGGCAATCTGTTTAGCCTCAGTCGGACTCAATGCACAAGCTGAAACCGTAAGTAAGAAAGTCATCAAGGATCTCAACACCAAAGACAGCGGATCCATCCTGATGAGTATTTACTGCATCGTCGGCGATGGCAGGAACAACCGCTGAAAAACAGATTTCCGTACAGTAAACATTTAACGCAAAAACAGTAGAAAAAATAAAGGCGCACCCATGACCACCTTCTCACACACAAGCTCAATCCCACTACCTTATGATCTCAGCGGAGCACCGGAATGGTTCCTCAAGAAAGCCCGCTTCGCCAAGCGGTTCTTCCTTAACCTGGCACCGATCCGTTACGCGCTGGTGGCTGAAGAAGGCGGTCCGGTGGACCAGATCGAATACGGCAGCGACCAGTACCTGGGCCAGGAATGGCAGCTCAGCCGCGTCACCCTTCGCGAGGAACTCCGGCATCCCATGGGCAGGAAGCTGGCTCTGTTCCACTCCGCGGATGGTTCCGGCGTGGGCAGCACCCGCCTGGAAGCCCGGGCCAAGGCCATTTCCGAAGCGCTTGAGCGCTGGGCCTTCACCGAGACCAGCTCCGGTCCCGACGCCGTCCTCTACGGATATCCCTACTCCATGAGCAGCAAGGGCATGGCCGCCTTCCCGAGCGTTTTCCCGGGACAGGCCCGCCGCGCCGCCGTTGCCGAAGCCTTTGAATACTTCTCCATCGATGCATGGTGGGGCGGTACCCTCAACCACTGGATTATCAACCGCGAGGACGCCACCATCGTCTTCATCAATCAGCCCGCGTTCAACGGACATATTGCCCTGGCAATTCGCCACCTGTCTCTTAAAAATTATGTCGCTGCCTACGGTATCGGTTCCGGCGCGACGCCCGAAGAGGCTGAAATGAAGGCGCAACTCGAGGCCTGCCGTTCCCAGAAAGTGCTGGAACGGCGGGACGCCACCCCGGTCAACGCCCGGACCAAGCCGGTCCTGGAAACCGAACAGCGGCTCCTCGAGTTTTCCTCCCCGGAAGGCTTCCAGATCGTCAAGGATCGCCTGGCCAGCCGTCCGTGGCTCCCGGCCATCCAGCCGAAGGTCATCTACGACGGCCCGGTCAACGGTCCCTGGAGCAAGTACACCCATGTTTGGCGCCACGCCCTCGAGCCCTTCCCGATCAAGTATCGCCAGCGCAAGTTCGTGGCCTGAACCCGCGTCCGCTCCCTCCCTCTTTAGATTAAGTCCCTCCACCAAACACATTCAATGAGCACACAAGACACAACCTTCCCCTTCCCCTTCGTCAGGGGCCTCATCGGCTCGAAGGTGGCCGATCGTGCTGTTCATTTTCAGAAGAGGAGCGCCCCCATGAAAGAAAAAGCCATCTGCCTGGACGACGACCCACTCTCTCTTCGGTTGGTTGAACACCTGCTGAAAAAGCGATACGAGGTCCTCTCCTGCGCCACGGTGGACGCCGCCGTCCGGGCGGTGCAAAGCCACGCGGTCGACCTGTTTCTTTGTGATTACCACCTTGGAGACAGTATAACCGGTGCGCAGGCATGGGAAATCCTCAGCGAAAATCACGGCTTCAACCCGGTCCACCGGGTCCTCATCACCTCCTATCCCTCGCCGGAAATCGAGGAGGAGACGATGGGCATCGGATTCGACCGGGTATTTGCCAAGCCGCTACGCAGGGAGTTCCAATCCTATTGCCTGAACCTTTGGATCCCGCCGATGAACCGTCCGGTCGCGGTGGGCTGATACAAAACCTTTTTTCTACTGTACGCGTTTCAAGTCCCCCGGGTCCGCCCCCGGGGGACTTTTTTTTGTCTGGGCGTGCCGTGCCGTGGCCTCCTCGCCCTGAAGGGCTCGGTCGACCACGGCTACGATCGGCCGGCGCTCCGCGCCTCGCCTGCTTGGATTTTAGGCGGTGATTTCGAAATCGATTGTTGTCAGATTCCGCGATCCCGAAGGGGCGCGGCCCTTATTGCTTGATCCGGCAAATCATCGATGCTGTCTTGTTTTCCTCTCGTCCATCTCGACCGGGTTTTTCCTCTTCCGGCCTTCCGTCCGGATGCGCCTCGGGCGATTTTCTACGCAACCTTCAAGCTGACTTGATTCCATGAACGACACTCTCACCCGCCTGAAAATCTATATGAACATGGGCACCCTGGCCGAGCTGCCGGAGTGGTCGAGCTGGCCAGGCCTGGAGGGCCGGGAGGCCCTGCAGTTCCTCCAGGAGGCCGGTTTCGACGGTGTCCAGGACGGGGATCCGGAGCTTTGCCGGGACCTGGGCATGGGCTGCGCCGGTTCCGGACGGGTCGACCAGCCCGGGGAGGCGGAGCCGCTGGCGCGCCGCCTGATTGACCAGGGATATGAAAGCGCCACCCTTCATGTCGGGCGGGGATTCGAAACCGACGCCGAGATGGATGCCCTGGCCAGGGCCATCATCACGGCGGTCGGGGAAACCGGATTCCCCCTAATGGTGGAGACCCACCGGGCCACCATGACCCAGGATCCGTTCCGCACCATTGCCCTCCTGCAGCGCAATCCCGGACTGATGATCAACGGGGACTTCAGCCACTACTACACCGGACTGGAGCTGGTCTACGGGGACTTTGCCGGCAAGCTGGACCGGATGCAGCCGATCTTCGACAAGGTCCGTTTCATGCACGGCCGGATCGGCAATCCCTCACATATCCAGGTCGACATCGGGGACGGCACGGAGCCGGTCCAGCAGGAGCATGGCCATTCGCACTTCCTGGCCGATTACCGGGAAATGTGGAAGCGCGCCATGCAGGGCTTTCTCGACAATGCCGATCCCGCGGCGACCCTTGTATTCGCCCCGGAAATCCTCGCCCCTTCCATCTACTACGCCCGCCTGTTCCGGCAATCGGACGGCAGCCTGTGGGAAGAAAGCGACCGCTACCAGCAGGCCCTGGTTTATGCCGGGATTGCCCGGGAGGTCTTCGCCTCGCTTTCCTGAGCGAGGAAGCTCAACCGTTCCTCAATCCCCCGAGCCGGCGAAGCGCACGAAGGCCGCCTCCCCCGTGGCCGGCAGGGTGATCCTGCGGAAGGCCACTCCGTCCGGGGCCTCTCCTCCCCCGGAAACCGGCTCCACATCCCCCTCAAACGGCACCCACTCTCCAGCCTGGTTGCGGACCTGTATCTCCAGCGTTCCCGAAGCGGCCGGGACTTCGGAGAAGACCAGCTCCAGCGAGGCCTCCCCTGTCAGCTGCAGGCCGGAAACGGGAATGCTCTCCCCGTCCACCGGGCTGGATCCCATCTTGTATTCAAGCCACTGATACCATCCGTCACGGTCGCTGTCGGCGTCCGGATCCGCGGCTAGCCCGTGGCCCGCGCTCCAATCGGCAAAGCCCGGGTAGCCCGGACCGGCCTCGTTCAGGACCGCCACGGCATCGAGGTCGAAGCCGGCCGAGCCCACCGTCGGGTGGGGATCATAGACCGGCTGCCCCTCGCAATCGAGGGCGCTGCCGTCCCCGACCACGTCGACCAGCCGGACAAATTTCACCGCCTCCGTATCGAGGTACGGGAAGTTCTCCACCAGCTGCTGCCGGTAGGCCTCGCTAAAGGCCGCATAGTCGCCCTGGACCGCCTCGTGGGCCTCCTTCAGCAGCTGCAGGTCGAAGGGGGTCCCGAAGCCGGCCCGGTATTTTCCGGGGAAGCCGTCGATGTAGGTCGGATCCAGGGTGCCGAAACCCGGGACCGGAGCAGCGGTGAAGGAATAGCCGGGAAAGCGGACAAAGTGGATTCCGTCGGAGGAGACCTCGACAAAGGCCAGCTCCAGGAAGTAGTCGGAGATCCCGTTCTCGAAGACGGCGAAGTCCTCCCCTTCCCCGTCCGCAATGGCCGGTTCAAAGGTCAGTGTGGCCTGGCCCCCGCGTCCCAGGACAAGGACATCCAGGCTGCCCCCGTCAGCCGGTCCGAGGGCGGCTCCGGGATCCTGCCACACGGCGTCGACATCCTCGCCATAGACCACCGAATCCACCTGCGCGGCCCAGGAAAGGATGCGCGGATCCCCGTAGGCCACAGCCGTGCTGCCAACCTCGCCCGCCGCCGGGGCGAAAGGAAATGCGGGGGCCTGGTAATCCGCCAGGGCCGCGACGGCCAGCAGGGGCAACAGAAATATTGGTATCCGGATATTCATGACAGTCTAGAATGTGTAACGGATCCGCCCCTGGACCGTGCGGCCGGCGCCGGGATAGAATCCGCCGCTGTAGGCGCTGACCGCGTGGGTACGGTCGGCGGCATTGTTGACGGCCAGGAGGAGGGACCATCCCGGCAGGGGCTCCCATCCGAGGGACAGGTCCAGCAGCCCGTAACCGGGTATCTCCCGGAACTCGTTGGCGAAGTCGTTGCCCTGGAACTGGCTCGACAGGTAGCGCCAGTTGGCCTGCAGGCGCAGTCCGGAAACCGGCTTCCACCAGCCCGAAATCCCGCCCTCGAAGGCCGGCACCAGCGGCACCCGGCGGCCGACCGCCTCGTCCCGGAATTCCGCCCGGACCAGCCCCATGTGAAGGCGGGTCCCGTAGCGGTCCTTCCGATACGAAAAATCAACCTCCAGCCCCCTCCGGACCGTGGACCCGATGTTCCGGTTCAGCCGCTCCACGTCGTCGTAGGCGATCTCGTCGTCCATCCGGAGAATGAAGGCCGTGCAGGCGAGGTCCCAGTTGGTCCCGAACCATTTCAGGCCGGCCTCGAGGTTGTGGCCCGTCTCAGGCTCCAGGCCGGTGTTGAGGGGATCGCTCAACGGATAGCCCTGGTAGGCGGCCGCCTCGTCCAGCGCCGGGTAACGGTAGACCCGGTCCCAGCCCGTCCAGAGGTTCAGGCCCGGCCGCAGCTGCTTCAACAGGGACAGCTCGGCCGCCCAGCCGGACTTGTCCACGGGCCCGTCGAAGGAAAGGTCCGGATCCGGGTCGGGCGGATCCTTGTAGTTGGGATTCGGATACGGACCCCGGTTGGTCTCCAGCACCGGCCGCAACTGCTCCTCCTTGTAGCGGACGTAGGTGTTGTCCGTCCGCGCGTTCTCCAGCCGCAGCCCGCCGGACAGTTCCATGTCCCCGGCCAGCTCCCTCGAGGCGAAGGCGTAGGCCCCGGCGGTGGTCCGGGCCACATCCGCCCAGGAGCGGACAATCACCTCCCCGGTGGCATCCGCGTAATCGGTGTAGTCCAGCTGGTCCTGCTCGAGGTCCATCCCGAGCATCAGCCAGCGCCCGTCCCCGCCCCATTTGACCCGGGGCGAAAGCGTGTACCGTTTCTGCCGGTTGTCGGCCCGGACCCCGTCCAGGTTCCAGGCCCGCTCCCGGTCCAGCGCCCCGCCGGCCAGCTGCCACTGGCCGTGAGACCAGTCCCCCCGTCCCCGGAGGGTGGCCTGCCGGATATCCGTCTCCGAAAGGTCCCGGCCGCTGCCGGTGGACTGCCGGGGATCCTCCAGCATCTGGGCGTAGGTCAGGGGCCCGGGAAATTGCAGCTCGCTCCGGTCCAGGCTGAAGCGCCCCGACCATTCCGAGCCGCCCTTCGTTTCCACCCGCCAGCCCAGATGGGCCGATCGGGCCTTGCCGGCCGAATGCTCGCGGTATCCGTCCGTTTCCGACCAGGATCCGCCCGCCCGCAGACCGAATTGGCCAAAGCCCTGTCCAAGTCCCGCCGAGATGCGCTTCAGCCCGTCGCTGCCCAGGGTCGCCGAGGCCCTGCCTTCCAGGTCCTTCCCCGGCTGGCGGGTCTGCAGCTTGATCACTCCCGAAACGGCATGGTTGCCATAAATGACCGACTGGCCGCCCCGCAGGACCTCCACCACCTCCAGCTCTTCCACGTCCACTCCGGCCCAGTTGATCCCCCCCATGTCCGGGGCGTTGTAGGCCTGCCCGTCCACCAGCACCAGGACCCGAAGCCCGCTGTTGTCCCCGAAGCCCCGCATCGCCAGCTGCCCCTCCGTGCCGTTCCCGGTGTAGCCCCGGAACCGCACCCCCGCCATCTTCTCCAGCAACTCCGGTACGCTGCCCGCCCCGCTGCTGACTATCGCGTCCCCCTCGAGGCGCAACACCCCCGCCGGCACCTCCATCGCCAGCCCGTCGAAATGCCACGCCTCCACCTCGTACGGCGACAGCTCCGTCACCGCCTCATCCCCCTGGCCGGATACGCGGCCGCCCAGGACCAACAGCCCCGCCAGCACGCCTCTCCATTTTCCTTCCATCCGCCTGTCACGCCCTCATATTGGCAGCGTAATGTCAATAAGGAAGGGGCTCCGCCCCGGGCAGCAGGAAACGCGGGCTGCCGGGCTGCAGGGGAGCGGGATCGCGCAGGACCAGACTCCAGAGACCGCCGCCGAGCGCAGTGGCCTGGTCGACCACGAGGCGGGCCGGATCGGCGCTGGACCAGGCCCCGTCGGCGAAGGCCAGGTCGACCCGGTTCCAACCGCTGAGATCATTTCCGCTGAGGACGAAGTAACGCAGGGCGGGGTCATCGCGGAGCTGCCCGGCCAGCTGGAGGTGAGACCCGCTGCCGGCGTCGATGACCGAGGTGGACATCGGGACCAGGCTGCCGGGATCGAGGGGATCGAGGTTGTAGGCATACTCGACAAAAT
Organism: uncultured Agromyces sp.; assembly: GCA_913053875.1. GTDB lineage: Bacteria > Actinomycetota > Actinomycetes > Actinomycetales > Microbacteriaceae > Agromyces. The sequence continues at coordinate 2,226 of CAJXGN010000021.1, read as the reverse complement.
TGATCCGGCCGTCGCGGTCGCTGTCGATAGCGGGTCCGGTCACGGCCAGTCCCGCCCCGGCGGAAAAGGCGGCCTCCATCCAGGTCACGTATCCGGGGGTGGCATCGATGGAGAAAGCGTCAATGATTCCCGCCAACCCGGAAGCGTAATTGCCGACGTAGGAGAAGCCGGTCACATTGCGGAGCTCCTCCTGCCCGGGACGGGAATCGATATCCACCTGGACATCGTTGAACCAGGTGATGCCGACCAGGGTCAGGATCCCGTTCAATTCCATCAGGAGCGGGGTCCCGGAGTCGTAAATGACGGCGTAGGCCTCATACTGGACAAAGTCGTCGTCCCCGGGCAGGTGTTGAATGGCGGCGATGGCGGGGTCCGCGGCGGGATCCCCGGGCAAGGAGTCAAACCAGTAGTCAACCCGGTTGTATCCGGCCGCGAGGTTGGTAACCAGACTGGTAATGTCCTCGGCCCGGCCCAGCATGATGGCCTGTTGCCCGTATATGGCCAATGCTGCAAAAGTTGCCTGGCTGCTCAGGGGCTGGCTGACCATGGGATAAACCCGGAAATCCGGCGGCAGGGACTGGTTGAGGACACCGACCCAGAGATCCGAATCCCCGATCCGTTCCTCCGCGATGACCTGGCGGGTAAGGGAGGGGCCGGCCGGGTCGTTGGTGGCGTGGAAAGTCAGGCTGTGGCCCACGTTGGGATGCCAATGGTTGGCCGAGAGGACGATATTGGGGCTGATCAGGGTGCCCCAGGTCCCCTCCACCTTGTCGATGGAGCGCCCCACCCCGGTCAACTGTTCGCCGGCGATAAAGCCGGGATCGTTTTCGAAGCGGAAATTGGCGGCCGGCGTGCCACCGTCTATTTGCAGGGCAGCCGGCAGGAAAACCGGAACAGCGGCCCCGAGCAGGGCCAGACCCAACTTTTGGCAATCAGGGAAACGAAGCATCTCCAGCCAGTGTTGCGGAAAACGAAGCCGTAGCAAACGTGGAGCCACGGATTAATCTTTCTAATTTTAGACTTGAATAACTTAAGTTTGCCTAATTAAGAATCTAGCTCGGCAAACTCAGCTCACACCCTCACTCAAACGAGATGAAAATATACTACTACCTGTCCCTGATTCCGGAGTCGCTCATCGCCTCGATGCTGGCTCCGGAGGACTTCGGCAATTACTACGCCCTTGGCTCGCACAAGCGCTCGCGCGGCCAGGCGATCTTTTTCGAGATCGACCCGGACAAGGCCGGCGAGGCCATCGACCGGGCCGTGGTTGAGGCGCGCTGCGTGCCCCACGAGGACGGCAGCCCGCGCAAGTCGACCTACCTGAAGATCTACCGCGCCATGGAATCCGTTCCGGTCGAGGCCCTGACCCGCCTCTACCTGACCACGGACGACGGCCGCACCCTGGCCATCGAGCCGGGAGAATATGTCGCCGAGGAGGACCGGCCGCTGCACCTCTACCAGGAAATCTGCCCGGTCAATCCCCGCGTGGTGAGCAAGCTCAACCCGGGCGACTTCGCCAAACTGCTGACCTCCCCGACCGGACCGGTGCACGTCCCCCGCATCGTCTTTGCGGAAATGAAGCTGGAGGAGCTGGCCGTGAATCCGGATGCCCCCCAGGTGGAAAACCTTCCCTACGCCAACCTGGACCACCTCCGGGACTGCCTGCGGGAGCTGCGGCATACCTATGCCAAGCCGAACAAGACGGTAATCCGCCACATGAAGCAGGATTTCCTCTTCCGGACCATCCGGGGCGGATTCTACGTCGGCGACAAGGATAACCTGGTCTACTTCCCGATTCCCGACAAGGAAGCCCTGGAAACCGTCCACTACGCCTGGTGGCGTTCCGCCCTCTCCGGCTACGGAGCCTGATTCAACGAGAACCCCCCAAAGAGAATAACACCATGAACAGCGCTCTTTTCTGGATCACTCCGGCAGCCTCCATCGCCGCCCTTGGATTCGCCCTCATGTTCTTCCGGAACATGATGACCACATCCGAGGGCACGGAAACCATGGCCACCATCGCCCAGCATGTGCGGACCGGGGCCATGGCCTACCTCAAGCAGCAATACAAGGTGGTCGGCATTTTCTTTGTCATCATCTTCCTCATCTTCGCCCTCCTTTCCTACGGGCTGCACCTGCAGAACAACTGGGTTCCCTTCGCCTTCATCACGGGCGGCTTCTTCTCCGGCCTGGCCGGGTTCTTCGGCATGAAGACGGCCACCTAGG
>CAJXGN010000020.1 GCA_913053875.1 uncultured Agromyces sp. | reverse complement strand
CGATGAAGTTACCGAGGTTGTCTTCACCTTCGGGCGGATACATGGACAGGGTCGCGCCAACGTAGGGCTGGCCGGCCGTGTAGGAGACCTGGAAGGGCTCGTAGTCCATGCAGACGTGGTTGGTCGGCACGTAGAACATGCCGGTCTTCGGCGAGAAGGTCGCCGGCTGCTGGTCCTTGGTGCCGAGCGCGGCCGGGCAGATGCCTTCGGAGTTCACGTCGGCGCCGTTCTGATGGGTCGAGTACTCGGAAACCACCTGCGGACGGCCGGTTTCCATGTCGACGTGGGTCGCCCAGTTGACCGCCGGGTCGTACTTCTCGGCGACCAGCAGCTCGCCGGTCACGCGATCCATGGTGTAGGCGAAGCCGTTGCGGTCGAAGTGGACCAGCGTCTTGCGCTCCGTGCCGCCGATGTTCAGGTCGGCCAGGATCATCTCGTTGACGCCGTCATAGTCCCACTCGTCGTGCGGGGTCATCTGGTAGACCCACTTGGCCATGCCGGTATCGAGATCGCGGGCGAAGATGGTCATGGACCATCGGTTGTCGCCCGGACGCTGCACCGGGTTCCAGGTGCCGGGGTTGCCGGAACCGTAGTAGACCAGGTTCAGCTCGGGATCGTAGGACATCCAGCCCCAGGTGGCGCCGCCGCCCAGCTTCCACTGGTCACCTTCCCAGGTGTTGGTGCCGGAGTTCTCACCGACCGGCTCACCCAGGTGGGTGGTGTTCTGCGGATCGACCAGGATGTTCTCGTCCGGACCCACGGAGTAACCGCGCCACGCGATGGAGCCGTCGCTCATGTTGTAGGCCGTGACGTGGCCCTGGATGCCGAACTCACCGCCGGAGATGCCGATCAGCACCTTGTCGCCCGCCACCAGCGGCGCGGAGGTGCCGGTCTCGCCCTTGCCGGGGTCGCCGTTCTTCTTCGACCACTTCACCTCGCCGGTCGCCGCGTCGAGCGCGACCAGGGTGGTGTCGGCCTGGTGCAGGATGATCTTGCCGTCGGCATAGGCAACGCCGCGGTTGACCGTGTCGCAGCACATCACCGGAATGACGTTCGGATCCTGCTTCGGCTCATACTTCCAGATGATGCGGCCATTGTCGTTCAGGTCCAGGGCGAAGACCTTGTTGGGGAAGGGCGAGTGGATGTACATCACATCGCCGATCACCAGGGGGCCACCCTCATGCCCGCGCAGCACGCCGGTCGAGAAGGTCCAGGCGACCTGGAGGTCGCCGACGTTGCCCTTGTTGATCTGGTCGAGCTCGCTGTAGCGCTGGCTCGAGTAGTTGCCGAGCTGCATGACCCAGTCGCTGGCGTTTTCCTGCATCTCCAGCAGCTCGCTGTTGGCGAGTGCAGGCGAAGACGCAGTCAAAGCAACCGCAGACAAGGCCGCCAAGAGTTTAAACCTTTGCATTTCCCGTCCCCTGATGAGTGTTGTTGGCACGCATTTGCTCAAGAAAGCTGCGCACGATTTCGAGGCGAAAACCGAGCAGTAGAAGCAAGGCGCTGTTTACCTTTGGAAGTCTGCGAAGACGCCCGCTTTTTGTCGATAGAACCATAGTATTAAGCGGCTTTCCGGGGTGAAATCGGCCGCTCTTCTTACTGCGGTGCAATATGACTTGGCGCTGTCGCGAGGCGCGAATTGGGACCTTCGCAGGGCACAAAAAAGCGCTTCAGGCGAGGACCGTTTCCGGGTGTGCCCGGCTGAGCCCGTCGAGGAAGCCGCGCAGAGCCTCTCCCTGGCGCGCGTCGCGCGCCAGGGGCACCGTCACGTCGCCGACGATGCGCGAGAGGAGGAACGTGCGCGTCGCGCCGACCTCGCGGTCCCACGCGTAGAGGTGCCAGCGGCCTTCGTGCAGCACCACGGCCCACGGCGCGACCGTGCGGCGGCGCGGGGCGGACCGGCCGGGCCGCAGGTAGTCGAAGCGCACGACCTGCCGACGGTCGAGCGCCTGGCTGAGGGGCTCGAACGCGGCATCCCGCACCCGCAGTCGCGGCGCGTAGCCGATGACCGGCTCGCGAGGCTCGACGCCCAGCGAGCGCAGCTTCGTGAGCGCGCGGCGGGACTCGCCCGAGAGGCTGCCCTCGCGCCACACGGTCGCCGCGAGTGCCAGGAGCGCCGACTCCTCGGGCGTGAAGGTCACGTCGTCGGGCAGGTCGTACAGCCCCTTCGGGATGCGGTACCGCAGCGCCTGGTTGTCACCCGGACGGTCGGGCGACTCGGTCGTCTCGATCGGGATGCCGAGCTCGCGCACGTCGTCCTTGTCGCGCTCGAACTGGCGCTCGAGCGCCTGGTTCTTGCCGCCGCGGTCGTACCGCTGCCGGTAGCCCTGCACCGTCGAGAGGATCTCGGACTTCGTCAGCCCGGCCTCCGTCGCGAGCAGCGCCAGCACGAGGCTGAAGAGGCGCTCCTCGACCGACACGCGGTCCTGGTTCGCGGAGGCTGACGACGGCACAGCAGCGATCATACCGACGGCGGGCGCAGGGTCAGTCGATCCCCAGGATGTCGATCACGAACACCAGCGTCGCGTTCGGCGGCACCGCCCCGCTCCCCTGCTCGCCGTACCCGTCCTCCGGTGTGATGACCGCGATGACCTGGCTGCCGACCTGCTGGCCGACGAGCGCCTCCGAGAAGCCGGGGATCACGTTCGCGCCCTCGCCCACGACGAACGAGGCGGGGCTGCCCGACTCCCAGCTCGAGTCGAAGACCTCGTTGGTGTCCCAGAGCACGCCGGTGTAGTGCACGGTCACCGAGTCGCCCGACTCGACGGTCTCGCCGCGGCCCTGCTTGAGCACGGCGACTTCGGTCTCGGTGGGGGCGTCTGTACTCGGCACGGTGATGCCCGGGCGGCCGTCGGGGCCGAGCACCACGGCCGGGAAGCCGCGGGTGCCGGGCCGGTCGGTGCCGTTCGCGCGCGGGAGGTAGGCGCGGTCGACGTCGACCACGAAGAAGAGGGTGTCGTCGGGCGCGATGCCGAGCTGCACGCTGCCGGCGTCGCCGAAGCCGTCGGCGGGCGGCACGGCGATCACGACACGCGACCCCTCCGACGCGCACTGCAGGCCGGCGAAGAGGCCGGGCAGCAGCGCGCCCTCGTCGAGCACGGCGGGGATCGGGTCCGCGTTGCGGTCGGCCTCCTGGATCGTGGCGCCGGTCGAGGCGTTGTAGACCGAGAGCTTCACGAGGGCCTTCTGGCCGGGCACGAGGGTGTCGCCGGTGCCCTCGACGAGCACGTCGCACTCGGTCTCCTCGGCGATGACCGGCGTGGGGAAGTCCACGCGCGGCGTCGTGCCGAACGATCCCGTCACCTCGATGAGGTCGGTCGCCGGGCCGGGGCCCGTCGCGTCCTCGTCGGTGGTCAGCCCGGCGCATCCGCTCAGGGCGAGCGTCAGGGCGCCTCCGGTCGCGATGAGCGCGAGAGTCCTTCGCACGGGTCCTCGTTTCGTGGTCTCGTTCGGGTGGCGGTCGGCGAGTGCGGCCGGAAGCATCCTACCCGTCGTCGGAGCCGCGCCTCTGCGCCAGTTCCGCCGCCGTCCCGGCCTCGCGCACGCGCTTGCGCAGCGCCTTGTCGCTCACGACGCGCTCGCCCAGTGCACCGGGGGTCCAGGCCTCGACGTCCTCGTCGCTGAAGTCCGACTTCGATGCGCGTCGCTTCAGGTCGGGCAGCACCACGCCGGGCGCGAGCCGCCGCACGGTGATGAGGAAGCCGGTGTGCGCGACCATCCGGTGGTCGGGCCGCACCGCGAGACCCTCGACGTGCCACCCGCGCACCATCGTCTCGCTCGACGCGGGGTTCGTGTAGCCGCCGGTCGCGCGGATCGCCTCGGCGACGCGGGAGAGCTGGGTGGCGGTCGCGACGTAGCAGAGCAGCACGCCGCCGGGCTTCAGGGCGGTCGAGACGGCGTCGAGCGTCTCCCACGGCGCGAGCATGTCGAGCACGACGCGATCGACGGATGCCTCGCCCGCGACCTCCGGCAGGGTGTGCGCGAGGTCGCCGGCCGTGACGCTCCAGTTCTCGGGCACGTGCCCGAAGTAGGTCTGGACGTTGCCGCGGGCCACGTCGGCGAACTCCTCACGGCGCTCGAACGACATGAGCCGCCCGCCGCTGCCGATCGCGCGGAGCAGCCAGAGCGACAGCGCGCCCGACCCGACGCCGGCCTCGACCACGGTCGCCCCCGGGAAGATGTCGGCCTGGGCGAGGATCTGCGCGGCGTCCTTCGGGTAGACGATCGCCGCCCCGCGCGGCATCGACATGACGAAGTCGGCCAGCAGCGGGCGCAGCGCGAGGTACTCGATGCCGGCCTGGTTCACGACCACGGACCCGTCGGGCAGACCGATGAGGTCGTCGTGCGCGATGCCGCCCTTGTGCGAGTGGAACACCTTGCCGGGCTCGAGCGTGATGGTGTGCAGGCGCCCCTTGGGGCCGGTGAGCTGCACCCGGTCGCCGACGGTGAACGGCCCGCTGGGCTGCGGGGCGGATGCCTCGGTCATGCGTGCTCCCCCGTGCGCGCCGCAGCGAACACCGCGGCGAGGTCGTCGACCGTGCGGCCGTCGAGGCTCGCCCAGCGCTCGTGCGCCGGCTCGTCATCGAGCGGCAGGGTGTGCGGCACGCCGAGCGTCACCGCGCCCGCGGCCATCGCGGCGGCGAGCCCGGTCGGCGAGTCCTCGATCGCGAGGCAGCCGCCGATCGGCACGCCGAGCAGTTCGGCACCGCGCGCGTACGGCTCGGGGTGCGGCTTGGCGTGGGCGACCTCGTCGCCCGTGACCACCGCATCGAACGCGTCGAACCCCATCGCGGCGACGACGTCCTCTGCCATGGAACGGATCGACATGGTGACGAGAGCGGTGCGGATGCCCCGTGCACGCACGGACTCGAGCAGCTCGCGCGCCCCCGGCTGCCACGGCACGCCCTCGCGGGCGAGGAGGCCGCGGACCTCCTCGGTCAGCCCGTGCACGATGCGGTCGGCGGGCAGGTCGACGCCGTACCCCTGGAGGATCTCGGCCGACGCCCAGAGGCCGCTGCCGACGAGCTGGAGCGCATCCTCGTGGGTCCAGTTGCCGCCGAACGACTGGACGAGCTCGGTCTCCGCCCGGATCCAGTACGGTTCGCTGTCGACGAGGGTGCCGTCCATGTCCCAGAGGATGGCGGCGGGAAGCGCTTGGTTCACGGCCGTCAAGTCTACGTGCAGCGCCTATTGTGGACCTGAGGGCGGCGCGAGCCGCCCGGAGGGGAACGCACAGGCGTAGTGGCGGACGAACACGGCATCAACGGCGGCAGGATCCTCGTCGTGGCTTTCGAGGGCTGGAACGACGCCGGCGAGGCCGCGTCGGGAGCGGCGCAGGCCCTGATCGACCACCTCGATCTGGTGGAGATCGGCGCGGTGGACCCCGAGCTCTACTACGACTACCAGTTCACTCGGCCGACTGTGGCCATGGGTGACGACGGCGTGCGCCGGCTGACCTGGCCGGGCGCCCGGCTGCTCGGCCCGTCGGGCCTCGGCACCAGCGACGACGGGGTCACCGGACCGGGCGCCGACCAGGTGCACGTGCTCATCGGCGCCGAGCCGGCCCGCACGTGGAAGGGGTTCGCGTCGGAGATCATCGACGGCGCCCTCGCGGCCGGCGTCGAGGTCGTGATCTTCCTGGGCGCGATGCTGGCGGATGCCCCGCACACGCGTCCGCTCTCGGTGTTCGTGTCGAGCGACAACGGCGAGGTGCGCGACGAGCTGGGCATCGACCGGCCGAGCTACGAGGGCCCGGTGGGCATCCTGAGCGTGCTGTCGGACGCGGCGGAGCGCGCGGGCATCCCGACCCTGTCGCTCTGGGCGTCGGTGCCGCACTACGTGCACAACTCCCCCTCGCCGAAGGCGGTGCTCGCGCTGCTGTCGAAGCTCGAGGACATCACGGGTCTCAGCGTGCCGCGCGGCTCGCTCGAGTCGGACGCCGCCGCATGGGAGGCGGGCGTCGACGCGCTCGCGGCCGACGACGAGGACATGGCCGCCTACATCGAGCAACTCGAGCAGGCGCGCGACACCGTCGACTCCCCCGAGGCGAGCGGCGAGGCGATCGCGCAGGAGTTCGAGAAGTACCTCAGGCGTCGCGGCGACGGGCGCGGCGACCCCCGCGGCGAGGAGCCCTGGCGGCCGCGCGACTAGGCGTCGATCGTGCCGGTCGCGAGCAGCACCATGATGGTGCCGCCGAGCAGCACGCGGTAGATCACGAACGGCAGGAAGCTGCGCTTCGAGATGTAGCTCATGAAGAACGCGATCACGAGCAGCGCGACCACGAACGCGACGAGCGTCGCGGCGGCCGTCTCGACCGGGCCGTACACGCCCGGCTCGCCCCAGCTCTTGAAGAGCTGGTAGAAGCCGGAGCCGAACACGGCGGGGATCGCCAGCAGGAACGCGTAGCGGGCGGCGGCGGCGCGTTCGTAGCCCATGAGGAGGCCCGCGGTGATCGTGCCGCCCGAGCGCGACACGCCCGGGATGAGGGCGAGCGCCTGCGCGAACCCGTAGATGACGCCGTGCGGGTAGGTGAGGTCGTCGAGCTTGCGGCGCTTCGCGCCGATCCAGTCGGCGATGCCGAGCAGGATGCCGAAGACGATGAGGGTCGTCGCCACGATCCAGAGCGAGCGCAGCGTGGTCTCGATCTGCTCCTGGAAGATGAGGCCGAGCACGACGATCGGGATCGAGCCGAGGATGATCAGCCAGCCCATGCGCGCGTCGGGGTCGTTGCGGGGCACGCGCCCCCACAGGGCGAGCCACCAGCGCGAGACGATGCGCACGATGTCGCGCCAGAAGAAGACGACCACGGCCGCCTCGGTGCCGATCTGCACGATCGCGGTGAACGCGGCGCCGGGGTCGGCCGCGTTCGGGAGGAACTCGCCGAGGATGCGCAGGTGCGCGCTGGAGGAGATCGGCAGGAACTCGGTGAGTCCCTGCACGAGTCCGAGGATCAGCGCTTCGATCATGCCGGGGGCTCACCTTCCGCCCCGCGCGGCGGGGCCGCGTCTGGTTGCGGTGGGGCGCTCAGTACTCGAGCAGCAGGTCCTGGAGAACTCTGCTCCCGAAGACTAGTGCGTCGAGCGGCACCCGCTCGTCCACCCCGTGGAACATCGCCGGGAAGTCGAGGTCGGCGGGAAGCCGCAGCGGCGCGAAGCCGTAGCCGGCGATGCCGAGCCGGCTGAGCGCCTTGTTGTCCGTGCCGCCCGAGAGCAGGTACGGGAAGACCGGCACGCCGGGGTCGTGGCGCTCGAGGGTCGCCTTCACGGTGTCGACGAGCGGGCCGCTGAACGGTGTCTCGAGGCCGACGTCGCGCACGACCGTCTCGATCTCGATGTCGTCGCCGACGATCTCGCGCACGCGCGCGAGCACCGCGTCCTCCTCGCCCGGCAGCGTGCGGATGTCGATCAGCGCCTCGGCGCGGTCGGGGATGACGTTGTGCTTGTACCCGGCGTGCAGGAGGGTCGGGTTCGTCGTGGTGCGCAGGGTCGCGCTGAGGAAGCCCGCGGCGGAGGTGCGGAGCACGAGCTCGTCAGGCGACACCTGCTGCGGGTCGGCACCGGTCACCCGGGCGATCTCGGCGAGCAGCGCACGCGTGGTGTCGACGAGGTGCAGCGGCCACTCCTCGCGGCCGAGCGCGGCGACCGCCTCGGCGAGGCGCGTGATCGCGTTCTCGCGCACGAGACGTGAGCCGTGCGCTGCGGGGCCGCGCGCGACCAGCCGGATCCAGACCAGCGCCTTCTCCCCCGTCTGCAGGAGGTAGGCGCGCTCGCCGCCCAGGTGCACCGAGTAGCCGCCGACCTCGCTGATCGCCTCGGTCGCGCCCGCGAACACCTCCGGATGGTGATCGACCATCCAGCTCGAGCCGAACAGGCCGCCCGCCTCCTCGTCGGCGAAGAACGCCAGCACCAGCTCGCGCTCCGGCTGCCGCCCCGACGCGAGGATGTCGCCGACCGCGGTCAGGATCATGGCGTCCATGTCCTTCATGTCGACCGCTCCCCTGCCCCAGAGCAGCCCGTCGCGCACCTCGCCGGCGAACGGGTCGACGCTCCAGTTGCGCGGGTCGGCGGGCACGACGTCGAGGTGCCCGTGCACGACCAGTGCCGGCTTGTCGGGGTTCGCGCCCGGCACGCGGGCGACGACGCTGGTGCGGCCGGGGGCGGCGTCGTACAGCTGCGGCTGGAGGCCCATGCCGGCCAGGTGCGCCTCGACGTACTCGGCCGCTTCGGTCTCCCCTTCCGAGCGCCCCTCGCCGTGGTTCGTGGTGTCGAACCGGATCAGGTCGCGGGCGATCCGGGCCGTCGGCTCGAGCTCGTCGGCAGCGGCCTGGCGCGGGTGGGCGGATGCGTCGGACATGCCCCTCACGCTACCCCGGATGCGTCGGCGCGCCCGGGCACCGGTGGACGGGGTCGTGGTTCGGTGGAGCATCCGATTCGTGGTAGTGTCTTCTCTCGGGCCTGCGGGAGATCGCGGGTTCGCAACACACGCGCGGGTGGCGGAATTGGCAGACGCGCTAGCTTGAGGTGCTAGTGCCCGTATTAGGGCGTGGGGGTTCAAGTCCCCCCTCGCGCACGGTGTGAGAACGGCCGGATCGGATGATCCGGCCGTTCGTGGTTTCCGGGTTTACCGACCCGGCAGGCCGCACTCCCGGCGCGGTCAGTGCGTGGGCGCGACGTATTCGTGCTGGAGGTCGCTCACGCGCGCGATGTGGTCGAAGTCGTGGTCGGCGGTGAGCACGGTCGCGCCGTTGCAGATGGCGTAGGCGGCGATGAGGATGTCGATCGCACCGGCGGCTCGGACGAGCCCGTCGTCCCACAAGGCGTGCTGGATGTCGAGGACCAGCGTCTCGTCGGGAGCGCGTTCGATGGGGAACCCCATCGAGATCTGCTCGCGATAGCGCACGTGCTCGTCCGCGGTGCGCGCACTGTGGCAGAACTCGAGTACCTGAGGCGGACAGGTCACGAACAGGTCGGCCGGCGCACGCTCGATCTGGCGCAGGCGGGCGGTGATGCCTGCGTCCCTCGATGCCAGCCTCGCCCAGACGGAGTTGTCGACGAGGTAGTCGGTCACGACGTCGGGCGCGTGCTCGCCGTCGGGTCGACGACGGGCGCGCCGAGTCCCAACTCGAGGTCGGCGAGCTCTGCGATTCCGTCGATCATCGCGCCCTTCCGCTTCGAGGCGATGAGGCGGCGCAGTGCCAGGTCGAGCACGGCGCGGTTCGACTTCTCACCCGTGAGCTCGCGGGCGCGTTCGATCAGCTCCGGATCCAGGTCGACACTCGTCATGGCCATGATCGACTCCTCTCGCCCATATGAACGAGTATATGGTCGAATGCTCGCATTCGGAACGACTCTCGCCATCGCAACGACTGTCGGCGGATGTGGGTGGGTGCCGCTTCGGTGGTGTCGAGCGACGCGGGACGGGTGGCATCCGCCGCTTGACTCGTTCGAACATACGTTCGAATATGGGGTGTGGCACTCACCGCTCCCCTCCGGCCGTCCCGCGTCTCCGCGGGCGAGGCGCGCGAACGCGCCGACGCGCTGCGTGCGCGCATCGCCGACATGCAGTCCACGCGGCTCGAGGGGCGGGCGATCCCGACGCTGCCTGCGCTGCACGACCTGCTGCCCGGCGGGGTGCTGCGCGAGGGCGGCGCGTACGGGGTCGAGGGCTCGACGAGCCTCGTCATGGCCATGCTCGCGGGCGCGTCGGGCGCCGGTTCATGGTGCGCCGTGGTCGGCGTGCCGGGCTTCGGCGTCGAGGCCGCGCGGCTCGCGGGGCTCGACCTCGACCGTCTCGTGCTCGTGCCCGCGCCCGGGCGGCACTGGCTCGCGGTGGTCGCCGCGCTCGTCGACGTGATCCCGGTCGTGGCGGTGCGCCCGCCCGAGGCGGTGGGGGCGGCGGATGCCTCGCGGCTCGGAGCCCGGCTGCGCCAGCGCCGTGCGGCGCTCGTGGTCGACGGCACTTGGCCGCAGAGCGAGGTGCAGCTGCGGGTCGCCGAGAGCCGGTGGACCGGGCTCGGCGACGGGCACGGGCGGCTCACCGCGCGCGAGGCGGTCGTCACCGCGTCGGGCCGGGGCGGGTTCGGGCGGGCGAGCACCGCGCGGCTGCTGCTGCCGGGGGTGGGCGCGGCGGCCGAGCGGGTCGACGAGGGCGGCGCGCTCGGCGCCGGTGATGCCGCCGACGGGTTCGCGGGGCCTGCGGTCACGGAGCAGGCGCCGGCCGCGCCGCTGCGGAGGGTCGCCGGATGAGCGGCGTGCCCGAGGCATCCGACCCGCGCCGCACCATCGTGGTGTGGTGCCCCGACTGGCCGGTCATCGCGGCCGCGCGCGAGGCCGGCCTGTCGCTCGAGTCGCCGCTCGCGCTGGTCGAGAAGGGGCTCGTGTTCGCGTGCTCGGCCGCTGCCCGGCGCGACGGGGTCGCGCGCGGGCTGAAGCTGCGCGAGGCGCAGTACCGCTCCCCCGCGCTCGAGCTGCTCGACTACGACGCCGCGCTCGACGCGCGCGCGTTCGAGCCCGTCGTGCGGCGGGTCGAGGAGACCACGCCCGGCGTGCAGCTGCTGCGCCCCGGTGCGCTCGCGGTGCGGGCGCGCGGGCCCGTGCGCTACTACGGCGGCGAGGCCGAGGCCGCCGAGGCGCTGCGGGCCGCGGTGGGCGGGTTCGGGCTGCCGGTGCGGGTGGGCGTCGCCGACGGGCCGTTCGCGGCCGAGCAGGCGGCGCGCGCGACCTCTGATTCCGCGCCGGTGCTGCGAGTCGAGTCCGGTGGGTCGGCCGCGTTCATCGCGCCGCTGCCCGTGGGCGTGCTCGTCGACCCGCGCACGGCGACGCTGCTGCACCGGCTCGGCGTGCGCCGGCTCGGCGAGTTCGCCGCGCTGCCCGCCGACGACGTGCTGCGCCGGTTCGGGCCGACGGGGGCACTCGCGCACGACCGCGCGGCGGGCCGCGACGGGGCGCGGGTGCTCGCCCGCACGCCCCCGCCCGAGTGGGACGAGCAGGTCGAGTTCGAGCCGCCGCTCGACCGCATCGACCAGCTCGCGTTCGCGTTCCGCACCCGGGCCGAGTCGTTCATCGAGCGCCTCACCGACGCGAAGCTCGTCTGCACCGCCGTGCACGTCGAGATCGTCGACGAGGAGGGCGGCGTCTCGGCGCGCGACTGGCTGCACCCGCGCTGGTTCACCCCGGGCGACGTGGTCGACCGCATCCGATGGCAGCTGCAGGGGTCGGGCAGCGCCGACGCGGGGCTGCGCTCGCCGATCGCGCGCGTGCGCGTGCACCCCGAGCGGCTCGACTCCACCGGCAACCACGAGGAGGGGCTCTGGGGCACCGGCCCCGACGAGCGCGTGCACCACGGCCTCACCCGCGTGCAGGGCATGCTCGGGCACGAGGGCGTCGTCACCGCGACCATCGGGGGCGGGCGCATGCTGGCCGACCGCGAGGTGCTCGTGCCGTGGGGCGACCGGCCGCCGGAGGGGGCATCCGACCGCCCCTGGCCCGGTTCGCTGCCGTCGCCGCTGCCCGCGACCGTGTTCCGCGAGCGGGTGCCGGCCGGGCTCGTCGACGCCGACGGTGCCGTGGTCACCGTCGACGAGCGCGGGTCGATCAGCGCGCCACCCGCGACGTTCACGGTCGCCGCAGCAGGCGGGCCGCGCCGGGTGCGCGCGTGGGCCGGGCCGTGGCCCGTGGTCGAGCGCTGGTGGGACGAGGCGACCGCCCGGCGCGCGCACCGGTTCCAGGTGGTCGACGACGACGGGGCGGCGTGGCTGCTCGTGCGCGACGCCGACGAGTGGCGCGCCGAGGCGAGGTACGACTGATGGGCTGGAACAACCCGCCCATCCCCTGGTCGGAGCTCGAACGCACCCTGTCGGACGCGAGCCGCCCCGGGCCGCCCCGGCCGATCGCGGACGGCGGCGACGGTCCGGCGTTCTCCCGCAAGCGGCATCCGTACCGCCCGCCCGCCGACGAGTCGGCGGCACCCGAGGCGACGGTGCCCTACGCCGAGCTGCACGTGCACTCCGCATTCAGCTTCCTCGACGGCGCCTCGCAGCCCGAGCGGCTCGTCGAGGAGGCGCACCGGCTCGGCCTCGCCGGGCTCGCCCTGACCGACCACGACGGGTTCTACGGCATCGTGCGCTTCGCCGAGGCGGCAGAGGCGTTCCCCGAGCTCGCGACCGTCTACGGCGCGGAGCTCTCGCTCGGCCTCACCACCCCGCAGATGGGCATGGCCGACCCCGAGGGCGACCACCTGCTCGTGCTCGCGCGCGGCGAGGCGGGCTACCACCGGCTCGCATCGGCCATCACGGCAGGGCAGCTCGCCGGCGGCGAGAAGGGCCGCCCCACCTACGACCTCGACGAGCTCGGCGAGCGGGCGGGCGGCGAGTGGGCGGTGCTGAGCGGATGCCGCAAGGGCACCGTGCGCCGCGCGCTCGAGACGGGCGGGGCGGATGCCGCAGGGCGCGAGCTCGAGCGACTGGCCGAGCGCTTCGGCCGGGAGAACGTCTTCGTGGAGCTGTTCGACCACGGGCATCCGGGCGACCAGGACGCCAACGACCTGCTCGCGGGGCTCGCGGGCCGCCACGGCATGCCCGTGCTCGCGACCAACGCCGTGCACTTCGCCACCCCGCCCGAGCACCGGCTCGCCTCGGCGGTCGCCGCCGTTCGGGCGCGCCGCAGCCTCGACGAGCTCGACGGCTGGCTGCCCGCAACCGGCACCGCGCACCTGCGCTCCGGCGCGGAGATGGCCGCGCGCTTCCAGCGCTACCCCGGCGCGGTCTCGCGCACGGTCGAGCTCGCGGGGCAGCTGTCGTTCCGGCTGCGGAGCGCCCGGCCCCGGCTGCCCCGGCAGGAGGTGCCCGAGGGGCACACGCCCATGAGCTGGCTGCGCGAGCTCGCCTGGCGCGGCGCCGCCGAGCGCTATCCGGGCGACCCCGACCACGTGCGCCGGCGCATCGCGCAGGAGCTCGACGTCATCGAGCAGAAGGACTTCCCCGGCTACTTCCTCATCGTGCACGACATCGTGCGGGAGGCGCGCTCCCGGGGCATCCTGTGCCAGGGCCGCGGCTCCGCCGCGAACTCGGCCGTCTGCTACGTGCTCGGCATCACCGCGGTCGACTCGATCTTCTACGAACTGCCGTTCGAGCGGTTCCTGTCGAGCATGCGCGACGAGGAGCCCGACATCGACGTCGACTTCGACTCCGACCGGCGCGAGGAGGTGATCCAGTACGTCTACGAGAAGTACGGTCGGCAGAACGCCGCGCAGGTCGCGAACGTCATCAGCTACCGGCCGAAGGTCGCGGTGCGCGACATGGCGAAGGCGCTCGGCTACTCCACCGGCCAGCAGGATGCCTGGTCGCGCCAGGTCGAGCGCTGGGGGTCGGTCGTGTCGACCGACGAGCACGACATCCCGCAGCCGGTGGTCGAGCTCGCCGAGCAGGTGCTGGGCTTCCCGCGGCACCTCGGCATCCACTCCGGCGGCATGGTGCTCACCGACCGGCCCGTCGGCGAGGTCTGCCCCATCGAGCACGCGCGCATGGAGAAGCGCACCGTGCTGCAGTGGGACAAGGACGATTGCGCCTGGATGGGCCTCGTGAAATTCGACCTGCTCGGGCTCGGCATGCTCGCCGCGCTCCAGTACGCCATCGACCTCGTGCGCGACGCGACCGGCGAGGAATGGTCGCTCGCGACCCTGCCGAAGGAGGAGCAGGCCGTCTACGACATGCTCTGCCGCGCCGACTCGATCGGCGTGTTCCAGGTCGAGTCCCGCGCGCAGATGGGCACGCTCCCCCGCCTCAAGCCCCGCCGCTTCTACGACCTCGTCGTCGAGATCGCGCTCATCCGCCCGGGGCCGGTGCAGGGCGGCGCGGTGCACCCGTACATCCGCCGCGCGACCGGGCAGGAGGAGGTCACCTACCTGCATCCGAAGCTCGAACCCGTGCTCTCGCGCACCAAGGGCGTGCCGCTGTTCCAGGAGCAGCTCATGCAGATGGCCGTCGCGGTCGGCGACTGCACGGCGGAGGACGCCGACCTGCTGCGCCGCGCCATGGGCTCCAAGCGCGGCATCGAGCGCATCGACTCGCTGCGCGAGAAACTCTACGCCGGCATGGCGCGCAACGGCATCGACACCGAGACCGCCGACGCGATCTACGCGAAGATCCAGGCGTTCGCGAACTTCGGCTTCGCCGAGAGCCACGCGATCAGCTTCGGCCTGCTCGTCTACGCCAGCTCGTGGTTCAAGCTGCATTACCCGGGCGCGTTCCTCGCCGCACTGCTGCGCGCCCAGCCGATGGGCTTCTACTCGCCGCAGACGCTCACGGCCGACGCGCGCCGGCACGGCGTCGAGGTGCTGCGGCCCGACGTGCAGCGGTCGGGCGCCGAGGCGGTGCTCGAGCCGCTCGACGGTGCGGGGCTGGGCGGGTCGGATGCCGCGAGGCGACCCGCGACCGGTCGCGACGGATGCCTCGACGCCGTGCAGCCGCCGGTGGAGCCGTTCGACCGGTCGGCGCCCGACGAGGGCGCGGCGCACCGGCGCGACGGGGCGTTCGCCGTGCGGCTCGGGCTCGCCGAGATCCACTCGATCGGGGATGCGGTGGCGGAGCGGATCGTGGCCGAACGCGAGGCCCGCGGACCGTATCGCGACATGGCCGACGTCGCCCGGCGGGTCGGCCTCGACACCGAGCAGCTCGAGGCCCTCGCGGCCGCCGGGGCGTTCGCGGGCTTCGACCTCGACCGGCGCCAGGCGCTCTGGCTCGCGGGCGAGGCCGCGCAGGACCGCCCCGACACGCTCGCCGGCTCCGTCGTGGTCGTGCAGCCGCCGCTGCTGCCGATGCTCACCGACGCCGAGCAGGTGGTGTACGACCTGTGGGCGACGGGCGTCTCGACCGACGACCACCCGATCCGGCACGTGCGGGAGTACCTCGATGCGCGCGGGGCGATCCGCATCGACCGGCTCGGGGCGGCCGAGAACGGTCGGCGCATCGAGGTGGGCGGGGTCGTCACCCACCGGCAGCGGCCGGCGACCGCGAGCGGCATCACGTTCCTGAACCTGGAGGACGAGTCGGGCACGCTCAACGTCATCGCCGGGGTCGGCGTGTGGACGCGGTTCCGCCGCGTCGCGCGCGAGGCGCCGGCGATGGTCGTGCGCGGGATGCTCGAGCGCTCACCCGAGGGCGTGACCAACCTCGTGGCCGACCGCTTCGAGTCGCTCGCCGTGTCGGCCGCGAACCGCTCGCGCGACTTCCGCTGACGCAGGTCGCCGCCCCGCCGCATCCGCCCCACAACGACCGAGACCCGTCAGAAAGCTGCGCTCTGGTGGCCCGGAGCGCAGTCTCTCGACGGGTCTGGACCAGTGGACTCTCGAGACCCGTCAAATGAGTGCACTCAGGCCGCCCGGAGCGCAGTCTCTCGACGGGTCTCGAGACGTGGTTACGAGTCGTGCGAGCCGTTCTTCGAGAGCGCTGCCTCGGAGACACCCGCGCCGATGCCACGACCGACCGCCTGGCCCTGGATGATCGCGGCGATGTCGAGGCCCGTTGCCGCCTCGACGCTGTCGAACACCGAACGCATCGCCTTCGCGCTGTCGCCGCCGACGACGCCGCTCGCGCCGTCCTCGCTGCCGCCGACGATCGAGACGCTGCCGATCGCCGAGTAGCCCTTCGCGAACTCGGCCATGATCGACGGCAGCACTTCGAGCACCCGCTGCGACAGGAACGCCTCCTGGTTCGACGCGATCGCCTGCGCCTCCGCCTCGACGGCCGCCGCCCGGGCCTCGCCCTCGGCACGGATCGCGTCGGCCTCGGCCTGGGCCCGCAGACGGCGGGCGGATGCCTCGGCGTCGGCGAGCTCCCGCAGCGCGCTCGCCTCACCGGCCGACTTCGCCTCTGCCGCTGCGGCCTCACCGGTCGCGCGGGCCTTGTCGGCCTCCGCCTGCTGCTCGGCGATGCGCGTACGCGCCTCGGCCTGCTTCACCTGCTCGATCGCGGCGGCCTCGGCCGAGCGCTCGCGGGTGTACAGGTCGGCCTGCGCGCGCGTCTCCGCCTCGTAGCGCGACGCGTCGGCGACGCGCTTGACCTCGGCGTCGAGCCGGGCCTGCGTGTTCTCGGCCTGCTGCTGGAGCACGGCCTGCTCGGCGCGTGCGCGTGCGAGGTGCTCGGCCTGCTCCGCCTCGGCGCGCGCACGACCGACGCCGGCATCCGCGTTGGCGGTGTTGGTGTCGAGCGCCGTCTGCTCGATGAGGTTCGCCTCCTGGTTGGCGATGATCTTCTGGTTGATCGCGCGGTCGGCGTTCGTCTGCGCGATCTCGGCGGCCTGGCGCTTCGCCTGGATCTCCGGGGCGCCGAGCGACTGGATGTAGCCGACCTCGTCGGTGATGCCCTTGATCTGGAACGAGTCGAGGATGAGCCCCTGCTCGGCGAGCTCGTGCGAGACGTCGGCGGCGATCTGGTCGGAGAACTTCTTCCGCTCGCGCATCAGCTCCACGACCGACAGGGTGGCGACGATGCCGCGCAGCGCACCCTCCAGCTGCTCCGTCGTGAACTGCTCGATGGCCTTGTCCTGGGAGGCGAAGCGCTCGGCCGCACGGCGGACGAACAGGGGGTCGGAGCCGATCTTCACGATCGCGACGCCGTCGACGTTCAGGGTGACGTTGTCGAGCGACTGCGCCTCGGCGTTGAGCGAGACCTGGCGCGAACGGAGCGAGATGATCTCGTGGCGCTGCGTGATCGGGTTCACGAGCGATTTGCCGTTCACGATGACGGTGACCGGCGACTCGGACAGCTCGGAACGCGTCGTGCCGTCCGCGCCGATCACGCTGGCCTGCACCTTCTGCTTGCGACCCGAGATGACGAGGGCCTCGTCGGCGCGGGCCACCTTGATCCAGCTGCGTGCGAACAGCAGGGCGATCAGGCCGATGACCACCGCGGCGACGACCGCGATGCCGACGATGACCAGGATGCCGAAGAATCCGGCGATCTCCATGAACGACTCCTTCGTGGTGCGGCGTTCGGCCCGTTGCGCGGACGCCGGAATCGACCCTCTCAGACCCGCGACCGCCGGGCCGACCACGCCGGCATTCTGTGGATACCGCGTCGCCTCGCGACGCTCGGGACGGGAGTAGCGTGGGGCGCGAGTCGCGCCCGACCGCGGCGCGACCTCCCGGGAGGGTCGGGCGATGGCCTCCATTCCACCGGCACCGCTGTACACCCGCGCGTTCATCGCGCTCACCGCGACCGAGCTGCTGTACTTCACCGCGGTCGGCATGGCGCTGTTCGCACTCCCGCTGTTCGTGACCGGTCCGCTCGGCGGCGACGAGGCCGGCGCGGGCATCGCCATCGGCGCGTTCGCCGCCACCGCACTCGTGCTGCGTCCGTTCGCCGGGCGCCTCAGCGATCGCGTCGGACGGCGGCCCCTCATGCTGGGCGGCGCACTGCTCGCGGCATCCGCTCTGGGTCTGCTGCTCGTCGCTGATGACCTCATCGTCGTCGTGCTGTTGCGCCTGCTCGCCGGCGTCGCAGAGGCGGCGTTCTTCGTCTCGATCTTCGCGGCGCTCGCCGACATCGCCCCGCCCGAGCGCATGGGCGAGGCGCTCTCGATCAACTCGCTGGGGCTCTACCTCGGGCTCGCGTTCGGTCCGCCACTGGCGGAGGCGCTCATCGGCGTGGGCGACTTCGCCGCCGTCTGGGTGGGGGCGACCGGGCTCACCCTCGTCGCCGCAGCGCTCGCGCTCGTCGTCGGCGAGACGAGCACCGAGCGCACTCCCCCGGGCGCACCGCTGCGGATCCTCCATCGTCCTGCGCTGCCGATCTCGCTCGCCTTCCTCACGGTGCTCATCGCGATGGGCGGATATCTGGCCTTCGCGTCGATCCACGCCGTGCAGGTCGGCGTCGGCAACGCGAGCATCGCGCTGCTGACGTTCGGCACGGTGGTCGTGGTCTGCCGCATCGCATTCGCGCGGGTGCCCGATCGGCTGCCGTCGCTGCCGCTCGGGGCGGCGTCGCTCGTCGCGATCGCCGCGGGTCTCATCGTGGCGGCCCTGTGGAACGACGCGATCGGCCTCGTCGTGGGAGCGGTGGTCCTCGGCATCGGTGTGGCGTTCAGCACGCCCGCGTTCTTCTCCGCCGTGTTCGCGACGGCCTCACCGGCCGAGCGCGGACTCGCGTCGGGCACCGCGAGCGCCGCGATCGACCTCGGGCTCGGCATCGGACCGATCCTGCTGGGGTTCGTCGCCGCGTCATCCGGCATCCCCTGGGCGTTCGCCGCCGGCGCGCTCGTCGCCCTCGCCGGCGCGGCCTGGACCCTCGGCCTCGCACGTCGACGACCTCCCGCGCCGCCCTCCTGAGCAGCGCGGGGTGTCGGGCGGGCCGGCGCGAACGCCTCGGCTAGCCTCGTGCGGTGCCATTCGACAGCGACCCCCACGACCGGTACGGCAGCGACGTGCTCGCGGGAGACTGGCGGGCCCGCGCGCGTCGCACGATTCCCGAGGTGCCGGCCGAGCGCGACCTCGTGGTCGAGCGCGCTGACACCGGATGGTGCGGTGCCGTCGTCGGGTTCGAGAACCGCAACGTCGTGCTCGAGGACCGGCACGGCGCTCGCCGGCTCTTCCCGCTCGGCACCGGATTCCTCGTCGAGGGCGAACCGGTGAGGCTGACCCCTCCCGCCATGAAGGCGCCCGCTGCTCGCGCCCGCACCGCATCGGGCTCGTTCGCCCCCGAGCAGCGTCGGGCGAGGACCGCCCGCGCGAGCCGCATCTTCGTCGAGGGGCGGCACGACGCCGAGCTCGTCGAGAAGGTCTGGGGCGCGGACCTGCGCGCCGAGGGCGTGGTGGTCGAGTACCTCGAGGGCGTCGACGACCTCGACACGATCGTGCGCGACACCGCCCCCTCGGCCGACAAGCGCATCGGCGTGCTCGTCGACCACCTCGTTCCGGGATCGAAGGAGCAGGCGATCGCCGACCGCGTCGCGCGCGGACCGTACGGCGCGCACGTGCTCGTCGTCGGGCACCCCTACGTCGACGTCTGGCAGGCGGTGAAGCCCGCGCGACTGGGCGTGCGCGAGTGGCCGGTGATCCCGCGCGGTACGTCGTGGAAGCACGGCGTGTGCGCCGCCTTCGGCTGGCCGCACGCCGACCAGGCCGACATCGCGCGTGCCTGGCAACGCATCCTCGGCGCGGTGCGCGACTGGAACGACCTCGAGCCCGCCCTGCTCGGACGCGTCGAGGAGCTCATCGACTTCGTCACCGCGGGCGACGACGCCTGACCGCGCCCCGCGCCGCGGCGCGTCAGCCGATCGTCGTGCCGAAGAGCAGGCCGAGCACGTACGTGACCGCCGCCGCGCCGAGGCCGATCGCGAGCTGCCGCAGCGCGCGCTTCAGCGGTGACGCGCCCGACAGGATGCCGACCACCGCGCCGGTCGCGAGCAGGGCGACGCTCACGAGCGCGAGCGCGACCACCAGCGCCACCGCGCCGTCGCCGCCGAACAGGTACGGCAGCACCGGGATCAGCGCGCCCGAGGCGAAGAAGCAGAAGCTCGAGATCGCCGCCGACATGCCCGTGCCCACGGCCTCCGCGTCGTCGTGCGCGGTCGGGATCGCGGTCGACGACGCGTCGCCCTGCGCGCGCACGCCCGCGATCACGCGCCCGGCGTGCTCGGTCGCCTCGGCCGCGTCCATGCCGCGCGCCCGGTAGACGAGCGCCAGCTCGTTCGCGTCGACGTCGAGGTCGGGCAGTGCGGCCCGCGCCGCGGGATCGGGGGCGGATGCCTCGAGCAACTCGCGCTGCGAACGCACCGAGACGTACTCCCCCGCGCCCATCGAGAGCGCGCCCGCGAGGAGGCCCGCGATGCCCGTGAAGAGCACGACGCTGCGATCCACCCCGGTCGCCGCCATGCCGAGGACGAGCGCGAGGTTCGACACGAGCCCGTCGTTCGCGCCGAACACCGCGGCGCGGAACGTGCCGGACAGCCGTCGGCGGCCGCGGGCGGCGAGGCCGCGCACGACCTCCCCGTGGATCTTCTCGTCGGCCGCCATCGCGCGCGTGGCATCCGGGTCGTCGGCGTAGGGCGAGCGGGCCTCGGCCTGCTGCGCGAGCGCGAGCACGAAGATCGACCCGAACCGTCGCGCGAGCGCGGCGAGCATGCGGGTGCGCAGGTCGGCCCGGGGCATCCGCCCGTCGTCGTCACCGAGCAGCCGCACCCAGTGCGCCTCGTGACGGCGCTCCGCCTCGGCGAGGGCGAGCAGGATCTCGCGCTCCTCGCCGGTACGGCGCTGCGCGAGCTCGCGGTAGACCGCGCCCTCGGCCCGCTCGTCGGCGAGGTAGCGTCGCCACCTCGCGCGAGCGGCGGCGTCGGATCGTGCGTCCTGCGGCATCGCGCCTCCCTCGGTCGGCCCGTGCGGCCCCGACTACGCTAGCCGCGGGTCACGGCCGATCCGTCGCCGAAGGGCCGGATTGGCAGCATTTCGGAGCGCCGAACCGCGCGGCCGCGGGGCAGCTCAGCGCACGAGCTCCTGCCACCCGTCACCGTCGGCGTACTCGAAGATGAGGTTCGTCTCGGTATGCGCGACGGCCGGATGTCCGGTCAGGTAGCTGAGCACGAACTCGCGCAGCTCGCTCGCGTCGCGCGCCGCGACGTGCAGCAGGTAGTCCTCCGCGCCCGCCATGTGGAACAGCCCGAGCACGCCGGGGAAGTGGGTCGCCGCCGCGCGGAACTCGTCGATCTCGCTGCGTGCGTGCTTGACGAGGCGCACCGCGATGAGCGCCTGGAGCGACGCCCCGAGCGCCTCGAGGTCGATGTCGACGTGGTAGCCGCGGATGTAGCCGCCGGCCTGGAGCTTGCGGATGCGCAGCGAGACGGTCGACTCCGCGACGCCGACCTCGGCGGCGAGGGCGGATCCGGACGCGCGGGCGTTGCGCGAGAGTGCGCGCAGCAGCTCCCGGTCGATGCGGTCGAGTTCGGGTGGATTGGTCGCCATGGGAGCTCCGTCGGGTCGGGCGGATCAGGGTCGTGGGGCGTCGGGCGGGTCTGCTGCGGGCGTCGGGGGCAGCGACGTCGGTCCGGTGGCGGGCCCGTCCGCGGCATCCGCCACGAGGGCCTCGATGCGCACCGGCTCCGGGCGGTTCGTGATGCCGAACGCGGAGATGACGCCGCCGATCGCGAGCATGATCGCGGTGGCGATCGCGGCGCGGTGGTAGCCGACGACGTCGAGCGCGCTGCCGACGATCACGCCCGAGAGCGCGACCGCGACGAGACCCGCGATGCGCGCGATCGCGTTGTTCACGGCCGAGCCGATGCCCGCGTGCGACGGGTCGACCGCGCCGAGGATCGCCGATGTCAGCGGCGCGACCGTGATCGCCATGCCGAGCCCGAGCAGCAGCACGCCAGGGAAGAACTGGGTCCAGTAGAACGCGTCGGCGTCGACCGCGAGCGTGAGCAGGAAGCCGACGGCGGCGACGAGCGGCCCGACCGCCATGAACAGGCGCGGGCCGAAGCGCCCGGAGAGCCCGCCGAACCACGACCCCAGCAGCACGAGCATGATGGTCGGCGGCAACGTCGCGAGTCCGGCCTGGAAGGCCGTGTACCCGCCGATCTCCTGCACGAAGATCGTGATGGCGAACGGGCCGAGTGCGAACCCCGCGTAGACGAACCAGGTCGAGAGGTTGCCGATCGCGAAGTTGCGCGCACGGAAGAGCGCGAGCGGCAGCATGGGCGCCGCGACCCGCCCCTCCCACCAGATGAACAGCACGAGCGCGACCACGCCGGCGACGAACGGCACGAGGATCACGGGCGAACCCCAGCCGAACCGGCCCTGCTCGATGAGTGCGAACACGGTGCCGCCGAGCCCGACCACGCCGAGCACCGCGCCGAGCCAGTCGACGCGTGGCCGGTCGAGCAGCGGCTCGTCGCGCCCCAGCGGGCGCATGAGCACCAGCACGGCCACGATCGGCAGGATGTTGATCGCGAAGATGAGCCGCCACGACACCGCGTCCACCAGCAGCCCGCCGAGGAGCGGCCCGACGAGGAACGCCGACGTGGTCCACGCCGTCCAGCGGCCGATGGCGCGCCCCTGCTCGGCGCCGGAGAACGTCGAGACGATGAGCGCGAGCGAGCTCGGCACGAGTAGCGCGCCCGCCGACCCCTGCAGGGCCCGCGCCACGACGAGGATCTCCCCCGTGGGCGCGACGGCGCAGAGCAGCGACGTGACCCCGAACCCGTACAGCCCGATGCGGATGATGCGCAGCCGCCCGAACGAGTCCGAGAGCGACCCGGCGATGAGGATGAGCGACCCGAGGGTGAGCAGGTACGCGTCGACCACCCACTGCTGCAGCACGAGACCCCCGCCCATCTCGTCGGAGATGGCGGGCAGCGCCACGTTCGTGATCGCGCCGTCGAGGAACGCGCAGAACGACACGATCACCGCGACGACGAGCACTCGTGTGGAACGGCTCACGTGCTCACCCTAGCGGCGGCGGGCGTCAGTGCGACGAGAGTCGAGATCGCAGCAGGTCGATGCGCGACTGCAGCTGCGTGACGCTGGCCTTCGCGACCTCCGGCCCGCCGCACCGGCGGCGCAGTTCGGCGTGGATGAGCCCATGCGGCTCGCCCGACAGCTTCGACCACATGCCGACGAGGCTGTTCAGCAGCGTGCGCTGCTCCTTCAGTGTGCGGTACAGCGCGACCGGCTGCTCGGCCTCGGCGGCGGGGGCGGATGCCTCGCCCGAGCGCCGTCGCTGGCGCGCGCGCCGCTCCTGCCGTGCCTGGCGGTGTCGCAGCAGGTCGGAGACCTGCTCCGGTTCGAGGAGCCCGGGGATGCCGATGAAGTCGAGCTCCTCGTCGCTGCCCGGCTCGGCGAGCGTGCCGAACTCGGTGCCGTCGTAGAGCGCGCGGTCGAAGGTGGCGCTCGAGCCGAGCGCCTCGTAGGTCCACTCGGAGGCCAGCTCGTCGGAGGCCCGCTCCTCGCGATTCGCAGCGTCGAGCAGGCCGTCGTCGAGCCCCGGGTCGTCGTCATCGCCCGTGCGGCGGTCGAGGGCGTGGTCTCGCTGCTTCTCGAGTTCGCTCGCGAGCCCCATGAGCCCGGGCACGTTCGGCAGGAACACCGAGGCGGTCTCGCCGCGTCGCCGGGCGCGCACGAAGCGGCCGATCGCCTGCGCGAAGAAGAGCGGCGTCGAGGCGGAGGTCGCGTAGACGCCGACCGCGAGGCGCGGCACGTCGACGCCCTCCGACACCATGCGCACGGCGACCATCCAGCGCTGCGAGCCGGCCGAGAACTGCTCGATGCGCGCGCTCGCCTCGCTCTCGTCGGAGAGCACGACCGTGACCGGCTCCCCAGCGATCTGCTCGAGGATGGCCGCGTAGGCCCGTGCGGTCGACTGGTCGGTGGCGATCACCAGCCCACCGGCATCCGGGATCGCGTGCCGCACCTCGGTCAGGCGACGGTTCGCGGCCTGCAGCACCGCGGGGATCCAGTCGCCGGTCGGCTCCAGCGCGGTGCGCCACGCGGCCGACGTGATGTCCTTCGTGTTGTCCTCGCCGAGCCGGGCCTCCATCTCGTCGCCCGCGCTCGTGCGCCAGCGCATGTGGCCGGCGTAGACCATGAAGATGACGGGGCGCACGACCCCGTCGGCGAGGGCACGGCCGTAGCCGTAGTCGTAGTCGGTGCGCGAGACGCGCACGCCCTGCGCGTCGGGCGCGTAGTCGACGAACGGGATCGGCGCCGTGTCGGAGCGGAACGGGGTGCCGGTGAGCGAGAGGCGCTTCGTCGCACGCTCGAACGCCTCGCGGATCGCGTCGCCCCAGCTGAGCGTGTCGCCGCCGTGGTGCACCTCGTCGAGGATCACGAGCGTGCGCCCCGAGAGCGTGAGCTCGCGGTGCAGGGCGGGGCGCATCGCGACCTGCGCGTAGGTGACGGCCACGCCGTGGAAGTGCCGGGCCTGGCTGCCGTGCGCGTTGCGGAACCCGGGATCGAGTCGGATGCCCGCGCGGGCGGCCGCGTCCGCCCACTGTCGCTTGAGGTGGTCGGTGGGCGCCACGACCGTGATGCGGTCGATCTCGTGCCGTGCGCGCAGCTCGGCGGCCAGGCGCAGCGCGAACGTCGTCTTGCCGGCGCCGGGCGTCGCTGCGGCGAGGAAATCGCGCGGCATGGTCTCGAGGTAGCGTTCGAGTGCTTCGGCCTGCCAGGCGCGCAGCTTGCTCGCGGTGCCCCACGCTGCGCGCTCCGGGAACGAGGGTGAGAGGTGCTCGGCGGCCGAGGTGCCGGGCAGGTGTCCGGGTGGGGTCGCTGTGCTCACTCGACGAGAATCTACCGGCATCCGGTGACACGCTCCGAATCGATCCGCGCATGCGAGCAGGCTGCGCCCGTGGACAGCTGTGGACGGCAGAATGGGACGCATGGTCACCCAGCAGCACCCGTGGTCGCGATACGTGGCGATCGGCGATTCCTTCACCGAGGGCATCGGCGATCCGGAGCCGGGCGTGCCCGGCGGGCACCGCGGCTGGGCCGACCGCGTGGCCGAGGTGCTCGCGCGCGGCAGCGACGACTTCGCCTACGCGAACCTCGCCATCCGCGGGCGCCTCATCCAGCAGATCATCGACGAGCAGGTCGAGCCGGCCCTCGCGCTCCGCCCCGACCTGATCACGATCTCGGCCGGCGGCAACGACGTCATCCGCCCGGGCACCGATCCCGACGAGATCTCGAGCCGCTTCGAGTACGCCATCCAGCGCCTCGGCCGCGACCGCGCGACGATCGTGCTGTTCACGGGCGTCGACGTTGGCTTCTCCCCCGTGTTCCGGGGCATCCGCGGCAAGGTCGCGATCTACAACGAGAACCTGCGCTCGATCGCGGCCGCGCACGACTGCATCGTGGCCGACCAGTGGGCGCTGCACGAGATCCAGGACCAGCGCATGTGGGCGCCCGACCGCCTGCACCTGAACGCGCTGGGCCACCACACGGTCGCGCGCATGGTGCTCCAGGCGCTCAACGTCGAGAACGACCTCGAGCCCATGCAGCCCGAGCCGCTCGCGCTGCGGCGCTGGCGGCAGGCGCGCGTCGAGGACCTCCAGTGGGCGCGCGAGTACCTCGTGCCGTGGGTGGTCCGCCGCATCCGCCACCAGTCGTCGGGCGACCTGGTCACGGCGAAGCGCCCCGAGGCGGGCCCCTACTCCGCCGACCCCACCGGTTCGAGGACGCGCGCCGACGACTGAGGGTCGAGCCCGCCGGGGTTCGACAGGCGCCACCAGGTGCCCGGGTCCTCGAGGTCGCCGTCGAGGGCGAGCGGCACCTCGACGACCTCGTCGCCGGCGACCACGGTGATGCTGCCCGCGTCCGCGCCATCGGCGGCGAGGGCCAGGGGCCGGGCGTCGACCTCGATGGTGATCGGGGTGTCGCTCCAGACCAGCACGGATGCCTCGCCGTCGGCGCGTGCCACGGCCCGGTCGCCCCACGCGGTGGCGTAGTCGGCGAACTCGTCGCCCGCGTCGACCACGTCGACCTCGTGGAAGCCCGCAGCGGTCGTGTCGAGCAGCCCGGCGATCTCGGCGTTCAGCTCGGGGTGGGTGTCGGCGCCGAGCGCGACGCCGACGAGCGTGACCGTGCGCGAACCGACCTCGTAGTCACCCGAGAACAGCAGGCAGGCGCCGGCCTCGACGGTGGTGCCGGTCTTGATGCCGTCGACCCCGTGCGTGCCGAGCAGCTCGTTCGTGTTCTCGATGATGCCGACGGCGGGCAGCTCGGACTGCTCCTGCGCCACGATCTGCGCGAGCGCCGGACTCTGCAGGGCCAGGCGGCCCAGCGCGACCAGGTCGCGTGGAGTGCTGCGGGAGTCGGGCGAGAGCCCGCTCGTGTCGACCACCACGGTGTCGTGCAGGCCGTGCGCGTCGAGCCAGGCGCGTGCCGCGTCGAGGTACGCCTGCTCGGAGCCGTACGCCCAGATGGCGAGCGACTTGGCGTAGTTGTTCGCCGACGGCAGCATGACCGCCTCGAGGCTCTGCCGCTGGCTGAGCGTCGACCCCTCGTAGACCGGGGCGTTCGACCCGTTCTCGGCGATGGTCTGCCAGTAGATCTGCACGTCGGCCGCGGTGTACGAGATCGCCGGCCCCTGCTCGTCGGCGCCGAGCGGCTTCGCGTCGAGCACGACGAGCGCGGTGACGACCTTCGTGATGCTGGCGATCGGCACGGACTCGTCGGCGTCGGATGCCGCGAGGAGCTCGTCGTCGTCGAGTTCGCCGATCGCGTAGGCGGCGACCTCGGGGGCGTCGAGCTCGACCGCGGGTGCGGCGGCGACCTCGGGCACCGACACGGTCGCCGCGACCTGCGGCACCTCGGCGTTCAGCGCGTTCGCGGTGTAGACGCCCCCGGCGGTGACCGCCGCGACGACGAGCGCGAGCACGCCGAACACGACGATGCGCCTGCGACGGTAGACGCGTCGTGACGGACGTGGGGACTGCGGCACCGCGTCAGCCTAGCCCGGTCGACCCGTCGTCCGGCGCATCGGTGGAGAGCGCGTAGAGCGCCACCGCGCCGGCGGCGGCGACGTTGAGCGAGTCGACGCCGTGCGCCATGGGGATCGTCACGACCCGGTCGGCCGCGCGCACCGCGTGCCGGCTGAGCCCGTCGCCCTCGGCCCCGAGCAGGATCGCGACCCGCTCGGGGCGCTCGCCCGCGTACTCGCGCAGCCCGGTCGCGTCGTCGGCGAGGGCGAGGGCGGCGATGTCGAACCCGGCGGCGTGCAGCACCTCGCGCGTCGCGTCCCACTCCCCGACCCGGGTCCACGGCACCTGGAACACGGTGCCCATGCTCACGCGCACGCTGCGCCGGTAGAGCGGGTCGGCGCAGCGCGGGGTCACGAGCACGGCGTCGGCGCCGAGGCCCGCCACGCTGCGGAACACCGCGCCGACGTTGGTGTGGTCGACGATGTCCTCGAGCACGACGACGGTGCGGGCATCCGCCAGCAGCTCCGCCGGGTCCGCGAGCGCCGGGCGGTGCATGGCCGCCAGCGCGCCGCGGTGCACCCGGTAGCCGGTGACGTGCTCGACGAGCGCGGGCGTCGCGACGAGCACGTCGACGTCGAGCGGTGCGAGCACGGGTTCGAGGTCTGGCAGCCACTTCGGCTCGAGCAGCACCGACCGGGACCGGTGGCCCGCCGCGATCGCTCGGCGGATGACCTTGGCCGACTCGGCGATGTAGAGCCCCTCGGCCGGTTCGCGCACCGACCGCAGGGCCACGTCGGTGAGGTCGGTGTAGTCGGCGAGCAGCGGATGCCCCGGGTCGGCGACCTCCTGCACGCGCATGCCGCACCCCTTTCGTCGACACCAGCCTGCCAGTCGCGGAAACATTCCCGAAAACTCGTTCTGTCTAGACTGCGAGCATGGAGTGCGAGCGAGCATGAGCGCCGCGGTGGGGACGCACGGCGTGCGCGACGCGGGGCTCGACGAGGCCCTCGCGCTCATGAGCGGCGCCCGCATCGGCGTACTCACCGGGGCGGGCGTGAGCACCGACTCGGGCATCCCCGACTACCGCGGCGAGGGCGCGCCGGTGCGGAATCCGATGACCTTCAGCGCGTTCCAGTCGTCGGAGCTCGCGCGCAAGCGCTACTGGGCAGGCAGCCACCTCGGCTGGCGCAGCTTCGGCACCGCGAGCCCGAACGCCGGGCACGGTGCGCTCGTCGACCTCGAGCTCGCCGGGCACGTGACCGGCGTCATCACCCAGAACGTCGACGGGCTGCACCACCGTGCGGGCAGTCGCCACGTGGTCGACCTGCACGGCAGCATGGACCGCGTCGTCTGCCTCGACTGCGGCCAGCAGTACTCGCGCTTCGCCATCGCCGACCGCCTCGACGAGCTGAACCCGGCCTTCGCGCGGCCCGGCGCGGTGCGCCTCGCGCCCGACGGCGACGTCGAGGTGGAGGACGTCGAGGCGATCGTGATCCCCGAGTGCGAGGTCTGCGGCGGCACCCTGAAGCCCGACGTCGTGTTCTTCGGCGAGTTCGTGCCGACCGACGTGTTCCAGGCCGCCGCATCGATCGTGCGCAGCTCGGACGTGCTGCTCGTGGCCGGCTCGTCGCTCGTCGTGAACTCGGGCATGCGCCTGCTCGAGCAGGCGCGCCGGGCGCGCATGCCGATCATCGTGATCAACCGCGGCATCACCAAGGGCGACAGCCGCGCGACGGTGAAGCTCGACGCGGGGACGACCGAGACGCTCACCGGCATCGCACGGCACCTGCTCGGCGACTGAGCGCGGCCGCCCTCAACGGCCCGCGACGCGCCTGCCCGAGGAGCGCCGCCCGCCCGAGCGGCCGCCGCCGAGCCCGATCGCAGCGAGCGACCCCGTGGTCGGCGCCGAGCGCGCGCGACGGCGACGGCCTCCGCCGACGACCTCCCGCATGAGGTCGAGCAATCGTGCGGCCGACCGGTCCCACCCGTACGCCTCGGCACGCCCGAGGGCGGCGGCGGACCGGCGCTCCCACTCCCCCGGCGCATCGAGCGCGAGCACCTGCGCCGCGAGCCCGTCGGGGTCGTCGGGTGTGAAGAAGCGGGCGGCGTCGCCGCCGATCTCGCGGAAGATCGGAATGTCGCTGACCACGACGGGCGTGCCGAGCCGCATCGCCTCGACCAGCGGGATGCCGAAGCCCTCGGCGTTCGAGGCGTGCACGAGCGCCGTCGCTCCGGCGAGGAGTTCGCCGTACTCCGCGTCGCCCACGCCGTCGTGGAAGACCAGGCGCGCCTGCGGCGCGAGCGCGGTGAGGCGGCGGCGCTCGGCGTCGGTGACGCGGCTGAGCAGGTGCAGCTCGTGGTCGGGCAGCCGCGCCGCGGCGCGCACGAGGGTGTCCACGCCCTTGTACGGCATGAACGACCCCATGTAGACGAGCCGTCCGCGGGTGGGCGCGCGCCTGGGCTGCTCGACCTGGACGAGCGCATCGGCGGCGTTCGGCACGACCGCGACGGGCCGTTCGGTCAGGTCGTGCTCGGCGATGAGCGAGGCGGTCGTGTCGGACACGGTCACGACGGCATCGGCGCGATTCAGAAGCATCCGCTGCGGCCACCAGGCGAGGTGGTACAGGCGCCAGAGCACGCGTACGAACGCCGGCAGGTCGCGCGGCGGCGTGGGGTGCTCGTAGTAGATGAGGTCGTGCAGCGTGAGCAGCAGCCGGTACCGGCGCCCCCAGGAGCCCATGGTCTGCATGGGCGAGAACACGACGTCGGGCTGCATGCGGTTGATCGTGCGGGCGATGAAGGGCTCGAGCACGCTCGTCGGCGAACCGACGACGACCCAGGGCAGGTCGGGCAGCAGGTCGAGCTGCCGGCGGTCGCTGATCAGCATGGTCACCGGGTGCAGCTTCGCGAGCTCGGTGACGATGCCCGCCGTGTACCGGCTGATGCCGTCGTGCCGGCCGATGCGGGTGTACCGGCAGTCGACGACGACCCTCACGCGGCGTCCCCGCGGGCCGTGCGCGCGTCGAGCCCGGCGAGGAAGGCGCGGATGTAGCCGGCCGCCGCGCCGGGGGTCTCGTAATGGATGAGGTGGCCGACGCCGTCGATCACGCGCAGGCGCGAGTCGGCCAGCTGCGCGGCGAGCCGGTGCTGGGCCTCGACCGGAGTGATGTCGTCGCGCTCGGCCGCGACGAGCAGCACGGGCACGTCGATGCCGTCGGCGAAGTCGGAGACGTCGTGCTCGACGCTCGCGCGGAACGCCTCGAGCAGCATGTCGCGGTCGTGGAACACCGAGAAGTAGCGGTCGTGCTGGCCGTGGATGAACCGGCGCAGCCCGCGGTCGCGCGTCTTCGCCATGCTGACGCTCATCACGCGCACGATCGCACGGTTGCGCAGCAGGGCGTAGCCCATGCCGCGGGGCAGCAGCGCGGCGAGCCGGTAATAGGCGATCGCGGCCTTCGTGAGCACCGCACGGGGGCCCTCGAGGGCGGGGGCGGCGATGGGGTTCACGAGCACGACGGCGGATGCCTCGAGCCCGCCCGCAACCGCGGCGGCGACCACGATCGAGCCGAACGAGTGCCCGAGCACCACCGGCGGCTCGGCCAGGTCGAGGTGCGCGACGAACGCGCGCAACCACTGCGCATACCCATCGACATCGTGCCGCACCGGCAGCGGACCCGACGCGCCGAACCCCGGCAGGTCGGGGGCGAGGATGCGCACGCCGTCGAGCTGCGCCACGACCGGCTCGAGTCCGTGGTGGTCGCCGCGGAAGCCGTGCACGAGCACGAGCGTGCGGTCGGCGTGCGGGTCGCCGTAGTCCCACCAGCGCACCCGGGACCCGCCGATGGTGGCGGTGCGGCGCCGGACCGGGATGCGCCGGAGCCCGGCGGCGTACGGCGAGTCGACGATCATCGCACCCAGTGTAGGCGGGCACGGGCGGGGGGTCGGACGGGCGCCACTCCGCTGTGGGTACCGGTCGATGTGGGCGCCCGCTCGTAGGGTGACGAACGTGGAGACCCTGCGACGCACCTGGACCGACCGACTCGCCGTGTTCGACCTGGAGACGACCGGGGTCGATCCCGGCACGTGCCGCATCGTCACGGCGCACCTCGGCGTGCTCGACGGCGAGGGCCACGTGATCGGCGCGCACGACTGGCTGCTCGACCCCGGCGTGGAGATCCCCGCCGAGGCGGCCGCGATCCACGGCGTCACGACCGCACGTGCGCGGGCCGAGGGCATGCGCGCGCACGAGGGTGTCGCACAGCTCGTCGACGCGATCGCCCACCTGCTCTCGACCGGCGTGCCGCTCGTGGCGTACAACGCCGCGTACGACCTGACCGTGCTCGACCGCGAGGCCCGCCGGTACGCGGTCCCGCCGCTCGACGCGCCCGCCCCCGTCATCGACCCGTACGTCATCGACAAGGCGCTCGACCGCTACCGCCGCGGCAAGCGCACGCTCTCGGTCACCGCCGCGCACTACGGCGTCGACCTCGACGCCGCGCACGAGGCATCCGCCGACGCCATCGCCGCCGGCCGCGTCGCCCTCGCGCTCGCCGGGGCGTTCCCCGAGCTGCTCGCCGTCGAGCTGCCCGAGCTGCACGCGCGCCAGGTCGGCTGGGCGCGCGACCAGGCCGCCAGCTACCAGGCGTGGCGTCGGGCGAACGGCAGCCCCGAGTTCACGACGTCGGGCGCCTGGCCGCTCCGCTGAGCCGCCGCCGCCCCGACAAGCCCGCCGGTCGCCTGCTTGCGGGCATGCCGAAGGGCCGGGCGGTCGAGACCGCCCGGCCCTTCGCGGCGTGACTACTTGCCGAAGTTCTTGAAGCGCTGGTTGAACTTCTCGACGCGACCGGCCGAGTCGAGGATGCGCTGCTTGCCCGTGTAGAACGGGTGCGAGGCCGAGGAGATCTCGACGTCGATGACCGGGTAGGTGTTGCCGTCCTCCCACTCGATCGTCTTGTCGCTCGAGACGGTCGAACGGGTGAGGAACGTCGCACCCGACGAGAGGTCGCGGAAGACCACCGGAGCGTAGTCGGGGTGGATGTCAGTCTTCATCAGTGTTCCTTGCTGGTGGATTGCGTGGATCTGCCGCCGGAACGGCGCAGAAGCGTGTGGGCCCCCTGGGGCCAGCTATCGATCTTAGCAGATTCGGGCGGAGCGCCCGTCACTCGGCGCGCGCGAAGTAGCGCCCGTCGCGCTCCTCGAGCGTGATGTCCATGCCGAACGCGCGCGAGAGGTGCTCCCCCGTGAGGGTCTCCTCGAGCGGCCCGGCCTGCACGACGCCGCCGTCGGAGAGGAGCATCGCGTGGGTGAACCCGTTCGGGATCTCCTCGACGTGGTGGGTGACCATGACGATCGCGGGGGCGGCGGTCGAGCTCGCGTACCCGCCGAGCAGGTGCACGAGCTCCTCGCGGGCACCCAGGTCGAGGCTCGCTGCGGGCTCGTCGAGCAGCAGCAGCTCGGGGTCGGTCATGACCGAGCGGGCGATCTGCACGCGCTTCTGCTCGCCGTCGCTCAGGCTGCCGAAGCGGCGGTCGGCGAGCTCGTCGAGCTTCCACTCCGACAGCACCCGCTGTGCGCGGCGGGTGTCGATGTCCTCGTACTCCTCGTTCCAGCGGCCGGTGACCGAGTACGCGGCGGTGAGCACGACGTCGAGCACGGTCTCGTTCTTGGGCACCTTGCGTGCCATGGCCGTCGAGGCGAAGCCGATCATGGGGCGCAGCTCGAACACGTCGACCTTGCCGAGCTGCTCCTGGAGGATCTCCGCGGTGCCCGACGAGGGGTGCATGGCGGCTGCGGCGATCTGCAGCAGCGTGGTCTTGCCGGCGCCGTTCGGGCCGAGCACGACCCACCGCTGGTCCGACTCCACCGTCCAGTCCACGCCGTCGAGGATGGTGTTGCCGTCTCGGACGACCGAGACGTCGGTGAGCTGGAGCACGGTGGTCGCCATGCCTCAATGCTATCCATCCCGCGCGGGTGGTCCGTGACGCCGGGAGGGGTCGGTGGATGCCCGGGTCAGCCGGACGCGGCGAGCACCTCGGCGTAGATCTCGCGGGTGCGATCCGCGATGGCGGTCCAGTCGAACTGGCGCTCGGCGCGTTCGCGCCCGGCGCGACCGTACTCCGCGGCCCGGGCCGGGTCGTCGACCACCTCGGTCAGCGCCGCGGCGAGGTCGGCGACGAACCGGTCGGGGTCGACCGGCGTGCCCGTGCCGTCCTGCACCTGCTCGATCGGCACGAGTCGACCGGTGACCCCGTCGTCCACGACCTCGGGGATGCCCCCGGTGGCCGTGCCCACGACGGCGATGCCGCAGGCCATGGCCTCGAGGTTCACGATGCCGAGCGGCTCGTACACCGACGGGCACACGAACGTGGTTCCCGCGCTCAGCACCGCGGAGAGCTCGGGTTGCGGCAGCAGGCGCTCGATCCAGACCACGCCGTCGCGCTCCGCGCGGAGCTCCTCGACGAGGCCCGTCACCTCGGCCATGATCTCGGGCGTGTCGGGCGCACCCGCGCAGAGCACGAGCTGCACGTCGGCGGGCAGGGCCCGTGCCGCGCGGAGCAGGTACGGCAGGCCCTTCTGCCGGGTGATGCGCCCGACGAACACCACCGAGCGGCGGTCGGGGTCGATGCCGAGCGCGCGCACCGTGTCGGGGTCGTCGCGCGGCGTCCAGCGCTCGAGGTCGATGCCGTTGTAGACGACGCGCACGTCGTCGGGGTCGAGCGCCGGGTAGCTACGCAGGATGTCGCGCCGCATCCCCTCGCTCACCGCGATCACCGCGTCGGCGGACTCGAAGGCCGTGCGCTCCGCCCAGCTCGACACGCGGTAGCCGCCGCCCAGCTGCTCCGCCTTCCAGGGCCGCAACGGCTCGAGGCTGTGCGCGGTGACGACGTGCGGGGCGCCGTGCAGCAGCTTCGCGAGGTGCCCGGCGGAGTTCGCGTACCAGGTGTGCGAGTGCACGACGTCGGCGTCGCCGGCATCCTGCGCCATCGCGAGGTCGACGCCGAGCGTGCTGATCGCCGGATTGGCCCGCTCGAGCCCGCCCGGCACCGCGTACGCCACGGTGTCGGGTTCGTCGCGGGGGGCACCGAAGCACCGCACGGTCACGTCGACGTCGCGCCGCAGGGCTCGCACGAGCTCGGCGACGTGCACGCCGGCGCCCCCGTAGACCTCCGGCGGATACTCACGAGTCATCAGGTCCACGCGCATGTCGCCAACCTAGCGCAGTCGCATCGCGACATCCGTCGTCAAACCCCTACGGTTCGGGCGACGACCTGACTACGCTGGGGCCATGACCCCGCGCAAGATCTTCGGCATCGTTCTCGCAGGCGGCGAGGGGAAGCGGCTCATGCCGCTCACGGAGGATCGTGCCAAGCCGGCGGTGCCGTTCGGCGGCCAGTACCGTCTCATCGACTTCGCGCTGTCGAACCTCATCAACTCGGGCCTGACCCAGATCGTCGTGCTGACCCAGTACAAGTCGCACAGCCTCGACCGCCACGTCTCCCAGACCTGGCGCCTGAGCGGCCTCCTCAACTCGTACGTGGCCTCCGTGCCCGCACAGCAGCGGCTCGGCAAGCGCTGGTTCTCCGGCTCGGCGGACGCGATCCTGCAGAGCCTCAACCTCATCCACGACGAGAACCCCGACATCATCGTCGTGGTCGGCGCCGACCACGTCTACCGCATGGACTTCCGGCAGATGATCGACGCGCACATCGAGTCGGGGCTCGACGCGACGGTCGCGGCCATCCGCCAGCCGATCTCGCTCGCGGACCAGTTCGGCGTCATCGAGGTCGACGACGCGCACCCCGGGCGCATCAACCGGTTCCTCGAGAAGCCGAAGGACCCGCAGGGACTGCCCGACGCCCCGCACGAGGTGCTCGCCTCGATGGGCAACTACGTCTTCAACGCCGACGCCCTCATCGACGCGGTGCTGCGCGACGGCGAGCTCACCGACTCGAACCACGACATGGGCGGCGACATCGTGCCGGCGTTCGTGTCGCAGGGGCGCGCGGGCGTCTACGACCTGCGCGGCAACTCGGTGCCCGGCTCGACCGACCGCGACCGCTACTACTGGCGCGACGTCGGAACGATCGACTCGTTCTTCGAGGCGCACCAGGACCTCATCTCGGTGCTGCCGGTGTTCAACCTGTACAACCGCGAGTGGCCGATCTTCAGCCAGCAGCTCAACTCGCCGCCGGCGAAGTTCACCCGCGACGCGCGCGGCACGCTCGGCACGATGATCGACTCGATCGTCTCGCTCGGCTCGGTCATCTCGGGCGCGCACGTCGAGCGCAGCGTGCTCGGGCCGTGGGCGACCGTCGGCTCGGGCGCGCACGTGGCCGACTCGATCGTGTTCGACCGCGCGAGCATCGAGGCCGGTGCGACCGTGCGGCGCGCCATCCTCGACAAGGACGTGGTCGTCGAGGCCGGCGCGCAGGTGGGCGTCGAGCCCGAGCTCGACCGCTCGCGCGGGTTCATCGTGACCCCGAGCGGCATCACCGTCGTCGGCAAGGGCTCGCGCGTCAGGCGAGCGGGCTGACGTGACCGTCGGCACCGAGCGGCGCGCCGGCGCCGCGTTCGTCGTCGTGCTCGACGCCGACTCGACGCTGCTCGTCGACGAGGCGATCGAGCTGATCGCGGATGCCGCGGGCACGCGCGCGCACGTCGCCGACGTGACCGAGCGCGCGATGCGCGGCGAGCTCGACTTCGCCGCGAGCCTGCGCGAACGCGTCGCGACGCTCGAGGGCCTGCCCGTCGCCGCGCTCGACGAGGTGCGCACGCGGGTCGAGGTCACCCCGGGTGCGCAGGAGCTCGTCGACCGCGTGCACGAGCTCGGCGGCCGCGTCGGGGTGGTGTCGGGCGGTTTCCACGAACTGCTCGACCCGATCGCCGAACGCCTCGGGCTCGACCACTGCCGCGCGAATCGACTCGAGGTGCAGAACGGCGCGCTGACGGGCCGCGTGACGGGCGACATCGTCGACGCCGCCGCGAAGGAGCAGGCGCTCCGCGAGTGGACGGCCGCGGCCGGGCTCGACGCGTCGCGCGCGATCGCGGTCGGCGACGGCGCGAACGACCTGCAGATGCTCGGCGCCGCGGCGCTCGGCGTCGCGTTCCGCGCGAAGCCGGTGGTGCGGGCGCAGGCCGACGTCGCGATCGACGAGGCGGACCTCTCGACGGTGCTCGCGCTGCTCGGCCAGCGCGGCTGAACCCGAGCGGATGCCGGTGGGCGCGCGTCGCCCCAGGGGCATCCGCTCCGCCCTCATCGCATGGGTCGCGCCGGGGTCAGTGCCCCATGCCGAGGCCGCCGTCGACCGGGATGACCGCGCCGGACACGTAGCCGGCGTCGTCGCTCGCCACCCACGACACCACGCGCGCGACCTCGTCGGGCGTCGCGAACCGGCCCGCGGGGATGTTCGCCTTGTACTGCGCCTGCTGCTCCTCGGGGAGCGCGGCCGTCATGTCGGTCTCGATGAAGCCGGGCGCGACGACGTTCGCGGTGATGCCGCGGGCGCCGAGCTCGCGCGTGACCGAGCGGGCGAAGCCGACGAGCGCCGACTTGGACGAGGCGTAGTTGACCTGGCCGGCCGAGCCGTACAGACCGACCACGCTCGAGATGAGCACGATGCGGCCGTAGCGACCCTTGAGCATGCCCTTCGACGCGCGCTTGACGACGCGGAAGGTGCCGGTGAGGTTCGTGTCGACGACGCTCGTGAAGTCGTCCTCGCTCATGCGCATGAGCAGCATGTCGCGCGTGACGCCGGCGTTGGCGACGAGCACCTCGACCGGCCCGAGCTGCTGCTCGACCTCGGTGAAGGCGGCGTCGACGGATGCCTGGTCGGTCACGTCGGCGCGCACGGTCAGCGTGCCCTCGGGGCCCTCGCCCGAGCGGGCGGTCACGGCGACGCGGTGCCCCAGCTCGACGAAGCGCTGGGCGATGGCGTAGCCGATGCCCCGGTTGCCTCCGGTCACGAGCACGGTGCGGCTGTCGGTCATGGTTCTCCGTTCCTCGGGTGCGGGCCGCGTCTCAGCATAGGGCGTCACCCATGCGCTCCGACGGACGTACCCTTGAGGGAGGGGCTCTCGCCCCGCACATGAAGATGAAGCATCCGCAATCGCTCACCGCGCTCCCCCAGTCTCCGGAC
Organism: uncultured Agromyces sp.; assembly: GCA_913053875.1. Lineage (GTDB taxonomy): Bacteria > Actinomycetota > Actinomycetes > Actinomycetales > Microbacteriaceae > Agromyces. The sequence continues at coordinate 4,098 of CAJXGN010000020.1, read as the reverse complement.
GACGAGCGGCGATCGCGCATGCGCAAGTACACGATCGCCATGTCGATCCGCGTCGTCTGCGTGGTGTGCATGATCTGGGCCGAGGGCTGGTGGCTCGCCGTCTGCGCCGCCGGCGCGATCTTCCTGCCCTACGTTGCGGTCGTGCTCGCGAACGTGAACATGTCGCGGCCGGGCGCCGTGGAGCGGCCCGGCGCGATCCTGCCGACGGCGCCGCGCGAGCGGACGGACGAGACGCCGTGATCGGACTGGACGCCCCGGCGGACGTGCAGACCTGCTCGAGGGCCGGATGCCGCGCGCATGCGACGCACCGCATCGACTGGCGGAACCCGCGCATCCACGCCGAGGATCGGCGGAAGACCTGGCTCGCCTGCGACGAGCACGTCGGCTTCCTGCGCGACTTCCTCGCCGCACGCGACTTCCCGCTCGAGGTCTCGCCGCTCGAGGACGCTCCGCCGCCCGAGGACGCGCCACAGCCCGACGACGACACGACGGCGGAGGCGCGGTGAGCGACTGGGGGTTCCTGCTCAGCAGGCGCTGGGCGGGGTACCTGGCCCTCACGGTCGCGTTCGCGATCGTCTGCTGCTGCCTGGGCGCATGGCAGCTCGCTCGACGCGCCGAGGCGCTGACCGAGGTCTCGCGGATCGACGCGAACTACGACGCCGACCCGGTCGCGATCGACGAGGCGCTTCCCGACCTCGAGGGGTTCGACGAGGACCTCAAGTGGCTGCCCGTCGCGGTGAGCGGCGAGTGGATGCCCGACAAGGAGGTGCTCGTGCGCAACCGGCCGTACTCTGGCGCGACCGGGTACGAGGTGATCACGCCGTTCCGCCTCGACGACGGCACCGTGTTCATGATCGACCGCGGCTGGGTGAGCGCGCCGGTCGACGGCACCGAGGTCGACGTGCCCGCGGTGTCAGGCGGCCGGGTCGAGGTCGCCGCTCGGCTGAAGGCCGGCGAGGACGTGATCGCCGGGCGCAGCTCGACCGACGACCTGCTCGCGACCATCGATCTCGACGAGCTCGCCGATCGGGTCGAGGCGCCCGCGTACACCGGCGCGTACGGCCTGCTCGTGCAGTCGGGCGCCGAGGCGAACGAGCCGCCGCTGCCCGCGACGCGCCCGGTGCGCGACGAAGGCCCGCACCTGTCCTACGCGTTCCAGTGGTTCGTCTTCGCGCTCATGGCGTTCATCGGCCTCGGCTGGGCGGCGCGCCAGGAGCGGCGCGCGCTCACCCTCGACGAGGACGGGCCCGAGGCGCCCGAGCCCCAGCCGCGCCCCCGGCGCCGCGCGCCGAGCGACGACGAGGTCGAAGACGGCATCCTCGACGGCACGCGCTGAGGAGCGGAGCGTCGCCCCGGGGCATCCGCCCAGCCCTGCCTACGCCAGCTCGATGAGCTCCTGGTACTCGGCGCTCCAGTGGTCCTCGACGCCGTCGGGCATGACGAGCACGCGCTCGGGGTTCAGCGCCTCGACCGCACCCGGGTCGTGGCTCACGAGCACGACTGCTCCCTCGTAGTGCGCGAGCGCGTCGAGGATCTCGGCGCGGCTGGCCGGGTCGAGGTTGTTCGTCGGCTCGTCGAGCAGTAGCACGTTCGCGCCCGACACGACGATCATCGCCAGCGCGAGGCGCGTCTTCTCGCCGCCTGACAGCACGCCGGCGGGCTTGTGCACGTCGTCGCCCGTGAACAGGAACGAGCCCAGCACCTTGCGCGCCTCGGTCTCCGTGAGGTTCGGCGACGACGACACCATGTTCTGCAGCACCGTACGGGCCACGTCGATCGTCTCGTGCTCCTGGGCGTAGTAGCCGATGCGCAGCCCGTGACCCGGCTCGATGCCGCCCGTGTCGGGTGCGTCGACGCCGCCGAGGATGCGCAGCAGCGTCGTCTTGCCGGCGCCGTTCAGGCCGATCACGACGACCTTCGAGCCGCGATCGATCGCGAGGTCGACGGCGGTGAAGATCTCGAGCGAGCCGTAGCTCTTCGACAGGTCGCTCGCGGCCAGCGGGGTGCGGCCGCACGCGGCGGGCGTCGGGAACCGGAGCTTCGCCACGCGGTCGGCCTGGCGCACCTCCTCGAGTCCGGAGAGGAGCTTCTCGGCGCGCGCGACCATCTGGTGCGCGGCGGCGGCCTTGGTGGCCTTCGCGCCGAACTTCGCGGCCTGCTGACGCAGCGCGTCGGCCTTCTTCTCGGCGTTGACGCGCTCCTTCTTGCGACGCTCCTCGTCGGCCACGCGCTGCCGCTGGTAGTGCTTCCAGCCCATGTTGTAGATGTCGATGACCGAGCGGTTGGCGTCGAGGTAGAACACGCGGTTCACGGTCTCGCCCACGAGCTCGACGTCGTGGCTGATCACGATGACGCCACCGCGGTACGACTTCAGGAACTCGCGGAGCCAGATCACCGAGTCGGCGTCGAGGTGGTTGGTCGGCTCGTCGAGGATCATCGTCTCGGCGTCCGAGAACAGGATGCGCGCGAGCTCGATGCGGCGGCGCTGGCCGCCCGACAGGGTCTTCAGCGGCTGGTCGAGAATGCGGTCGGGCAGGTTCAGGTTCGACGCGATCGACGCGGCCTCGGCCTCGGCGGCGTACCCGCCGAGCGCGGTGAAGCGGTCGACGATGATCCAGACGACGAGAAAGCCGGTGAGCTGGTAGATCAACCCGCCGACGATGCTGGTGACGACGTTGGCGCGGTACTGGAACTCCGACCGCAGCGAGGCGCCGGCGAGGGGGAGGATGGCGTCGAGGCGTTGCATGTCAGGCTGTATCCAGATGAACGAGCATGGGGACCGGGCGACATTGCTCGCTGCGCACCGTGCTCCCATCGGTCGGCGGATGCGCGAGCAAAGCCTGCACTGAGCGCTGGGGCGCAGCCCCGGAGTCGAATGTGTCGCCGCTACGGCTCCTGCGCGGCGAGGCGCCGGCGAGGGTCAGGATGGGGTCGAGGCGTTGCATCTCACCCTCCCTGGATCACGGTGTGGCGGATCGCGCGCGACCACACCCAGCGAATCACGAGCACCAGCGCGGCGGCCCAGAAGAGCTGGAGCGCGAGGGCGGTGGCGATGTCGCCGGTGGCCGGCTCGCCGACGTAGATCGACACCGGCACGTAGGCGATCGCCTGAAACGGCAGCAGTTGCACGATCAGGCGTAGCGCGTCCGGCATGAACCACAGCGGAATCAGGGCGCCGGTCGCGAAGTTGCCGATGAGGGTATAAACCATCTGGAAGCCGGTCATCTCCAGCGTCCAGAAGCTGACGAGGCCGATCAGCATGTTCAGCTCGACGGCAACCACCCACGCGAGCAGCAGGCTGGCGAGGTACGCGATCCCGTCGCCGGCTGAGGCCGGGAGTCGCAGCTCGCCGGCGATGAAGGCGACCGGCAGCGCGACGACGAGCATCGGCAGCAGGCCAATCATGTCGCCCGCCGCCCCGGCGAAGAGCTGGCTGGGATAGCTGACCGGGCGGCTGAGGTCGAAGCCGATCTGCCCCTCGCGGATGCGCGCCTGGATGTCGCCGGCGATCTCCGGCCGCAGGAAATAGAGCTGCAGGTTGGCGATCGTCAGGTACGTCAGCATCTGGCCGATGGCGATGCCGTCAACGGTCTCCTGGTCGCCGTAGGCCGCTTTCCAGACGACGGTGAGCAGGTAGATCGTCAGGCCGGTCATGACGATGCCGACAGCGACGTTGAACCGGTACATGTACTGCCAGCGAATGTTCGCCTTCGCGATCTCCACCCACGCCGGCAGGCTCCCCCGGACGCTCACGCGCGCACCTCGCCGGCCTCGACGATCTCCCGGACGACCGCTTCCAGGTCCGGCTCGACGATGGCGATATCGGAGACCGGGTGGCGGGCGACGACGGCGGCGATGAGGTCGGTCACGGCGATGGCGCCGGGGTCGAAGCGGATCAGCAGGCGGCCTTCCTGCCGCTCGACGACCTCGGCGCCGGGCAGGTCGATTTCCTGGAAGAGGTGGCGCGCACCGAGACCGAGGCGGCGGCCGCCGTCGCCTCCGGCCAGGCCGAGGCGGCGCGCGAGGGGGCCCAGCACGGGCCCCTGCGTGATCGCCGAGACGAGGACGACGAAGAAGACGGCGTTGAAGATGGTGTCG
>CAJXGN010000019.1 GCA_913053875.1 uncultured Agromyces sp. | reverse complement strand
CCCGCCGAGCGCGGTGCCGATGCGGCTCGTCGCCGCGCGCACGACCTCGTGGATCGCCGGCCGCCCGCGCCGCACGTGCCCGAGCACGACCTGCTCGACGTCGGCCACGCCGAGCGCCGGACCCAATCCGCCGAGCAGGTCGGCGCGCCCGCCGCGGAACGCGTTCGCGGCCACGTCGGGGTCGCCGAGGGCGACGACGGATGCACCGCGCCGCACGAACGCGCGCAGCAGGGCGATCGTGCCCTCCGTGGCATCCTGCGCGTCGTCGACGACGATGCAGCGCGCCTCGGCGAGCGACCCCAGCGCCGCGAGCGCCTCGGGCTCGCGCACGCTCTCGCCCACGACCGCGGCACCGAACGCGAGCAGCTCGGCCGCGTCGAATCGCGCGTCGCGGAACTGGTCCTTCACCTCGGCGTACTCCTCGGCGAAGTCGGCCGCCGCCGCCCACGCGGGCACGCCGGCGCTCGCGCCCAGCCGGCGCAGGTCGTCGGGGGCGATGCCGTGCTCGGTCGCGCGCATCAACAGGTCGCGCAGCTCGGTGCGGAAGCCGCGGAGACGCCGCACCTCGGGGCCGAGCGACTCGGGCCACGCGGGCCCGGTGGCGTCCTCGATCGAACCGTCGATGAGCTCGGCGATGATGCGGTCGTGCTCGCCGCCGGTCAGCAGCGTCGGGTCGGCGTCGGCGAGCGCGCCGCGCACGACCTGGAAGGCGACCGAGTTCGCCGTGCGCGCGAGCGGCCCGTTCGTCGGCACGCCGAGGCGCAACGCGATGCGGTCGCGCAGCGCGGTCGCCGCGCGGCGGCTCGAGACGAGCACCAGGACGTGCTCGGGCGCGTACGCGCGGCCGAGCACGCGGTCGGCGACCACCTCGACCGCGAGCGTGGTCTTGCCCGTGCCCGGCGCGCCGAGCACGGCGGCCGAGCGCCCCTCCGCCAGTTCGACGACGCGTCGCTGCGCGGGGTCGAGGAGCAGCCCGTCGACGTCGGTCGCGGCGCCGCCCGCGCGCGACGGCGCCCCCGGTGCGGTCGGGGTGCGGGTGAGGTCTGCGTGCTCCACGCGCCTCACGGTAACCCGTTGCGCCGACAGTGAACGCGAGCCCGGGGGCGGGTCGGCGGTGTCGTAGTCTGAGCGGGTCACGTCGCACACTCGGAAGGGCCCACAGTGGACATTCGCATCGGCATCCAGAACTCCCCGCGCGAGATCGGATTCGAGTCCGACCAGTCGGCGAAGGACGTCGAGAAGGCCGTCGCCGATGCCCTCGCGAGCGCCTCGGGCCACCTCCGCCTCGTCGACGCGAAGGGCTCGGTGTACCTCGTGCCGACCGCGTCGCTCGCGTACGTCGAGATCGGCTCCGACCAGTCTCGCCGCGTCGGCTTCGTCGCCTGATGGAGCTCCTCTTCATCTCGCTCGGCGGCGCCATCCTCGGCCTCGCCGCGCGTTACTCGCTGCCCCGCCGCCACCTGCACGGCTCGGTGCTGATCCCCGCGATCGGCACCGCCGCCGCGGCGGTGACCTGGGTCGCGCTCACCTGGCTCGGCATGCCGTGGGACGGCGGCTGGATCTGGCTGATCGCGCTCGTCTGCTCCGGCCTGGCCGCGGCCGGCGCCGACGTGCTGATCGGCCGTCGCCGCGAGGCCGCCGACGCCGAGCTCGCGGAGCGCCTGCAGCGCCCCGGTGCGCAGGTCGCCTGAGGCGGCATCCGCACCCTGAACCGCAGGGGCGTGCGGATGCCCCCGAGCCGGTGCGCCACGCGACCGGCACCGCTCAGGCGGTGAGGCCGAGCCCGTCCATGCGGCGGGTGTGCGCCGCGATGAGCTCGGTGAACATGGGCTCGACCTCGGGGCCCGAGCCCGTGCCCTCGCGGATCGCCGAGCGCGCGACGAGCAGAGTGTCGCCCACGATGCGGCGGCCCCACAGGGCGAGCCGGTCGGCGAGGCCCGGCACCGTCGCGATGCCCTCGCTCAGCTCGCGCACGAGCACCGGCGACGCGCCGACCTCGCCGAGCAGGCGCACCACGCGCCCGCGCACCGGCGACGGCAGGCCGTCGGCGAGCCGGATGAAGTAGTCGTCGAGCATGCCCGCGCTGACATACGTGCCGAGCAGCAGCTCCCACCAGTCGGCGCCGGCGATCGCGGTGCGGTACACGTCGAGCGCGGGGGCGAACGGCGCCATGACGTCCTCCGGCTCGGCGTCGTGCTCGCGGATCTCCTCGATCAGGCCGTGGTGCTTGCGCAGCGCCACGCCGGCGGAGGCGCTGAGGCCCTCCTTCACCGCGAGGTTCGGCGCGGTGGCGACGGCACGCGAGAGGTTCTCGAAGAACTCGAGCTGGATGTACGCGGCCTGCCCCAGGAACGGCAGCACGTCGGGCGTCAGCTCGGTGAAGTCGACCCTCGTGAGGTTCGTCGGCTCGACCCGGGGACGTTGCCCGGGCACCTCACCGCGTGCGCCTCGACGGGCCGACCAGGAAACCACCCGACCAGCCTAGTGCCGCCCGATCAGGGGTTGCGACGGGCCGGACGGTACACTCGTCTGCGGAGCCGTCGGCAACGGATCGACGGCCAGTGCGCCTGCCGACGAACAGGGCGCACCTTCTTCATTCGACGACAGGCATTCTCCCTTGACGACATTCTCCGATCTCGGCATCGCCCAGGACATGGTCGACGCCCTCTCGGCGAAGGGCATCACCGAGCCCTTCCCCATCCAGGAACAGACCATCCCGCTCGCCCTCTCCGGCCAGGACATCATCGGCCAGGCGAAGACCGGCACGGGCAAGACCTTCGGCTTCGGCCTCCCCCTCATCCAGCGCCTGGGCGACGCGCCCGATCCGGGCGTGCAGGCCCTCGTGGTCGTGCCGACCCGCGAGCTGTGCGTGCAGGTGACCGAAGACCTCGAGCTCGCGACCGCGAACCGCCCGACGAACATCGTCTCGATCTACGGTGGCAAGGCGTACGAGGGCCAGATCGACCAGCTGAAGGCCGGCGGCCAGATCGTGGTCGGCACGCCCGGTCGCCTCCTCGACCTCGCGTCGCAGCGCATCCTGTCGCTGAAGAACGTGCGCGAGATGGTGCTCGACGAGGCCGACAAGATGCTCGACCTCGGCTTCCTCGCCGACATCGAGAAGCTCTTCGCGCAGACCCCGCCGACGCGCCACACCATGCTGTTCTCGGCGACCATGCCGGGGCCGATCGTGGCCCTCGCCCGCCGCTTCATGACGCGTCCGATCCACATCCGCGCCACCGACCCCGACGAGGGCCTCACCCAGGCGAACATCAAGCACCTCGTCTACCGGGCGCACTCGCTCGACAAGGACGAGGTCATCGCCCGCATCCTGCAGGCCGAGGGCCGCGGCAAGACCGTCATCTTCACGCGCACCAAGCGCGCGGCGGCGAAGCTGGTCGAGGAGCTCAACGACCGCGGGTTCAACGCGGCGGCCGTGCACGGCGACCTGAACCAGGACCAGCGCGAGCGCGCCATGGCCGCGTTCAAGGCCGGCAAGAAGGACGTGCTGATCGCGACCGACGTGGCCGCGCGCGGCATCGACGTGCTCGACGTCACGCACGTGATCAACCACACCATCCCCGACGACGAGAAGACCTACCTGCACCGCGCCGGCCGCACCGGCCGTGCGGGCAAGACCGGCATCGCGGTCACCTTCGTCGACTGGGACGACCTGCACAAGTGGGCGCTGATCAACCGCGCGCTCGACTTCGGGCAGCCCGAGCCGACCGAGACGTACTCGTCGAGCCCGCACCTCTACACCGACCTCGACATCCCCGAGGGCACGAAGGGCCGCATCCGTGCGGCCTCCGCGCCGCCGTCGCGTTCGAGCACGGCCGGCCGGGCCGAGGGGTCGGATGCCTCGGGCGGCGGCTCGGGCTCCCGCAACCGCTCGCGCAACCGCCGTCGCACGCGCAACGGGCAGTCGTCGGGCGGCCAGGGCGGCGGCTCGTCGCAGGCGCAGCAGGCCGACGGCCAGGCGCCCGCCGAGCGCGCGGAGCCGGGCACCGGCACGCACGACGGCAAGGGGCACGAGCACCACGACGGCAAGGCGGCCCCGCGCCGTCGCCGTCGCCGTCGCGGGCCGCGCCAGGGCGCGAACCAGGGCGGCGGACAGGCACCCCAGCAGTAGGGTCGCCCACCGCCGATCACGGCACGGATGCCCGGCTGACGCGAGCGCTCAGCCGGGCAGCACCGGCTCGGTGCCCGTCGCCTCCGCAAGGATCCCCTCGACGACCTCGGGCGAGGTGAGGTACTCGCCGAGCCGGTTGGCCTTGCCCGTGCCGTGGTAGTCGCTCGACCCCGTGACGGCGAGGCCGAACCGGTCGGCGAGCTCGCGCAGCGCGCGCTTGTTGCGCTCGTGGTTCTCGGGGTGGTCGATCTCGAGGCCGAAGAGCCCCGCGTCGACGAGCTGACGCAGTCGCTTCGGCGCGATCACGTCGCCGTCGCCGCGCGTGCCCGGGTGCGCGAGCACGGGCACGCCGCCCGCCGCACGGATGAGGCGCACCCCCGTGAGCGGGTCGGGCGCGTAGTGCGGCCGAGCGTAGCCCGAGCGCCAGTGCAGGATGCCCGCGAAGGCGTCGGAACGTGTCGGCACGTGGCCGCGCGCCACGAGCGCGTCGGCGATGTGCGGCCGGCCGATCGTGGCGCCCTCGGTCGCCTGCTCGAGCACGTCGTCCCAGGTGAGTGCGTAGTCCTGCGCGATCGCGTCGACGATCGCTTCGGCGCGCGTGCGCCGCCCCTCGCGGATGCGCGCGGTCTCGGCGACGAGCGCCGCGTCGTCGGGGTCGACGAGGTAGCCGAGCACGTGCACGCTCGCGAACTGCTCGCGCGTCGACAGCTCCAGGCCGGGCAGCAGCACGATGCCGTGCGCACGCGCCGCGTCCCGCGCGGCATCCCACCCCGCCGTCGAGTCGTGGTCGGTCAGCGCGATGCCGGCCAGCCCCGAGAGCGCCGCCTCGGCGACGAGCTCCGCGGGCTCCTGGGTGCCGTCGGAGACACTCGAGTGCGTGTGCAGGTCGATGCCGCCGGCTGGGCGATCGCGTCGGGGCATCCCCCCATCGTATCGACGCGACCGACGCACGGTCGTGCACGACCGGCGCTCTCGGCGCACTCACGGCACACGTGCACGGCACGCCCCATCCGAGCCCCTACGCTGTATCGGGTGTCCCGGGTGCTCGCTGTCCTCGCGGTGCTCGGCTGCGCCGCCGTCGCCGCGGTCTTCACCTGGCCCCAGGCGGTCGGTCTCGAGCAGGAGTGGATCGTCTCGCACGTCGTCGCGCTGCGCGGACTCGCCGTCGTCGCCGCGCTCGCGTGCTGCCTGCTGCTCGCGCTCGTCATCGCGACCCACCAGCTGCGCCGGTTCAGCCTCGCGCTGATCCTCGTGCTCGTCGCGTACGCCCTCGCGAACTCCGCGGTGATTGCCGCCCGCGGCGTGACCGGCACGACCGCCTCGTCGGGGCCCGAGACCATCACCGTGCTGTCCTGGAACACCCTCGGCGAGGTGCCCGACGCGGCGACGATCGCACAGCTCGCCCTCGACACGGGCGCCGACATCGTCTCGCTGCCCGAGACGACCGAGCCGCTCGGCGAGGAGGTCGCGATCGCGATGCGCGAGGGCGGCAACCCGATGTGGGTGAACACGATCGCGTTCGACGTGATCGCGAAGGCGCGCTCGACGACCCTGCTGATCAGCCCCGACCTCGGCGACTACGAGGTCGTCTCGGCGTCGGGCACGGGCCCGCCCGGCAACACGAACACGCTGCCCACGGTCGTGGCGCAGCCGATCGACGGCTCGGGGCCCACGATCGTCGCGGCGCACGCAGTCGCGCCCATCCGCTGGGAGATGCGCAACTGGCGCAGCGACCTCGAGTGGCTGGCGACCCAGTGCGCGGCCGACAGCGTCATCATGGCGGGCGACTTCAACGCGACCGTCGACCACTTCGCCGGTCTCGGCACCGACGGCGGCGACCTCGGGCGGTGCCACGATGCGGCGGATGCCGCCGACGCGGCCGGTCTCGGCACCTGGCCCACCGACCTGCCCGAACTGCTCGGCAGCCCGATCGACCACGTGCTCGCCACGCCCGACTGGGAGGTCGTCGGATTCGAGGTGCTCGGCGCCTACGACGACTCGGGCAGCGACCACCGGCCGATCGTGGCGGAGCTCGCCCAGCGCTGAGAGAATGGACGACATGTCCACGAACTCCACCGACACCAGCACCACCGCGCCCGCCGACGAGGCGCAGGACGACCGCAACGCGAACCGGTCCACCACGCCCGGCTCGGAGGGGTTCAAGGAGTACATCGGCTCGGGGTGGGCCGACCGTGCGGAGGTCGCCCCGCCGCAGCGCGAGCAGGCCGCGTACGCCGCCGCACGACGGGCGCGCGTGTCCGCCGCGCACCCCGGCCAGCGCGTCGTCATCCCCGCCGGCGACATGAAGCAGCGCTCCAACGACACCGACTACCCGTTCCGCGCGCACTCGGCGTTCGCGCACCTCACCGGCTGGGGCTCCGACTCGGAGCCGGGCGCCGTGCTGGTGCTCGAACCGACCGCCGACGGCCACGACGCGACCGTCTACTTCCGCGAGCGCGCCGGGCGGGACTCGAGCGAGTTCTACGACAACCCGGCGATCGGCGAGTTCTGGATCGGCCCGCGCCCGTCGCTCGCGCACGTCGCCGCCGACCTGGGCGTGGCCACGCGCGGCCTGGGCGAGTTCGACGCCGTGGTCGACGCGGTCGACACCGACACGGTCGTGATCCGCGAGGCGGACGCCGCCGTCACCGAGCGCATCGACCACGCCCGCATCCGCTACGCCGCCGAGCGCGCCGTCAGCCACAACGCGCAGGACGCGCCGTTCAGCATCGAGGTGGGCGACGAGCACGAGCCGGATGCCGCGCTGGCGCGGACCTGCTCCGAGCTGCGCCTGGTGAAGGACGAGTACGAGATCGAGCAGATGCGCCTCGCGGTCGCCGCGACCCGCGAGGGCTTCGACGACGTGCTCGCCGCGCTCCCCCGCGCCTCGGCCGTGCAGCGCGGCGAGCGCGTGATCGAGGGCGCGTTCCAGGCCCGTGCTCGGCTCGAGGGCAACGACGTCGGCTACGGGTCGATCGCCGCGGCCGGGCCGCACGCGACCGTGCTGCACTGGACCCGCAACGACGGCCCCGTCGCGCCCGGCGACCTGGTGCTGCTCGACGCGGGCGTCGAGCTCGACAGCTACTACACGGCCGACATCACGCGCACGTTCCCGGTGAACGGCACCTTCTCCGAGGTGCAGCGCCGCGTGTACGAGGCCGTGCGCGAGGCCGCCGACGCGGCGTTCGCGGTCGCGAGGCCCGGTGCGATCTTCCGCGAGGTGCACGAGGCCGCCATGGAGGTCATCGCTCGTCGCACGGCGGAGTGGGGCCTGCTGCCGGTCTCGGCCGACGAGTCGCTGCTCCCCGAGAACCAGTTCCACCGCCGGTACATGGTGCACGGCACGAGCCATCACCTCGGCATCGACGTGCACGACTGCGCGCAGGCCCGCCGCGAGCTCTACAAGGACGGCGTGCTCGAGGAGGGCATGGTCTTCACGATCGAGCCCGGCCTGTACTTCCAGCCCGACGACCTGACGGTGCCCGAGGAGTACCGCGGCATCGGCGTGCGCATCGAGGACGACGTGCTGGTCACGGCCGACGGCGTGGAGAACCTGTCGGCGGCGTTCCCGCGCACGGCCGACGAGGTCGAGGACTGGGTGCGCCGGGTCGGCGCGCGCGACTAGCCCTCGGCGGGGCGACCGGCCGACCGCGCGGCACGGCGCTCGCGCCACCACGCGAGCACCCGGTCGATGGTGCGCTTGACCCACACGGCGATGCGCTTCGCCCACGCGAACTCGGTGCCGAGGATGGCGAAGCCGAGGAAGAACACGAGCGTGCCCGGCCCGGGCAGCGGCATGAGGATGAGCCCGGCGACGATCACGAGCGAGCCGAGCACGGCGACCGCGAACCGGTAGGCGAAGCGCAGGCGCGGGTGCCGTTCGATGAAGGCGCGTGCCCGGCGGAGCATCCGTCGGATCGGCCGGTCGGGATCCTCCCCGGCCGCGATCTCGCGTCGCAGCTCGAGCTCGGTGACCATGTGCGCGATGCTACGGATCGGTGCTGGGAACGGGCTGCGTACCCGTCAGCCGCGCCCGTCGCGGGTCGCGGGCTCGTCCGCGCGACTCGGCGACTCGCCGGGCTCTGCCTCGGCGGCCTCGGGCTCGCCGGCGTCCTCCGGCTCCGCCAGCTCGCCGTAGCGCGGGCGCTCGCGGGTCTGGGGCGGCGCCGGAGCGGACGCGTCCCGCTCGGCCGTCGCCTGCTCGTAGGTGCGCCCGGTGGCGGCCGTCGGGGCGGGCGCGGGTGCCGTCGAGGCATCCGGCCCCAGGATCTCGCGGGCGCGGGCGCCGAGCCCCGGCTCGACGATGAGCGCGTAGCGGCCCGCCGCCACCTGCATGACCGACGTGAAGTCGCGACGCCGGCGGTTGATCGTGTAGGTCACGAGGCCGAACAGCATGCCGAAGCCGGCGCCCAGCAGGAGCGCGGCGAACAGCACCCCGAACGACTGGTCGGTGGGGGTGACGATGAAGAAGAGCAGCCCGAGGAACATGCCGAACCAGAGGCCCGAGAGCGCGCCCGCACCGGCCGCGCGCCCCCAGCTCATGCGGCCCGTGACGCGCTCGATGCTCGTGAGGTCGGTGCCGACGATCGAGAGCTGCTTGACCGGGAAGTCGGCGCGCGCGAGCCGGTCGACCGCCGCCTGGGCCTCCGCGTAGGTCTCGAAGCTCGCCGCCTCGTCGCCCTTGGGCACCGTCGGGAACTTCGTGCCGCGGCCACCCAGCATCCTCGGATTCGTCACGCGCCCATTGTCCCATGCACGCCTCGGGCAGGGACCCGGGGGTAGATTCGAGGGGTGAGCGCCTCGAGAGTCTTCGTCGCCCGGCTGGCCGGCTGCGCCGTCTTCGATCCCGTCGGCGACCGCGTGGGCAAGGTGCGCGACGTGCTCGTCGTGTACCGCAAGGACGATCCGCCCCGGGTGGTGGGGCTGATCGTCGAGATCCCCGGCAAGCGCCGCGTGTTCGTCTCGATCGGACGCGTCACGAGCATCTCGAGCACCCAGATCATCACGACCGGCATCATCAACATGCGCCGGTTCGAGCAGCGCGGTGGCGAGGTGCGACTCATCGCCGAGATGTTCGGGCGCCACGTCGACTTCGACGACGGGTCGGGCGAGGCGACGATCGAGGACGTCGCGATCGAGGAGCACGCGCAGGGCGAGTGGGACGTCTCGCAGCTGCTCGTGCGCCGGCGCAAGACGAGCGCGTCGCCGTTCGCACGCGGGGCGACGGCGTTCGTCGGCTGGGGCGAGGTGACCGAGCGCTCGGGCGCCGGCCAGCAGCAGTCGGCCGAGCACCTCATCGCCGCGTACTCCGAGCTGAAGCCCGCCGACCTCGCCAACACCATGCTCGAGCTGCCCGCCGACCGCCGTCGCGAGGTGGCCGCCGAGCTGCCCGACGGCCGACTGGCCGACGCGCTCGAGGAGATGCCCGAGGCCGACCAGGTCGAGCTGCTCGCAACGCTCGGCGACGAGCGCGCCGCCGACGTGCTCGACCACATGCAGCCCGACGACGCGGCCGACCTCATCGCCCAGCTCCCGCTCGAGCGCGGCGAGCAGCTGCTCGACCTGATGGAGCCCGAGGAGGCCGACGACGTGCGGTTCCTCCTCACCTACGAGGCCGACACGGCCGGCGGCCTGATGACCAACGAGCCGATCATCGTGTCGGCCGATGCGACGGTCGCCGAGGGCCTCGCCCTCATCCGTCGGCACGAGCTGCCGCCCGCGCTCGGCGCTGCCGTGTGCGTGACGATGCCGCCGCACGAGCCGCCCACGGGTCGCTTCCTCGGCATGGTGCACTTCCAGCGGATGCTGCGGTACCCGCCCAACGAACGCCTCGGCACCCTCATCGACCAGGGCCTCGAGCCGGTCTCCGGCGACACCTCGGCCGCCGAGGTCAGCCGCATCCTCGCCAGCTACGACCTGGTGTCGGTGCCCGTCGTCGACGAGCGCAATCGGCTGCTCGGCGTGGTCACGATCGACGACGTGCTCGACTACCTGCTGCCCGACGACTGGCGCTCGCAACCCGACGAGGACGACGAGGTGCGCCGGCGCGCCGCGGCGCGCGAGCAGCTGCTGACGGGCAGCATCCCGCTCCAGACCGGACGACGCACGCGGAGGAGGGACGCGAATGGCACGCGCTGACCGCCAGGGCTCGCGCTCCGACGCCTCGCGCGGCGGCGGCTCGCGCAGCGCCGCGTCGCCGACCCGCGACCGCGACCGGTTCGGCCGCTTCACCGAGGTCGTGGCGCGCGGCATGGGCACGCCGTGGTTCCTGCTCGGCCTCACCATGTTCGTGCTCCTGTGGATGGGCTGGAACACGTTCGCGCCCGCCAACCTGCAGTTCGACCGGGCCGACTACGGCTTCATCGCGCTGACCCTCGTGCTGTCGCTGCAGGCGTCGTACGCCGCCCCGCTCATCCTGCTCGCGCAGAACCGGCAGGACGACCGCGACCGCGTGCAGATCGAGCAGGACCGCCAGCGCGCCGAGCGCAACCTCGCCGACACCGAGTACCTCGCCCGCGAGGTGGTGGCGCTGCGACTCGCGATGAGCGACATGGCCTCGAAGGAGTTCATCCGCTCGGAGCTGCGCGCGCTGGTCGAGGAGCTCGATGCGCGCGACGCCGACGAGGACGAGGGCGCGAATGCCGCAGGCTGACGCAGCCGACTCGGTCACCGGGCGGGTGCTGCGGGCGCTCGACGGCGTGCTCGACCCCGAGATACGCCGACCCGTCACCGAGCTCGACATGATCGGCGCCGTCACCGAGACCGGCGACGGCGTGCACGTCGCCGTGAAGCTCACGATCGTCGGATGCCCCGCCGCAGACCGCATCGAGCGCGACGTGCGCACCGCCGCCGAGTCGGTCGTGGGCGACGGCAACGCGGGCGTGACGCTGTCGGTCATGACGCCCGACGAGCGGCGCGCGCTCACCGAGAAGCTGCAGGCCGGGCGACCGAAGCGCGGCATCCCGTTCGACGCCGACTCGCTCACGCGGGTGTACGCCGTCACGAGCGGCAAGGGCGGCGTCGGCAAGTCCACCGTGACGGCGAACCTCGCGGTCGCCCTCGCCCGGCGCGGGCTCGCCGTGGGCGTGCTCGACGCCGACGTGCACGGCTTCTCCATTCCGGGGGTGCTCGGCATGGTCGACGACGAGGGCCGCGCGCCGCGACCGACCCGGGTCGACGAGATGATCCTGCCGCCCGTCGCGCACGACGTGAAGGTCGTCTCGATCGGCATGTTCGTCGACGACCCGCAGGCGGCCGTCGCGTGGCGCGGGCCGATGCTGCACCGCACGATCCAGCAGTTCCTGACCGACGTCTACTGGGGCGACCTCGACGTGCTGCTGCTCGACCTGCCGCCCGGCACCGGCGACGTGGCCATCTCGGTCGGGCAACTGCTCCCCCACGCCGACGTGCTCGTGGTGACGACGCCGCAGCCCGCCGCGGCCGACGTCGCCGAGCGCAGCGGCACGGTCGCGCGCCAGACCGGCCAGCACGTGTTCGGCGTGATCGAGAACATGGCGGGCCTGCCCCAGCCCGACGGCTCGCTGCTGCGGCTGTTCGGCGAGGGCGGCGGTGCGGACGTGGCGGCCCGGCTCTCGCGCGGCCAGGACGAAGCGGTGCCGCTCCTCGCCTCGGTGCCGCTCTCGATCGCACTCCGCGAGGGCGGCGACGCCGGGCTCCCCGTCGTGGTGGCCGACCCCGACGACGCGGCCGCGCAGGCGATCGACGACGTCGCGGCCGCGCTCGCGTCGCGTCCCCGCTCGCTCCAGGGGCGACCGCTCGGGGTACGGGTGCGCTGATGCGCGCGGGCGCGGCGCTCGGGGCATCCGCCCTGCTGGTCGCGTGCGCCGGCTGCACCGCAGGCGACGACGTGTCCGATCCGCCCGAGGGCCTCGACGTCGTCGTGTTCCAGCACCGGCTCGACTACGTGCCGCGCGTGCTCGAGGTGCGGCTCGAGAACGCCGGGGCCTCGACCCTCGAGGTCACCGAGGTCGCGTTCGTCTCCGACCGGTTCGTCGATGCGGCGGTCGACCCCGACGGTGTGACCCTCACGCCGGGTCGCGCGGTGGCGCTGCGCATCCCGCTGCCCGAGTCGGTGTGCGACGGGCTCGAGGCCGCTCCGCCCGTCGTCGAGGTGACGTGGGCGAGCGACGACGGCAGCCGCACCGCGCGACTGCCCGCGGTCGACGAGCAGGGCGTGCTCGACCGCATCAACGACGAGGACTGCCTGGCCGATGCGATCGCGGGCGTCGCGCGATTCTCGATGCCGGACGCCCTGCGCACCGAGGGCGCGGGTGCCGGGCAGCGCGCGTGGATCGACGTGTCGGTCGAGCCCGCCGGGGGCGAGCGGATGCTGCGCATCGGCGACGTCCGCGCGACGACGCTGCTCAACGCGGCCGACGGCACCATCTGGCCGCTCGACCTCGAGGTGCGCGGCGACGACGAGCCGTCCACGATCCCGCTCGAGATCGCGCCCGCACGGTGCGACCCGCACGCGATCGCCGAGGACAAGCGCGGCACCATCCTGCCGTTCGAGGTCGCCGTGGGCGACCGCTCGGGCGACCTCGACCTGGTGTCGGGCGACGACCTGCGGCGCGAGATCTACGCGTTCGTCGGCGAGCGCTGCGAGCTGCCCGGCTGAGGCGCCGGGTGGCCGCGAGCGAACCCGGTCAGGCCGGCTCGACCAGGCGTCCGAGCAGCTCGACCAGCAGCCGCTCGGCGAGCGGTGCGGGCAGCACCTCGACGAGTGCGAGCACGGGCGCGAGCGACTCCGGCACCGCCGGACCGTCGGCCGCGAGCAGGCCCAGCCCGCCGAGCAGGCCGGCCGCCGTGTCGGAGTCGACGCCGCCGGCGAGCGCGCCGAGCGCCGCGGCGCCTCCGAGCCCGTCGAGCAGCGCGGTGCCGTCGAGCCCGGGCTCGCCGCGCACGTCGTCGGCCGCTGCGGCGAGGTCGGGCAGCAGGCCGTCGAGGGTCGACTCTGTGACGGGCGTGACCGTGAGGTGCGTGGTGCGGGGCAGCACCGTGCCGTCGGCCTGGCGGTGCGCGGGCTGCAGCTGCAGTTGCCAGCCCCGGGCGCGCACGGCGTCGGCCCAGCGGTGCGGGTCGACGCGGCGCTCGGCGGGCACGGCGTCGTCGGCCGCGACCGCCAGCAGCGGCCCGGTCGGCTCGCCGACCACGCGCAGGCCCTCGATCGCGGTGACCGCCTCGACGAGCGCGGCCGTGGCACGCGCGGTCTGCCCGACGAGCTCGGTGAAGCCGTCGGTGCCGAGCACCTGCACGATCGCCCAGGCACCCGCGAGCGGGCCGGCGGGCTTCGAGCCGAGCAGCGTCGGGTTCACCACCGGGTACCCCGACCACTCGGTCGTGGCGAAGTACTGGTGGCGCTGCCGGTCGCGCCCGCGCTGCAGCAGCACGCTGGCACCCTTCGGCGAGTAGCCGTACTTGTGCAGGTCGGCCGACAGGCTCGTCACGCCGGGCACGCGGAAGTCCCACGGGGCGACCTCGGTCGGCCAGAATGCGAGGGCGAACCCGCCGATGCACGCGTCGACGTGCAGGTCGACGCCCTGCGCCAGCGCGGCATCCGCCACCTCGGCCACCGGATCGAGCGTCGCGAACGGGTACGACGGCGCGCTCACCACGACGAGGGCGACGTCGGGCCCCAGCCGGTCGATCATGGCGGATGCCTCGGGCGCACCGGTCGCGGGGTCGACCGGCACGATGTCGAGGTCGAGCCCCAGCAGGTGCGCGCCCTTGCGGAACGCGGCGTGCACCGTGCTCGGCGCGACCAGGCGCGGCGTTCCCTCGCCGCCGCGCGCACGCCACGCGTCGCGCCCGGTCTTCACGGCGAGGATGCAGCTCTCGGTGCCGCCCGACGTGACCGAGCCGACCACGTCGTCACCGCCGTGGAACGCCTCGCGCGCGAAGCCGACGAGCTCGCGCTCCATCACCGCGACCGAGCCGAACGTGGTTGGGTCGAGCCCGTTCACCGGCTGCACCGCCCGCGCGGCGCGTGCGGCGAGCTCGTCGAGGTCGGGGCGGCCCGAGTCGTACACGTACGAGAGCACGCGCCCGCCGTGGGTCGGTGCGTCGGCCGCGCGCAGCGCGTCGAGCCGGTCGAGCACCGCGAGGGCGTCGGGGGCGGGTTCGGTCACGATCGGGTCTCCTCCTGCGCCTCGGCGGCGCGTTCGATGTCGGTGCGACGCAGCCGGTACCGGGCGAGCGTCGCGAGGCTGGTGAGTGCGAGCGCGGCGGGCACGATGCTGAACGCGATGGCGATGCCCGCGACGGCCGCCGGCGACTGGGTGACGACCTCCGCGCCCACCGACTCGGCGTAGCCCGTGATCGCGAGCACGACCGTGAGCACGCTCGCGCCGAGCGCCATGCCCGCGGTCTCGCCCGCGGTCCACACGCCGCCGAAGCTGCCGGCGCTGCCCTCGCCGTGGGTCGCGGCGTCGACCGACACCACGTCGGGCAGCATCGCCATGGGCAGCGACTGCATGCCCGCGTAGGCGGCGCCGGCGAGCGCGACCGGCAGGTACACCCACGCGCCGGGGACGAACAGCAGCGGGGTGAGCCCGAGCGTCGCCACCGCGAAGAGCAGGCTGGCCCAGGCGAACGCGCGCTCCTTGCCGACGCGGCGCGCGACCGCACCCCACGCCGGAGCCATGAGGATCGCCGGGCCGATCAGCGCGAGGAAGAGGAAGGTGAGGGCGTCGTCGGAGTGCAGCACCCAGACGGCGACGTAGTTGGCGGCGGCGAGCATGAGGCCCGTCGCGAGCGCCTGCAGCACGAACGTCGACAGCAGTGCGCGGAACGGGGCGCTCCGTCGCAGCACGCGCACGCCCGCCGCGTACTGCTCCCGGATGCCCCGCCAGGCCGATGCGCGCGGCGTCGCCCGGATGGCATCCGTCGTGGGCTGGCCCTTCGGCGCGGTGAAGCTCGCGATGAACAGGCCCGCGCCGATCACGAGGCCCGCGACGAGCGCCATCACGAGGTAGCCCATGTACTCGTCGGGGCCCGCGCGGCGCAGCGCCGGCGCGCCCGCGCCGAACAGCAGGATGGCCGCGCTCAGCACCACGACCCGCCAGGTGAGGAGGCGCGTGCGGTTGTCGTAGCCCGACGTGATCTCGGCGGGCAGCGCGATGTACGGCACCTGGAAGAGCGAGAACGCCGTCGCGCAGAGCACGAACGCGACCAGTACCCAGAGGGCCGCCCAGCCCGGCGCGAGCCCCTCGGGCACGGCGAACGTGAGCAGGAAGCAGACGGGCAGGGCGATCGCGCCGAGCAGCATCGGCCCGCGCCGGCTGCCGGTGCGCGCGAGGGCGCGGTCGCTGCGGTACCCGATCACCGGGTCGATGACGACGTCCCACACCTTCGCGACGGTGACGATGGCACCGGCGAGCAGCGCGGTCACGCCGAGGGTGTCGGTCAGGTAGAAGACGAGCACCAGGCCGGGCAGCGTGCCGAAGCCGCCGGTGCCGATGGATCCGACCGCGTAGCGGGCGATCGTCGACCGGCCGAGCGGGCGTTCCGTCGCAGTCATGACGGGCAGCATAACCGCTCGGAAGCGAAGTGGGTCATCTGACCTAGACTGTCCACATGTCCGCCCCGGCCGATCTCGCCCACGCCCCCGTCGCGCCGACCCGGAGCGGCGGAGCACCCGACCCGCAGTGGCTGGCCGAGCTGCACGACGACGTCGTCGCCACGAGCGGCGAGACCCGCACCGTGCTCGCGCCCGCGACCGGCGAACCGTTGCACGAGCTGCCGCTCAGCACCCCCGACGACGTGGCCGACGCCTTCGCCCGCGCCCGCCTCGCCCACCTCGCGTGGGCCCGCGCGGGCTTCGCGCACCGGCGGAAGGTGCTGTTGCGCGCGCACGACCTCATCGTCGCGCGCCGCGAGCAGCTCATCGACCTCGTGCGCATCGAGACCGGCAAGACCCGCGGCCAGGCGTTCGAGGAGGTCTACCAGGCGGCCGCCGCCGCGCGCTACAACGCGCTCGCCGCCCGGAGCGTGCTGCGCAGCCGCCGCGTGCACAGCGGCGCGCCGACCGTCGTCGACGCGCGCGTGCGGTACCGGCCCCGCGGCGTCGCGGGCGTCATCACCCCGTGGAACTTCCCGCTCTCGCTCGCCGCGATGGACGTGATCCCGGCCCTCGCCGCCGGCTGCGGCGTCGTGCAGAAGGCCGACGAGCAGGCCGCGCTGAACATCCTCGAGCTGCGCCGCGCGCTCGTCGACGCCGGGCTTCCGGGCGACCTCTGGGCCGTCGTCACCGGCGACGGCGCGACGATCGGCGAGGCCGTCACCGACCGCGCCGACGTCATCGCCTTCACCGGCTCGACCGCCACCGGCCGGCGCATCGCCGCGAAGGCCGCCGAACGGCTCGTGCCCGCATCGCTCGAGCTGGGCGGCAAGAACCCCCTGATCGTGCTCGACGACGTCGACCCCGAACGCGCCGCGCGCCAGGCCGCCTACGCCTGCTACTCCTCGATGGGGCAGCTCTGCGTCTCGCCCGAGCGCATCTACGTGCAGCGCGGGGTGGCCGACGCGTTCACCGCGGCACTCGTGCGCACCATCGAGGGCCTCGTCATCGACCCGTCTCCGCGGTCGACCGGCGACGTGGGCACCCTCACGAGCCGCGCGCAGCTCGATCGCGTGCGCAGGCACCTCGACGACGCCCTCGCGAAGGGCGCGACGGTGCTCGCCGGCGGCGCGCACCGCCCCGACCTCGGGCCGTACGCGTTCGAGCCGACGCTGCTCGCCGACGTCTCGCCCGACATGGAGTGCTTCGCCGAGGAGACGTTCGGCGCGATCGCCGCGATCTCCGTGGTCGACGACGACGACGAGGCCGTGCTCGCCGCCAACGCCAGCGATTACGGGCTGAACGCCGTCGTGCTGGGCGGCTCGGTGCCGCGCGCCCGCCGCGTGGCCGCGGCGCTCGAGACCGGGTCGGTGAACATCAACGAGGGCTACCGCGGCAGCTTCAGCTCGATCGCGGCCCCCATGGGCGGCTCGAAGCAGTCGGGGCTCGGCCGGCGCAACGGCCCCGACGGCCTGAAGCGCTACGTCGAGTCGGTCACGATCGCCGCGGCGAACGGCCCCATCGCCCCGCCGAACTCGGCGCGCGAGTGGCGCCGGCTCGAGCAGCCGATGCTGCTGCTGCTGCGCGCGCAGCGCGCGCTCCGGAGGCGCTGACCCGACGGTGCCGGCCGGCTCGGAGGCATCCGCCCGCCCCCGCTGCGGCGACCGGTCAGGTGGCCTCGGCGTCGAACGGTGCGGCCTCGCCGACCGCGACCGACTGCGGCGCGCGCTTGAACGGCGACGATGCGGCTCCCACCGGTGCCCCGTCCCCGTTCTTCGCGGCCGCCGCGGCGGTCGCGGCCGCCGCAGCCGTCATGGCCTGGGACTTCGGCTTCGGCTCGGCGAACGGGTCGACGTCGCTCAGCGCATCGCGCACGATGCGCCGCGGGTCGTACTGCCGCGGGTCGAGCTTGCGCCAGTCGACCTCGTCGAACTCGTCGCCCATCTCCTCCTTCATGCGCGACTTCGCGCCGTTCGCCATGTCGCGCAGCGAACGCACGAACTGCCCCAGCTTCTGGGTGTAGATCGGCAGCTTGTCGGGCCCGAGCAGGAACACGGCGATGACCCCGATGATGAGGAGTTTCTCGAAGGTCAGGCCGAGCATGCGACCAGCCTACTGCGCGGCGAGGCGACCGCAGAACGGGTCGGGAGAGTCGTACGCTGGACGCCGACGAGTACCGGGAGCCGCGCACGTGTCCGACCATGACCTGAACTGGAAGTTCGCCGACGAGACCGTCGTCGAACCCGAGGCGATCGCCCGGGTGCGACAGCAGTCGCTCGAGCTGGGCATCGAGCCCGTCTCGCCCGCGGTCGGCGCGCAGCTGTCGGTGCTCACGGGCGTGGGCCGCGCCGCCTCGATCATCGAGATCGGCACGGGCGTCGGCGTCTCCGGCCTCTGGCTGCTGGCCGGCAGCCGCAACGCCCACCTCACCTCGATCGACAGCGAGGCCGAGTACCACCAGCACGCGCGCGAGAACTTCGCCGACGCGGGCATCGCCCCGACGCGCACGCGCTTCATCGCGGGGCGCGCGGGCGAGGTGCTGCCGCGCATGAACGAGAACTCCTACGACGTGGTGCTCGTCGACGCCGACCCCGAGTCGGCGATCGAGTACGTCGAGCACGCGCTGCGCCTCGCGATGCCCGGTGGCGCCGTGCTCGTGGCCCGGGCGCTCTGGAAGGGCCGCGTCGCCGACCCCGCCCGGCGCGATCCCGTGGCGTCCGGCTTCCGCACGCTCATCTCCGAGCTGGCGGGCTCGAACGCCGTCGCGACCAGCCTCTCCCCCGCCGGCGAGGGCCTGCTGCAGATCGTCAAGCTCGGCACCTGACGGGCCCGCACGCGCCGTCCCGCCGCGCGCGGACATGCGAAGGGCCCGCGCACCACGCGCGGGCCCTGCAGAACGATGCTCTAGCCGGCGTCGACCACGCCGCCGAGCACGTCGTGCAGCTCCTTGGCTTCCGCATCGTTGACCGAGACGACGAGACGACCGCCACCCTCGAGCGGAACCCGCACGATGATGAGGCGACCCTCCTTCACAGCCTCCATAGGCCCGTCACCGGTCCGTGGCTTCATGGCCGCCATTGAGCTCCCCTTTCGTGGCCTGACGACTCCATTATCCGGCATCCGCGCGAGGTGTGGAAATCGGTTGGGGATCATCCGGGCCGCACGACACCCGCCTCGACGCGCCCATGACACCGATCACGGCGGAGTCCAGTCGGCACCGTCGATGCCCCAGCAGATGAGCAACCAGCCCCACTGCAGTGCGAGGAACCCGGCGACCATCGACACGCGGTAGATCGTCGACCGCGGCAGCGCGGCCGCGCCGAGCAGCGGGAACATCGGCGCGAGCAGCCGGAACACGCTCGACTGGGGGAAGAACACCGCGAGCAGGTACAGCGCGTAGCTGAGCAGCCACAGCCGCAGGTCGACCCCGAGCCGCCGCACGGCCGGGGAGAACAGCACGAGGCCGAACGCGGCGATCAGCCCGACCACGACGATCGTGCCGAGCGGCTGGCCCAGCCACCAGTCGCCCGACTGGAACCAGGCGGTGAACGGCACGAGCTCGTCCCGCCCGATGTACGGCGCCCGCCAGGCCAGCTCGGTGTCGAAGTACGCCCCGGGCAGGCCCGTCGCGACCCACGCGACCACGGGCCAGGCCAGGCCGACCAGTCCGGTGTACACGGCGGCGGATGCGGCGATCACGCGCTCGGCCATCGGGAACGCCTCGGTGCGCCGGGCGCGGAACCGCAGCAGCCAGTGCAGCGCGAGGGCCAGCGAGAGCGCGAGCGCGCCGGGCCGCGTGAAGGCCATCACGGTCACCACCGGGAACAGCCACTCGTACCGCCGGTCGACGAGCAGCAGGAGCGCGGTGTTCAGCAGCAGCAGGAACAGCGCCTCGGCGTAGCCGAACCCGAACACGACAGACACGGGCGCGACGCAGTACAGCACGACCGCGAACAGCGCCCGGTCGGGCTCGAGGAAGCGGCTCATCAGGCGGTGGAACACCAGCGCCGAGCCGAGGCCCGCGGCGAGCGAGACGAGCACCGCGGCGACGTCCCAGCCCAGGGTCGTCACCGTCATCACGAGGCGCACGACCACCGGGTACACGGGCATGAACGCCCACGCGTTCTCGGTCACGTGCCCGGAGTCGTCGAGGGGCAGTTCGGTCGGATAGCCGGAGAAGGCGACATAGCCGAACCAGCGCGCGTCCCAGATGTTCGCGTACTCCCAGTAGCTCGGCGACGCGCGCGTCCAGGGGTTGGCCTGCTGCACGCTCGCGAGCACGAGCACCATGGCCGTGCTCACCGCGCGCGCGAGGCCGTAGACGACGATGACCTGCACCCACCACGGGGCGGATGCCACGAGGCGACGCGCGCGCCCGGGCGCGCGCTGCGCGGTGCGACCGTCGACGACGCTGCCGGTGTCGGCGCCCGGCTCAGTCACCGCTCAGCCATGCCCGGAGGGCCGCGTCGCAGTCCCGGATCTGGTGCAGCGGCACGCGCTCGTCGTCGGCGTGCGCCTTGAGCGGGTCGCCGGGCCCGAAGTTCACCGCCGGCACGCCCATCGCGCTGAAGCGCGCGACGTCGGTCCAGCCGTACTTGGGCTTCGCCTCGGCGCCGACCGCGGCGACGAACTCCTGCGCGAGCGCGGCGTCGAGCCCCGGCCGTGCGCCGTCGGCGCTGTCGACCACGGTGAGCTCGTACTCGGGGAACAGCTCGCGCACGTGCGCGACCGCCTCGTCGATCGAGCGGCTGGGCGCGAACCGGTAGTTCACGTGCAGGGTCGCGTCGTCGGGGATCACGTTGCCCGCGACCCCGCCGCCGACGCCGACCGCGTTGAGGCCCTCGCGGTAGGCGAGCCCGTCGACCTCGACGGTCTGCGCCTCGTACGCGGCGAGCCGCTCGAGCGCGGGTGCGAGCTTGTGGATCGCGTTCTCCCCCACCCAGCTGCGCGCGGAGTGGGCCCGCACGCCGCGCGCGCGGAGCTCGACGCGCAGGTTGCCGTTGCATCCGCCCTCGACGGCGCCGTTGCTCGGCTCGCCGAGGATCGCGAAGTCGCCCGCGAACAGGTCGGGCCGGTGCGCGGCCAGCCGGCCGAGGCCGTTCAGGTCGGCCGCGACCTCCTCGTGGTCGTACCACATCCAGGTCACGTCGACCGCCGGGGCCGCCAGCTCGAGCGCGAGCTTCAGCTGCACGGCGACGCCCGCCTTCATGTCGACCGTGCCGCGGCCCCACAGGTACTCGACGCCGTCGATCGTCTCGAACCGGGTCGGCAGGTTGTCGTTGATGGGCACCGTGTCGATGTGCCCGGCGATGACGACCCGGCGGTCGCGGCCGAGGTCGGTCCGCGCCACGACCGCGTCGCCGTCGCGCAGCACCTCGAGGTGGGCGGCGGGCGCGAGTGCCCGCTCGATCAGGTCGGCGAGCGTCGCCTCGTCGCCCGAGACCGATGGCACGTCGCAGATCGCGCGCGTGATCTCGACGGCATCCGCCGTCAGGTCGAGGGCCGGTGCGGGGGCGTCCGAGGCGGTCATCGGGCCAGTCTACGAAACCGGGCCGACCGGTCCCGGCCGCTACGCTGGACGCATGCCCGCCACCGCATCAGACCCGTCGTCCGACCGCTCCGCCTGGGGGCACGGCATCGCCTCGATCGCGACCGACGGCACCGTGCTCGACACCTGGTTCCCCTCCCCCGCGCTGGGCGCGCCGCCGGCCGACCACCACGTCGTGCCGAGCGCGCTCGAGGCCGCCGCGCACGACGACGACCGCCGCGGCGTCACGCAGCGCGTGGTCACCGAGCACATCGACCTCGACGCGCCGCCCGCCTCGACGAGCGACGCGTACCTGCGCCTCCAGCTGCTCTCGCACCTCGTGGTCGCGCCGAACACGCTGAACCTCGACGACATCTTCGGGTTCCTGCCGAACGTCGTCTGGACCAACGCCGGCCCGGTGCATCCGGCCGACTTCGACCGCCTGCGGCCGGTGCTGCGGCGCCACGGCATCCAGGCGACCGGCCTCGACAAGTTCCCCCGCCTGCTCGACTACGTGACCCCCGAGCGGGTGCGCATCGCCGACGCGGGTCGCGTACGGCTCGGCGCGCACCTCGCGCCCGGCACCACGGTCATGCACGAGGGCTTCGTCAACTTCAACGCCGGCACGCTCGGCAGCTCGATGGTCGAGGGGCGCATCTCGCAGGGCGTCGTGGTCGGCGACGGCTCCGACATCGGCGGCGGCGCGTCGATCATGGGCACGCTCTCGGGCGGCGGCACGCAGCGCGTCGCCATCGGCGAGCGGGCCCTGCTCGGCGCGAACTCGGGCATCGGCATCTCGATCGGCGACGACACGGTCGTGGAGGCCGGGCTCTACGTCACCGCGGGCACCAAGATCGTCGTGGTCGACGGGCCGCGCCGCGCCGACGGCGGTCTCACGACGGTCAAGGCGGTCGAGCTCTCGGGCACGCCCAACCTGCTGTTCCGCCGCAACTCGCTCACCGGCGCCGTCGAGGTGCTCTCGCGCAGCGGGGAGGGCGTCGCGCTGAACGCGCAGCTGCACGCCTGACCGATCCGGCCAGACCCCTCGGGTACAGTGGCCCCACCCGGCGCGACCGCCGGCGGAGCCGTTCGATCGACACGAAGGAGTGATGCGTGGGATCCGACCGGCCTCGCACCCACCGACACCGCATCACCGCGTTCTTCGTGAGCCTGCTCGTGCTCGTGCTCGTCGCCGCAGTCGTCGCCGCGGGCCTCGTCTGGTGGACCGTGCAGCGGTCGTTCCCCGAGACGTCCGGCCGCATCGAGGTCGCCGGCCTCGACCTGCCCGCGGTGGTCTACCGCGACGACGCGGGCGTCCCGCAGGTGGTCGCCGAGACCACCGCCGACCTCTTCTTCACGCAGGGGTACGTGCACGCCCAGGACCGCTTCTGGGAGATGGACTACCGCAGGCACGCCGCATCGGGACGACTCGCCGAGCTGCTCGGCGAGCAGTACGTGTCATCCGACGCCCTCGCCCGCACGCTCGGCTGGCGGCAGGTCGCCGAGCGCGAGGTGGAGGAGTTCGACGACACCACCAGCGCCGTGTACGAGGCGTACGCGGCCGGCGTCAACGCCTACCTCGACGAGCGGAGCGGAGCCGACCTGTCGCTCGAGTACGCGCTGCTCGGGCTGCAGTTCCCGGGCTACGAGCCCGAGCCGTGGACCCCGGTCGACTCGGCGGTCTGGCTGAAGGCCGCGGCGTGGGACCTGCGCGCGAACCTCGATGACGAGCTCGACCGGGCGCTGCTGGCGACCGCGCTGCCGCCCGAGGAGGTCGAGCGCCTGCACCCGGGGTTCGACTACGACGCGGCGCCGACGATCATCGGCGACCCGCCGCCGCTGCCCGAGGAGGGCGACGAGGCCGAGGGTGAGGCCGACGGTGCTTCGACGGATGCCGCCGAAGCCGACGAGGAGCTCCTGGCCGCACCGCTCGCCGAGCTGCGTGCCCGGCTCGACGCCCTCCCGGCCGTGCTGACCACGCCCGGTGCCGACATCGGGTCGAACTCCTGGGTCGTCGCCGGTGCGCACACCGCGACGGAGCTGCCGCTGCTGGCCGGCGACCCGCACCTGGAGGCCGCCCTGCCGTCGGCCTGGACCCAGTCGGGCCTGCGCTGCGCGCCGGTCTCCGAGGAGTGCCGATACGAGGTCTCGGGCTTCGGCTTCGCGGGCGTCCCCGGCATCATCGCCGGGCACAACGCCGACATCGCGTGGACGCCGACGAACCTGCTCGCGGACACGACCGACCTGTACGTCGAGCGGGTCGACGGCGGCGAGTACCTGCAGGGCGACACCATGGTCTCGTTCGACGAGCGCCGCGAGGTCATCGAGGTCGCTGGCGGCGCTCCCGTGACGATCACGGTCCGCTCGACCGGCCACGGGCCGCTCGTGACCGGGCTCGACGACGGCTTCGACGCCGTGGCCGAGGAGTACCCGGAGGCGGCGGAGTTCGAGGACGCATCGTACGAGCTCGCGCTGCAGTGGACGGGGTTCGCGCCGTCGCGCACCCCGAGCGCGATCCTGGCGATGAACCGCGCGAGCGACTGGAGCGGCTTCCGGGCCGCGGCCGAGCGCTGGGACCTGCCCGCGCAGAACCTGCTCTACGCCGACGTCGAGGGCGGCATCGGCTCGCAGGCGGTGGGCCGGGTGCCCGTGCGCGAGACCGGCGACGGCACGTTCCCCGTGCCCGGCTGGACGGGCGACTACCGCTGGAGCGACATCGTGCCGTTCGACGACATGCCCTCGGAGTCGAACCCCGACCGCGGGTACCTCGTCGCCGCCAACACCCCCCCGCTCGAGGCCGGCGACGGCCCGATGCTCACGCAGGACTGGGCGCAGGGCTACCGAGCGACGCGCATCGACCGCGTGCTGCGCGAGGCGATCGCGGCCGAGCAGCCGGTGAGCCTCGCCACCATGGCGAACCTGCAGGTCGACCAGGTCGACCCCGCCGCGGCGATGCTGCTGCCGGTGCTCGCGGAACTCTCGCTCGACGGCGACGCCGCGCTCGGGCAGGACCTGCTCGCCGACTGGGACGGCGTCAGCGACGTCGACGGCGCGGGCGCCGCGTACTTCCAGGTGGTCTGGAGCACGCTGCTCGGCGACCTGTTCGGCGACCTCCCGGAGGGCACCCGCCCCGCCGGCGGCGACCGCTGGATCCGCGTCGTGGACGGCCTCCTCGACGAGCCGGACTCCGCGTGGTGGTCGGGCGGACGCGACGACGCACTCGCCGGCGCGATGGCCTCGGCCTGGCAGGAGTCGGCCGATCGCATGGGCTCCGACCCCGCCCAGTGGCGGTGGGGGCGGCTGCACCAGCTCCACCTGCGCAGCCAGGCGTTCGGCGAGACGGGACTGCTGCCCGCACGCCTGCTGCTCGACCGCGGACCCTGGCAGCTCGGCGGCTCGTCGGCGATCGTGGACGCCACCGCGTGGGACGCGCGCGAGGGCTTCGACGCGACCTCGGTGCCGTCGATGCGCATGCTCGTCGACCTCTCCGACTTCGACGCGTCGCGCTGGGTGAACGTGTCGGGCGCCTCCGGCCACGCGTTCGACCGGAACTACGTCGACCAGACCGACGTCTGGGCGCGCGGCGGCACGCTGCCGTGGCCGTTCACGCTCGAGCGCACGCAGGAGCTCGCCGAGCAGACCCTGCTCATGCGGCCCGCGGGCGGCTGAGCCGGCTCGCGCCGGGTGCTGCCACGCGCTCTGCGAGCGCAGCCGCCGCGCGGTCACAGCGCGCAGCTGCCGCGCGGTCTCAGCGCGCAGCTGCCGCGCGGTCTCAGCGCGTGGGGAACTGCCGCTCGGACTCGCCCACGTACAGCTGCTGCGGGCGGCCGATCTTGGTCGAGCCGTCGAGCTGCATCTCGCGCCAGTGCGCGATCCACCCGGGCAGGCGGCCGATCGCGAACAGCACGGTGAACATGCGCGTCGGGAAGCCCATGGCCTTGTAGATGACGCCGGTGTAGAAGTCGACGTTCGGGTAGAGCTTGCGCTGGCGGAAGTAGTCGTCCTCGAGCGCGATCTGCTCGAGCTCCTTGGCGATGTCGAGCAGCGGGTCGTTCACCCCGAGGCCGGCGAGCACGGCGTCGGCGCTCTCCTTGACGAGCTTCGCGCGCGGGTCGTAGTTCTTGTACACCCGGTGGCCGAAGCCCATCAGGCGCACGCCCTCCTCCTTGCGCTTGACGCGCTCGACGAAGCCGCGCACGCCCTCGCCCGAGTCCCTGATGCGCGCGAGCATCTCGAGCACGGCCTCGTTGGCGCCGCCGTGCAGCGGGCCGTACAGCGCGTTGATGCCGGCCGAGACCGATGCGTACAGGTTCGCGCCGGTCGAGCCGACCAGGCGCACGGTCGAGGTCGACGCGTTCTGCTCGTGGTCCTCGTGCAGGATGAGCAGCCGGTCGAGCGCCGCCGACACGGTCGGGTCGATCTCGTACGGCTCGGCGAGGATGCCGAAGTTCATCTTGAGGAAGTTGTCGATGTACGACAGCGAGTTGTCCGGGTAGAGGAACGCCTGGCCGAGCGACTTCTTGTGCGCGTAGGCGGCGATGACCGGCAGCTTCGCGAGCAGGCGGATGGTGGTGAGCTCGACCTGCTCGGGGTCGTTCGGGTCGGACGAGTCCTCGTAGTAGGTCGACAGCGCCGACACGGCGCTCGAGAGCACCGACATGGGGTGCGCGGTGTGCGGCAGCGCCGAGAAGAAGCGCTTGAGGTCCTCGTGCAGGAGCGTGTGACGGCGGATGCGCTCGTCGAACGCGGCGAGCTCGTCAGCGGTCGGCAGGTTGCCGTAGATGAGCAGCCAGGCGACCTCGAGGAACGTGGAGCCCTGTGCGAGCTGCTCGATCGGGTAGCCCCGGTAGCGCAGGATGCCCTGGTTGCCGTCGATGTAGGTGACCGACGAGCGCGTCGCGGCGGTGTTCGCGAAGCCGTAGTCGAGCGTGGTCATGCCCGTCTGCTTCATGAACGTCGAGATGTCGATGCTCGATGCCCCCTCGACCGACGGAACGACCGGGAAGCTCGCAGTCCCTCCCGGGTAGGTCAGCGTCGCCTGCTCCGGCTCGCCACTCGTTCGCGTCTCGACGTCGCCCACGGCGCCTCCTGTGATCCGGGTGTGTCTCGGGGGATGGTGCACGCCCGCCGGTTCACGGCCGGGGCGCCCGCATACAGCCTAGACGGCACGGCGACCTACTGTCGCATCCGCCAACGATCCCCGTGGACGCCTGCACGATTCAGCCAATGGCGAGCGGATGCTCCGGGGCCGCCCGACTCAGGACGCGGCCGACAACCGTGCCGCCGCCTCGGCGACGCGCTCGTCGGTCGCCGTCAACGAGAGCCGCACGTGCTCCGGGAAGTGCGGGCCGTAGAAGTGGCCCGGGCCCGCGACGATGCCGAGCCCGGCGAGACGGTCGATGCTCTCCCAGGCGTCGCGCCCCTCGGTGGCCCAGAGGTACAGGCCCGCTTCGGAGTGGTCGATGCGGAACCCGGCGGAGATGAGCGCCGGCACGAGCGCGTCGCGGCGTGCGCGGTAGCGGGCCCTCTGCTCGGCGACGTGCGCATCGTCGCCCAGGGCGGCCACCATGGCCGCCTGCAGCGGCGCGGGCGGCATGAGCCCCCCGTGCTTGCGCACGTTGAGCAGGCGCGCGATGCGGGTGCGGCAACCGGCGACGAACGCGCCGCGATAGCCGGCCATGTTCGACTGCTTGCTGAGCGAGTACACCGCCAGGGTGTCGGTACGGTCGTCGCCGACGACCCGCGGGTCGAGGATGCTCGGCACGCGCTGCGCGTCCCACGGGGCATCCCACCCCAACTCGGCGTAGCACTCGTCGTTCACGACGACGGCCCCCAGTTCGCGCGCCCGCGCGTGTGCGGCGCGCAGCGCCTCGACGTCGAGCACGCGGCCGTCGGGGTTGCCGGGGCTGTTCAGCCAGACGAGCGCGGTCTCGGCGGGCCACTCGGCGGGGTCGTCGGATGCCACGGCGTCGGCGCCCGCGAAGGTGGCGCCCACCGCGTAGGTCGGGTAGGCGGCACGCGGGTGCACGACCACGTCGCCCCCGCCCACGCCGAGCATGAACGGCAGCATCGCGACCAGTTCCTTCGAGCCGATCGTGGGCAGCACGTGATCGCCCGTGAGTCCGGTGACGCCACGGCGACGCGCGAACCACTCCACGATGGCCGCGCGCAGTTCGGGGGTGCCGGTCGTCGTCGGGTACGCGTGCGCGTCGGTGGCGTCGCGGAGGGCGTCGCGCACGACGTCGGGCGTGGCGTCGACGGGCGAGCCGATCGAGAGGTCGACGGTGCCGCCCGGGTGCCGCGCCGCGCGCTCGCGGTACGGCGTCATAAGGTCCCAGGGGTAGTCCGGGAGCTCGCCGAGCGCCACGGTCAGTGGGCCTGCGGCGGCAGCGCGGCGACGACCGGGTGGTCCTTGGCGATCACCCCGACCTTGGCCGCCCCGCCGGGCGAGCCGATGTCGTCGAAGAACTCGACGTTGGCCTTGTAGTAGTCGCCCCACTGGTCGGGCAGGTCGTCCTCGTAGTAGATCGCCTCGACCGGGCAGACCGGCTCGCACGCGCCGCAGTCGACGCATTCGTCCGGGTGGATGTAGAGCGAACGCTCCCCCTCGTAGATGCAGTCGACGGGGCATTCGTCGATGCAGGCGCGGTCTTTGACGTCGACGCACGGGAGGGCGATGACATAGGTCACGGTGTTCGCGTTCCCTTCGGTAGGCGGGCCCGGCCAGTCTACGCGTCGGTGCGGCGCGACTGCGGCAGCGCCGGCCATGCCACGACGAGCACGGCGATGAGCGTCGGGCCGACCGCCCACGCGAGGCCCGCGATGCCCTCCGAGACCAGCACGGTTCCGCCAGCCTGCGGCAGCGAGAGCAGCGAGACGACGCCGACGAGGCCGAACGCGCCCGCGAACGCGACCCAGCGGTCGTGCGTCACGAGGCGTAATCCGGCGAGCAGCGCGGCCGCCCCCGCGAGCGCGAGGACGATGCCCCACGGGATGGTGGCCGCGCCGACGGTCCACGCCAGCCGGTGTCCGAGCGTGCCGAGGAGGCCGTACGCGGCGCCCGCGAGCACGGCGCCGGCCATGACGCCGACGCGGGCGAGCCCGCCGGTCACTGACCTGCGGGGACGACGACGTAGACGATGCCGTCGTTGCCCGCCGTGACCACCACGTCGTAGCGGGGGTTGCTGAACGCGGCGACGCCGGCGGTGCCCGCCTCGGCGAACGTGTCGTCCTCCGCGAAGCCTGCGGCGAGCAGTTGCTGCCGGGCCTGCTCGAGCGCGTCGGACGACTCGGCCTGGATGGTCACGGCCCAGCCGGTCTCGTTGTTGGCGGTGCCGGATGCCCCGAAGAGGACCTCGCCGTCGACCACCGGCACCTCGTTCGGCCAGCCCTCGGGCATCTCGCCGACGCCGACCGCACCGCCGGTCGCACCCTCGATGGCCTCCTCGACGCCCTGGTTCACGATCTGCTCGAGCGGGTTGCCGAAGCACCCGCTGAGGCCCACGGCGAGGGCGGCGGACAGGGCGACGGCGGAGGCGGCACGGAGTGCGGTGGAGGGCATGCTGGCAGTGTATTGCGCGCGTCGCGCGCCCGCATCGGGGTCACCCACGACCCGCTTCCCGCGTGCCGGCCGGGTCGCGTACCGTGGGTCTTCGACCTGCCGACGACGCGAGGAGCCCCATGGACGACCAGCCCGTGATCACGACGACCTGGGACGGCGCGGTCGCGATCGTCACGATCGACCGGCCCGCGGCGCTCAACGCGCTCTCGCGGCGCGTGCTCGAGGAGCTCTCCGCGGCGTTCGACGCACTCGCCGAGGCCGGTACGGCCCTTCGTGGCGTCGTGCTGGTCGGCGCGGGCGGTCGCGCCTTCGTCGCGGGCGCCGACATCCGCGAGCTCGCCGACCTCGACGCCGAGGGCGCCGCCGCGATGGGCCGGCTCGGGCACGACGCGGTCGCGCGCATCGAGGCGCTCGGCGCACCCGTGATCGCCTGCGTCGACGGCTACGCGCTCGGCGGCGGCCTCGAGCTCGCGCTCGCCTGCGATTTCGTCTACGCGTCCGAGCAGTCGAGGTTCGGGCTGCCCGAGGTGTCGCTCGGCGTGATCCCGGGGTTCGGCGGCACCGTGCGGCTCCCGCGTGCGGTCGGGCTGGCCCGGGCGAAGGAGCTCATCTACTCGGGTCGCATGGTCGACGCCGCCGAGGCCGAGCGCATCGGACTCGTCTCCCGCGTCGAGCCCGACCGCGACGCGCTGCTCGCGGCTGCGCGTGCGACGCTCGACGAGATCGGCACGCGGTCGCCGAGCGCGGTCGCGCTCGCGAAGCGGGTGCTGGTGGACGCGTCGGGCACGCCGACCGAGCGTGCGACCGAACTCGAGATCGACGGGTTCTCGCATGCGTTCGGCACCGAGGACATGCGCGAGGGCACGAGCGCGTTCCTCGACAAGCGCACGCCGGAGTTCACCGGCCGCTGACTCGGTCGCGTCAGTTGACGTGGCTGAGCAGCCAGGCGTAGCCGTCGAAGCGCACGCCGTCGGTGTAGTACATCTCGAGGTGCAGGTGGGGGCCCGTGGACTGCCCGGTCGAGCCGACCCGGCCGAGCGTCTGGCCGGCGGTGACCTGCTGGCCGACCGAGACCTGGATCGATCCCGCCTGCATGTGCGCGTAGAGGCTCGTGACGAGGCGACCGCCGATGTTGTGCTGCACCTCGACGTAATTGCCGAGTCCGCCGCCGGCCGCGGTCGCCGTGATGACCACGCCGTCGGAGATCGAACCGATCGCCGTGCCCGCGCCCGGGTTGAAGTCGACGCCGTCGTGGTTGGTCGAGCAGCCGTAGCAGGGCGCGACACGGTAGCCGAAGCCGTCGCTGACCTTCGTGTAGTTCGGGAAGGGCCAGACGACCTTCTCCACGTCGGCGAGGGCCGTGACGCCGACGCCGGCGACCGACGTGTACAGGGGCGGCGGGGCCTCCTCGACGTCGTAGGCACCCGCCTGCACGGGCTCCAGCTCGGCAGCGCCGACCACGATCGTCTGCGGGTCCTCGACCGGCGCCTGGTCGTACACCGACGCCTGGACCTCGCCGTCGCGCGACGTGAGGGCGGCGGCGGGCAGGGTCGTCGACACCGCGAGGGCGCCGACGAACAGGAACCCGAGGCCGCTCGTCGCGGTGCGGAGGCGCGCCTTGCGCGCCCGGTACGCCTCGGCGCTCAGCGGCCGCTCGGGGCCCTCGAACCAGCGCGAGGTCGCGACCGACGCGTCGCGGAGCATGCGCTGCACGCCGCGGACGACGCGTGGCGTCGTGCGCTGGGTCGCGCGCTGTGCGCTTCGCGACGTCGAGCGCAGGGCGCGGCGGCGTCGGGGGGCGAACACGCTGCGGCGCGGGGCGGCACGGCGGCCGGTGGAACGACGGGGCATAGCTGGGGGAACCTAGAGCAAAAGTAACATTCGGGTAACGGTCGAGGAACGACCCGACGTACGCTACGTGACCGAACCTGAAAGAATGCTCGGTATTGGTGGCCGCGCCGGACTGCGCACGGACCCCTGCTCCCCGGTGGGCGTCCGCCCACCGGCATCCGGAACCTGCGGCTAGGCCTGCTTCTTGAGGCGCGATGCGGCCCGTGCACGGGCCGTCGCGTCGAGCTCGACCTTGCGGATGCGCACCTTCTCAGGCGTGACCTCGACGCACTCGTCCTCGCGGGCGAACTCCAGGCACTCCTCGAGCGAGAGCTGCCGCGAGGGCGTCATCGACTCGAAGGTGTCGGCCGTCGAGGAGCGCATGTTCGTGAGCTTCTTCTCCTTGGTGATGTTCACGTCCATGTCGTCGTTGCGCGAGTTCTCGCCGATGACCATGCCCTCGTACACCTCCTCCGTGGGGTTCACGAAGAACGTCATGCGCTCCTGCAGGGCGATGATCGCGAACGGCGTCACGACGCCCGCACGATCGGCGACGATCGAGCCGTTGTTGCGGGTCGTGATGACGCCCGCCCACTCGCCGTAGCCGTGCGAGATCGCGTTCGCGATGCCCGTGCCGCGCGTGATGGTGAGGAACTCGGTGCGGAAGCCGATGAGGCCGCGGCTCGGCACGACGAACTCCATGCGCACCCAGCCGGTGCCGTGGTTCGTCATGTTCTCCATGCGGCCCTTGCGGGCGGCGAGCAGCTGCGTGATCGCGCCGAGGTACTCCTCGGGAGCGTCGATCGTGAGGTGCTCGTAGGGCTCGTGCACCTTGCCGTCGATCGTGCGGGTGACCACCTGCGGCTTGCCCACGGTGAGCTCGAAGCCCTCGCGGCGCATCTGCTCGACGAGGATCGCCAGGGCGAGCTCGCCGCGACCCTGCACCTCCCACGCGTCGGGCTTGCCGATGTCGAGCACCTTGAGCGACACGTTGCCGATGAGCTCGCGGTCGAGGCGGTCCTTGACCATGCGTGCCGTGAGCTTGTGCCCCTTCACCTTGCCGACGAGCGGCGAGGTGTTCGTGCCGATCGTCATCGAGATGGCGGGGTCGTCGACGTGGATCGCCTCGAGCGGGCGCACGTCCTCGGGGTCGGCGAGCGTCTCGCCGATCGTGATCTCCTCGATGCCCGCGACCGCGATGATGTCGCCGGGGCCGGCCTCCTCGGCCGGGTGGCGCTCGAGCGCCTTGGTCTTCAGCAGCTCGGTGATGCGCACGTTCGAGTGCGAGCCGTCGTGGCGCACCCACGCGACCGTCTGGCCCTTGCGGATCGTGCCGTTGAACACGCGCAGCAGCGCGAGGCGGCCGAGGAACGGCGACGCGTCGAGGTTGGTGACCCACGCCTGCAGCGGCGCCTCGTCGTCGTACGTCGGCGCCGGGATGTGCGTGAGGATCGCCTCGAACAGCGGCTCGAGGTCGTCGGAGTCGGGCAGGGCGCCGTCCGCGGGCTTCGTGGTCGACGCGCGGCCGGCCTTGCCGGAGGCGTAGACGACGGGCACGTCGAGGATCGCATCGAGGTCGAGGTCGGGCACGTCGTCCGACAGGTCGGACGCGAGGCCGAGCAGCAGATCTTGGCTCTCGGCGACGACCTCGTCGATGCGGGCATCCGGCCGGTCGGTCTTGTTCACCAGCAGGATGACCGGCAGGCGCGCCTCCAGCGCCTTGCGCAGCACGAAGCGGGTCTGCGGCAGCGGGCCCTCGCTCGCGTCGACCAGCAGCACGACGCCGTCGACCATCGACAGGCCGCGCTCGACCTCGCCGCCGAAGTCGGCGTGGCCGGGGGTGTCGATCACGTTGATCGTGACCGGGCCGCCGGTCGCATGCTCCCCCGCGTACTCCACCGCCGTGTTCTTGGCGAGGATCGTGATGCCCTTCTCGCGCTCGAGCTCGTTCGAGTCCATCGCGCGATCGTCCACGTGCGCGTGCTCGGCGAACGAGTGCGTCTGCTTGAGCATGGCGTCGACGAGCGTGGTCTTGCCGTGGTCGACGTGGGCGACGATCGCGACGTTGCGCACGTCGGAGCGAGTGGCGGAGGCCATGAAGGAGTCCTTGGAGGTGAGGGAAGACGTCGGGAAGCCGACAGGACAGCCTATCGCAGCACGCCGTCGTGCAATTCGAGCACCCGGTCGGCGCGCTCCACGATCGACGGGTCGTGCGTCGAGAGCAGCACCGCGAGTCCGTCGTCGTGCGCGATCGACGCGATCAGCTCGACCATCGCCGCGGCCGTCGTCGAGTCGAGCTGGCCGGTGGGCTCGTCGGCGAGCAGGATGCGCGGGCGACCCGCGAGCGAACGCGCGATGCCCACGCGCTGCTGCTGCCCGCCCGAGAGCTCGGCAGGGCGCTGCGACGCGTGGCCGGCGAGGCCGACCCGGTCGAGCAGCATGCCGACGCGCTCGGTGCGCTCCGTGGCATCCGCCCCCTGGATGCGCAGCGGCAGCTCGACGTTCTCCTGCGCCGACAGCGCGCCGATCAGGCCGAACGACTGGAAGACGAAGCCGACCTCGTCGCGCCGGATGCGGTCGACCTCCGACTCGGCGGCCGTCGTCAGGTCGACCCCGCCGACGCGCAC
This sequence comes from uncultured Agromyces sp., assembly GCA_913053875.1. Taxonomy (GTDB): domain Bacteria; phylum Actinomycetota; class Actinomycetes; order Actinomycetales; family Microbacteriaceae; genus Agromyces. The sequence goes on along the minus strand of CAJXGN010000019.1, from coordinate 21,360 downwards.
GGTGCCGGTCGTGGGCGGCTGGATGCCACCGAGCACGTGCAGCAGCGTCGTCTTGCCCGCACCCGACGGGCCGATGAGCACCACGAACTCGCCGGGCGAGAGGGTGAGGGATGCGTCGGCCAGCGCGGTCACGTCACCGGCCGGCGTGCGGTGGACGACGGAGAGACCCTCCGCCTCGAGCACGTGCTCAGCCACGGTCGCCTCCCTGCTGGTCGTCGCCTTCGGGCGATGCGGATGCCTCGTGCTGGTCGACCGGCGCAGCGTCGGCGCTCCCCGGCTCGGGCGCGCCCCGGTGGCCCGGCCACACCCCCACGTGGTCGGCCTCGAGCCGCAGCCGCACGCGCTCGCGCAGCGACAGGCGGGCCATGTAGTCGTCGGGCAGCTGGAGCCGGCCGACCCGGTCGAGCACCGCGAACTCCTCGGCCATGGCGTGCTCGCGGCCCTCGTCGTCGGTGTGCGTCCAGCGCAGCACCTCGGTCGAGGTGCGCCCGTCGCGAATCTGCACCGTGCGCTGCACGTGCTCCGACACGGTCGGGTCGTGCGTCACGAGCAGCGCCGTCGTGCCGAGCTCGCGGTTCACGGTCTCGAACGTCTCGAGCACCTCGACCGACGCGTGCTCGTCGAGGTCGCCGGTCGGCTCGTCGGCGAGCAGCACGCGCGGGTCGTTCGCGAGCGCGACCGCGATCGCGACGCGCTGCTGCTGGCCGCCCGACAGCTCGGCGGGCCGGCGGCCGGCGAGGTCGGCGACGCCCGCGAGGTCGAGCAGTTCGTGCGCCCGCTCGGGGTGCCTCCGGTCGCCGCCGATCGCGCGGGCGAGCTGCACGTTCTCGAGCGCCGAGAGGTACGGCAGGAGGTTGCGCGCGGTCTGCTGCCAGACGAAGCCGACGACCTCGCGCCGGTAGCGCACGCGCTCGCGGTTCGACAGCGACGGCAGGTCGCGGCCGGCGACGGTCGCCTTGCCCGCGGTGGGCGCGTCGAGCGCCGAGAGGATCGACAGCAGCGTCGACTTGCCCGAGCCCGACGCGCCGACGAGCGCGACGAGCTCGCCGCGGTCGACGAGCAGGTCGAGGCCCTGGAGCGCCTGCACCTCGATGTCGGCGACCGTGAAGATGCGCACGAGCCCGTGGCACTCGATGTCGGGGCCGGTGTCGGCGATGGACGTGGTGGTCATCGGTCCTCCTCGGTTCGGAGCACGGTGGCGATGGAGGTGGTGCGCGCGGTCGCGACGCCGACGACGACCGCGAGGGCGAGCGCGACGGCGACGGCCGCGACGAGCGCACCGGTCAGCACGGGGTCGACGGCGATGCCGGGTTGCACCGAACCGCCGGTGAAGGGCCGCAGGTCGACCGCGGCCACGACGAGCCAGGGCAGCACTGCACCGAGGATCGTGCCGCCGACGAGCGCGGTCGCGCCGAGCGGTGCGAACTCCCACGCGACGATGCCGCGCGACTGGCGGCGGTCGAGCCCCATGGTGCGCAGCAGCGCGATGGTGCGCGAGCGCGCGTCGCGCGAGACGCCCGCGACGAGCAGCACGGCGATCATCGAGAGCACGACCGCGAGGCCCAGGGCGAGCAGGAGCGCCACGCGCAGTGCGGTCACCGCGGGTGAGCCCTGGATGCGGGTCGTGCGTTCGTCGAGCCGCTCGACGGCGTGCGGGCCGCCGATGGTCTCGGAGACGGCCGCGGCGACCGCACCGGCATCCGCACCGTCGGCGACGTCGATCAGCAGCACCTGCGGGAAGAAGCCGAGCGCGGTCACTGCACGGTAGTCCTCGGCGTCGACGAGCAGCCACTCGGCGGGCGTGTTCTCGCCGGCGACGCGGGCGATCTCGCCGACGACCTCGACGTCGGTGTACGCGACCGTGATGGTGCCGTCGCCCACCGCCTCGACGAGCGCAGGCGAGGCGAGCGCCTGCACGGTGTCGTCCCCGGGCGCGAGGTCGACGAAGCGGAAGCCCTCGTCGAGGTCGGCCTGCACGGCGGCGAGACGCTCGGTCTCGGTCGCGAGCACGATCGCGGGCGAGCCGCCGTCGGGTCCGTCGACCGGGGCGCGGTCGCCCACGAGCAGGCCGACGGCGTCCTCCACGCCGTCGACCGCGCGGATCGCCTCGGTGCGCTCGTCGTCGAAGAACGGTCCCGACACGCGGATGTCGGCGCCCACCTGCCGCTCGGCCGCCTGCTGCGCGCCGCCGTCGACGGTCGCGAGCACGAGCGACGAGAACACCGCGACCGCCACGGCGACGAGCATCGCGAGCACGGCGGTGGTGCCGGCGGCGGGGTCGCGCAGGGTGCGGGCGGCGCCGACGAGCGCGACGACGCCGCGGCCGCGGGTGGCGCGCCGCAGCACGGCGGCGATGGGCAGCGGATGCAGCCGGACGACGATGAGCGCGAGCGCGACGGTCGCGAGCAGCGGCGCCGCGACGACGAGCGGGTCGACGCCGCCCGTCGACGGACCGATGCCGCGCACGACGAGGAGTGTCACCGCGATCGCCGCGACGAGCAGCACGGCGCCCTCGACGATGCGCCGTGCGCGACCGCGCACGGGCGCGTCGAGGTCGGCGCGGCCGGGGGTGAGCGACGCGGGGCGCAGCGCACCAGCGAGCGCGACGGCGGGAACGAACCCGACGAGCGCCGCGATCGCGGTGCCGAGCCAGCCTGCGTCGGTCGGCACCGTGGCGACCGCGGCGGCGGCCGCCACGACGGCGACCGGCACGCCGAGGATGAGCCCCTCGAGCGCGAGCAGCCTGCGGAGCAGCCCGATCGGCGCGCCGCGGGCGGCGAGGAGCGCGAGGTCGCCGCGTCGGCGGCGCACCACGAGCGAGGCGGCGAGCACGACGAGCGCGACGCTCACCGCGATCGGGCCGACCGCGGCGACCGTGAGGATCGCGCTGGCAGCGTGCGAGCGGGCGACCGCCGTGGCGAGCACCTCCACGACCGAGCTGGAGAAGCGCATGCGCGCGTCGCCGCTGTCGTCCATGCGCTCGGACTGCGCGGTCGCGCCGCGCATCGCGGCGAGCAGGGCCGACGGGTCCTGCGAGGCGGCGGCGTCGGCGTCGAGCGGAATCCACGCGGTGGTCTGCGGCTGGTAGTGCAGACGGGCGGGCAGGTCGTGCCAGCCGGCGGCGTCGACGTAGGCGGCCGCAGTGGCGGTGGGGCGACGGTTGCCGTCATCGAATATGGCCGCGCTCAGCGGGTTGGGCAGGTGCTGCCAGCGGTCCGCGTCGGGGTCCACCGCCTCGACCAGGCCGACGAGACGCACCGGCTCGCCGGGCGGGTCGTTCGGGCCCAGGTTCCCGGGCATGGTGCGCAGTTCGCCGACCGGCCACGCCATCGTCTCCGCGGCGTCGCGGGCGAGCACGATCTCGAGCTCGCCGGTGCCGCCATAGGTCGCCGGCCACTCCCCCTCGACGAGGTCGAGCTCGCTGCGCATGCGCGCGTCGGCGAGCAGCTGCACGACGCCCGTCGGGGCGGTGGCGGGCAGCTCCTCGGGCTCGGCGACGATCGGCACCTCGTAGACCGCGAACTCCGGCTCGCCGAGCAGCGGTGCGAGCGCAGGGTCGACGCCGGCGACGACCTCGCCGAGCCGTTCGCCGAACGCACCGAACGCGCCATCCGCCCCCTCGTCCCAGCCCTCGACGGCCGCGGGGTCGGTCGCGGCGCCGGGCAGGGGCGCGACGAGCATGCGGCCGGTGAGGTCGCGGCCGGTCGGCGCGACCTGGTCGACCTGGTAGGCGACCTCGTCGCGGATCACGCCGGCCAACGCGCGCGGCGCCGCGGCGACGACGAACGCGACGAGCGCCGTGAGCGCCACGATCACGAGCGCGGCGCTGCGGGGCGTGGCGAAGCGGCGGCGGGTCAGCCGCGCGATGCCCGGGGACTTCGTCATTCGTCCTCCCGGAGCACGGGGGCGAGCGCGGCGGGGGCGCGCACGGTCGCGGCGATCAGGATGCTCGCGGCCAGCAGGGCGCCGACCGCGGCGCCGAGTACCAGCGGGTCGACGTCGAGCACGACCGGGAACGTGTCGGGCAGGTCGACGTACGCGCCGCGCACGAGCGCGGGCACCACGACCCACGCGGTCGCGAGGCCCGCGGCCACCCCGCCGACGGCGCCCAGTACCAGCGTGGAGACCTCTTCGAGCGTGCGCACGCGGGCTGCGCCGCGACGGCCGAGGCCGAGCACCGCGAGCACGGCGAGTTCGCGCGTGTCCTGCCTCGTGCGCGTGCGGCGCAGCACGAGCACCACGAGGGCGAGCACGGTCGCGGCCGCGGCCGCGAGCACGAACGCGATGGCGGTGCGCTCGGCGTCGGCGGCCGCGAGGGGGTCGGCGGCGTCGACGGATGCCGCGGGGAACGCCTCCTCGACCGCGAGCGCGACCTCCGCTGCATCCGTCGTGCCGAACCAGACCTCGGTCGGCTCGAGCGGCACGGCAGCGGACAACGACGCGGTGACCAGGTCGGTCAGGATGCCCTGCCCGTCGGGCGCACCGGGCAGCAGCGGGATGACGTCGGCGACCTCGAAGTCGATCGTGGCGTTCATGGTCGGGATGCGCAGCGAGAGCTCGTCGCCGACCTCGGCGCCGAGCTCGGCGGCGACCTGTTCGGTGAACACCGCGGGCACCCGCGTCGGCGCGCCCGCGGGGACCGCGCGCACGGCCTCGGTCGACGGGCCGGAGGGCGAGGGCACGACCACCCGGATGCCCTCACCGAACGCCTGGATCGACCCGTCGCCGCCAGGTGCCAGCTGGAGCGGGCTGAGGTCGACCGGCTGCCCGTCCGCGCGCACGACGAGGTCGACCGGCGCTCCGGCCGGCGCCCCGACCCCCCACTCCTCGGCGTGCCCGACGCGCAACTCGACGATCGTCCAAGGACCGCCGGCGGGCAGTTCGAGCTCGGTCGTCGAATCCATGAGATTCTCGAACTCGACCAGCTGGCCGACCTCGGACTCCTCGAGCTCGGTGATCTCCACGTTCGTCGCGGCGAGCTGCGCGAAGCGCCCCTCCGCGTCGGCCAAGACGAATCCCGCGCTCATCGCGGGCGGTGGGCCGGTGAAGGTCGACCCGTCGGACTGCTGGTACTCCCCCTCGGGCACGTGCAACTCGACCGTGAACGACCGGGTGTCCTCCGGAAGCGCGACGCCCGCGGGCCCGTCGCCGCCCTGGCCCAGCGCCTCCGCGAGGGCCTGCGGGTCGATCGTGCCGTCGGCGTCGGCGAGCACGTCACCGAGCTGTGCCGCCTGCACGGGCAGCACGGGGATGGTGCCGTCGCTCCCCCGCACCTCGAGCGGGCGCACCGCCATGGCCGCGTCGGCGCCGGCGACCGCGGCGACGTCGCCAGCGGCCACCCCGTCGGGCAGCTCGACGCGCACGTCGGCACCGACCCGCACGTCCTCGGGGGCGGCGCCGAGCGCCTCGATGCTGCCGCGGTACGCGACCGCGAGCGTCACGGCGCCGGCGGCGAGCACGACGACGGCGATGGTGACCGCGTGTCGGGCGGGCCGGCGCGAGGCGAGACGCAGCGGCGTCACCGGGCTCGCGCCGCGGCTGGCCCGGAACGCGGCCGCGATCGCGCGGGCGATCGGCGCCGCAACGGCGACGGCGACGAGTCCCGCGAGCGCGAGCACGAGTGCCGGAGCCATCGCGACGATCGGGTCGACGCTGCGCGATCCGTCGCCGCGCACGACCACCGCGCTGCCCGCCTGCGCGAACTGCCAGACGGCCACGCCCGTGACGATCGCGACGAGCACGGCCGTTCCGATCAGCGCCGTGCCGTCCGCACGCGCCGAGGTGCGGTCGGCGCCGCGGAATGTGCCGATCACCACCGCGGCCACAGCGACGAGCACGACGGCAGCGCCCACGGCGACCGCCGGCCAGCCGCCGACCACGATGCCGCCCACGAGCGCCGCGGCGAGCGTACCGGCGACGGCGCCCGCGATGGCCCCGGTCGCCGCGACCACGGCGGCCTCGGAGGCCGCGATGCCGACGAGACGTCGACGCGAGGCGCCGCGGGCGCGCTGCAGTCGAGTCTCCGTGGTGCGCACGCGCACGACCTCGAGCGCGACCGCCGCCACCGCGACCACGGCGACGAGCCCGGTGATGCCGACGGCGACCGCGGTCGGGCCGCGCCGTGACTCGAGCCCCGGCAGCACATCGACCAACGTGCGGCGCAGCCCGCCCGAGACCTGCACCTCGGGGCCGCCGGCGTCGACCACGGCGTCATCGAGATCGCCGAGCCCGCGGGCGAGGGCCGCCGCAGCGTCGGCCGTGAAGCGCGCGGGGTCGGGCGTCAGCACGAGGGTGCGGCCGTCGACGTCGACCGCGAGGGCGCCCGGTGCGCCGAGCGACCCGAGTGCGTCGCGTACCGCGGGCATGGCATCGGCCGGGTCGCCCGTCACCGGGCGCACGACCACGCGGTCGCCGTCACCCGGCGCCGCCGCGACGGCTGCCAGAGCCGCGCGCGCTTCGACGACGGCGATGGCGCCGACGAGCCCCGCGAGGGTCGCCGCGGCGACCGCGGTCGTGACCGCGAGCGCCACGAGCACCGGCAGGGCGACGCGGGCGCGCGCCAGGAGGAACCGCGCGTTCCCGCGCCGCCGGTTTCGGGGCCTCGTCACCGCTGGCTGGTCGGTGCGATCAGCCGAGCGTCGTGCGACGCCGCTCGCGGCGCTCGCGCTGCTCCATCGGATCCGGCACCGGCACCGCCGCGATCAGGCGCTGCGTGTACGGGTCCTTCGGGTTGCGGAGGATCTGGTCGCGCGTGCCCTGCTCGACGAGCTTGCCGTTGTGCATCACGGCGATGCGGTCGGCCAGCTGGTCGACGACGCCGAGGTCGTGCGTCACGAAGAGGCATCCGAACCCGAGGTCCTGCTGCAGGGACGTGAACAGCTCGAGCACGCGCGCCTGCACCGACACGTCGAGTGCGCTCGTCGGCTCGTCTGCGACGAGCAGCTTCGGCTTCAGCGCGAGCGCGCGGGCGATGCCGATGCGCTGGCGCTGGCCGCCCGAGAGCTCGTGCGGGTAGCGGTTGCGCATCGAGCGCGGCAGCTCCACCGCGTCGAGCAGCTCCTCGACCCGGGCGTTGACGACCTTCTTGTCCTTCTCACCGGCGAGGATGAGCGGCTCGGCGATCGACTCGCCCACCGGGATGCGCGGGTTCAGCGACGAGCCCGGGTCCTGGAAGACGATGCCGATGTCCTTGCGGATCTCGCGCAGCTCCTTGGGGCTGACGCCGACCATGCTGCGGCCCGCGACCGTCATCTCGCCCGAGTGCACGGGGAGCAGGCCGATCGCCGCACGACCGATCGTGGTCTTGCCCGAACCCGACTCGCCCACGAGGCCGACGACCTCTCCGCGACGGATCTCGAGGTCGACGCCGTCGACCGCCCGGAACGCCGGCACGCGCCCGCGCTTCGGGTACTCGAGCACGACGTCGCGCATGTGCAGCACCGACTCCGACTCGACCCGCTCGGCGACCTCGGCCTCGTCGATCGAGACGGTGCCGAGATGCGGCACGGCCGCGAGCAGGGCCTGCGTGTACGGGTGCTTCGGGGCCTCGAACACGTCGACCACGCTGCCGTTCTCGACGACGGCGCCGTCCTTCATCACGATCACCTGGTCGGCGAGATCGGCCACGACGCCCATGTCGTGGGTGATCAGCACGATCGCCGAGCCGAGCTCGGTGTGCAGGCGTCGCATGAGGTCGAGGATCTCCGCCTGCACCGTCACGTCGAGCGCGGTCGTCGGCTCGTCGGCGATGAGCAGCTTCGGATCGTTCGCCATCGACTGCGCGATCATCGCGCGCTGGCGCTGGCCGCCCGAGAGCTGGTGCGGGAAGGAGTCGAACGCCTTCTGCGGGTCGGGCATCTCGACCTGGGTGAGCAGCTCGATGGCCCGATCGGTCGCCTGCTTCCGACGCATGTTCGGGTGGTGGATCTGGAGCGCCTCGACGATCTGGTACCCGACCGTGTAGACCGGGTTCAGCGCCGTCATCGGCTCCTGGAAGATGACGGCGATGCCCTGGCCGCGCACCTTGCGCAGCTTCGACACCGGCGCGCCGATGAGTTCCTCGCCCGACAGCTTCGCGCTGCCGGTCGCACGGCCGTTGCCGGGCAGCAGCCCGAGCACGCCCATCGAGCTCGTGGACTTGCCCGAGCCGGACTCGCCCACGATGGCGAGCACGTCACCCGGGTTCAGGGTGTAGTTGATGCCACGTGCCGCCGACACCCACTCGCCCTCGACCCAGAAGTCGATGCCGAGGTCGCGCACTTCGAGGACCGGTTCGGTCCGGCTCTGCGTCTCGTTCACTGGAGGTGGCCTTTCGAGATGGTTCGCATCGCGTCTGCGACGATGGTGTGGTGTCCGAGGTACATGTCTTCCGCCCCCGTTTCGGTCGATGGCTCGCGGGAGCCGTGTTCGTCGCCTGCGGCATCGGGTTCGTCGCGGCGCTCATGGGTGCTCCGGGCGACCTGTTCGCCTTCACGCCGATGCTCGCCCTGCTCGCCTTCGGCGCGTGGGCGGCCTACTGGCGGCCGTCGGTGCGCATCGACGACGAGGGGGTCGTGGTCGCGAACGTGTTCCGCACGGTCCGCGTGCCGTGGGGCCAGATCCGCCGCATCGACACGCGCTACGCGCTCATGCTCGACACGACGCACGGGCGCGTGAGCGCCTGGGCGGCACCCGCACCCGGCCGCTACTCGCTGCTGTTCGCGCAGCGGGAGCACGGCACCCACCTGCCCGAGTCGAGCTACGTGGCCGGCACGGTGCGACCCGGCGACCTCGTCTCGAGCGACTCGGGCGCGGCCGCGTACCTGGTGCGGCGCCGCTGGGAGGAGCTGCGCGACAGCGACCGGCTGGTCGACGACGGCAGCCCGCGCGACGTGACGCTGCACGTGGCGACGATCGCGGGATTCGCGGTGCTCGTCCTCGCGGTCGTACTGGGCATCGTGGTCTAGGCACATCGCCATCACCGGTCTTCGGTCGACCCGCCGCGCGACGATCCGTCGGGGGCCGACGCATCGATCGCCGACCCGCCGGGAGCGACCGCACCCGCGCGGTCCGCGCCGCGCTGCGCCCACCAGCGGCGCATCTCCGACATCGGGCCGTTGAAGTTCGGTACACGCTTCTGGCGCGGGTCGAACGCATCGCGGAGGCCGTCGCCGACGAAGTTGATGCACAGCGCGATGATGATGATGAAGATGCCCGGCCACCAGAACAGCCACGGCCGCGTGTTGAACGCGCCCTGGTACTGGTTGATGAGCTGACCCAGCGAGATGTCGGGCGTCTGGATACCGAACCCGAGGAAGCTGAGCGACACCTCGATAAGGATCGCCGCGCTCATGAGCAGCGTCGAGTTCACCACGATCACGCCGACGGTGTTCGGCAGGATGTGCTTGAAGATGATCCGGCCGTCGCTCGCGCCCGCGACGCGTGCGGCGTCGACGAACTCGCGCTCGCGCAGCGCGAGGAACTCCGCGCGTACGAGACGCGCGAGGCCGGTCCAGGCGATGGCGCCGAGGAGGATGCCGATCGTGAGCGCGTCGCCGCCGAACGTGGTCGCGAGCACCGCACCGAGCACGAGGATCGGGATGATGATGATCACGTCGGTGAAGCGCATGAGCAGCGAGTCGATGCGGCCCCGGTAGAAACCCGAGAACGCGCCGACGACGACGCCGATGATCGTCGAGATGATGCCGGCGAGGAACACCACGACGAGCGACTGCTGCGTGCCGCGCATGACGCGGGCGAACATGTCCTTGCCGAGGTCGTCCTGCCCGAACGGGTGCTCGCCGATGGAGAACGGCCAGAGCGTGATGGTCGGCTGGCCGCCGTTCACGATCGGGTAGCGGGTCCACCAGTCCTTGTCCCACCAGCCCGCGATACGGAAGCCGTCGATGCCGAGCGTGCCGCTCGTCGTGTCGACCGCGTACTCGCCGCTGCCGCCGATGACGGTGCCGACGGAACTGAAGGCCAGCAGGACGAGCAGCCCGAAGGCGATGAGCGAGACGACGGCACCGCGGTGCTGGAAGAACCGGCGGCGCACGATCGCGCCCTGGCTGAGCCCGGCGACCTGCCGCTGCTCGATGCTGATCTCACTGCCGCGGGACTCGTCGGGGGCCTCGGTGATGTGCTTGGGGTCGGTCATGTCAGCTCACCCGGATTCGCGGATCGAGTGCCGAGTACAAGAGGTCGGCGATGATGTTGAAGATGACGGCGAGCACGCCCGTGACGAGGAAGAAGCCCATCATCAGGTTGACGTCTGTTCGCGCGAGGGCATCGGAGAACACGGCTCCCATGCCCTTCCACGCGAAGACCGTCTCCGTGATGACCGCACCGCCGATCAGGCCGCCGAAGTCGAAGGCGATGATCGTCGCGATCGGGATCATGGCGTTTCGGAATGCATGGCGCATGACGACGACGCGTTCGGAGAGGCCCTTCGCACGCGCGGTGCGCACGTAGTCCTGGTTCATGACCTCGAGCAGGCTCGCCCGCGAGTACCGCGTGTAGGCGGCGAGCGAGATGAGCATGAGCGTCGCGGTCGGCAGGATCATGTGCGTCAGCGAGTCGAGCATCTGCAGCCAGTAGTCGTCGGTGCGGTCGATCGCCGGCGTCGAGGAGCCGATGGTCGAGATGACGCCGCTGGAGAGCGGGATGATCGACTCGTAGGTCGCCCAGCGCTGGAACATCTGGTCGAACACGAGCGGGATCGTGCCGAGGCCGGCCGCGAGGCCGACCACGCGTGCGAGGTTGCCTCGGCGATCGCCGCCGAAGAGCCAACCGACGATCGCGCCGATCGCCACGAGGATGATCGCGACGAGCGCGATGGTCCACCACGCGTTGCCGAAGAAGAACAGGAACTGGAACGGGAACCAGAGCGCGACCGGGGCGCCGACGGCGGCGATGCCGAAGGCGATCAGGGCCGGCTTGTCCCGGAGTCCGGTGGTGAGGCTCGCGACGATGAGGGCGTTCGCCACCGAGAACAGGATGATGCCGACGATGCCGATCGACGGCTCGGCGAACCAGCCCGTGACATCGAGCAGCAGGAGCAGCGCTGCTCCCGCGAGGCCCGTGAACAGGAAGGTCTTGATCCGTGTGGCGAGCCCACCGCCGACGACGGCCATCAGTATGAAGCCCGTCACCAACCCGAATATCGGGATGAACCACCACGGGATCACCGGATCGCCGAGGAACTGGTTGAAGGCGATGCCGCCGTACTGCTTGAGGAGCACCGCGACCCAGAAGACGGGCAGCGAGTAGAAGACGAAGGTCGCGAACGTGACGGTGTAGTCGTATCCGCTGTACTGGCGCAGGGCGGTCGTCATGCCGATCGCGACGCCGAAGAGGATGGCGAGGATCGTGGCAGCCGTGACCAGCTGGAGGGTCGAGCCCATCGCGGTGGCGATGACCTCGGTGACGGGCAGCTCGCCGCGAGCGACGGAGATGCCGAGGTCGCAGTTGCCGACGAGGCAGCCTGCGGCGCCGCCGAGCCACGCGAAGTAGCGCAGCACGGGCGGGGTGTCGAGATCGAGCTTGTTCGCGAGGTCCGCGATCTTGGCCTGCGCGTCGGGGTCGCGGCTGCCGCGCAATTCCTCGAGCGGATCGCCCGAGACGGCGGTGAGCACGTACACGACGAATGACGCGACGAGCAGGACGAGCAGGGTGGCGACGAGTCGCCTGGCGACGAAGGAGAACACCGGGGGTCCTTACGGGTGGTTCGGCACGAGACCCGGCGACACCCCTCGAGGGCCGCGGCGATCGGCCGCTGCCGGTTCGAAGAGGTCAGTATAGGCGGGGTCGGCTGGGATGCAACCGCGCCCGCCCGCCGGGATCAGGCCGGTGGGCCGGATGCGGAGGTCGCATCCGGCCCACCGGGTGAGGCGAAGCCGATTACTCGGCGGTCGCACCGTCAGACGGCGCCCACTCCCAGAAGTTCCAGAAGTAGTACGGCGCGAGCGGAGCCGGGGCGATGCCCTCGACACCCTGGTCCCATGCCGTCAGACCCGGGAACTGGAAGATGGTGATGCCGTAGCCGTCAGCCCACAGCTCGGTCTCCACGTCGATCTGGATCTGGATCTGCTCGTCCTCGTCCAGCTCGGTCTCGAGGTCGCTCAGACGGGTGTCGACGACCTCGTTCGAGTAGCCACCGAAGTTCGAGGGCTGGCCGGTACCGAGGTACTGGTCGGTGCCGGTGAGCGCGAGGCTCGTCGACGCCCAGGCGAAGATGACCGCGTCGTGCGGGTTCGTCGGGTTCGCGGCGGTGTCGGTGAACTCCCAGTTGGGCTCGGAATCATCGGTCACGTCGAAGCCGGCGAGGGCGGCCGAGGTGGCGATGAGCTCGTACTCGGCGGCACGACGCTCGTTGCCCTCGGGGTACCAGAACTTGACCTCGACCGGGGTCTCGACACCGGCCTCCTCGAGCAGCGCCTTGGCGCCCTCGATGTCGACCTCGGCGTACTCGGCCGAACCGTTCGCCTCGACGATCGGGTCGTACATCGGCGAGCCGGGGATCTGGAGGATCGAGTTGCGCACGACCGCGTTCGGGTTGAGCGGGTGGATGAGCTTCTCGAGGATCTCGTTGCGCGGGATGGTCTTGAGGAACGCGATGCGCACGGCCTTCGCGGTCTCCTCGTCGCCACCGTAGGTCGCCGGGTCGAACGGACCGCCGTTGTTGAAGGTCAGGTCGACGTGCTCGTAGGTGGCCTCGTCGCTGGTGTGGTAGTCAGCGGTCTCGGTCTCCTGGACGAGCTGCAGCACGTCCGGCGTGGGCTGGCCCGAAGCGACCTGGACGTCACCGTTCTGGAGCGACTGCACCTGAGCGGTCGGGTCCGCGATCTGGCGGATGGTGATCCGCTCGTACTTGGGCGAGGGGCCCCAGGCGAACTCCTCGTTCGCGACGAGGGTGACGTAGTCCTCCTCGACGAGGTCCTCGACGATGTAGGGACCGTACGAGAGCTTCACCAGGTCGGACTCGGGGGTGTTGGCCGACTGGAAGTCCGCCTCCCACGCCTCGGCGACCGGCGCGAGCCACTCGGAGTCCTTGTTCTGGATGGCCTCGACCAGCTGGTCCTTGGCCTCCTGCGCGTCCTCGATCTCGGGGTACGCGAGCTGGACGGCGGCGTGCGCGGCGACCGAACCGATGCCGAACTGCACCTCCCAGTCGACGTAGGGCTTGTCGTAGACCAGGACGAGCTTGTTGTCGTCGATCTCCGGCGTCGCGCTCGCGAGGTCGGCACGCGGGTTCGCGTAGTTGAAGAGCGGTGCGCCCTCCTCGTCGGTGACGCCGGCGAAGATGTACGCCCACGACAGGAGCATGTCGGCCTCGTCGAGCGGCGTGCCGTCGGACCAGACGATGTTGTCGTTGATGGTGTACTCGACGGTCAGCGGGTCGTCGCTGGTCTTCTCGTACGAGCCGAACTCCGTGTTCTGGACCAGCTCGGGCGAGTTGTCGTAGTAGTTGAAGCTCGACGTCGTCAGGTAGGTCACATTGCTGTTCGCGATGTTGTTACCCGAGGTGCTGCTGCTGTTGAAGTTGTCGATGATGTCGTTCCAGGAAACCGTGATCTCGGTTCCCTCGATGACCTCTGACTCATACGGCAGCGAGCAGCCCGAGAGCACGAGTGCTCCCGCGGCGATGACGGCTGCGCCAGCCGCCCCACGCTTGATGTTCACATTTCCTCCTGTGCAGGGGTGCAAGGTGTAGTTGTTTCCACAAGATCGACCGGCGCCCGAGAGCGCCGGCCGACACCAATGACAGAGACTCTAAATCGGCGCGGGGGTGGTTCCAACTTGAAGCGGAATTCGTTACCGAGTAGTAACGAGCGGAGCGTTTCTTTGCGAACTACGCACGATTCGAGCGTCAACTGCGCCGACGATGCAACGAATAGTCGAAGAATGCTCATTTGAGCGCGATGCGCGGGATGTGAGAATCGAAGCCATGTGGACGAATGGATCGACTGGATCGACACCAGTGGGACGCGTGTCCCACTCCCGCACGATCTGGGAGCTCGTCATCGTGCTCGGGCTCTCGCTCGGGGCATCCGCCGTCTACTCCATCGTCTCGATCACGGCCCGCCTCACCGCGGACACCCCGCTCGGGGACCAGACGGCCTCGATCAACACCTCGCGCTCGGAACGCGAGTGGCTCGACTTCACCTACCAGTTCCTCGACGTCTTCTTCGACCTGTTCGTCGTCGCGCTCGTGCTCTACCTGCTCTGGCAGCCGGGGCGCAGCGCCTTCCGTCGCATCGGGTTCGACCTGACACGCCCGTTGCGCGACCTCGGCACCGGCGTCGCCCTGGTGTTCGTCATCGGCATCCCCGGGCTCGCGCTCTACGCCGCCGGCCGCGCGCTCGGCATCACCGTCACCGTCGTGCCGTCGCCGCTCGACACCTTCTGGTGGACCGTGCCGATCCTCGTGCTCTCGGCGCTCCGCGCCGCGCTGGTCGAGGAGGTGATCGTCGTCGGCTACCTCTTCACCCGGTTGCGCGAACTCGGCTGGGGCACCTGGGGCATCATCGGCGCGAGCGCGCTGCTGCGCGGCACCTACCACCTGTACCAGGGCATCGGCCCGTTCATCGGCAACGTCGCCATGGGCGTCGTGTTCGGCTGGTGCTACGCCCGCTGGGGCCGCACCATGCCGCTCGTGATCGCGCACTGGATCATCGACATGGCCTCGTTCATCGGCTACCCGCTCGCCGTGGCCTGGTGGCCGACGCTGTTCGGCGTGCCCGCGTCCTGAGGCGCGCTCGTCGGTGCCGTGGGGCGCTGTCTGAGGCATCCGCGGGCTGATTCTGAGGCGGATGCCGCGCAATCTGAGGTGCCATATAGGGCACCTGTCCGATCCGGGTGAGGTGCCTCAGGGAGGAATCTCGGATGCATCAACCGACGCAGCACCGCACCCGAGGAGCAGATCATGGACTTCGCCACCACCCACGTCGCCGCCCAGCTCGACCGTCACCGCGCCGCCGACCTCCAGGTCGAGGCCGAGCGCCGCCGCCGCATCGCCGAGCGCGCCGCAGCCGCGGGCGTCGCCCCGGAGCGGCCCCGGTTCATCGCCCGCATCCGCAGCCGCATCGCAAGCGCGTTGAGCGGTGCCCGCATCACCGCCCGCGGCCACCGTCACGCGTGACGGCGTCCCGTCGACACCGCGGCAGGGCGGCCGTGCGCCCCGTTCTGGGTCCAGCGCCCCGCACCCACCCCGTGGGACCATGGGGCCGTGACCGCGGCGCAGCCCGCTTCGGGGATGCGCCGTCCGCTCCGGCCCCGGGAGGCGAGCCGACGTGATCAGCAGCCCGTCGCGTCCGTCCATGGTGGGGCGCGACGCGGAACTCGACGTGCTGCTCGATGCCGCACGCGCCTCCTCCGTCAACGAAGCACGTTGCGTGGTGGTCGGCGGCGAGCCCGGCATCGGCAAGAGTCGCCTGGTCGAGGAGTTCCTCGCCCGTGCCGACGACGGCGCGCTCGTGCTGGTCGGCCGGTGCGTGGGCCTCGGCGACGGGGGGCTGCCGTTCCAGCCGTTGCGCCCGATCGTGCGCGGACTCGCGGAGGCCCTCGGCGACGATGCGCTCGCCGACGCTGCGGGTGGGACCGACGCCCTCGACGCCCTCCGGCCGGGCCGCGCGGCGAGCGGTGGCTCGTCCGGGCTGCTGTTCGAAGCGCTCGCATCCGCGCTCACGGCCGCCGGGGACGACCAGCCGGTCGTGGTCGTCGTGGAGGACGTGCACTGGGCCGACACGCCGTCGGTGCACGCGCTCTTGTACCTCGCTCGCGCGGTGTCGGACGCGCGGCTGCTGCTCGTGCTCACGGTGCGCACGCCGGACATGCCGCGAGGCCATCCGCTCCGCGCGGTGCTCGCCGAGGTCGAACGTCTCCCCTGGGTCGAGCGGGTGGAGCTCGGCCCGCTCGATCGCGACGAGGTGGCGCGGCTCTGCACGGACCCGTCGCGCGCGGACGAGCTGCACCGGCGCAGCGGCGGCGTGCCGTTCCTCGTCGAGGAGATGGATGCCGCAGGCGGCGGCCTCCCCCGCTCGCTCGACGACCTGCTCACCGCGCGCTACGAGTCGGTCACACCCGACGTGAGACGGGTGCTGCGGATCATGGCGGTCGGCGGGGTGCGCGTCGACCACGACGACCTCGTCACCGCGACCGCCACCGACGACGACGTACTCGAGGAGGCGATGCGCCAGGCGATCGACCGTGGTCTCGTCGTCGCCGACGCGACCGGATACGCCTTCCGCCACGCCCTCTTGCGCGACGTGGTCGAGGGCCACTTGCTTCCCGGTGAGCGCGCGCGCCACCACCGGAGGTTCGCCGAGGTGCTCGACGCGCGCCGCGAGATGAGCGGCTCCGCCGTCGAGGCATCCGGCCACTGGTTCGAGGCACGCGACTTCACCCGGTCGTTCGACGCCGCGCTCCGCGCGCTTCCGGAGTCGGAGTCGAGCTTCGCGCTCACCACCGCAGCGGCCATGGGCGATCGCGTGCTCGAGCTCTGGGACGTGGTCGACGATCCGGAAGGGCGCGCCGGCATCGACCGCATCGGCATGGCGCGCCGAACGGCCGACCTCTACCGCGCGGTGGGCGACGACGCCCGGGCCCTCGCGCTGACGGAGCGTTGTCTCGAGGTCGTGGATCCCGCCGACCGGCTGACCAGGTCGGCGCTGCTCCGCGTGCAGGGCGCCATCTGGAGCTTCCTCGGCCGCCCCGGCGAGGAGCGCCTCCTCGAGCAGGCGCTCGAGCTGACCCGCGCCGACGACTCGGCCGCTGCACGTATCGAGCGCGTGCGCGTGCTCGCCGCACAGGCGGCTACGTGCATGATCGCCTGTGATCCCCCAGGGGCCGTGGCCGCAGCGGACGCGGCCGTCGCCGAGAGCCGCGACCTCGGGCCGGATGCACTGGGCGAGGCGGCCCGCGCCGAGAACATGGCGGCGACCGCCCTCGGCGACGCCGGTCGCACCGCGGAGGCCCTCCCTCGCTACCAGCACTCGCTCGAGCTCGACCCGTCGAGCTGGTCGAACCGGCGGCGCTACGCGGTGAACTACTCCGCGGAGATGCGCCAGCTCGGGCGCAACACCCGCGCGCGCGACCTCGCCCTCGACGGGCTCGACGAGATGCGTCGACGGGGCGAGATCGGTGGCGGCCCCGCCTCCGCGCTGACAGGTACCGCGGTCAACGCGCTCCTGTCGCTCGGCGACTGGGAGACCGCAGCGGAACTTGTGGCGGCCGCTGCGGTGCATGAGGAGTGGCACGACGTGCAGCGCTACGCCGAACGCCTGCGCTGGCGGATGCTGCTCTGGCGGGGCGAACTCGACGCAGCCAGACCGCTGCGCGCGCTGCTGAGCCGGCAGATGTCCAGGGTGGCGCCCATCGAACGGCAGTTGCAGTTCGACCTTGCGATCGACGAGGCCGAGGAGCTGCTGGCCGACGGGCGGGCCGAGCGCGTCCTCGACGTGGTCGGCCCAGTCGCATTCGACGGTCGAGGGGACCGGCCCGACGACCGGCTGCACCTGCTGCTGTGCGGGGCGCGTGCTGCCGCCTCGCTGCGTGCGACGGGTGCCGACGTCGAGCCGACCGTGCGCCGGATCGCAGCGGAGCTGAACGGCTTGCGCGAGTGGGAGTCCGCGCAGGCGTGGGAGCCGCTCATCGTCGCGGAGCTCGAGGCCGACCCGGTTGTTGCGGCGGAACGATTCGAAGCGGCCGCCGAGGCGATGCTCGCCGAGTGCGGCCAGCGCCACCTGCACGCCTACGCGCTCGTGCGCCGCGCGGAGTGCCTGCTCGCAACCGGTCACCGCACCGCAGCCGAGGTCGCGTTGCGCGACGGCGACCGGGTCGCACGGGAGCTCGGGGCCGGGCTGATCTCGCAGATGGCCGAGGACGTCGCCCTGCGTGGAGGGCTCGCGCGCGAGGAGCCCGCACCCGACGACGAGCTCACCGCCCGCGAACGGCAGGTGCTCGACCTCGTCGCCGAGGGCCTGTCGAACCGCCAGATCGGCGAGCGACTCTTCATCAGCGGCAAGACCGTGAGCGTGCACGTCTCCGCGGTGCTGCGCAAGCTCGGCGTCGCCAGCCGCACCGAGGCCGCCGTGCTCGCCCGTACCGCCGAGGAGAGCCGCGCCTCTTGAGCAACCCGACTCGCACGATGCGGACCCGTGGGCCCTCGGTGCACGCACCGGCGCGCGCGACGGCTGGCACGGACGCGTTCGCACGGCGCGCACCGAGGCCATGTGCTCGTGGACCGCAGCGTGGACCGGTGCACGCGCCGATGCGCGTGTCGGCGGGTCGCGGGAGCCTGAAGTGGTGGCGGCGCGATCCCGAGGCGTCGCTCCGATTGGGGGAATCGGAACCATGTACTACGCGAACACCGTCGTCGCAGAAGCGCTCTACGCCCACGAGGCCAAGCGGCAGGCCACCGACCGCGAGCACCGGCGCGTCGCCGCCGAGCGCGGCCAGCTGCCCGAGCATGCGTGGCACCGTATCGACCGCGCCCTCGTGCGCGGGTACCGCCGTGCTCGCCGTCGACTCCGCATCCGGCACCTCGCCCGCGTGCACCACCACGCCGTGGTCATGCGCACCAAGCACCTCTGAGCGGTCGGTCGGCTCCGAGCCGCTCGGCGCTCCAAGCAGCTTCGACCTCGACGCGACTCGTCGGCACGCGGTCCGTGGCGCCTGCCACGGACCGCGCCGCCGTGGGAGTATGACGCAGTGGGAGGCGAGCTGACATGACCCCCGGCCGGCCACGCACGCCCATGGTCGGGCGCGACGCGGAACTCGCCGTGCTGCTCGAAGCCGCTCGTTCCACCACCGCAGCGGGGGCCCGATGCGTCGTGGTCGGAGGCGAGCCGGGCATCGGCAAGAGCCGCCTGGTCGACGAGTTCCTCGATCGCCTCGACGACGCCCTCGTGCTCGTCGGCCGCTGCATCGGACTCGGCGATGCCGGCCTCCCGTTCCAGCCGCTGCGCCCGATCGTGCGCGGCCTCGCTGACGCGCTCGGCGACGACGCGCTCCACGACGCCAGCGGCGGCTCCGACGCCCTCGACGCGCTCCGGCCCGGGCGCACCGCGAGCGGCGGCGGGGCGGGCCTGCTCTTCGAGGCGCTCGCTTCGGCCCTCGCGGCCGCCGGCGACGACCGACCGGTGGTCGTCGTGGTCGAGGACCTGCACTGGGCCGACACGCCCTCGATCCAGGCGCTCGCGTACCTCGTGCGGGCGGCAGCAGAGGCGCGCCTGCTCGTGCTGCTCACGGTGCGCACGCCCGACGTGCCGCGCGGCCACCCGCTGCGCGGGGTCCTCGCCGAGATCGAGCGCCTCCCCTGGGCCGAGCGGATGGAGCTCGGCCCGCTCGATCGCGACGAGGTGGCGCAGCTGTGCACCGACCCCTCCCGCGCCGATGACCTGCACCGGCGCAGCGGCGGCGTGCCGCTCCTGGTCGAGGAGATGGACGCGGCCGAGGGCGCACTGCCGAGGTCGATCGACGACCTGCTCAGCGCGCGCTACGAGTCCGTGGCGCCCGAGGTGCGCCGTGTGTTGCGCATCATGGCCGTGGGCGGCGTGCGCGTCGACCACGACGACCTGGCCGCGGCGACGGACCTGGGCGATGACGCGCTCGAGGACACGATGCGGCAGGCGATCGACCCCGGTCTCGTGGTCGCCGACGCGACCGGCTACGCCTTCCGCCACGCCCTGCTGCGCGACGTGGTCAAGGGCCACCTGCTGCCGGGCGAGCGGGCGCGCCACCATCGTCGGTTCGCCGAGGTGCTCGACGGACGTCGCGACGAGGGCGGCTCCGCCGTCGAAGCATCCGGCCACTGGTTCGAGGCACGCGAGTTCGGCAGATCGTTCGACGCTGCGCTCCGCGCGATGTCGGAGGCCGAGTCGAGCTTCGCGCTCCCGACTGCGGCTGCGATGGGCGACCGCGTGCTCGAGCTCTGGGATGCGGTCGACGATCCCGAGGGTCGAGCCGGCGACGACCGCATCGGCATGGCGCGGCGCACGGCGGAGCGTCACTCCGAGGTCGGCGACGACACGCGAGCGCTGGCGCTCGTCGAGCGTTGCCTCGAGCTCGTCGACCCGGCCGACCGATTGACGCGGTCGGCCCTGCTGCGCGCGCAGGGCGCCCTCTGGACCGTGCTCGGACGCCCGGGCGAGGAGCGCCTGCTCGAGCAGTCGCTGGCGCTGGTCGCCGACGACGACTCGCCGGCGGGGCGACTCGAGCGCGTGCGCATATTGGCCGCGCAGGCCGGCGCGTATCTGATGCACGGCGACCTCGAGCGTACGATCACCGCCGCGGACGCAGCCGTCGCCGAGGGGCCGGGACTCGGCTCCGACGGCGTCGACGAGGCTGCGCGTGCCGACAACCTGGCGGCATCCGTGCTCGCGGCCTCGGGGCGGGTCGAGGAGTCGCTCGCCCGGTTCGAGCGCTCCCTGGCGATGGACCCGGTGGGCTGGAAGAACCGCGCGCGCTACGCCGTGAACGCCTCTGACGCGATGCTCATGCTCGGACGCCACGTACGTGCGCGCGACGTCGCGCTCGGCGTCATCGGCGAGGCGCGCCGGCGCGGGGTGCTCGGCGGCGCATCGGGAACGGCACTCTCGGCGAACGCCGCCGAGGCGCTCATGGCGCTCGGCGACTGGGAGACGGCCGACGGGGTGATCGCCACGGCCGCCGTGCGCGACGAGTGGGGCGACGGCCAGCGGTACTTCGAACGCACACGGTGGCGGATGCTGCACTGGCGCGGCGACGCCGAAGAGGCGCGGGCCGTGCGGGAGCGGATCAGCCGGCTCGCGGACGCGGCGCGGTTCGAGCGGCAGATCCAGATGGGGCTGGTGGCCGACGAGGCCGAAGAACTCCTCGCCGACGGGGAGCCGGATCGCGCGCTCGCAGTCGTCGGGTCGCTCGTTCACGACGGCAGGGGCGATCGGGCGGGCGATCGGCTGCAGTTGCTGGCCTGCGGGGCGCGCGCCGTGGCCGCGCTCCGGGCGGCGGGCTCCGACGTCGAGCACGCCGCCGGTCGGCTCGCCGCAGAGCTGGCAGCCGTACGCGACTGGGAGTCCGCCCCGGCGTGGGAGCCGCTCATCCTCGCCGAGCTCGAGCCCGACCCGGCTCGCGCCGCCGCCGGCTTCGCCGATGCCATGCTCGCCGAGCACGGCCACCGTCACCTGCACGCCTACGCCCTCGTACGCCGCGCGGAGTGCCTGCTCGCCACCGGCGAGCGCGACGACGCGGCCACGGCGCTGCGCGACGGCGACCGGGCCGCGCGCGAGCTCGGCGCGGGCCTCATCGTGCGGCTCGCCGACGACGTCGCCCGCCGCGGTGCGCTCACCCGTGAGGAGCCCGCACCCGACGACGAGCTCACCGCCCGCGAACGGCAGGTGCTCG
>CAJXGN010000018.1 GCA_913053875.1 uncultured Agromyces sp. | reverse complement strand
GTGCAAGACCCAAAGTCAGTCAGAACCTGAGTCAGGACGACCGCTGCGGGGCTCCCACCACCATCATCACTGTCAGACCTGCATGTCCCCGGGTGGCCGGCGGGCCGTCGCTACGCTGCCAGGCCCTGGTCCGAACCCCGCGTCAGGGGCCGCACCGCAGCAGCACGTTGGGCGGCCCGCCGGAGTCGTCGGCCCCGCGCGCACCGCCGCCGACGCGTCCACCAGCCGATCTCGGCCCAGTTCACCGCGATGCCGTGGAACGCCCAGGCCGCGCGGCGCCTGAGCCCCGCACCGCTGTCGAACGGCCGGGCCGAGACGCCGACGTGGAGCTCACGGTCGTAGTCGACGCCCACCTCGGGACCGAGCGCGAAGCTCAGGTCGAGGTCGTCGTGCGCGCGCGGGTCGTCGAGGTGGACCCGCTCGCGCGTGGCACCCCACACCTCGCGTCGCAGTGCGAAGTTCGAGCCGAAGAGCGGCGTGCGCCCGATGATCATGCCCATGAACCAGAAGTAGCCGCCGAGGTAGACGATGCCGGCCAGTGTGCGCAGCACCGGGCCGCACCCGTAGAAGACGCCCGTGCCGGTGAGCGCCCCGAGGGTCGCGTCGGCCTCGAAGCGCGCCTCGAGCCGTTCGACCCAGTCGGGCGCGGGACGCGAGTCGGCGTCGAGCCGCCCGAGCACGTCACCGCGAGCGGCGTCGAACCCGGCCGTGGTCGCCCGCAGCACGCCGCGCACCGGCTCGCGGATCATGCGCGCGCCGGCCGCGAGCGCGACCGCAGCGGTGTCGTCGGTCGACCCGTTGTCGACCACGATGATCTCGTCGGGCGCTCGCGTCTGGGCGGCGAGGTCGGCGAGGCATTGCTCCAGCATCCGTGCGTCGTTCAACGACGGGATGACGACGGACACGGTGCCCATGGCCGTCGAGCGTAGTCCCGCCCCTGCGCTCGGCGCCGCACGTATGCACAGGCCGTTCCGAGACCC
Source organism: uncultured Agromyces sp. (assembly GCA_913053875.1). Classification (GTDB taxonomy): domain Bacteria; phylum Actinomycetota; class Actinomycetes; order Actinomycetales; family Microbacteriaceae; genus Agromyces. The sequence goes on along the minus strand of CAJXGN010000018.1, from coordinate 58,827 downwards.
GTCGAACGAGTGCGTTCCGAGCGCTGGGAACGCAGGGAATCGACGGGTCTGAGAGGAAGGTGGCGCTCAGCCGCCGGCGAAGGGGGGCAGCACGTCGACCGTGCCCGCGAGGGGCGTGGACGGGTCGCGGCTCACGACGCCGTCGACCAGGAACGAGCCGTTCGCCACGACGCGCGCCATCGCGGGGCCGTACCGCTCGACGAGCGCGTCGCGCAGTTCGCCGACGGTCGCGACGCCGTCGAGCTGCTCCTCCTCGCGCCCGGTCGCCTCGATCGCGGCCGCGAAGTAGCGCACCGTCACGGTGTCGAGGGCGACGGATGCCCCTTGGTCGACCGCCCCGCTCGCGTACGTCTCAGCCACCGATGCCTCCCATCGTGCGCACGGGCCGCACGAACGAGGGGTCGTCGATGCCGTGCCCGGCCTTCTTGCCCCACATCGCTCCCCGCCAGTACTCGGCGATCGTGGCGTCGTCGGCGCCCGAGCGCAGCAGCCCGCGCAGGTCGGTCTCCTCGTCGCCGAACAGGCACGAGCGCACCGAGCCCTCTGCCGTCAGCCGCGTGCGGTCGCACGCGCCGCAGAACGGACGGGTGACCGACGCGATGATGCCGACCGTCGCGGGACCGTCGTCGACGAGCCACTCCTCGGCGGGCGCGGCGGGGTCGTCGCGGCCTACCGGGGTGAGCGCGAAGCGCGTGCCGAGCACGTCGAGCAGTTCGCGCGCGTCGACCATGTGCTCCCGCTGCCAGGCCTCGTCGGCGTCGAGCGGCATCTGCTCGATGAAGCGCAGCCGGCAACCGTGGTCGATCGCCCAGGCGAGCAGGGCGGGCGCGTCGTGCAGCGTCTCGCGCATGAGGACTGCGTTCATCTTGATCGGGCCGAGGCCCGCGCGGTGCGCGGCGTCGATGCCGGCGAGCACGGCGGGCAGGCGATCGCGCCGGGTGAGCTTGGCGAAGTGCGCGCGATCGAGCGTGTCGAGCGAGACGTTCACGCGGCTGAGCCCGGCCTCGACGAGCGGCTGCGCCCTGCGGTCGAGGCCGATGCCGTTGGTCGTCAGCGCGAGCGGCGTACCTGGGGCGGCCTCGGCCGAGCGGCGCACGATCTCGACGAGGTCGGGGCGGGTGAGCGGCTCGCCGCCCGTGAAGCGCACCTCGCGCACGCCGAGGTCGCGCACCGCGAGGCCCACGAGCCGGGCGATCTCCTCGGCCGAGAGCAGCTCGTCCTTCGGGATGACGGGCAGGCCCTCGGCGGGCATGCAGTAGGTGCAGCGCAGCGAGCACACCGAGGTGATCGAGATGCGCAGGTCCTGCGCCACGCGCCCGTACCGGTCGACGAGCGCGCCGGTCTCCGGGCGGCCGTCCATCGACGGCATCGCCCCGGGGTCGCGGCGCACGCGCGGCAGGCCGAGCGCGATCTGGGTCATGCGTTCCAGCCTACGGGCGGATGCCGCGGCGGGACGCCCGTGCGTCTTACCGTTCCGGAACGCTCAGCGTGCGGGCAGCAGCACCGGCACGGTCTGGCCGACCGCGACCTCGGTGACGTCGGCGGGCACCACGGCGAAGCCGTCGGCCGCGGCGAGGCCCGTGACCAGGTGCGAGGCAGACCCGCCGGGGTAGGCGGGAACGGCGACGAGCGACGCCACCTGGCTGGTCACCGCGACTGGCATGACCTGCACGCGACCGGCGGGGGAGCGCCAGCCCGCGCCCACGACGAGCGGCACGGGCGCCGGGGCGCGGCGACCGAGCAGTCGCAGGATCGCGGGGCGAACGAACATCTCGAACGACACGTGCACGGCCACGGGGTTGCCGGGCAGGCCGAACACGGGCGTGCCGTCGGCGAGTGCGCCGAACGCCTGGGGCCGCCCGGGTTGCATCGCGACCTGCTCGAACACGACCCGACCGGTCGCGCCGAGCACCGCACGCACCACGTCGTGGTCGCCGACGCTCACGCCGCCCGAGCACACGACCAGGTCGCACTCGGGCAGCTCGTCGAGCCAGGCGCGCACCGCATCGGGGTCGTCGGGCAGGCGACCCGCGGCGACCACCTCGGCGCCTGCGTCGGCGGCGAGACCGGCGAGCAGGGTCGAGTTCGAGTCGGGGATGCTGCCGTGGCCGAGCGGCTCGCCCGGCGCGACGAGCTCGCTGCCGGTCGCAGCGATCGCGACCCGCGGGCGGGCGACGAGGTCGAGCACCGAGTGGCCCGCGGCCGCGGCCGCGGCGAGGTGCCGCGGCGCGAGCACGGTGCCCGCGGTGAGCACGGCCGCACCGCGTCGGGCGTCCTCGCCCGCACGGCGGATGTGCCGACCGGCGATCGGCTCCACCTCGACGCGCACCTGCTCGGTGCCGCCGTCGGTCGCCTCGACGGCGACGACCGCGTCGGCGCCCGACGGCACGGGAGCGCCCGTCATGATGCGGACCGCCTGGCCGCGCGCGAGGGCGGGGTCGTCGGACGCACCGGCGGGCAGGTCGCCGACGACCTCGAGGGTCACGGGCGTGTCAGGCGAGGCGCCGCGCAGGTCGGCGCGCCGCACCGCGTACCCGTCCATCGCCGAGTTGTCGAAGGGCGGCACGTCGAGGTGGCTCACCAGGTCGACGGCGAGCGTGCGCCCCGCGGCATCCGCCAACGGCAGCGTCTCGCGGCGGGTCAGCGGCTCGACGGCGGCGAGCACTCGGGCGAGATGCGCCTCGACGGTGATCATGGCCACCACGCTACCGGCGGCCGCGGAATCGGCCGGTGACAGCGCGCCTACGCAGGGCTAGTGTCTGACCCATCGGGCCGCACGTCTCGCGGCCCACGGCGGGGAGATGAGATGTCGTTCGTCACGAGGGGCTTCACCGGGCGCGGGCGCGACCGCGACGATCGACTGCCGCCGGGGCAGACGCTCGCGCGCGACTTCCCGGTGCTGTCGGCCGGGCCCACGCCCGAGGTCGACACCGATGAGTGGGAGTTCACGATCCGCACCGAGTCGGGCGTGGAGCACACGTGGGACTGGCAGGGGCTGCTCGATGCCGGTGTCGAGGAGGTCGAGACCGACATCCACTGCGTGACGCACTGGTCGAAGCTCGGCACGGCCTGGCGGGGCGTGCCGCTCGACGCGCTGTTCGAGGAGGTCGAGACCGACGCGGGCTACGTCATGGCGCACAGCTACGGCGGCTACACGACGAACCTCCCGCTCGAGGAGGTGCTCGACGGGCAGGCGTGGATCGCGATCGACTACGACGGCGAGCCCCTCGACCCCGAGCACGGTGGCCCGGCACGGCTGCTCGTGCCGCACCTGTACTTCTGGAAGAGCGCGAAGTGGGTGCGCGGCCTCGTGCTCATGGAGGACGACCAGCCCGGCTTCTGGGAGCAGTACGGGTACCACAACCACGGCGACCCGTGGCGCGAGGAGCGCTACTGGTGATCGCAGCGGTGCCGCGATCGGGCTGGCACGTCGCCGCAGTCGTGGAGGCGTCGCCGGAGACCCCGAGCGCCCGCCGCCTCGTGCTCGACGTGCCGACGTGGCCCGGCAACGCCGCCGGGCAGCACCTCGACGTGCGGGTCACCGCGCCCGACGGATACACGGCGACCCGCTCGTACTCGATCGCCTCGTCCGGCCCCGGCACGCGGGTCGTGCTCGCGATCGACCGGCTCCCGGGCGGCGAGGTCTCGCCGTTCCTCGTCGACGAGGTGCGCGTCGGCGACGAGTTCGAGGTGCACGGCCCGCTCGGGCGGTTCTTCGTGTGGCATCCGATCGAGCCGGGAGAGCGGGTGCCGGACGCCTCGGCCGACGGACCCCGCCCGGTGCAGCTCATCGCCGGGGGCTCGGGCGTCGTGCCGCTCGTGGCGATCGCCGCGGCGCACGGCGCGGCCGCGGACCCCACGCCGATGCGGCTGCTCGTCTCGGTGCGCACGCCCGAGGATGCGTTCTTCGACGCCGACCTCGCCGACCTGGCGCGCGCGTCGGAGGCGTTCCGGCTCGACTACGCCTACACCCGGCGCGCACCCGACGGCTGGACCGGGCACGTCGGCCGGCTCACCCGCGACGAGGTCGACGCCGTCGTGATCCCGGCAGCAGACGCGCCGCTCGTGTACGTGTGCGGCTCGACGGGGTTCGTCGAGCGCGTCGCGTCGTGGCTGATCGAGCTCGGGCACGACGCGCGCGCCATCCGCACGGAGCGATTCGGAGGCACCTGATGACCCATCTCGACGGCAACGCCCTCGCGGGCGAGCTCTCGAAGTTCTTCGCGTTCGACGTCACGACCGCCCGCGGCCGCTGCGCCGGGTGCGGCACCATCGCAGAGCTCGCGCGCGCCATGCTGTACACGGATGCCGCGGGGCTGGTCGCCCGCTGCGCCAACTGCGACAACGTGCTCGTCACGGTGGTCGAGTCGGACGACCGCGCGTGGCTCGGCTTCTCGGGCGTCAGCGCGATCGAGCTGCGCCGCTGAGCGCGGCGCAGCTCGGCGGCATCCGCCCGCCTACTTCGCGCGCGAACGCGCGACCGGGCGCTGCAGGTGCCCCGACTCCTCGAGCGAACGACCGCGCGTCTCGGGGATGAACCGCAGCACGAACAGGAACGACAGCGCCGCGAACACCGCGTACATGCCGTACGTGAACACGAGCGACAGGTCGGCCAGCGCCGGGAAGCTGACCGTGATGAGGAAGTTCGCGATCCACTGCGCGGCTGCGGCGAGGCCGAGCGCCTTGCCGCGGATCGAGTTCGGGAAGATCTCGCCGAGCAGCACCCAGACCGCCGGGCCCCAGGAGACGCCGAAGAAGATGACGAACAGGTTCGCGGCCACCAGTGCGATCGGGCCGTAGGCGCCCTCGAGGACGGGCGCGCCGTCGACGATGGTCGCCTGGCTGAAGCAGATGGCCATGGTGCCGAGGGAGACCGTCATGCCGATCGAACCGGTGAGCAGGAGCGGGCGCCTGCCGACCTTGTCGATGAGCGAGATGGCGACGATCGTGACCGCGATGTTGACGATCGACGTGAACACCGAGATCGCGAACGACGAGCTCTCGTCGAACCCGACCGACTGCCAGAGCGTGTTCGAGTAGTAGAAGATCACGTTGATGCCGACGAACTGCTGGAACACGCTCAACGCGATGCCGACCCAGACGATCGGTTTCAGGCCGAACGCCGAGCCCTTCAGCGTGGCGAACTTCTCGAGCTTGCGGTCGCGCTCCAGGTCCTCCTGGATGGCGCGCACCTCCTCCTCCGGCGGCTTCTCGCCGCCGATCTTGAGGAGCACCTCGACGGCATCGCGTTCGCGGTTCTGCAGCACGAGGTAGCGCGGCGACTCGAGCAGCGTGAGGGCGATGATGCCGTACGCGGCGGCGGGCACGGCCTCGGCCAGGAACATCCACCGCCAGGCCTCCGCACCGAGCCAGAACGGTTGGTCGGCGCCGCCCGCGGCCGCGGCGAACACGGCGTCGGAGAGCAGCGCGGCGAAGATGCCGGTCGTGATCGCGAGCTGTTGCAACGAGGCGAGCCTGCCGCGTATCGCGGCCGGGGAGATCTCGGCGATGTAGGCCGGGGCGATGACCGACGCCATGCCGACGCCGACGCCGCCGATGAGCCGCCATGCGATGAGGTCCCACACGCTGAACGCGATGCCCGAGCCGATCGCCGAGACGAAGAACAGCGTGGCGGCGAGCACCATCGAGGGGATACGGCCGAACCGGTCGGCCACGCGGCCGCCGAGCCACGCGCCGAACGCGCAGCCGAGCAGGGCGCTCGCGACGGCGATGCCGGTGGTCGTGGCGTTCAGCCCGAACTGGGCCTGGATCGGCTCGACCGCGCCGTTGATCACCGACGAATCGAATCCGAAGAGGAACCCGCCCACCGCACCCGCCGACGCGAGCCAGATGACCTTCCCCCGGTTGACACTGCGGACCTCGGCCATGAGGACCCCCCTCCCGATGCCCTGACTCTAGCGCGGCGGATGCCGCGGGAACAGGTTGCTCCCGCGGCATCCGCGTGTCGTGTCGGCAGTGCCCGTCGAGCGGGCCCGGCTCAGGCGTTCACCGGCGCGTTCGAGCCGATCACCGCCTGGATGTCGTCGGCGTCGATGGGCATCCCGGCCGACGCGATGAGGTCGGCCATGGTCCACTCGGCGTCGGGGTCGGTGCCGTTCGGGCGCACGAACATCGGTGCACCGTCGACGACCGCGTGCGCGGGCGTCCACAACGGGTGACGGTGGACGTACGAGTACGGGTCGCCCCGCAGCAGCCCCGAGAACACCGCGGCGACGATCGTGCCGCCGACCGGTCCGAGCCGCTCGCCCTGCTCGAGCGTCTCCGCCTCCTTGAGGATGTAGACCCAGAGCGACTCCTCCATCGGGTCGAGCCCCTCCATCGGCGTGATGCCGAGCGCCGTCGCGACCTCGCTCGCGGGCGGCAGCTCCATGCGCCAGCCGCGACGGATGTTCAGCATGGCGAGCGGGTTCGGGATCGGCCCGTTCGGGATGGTGAAGACCGAGCGCGACATGTGCGTGTCGATCTTGTGCGCCAGCTGCGGGAACCGCGGGGCGAACGACGACGGGAAGTCGAAGAACCAGTCCCACTGGATCGTGCAGTTCTTCGCCAGGATCTTGAACCCGCCGAGGTCGGCGGGCGGAACCGCCGGGACCGGGTCGTCGGCATTGGCGAAGATGGGTCGCCGGTCGGTGTCGTCGCTCAGGCCGAACTCGATGTTGATCAGGTACTGCGCCCGGATCATCGAGTGGCCGAAGCGGTACGCCGCCGCGGCGAACTCGATCGGCATGAACGGGTTCACCGTCCAGTTGTAGACGTCCTTCAGCCCGTAGACGACCTCGGAACGCCCGGTGCCCGGCACCTCGACCACGTCGAGCGCCTTGCGGAACGTCGCCTCCGGCACGATGCGACGCACGAAGTCGTTCCAGACCATGTACTGGTACGCCCACACGGTGTAGCGCTGCGCCTCCTCGAACAGCTGGCGGCCGGTCTTCTGCGCCGCACTCGGCGTCGCCCGCAGCCGGTCGAGGATCGCGTTGTGCAGCTTGATGAACGTGAGCTGCAGCTGCGACACGATGACGTTCTCGTCGTTGCGCGGGTCGCCGATGATCGCGATGTCGTCGCGGGTCCGCGGCAGGTCGGGCTCCGGGTGGTCGGGGTTCGCCCCGCGACCGGTGGCCAGGTACCCCGTGAACCCGTCGTCGAGCTTGCGGATCTTGTCGTACATGTACGGCTGGTCCTCCGGACCGCGCCCGTACAGGCTGTCGAGGTCGAACCGGGGCGAGCGGAAGTTCTTCAGCCCGTTCGGGTCGTTGCTCTTCGTCAGGCTCGACTGCGGGTCGAACGTGATGTCGTGGTCGATGAACTGGCCGAAGTACGTGTAGCCGACGGGCGTGGCGCTGTCGGCCGGCTCGTCGTCGCCGAACATCTCGATCGCGAAGTCGGAGATGGCGGCCTCCCGTTCGGCGTCGGTCGCGCCCGGCGGCTGCCAGACGGAGAAGCCCTGCCCGAACATGCGGCCGAACCGGCCGTCGTGACTGCGGGAACGGGGCACGGTGATCGGCACCGGGGAGTGGGCGGTGGCGTGACGCATGGCGATCCTCCTGAAGCTGCGTCGGTATGTCGCGATGTGCGAGTCCGGGCCGCGGAGCCGTCGAAGGGGAACGCATCGTGTCCGCCGATCGGCGGATGCCAGCAGGTTAGGACCGGCGTCGGTCGGAGAGTTCAGGGGGAGCACCGAACTCGGGCGCGCACCGGCGTGGCGGCATGCCGAGCTCGGTCGGCGGGGTGGGTCAGAACCAGATGCCGAGGTGGGGCGTGCGGTCCGCGGCGAAGACGCGGTCGGCCGTTGCGATGGCGCCGGCGTCGCCGTCGAGGCGCCCCGCCGATGCGAGCACCGACGCGCGGGTGGCGCCGAGGGCGATCGCGCCGAGCTCCTCGATGCCGAGGCGGATGCCCGCCGGCTCGTCGGTCGCGTGCACGAACGCGCGCCCCGAGGCATCCGTCTCGAGCACCCAGGTGCCGTGCGCGTACCCGAGCGGGTCGTCGACCGCGAGCACGAGGCGCGACGCGGCGGAGTAGGTGCGCGCCGAGAGCGTGGCCGGCACGTCGAGCACGCGCAGCCACAGGTGGTCGCCGTACTCGCTCGTCGTGATCGCGCGCGGGTCGGAGACCATCCAGCGCAGCGGCTCGTCGATCGAGCGCAGCGTCGCGCGCACCTCGTCGACGAAGTCGTGTTCGAGCACGAATCGCCAGAGTGCGCGGTACGCCTCGTCGGTCTCGGCGAGCAGCTGGTCGACGACCACGGTGCCGTGGTCGGGCTCCGAACGCTTCACGGCGTAGACCACGAAGCCGCGCGGATGCCCGTCGGCATCGTCGTACCGCGCCGCGCGGATGCCGCGCGAGCGTTCGCTGGTCGGGTCGGTGAGGCCGAGCATCCGGTCCCACAGGCCGGGCCAGCGATCGACCTCGCCGGGGGTGCGCAGGAGCGCGCGCCGGGCGATCGCCTCGACCTCGTCGCGCATGGCGGCTGGGGAGCGGAAGTGCACGCTGCCGGCGGGCGGGGGACCGGCCCAGCCGACCCGGCGGCGGTCGACCGAGACGGTCGTGGCCGGCGCCGCGGGCGCGAAGCCGAACCGGCCGTAGATGGTGGCCTCGCTCGCGGTGAGGATCGCGGCGGGCGCGCCCACCGCGACGGCGGTGCGCAGCTCGCCCTCGAGCAGGGCGCGCGCGATGCCGCGGCGGCGGTGCGTCGGGGCGACCGTCACCGAGCTGATCGCCCAGGCGTCCATGGTGCGCTCGCCGGGCACGGTGAGCTGCGCGACCCAGGAGCTCACGGTCGCGACCGGCACCTCGGGCTCGGCCGCGGCACCGTCGTAGACACCGGTGGTGCGTCGGTAGCCGACGCGCTCGCGCGCCGACTCGGCGCGGTCCGGCGTCGGTGCCGGGGCGTGGAACCCGCGCTCGTCGGCGCCGAGCCAGTGGGCGAAGGCGTCGGCATCGGCGGTGTCGACCAGTGCGTAGCGCAGGCCGCGATCGGCGAGCGCGGCGGCCGATGCGGGGTCGGCGGGGAGGGTCTGGAACGGCTCGGTCACCTGCTCAGGATAGGGGCGTGCGACCGGTTCGGCGAGGTGGGAGGATGGTCGGACGATGACCGAGAAAGCGTATTCCGAAGTGGGGGCGGCCGTCGACGGGCAACGCCCCGTCCGCAGCATCCTGCGACTGCTCGACCTGCACCGCAAGCGGGTGATCCTCGCGATCGGCGCGTTCGCGATCAAGGACACCCCGCTCTGGTTCCTGCCCGTGATCACCGCCGCGATCATCGACGTGGTGGTCGCGGGCGGCCCGCTGTCGACACTCGCGATCTGGGCCGCGGTGGCGGTCGTCCTGCTGCTGCAGAACTACCCGTTCCACGTGCTCTACATCCGGCTGTTCATGAGCTCGGTGCGCTCGATCGGCGCCGACCTGCGCAACGCGCTCGCCGCCCGCCTGCAGGCGCTGTCGATCGGCTTCCACTCCCGCTCGAACTCGGCGGTCGTGCAGACCAAGGTCGTGCGCGACGCCGAGAACATCGAGGTCATGCTCCAGCAGGTCGGCCAGCCGCTGCTGTCGGCGATCATGGTGCTCGTCGGTGCCCTCACGATGACGGCCATCACCGTTCCCGCGTTCCTGCCCGTGTACGCGCTGACCATCCCGCTCGCGGTGCTGCTGCGCCAAATGCTGAAGCGCCGCTCGTTCCAGCGCAACGAGGACTTCCGGCGCGAGGTCGAGGGGTTCTCCGCTCGCGTCGGCGAGATGGCGACCCTGCTGCCGATCACTCGCGCGCATGGACTCGAGCAGACCGCGGTGAGCCGCATCGCGACCGGCGCCGAGGGGGTGCGCACCGCGGGCTACCGGCTCGACGTGCTAAACGGCCGGTTCGGCTCCATCTCATGGGTCAGCCTCCAACTGCTCGGCGTGGTCTGCCTCGTGCTCGCAGCGTGGATCTCGATCTCCGGCTGGCTGCCGATCTCGGCCGGCGAGGTCGTGCTCCTGTCGTCGTACTTCACGCTGCTCACCGGCGCCGCGACGAACATGCTCATGCTGCTGCCGATCATCGCCCGCGGCACCGAGTCGGTGCGGTCGATCGCCGAGGTGCTGCAGGAGCCCGACCTCGAGCGCAACGAGGGCAAGCGCCCCGTGGCATCCGTCACCGGCGCCGTCGAGCTCGATCACGTCTCGTTCCGATACGACGATGCGGATGCCCCGGCGCTGGCCGACATCGACCTCGCGATCGCCCCCGGGGAGACCGTCGCCTTCGTCGGCTCGTCGGGGTCGGGCAAGTCGACCATGCTGAACCTCGTGCTCGGCTTCCTCCGGCCCACCGGCGGCCGCGTGCTGCTCGACGGGCAGGACATGGACGAGCTCGACCTGCGCACCTACCGCCAGTCGGTCTCGGTCGTGCCGCAGGACTCGGTGCTGTTCGAGGGCACCATCCGCGACAACATCGCCTACGGGCTCGGCGACATCGGCGACGAGCGAATCCTCGCCGCGCTGCGCGACGCGAACGCGCTCGAGATCGTCGAGATGCTGCCCCAGGGGTGGGACACGGTCGTCGGCGAACGCGGCGCCAGGCTCTCCGGCGGGCAGCGCCAGCGGCTCTCGATCGCACGGGCGCTCGTGCGCGACCCGCGCGTGCTGCTGCTCGACGAGGCCACGAGCGCGCTCGACCCCGAGTCGGAGTCGAAGATCCAGGTCGCGCTCGGGCGGCTCATGCAGGGGCGCACCACGCTGGTCGTCGCCCACCGGCTCTCGACGATCCGGTCGGCCGACCGCATCGTCGTGCTCGAGCGCGGCCGCATCGTGGAGGTCGGCTCGCACGACGAGCTGCTCGCGCTCGACGGGCGGTACGCCGAGCTGCACCGCGTGCAGTCGCGCTGACCCGCCGGGGGCTCGCCGGGTGGGCGGCCGGCTCACGGGCATCCGCTCGCCCGCACGGCCGGGTCTCGCTCAGGGCGCGTCGAACTCGCCCAGGTGCCGGTGCACCGCCGAGACCGTGACCGACCCCTCGCCGACCGCCGAGGCGACCCGCTTGATCGACCCGCGTCGCACGTCGCCGACCGCGAAGACCCCGGGCACGGATGCCTCGTGGGCCGACGGCGGCCGCTCGTGCGGCCACACGCGCCGTCCGCCCTCGGCGACCACGTCGGGCCCCGTGATGATCGAGCCCCAGCGGTCGCGCAGCACCGCGTCGCCGACCCAGTCGGTGCGGGGCCTGGCGCCGATCGCGATGAACACCGCGCCTGCCGGCACGGTCGTGCGCGCGCCGGAGCCGGTGTGCTCGAGGTCGATCGCCGCGAGCCGCCCCTCGTCGTCGGGGTGCGCCGCGGCGATGCGCGACTCGGTGCGGATCACCACGCCCACCGCGGCGAGCTGCTCGATGAGGTACTGCGACATGCTGTCGGCGAGCGACGCGCCGCGCACCACCAGGCTCACCGACCGGGCGTACCGGGCGACATGCAGCGCGGCCTGGCCGGCCGAGTTGCCGCCGCCGACGATCAGCACGTCCCGCCCGGTCTGGGCGCGCGCCTCGGCGGCCGAGACGCCGTAGAACACGGTCGCGCCGATGAACGGTTCGAGCGACCGCACCGCCAGGCGACGGTACGAGACGCCCGTCGCGAGGATCACCGAGCGCGCGTGCACGACTCCCGGCTCCGCCCCCGGGCCGGCATCGACCGTCAGCGCGAACCGGCGCGGGTCGCTCGTGTCGAGCCCCGTCACCGGCCGGGCGTGCGCGAACCGGGCGCCGAACATCCACGCCTGCTGGTACGCGCGCTGGGCGAGGTCGGAACCCGCGACGCCGCGCGGGAACCCGAGGTAGTTGCGGATGAGCGAACTCGACCCCGCCTGCCCGCCCACCGACTCGCCCTCGAGCACGAGGGTGTCGAGCCCCTCGGAGGAGGCGTACACGGCCGCGGCGAGGCCGGCGGGGCCGGCGCCCACGATCGCGACGTCGACGACCCGGTCGGGCAGGGTCGTCTCGAGCCCGTGCGCGGCCGCCAGCTCGGCGTCGCTCGGGTCGACGAGCACGCGCCCGTCTGCCGTGCGCACGAGCGGCACGCCCGAGTACGCGACGTCGGAGTCGTCGAGCAGCTTCGCCGCGTCGGGATGGTCGGGCGCGAGCCGGTCGTGGTGCACGCCGCCGCGCAGCAGCAGGTTCCCCAGCACGTGCGTGCGGGGCTGCGCGTCGTCGCCGATCACGGTGAAGCCCGGATGCCGCGCGTCCGCGCCGCGCGCGAACTCCTCGAGGAACTCGGCGATCGTACGATGGAACCGCTCGTCGGGGCTGTGCCGGGGCACCACCACGTAGGTGTCGATCTGCACGCCCGCGAGCAGGTGCCGCACCTGGGCGGCGGTCGCGGGGTCGGCCCATCCGCCCCACCGCATCAGCAGCCCGCGGCGCACGTCGGGGAAGGCCTCCTTCGCGATCGTGAAGACGGTGCTGCCGTCCTCGGCGTGCCGCGGGTCGTCGGCGAGCACGAGCGCGAGGTCGTCTCCCGCGTCGCGCAGTTCGGCGATGCGGGCGGCCGCGTCGTCGACCGCGACCGGTTCGACGCGGTAGTCGGACGAGTAGCGGCGGGCCAGCTCGTCGCACACGACGCCGAGTGTCGCGGGGGCCGCCGCGACGAGCAGGACGGGAACGGGCGTGGTGCCCGGGGTCGTCATGCCGGGGAGTGTATCGCCGCGGATCCCCGCAGCGACAGGGCCGATTCCCTGAGATTGGCTCGCCTCCGCACTGGACATGCCGCCGCGACCCCCGCCAGACTCGGTGGCATGAACCCGGCACCAGACGGGATTCGTACTCCCGACCAGCGCCTGCGCGTGTTCGTGAGCTCCACCCTGAAGGAACTCGCGCCCGAGCGCCGCGCTGCCCGCCGGGCGATCGAGCAGCTGCACCTCGCTCCGGTCATGTTCGAACTCGGCGCCCGGCCGCATCCGCCCCGCGACCTCTACCGGGCGTACCTGCGGCAGAGCGACATCTTCGTCGGGCTCTACGGCGACCAGTACGGCTGGGTCGCCCCCGACGAGCAGGTCTCCGGGCTCGAGGACGAGTACCGGCTCGCGCCGCCGGAGCTGCCGAAGCTCATGTACGTGCGCCGCAGCAGCACCCGTGAGCCGCGCCTGGCCGAGATGCTCGCGCACATGAAGGACGACGACCGCACCTCGTACGTCTACTTCGACGACGCCGACGAGCTGGGCGACCTCGTGCGCACCGACCTCGCGACCCTGCTGGCCGAGCGGTTCGTGCACGCGGCCGCCTCGGTGCGTGCCGACGACCCGCCGCCGCCCGCCGCACCACTGCCGACGACCCGCACCCCGATCATCGGGCGCGAGGACGAGCTCGCGCTCGTCGCGTCGCTGCTGGCGCGCGACGACGTGCGGCTGGTCACGCTCACCGGGCCGGGCGGCATCGGCAAGACCCGGCTCTCGATCGACGCGGCCCGAGCGGCGGGGGAGCGGTACGACGACGGCGTCGTGTTCGTCGACCTCGCGACGGCGACGGATGCCCCGGGCGTCGAGTCCGCGCTCGCCGCGGCGCTCGGCGTGCGCGACGCCGGCGACGGGCCGATCCGCGAGAAGGTGCTCGTCGCGCTCGGCGAGCGACGGCTGCTGCTCGTGCTCGACAACGTCGAGCAGGTGGTCGACGGGGCCGCCGAGGTGCTCGTGCCGCTGCTCGAGCGGGCATCGCGCGTCACCCTGCTCGCGACGAGCCGCATCCTGCTGCGCCTCCGCGGCGAGCACGCGGTCGAGGTCGGCCCGCTGGCGGTGCCCGACGCCGACACCGACGACCCGCTGGAGGCGGCCGATCACCCGGCGATCGCCCTGTTCACGCTGCGCGCCCGCGCCGTGAAGCCCGACTTCGAGCTCACCTACGAGAACACCGCGTCGGTCATCGCGATCTGCCGCGCCCTCGACGGCGTGCCGCTCGCGATCGAGCTCGCGGCAGCCCGCGTGCGGCTGCTCACCCCGGCCGACCTGCTCGACCGGCTCGACCGGAGCCTCGCGGTGCTCGCCGGCGGCGCCCGCGACCTGCCCGCCCGGCAGCGCACCATGCGCTCGACGATCGACTGGAGCACGCAGCTGCTCACCGCCCCGCAGCGGGCGCTCCTCGCGCGGCTCGGCCTGTTCGCCGGCCCGTTCTCGTTCGAGGGAGCCGAGTGGATGGCCGACGACGTGCCCGATGCGCTCGTGCTCGACGACCTCGGCGCCCTGGTCGACGGCAGCCTCGTGCACCAGCGCGAGCGGGCCGACCACGCCGCGTTCCGCATGCTGGTGGTGGTGCGCGAGTACGCGCACGAACTGCTCGCGGCCGAGTCCGACGACGCGGTGCGGCGTGCCCGCGAACGCCACGCCGCCTGGGTGCTCCGGCTCGCCGACCGGGCCGAGTTCGAGCTCGAGGGCGACGCCCAGCTCGACTGGATGCAGCGGCTCGCCGACGCGACCGGCGACATCCGCGCCGCCGTGCGGTTCCTGCTCGACGAGCGACGGTGGGACTCGGTCGCCGAGCTCACCTGGGACCTGTTCGTCTACTGGTGGATCGGCGGGCACCTCGGCGAGGTGCGCGACTGGATGGGCGAGGTGCTCGACCGCGCCGAGACGCTCGACGAGCGCACCCGCGCCATCGCCCTGTACTTCACCCGCGCGATCGGCTTCTGGCAGGACGCGACCGGCGACATCGCCGCCGACCTCGACGAGAGCGCGCGGCTGTTCCGCGCGGTCGGGGAGCCGAGCGGCGAGGCGCTCGCGCTCATCTCGTCGGCGCTCGCCGTGCTGAGTGCGCCGCAGCCCGACGTGGCGCGGGCGGACGCGGCGCTCGCCACGAGCCTCGAGCGCTTCCGCGAGGCGGGCGACCGATGGGGTGAGGCGATGGCACTCGTGACGCTCGGACGGGTCGCGATCTTCCGGCAGCAGGTGCCCGATGCGATGGCGCGCTTCGACGAGAGCCTCACGGTCTCGCGTCGGCAGGACGACCGGCTCGGCGAGGAGATCGCGCTGCACCACCTCGGCTGGGCCGACCTGCTCGTCGGCGACCCGGCCGGCGCGGGGGAGCGGTTCACGCGGAGCCTCGCGCTGGCCGTCGAGCTCGCCCACGACGAGGGCATCGCGTACGGCCTCGAGGGCGAGCTCGCAGTCGCCGCGTCGACCGGTCGCATCGCCCGGGCGGGCGTGCTGCTCGGGGCATCCGAGGTCGTGCGCGAACGCACCGGCCTGTACAACGCGCAGTCCTTCAGCTTCCACCGCCCGATCGTCGACGGCGTGCGCGCGACCGCGGCGGGCGACCTGCTCGAGCGGGCACGGCTGGCCGGGCGGGCGATGCCCGTCGACGACGCCGTCGCGATCGCGCTGGAGGATCGCGACCCGGAGCTGCCCGGGGCATCCGCTTCGCCCGCCCCCTACGCAGTCGGCGAGGACGCCCCGTGACGCCCCCGCCCGTCGTCGCCGACGACCGCGTGCTCACCTACACGCGCGTGCTCGCGGTCGTGATCGTGCCGTTCCTGGTCGTCGCCGCCGTGCTGCTCTACGTGTTCCCCGGCTCGACCGACGTGACCTTCTCGTGGACCGTCGTGCCGGCGCCGAGCGCGATGTTCCTGGCGTCGGCGTACATCGGCGGCATCTGGTTCTTCCTGCTCGTGCTGCGGGTCGGCCGCTGGCACCGCGTGCGCCACGGGTTCCCGGCCGTGCTCGTGTTCGCCACGCTCGCGGGCGTCGCGACCTTCCTGCACTGGGATCGCTTCCACTTCGGGCACGTCTCGTTCATCACCTGGGTCGTGCTGTACGTGACGACGCCGTTCCTCGTCGCCGCCGCGATGCTGCTGCAGCGCGGGCAGGACCCGGGGAGCCCCGAGGAGCGCGACGTCGACATTCCGAGAGGCTGGCGGATGCTGCTGGTCGTCGTCGGGCTCGCCGCGACCGTCACCGGGCTGGTGCTCTTCGCCGTGCCGGAGCTGCTCGTCGACGCGTGGGGGTGGGAGCTCACGCCGCTCACCGCGCGTATCGTGGGCACCGTGCTGACGCTGCCTGGGATGGTGAACGTCTGGATGCTGCGCGATGCGCGCTGGTCGGCCTACCGGTGGGTGTTCCAGGCGCAGCTCGTGAGCCTCGGGGCGATCCTGCTCGCCGTCGCGTTGGCCTCCGGCGACCTGCTGTGGGACCGCCCGGCCGCGTGGATCGTCACCGTCGGCTTCGCCGTCTCGTTCGTCGCGTACCTCGCGTTCTACCTCGTGTTCGACCGCCTGGCGCGCCGAGCCGCGGGCACCGCGTCGTGACCCCGCTCGCCGCGCTCGAGGAGATCGCGTTCCTGCTGGAGCGCGACCTCGCCTCGCCGTATCGCACGAAGGCGTTCCGCGGTGCGGCCGCGGCGATCGACGGCGTCTCCGAGGAGGAGCTGCGCGCCAGGGCGCCCGAGGGGTCGCTGAAGCGCATCGCGGGCGTCGGAGACCGCACCGCGGGTGTCATCGCCGAGGCGCTCGCCGGCGAGGTGCCCGAGTACCTGCGCGACCTGCGCGAGAAGCTGGGGCCTGCGGTGCCGGATGCCACGGGGCTGCACGCCCGCCTGCGCGGCGACCTGCACTCGCACAGCGAGTGGTCCGACGGCACGACGCCCATCGCGACCATGGCACGCGCCGCCGACCTCGTCGGGCTCGAGTACCTCGTGCTCACCGACCACTCGCCGAGCCTGCGCGTCGCGAACGGGCTGTCGGCCGAGCGGCTGGCCGAGCAGCTCGACGTGCTGGAGGCGCTGAACGCCTCGCGCGACGGGGGAGCCCGCGTGCTCGCGGGCATCGAGGTCGACATCCTCGAGGACGGCTCGCTCGACCAGACCCCCGCGATGCTCGCGCGCCTCGACGTGGTCGTCGCGAGCGTGCACTCGAAGCTGCGCTCCGAGCGCGCGGTCATGACCGAGCGGATGCTGCGTGCCATCGAGCATCCGTTCACCAACGTGCTCGGGCACTGCACCGGCCAGAAGGTCGAGGGCGGCCGGGTGCGCCCGCCGTCGGAGTTCGACGCCGAGGCCGTGTTCGCCGCGTGCGCCGAACACGACGTCGCGGTCGAGATCAACTCCCGGCCCGAGCGGCAGGACCCGCCCGACGCGCTCATCGCGCTTGCGATCGAGGCCGGATGCCTCTTCAGCATCGACTCCGACGGCCACGCGCCCGGGCACCTGTCGTTCCTCGGCCTCGGGGCGGCGCGCGCCGAGGCGGCCGGCGTGCCCGAGGACCGCATCGTCACGACCTGGCCGGTCGAGCGCCTGCTCGAGTGGTCGCGCGCGGGGCGCACCGCGGCCTGACGTCCGTGCCCGTGCGCCTGACGTGCGAGTGGCGCGAAACGTTGGCTGGCGCACCCGCCGCCGCGTTCGGGAGGATGTCGGCATGCCCACACGTGTGCTCGCCGCCGCCGTCGCGCTGTTCCTCGCCGCATCCCTCTCCGCCTGCGCATCGACCGGATCGGGCCCCGGTACCGACATGGGCGGCGACGGCATCCCCGAGCCGATCCCTGCCGGCGACGTGATCGGCCAGGGCACCGTGCTGCAGGAGGGCGAGACGTCTGCCCAGTTCTGCATCGGCGCGGTCATGGAGTCGTACCCGCCGCAGTGCGGCGGCATGCCGCTCGTGGCATGGACCTTCCCGGAGGGCACGTTCGAGGAGGCGTCCGACGTGCGCTGGGGCACCTACGCGATCGTCGGCAGCTGGGACGGCGAGTCGTTCGAGGTCACCGGCGAGGTCGTTCCGCTGGCGCTCTACTCACCGCCCGCGATGCTCGACGAGCGGCTCGACGAGGCCAACGCCGGCGCGGGCGACGAGGCGACGCTGACCGAGATCCAGGACGAGATCGCCGGCTTCGGCAACGACAGCATCCTCTCGACCTGGCAGCAGAACGGCTACGTCTTCGTGCAGGTGCGCTACGACGACGGCACCGTGCAGGGCTGGCTCGACCAGCGCTACGGCCCCGACCTCGTCGCCGTGCAGTCCGCCCTGCTCGACGCCTGACCGGTCAGACGGGCACGGATGCCGCGAGGTGGGGTGCGACCGCGGCGCCGAACGAGTCGGCGGTGCGGCGCGCGACCTCGTCGAACGGGGCGGCCCAGATGTCGGCGTTGAAGAGCTCCACCTCGATGTCGCGGTCGTAGCCGGTCGCTTCGACCGCTGCGGTGATCGTCGCGAAGTCGATCACGCCGTCGCCTGGGTAGTGGCGGCCCATCAGCACGTCGGCCGGCAGCGGAGTGGCCCAGTCGCACACCTGGTAGGTGGCGATGCGGCCCGCTGCGCCCGCGCGGGCGATCTGCGGCAGCAGCTCCGGGTCCCACCAGACGTGGAACGTGTCGACGACCGCGCCGACCACGTCGGCGTCGAAGTGCTCGGCGATGTCGAGCGCCTGGCCGAGCGTCGACACGACGCACCGGTCGGACGCGTACATCGGGTGCAGCGCCTCGATCGCGAGCGTGACGCCCGCCGCGGCGGCCGCCGGGGCGAGCTCTCCGACCGCGTCGCGCACGCGCTCGCGCG
This sequence comes from uncultured Agromyces sp., assembly GCA_913053875.1. Taxonomy (GTDB): domain Bacteria; phylum Actinomycetota; class Actinomycetes; order Actinomycetales; family Microbacteriaceae; genus Agromyces. Next base: position 40,324 of record CAJXGN010000018.1, on the reverse strand, counting down.
CGCCCACGACGTCGCGGGAGCCCTCGGGCAGCCCGCCGCCGACGATCACGAGCACCGCGGTCGACCCATCGGCGCCTGCGGCGGCGAGCGTCGCGGTCTCCTCGATCGCGCGCAGGTTGTCGTCGATCGACGCGCGGCGGGCGGGGCCCTCCTCCATCGTGAAGAACCCGCTGCGGCAGTGCGTCGAGAGTCGCAGGCCGGAGTCGGCCAGCCGTGCCGCCGACTCGGCGAGGCCGAGTTCCTGCACGGGCTCGCGCCAGGTGCCGATCGAGGCGTAGCCGGCGCCGAGCACGGCATCGATCGCCTCGGGCAGCGAGGCGTGCTTGATCGTGCCCTGGTTCATCGAGAGGCGGGGATGCGCGTTCACGCGAGCACCTCCGCGGGTTCGCCGGCGGCCTCGGCCGGGGCATCCGTCGCGTCGAACACGCCGTTCAGCGTGAGCAGCGAGTGCCAGCGCGCCGCCGCGAGCTCGGGCCGCTCGAAGGCGCCGCAGGCGTTCGCGAGCCGCACGATCTCCGACAGGTGCGGGAGGCTGCGCGCGGCGTGCAGGCCGCCGACCATCTGGAACGCGGCCTGGTGGCCGTTGAGCCAGGACAGGAACGCGACGCCGGTCTTGTAGTAGAACGTCGGCGCGGCGAAGATCTGCCGCGAGAGCGCCTCGGTCGGCTCGAGGATGCGCCGGTACTCGGCCGGGTCGTTCGCGTCCAGCGCCTGGATCGCCGCCGACGCGTGCGGGGCGATCGCGGCGAACGCGCCGAGCAGCGCGTCGGAGTGCCCCTGGTCGTCGCCCGCGATGAGCCCGACGTAGTTGAAGTCGTCGCCCGTGAACATGCGCGCAGACTCCGGCAGGCGCCGGCGCACCGCGATCTCGGCGTCGGCGTCGAGCAGGCTCATCTTCACGCCCGAGACCTTCTCGGCGGATGCCTCGATGATGTCGACGAGCGTGTCGGAGGCGGCATCCGTGTCGGTCGACCCGAAGTAGCCCTCGAGCGACGGGTCGAACGCGGTGCCGAGCCAGTGCAGCACGACCGGCGCGCCCGCCGCGGCGAGCACCTCGCGGTACACGCGGCGGTAGTCGTCGGCCGACTGCGCGGCGCGCGCGAGGTGGCGGCTCGCCATGAGCACGGCGCCGGCGCCCGCGTCCTCCGCGTGGTGCAGCTGCTGCGTGTATGCGGCGATCACCTCGTCGAGCGAGACCTGCTCGGCCTCGAGGTGGTCGGTGTTCACGCCCACGACGAGCGCGCCGCCCGCCGACTGCGCCTCGGCGGCGCTGCGCGTGATGAGCTCGCGCGTCGCGGCCGGGTCGAGGCCCATGTTGCGCTGCGCGGTGTCCATCGCGTCGGCCACGCCGAGCCCCCACGAGTACACGTGGTGGCGGTAGGCGAGCGTCGCGTCCCAGTCGATGTCGGCGGGCTGGCCGGGGGTGTTGTCGGCATGGGGCTTCGGCACGACGTGCGCGGCCGCGTAGGCGACACGCGAGCGGAGCGGATGCCTCGGGCGCGCGAAGTCCGGCGCCGCGGCGAGCTCGACCGCGGAGGTCGTGCCGTCGGGGGCGAGCAGGGTGAGGGCGGTCACGGTCACGCCCCCGCGCCGGAGAGCTCGGGCGCAGCGGCATCCGCTGCGTTGTCGGGTGCACCCGAGACGGTCACCTCGGGCACCTCGAGCCGGCGGCCCTCGGCGCTCGAGGCCAGGCCGGTCTCGGCGAGCAGCATGCCGCGTGCGCCCGCGAGGAAGTCGTAGTGGTTCGGGGCGTCCTCGACGACGTGGCGGATGAAGTCCTCCCACTGCACCTTGAAGCCGTTCTCGAACACCTCGGTATCGGGGGTCTCGAGCCAGGTCGACGCGTAGTCGATGGTGTCGGGGATGTCGGGGTTCCAGACCGGCTTGGGCGTGGCGTTGCGCGGCTGGATCTTGCAGCCGAACAGCCCGACGACCGCCGAGCCGAGCGTGCCGTCGACCTGGAACTCGACGAGCTCGTCGCGGTTCACGCGCGTGGTCCAGCTCGAGTTGAGCTGCGCGGTGATGCCGCCCGCGAGCTCGAAGATGGCGTACGCGGCGTCGTCGGCGGTGGCGGCGTAGGGCTCGCCCTTCTCGTCGACGCGCTGGGGGATCTCGGTGACGGCCTTGGCGTAGACCGACTCGACGCGGCCGAACAGGTTCTCGAGCACGTAGTTCCAGTGCGGGAACATGTCGACGATGATGCCGCCGCCGTCCTCCGACCGGTAGTTCCAGCTCGGGCGCTGGGACGGGTGCCAGTCGCCCTCGAACACCCAGTAGCCGAACTCGCCGCGCACCGACAGGATCTGGCCGAAGAAGCCCGAGTCGATGAGGCGCTTCAGCTTGCGCAGGCCCGGCAGGTAGAGCTTGTCGTGCACGACGCCGTTCTTGACGCCGGCCTCCTCGGCGAGGCGGGCGAGCTCGAGCGCGTCCTCGAAGCTCTCGGCGGTGGGCTTCTCGGTGTAGATCGCCTTGCCCGCGGCGATGGCCTTCTTGATCGCGGGGAAGCGCGCCTTCGTCACGAGGAAGTCGGCGTAGATCTGCCAGCGGTCGTCGGCGAGCGCGGCGTCGAGGTCGGTCGTGTAGTGCTCGATGCCGTGGCGGGCGGCGAGCTCGGCGAGCTTGGCCTCGCTGCGGCCGACGAGCAGCGGCTCGACCTGCACCTTGGTGCCGTCGGCGAGCTCGACGCCGCCCTGCTCGCGGATCGCGAGGATCGACCGCACGAGGTGCTGCCGGTAGCCCATGCGCCCGGAGGCGCCGTTCATGATGATGCCGATCGTCTGCTCTGCCACGGGGTGTCCTTCGTCTTCTCGGTGCGGGCCCGCGATGGTGGCGACGATGATGCGCCGCATCGATGCGGGAAAGCGTTTACCACAGTGTAGGGCAGGTGATCGGGTGGCGCAAGCGTCGCCCGCACGCGGAAAACCTAGCGTGCGCTAGGGATTCTGCTACGATGCGTGTGAATCGTTTCACTGCCTGCCCGGCGCAGCGCCGGCAACCGACCGACAACGGAGTTCACGTCATGACCTCGACTTCCGACCGGAGCACCCCCGACGCCGCCCGGCGACAGCCGAACCCCTGGTGGATCGCCGTGATCGCCGGCATGGCCTCGTTCATCGACGCCGGCGCGATCGTGGCGACCGGCACCGCGCTCGTGCTCTTCCAGGACGGACTCGGCGTGACCGACGGGCAGATCGGCCAGTTCTCGGCGCTGCTCACGCTCATGATCGCGGTCGGCGCCTTCACGGGCGGACGCCTCGGCGACCGGTTCGGCCGTCGCCGCGTCTTCACGGTCACGCTCATCGTGTTCGCGATCGGCGCCGGGCTCAGCGCGATGGCGTGGGACCCCGCGGTGCTCTACCTCTCGCTCGCCCTGCTCGGCTTCGGCGCGGGTGCCGACCTGCCGGTCTCCATGGCGATGATCGCCGAGAGCGCGCCCGACGACAAGCGCGGCAAGATGATCACCTTCTCGCACGTGCTCTGGATGGCCGGCATCCTCGCCGTCATGCTCATCGGCATCGTCATCGGGGGCATGGGCACGACCGGCGGTCGCATCCTCTACGGCTTCCTCACCGTCGTCGCCGTGCTCGTGCTGGTGCTGCGCATCACGCTGCCCGAGTCGGCCAAGTGGCAGGCCGCCCACGACCGACGCACCTCGGCCATCGAGACCGCCGCGGCCCGAGGCACTGCCGCCGAGGCCGATCCGGGTGCGCTCCGCAGCCTGTTCCGCGCTCCCGTCCTCGTTCCGCTGGTGGCGGTGGGCCTCTTCTACGCGCTCGTCAACATCGCCGCCAACACCAACGGCCAGTTCAGCACCTACCTCTACGTCAACGTCGCCGGCTCCGACGTGTCGACCGCCTCCGCGCTCAGCCTCATCTCGTTCGCGGTCACGTTCGTCGGCATGCTCACGCTCATGCGCCTCGTCGACACCCGCTGGCGCATGCTCGGCTTCGCCATCGGCGCCGTGCTCGTGCTGCTGGCGATGCTGATCCCCGCGATCTTCGGCGTGACGCTCCTCACGCTCGTGCTGAACGGCGTGCTCTTCGCCGCCGGGGGCGCGATCGCCGGCGAGCCGATGTTCAAGGTCTGGGCGCAGGAGCTGTTCTCGACGCTCGCCCGCTCGGGCGCCCAGGGCGTCATGATCGCGTTCACCCGCGTCGTCGCCGCCGCGGTGGCGCTCGTCACGCCGGCGATCATCGCCGCAGGCCCGCAGGCGCTCTACTGGTTCCTCTTCGCCACGAGCGGCATCGCCCTGGCGATGGGCGCGTTCTGGATCGCGCGGATGCCGCGGGTCGACCTCGCCGAGGAGGCGGATGCGGCTGCGCCGACGCTCGCCTCGGAGGCATCCGTCACCGATGCCGACGCGGTCGAGGCGCCCATCCGCTGACCGCACGGCGGTACGCTCCGAACCGGGCCCGTGCCCGGACACCACGTACGAGCCCCGATGACGGGGCGGAGGGATTCCGACGATGGATCAGACCGCAGCAGGATGGACCGCGCGCATGATCGCGCCCGACGACGAGTTCGGCGGCGCTCCGCTGCTGCGCCGTGAGGCCACGCTCGACGCAGGTCACGGCGCGGTCGCGCAGGCGACGCTGCGGTACAGCGCGCTCGGCGTGGTCGAGGCGTGGCTGAACGGCCGGCCGGTGTCGGCCGACCTCCTCACCCCCGGGTGGTCGAGCTACGAGTGGCGGGTGCGGTTCGCCGAGACCGACGTGACCGCGCTCGTCGCCGACGGGGCCAACGTGCTCGGGCTCGCACTCGGCAACGGCTGGTACCGCGGCCGCCTCGGCTGGGCGGGCGATCGCCACGTGTACGGCGACGAGCTCGGCGCGTTCGCGGAGCTCACGGTGCGCTTCGCCGACGGGCACGAGCAGGTGATCGGCACGGATGCCTCGTGGCGGGCCGGCCCCGGCGCGACGCTCGCGAACGACCTCTACGACGGGCAGACGATCGACGCGCGCCTGCGCGACGACGCCTGGCTCGGCGCCGGGTTCGACGGCGCCGGGTGGGTGGGCGTGCACGAGCTCGACTTCGACCTCGCGAAGCTCGAGCCGTACGTCGGCCCGCCCGTGCGGCGCGTGCAGGAGGTCGCGCCGGTGTCGGTGACGACCTCGCCGTCGGGTGCGGTACTGGTCGACTTCGGGCAGAACCTCGTCGGATTCGTGCGCGTCGCCGTACGCGGCGAGGCGGGCGCCGAGGTCGTGCTGCGGCACGCCGAGGTGCTCGAGCACGACGAGCTCGGCACGCGACCGCTGCGCTCGGCGCTCGCGACCGACCGGTACCTGCTGAGCGGCGGCGACGACGTGTTCGAGCCGACGCTGACCTTCCACGGCTTCCGCTACATCGAGGTGACGGGCTGGCCCGGCGGCGCCGGCGCGATCGGCGAGGGCGCGCTCACCGCGGTCGTCGTGAGCAGCGACCTGCGCCGCATCGGGCGCATGGAGACCTCGAATCCGCTGCTCGACCGCCTGCACGAGAACGCGGTCTGGGGCATGCGCGGCAACTTCCTCGACGTGCCGACCGATTGCCCGCAGCGCGACGAGCGCCTCGGCTGGACCGGCGACATCGCCGCCTTCGCCCCGAGCGCGACGTTCCTGTTCGACGTGCGGGACTTCCTGCGCGACTGGCTCGTCGACCTCGACCTCGAGCAGCGCCACCGCGACGGCATCGTGCCGCTGGTCGTGCCCGACGTCGTCAAGTACTTCGACGTGCCGCCCGAGTTCCCGACGCCCGAGGCGATGGCGGTCTGGAGCGACGCCGCCGCGTGGGTGCCGTGGGCGGTGTACGAGGCCTACGGCGACGAGCGCGTGCTGCGCGAGGCGTTCCCCGCGATGGCGGCGCACCTGCGCCGGGTGCGCGGGCTGCTGGATCCGTCGGGCGTGTGGGGGCAGGGCATGCAGCTGGGCGACTGGCTCGATCCGGATGCCCCGCCGGAGGCGCCGCAGGACGCCAAGGCCGACGGGCACGTCGTGGCCACGCTCGCCGCGTACCAGTCGGCGACGATCGCGGTCGACGCCGCGCACGTGCTCGGCGACGCCGACGCGCAGGCCGAGTTCGCGGCCCTCGCCGGCACGCTCCGCGCGGGCTTCCACGCGGAGTACGTGCGCGAGGGGGTCATCCACTCGGATGCATCCGCCGTCTACGCCCTGGCGATCGTGACGGGCATCGTCGACGGCGCCGACCTCGAGTTCGCCGCGAAGCGGCTCGCCGAGCTCGTCGCCGAGAGCGGCTACCGCATCTCGACCGGCTTCGCGGGCACGCCGTTCGTGACCGACGCGCTCACCACGACCGGTCACCTCGACGCCGCGTACCGCCTGCTGCTGCAGACCGAGTGCCCGTCGTGGCTGTACCCAGTGACCATGGGTGCGACCACGATCTGGGAACGCTGGGACTCGATGCTGCCCGACGGCACGATCAATCCGGGCGAGATGACCTCGTTCAACCACTACGCGCTCGGCGCGGTGGTCGACTGGATGCACCGGGTCGTCGGCGGCCTCGCACCGCTCGAGCCCGGCTACGCGCGCATCCTGGTCGCGCCGCAGCCGGGCGGCGACCTCACCTGGGCCGAGACGTCGCTCGAGACGCCGCGCGGGCTGGCGCGAGTGCGGTGGGACATCGTCGACGGTCGGCTCGACGTGGTCGCGACCGTGCCCGAGGGTGCCGAGGCGGTGCTGCGCCTGCCCGGGGCATCCGACGAGACCGTGGGCGCGGGCGTGCACGAGCGATCGGTGGCGCTCGCCGGCTGAGTGCGCGGATGCCTCGCGCGGCGCGCCCGCCCGAGGCATCCGCCCGCCGCTACAGCCGGCGAGCCAACTGCCGGTCGAGTTCGCCGGCTCGCTCGTGTGCGCGGTCGACGAGCGTGGCGGCGAAGCGTGCGTCCTCGCCGGAGAGTGGTGCCTCCGCTGCGGCGCGACCGAGTGCGTCGGGGAGCCCGCGCACCAGTTCCCGCGCGCGATCGATCACCCACTGTTCGATCAGCCCCAGCGGTTCTGCCTCTCGGACCAGGTGGCGAGGTTCGATCTCGAACGTGCGGTAGTGGCCCGCGAACGACATGGCCAGCCTGGCGCGGCGGTTGTTGATCTCCGGGTACGCCAGGGCGGAACCGAGGTCGTACAGCGGGGCGAGGTCCGGCCGGGCGGCACGCGCTCCGGAGTAGGCGAGCGCGTAGTTCTTCGCGTGGGCGTCGGTGCCGAGCGCTGCCCAGTTGAACAGCGCCGCCTCGAAGAAACGGGTGACGCTGCTTGCTCCGGGGCGCCCGAGGTGCGTGCGGATGGCGGCTCCGATCGCTGCGATGCCGGGGCCACCCTCGTTCTGGTACTTCGCCGACGGATGCGTGCCCGTGGCCTGCGCGAAGTCCTCCTGGTGCAGGCGGACCACCGTTCCGTCCGCAGCGCGAGCGCGGTCGAAACGGCTGACGACGATCGCGGTCTCGTCCTCGAAGCGCACGACGCTGCTGCGCGCGACGTTCAACCCGAGCAGGTGCGCGGCGCGCATCGTCAAATGCTCGTTCAGGTCGCTGTGCGCGAGGCCGGCGACCCCTGGTTTCACGATGTGCGTCGACGCGGCTCGACCGTCGGGGACGCCCCATCCGTCGGGGGTCCGTGCGAGCGTGAACTTGGACTGTGCACCCGCGAGCGAGAAGTAGCCCCCGTCGTACTCCGGCGCGACCCACGCCGACGGATCCTGCCGCAGCGTCCGCAGGTGCGTGGCGATGCCCGCGTCGTCGATCGGCTCGACGTGGCCCGGGGTGACGAGCTCCGGAGCATCGTGGTCCGCGCTGGGGACCAGCTGCACTGCGCCGGCGGCGTCCGATCCGACGTTCGCGAGCAGCGCGAGCGGGTTGCGCGGCGACACACCGAACCGCCTGCCCCAGCGCTCGAGGACGTCGGCGTTGTCGGGCAGCAGGTTCCACAGGTAGTTGCCCGGGGCGGTGCCCGTATGGCGCCGGCGGCTCTTCGGCAGCGAGACCGAGAGCTCGATTCGACCGGATCGCTGTTGCCAGACGGGGTCGTACTCGAGCGTGATCGCCCCGCCGGCCGGCTGCTCGAACCAGCCGACGCGGGTGCCGTCGAGGTACGCGGTGAGTCTCATCGGTCGGACGGATCCGTGGCGTCGACGTCGTGGAGTATCGGGTCGGGGTCCTCGTCACTCCGCTCGACCTCCGCATGCAGGTCGAGCGCGTCGAGCAGGCCGATCAGGTTGTCGATGCTGGCGCTGCCGGCGTGACCGGACTCGAAGCGGACGACCCACTGCCGCGCGCGTCCGACGCGGACCGCCAGGTCTTCCTGCGTCAGGCCGAGCTCGGTGCGCCGATCGCGGACGACGTTGCCCCAGTCCTGCGCGGTGCTGACGAACATCGAGTTCTCCTCCCGCGGGTCGTGCGGCCGAGCTGAATGTACGAATTCTCTGACAGTGATGCTGATGTACGAGAATACTGACATCAGGCACGATGTACGTCAAGTCGTACATTGGCGGGTCTGCGCATATGGGCGGTGACCGGGCGGCGCGTCCGCCCGGGGCGTCAGTCGGTGAGTCGGGGGGTGCTGTCGCGCACGATCACCTCGGTCGGCACCGGGGCGCCCGACTCGTCGTCGGACTCGGCGAGGGCGAGGCGCAGCGCGCGCTCGCCGACCTCCTCGAGGGGGAGGCGCACCGTGGTGAGCGTCGGCGTGACGTCGCGCACGGTCGGGATGTCGTCGAACCCGGCGACCGCGACCTCGCGGCCGGGCGCGAGCCCGGCGTCGCGCAGCGCGGACATGGCGCCCATCGCCATCACGTCGTTCAGGGCGAACACGAGCTGCGTGTCGCCGAGTCCGCGGTCGATGAGTTCGCGCATGCCCGCGTAGCCGCCGTCGCGCGTGAACGCGCAGCGGGCGGTGCGGTCGGCGGGCAGGTCGGATCCGCCGGCGACGAGGCCCTCGGTGAAGCCGGCGATGCGGTCCTCGGCGGTGCGCAGGCCCGCGGGGCCGGTCAGGGCGCCGAAGCGCAGGTAGCCGAGGTCGAGCATGCGGGTCGCGAGTGCGCGGGCGCCCTCGCGGTTCTCGAGCGTGACGGTGCGGAACGGGGAGTCGGTCGCGGTGATGAACACGACGCGCCCGCCCGTCTGCTCGTAGGCGGTGAGCTCGGCCTGCAGCGCCTCCGCGGCCGGGTCGTCGGCACGGCGCGACGAGGCGAGGATCATGACGCGCGGGCGCTGGCCGCGCATCGCGCGCACCAGCTCCAGCTCCCGCGCCGGGTCGCGCTCGGTCTCGGCCATGGTCACGATGAGCTGCTCGCGGTCGGCCTGGCCGACGACGCCCGCGGCGATCGAGGAGAAGTACGGGTCGGCGATGTCGGCGACGAGCAGGGCCACGGTCGTCGTGGTGCCGCGGGCGACGGCCTGCGCCGAGAGGTTCGGCGTGTAGCCGAGGCGCGCCGCGGCCTCGAGCACCTTCTGCCGGTACGCCTCGTTGACCTTGCGCGTGCTGCCGTTGAGCGAGCGCGACGCGGTGGCGAGCGAGACGCCGGCTTCGCGGGCCACGTCGTGCAGCGTGGCGGGCGTGCTACGGCTGGTCTGGCTCACGTCGGCTCCCGTCTGGCGCCCGCGGGCGACCCCGCGGTGCCTCGACCCTACCGCCGCGTGGCGTCCGGGCGGTGGAGGCGCGGCCGGAAGTGAGATAACGTTTTCCCATGCGGTGCTGCGGCTCGCGGCATCCGCTCGGCCACGCACCGGTAAACGATTTCTCGAATCGGGTGCCGCCACCCGAGCCACGACCCGACACGAACGCGAAGGACGAGATGGCAACCCCCGAACGCTACGGACTCATCGGCACCGGATCGCGCGCCGGCATGTACGTCAACGCACTGACCGGCACCCAGTTCGGCGTCGATCCGCTCGACGACGTCGCCACGCTCGTCGCCTGGTGCGACGTCAACCCGGGCCGCCTCGACGTGTACGAGCGCGAGGTCGTCGCATCCGGCCACCCCGCCCCGACCCGGTACGCCGCCGACGACATCGAGCGCATGGTGCGCGACGAGCGGCTCGACCGCGTCGTCGTGACCACGCCCGACTTCACCCACGCCGAGTTCGTCACCCGCGTGCTGCGCGCCGGCGCCGACGTCGTCGTCGAGAAGCCGCTCACCATCGACGCCGAGGGCGTGCGCGCGATCGGCGAGGCCATCGCCGAGACCGGGCGCGAGGTGATCACGACGTTCAACTACCGCTACAGCCCGCGCAACTCGTCGCTGCGCCGTCTCATCGGCGAGGGCGCGGTCGGCGAGGTCACGAGCGTGCACTTCGAGTGGGCGCTCGACACGGTGCACGGCGCCGACTACTTCCGCCGCTGGCACCGGTACAAGCAGAATTCGGGTGGCCTCCTCATCCACAAGGCCTCGCACCACTTCGACCTCGTCAACTGGTGGATCGGCGCCGCACCCGTGCGCGTCTTCGCGAGCGGCGGGCTGCGCTTCTACGGCGCCGACAACGCGCGCGCCCGCGGCCTCGGCGCGCGCCCCGAGCGCGGCACCGGCACGACCGGCGACCCGTTCGCCCTCGACCTCTCGCTCGACGCGCGCATGAAGGAGCTCTACCTCGACAACGAGGGCCACGACGGCTACCTGCGCGACCGCGACGTGTTCGACGAGGGCATCACGATCGAGGACAACCTCTCGGTGCTCGTCGACTACGACTCCGGCGCGACGATGAGCTACTCGCTCAACGCGCACAGCCCGTGGGAGGGCTACCGCGTGACCGTGAACGGCACCGAGGGCCGTGCCGAGCTCGAGGTCGTCGAGCGCGGCGCGGTGCTCGTCGGGGAGGACGGCCGGGTCGTCGTCGACCCGAGCATGCACCCCGGCTACTCGCCCGAGGACGACGTGCGTCCCGACTCCGAGCGCCTCGTGCTGCAGCGGCACTGGGAGGGCGCGCAGGTCGTGCCCATCCCCGAGGGTGTCGGCGGGCACGGCGGCGGCGACGCGTTCCTGCTCGAGCACCTCTTCCACCGGGTGCGGTCGGATGCCCCGCTGGGGCGCATCGCGGGCTATGCCGACGGCGTGCGCGCGGTCAGCGTCGGCATCGCGGGCAACCGTTCGCTCGAGACCGGCCTGCCGGTGCGCATCGCCGACCTGGAGCTCGGCGCGGGCTGAGCCCTCCGGACGCCGGCACGGTGGGGCGAGCGGATGCCCCTGAGCCGGCGTGCGAGCCTACCCGCCCGAGCCGGCGACCAGCGCGATCGCGCCGCCCACGAAGACCACGATCGCGACCAGCGCGATGCCCGCGAGCGGCACCCAGAACGCGCGCTTGCGCAGCACGAGCAGCGTGACGGTCGCGGCGAGGCCGAGCACGCCGACGACGATCGGGCCCCAGATCGCCACGTTCAGGCCGACGTCGAACAGCTCGCACGATCCGTTCACGCAGCTCGGCGCGCCGAGCGCGAACAACGACCCGATGAACACGCCCGTGATCGCGACGCCGATGAGCAGCAGCACGAGCACGATCGAGAGCACGAGGTCCCACACGCGCACGGGGCGCACGCGCTTCGTGCGCCCGTCGGGAGCCACCTCGGCGGCGGCGTCGGCGGGCGCGTTCGCCTCCGCGCTCCGCGCGTCGAGGGTGCGCGAGTCGGCGTCCGCCGAGCGGGTGTCGCGGGAGCCGGCGTCGCCCGAACGGGACGTCGTCGCGCCCGTCGCGCTCGACTCGGTCCTCCGCGCGCCGTCGCCGGTCTCGTCGTCCCGTCGGGATGGGGTGCCGTCGCTCACTCGCTGCTCCGTTCCGGCGCCGCACCGGCGCCACGGGTCTTCATCCTGCCGCCCCGCGGCGCGCCGGGTCAACGCCCTTGCGCTCCGCGCCGATCGGTGATCGGGCCGGGCGCGAGCCGGCGCCGGTGGTCGTGCACGGGCAGCCGGAGGCATCCGCTCGCCCGTGCACTCACCCCTCGATCGTGGCCGCGCCCCTCGGGTAGGCGAGGAGCAGGGCGCCGGAGACGATCCAGCTGATGCCCACCCCCGCGACGAGCCAGCCCGCGCCGAGCGACACGGCGGCGACGCCGGCGAGTCCTGCCCCAGCGGCCGCGGCGGCCGCGCGCAGGCCGCCGCCGACCGTGAAGACCTGGGCGCGCACCGCGCGGGGGCTCTGCAGCGTGCGCAGGCGCAGCATCGCGGCGGTCGACGCGGCCGTGAACACGCCGGAGAGGCCGATCATGACGATGGTCCACCAGGCGCCGACGTCGACGATCGCGACGATCGTGAGCACGCCGGTGGCGGCGAACCCGGTGCCCATCGAGAACTCGGGGGAGCGGGTGTCGGGGCGCCACGAGATCCAGAGCGAGCCGACCAGGGCGCCGACCGCGAACGCCGAGACGATCACGGCGCCGCCGTCGGGGTCGTTCGCGCGCTCGATCGACAGCGCGACCGCGGCGATCGCGAGCGCGCCGCCGCCGAACTGGCTGAGCGTGCCCGAGGCGGTGACGACGGCGAGCGGGCGGTGGCGGGCGATCCAGGTGAGCCCGTCGCGCATGGCACGCCACGGCGAGCCGGTCGAGGCGTTGCGGGGGCGCAGGCGGGTCGTGAGCGCGAAACCGGCGCCGAGGGCGGCGGAGCCGGCGACCACGAGCATCGCGATGCGGGCCGATCCGAGGGCCGCGGTCGCAGCGACGGTGCCCGGCCCGATCACGGCGCCGATGTTGTACGACAGCGCGTCGAGGGCGAAGGCGCGGCGCTCGTGGGGAATCTCGTCGGTCACGAAGCTCGACAGCCCGCCCATGGTGAACGGCGAGACGGTGCCCGCCACGATCAGCGCGGCCGCGACGAGCCAGATGGGCGCGTCGCCGAGGAACGCGGCGATGCCGTACGCGATCGCGGCGAGGAAGCCGGCCGCCGCGACCAGCCGGCGCGGATGCGCGGAGCGGTCGAGTGCGACGCCCGCGAGCGGCGCGGCGAGGATGCTCGGTGCGAGCGAGGCCGCGACGAGCGCGCCGCCCAGGGCCACGTCGCCGAGCTGCTCGACGGCGAGGATCGGGACGCCCACGCCGACGCCGCCGATCGCCAGGCGCAGCGGCGTCGCGGTCGCGAGGTAGGTGCCCGCGCTCATTCGGTGCTCACGAGGCGTGGAGCCTACCCGCCCGCGGGCGCCGATGCACGCCGGAGCGGATGCCCCGGGGCGGACGCCCGGCCCGGCGCGCCCGATGTGCGGGGCGGCGTCACGGCAGCGTCAGCACCCCGTCGACGCGGCGCGGAACGCCGAGCGGGTTGCCGTCGCGGAGCGCCGGCGGCAGCGCCGCATCCGGCGCCGACTGGTACGCGACGGGACGCAGGAAGCGCCGCACCGCCGTCGCGCCGACCGACGTGTGGATCGACGTGGTCGACGGCCACGGCCCGCCGTGCTGCTGCGACCAGTTGACCGCGACGCCGGTCGGCCAGCCCGCGAACAGCACGCGGCCCGCGATGTCGGCGAGCACGTCGACGATCGCGGAGACGTCCTCGTCGGGCTCCGCGTGCACGGTCGCGGTGAGGCTGCCGCCCACGGCGCGGATCGCGGTGAGGGCCTCGTCGACCGACCCGCAGCGCACCACGAGCGTCGTCGGGCCGAAGCACTCGGCGAGCAGCCCCTCGGGGTCGGCGAGCACCGCGGCGGCCGTGGTCTCGAGCACGACCGCGCTGCCCGTGCCGACGGACTGCTCGGGCGAGCCCGACACGACCGTCACGTCGTCGCGGCCGGCGAGCGTGCCGAGTCCGTCGGCGAACGCCCCCGCGATCGAGTCGGTGAGCATGGGCACCTCGGCGGCCTCGCCCACGGCGGCGGCGACGCGGGCGGCGAAGTCCGAGCCCTCGGGCACGAACACCACGCCGGGCTTCGTGCAGAACTGCCCGGCGCCGAGCGTGAACGAGCCCGCGAGGCCGGTGGCCAGCTCGTCGGCGCGTGCGTCGAGCGCCGCCTGCGTGACGACCACGGGGTTGATCGCGCTGAGCTCGCCGTAGAACGGGATGGGGTCGGGCCGGCCCACCGCGAGGTCGAACAGGGCGCGGCCGCCGTGCAGCGAGCCGGTGAAGCCGACCGCGCGGATCGCGGGCTCCTGCACGAGCGCGACACCGGCGGCGCGACCCTCGACGAGCGCGAAGGTGCCGTCGGGCGCACCCGCCTCGCGCAGCGTTTCGCCGACGAGCTCGGCGGTGCGGCGCGACAGCTTCGGGTGCGCCGAGTGCCCCTTCACGATCACCGGGCAGCCGACCGCGAGCGCCGAGGCGGTGTCGCCGCCCGCCACCGAGAACGCGAACGGGAAGTTCGACGCGCTGAACACCGCGACCGGGCCGAGCGGGCGCAGCAGGCGCCGCAGGTCGGGCGTCGGCGGCGTGGCATCCGGGTTCGCGTGGTCGATGATTGCCTCGAGGTACGAGCCCTCCTCGACGACCGCGGCGAACATGCGCAGCTGGCCCGTGGTGCGGGCGACCTCGCCGGTGAGGCGCGGCACGCCCAGGTGCGATTCCTCGTCGGCGATGGCGACGAGCTCCTCGACGTGCGCGTCGAGCGCGTCGGCGACGGCGCGGAGCCACGCGGCCCGGTCGGTCGCGGGGGCGTCGGCGGTGCGTGCGAAGGCCGCCTGGGCGGCATCCGTCACCTGTCGCAGTTGCTCGGGCGTGGTGTCCATGTCGGTCCTCCGGTGGTGCGGTCGTGCGGTCGAAGCGGGGTCGGTGCGTCGGCGGGCGGATGCCGCGGGGCGGCGTTCAGGCGAAGCGCAGCCCGAGCCCGGGTGCGGGGTCGAACGAGAGCCGCGCGCCGTCGACGCTGACGGGCGCGGGGTCGGCGAGCACGCCGAGGGCGGTGAAGGTGGCGTCCTCCACGTCTTCGACGAGCGTCGGGCGGGGGAGCGTGAGCGCGAGCTGGCCGGAGAGCTCGAACAGCAGGTGCGGTGCGACCTGCACGCCGTACTGCTCCGCGAGGGCGGCGATCTCGCGGAACGGCGTGATGCCGCCGACGCGCACGATGTTCGGCTGCGCGACGTCGACGACACCGGCGTCGAGGAACTCGGCGAACCGGTAGCGGGTGTGCACGTTCTCGCCGAGCGCGATCGGCACGTCGGTGCGGCGGCGCAGCTCCGCGTGCGCGGGCAGGTCGTCGGCGCGCAGCGGCTCCTCGATCCAGGCCGGGTCGAACGTGGCGAGGGCCTCCAACGCGGCCGTCGCCTGGTCGAGGCTCCAGCGCTGGTTGGCGTCGATCATGAGGCGGCGATCGGGTCCGAGCACGTCGCGCAGCGCGGCGAGCCGCTCGACGTCGCGGGCGAGGTCGGGGCTGCCGACCTTCACCTTCACGGCGTCGTAGCCGGCCGCGACCCAGCGCTCGGCCTGCGCCACGAGCTCCTCGAGCGGGTAGTGCAGGTTCACACCGCTGCCGTAGACCTCGGCGGTCTCCTGCGTGCGGCCGACGAGGTCGACGACGCTCGCGTCGGCGCGGCGACCGGCGAGGTCCCACAGCGCGAGGTCGAGGCCCGCCATCGCGATGGTCGTCACGCCGCCACCGCCGGCTTCGTGCAGGTGGCGCCAGAGTGCGGGCCACAGCTCCGCCGCATCCGCCGCCCGCCCCGCCGCGAACGACGTGATGTCGTGGTCGAGCATGGCCTGCACGGATGCCGCGCCGATCGTGGGCGTCCATGAGAAGCCGTACCCGGTGGCGCCGTCGGAGTCGGCGACGACCGTCTCGATGACGCTCAGCTCGGTGACGTCGGGCCCCCACGGACGCGACAGCGGCACGCGGACGAGCCGCGTGTCGAGCGAGCGGATCGTGGCCGTCATGCCGCGGACAGCTCCGCCACCAGCTCGCGGCCGCGGTCGAGGATCACGCCGAGGCGCGCCTCCTGCTCGGGCGTCGGGTCGACGAGCGGCGGGCGCACCGAACCGACCGCCAGGCCCTGCAGTCGCAGGCCCGCCTTGATGAGCGAGACGCCGAAGCCCGGGGTCTCGTCGCGCAGGTTCACGAGCGGCACGTAGAACTCGCGGAGCAGGTGCTCGCGGGTCGCATCGTCGCCGTCGGTGTAGGCGCGGTAGTGCGCCGCGGCGAGTTCGGGGATCATCGCGAACGCGGCCGACGAGTACAGCGGCACGCCGATGCCGCGGAACGCGCCCTGCGTGAGCTCTGCGGTGAGCAGGCCGTTGAAGAAGTGCAGCTCGCGGCCCGACTCGCCCGCTGCGAGCACGATCTCCTGGGTGAGGCCGATGTCGCCCGTGCCGTCCTTGAACCCCGCGATCCTCGGGTTCGCGGCGAGCCGGCGCATCGCGTCGGCCGTGAAGCGCGCGGTCGCACGGTGGTAGACGATGACCGGCAGCGGGCTCGCGGCGGCGACCTGCTCGACCCACGCGACGAGGCCGGCGGTCGTGCCGCCGACCAGGTACGGCGGCAGCAGCAGGATGCCGTCGGCACCCGCATCCGCCGCATTGCGCGCCTGCTCGATGGCCTGCCCGAGTGCGCCGCCCGCGCCCGCGATCACCGGCACGCGGCCGTTCACGACCTCGACCGCGGTGCGCACGACGGCGTCGACCTCGCCCGTCGAGAGCGCGTGGAACTCGCCCGTGCCGCAGGCCGGGAACACGCCGCCGGGGCCGTGCTCGAGGCGCGAGCCGACGTGCTCGGCGAGCAGGTCGAGGTCGGGCGCACCGCCTGCGCCGAACGGGGTGACGGGGAAGAAGAGGACGCCGTCGAAGGCGAGGGGCGAGGTCACGGTGCTCCTGTGGTCATGGGGGTGGGGCGGGCGGATGCCTCGGGGCCGGCGGGCACCTCGGCGGCGAGCTCGTCGCGCCAGCGGCGCTTCGGGGTCCAGCCGAGCAGCGACTCGGCCTTCGCGACCGAGAACACGGGGGCGTCGCCGGTGAGCGCGTCGCCGGCCTCGCCGAGCGCGGGCAGGTACTCGCGCCAGAGCTCGGCGACGGGGCGAGTGGCCATGGCGTCGGCCGCGCCGACGAAGAACGTCTCGCCCTGGGGGAGCTCGGGGGCGGCGTGCAGCCAGGTGTCGACGAAGCCCGCGGCATCCCGCGCGTCGACGTAGTTGAAGAGGCTGACCGCGGCGAGCGCCGGGTCGGCGAGGCGCTCGGCGACCGTGTGGCCCTGCTGGGTGAGGGCGCCCTGCCATTCCTCGGGGGAGATGACGTAGCAGGGGCGGAACGCGCCGAACACCGGGCCGTCGGTGTCGGCCGCACGGCCGAACATCGCGACCTCCTGCTCGATGACGACCTTGGAGAGGGCGTAGGCGTTCCACGGCGAGACCGGGTGCGCCTCGTCGAGCGGGGCGTACTGCGCGCGCCACGACGGGATGCCGTAGCCGAGGATCGTGGGGCTCGACGCGGCGAGCACGCGGGTGGCGCCGTGTGCTGCGGCCGACGCGAGCACCCCGTAGCCGAGCGTGGTGTTCGTGACGATGATGTCGCGCTCGGGCGCGCTGAACGGCACCGCGATGCCCGCGAGGTGCACCAGTGCGTCGGGGCGCACCTCGGCGAACAGGGCGTCGGTGGCCGGTTGGTCGGCGAGGTCGACGAGGTGCTCGGATGCCGCTGGCTCGGGCGTCGGCACGCGATCGACCGCCGCGACCTCGTGGCCGGCGTCGGTGAGCCCGCGCACGACACTGCGACCCAGGCGGCCTGCGGATCCCGTCACGACGACGCGCATCGCACCTCCACGGTTGAGAAATCGTTTTCTCATGGAAGTCTAGGAGATTCCGCGGTTCCCGACAACTCGCGGGCTATGATCGGGGAAACGATTTCTCGGAGGTGCCATGAGCGAGCGCACTCGGCAGGTCACGATCGTCGACGTGGCCCGGCACGCCGGCGTGTCGCAGGCCTCGGTCTCCCGGGTGCTGAACGGCAAGGCCAACGTCGACCCCGCCATCGCGGGCGCCGTGCACGCCGCCGTGGCCGAGCTCGGCTACGAGCCGAGCCTCGCAGCACGCAGCCTCGTGCAGGGGCGCAACCACACGATCGGCATGATCGTGCCCGACCTCGAGAACCCGCTGTTCCAGGGCATCCTCAAGGGCCTCACCCTCGCCGCCGACGCCGACGGGTACCGCGTGCTCGTCGCCGACACCGACGAGCGCGCCGAGTCGGAGGAGGCGGTCGCGCTCGAGGCGCGCCGCCGCTGCGACGCGCTCGTGCTCTGCGCGCCGCGCATGCCCGAGGCGAAGCTGCGCCAACTCGTCGCCCGGGTCGCGCCCGTGGTCGTCGTGAACCGGTCGCTCGACGCGGCGGGCGTGCCCTGGGTCGGCGTGGACTACGCCCGCGGCATCCACGACCTCGTCGACCACCTCTTCGCCCTCGGCCATCGCCGCATCGTCTACCTCGCCGGCCCCGCGTCGAGCGTCTCGAACGTGGAGCGCGAGCGCGGCCTCGCAGCGGCGCGGGAGACGTTCCCCGCACTCGAGGTCGAGATCCTGCCCGGCGGCTCACGCCTCGATGACGGCGCCGATGCCGCTGGTGCGGTGCTCGCCGCCCGCGACCGCGGCGCGACCGCGGTGCTCGGCTTCAACGACCTGGTCGCGCTGGGGCTGCTGCATCGTCTTGCGGAGCTGGGCGTCTCCGTGCCTGGTGAGCTCTCGGTCGCGGGCTTCGACGACTCGCCGTTCGCGCGCTATTCGACGCCCCCGCTCACGAGCATGTCGGTGCCGCGCGGCGAGCTGGGCGCCCAGGTCTGGCAGCGCCTCGCGACGCTCGTCGCCGGCGGACGCTCGGAGCACACGCTGCTCTATCGACCGCGCCTCGAGGTGCGTGCGAGCACCGGGCCGGTGCGCGTGGGCGCGGGAACGGTTCCCGCATGAGCCCCGGGACGGACCCGATCGACCCGGCGGCCGCACCCGCCGGGCCCACCGACGCGGCCGCCGCGCCGGCTGGGCCGCCGGAAGTGGCCGGCGCGCCCGTTGGGCCGCCCGATGAGGCCGGCGCGCCGGCGCGGCCGCCCGATGCGGCCGGCGCACCGGCGGCGCCGCCCGAAGTGGCCGGCGCGCCCGCTGGGCCGCCCGACGTGGCCGGCGCGCCCGCTGGGCCGCCCGACGTGGCCGGCGCGCCCGCGGGAGCCGGCGACGCGCCGGTCGCGGCCGACCGCGCCGTCAAGCGTCGCCGCCTGCTCGAACTGCTCGACGAGCGGGGCGCCGACCGCCTGCTGCTCACGTCGGCGACCGCGCTCTCCTGGTACCTCGACGGCGCACGCGTGCACGTCTCGCTCGCGGGCGACCCCATCGCCGCAGTGGTCGTCGGCCGCGAGGGCGACGAGTGGCGGGTCTTCGCCAACGAGGCCGATCGCTTGCTGGCGGAGGAACTGCCGCACGACCCCGCCGCGACCCTGACGCGGGTGCCGTGGCACGAGCCGCTCGCGGCCGACCTGCCCGGCGCGCTGCGGGAGCCCGACGTCTCCGCCGAGCTCCGCGCCGCCCGCGCATCCCTGCTGCCCGGCGAGCTCGCCCGCTACCGCGCGCTCTGCCGCGAGGTCGCCGAGGTGCTGACGGATGCTGCGGCCGCCGCCCACCCCGAGCAGTCCGAGCGCGACGTCGCCGCGACGCTCGCCGCCGGCCTCGCCGCACGCGGCATCGACCCCCTGGTCACGCTCGTCGCGGGGCGGTCGCGGCTGGTCCACCGGCATCCGCTGCCCACCGCCGCCCCGATCGGCGACCGCGCGATGCTCGTCGTCTGCGGACGCCGCCACGGCCTCATCGCCAACGCGACCCGCTGGCTGCGCTTCGGCGCCGCAGACCCCGCCGAGGCCGACGCCGAGCGGCGCATCCTCGAGGTCGAGGCGGCGTTCCTCGACGCGACCGTGCCCGGCGCCGCCCTCGGCGACGCGTTCGCCGCGGGCATCGCCGCATACCGTGCGAGCGGGTTCGCCGCCGACGAGTGGCGCAACCACCACCAGGGCGGCGCGGCCGGTTACGCGGGCCGCGACCCCCGCGCCGTGCCCGGCATCGCCGACCGCGTGCAGCCCGGCCAGCCGTTCGCCTGGAACCCGACCGCCCCCGGCGCGAAGGTGGAGGACACCGTGCTCGTCGGTCCCGACGGCGTCGATCCCCTCACCGTCGACCCCCGCTGGCCGACCACGCGCGTCGCGGGCCGCATCCGCCCGATCACCCTCCAGCTGTAGCCCGCGCCCGCGCCCGCCCCGGCTGACCGAGTACGCAACCTGCGGAAACTCCGCGCGAGTTCCCGCACCTTGCGTACTCCGTGGCGCACCGTCCCATCCCCGTCTGAGGGCAGCCCTCCGTCGCCGAGTGTGCTCGAAGGGACCGGCGGAGGCGTGGTCGGCCGCCCGATTCGTGTCGGATCGAGCACACTCGACGACATTGGGGAGACCGGGGAGAGGGGTCAGCCGGGGATGAGGGCACCGGTGCGGGAGACGGCGACCTGCTCGTCGCGGGGCACGACCTTGACGCGTTCGCGTGCGACCGGGCCCGCGAACGCCTCGCCGAGCCCGCGCTCGTGCGCGTCGAGGGCGAGCCAGCCGGCCCAGGTCGTGAAGCGGATGCCCCGGGCCTCGAGCAGCTCGAGCACCTCGTCGCCGTCCGCGGCGTCGACCGTCGGCGCGACGCCCGGCGCGGCGAGCACGCCGGCCCGCGCATCGGCCACGAGGTGCGTCACCGTCTCGAGCGCGTCGCCCTTCGTGTGGCCGATGAGCCCGACGGGGCCGCGCTTGATCCAGCCGGTCGCGTAGAGGCCGGGCACGGCCGAGCCCGTGGCATCCGTCACCCGCCCCTCGTCGTTCGAGATCACGCGCGCCTGCGCATCGAACGGCACGCCCGGCAGCGGCGAGCTCGCGTACCCGACCGCGCGGTACACCGCCTGCACGGGCACGTCGACGAACTCGCCCGTGCCCGCGACCGATCCGTCGCCGACGGGCCGCGTGCGCTCGAACCGCACGCCCTCGACCGCGTCGGCGCCCAGCACCTCGACCGGCGCGTGGAAGAAGTGCAGGTGCAGGCGGCGCGACGCGGTCGGCTCGTCGCCCTCGGCGCGGCGCCAACCGTCGAGGGTGCGCGTCATGATCTTGACCTGGTTGTTCGTGGCGAGCAGGTGCGCGGCGTGCGGGTCGCCCTCGGCGCGCGCGAAGTCGTCGTCGTACACGACGATGTCGACGTCGGGCACGTGCCCGAGCTCGCGCAGCTCGATCGGGGTGAACTTCACCTGCGACGGTCCGCGGCGGCCGAACACGTGCACGTCGGTCACGGGCGAGGCGAGCAGTCCGGCGTGAACGTTCGCCGGGATGTCGGTCGACAGCAGGTCGGCCGGATGCTTCGCGAGCACGCGCGCCACGTCGAGCGCCACGTTGCCGTTGCCGATGACCGCGATCTGCTCGGCCTCGAGCGGCCAGTCGCGCGGCACGTCGGGGTGCCCGTCGTACCAGGCGACGAGGTCGGCCGCGCCGTACGACCCGGGCAGGTCGATGCCGGGGATGTCGAGCGGGGCGTCCTGCAGCGCGCCCGTGGCGAAGATCACGGCGTCGTAGCGCTCGCGCAGCTCGTCGACCGTCACGTCGCGACCCACCTCGACGTTGCCGATGAGGCGGATCGTGCCCTCGTCGAGCATCTCGTGCAGCGAGTTCACGATGCCCTTGATGCGCGGGTGGTCGGGTGCGACGCCGTAGCGGATGAGGCCGTACGGCGCGGGCAGCGACTCGAACAGGTCGATCGCGACCTCGCCGCCGGCCTCGTCGACCTGGCGGCGGAGGATATTGCCGGCGTAGATGCCGGCGGGGCCGGCGCCGACGATCGCGACGCGGAGGGAGAGGGTCATCGTGGGGTGGCCTTTCGGTGAGGGGGGTACGGGGGTTCGGTCGGGCGGGGTTCAGGGGTTCGTGCGCTTCGGGAGCAGGCGACGGATGCCTCGCCGGCACGCCGCGCCGATCACGACGCGCCGCCCGGCGCCAGTCCGCGCCCGCGCAGCACCCGACGTTGCACGGGTGCGAGCAGCGCGAGCTCCACGGCGATGCCGATCGCGAGGATGACGAGGATCGCGCCCAGCACGCCCGCGAGGTCCGTCGCCTCGCGGCTCTGCTGGAGCAGCGCGCCGACGCCGGTGCCGAGCGACCCGCCGACGGCGATGATCTCGGCGGCCAGCACGCCGCGCCACGAGAAGGCCCAGCCCTGCGAGATGCCGGCGAGGTAGCCGGGCAGCGCCGCCGGGAAGACGATGTCGACCGACTGCCGGAATCGCCCGGCGCCGAGCACGCGACCGACCCGACGCAGCTGCGGGGGCACCTGGTCGACGCCCGCGACGAGGCCGAGCGCGATCGACGGCACGCCGCCCATCAGCACGACGAAGGTGACGAGCGCGTCGCTGAGCCCGAACCAGAGGGTCGCGGCGGGCACCCACGCGACCGACGGCAGCACCATGAGCCCGGAGACGACGGGTCCGACCGCGCGCCGGATCGGTCGCACCTCGGCGAGCAGGAGTCCGAGCGCAGTGCCGACGACGAGCGCGAGCGCGTACCCGACGAACGCGCGCCCGACGCTCGTGGCGACCGCAGCGGGCAGTGTGCCCGACGCCCAGGCTGCGCCGACCGCGCCGGCGACGGCGGCGGGCGACGGCAGCACGTCGGGCGAGAGGTCGAGGAGCACCACGGCCGCCTGCCACGCGACGACGAGCAGCACGACGAAGACGACCGGCGGCAGTGCGGTGGCGAGCGCCCGTCGCAGGGGGCTTCGGCGGGCGGGCGCGCGGGTCTGCAGCCGGTCGAGGCCGGCCTCGAGGCGGCGGTGGTCGTCGACCAGCGGGGGCTCAGGCGACAGGGGCACACGCGACAGGGGCTCAGCCGGCACGGCCGCAGGCGGCACGGTCTCAGGCGGCATTGCGGCGGATCTCCCTGCGCAGGTGCTCGGTGATCTCGGTCGCGAGCGCGCCGACCTCGGGCGACTCGATGCGCCGCCCGTGCGTGCGTGCGACGCGCCACTCGCGCACCACGCGGCCCGGCCGGCTGCCGAGCAGCACGACGCGCTCGCCGAGGCGCGCCGCCTCGCGCACGTTGTGGGTGACGAACACGATGGTGCGGCCAGTCGCCCGCCAGACGCGCTCGAGCTCGTCGTGCAGCACGTCGCGGGTGATCGCGTCGAGCGCCGCGAACGGCTCGTCCATGAGCAGCACCGGGCGGTCCTGCGCCAGCGCACGGGCGAGGGCGACGCGCTGCCGCATGCCGCCCGAGAGTTCGTGCGGGCGCCGCTCCGCGGCATCCGCCAGGTTCACCAGGTCGAGCAGTTCGAGCGCGCGCGTGCGGCGCTCGGCACGGCCCACACCGCGCAGCTTCAGCGCGAGCTCGACGTTGCGGCGGGCGCTCAGCCACGGCAGCAGCGCGGACTCCTGGAACATCGCGGCGGCGCCCTCGGCAGGGATCGCCACGGTGCCCGAGGTCGGTGCGTCGAGGCCGGCGAGCAGGCCGAGCAGCGTCGACTTGCCGCACCCGGATGCCCCGAGCAGGCACAGGAACTCGCCGCGCGCGACCTCGAGCGAGACGTCGTCGAGCACGAGCGGGCCGTCGCCGTAGCGCTGCGCGACGTGCTCCACGCGGATCGCGACCGGCGCCGGCGACACCCGGCGCGCCGGTGCGCCCCCGTCGAAGCTGGGCGCGAGCCGCACGCCGGCCGCGGGCGCGGGGGCGGACGCGGAGGCGGCCTCGGCCGACGGGGTGCCCATGGTCAGCTCCGCACGGTGCCGGCGGCGAGCGTCGCGCCGTCGGACGGGTGGATGACGAGGAACGAGCCGCCCGCGCGGTGCAGCGCGTACGGCTCGAGCGGCAGCGGCGCGGAGAGCACGAGGCGCGCGCGGCCGATGTCGTTCACGGCCAGCGCGTCGGCGGGTTCGTGGGTGAGCGCGTCGAGGTCGCGCCGGGAGGAGATCTCGGCGACGATCGCCTGCACGGTCGTCGTGCCGTGCTTCACGAGCACGCGGGCCCCCTGCGCGAGCGTGCGCGCGTCGAGCTGGAACAGGTCGGCGTCGATCTCTCGGCGCCCCTCGGGGAGGGTGCCGGCCTCGGCGAGCAGGGTGCCGCGGGCGAGGTCGACGTCGTCGGCCAGGCGAAGGGCGACCGACTGCGGGGCGGCCGCGGCGTCGGCAGGAGCGCCGGCGACCTCGACGCCGGTGACCGTGGTCTCGATGCCCGACGGGAAGACCTGCACGCGGTCGCCCACGCGCACGGTGCCCGACGCGATGCGTCCGGCCGCGGCGCGGTAGTCGCGATACGCCTCGGCGGTCGCGGGGTCGCCGGCGAGGTCGGGCGCCAGGCCGCCCTGCGGGCGGAGCACGAGCTGCACCGGCAGGCGGAACGCCTCGGCGTCGGCCTCGAGCCCGTCGAGCGGGGGCAGCGTCTCGAGCAGCTCGAGCAGCGACGGTCCGTCGTACCAGGGCGTGCGTGACGACCGGTCGACGACGTTGTCGCCGTCGAGCGCCGAGACGGGCAGCACGTGCACGTCGGCCAGGCCCAGCTCGCCCGCGACCCGGCGCACGTCGTCGGCGACGCGGGTGAACGCGCCCTCGTCGAAGCCGAGCAGGTCGATCTTGTTCACCGCGACGACCACGTGCGGCACGCGCAGCAGCGCGACCACCGCGAGGTGGCGCCGCGTCTGCTCGAGCACGCCGTTGCGCGCGTCGACGAGCACGACGACCGCGTCGGCCGTGGTCGCGCCCGTGACCATGTTGCGCGTGTACTGCACGTGGCCGGGGCAGTCGGCGAGGATGAAGCTGCGCTGCCCGGTCGAGAAGTACCGGTAGGCGACGTCGATCGTGATGCCCTGCTCGCGCTCCGCACGCAGCCCGTCGGTGAGCAGCGCGAAGTCGAACCCGGTGCCCTGGCCGAAGCCGCGCTCGCGCGAGGTGCGGGCGACCTGCTCGAACTGGTCGGCGAGGATCGCCTTCGAGTCGTGCAGCAATCGCCCCACGAGGGTGGACTTGCCGTCGTCGACGCTGCCGGCCGTCGCGAAGCGGAAGAGCGAGGTCGCGCCGGCGGCGCGGTCGAGGGCGGGGCTCGCGCTCGCGGGGGCATCCGTCGCGCTCGCGGGGGCGAGCAGCTGCGTGGCATCCGTCATCAGAAGTACCCGTCCTTCTTGCGGTCCTCCATGGCCGCCTCCGAGAGGCGGTCGTCGGCGCGGGTCGCGCCGCGTTCGGTGATGGTCGAAGCGGCGACCTCGCGCACGATGGCGTCGAGGTCCGCGGCTTCCGACTCGACCGCCCCCGTGCAGCTCAGGTCGCCCACCGTGCGGTAGCGCACCGTGCGCCGCTCGACGGTCTCGCCGGCGCGGGGCGCCGACACGTCGCTCACGGCGAGCCACATGCCGTCGCGCGCATACACCTCGCGCTCGTGCGCGAAGTAGAGCGGCGGCAGCGCGATGCGCTCGCGCGCGATGTAGCGCCAGACGTCGAGCTCGGTCCAGTTCGAGATCGGGAAGGCGCGCACGTGCTGGCCGACCGTGTGCCGACCGTTGTAGAGGCTCCAGAGCTCCGGCCGCTGGTTACGCGGGTCCCACTGCCCGAACTCGTCGCGCAGCGACAGGATGCGCTCCTTCGCCCGCGCCTTGTCCTCGTCGCGGCGCGCGCCGCCGAAGACCGCGTCGTGGCGCCCGGCCGCGATCGCGTCGAGCAGCGGCAGCGTCTGCAGCGGGTTGCGCGTGCCGTCGGCCCGCTCGGCCAGGCGCCCGTCGTCGAGGTAGTCCTGCACGCGGGCCACCTCGAGGCGCACGCCCAGGCGCGCGGCCGTCTCGTCGCGGAAGCGCAGCACCTCGGGGAAGTTGTGCCCGGTGTCGACGTGCAGCAGCGGGAACGGCACCTTCCCGGGGCGGAACGCCTTCGCGGCGAGGTGCAGCACCACCACCGAGTCCTTGCCGCCCGAGAACAGCAGCACGGGCCGCTCGAACTCGGCGACCACCTCGCGGATCACGTGGATCGCCTCCGCCTCGAGCGCGTCGAGCGCGTCGATCCCCGCGGGGGTGGCGGATGCCGCGGCATCCGTCGTCGTCAGCGTGTCGGTCATAGGTGCAACCCGCATTCCGTCTTGGCGAGGCCGGCCCAGCGGCCCGACCTCGGGTCGTCGCCGGCGGCGACGGGCTTCGTGCACGGCTCGCACCCGATCGACGGGTAGCCGTGCGACATGAGGAGGTTCACGGGCACGGCGTGCGCGCCCGCGTAGTCGAGGAGGTCGTCGAAGCTCCACGCCGCGACCGGGTTGACCTTCACGAGCCCGTTGCGGTCGTCGTAGGTCACGAGCGGGGTACCGGTGCGCGTCGGCGCCTCGTCGCGGCGCACGCCCGTGAACCACACCTCGTAGCCCGCGAGTGCCCGCTGCAGCGGCCCGACCTTGCGTCGCGCGCAGCACAGCGCCGGGTCGCGGGCGAACAGCTCCGCACCGAACTCGGCGTCCTGCTCGGCGACGGTCTGCTCGGGCAGCACGTCGACCACGCGCACGTCGAGCTGCCGGGCGACCTCGTCGCGCGTGACGCGCGTCTCGGCGAAGTGGTACCCCGTGTCGAGGAACAGCACGTCCACCCCCGGCAGGTGCTGCGACACGAGGTGGGGGAGCGCCGCGTCGGCCATCGAGCAGGCGACGGCCGCGGCATCCGTCGCGAAGTGCTCCGCGACCCAGGCGACGACGTCGGCGGGGGAGGCCTCGTGGTCGGTCAGGCTGCCGAGCGCGGCGTTCCCCGCCTCGGCGAGGTCGCGCAGCTCGTCGGGCGAGCGACGGGCCGGCGTGTCGCGGGTCGAGACCCGAGCGGATGCCTCGGGCGCGAGGTCCGCCCAGGGGGCATCCGCCGCCCTGGTCGAGGGCCGAGCGGATGCCTCCGGCCCGACGCCGACCTCAGGGGCATCCGCCGCCCTGCTCCCCAGGTTGCGCGCGCTCATCGCAGCGACTCCTCGTCGGCCCGGTGCGCCCACTGCGCGAACGTCTCGTCGGTCGCCTGGTCGCGCTCGTCGAGGAAGCGCGTGACGACCCGCTCGACGTAGTCGGCGATGCCGTCGGCGGCGACCTTGAGGCCGCGCACGGTGCGGCCGAGGCCGGCCTCGTCGCGGTCCTGCGAGGCGAGCCCGCCGCCGAGGTGCACCTGGTAGCCCGGTACCTGCTCGCCGTCGATCGTGACGAGCTGGCCCTTCAGGCCGATGTCGGCCGTCTGGATGCGCGCGCACGAGTTGGGGCAGCCGTTCACGTGCAGGCTGATCGGGTGCGGCAGGTCGAGCGCATCGAGCCGCTCCTCGAGCTCGAGCACGGCGGCGGTCGCGTGCCCCTTGGTCTCGACGATCGCGAGCTTGCAGAACTCGATGCCCGTGCAGGCGATGGTGCCGCGGCGGATCAGGCTCGGGCGTGCCTGCAGCCCGAGCGCGTCGAGGCCGGCGATGAGCGACTCGACCCGATCTTCGGGGATGTCGAGCACGACGACCTTCTGGTGCGGGGTCGTGCGCAGCCGCGTCGACCCGTGCGCCTCGACGAGATCCGCGAGCGCCGTGAGCGTCTCGCCCGACACGCGCCCGACGATCGGCGTCGCGCCGACGTAGTACCGGCCGTCCTTCTGGCGGTGCACGCCGACGTGGTCGCCGGTCGTCGTCGGCGTGGGCGCCGCCGGTCCGTCGGGCAGGGCGTGCCCGAGGTACTCGGTCTCGAGCACCTCGCGGAACTTCCCGGTGCCCCACTCGGCGAGCAGGAACTTCAGGCGCGCCTTGTTGCGCAGCCGCCGGTAGCCGTAGTCGCGGAAGATCTGCGCGACCCCGTGCCACGCGTCGGCGACCTGCTCGGGCGCCACGAACACGCCCAGCCGCTCGGCGAGCCGCGGCGCCGTCGAGAGCCCGCCGCCGACCCACAGGTCGTACCCGACGCCGAGCGTCGGGTGCTCTACCGCGACGAACGCGACGTCGTTGATCTCGTGCACGACGTCCTGGCTCGGGTGGCCCGTGATCGCCGACTTGAACTTGCGCGGCAGGTTCGCGAGCGACTCGTCGCCGATGAAGCGGGTCGTGATCTCGTCGATCTGCGGCGTCGGGTCGATGAGCTCGTCGGCGGCGATGCCTGCGACCGGAGACCCGAGCACCACGCGCGGCACGTCGCCGCACGCCTCGGTCGTGCCGAGGCCGACCGCTTCGAGCCGGCGCCAGATCTCGGGCACGTCCTCGACGCGGATCCAGTGCAGCTGCACGTTCTGCCTGGTCGGTGAGGTCGGCGCTGCCGCGCGCGAACTCGGTCGAGATGCCGCCGATCACCCGCAGCTGCTCGGTGGTGAGCTGCCCGCCGTCGATGCGCACGCGCAGCATGAAGTACTCGTCCTCGAGCTCGTGCGGCTCGAGCGTTGCGGTGCGGCCGCCGTCGATGCCGGGCTTGCGCTGCGTGTACATGCCCCACCAGCGGAACCGCCCGTGCAGGTCGGTCGGGTCGATCGACGCGAACCCGTCGCGGGCGTAGGTCGTCTCGATGCGCTCGCGCACCGCGAGCCCGCTGTCGACCTGCTTCCACTCCTCGTTCGCGTTGAGGGGTGCGGTGCCGTCGACCTTCCACTGCCCGTTCGGGCGGCTCGCGGGTCGCGGCGGGCGGGCCTGGCGGGCGGGGCGTTCGGCGGGCGCGGACCCGTCGGCGGGCACCTCGCGCGCGGTGCGCGGCGTGCGCCCCGCGGCATCCGTCGTCTCGATCGTCACGATCACCCCTCCTCGCTGCGGCCCCCGATCGGGGGTGCGTGCCCGACGGTACGGAGGTCGAGCGGATGCCGGTAGGGCGCCGTGTCACGCCGGGTCACGTGGGGTCATGCAACGCGTAACACTCGCGTCATCGGGGTGCGTCAGTAGACGTTCGCGGCGCCCGCGGTGTATCGGTCGAGCACGATCTCGACGAGTTCGGCGGGGGCCGGGGCGTCGTAGCGCAGCAGCGGTGCGGCCATGACGTCGGGTGCGCTCGCGGCCGCGAGGTCCTGGAAGTAGCCCGGCGCGAGCAGGTAGCTCGCGACGGCGACGCGGGCGTCCGGGCCGGCGCCCTCGCGCGCCGCCCGCACGGCCTCGTTCAGCCTCGGCTCGGCCGCCGACAGGAACCCGATCTCGCCCGTTCTGGGTGCGAGACCCGTCGAAAGACTGCGCTCCGGCGCGCCAGAGCGCGGCTTTCCGACGGGTCTCGAGGGGGTGGGCGGGGGAGTCGAGGTCGCGGGGAGGGCGGCGGCGAGACGATCGGCCATGTCGCGGCACGCGTCGACGGCGCGGGCGTCGCTCGACCCGGCGGCGGCGAGCACCACACGCTCGTCGCCGTGGGCGCCCGCCTCGGCGAGGCGGCGGCGCAGCATCGGCACGAGCCGGTCGTCGGGGCCGAGGGCGTCGGCGACCGCGACCGGGCGGCAGGCCGCGCGCGTGTCGGCCGCCGCCTCGGCGAGGTCGACGTGCACGTGGTACCCCGCCGAGAGCAGCAGGGGCACGAGCACCGCGGGCGTCTCGTCGGGCAGCGTCGCGAGCGAGGTCGGCACGTCGGGCTGCTCGACGTCGACGTGGCAGAGGCGCAGCTCGGGGGCATCCGACCCCCATCGCTCGCCCGCCGCAGCGGCCACCGCGTCGAACAGCGCCCGCACCGCGGCGCGCCCCTCGACCGACGACGTGCCGTGCGACACGGCGACGAGTGCGGGCGGGCGTGGACTCA
Source organism: uncultured Agromyces sp. (assembly GCA_913053875.1). GTDB lineage: Bacteria > Actinomycetota > Actinomycetes > Actinomycetales > Microbacteriaceae > Agromyces. The sequence goes on along the minus strand of CAJXGN010000018.1, from coordinate 10,755 downwards.
CGCCCCCATGCTCGCACCGCCACTCTCCCCGGCCCTCGGATGTCTCCCCGCATGACGTCTCCCGCGCCACGCGCCCCGCGCCCCGCCCCGTCTGCCGCGTCCCGCTGCCCCGCGTCACCACCCAGCCCGCGTCTGAGGGCTGTTCCTTCATCCGAGGGCCGAAGCTCTCGCCCTCGAACGAAGAGATGGCACTCACGCGGATGCGGAGACGGTACGTGGGGCGCGTAGATTGCGAGAGCGGGGACGTGTACGCTGGATAACGCTTTCCCACACGAGCGGCGCGAACCAGGCGCAGGATCGACGACGAACCGAGGAGCCCGATGCCCGACCTCCGCATCGACCAGTCCCACGACCGTCTCACGATCACCGACCCGGGCGCCGACGGCGACGGCGGCGTCGCCCTCGCGGAGTACGTCTTCCGCCCCACGCACCCGACCTACGAGTCGCCGCGGCCGTACCTCAGCCCGATCCGCACGCGCGCCGGCCGCACCGTGTCGCTGTACCGCCCCCACGACCACGTCTGGCACAAGGGCATCGCCTGGTCGCTGCCCGTCGTCGGCGACGAGAACTTCTGGGGCGGCCCCACCTTCGTTCGCGAGCAGGGATACGTGCAGCTGCCCAACAACGGCACGCAGCGCCACGACGGCTTCGAGCAGGCGGATGCCGCGAGCGGCAGCCCGTGCGCCGTCGAGCGCCTGACCTGGGTGACCGAGGCGGGCGAGGCGATCTTCGACGAGGAGCGCACGCTCGCGGCATCCGTCATCGACGACGAGGCCTGGCTGCTCGGCTTCGCGACCCGCATGACGAACCGCACCGACCGGTCGATCCCGATCGGGTCGCCCACGACCCGCGGGCGCGAGAATGCCGGCTACGGCGGCCTGTTCTGGCGCGGCCCCCGCTCGTTCACCGGCGGGCAGCTGCTCGCCCCGGGCGTGACCGGCGGCGACGAGCTCCGCGGCACACGGGCGCCGTGGATGGGCTTCACGGGGAAGCACGACGAGATCGATGCGGCCTCGACGGTCGTGTTCGTCGACGGCCCGGGCAACCTGCAGCACCCGACGCAGTGGTTCGCGCGCAGCGAGGAGTTCGCGTGCATCTGCCCGGCGCCGTTCTTCAGCGAGGAGCACGAGATCGCGCCCGGCGAAGCCATGACGCTCCGCTACGGGGTGGTCGTCGCCGACGGGGCATCCGACCCCGACCGCGCCGGAGCGCTCGCGTGGGCGGCCGGCGAACGCCTCGACGGCCTGCTGGGGCAGCGATGACGACGGATGCCACGGGCGCGCCCCGCCCCGACTTCCCCGGCGGTACCTCGGTCAGCCGGCTCGACGTGTACGACGGCGTCGCGCCCGACGGGCTCGCGGGCGGCACGCCGCACCTGCACACCGTCTCGAGCGAGGCGTACGTGGTCGTCGCGGGCGAGGGTGCGGTGCAGACGATCGACGCGAGCGGGTTCCGCGAGACGCCGCTCGCGCCGGGCGACGTGGTCTGGTTCTCGCCCGGCGTGATCCATCGCGCGATCAACCGCGGCGGGCTCTCGGTGCGGGTCGTCATGCAGAACGCCGGGCTGCCCGAGGCGGGCGACGCGGTCATGACCTTCCCCGACGACGTGCTCGCCGACGCCGACGCGTACGCAGCCGCCGCGGCACTGCCCGGGGCGGATGCCCCCGAAGCCGACCGACTCGCCGCCGCGATGCGCCGCCGAGACCACGCCGTCGCCGGGTTCGCGGCGCTCCGCAGGCCCGACGGCGACGTCGACGCCGAGGCGCTGCGTCGGCTGTACGGGCGTGCCGGGGCGCTGGTCGCACCGCGTGCAGAATCGTGGCGGGCGCTCTGGGAGGCGTCCGTCGCCCGCATCGCCGCCGCGACCGACGCGCAACTCGCCGCGCTAACGACCGGCGACGCCGCACACCTCGCAGACGGCCGCATCGCGACCCGCCCCGCCGAGCCGGCGTTCGGCATGTGCGGGCGCCTGCACCGCTACGAGCCCGGCGACCTCGTCGACCTGAGCGGGCTCACTCTCGCCGAGGCATCCGAGACCCGTCAAGAAACTGCGTTCCCAGCGCTGGGAACGCAGGTTTCTGACGGGTCTCGGACACGAACCCGCCGAACCCGCACCGAAGGGAACCCCGCATGACCACCACCTCGCTCCGAGCCGCGATCGTCGGCACCGGCGCCATCGCCCACGCCCACGCGGAGTCGCTGCGCGAGCTCGGCGTGCCCATCGTCGGCGTCGCCGACCAGGTGCGCGAGGCCGCCGACGGGTTCGCCGAGAAGTTCGGCGCCGAGGCCGTCTACGAGGATCTCGCGACCATGCTCGCCGAGGCGCGACCCGACGTGCTGCACGTCTGTACGCCGCCCGTCGTGCACGCCGAGCAGGCGGTGGCCGCGCTCGACGCCGGGGTGCACGTGGTGTGCGAGAAGCCCGCAGCGCTGTCGCTCGCGCAGCTCGACGAGATGACCGCCGCCGCCGAGCGCAACGACCGCCGCCTCGTCGTCGTGTTCCAGCAGCGCACCGGCACCGCGGCCGCGCACGTGCAGTCGCTGCTCTCGTCGGGCGCGTTCGGCCGCACGCTCGTCGCGACCTGCCAGACGCTCTGGTACCGCGACCCGGCGTACTTCGCGGTGCCGTGGCGCGGCAAGTGGGCCACCGAGGGCGGCGGGCCGACGCTCGGCCACGGCATCCACCAGATCGACCTGCTCGCCTGGCTGCTCGGTGACTGGACCAGCGTGCGCGGCGACCTCTGGCGCCTCGACCGCGAGACGGAGACCGAGGACGTCTCGACCGCGACCGTCGGGTTCGCGAACGGCGCCGTCGCGCAGGTGATCACGAGCGCGGTGTCGCCGCGCGAGACGAGCTCGATCCGCATCGACACCGAGCAGGCGACCATCACGGTCGACCACCTCTACGGGCACGGGCACGACCACTGGCGCATCACGCCCGCCCCGGGCGTCGACGAGGCCGAGGTCGCGAGCTGGGCGCTGCCGGGCGTGGAGGAGCCGAGCGGGCACCTGCCGCTGCTGCGCGACGCGTACGCCGCGTTCGCCTCGGGCGACGAACTGCCCGCCACCGCGACCGCCCCGGGCCGCTCGTTCGAGCTCGTCACCGCGATCTACTCGTCCGCCGCGCACGACGGCGCCCTCGTCACGCCCGAGTCGCTGCGCGAGGACGCGGCGCGCCTGGCGAGCCTCGAGAGCCCCGTGACCGAGCGTCGACCGGGCGCCTGAGCCGTCGCCCCGGAGCGTGCAGCCTACGCCTCGGAGACGAGTGCCGTGATGCGGCGCTGCCAGGCCGCATCCGACCACATCGGATGGTGCGGGGCGGCGTTCGAGCAGGGCACGACACCCCAGACGCCCCATGCGAGGGCGGTGCGAATGCCGTGCTCCGCGAGTTCCAGCCCACGCCGGCCCTCCTCGAAGCGGCCGTGCAGCGGCGTGTAGCCGACCCAGCCTTCGCCGATCACCGCGGGAACGCCGCAGTGATGAGCCCAGGCGGCGATCGCGATCACGCGCGACTCGATCTCGCGGAGCATCACCTCGTGGTGGGGTTCGTAGTGGGCGTCGAGCCACGAGTCCCAACGCTCGGGGTCGATCCAGTCGTACCCGTAGACCATCTGGTCGGTCACCACGGTCGCCGCGAGCTTCCATGCGACCGGTCGGCCGTATGCGGCGGGCGTCGGTGCGTCGTCTCGGAGCAGGTCGCGGAGCGCCGCGTTCGGGAATCCCTCGGAGCCTTCCGAACGGATGTCGATTCGCCGTTGCAGTGCGTCGAGCACGCCGTAGCTGTACACGTGCGCCTGGATGACGTCGAGCTCGCCGGGCATGGCGTGCATCGCGAGGTGGGGCGGCTTGCCGAAGCTCGCCGTGACCCGCGTGCCCGGGTGGCGGGCGCGGAGCCGGGCGAGCGCTGTCTCGCCCGCACCCGCGAGCGGCGGGAGGATCGAGAAGTCGACTTCGTTGTGCAGTTCGACGAACGCCACCACGTCGGTCAGGCCCCAGCCGCGGATCTCCGACAGCAGCCGGTCCCAGGCCGCGGCGAGCACGTCGTGCCGGGCGGCGAGCGGAACCGCATCGATGGCGTCGAACCAGCGTCGGTCGGCCGCGAAGGCGGGAGACTGCTGGTACTCCCAGCTCGCGAGGATGACGCGCATGCCGTGGCGGCGCGCAGCGTCGAGGAGCTCGTGCAGTCGTGCCCGCAGGTCGATCGCGTAGCCGCCGGTCACGTCGTACCAACGCGTGCCGCGCCCGTAGGGCAGCCCGTCGGGGGCCGTGCCGAGACCCTCGATGCGCAGCTCCGCGGCGATCTCGTCGAGTCCGAGTTCGCCGGCGAGCAACAGCGGTGCGGCGCAGATTCGCACCGCGTGGTAGCCGAGTGCGGCCGTATCGGCCATGGCACGGTCGACGTCCTCGTACGGCTCGCCCGCGCCCGCGCGGGTGTACCAGGAGAAGTCCCAGAGGCAGATCGCCAACCGTCCGGCGACGCCGCCGGACGGTGTCGATCGTGCCGGCGGCATGGCCGGGGTGCCGAGGTAGCGGTCGCTCATGCGCCGACTCCGTGCGGTACGGCCGACCGGGATGGCGGGCCGGAGGGCTCGGCGCGGCCTGCGTCGGCCAGCGCCCGCAGGCGAGCGGCCTGGCTGCGCCGACGGTCGGCCGTGTCGATGTCGAACAGCAGCAGCTCCGGCAGGGAGGTGGCGAAGTAGTCCACGGTGTCCGGGGCATTCTCGAGCTCGTCCGCCCGCAGGTCGAGTTCGTCGAACACGCGCGTGGCCAGATCGTGCTCGTCGAGTCGAAGGTGAGCGATGCCCACCCACGCGTAGACCTCGTCTGCGGGACGTGCAGCGACGGCGCGCGGTCCGCCGCCGTCGCGGGCAGCCGCCCACGCGGCGCGAGCGGCCTCGGTGCGCCCCGCCGCGTGCTCGGCATCGCCGAGCAGCACGAGCCGTTCGGCGGGCGTGTCTGCCGGGTGCCGCCCCTCGCCCAGGTGCTCCGGAACGGCCAGGCCCTCGGCGAGGAGCAGCGCCGCCGCGTCGGGGTCGGTCCCGAGGAGTTCGCGTGCCACGGCGCAGCTCGCCCGGTCGAAGGCTGCGATGACCCGCCCCTCGCCTCCCTCGAACGGCTGGAACGGGCGGGACGACAGGAACTCCAGGGCGTCGCGTGCGCGCTCGAGGTCCACGAGCAGTTCCGCGTAGGCGATCGCGAGGTCGTCGCGCACGAGGGCGTCCGGACCCGCGGACTCGATCGCGGCCAGTCGGTCGGCGGGCGTCGCCCCCTGCAGCGCGAGCAGCTGGTCGCGTTCGACCACCAGTCGCGGATCGCGAGGTGCGAGCCTCAGCGCACCCAGGTACGCGCGATCGGCGTCTGCGAGTGCTCCGCCGCCGTTGACGATCGCGATGGCGAGGTTCCGCCAGGCGATCGGGTCTGCGATGCCGGTTTCGGTCGCGTGGGCGAGGGCGTCCCGCGCGTCGGTGGTGCGGCCGGCGTCGAGCAGCCAGCATCCGAGGTACGCCGTCGCGCGCGCATCATCGCCGTCCGCCGCGAGCGCGGCGCGCAGAACGTCCAGGTCGTCGAGGCCCGCGGGAAATGCCAGCGACGGGTCGGCGCCGCGGGCCCGCGCTCGCGCGGCAGCGGCGGCGTCGCCTTCGCCGGCTGCGTCGAGGAAGGCCGCCTCGGCGTATCCGGCGAGGGGTGCCGGGTTGCCGAACGCACTCGCGCCGGTCGCCGCGGCACGACGGGCGAGCGAGATCCCGCGGTTCCGGTCGCCCGCGCGGTGGAGCTCGTGCGCCATCAACAGCAGGGTCCGTGGGTCGAGCGGGTCGAGCGCATCGTCGAGGGCGGCGAGCAGGGGGTCCTGCGGGTCGTCGGTGCGGGCCGTGGCGAGCAGCGTCTCCGCGGCGCCGGCCCGAGCGAGCGCCCGCAGCGCGATGACACGTGCGGCGACCGCGGCGCTGCTGCGCGGCGCGGCCGCGAGCGCAGCGTCCGCGTGTTCGAGCGCGCGCTCGGCGCGGCCGGCGCGCTGCGCGATCCGGGCTCGGCCGAGTGTCGCGGGCAGCGCGAGCGAACCGTCCCATCCCGCCTTCCCGAACGCGTCGTCCGCCTCGGCGTCGCGTGCGAGCCGTTCGAGCACGAGGCCGAGCAGCAGGTGGGCGTCTCCGTGCTCGGGGTTGAGGTTGCGCCGGGTGACGCGCGCGATCGAGCGTTCCAGATGTGCGAGCGCGGTCTCGTACTCACCGCGCCGGAACGCCAGCCGCGCGAGCTCGAGCCGGGCCCTCGCATCGCCGGGGTCGCGGCGGATCGCCTCCTCGAAGTAGGGTTCGGCGGGTCGGGTCGGGTGGCGGTACTGCACGAGGTGCACCCCCGTCTGGACGAGCTCGTCGACGCCCGCGATCGCCGCGGGCGGCTCCGGCTCGGTGGCGACCCAGGGCTCTCCCGGCGCCTGGGCGTGAGCAGCCCAGCGCACCAGCTCGCGTCCGTCCACACGAACGTCTACGACGAGGTCGTCCCGCCCGGGGGCGTCCGTCGGCACGTCTGCGATCAACGGCGAGTCGGGTGCGATCGACACGACGCGCCGGCAGAGCTCGGCCCCGCCCTCGCGCACGACGACCTCGACCGCGTCGTGCGGCGCGGTCGTCGCGACCCCGACACGCGCGATCCCGCCCGCGACCGTCACCCCGACGGCCGCGTCGGGGGTCGCCTGCACGGCCGGTCCGATCCGCTGGATCGGGTACCAGAGCTGGCGGAAACTGCGGGTCTCGCCGGGACGGAGCCAGGCGAAGTCGGGCTGGTTGTCGGTGAAGACCCCGGCCATCAGCTCGACGTACGGGCCATCGCCATCGGTGAGGTGGCGGTCCCAGGCGTGCCCGAGCTCGCCGTCGCCCCAGGTCCACTGCTTCTTGCCCGGCGCGATCGCGCGGTCGGCCCAGTGCACGAACCCCGCGTCGGCCTCGTGGTCGTACCCGCCGAAGAAGTCGTCGGCGGTGTCGGTGACCATGTACGAGGTCGGCACCGGGATGTTCGCGTACACGTCGATGCGGTCCGCATCCGGCGTCTCCTCGGCGAGCGCCGGATAGTCGACGCCGTAGTACGGGCGGTCGGCGCGTGGGAACGCGCTGATCGCCCGGCGGGCGTGGTCGGCCACGAAACGCACGTCGGTCGGGAAGAACGACTGGTACTGCGCGTGTGCTCGGGCGGCGACGTTCGCCCACCACAGGAAGGTCTGCGGAACATCGGTGCGGTTGGTGAGGCGCGCCTCGACCTCGATCACCGCGGAGTCGCCGCGGAGGCGCACGCCGTGCCGCGCGCGCATCCGCTGCAGCGGGTCGATGTCGCTGTGCCAGACGGTCACCTCGTCGTCCCCGTCGCGCTGCACGCACGTCTCGACCGGAAGGAAGGTCGCCGGCCGATGGTGCTGCGGCCAGTTGAACTCGACCCCTCCCGAGACCCACGGCCCCGCGAGGCCCACGAGCGCGGGCTTGATCACGTTGTTGCGGTAGAAGAAGTCGTAGCCCGCGCTCTTGTCGTAGCCGATGTGGATGCGCCCGCCGAGCTCGGGCAGCAGCACGAGCCGCACCCAGCGATTCTCGAGGTGGATCGCCCTCCAGGCGCGCGGCGCCTTCGTGTCGGAGATGCGGTCGGTGAACGGCATGGGGTACACCCGGCCGGAGGAACCCTGGTACACGCGGCGGTCGAGGAACTGGGGGAAGCGATCGGGCGCTGCGGGCTCGTACGTGTCGATCACGAGCGGCTCCTCCCAGCAGGCGACGCCGCCCGCCTCGAGGATGCCGGCCTGGTCGGCCGGGGGAGCGGGCAGGTCGATTCGGCTCGGCGCTGGGCTGGTCACGTCACCACGGTAGTCGCGCGGCCATGCGCGAGACATGGGTGTTCGTCGGCACCGGATGGACGATTCGACGGCGTGCGAAGATGGGGTGGTGGAGACGTTCGCGAACGAGCGGCGGGAGGGGTTCGCCGGGCAGCGCCTCGTCGTGGTGCCGAGGCCGCTGGTCGCCGACGCGCTCGAGCAACCCGTGACCCGTCGGTTGCTGGTCACCGACGCTGGATGCTTCCCGCACGCCGACCGGCACCTGCGCGTGCGACCGCGCGGAGCCGCCGAGGCGATCGTGCTCGTCTGCACGACCGGCGGCGGGTGGGTCGACGTCGGCGGCGTGCGCACCCGGGTCGGCCCGGCGACGGCGGTGCTGGTTCCTGCGGGCACGCCGCACGCCTACGGCGCCGACGAGGCCGATCCGTGGACGATCTGGTGGTGCCACCTGCGCGGCACCGACCTGGCCGACCTCTGGCAGGTGACCGGGGCGGATGCCTCGCGGCCGACGATCTCCCTCCGCGGCGTCGACCGCGTGACCGCGATGCTCGACGAGATCGCGTCGTCGCTCGAGCGCGACCAGTCGCCGGCGCGCCTGCTCGCCACTGCCGGCATGGCCTGGCGCCTCATGACGCAGCTCGCGGTCGACCGACGCCTCCCCGAGCAGGGCGAACCGCTCGAGCGCGCGATGCGCTACCTGGAAGATCGCGTCGACGGCAGCATCCCCGTCTCCGAGCTGGCTCGGCTGGTCGGCGTCTCACCCTCGCACCTGGGTGCGCTGTTCCGTGACGCGACCGGGGGCGGCGTGCTGGCGTACCACACCGGGCTCAAGATGGCGCGGGCGCGCACGCTGCTCGACACCACGTCGCTGCTGGTCGCGGAGGTCGCGCGCGAGGTCGGCTACGCCGATCAGTTCTACTTCTCCCGGCAGTTCCGCCGCGTGCACGGAGTGAGCCCGACGGAGTATCGCGAGCACCGCAAGGGGTGACCGGCACCGGCCCGAGGCATCCGCCCGTCGTCGACGAGCTCAGCCCTTCGTCGCGCCCGCCGTCAGGTCGGCCCGCCAGAACCGCTGGAGCGACACCATGAGCACCACGAGCAGCACCACGGACACCGCCGAGCCCGTCACCACGAGCTGGGTGAACAGCGGGTCGCGCTGGGTCTGCGAGTTCCAGAGGGTGAGTCCGAGGGTGATCGGGAAGGATCGCGGGTCGTTCAGCATCACCAACGGCAGCAGGTAGTTGTTCCAGATCGTGACGAACTGGAAGAGGAAGATGGTCACGATCGCCGGGGTCATCATGCGGGTCGCGATCGCCCCGAAGATGCGCAGGTCACCCGCGCCGTCGATGCGCGCGGCCTCGACGACCTCGTCGGGGACTGCCGCGTTGGCGTGGATGCGCGCGAGGTAGACACCGAACGGGCTCACCATGCTCGGCAGCAGCACGGACCAGTAGGTGCCGGTCAGCTCGGCGGCGTTGAGCAGGAAGTACAGCGGCAGCGCGATCACGGTCGCCGGCACGAGCACCCCGCCCAGGATGACCCAGAACAGCGTCTCCCGGCCCGGGAACGCGTACTTCGCGAACGCATAGCCGGCGGCGGTCGCGAGCACGGTGGCGACGAGTGCGCCGACGCCCGAGTAGAGCACGCTGTTCAGCACCCAGACCGCGAACGCGCCGTCGTCCTGGGTGAAGAGCGCCACGAGGTTCTGCCACGCCTGCGGGCTGTCGGAGAACCAGAGCCCGAAGCTCGAGTAGAGGTCGCCCGGCGACTTGGTCGCCGCCACGAGCACCCAGGCGATCGGCAGCAGGAAGTAGAGCGAGCAGAGGGCCAGCACCGAGTTCACCGCGATGACGGATCCGCGGGAGGCCTCGCGGCGCGAGGCGGTCGAGGGGCGCGTCGAGGTCACCATGCGCGGTTCCCCTTCCGGTTGACGATCCGCAGGAACAGCGCGGAGAACGCGAACGCGAGGACCGCGACGATCACCGCCATCGCCGCGGCGAGGTGCGGATCGCCCTGCGAGAACGCCTGGTTGTAGGCGGCGAGGTTGGGCGTGTAGTCGGAGCTGATCGCCGTGGTGAGCGGGCGGAGCACGAGCGGCTCCACGAACAGCTGCAGGGTCCCGATGATCGTGAACAGCGTGATGAGCACGATCGACGGGCGGATGAGCGGGAGCTTGATGCTCCACACGATGCGCCACTCGCCGGCGCCGTCGATGCGAGCCGCCTCGTAGAGCTCGGAGGGGATGGAATCGAGGGCGGCGATCAGGATGAACATGTTGTAGCCGGCGAAGCCCCACAGCGCGATGTTCGCGATCGCGAAGAGCACTGCCTCGCTGGAGAGCGGTTGGAGGTCGATGCCGACCGCGCCCAGCACCTGCAGGACCGGGCTGGTCGCAGGCACGTAGAGAAAGCCCCAGAGCAGCGCGGCGATGACACCCGGCACTCCGTAGGGCATGAAGTAGGTCACGCGGAAGAGCCGCGGTGCGCGTGCCGCGGCGGCGCCGAGCAGCAGCGCGAGCGTCAGTGCAGTCGCGACCATCAGCGGCACCTCGATCGCCGAGAAGGCGACGAGCCTGCCGAGGCTCGCGAGGAACGACGGGTCCGAGAGTGCCCGGGCGTAGTTGCCGAGGAACACGAACTCCGTGGTCGGCGCGCCGAGGCCGAGACCGCTGGAGCGCTGGGTGAACAGGCTGTCGACGATGGCGTAGACGATCGGCGCGATGAAGAATGCCGCGAACATCGCGAGGAACGGCACGAGCAGCACCCACAGCGCGGGCGGGGTGCGACGGTGACCGCGTCTGCGGGGCGGGCGCTCGTCGTGCGGCGAGGGCGGGCCTGCGGGTGCGCGGTCGGCGACCGGGGCGCCGGTGGGGGCCTGGGTGGTGGGTGCGTTCACGGATGCTCCGGGGCGGTGCGGGTGCGGACGGAGTCGTGGCGGGG
>CAJXGN010000017.1 GCA_913053875.1 uncultured Agromyces sp. | reverse complement strand
CATCATCCGCTGCCTCAAACGCTTCATCGCCCGCGAGATCTACTACGTCCTCACCGCTTGACATCCATAGGAGCATCAGCCGCGTCAGCGGCGGAGGAACGCGAGCATCGCCTCGGTGAGCTGGTGGGGAGCCGTCTCGCACGGACTGTGTCCGGTCGGGAGTTCGACGAACGTCGCCCCGAGTCGCCGGGCGAACGCCTCGTGCAGGCCCGGTCGCCACACGTCGCCCGCCCCCACTGCGACGAGCACGCGCATCCCCGACGCTCGCAACTCCTCGGCGCGGTCGGGCGTGCGCTGCATGAGTGCGAGGATGTCGCCGACGCTCGACGCTCGCGTGAGCCGGAAGCGGTCGGTCACGAACCGGGCGCGGTCGACCGGCGCACGGTGCACGTTCAGTCGCAGCGCCGCGATGAACACCGGCCCGAGCGCCCGGCCGGGCACCAACGGGCTCAGCGGCCCGAGCACCTTGAATCCGCGCAGCGCCTGCCCCGCGAGCGGCGGGGCGGACAGCAGCGTGAGGCTCGCGAACAGCTCGAGACGCTGCAGCGCGGCATCCGCTGCGACCGTGCCCGCGTACGAGTAGCCGAGCACGTGCGCCGGCGTCGCACCCGTGTCGAGCACCGCGACGAGGTCGTCGACGAACAGCTGCAGCGAGTAGCGGCGCTCTGGCGGGTCGAGTCGCTCCGGGCCCGCCGTCCCGGACTCGTACTGCCCCGCCATGTCGAACGCCTCGACCCGGTACCCCGCGTCCGCCAACAACGGCATCATGAGGAGGAAGTCCTCCTTCGACCCCGTCATGCCGGGCACGAGCACGACGCGCTCCCCGGTGGCCGGCCCCAGCGCGATGCGCGCGAGCGGCCCGCTGGGCGCGTCGACGACGTCCCGTTCGAACGTCGAGGGCACCCGTGCCCACTCGACCGGCCCGATCGCGGCGTCGAGTCGTGCGGCATCGCTCCCCGTACCGGGGAAGAGCTCGTCGGCGAGTGCGTTCACTGCCCCGGGACGATACTCCTCGGCCCGCGTGCCGGTGGACCGGCACCCGAAACAGTGTGGAGAGCGGATGCCCCGGGCATCCGCTCGCCCTCAGAGCGCGTCGAGCGCGCGCCTGATGTGCCGGTCGCCGTACAGCTCGTAGCCGACGACGCTGATCCACGGGGCGACCGTGAGCACGAGGATCGACCAGGCGATCGAGACGCCCGCCATCGCCAGCAGGACGGCGGCGACGATCGTGACGACCGTGCCGGCGACCAGCCAGGTGTGCACCGCGTCGCGCCCGGGCAGCAGCAGGTGGAACGTGCCGTACACGGCCAGCACGTAGAGGGCGAGCGGCACGGCGACGGTCAGCGTCGTGGCGACCTCGTCGAGCTCGCTGTGGTGCTCCAGGTAGTAGGCGACGGCGTGCAGGCCCGCGCCGACCGCGGCGATCGTCGTGTAGATCGCCAGGTGCGAGTAGGCCCAGCGCACGCCGAGGTCGCGGCGCTTCCCGAGGATCTCGCCGTGGGGCAGCGAGAAGTACACCCACCACATGCCGACCACCATGGCGATGCCCGAGAACGCCAGCACGCCCGCGTCGACCGTCCACCCGACCTCGGTCGTGAGCGCCCCGACCGCGGTGGTGGTGCCGAGCACGACCTCGCCGAACGTGATGATGCCGAGCAGCCCGAAGCGCTCGGCGATGTGATGGGGATGGATGGGCAGTCGCCCCTCCTGCCGCTCGAGCAGCGCCGAACCGCCGACCTCGACGAGGTACAGCATCCCCATGAGCACCAGCACCGCGGGCATCGGCAGCGGCACGAACGCCGTCACGATCCAGCCCAGCTGCGCCGCGGAGATCAGCCAGACGTACCCGAGGAGCACGCGGCGGTGCTCGGGGTCGTTGCGCGCGGCCCGCAGCCAGAGGCTCACCATGGAGAGGCGCATGATCACGTAGCCCGTGACGATCACGTCGTTGTCGAGCACGCCCTCGTCGAAGCCCGCGAAGAGGTCGCCGATGCCGAGGGCCAGGATGGTGACGCCGAGCATCTGGACCATCGTCGCGATGCGGAAGCCCCAGTCGTCGGTGTCGTACGCCGACGCGAACCAGGCGAAGGTCATCCACGCCCAGATGATCGCGAACATGCAGAACAGGAACGCCGCGACACCCGTCCAGACGTGTCCGGCGGCGAGGCTGTGCGCGAGCTCGGAACCGGCGATCGAGAACGCGACGACGAGCGTCAGGTCGTACAGGAGTTCCAACGGCGTGGCCGCGCGGTGCGCGTCCTTCGGGTTGCGCCCCACCATGCGGATGAGTCCGTGCGGGCTGCGGGTGCGGCCGGGTTCGGTGCTGCTCATACCGGTCACCCTAGCGACGGCGCATGCTGCGGCGAGGGAGGCCGACGGGGCAGGATGGGGCACGTGACGAGCAACCCGTTCGAGTCCAGGCCGTGGCTGTCGGCGTACGCCGAGGGCGTGCCGCCCGAGATCGAGGAGCCGACGCAGACGCTGCCCGAGATGCTCGCGGCGAGCGTCTCGGCGCACGGGAAGCGGCCGGCGCTCGAGTTCTTCGGGGCCGTCACGACCTACCGCGAGCTCGGCGAGCAGGTCGCGCGGGCCGCCGAGGGGCTGCGGCGGCTCGGGGTGACGGCGGGCGACCGGGTGGCGATCGTGCTGCCGAACTGCCCGCAGCACGTCGTCGCGTTCTACGCCGCGCTGCGGCTCGGGGCGATCGTGATCGAGCACAACCCGCTCTACACCGCGCGCGAGCTGCGCCACCAGTTCGAGGACCACGGCGCGCGCGTCGCGATCGTCTGGGACAAGACGGTCGACACGATTCTCGAGTTCCCGTCCGACCTGCGCGTCGAGCACGTCGTGAGCGTCGACCTCACGACGGCGATGCCGCTGCGCACGCGCCTCGCGCTGCGCCTGCCGATCCCGAAGGCACGGGCGGCGCGTGCCAAGCTGACCGGCCGGCCTCAGGGGCATCCGCTCGCCTGGAAGCAGTTGGTCGACCACCGGCGCATCTCGCGGCGCGTGCCCGGCCCGGCGATCGACGACACCGCGCTGCTCCAGTACACGAGCGGCACGACCGGCACGCCGAAGGGCGCGATCCTCACCCACCGGGCGCTGCGCGCGAACGCGATGCAGGGCGTCGCCTGGGTGCCCGGGCTCGAGCTCGGCGGCGAGACGTTCTACGGCGTGCTGCCGCTCTTCCACGCGTACGGCATGACGCTGTGCCTCACGACCGCGATGAGCATCGGGGCGAAGCTCGTGCTCTTCCCGACGTTCGACGTCGGGCTCGTCACGACCGCCGCGAAGCAGAGCCCGCCGACCTTCCTGCCCGCGGTACCGCCGATCTACGACCGGCTCGCCGACGCGGCCTCCCGGGGCGAGGTCGACCTCTCGGGCATCCGCTTCGCGATCTCGGGGGCGATGAGCCTGCCGGCCGAGACCATCTCGCGCTGGGAGGAGGTCACGGGCGGCCTCCTCGTCGAGGGATACGGCATGACCGAGACCTCGCCGCTCGCGGTCGGCAACCCGATGGGGCCGACCAGGCGGCCGGGTACCGTGGGCGTGCCGTTCCCGAGCACCGACATCCGCATCGTCGACCCTGACGACACGTCGGTCGACCGGCCGCTCGGCGAGGCGGGCGAGCTGCTGATCCGCGGGCCGCAGGTGTTCGGCGGGTACTGGCGGCGACCGATCGAGACCACCGCAGCGCTGCTGCCGGGCGGGTGGATGCGCACGGGCGACATCGTCACCGCCGACGGCGACGGGTTCGTCACGATCGTCGACCGCATCAAGGAGCTCATCATCACGGGCGGCTTCAACGTCTCCCCCACCGAGGTCGAGGGCGCGCTCGAGACGCACCCCGACGTCGTCGCGTCGGCGGCCGTCGGACTGCCGAGCCCTCGCGGCGGCGAGGAGGTCGTCGCCGCGGTCGTGCTGCGCGAGGGCGCCTTCCTCGACTCCGACGGGCTGCGCGACCACTGCCGTGAGCGACTCGCCGCCTACAAGGTGCCGCGCCGCGTCGTCGAGCTCGACGACCTGCCGCGCTCGCTCATCGGCAAGGTGCTGCGGGCGAAGGTGCGGGCGCAGCTGCTGGCGGAGTGAGGCGGCCGGTCGCCGCGTACGCTGGCACCGTGGTCGACCAGGGCTCGCCTCCGTTCATCGGCGCCGACGGCGTGCGCGGGGCGCTCTCGATGCGCGACGCGATCGACGCGATCGCCCGCGCACTCCCGCTGGTCGACGCCGACGCGCAGCCGGCCCGCGTCGCGGCGCCACTCGCCAGCGGCCAGTTCCTGCTCATGCCGAGCGAGCTCGGTGGGGTGGCCGGATGCAAGGTGCTGACCGTCGCCGACCCTGAACGGGCGCCCGAGGCGACCGAGCGCATCCAGGGCGTGATGCTGCTGTTCGACTCCCGCACGCTCGCGCCGCGGGCGATCGTCGATGGCGCGGCGCTCACGTCGCTGCGCACCCCGGCCGTGTCGGCGGCGATCGCCGACCTCGTGACGCCGACGGATGCCTCGACGCTGGCGGTGTTCGGCACCGGGCCGCAGGCGCGGGCGCACGTCGAGGCCATGCGCGCGATCCGACCGATCGAGCGGGTGTGCGTCGTCGGCCGCACCCGCGGGCGCGCCGCCGCTGCAGCGGCCGACTGGGCGTTCGACGACCTCGACGTGCAGCCGGCAGACCCGTCCGTCGTCGCCCGGGCCGACCTCATCGTGTGCGCGACCACCGCCGCTCGGCCGGTGCTCGCCTCCGCCGACGTGCCCGCACACGCCACGGTCGTGGCGATCGGATCGCACGAACCGCATCGCCGCGAGCTGCCCGCCGACCTGCTCGGCCGTAGTCACGTCGTGGTCGAGGGGCACCGGGTCGCCGCGACCGAGGCGGGCGACGTGATCCTCGCGATCGCCGACGGCACGCTCGACGAGGCGCGCCTGCTCACCGCCCGCGACCTCGCGACCGGCCGGGCGGCGGTCGACTTCGACCGGCCGCGGGTGGTGAAGACCTGCGGCATGGCCTGGCAGGACGTGGTGGTCGCGGCGGCGGTCGCCGAGCGAGTCGGCTCCGGCCCAGCCCACGCCGCACCGAGCGGCGAACCCACGGGAGGCACCCGCGCATGACGCTCACGATCACGACCGAGGACTGGCACACCGCCGGCGAGCCGTTCCGCATCGTCACGTCGGTCGACACCGACGGCGCCACCGTCGCCGAGCGCCGCGCGAATGCGATGGCCGGCGAGCCCGACCGCGTGCGCCGCTTCCTCTGCCTCGAGCCGCGCGGCCACGACGACATGTACGGCGGTTTCGTCACGCCGCCCGACGACGAGGGCGCCGACTTCGGCGTGCTGTTCTGGCACAAGGACGGCTTCTCGACCGCGTGCGGCCACGGCACGATGGCCCTCGGCGCGTGGGCCGTGGCGACCGGCCGGGTCGCGGCGCCCGACGACGGCGAGGCGATCGTCACGATCGACGTGCCGAGCGGTCGCGTGCAGGCGCGCGTGCAGCGGGAGGCGGGGCGCACGACCGCCGTGGTGTTCCGCAACGTGCCGTCGCGCGTGCTGCAGCGGAGCATCCGCCTCGACACCTCACGCGGCACGGTCGACGTCGACCTCGCCTACGGCGGTGCGGTCTATGCGAGCGTGCCGGCCGGTGCGCTGGGCCTCCAGGTGCGGCGAGCGGATGCGCCTGAGCTGATCCGCCTCGGACGCGAGATCAAGTGGGCCCTGAACGACCACCCCGCCGCCCGGCTCGACGACGCGCGCCTCTCGGGCGTGTACGGCACGATCCTGCACGACGACCTCGGCCGCGCCGAGGATGGCCCATGGCAGCGCAACGTGACGATCTTCGCCGACGGCGAGGTCGACCGCTCGCCCTGCGGTTCGGGCACGGCGGCGCGCGTCGCCCTGCTCGCCGACTCGGGCGAGCTCGCCGACGGCGAGTGGCTCACGCACGACTCGATCGTCGACACACGCTTCCGCGCCCGCGTGGCGGAGGCCGTCGCCGACGGCGTGATCCCCGAGGTCACGGGCAATGCCCACCCGGTCGGCACCTGCACCTTCACCGAGGCGCCGGGCGACCCGCTGCCGCTCGGCTTCAGCCTGCGGTAGCGCTACAGGTTCACCCACTCCGTGGTGCCGCCCGCGAGGTGCTGGCGCTTCCAGATCGGGGTGCGCTCCTTGATGCGGTCGACGAGGGCGGCGCAGGCCGCGAAGGCCTCGGCCCGGTGGGGGGCGGCGACGGATGCGACGAGGGCGACGTCCCCGA
Source organism: uncultured Agromyces sp. (assembly GCA_913053875.1). Lineage (GTDB taxonomy): Bacteria > Actinomycetota > Actinomycetes > Actinomycetales > Microbacteriaceae > Agromyces. Next base: position 56,156 of record CAJXGN010000017.1, on the reverse strand, counting down.
TCGCCAGCGCGCCGTACCGGTGGGCCGCGGCCACGCGCAGCCCGGTCTCGGCCGCGATCTCGGCGCACGTCTCGCGCAGGAAGCGCTCGGCGTCGGGGTGGGCCTGGTACTCGAGCGAGCTCACGGACTCGCCGTGGTCGTGGTCGCGGATGACGCCCTCGAACGTCACGACCGCGCCGTCCTGGCGGGTGGTCACGAACGACTCGATCGCGGCGCGATCGAGGGGCTCGGTGGTGACGAACGCGAACACGTCAGGCATGGGAGCCTCCGTGGTGCGAGCCGTGCCCGCCACCGGCGCGGTGGTCGCCGCCGTCGAGCTGGTCGAGCACGTGCGGCAGCAGGTCGGCCAGCACGTCGAGCCCGTCGGCGACGCCGCCGCGCGAGCCGGGCAGGTTCACGATGACCGTGGCACCCGCGACGCCGGCCAGCGCGCGGCTGAGCGCGGCGGTCGGGGTCTTCGCGCGTCCCGCGGTACGGATCGCCTCGGCGATGCCGGGCAGCTCGCGGTCGAGCACCGCCGCGGTGGCCTCGGGAGTGCGGTCGCCCGGGTGCACGCCCGTTCCGCCGGTCGTGAGGAGCACGCGGGGGCCGCGCGCGACGGCGTCGGCGATCGCGGGGGCGATGTCGGCGTCGGCGACCACGGTCGGCTCGGCCACCTCGAAGCCCAGGTCGGCGAGACGCGAGGCGATCACGGGGCCGGTCTCGTCGGCGTAGACGCCGGTCGCGGCGCGAGTCGACGACACGATTACCTCGGCGGTCCGACGGGCGGCCGGCGCCGGCTCAGGGGCATCCGCTGGCCCGACCGGCTCGGTCGGCTCGGTGGCATCCGCTGCGCTCGCCGAGTCGGCCGGCTCACCGGCATCCGCCCGCCAGTGCCCGCGCTTGCCGCCGGTCTTCTCGACCAGGCGGATGCCGCCGAGCACCGCGCCCGGGTCGACGGCCTTGATCATGTCGTGCAGCGTGAGGCCCGCGACGGCGACGGCGGTGAGCGCCTCCATCTCGACGCCGGTCTTGCCCGTGACCGCAACGGTCGCACGGATCTCGATCGACGTCTCCCCCAGCTCGAAGTCGAGCGACACCTTCTCCAGCGGCAGGACGTGCGCGAGCGGGATGAGCTCGCTCGTGCGCTTGGCCCCCGCGATGCCGGCGATGCGCGCGGTCGGCAGCACGTCGGCCTTCGGCAGGTCGTCGGCGCGCACGAGGGCGAGCACCTCGGCGGTCGTGTCGAGTCGGCCCTCCGCGACGGCGACCCGGCGCGTCACGGCCTTGGCGCCGACGTCCACCATGCGGGCACGGCCGTCGTCGTCGAGGTGGGTGAGGCTCATAGCTCCACCGTATCCACGAGGGCGCCGGCGGCGAGTTCGGTGACGTCCTCGGGCACGACGAAGAGCAGGTCGGATGCCGCGAGGGCCGCGACCAGGTGCGAACCGGGGCCACCGACCGGCGCGACCGCGCCGTCTGCGGTGAGGCGCCCGCGGCGGAACTGGCGCTTGCCCGCGACCGAATCGACGGGCTCGGCGAGCGGGAGCCGCGCCTCGCGTACGGCGGGCAGCTTCGCGATCGCCCGCAGCACGGGCGCGACGAACACCTCGAACGAGATCTGCGCGCTCACCGGGTTGCCGGGGAACGCGACGACCGGCACGCGCCGGTACACGCCGACCGCCTGCGGCCCGCCCGGCTGCATCGCGACCGAGCCGACCCACGCGCCCAGCGGCTCGAGCAGTTCGCGCACGACCTCGTACGCCCCTTGCGAGATGCCGCCCGAGGTGATGACGAGCTCGGCGCCCGCGTCGACCGCGGCGTCGAGCTTGGCGCGGAAGCGTTCGACGTCGTCGCGCACGCGGCCGCGGTGCACGACCTCGGCGCCGGTCGCCGCGATGGCTGCGGCGAGCGCGACGCCGTTCGCGTCGGGCAGCTCGCCGGGCGCGAGGCGGGTGCCGGCGTCGACGAGCTCCGACCCGGTCGAGACGACGGCGACGCGCACGCGCTCGCGCACGAGCAGGTGGGTGAGACCGGAGGCGGCTGCGGCCGCGAGGTGGCGCGAGGCGAGGCGGATGCCCGGGGGCAGCACGTCGTCCCCCTCCGCGAGGTCGGAGCCCGCCTCGCGCACGTACGTGCCGGCGGCGACGGGCGCGTCGATGCGCACCTGCTCCGTGCCGCGATCGGTGTCCTCGATGCGCACGACCGCGTCGGCGCCGTCGGGCATCGGCGCGCCGGTCATGATGCGTACCGCGGTGCCGGGCTCGAGCGGGGCCGGCTCGCCGGGCGCGGCGGCGACCTCGCCGGTGACGGGGAGCGCCAGCGGGGCATCCGTCGTGTCGGCCGCTCGCACGGCGTAGCCGTCCATCTGGGCGTTGCGGAACGGGGGCAGCGCGATCGGCGACGCGGTCGGCGACACGGTCACGCGCCCGAGCGCGTCGGCCAGCGCCACGCGTTCGGCGGGCCTCGCGGACAGTCCGGTCAGCAGGCTGCGCACGTACCCCGCGTGCTCGTCGACCCCGATGCGGCTCATGCCCCCATCCTCCCAACTCCCCACCGTTTCCGAGACCCGTCGATTTCCTGCGTTCCCAGCGCTGGGAACGCAGTTTCTTGACGGGTCTCGGCTCGCGCCCGCTCTGGCGGGGGTGAGGGATTGGGCGCCCAGAGCGCAGGGAATCGACGGGTCTGGGTACCCGGGGAGGGATCCGGTCAGTAGCGCGGGAGGGCCGGGTCGACCGTGGCCGACCAGGCGTCGATGCCGCCGTCGAGGTGGCGGATGTCCTCGAAGCCCGCGTGGTCGAGCACGTGCAGCGCGTGCTGCGAGCGCACGCCGAGGTGGCAGATCGCGACGATGCGCGCCTCGCGGTCGAGCTCGTCGACGCGCGCCGCGAGCTCGCCGAGCGGGATGTTCACGGCGCCGTCGAGACGGGCGACGTCGAGCTCCCACGGCTCGCGCACGTCGACGATGGTGAGCGGATGCCCCTGGGCGAGCTCGTCGGCCAGCTCGCGGGCGCTCAGGGTGTCGTGCGCGACGTGCTCACGGCGGGAGTGCGCCACCGGTGCCGCCGGCGCCGGCTCGGGCCCACGCGACGCCGGCTCTGGACGCTCCGCCGCCGCGTCCGCGCGCCGGTAGACGATCTCGCGCGTGCGGCCCGACAACGCGTCGAACGTCGCTACGCGTCCGAGCATCGGCTCGCCGATGCCGGTCACGAGCTTCAGCACCTCGCCGGCCATGAGTCCGCCGACGACGGTGCACACGCTCGGCAGGATGCCGTCGATGTCACAGCTCAGCACCGCGTCGGGCGCGGGCGCCTCGGGGAACAGGTCGCGGTACGTGACGCCCCGCGCCTCCCACGAGACGCCGGCCTGGCCGCTGAACTTCGCCGACGAGCCCCACACGAGCGGGATGCCCCGGCGGGCGGCCGCGTCGTCGGCGACGTAACGGGTGCGGATGTCGTCGGTGCCGTCGACCACGACGTCCGCGTCCTCGAGCAGCGCGTCGGCGTTCGCCTCGGTGAAACGCGCGGCGTGCGGGTGCACGAGCGTGTCGGGGCTGAGCGCCTCCGCGGCGTCCGCCGCCGACTCGACCTTGGCGCGCCCGACATCGCCGGAGCCGTGCATGACCTGCCGGTGCAGGTTCGTCTCCTCGACCACGTCGTCGTCGACGATCGTCACGCGCCCGACACCCGCCGCGACGAGCACGGGCACGACCGCGCTGCCGAGCCCGCCCGCGCCGAGCACGACGACGTGGGCGGCCGCGAGCGCCTCCTGCCCCGCGGGACCGACCCCGGGCAGGATGCGCTGGCGCTGATAGCGCGGGGAGGCCGGGTCGACGGGAGGCATGCTCCGATTCTCGCAAGCCCGCGCCCGCCGGGTGCCGGATCGGCGCCGATCGGCCCGCAGCACCGCACACACGGATAGAATCTGGGTCAGAGACCGCATCCACGGAACGGGAGCAGGGCATGCAGGAGTTCCGCATCGCCGAGGCCGCCGCGCTGCTCGGCGTGAGCGACGACACCGTGCGCCGCTGGGCCGACCAGGGCCGCGTGCCCGTGCAGCGCGCCGCGAACGGCATGCAGGTCATCGCGGGCACCGACCTCGTGCCGTTGCTCGGCGAGTCGGGGCCGGGCTCGGCCTTGGCCGACGCGTTCCCGTTCGCGGGCGCGTCGTCGCGCAACCGCTTCGTCGGCCTCGTGACCGCCGTCACCAAGGACGGCGTGATGGCCCAGGTCGACCTGCAGGCCGGTCCGTTCCGCGTGGTGTCGCTCATGACGCGCGAGGCCGCCGACGAGCTCGGCCTCGCCCCGGGCATGCTCGCCGCGGCGAGCGCCAAGGCCACGACGGTCGTCGTCGAGGTGCCGAGCACGGAGCGCCCGTGACGCGTCGGCCCCGACGGGGTGCGGGTGCCGCAGCGGCATCCGCCGTCGCCCTGATTGCACTGAGCGGATGCTCCGGGAGCGACGCGTTCACCCCCGGAGACGAGCCCGGGGCCACCATCACGGTCTTCGCCGCGGCCTCGCTCACCGAGAGCTTCGAGCAGCTCGCGGCCGAGTTCGAGGCCGCCCACCCGGGCGTCGAGGTCGCGCTCTCGTTCGGCGGCAGCGCGACGCTCGCGAGCCAGATCCTCGAGGGCGCCCCCGCCGACGTGTTCGCCGCGGCCGACGAGGCCACGATGCAGCGCGTCGCGGACGCCGACGCGACGGCCGGCGAACCGCAGGTCTTCGCGACCAACGTGCTCGCCCTCGCGGTGCCCGCCGGCAACCCGGGCGGCGTCACGGGTCTCGCCGACCTCGCCGACGACGACCTCGCGATCGCGCTCTGCGCTCCCGAGGTGCCGTGCGGCGCGGCCGCCGCAACGGTGCTCGACGCCGCCGGCATCACCGCGGCCCCCGACACCCTCGAGCAGGACGTCAAGGCCGTGCTCACGCGCCTCGTGCTCGGTGAGGCCGATGCGGGGCTGGTCTACCGCACCGACGTAGTCGCGGCGGGCGACGCGGTGGAGCAGGTCGAGGCCGAGGGCACGGATGCGGCGGTCAACGCCTACCCGATCGCACCCGTCGGCCGCGCAGAGTCGGCGACCGCGCGCGAGTTCATCGCGTTCGTGCGCTCCGACGCCGGGCAGGGGGTGCTCGCCGATGCCGGCTTCGGAGCGCCCTGAACCGGATGCGGGCACGGGCGCGCCGCCGCGACCGGGCCGGCCCCGAGGCATCCGCCCCGCCCGCAGCACTGCCGCGGCCCGCCGCGGCCGCATGCCGGCCGCGCTCGTCGTGGTCGCGATCCTGGCCCTCGCGGTGCTCATGCTCCCCCTCGTCGCGCTCGTCGTGCGCGCCCCGTGGGCCGACCTGCCCGCGCTCGTCACGAGCGCCCCGGTGCTCGAGGCGCTGCGCCTCTCACTCGTCACCGCGACGATCGCGACCGTCGTGTGCCTCGCCCTCGGCGTCCCCCTCGCCGTGCTGCTCGCGCACAGCGCCGACGCCCCCGCACCGCTCCGCCGCCTGCTCCGCGCCGCGGTGACCGTGCCGCTGCTGCTCCCCCCGGTCGTCGGCGGCATCGCGCTGCTGCTCCTGCTCGGCCGCCGCGGCCTCATCGGCGGCTGGCTGGCCGAGACGTGGGGCGTGACCATTCCGTTCACGACCGGCGCCGTGGTCATCGCCCAGGTGTTCGTGTCGATGCCGTTCCTCGTCTTCGCGGTCGAGGGTGCGCTGAGCGGCGCCGACCGCCGGGTCGAGCAGGCGGCCGCGACGCTCGGGGCGTCGCGCTGGCAGGTGTTCCGCCACGTCACGCTCCCCCTCGTCGCGCCGGGTGTCGCGGCGGGCGCGGTGCTCTGCTTCACGCGCGCGCTCGGCGAGTTCGGCGCGACCATCACGTTCGCCGGCTCCCTGCCCGGCGTCACGCGCACGCTGCCGGTCGCGAGCTACCTCGCCCTGCAGTCCGACCCCGACGAGGCGATCGCCATCGCGCTCCTGCTGCTCGCGGTCGCGGTCGCGGTGCTGCTGCTCCTGCGCGACCGCTGGGTGCCGGGGGTGCGGGCATGAACGGCGACGGATGCCTCGCCGGAACGTTCACCGCCCGGCGCGGCGACCTCGCGGTGGCCATCGACCTCGACGTCGCGCCAGGCCGCACGCTCGCGCTGTTCGGCCCGAACGGCGCCGGCAAGTCGACCGTGCTCGCCGCGATCGCGGGGCTCCTGCCGCTCGAGGCGGGTCGACTGCGCCTCGGCGATCGGGTGCTGGCGGATGCCTCGTCGGGGCGCGTGCTCGCCCCCGAGGCGCGTCGCGTCGGCGTCGTGTTCCAGGACTACCTGCTCTTCGGCCACCTCACCGTGCGCGACAACGTGGCGTTCGCGTCGCGCATGGCGGGCGCCTCGCGCCGCGCGTCGCGCGAGGCGGCCGACCGCTGGCTCGAGCGGGTGGGAGCGGGCGGCCTCGCCGCGAGGCATCCGCTCGCCCTCTCGGGCGGCCAGCAGCAGCGGGTCGCCGTGGCCCGCGCGCTCGCCGCGGAACCGGATGTGCTGCTGCTCGACGAACCGCTCTCGGCGCTCGACGTCGAGGTGCGCGTCGACCTGCGCCGCGAACTCGCCGACCACGTGCGCGGCTTCGCCGGCCCGACGATCCTGGTCACGCACAGCCTCGCCGATGCTGCGATCGCCGACGAGGTCGCGGTGCTCGAGCAGGGAGTCGTGACCCAGCGCGGCACGCTCGACGACCTGCGCCGGGCACCGGCGACGCCGTACGTCGAGCGACTCGTGCACGCTGCAGCCTGAGCCGAACGCCCCTGCAACCTCGCCGGTGGTAGACCGGTACGGGCGACGAGCGAGGAGCGCAGTGACGACGACGGACACCGTGGGATTCGGCGGGCAGCGCGGACCCGTGCTCATCGCCCTGATGCTCTCGACGGGCCTCGTCGCGATCGAGGCGACCATCCTCGCCACCGCGGTGCCGACCATCGTGGCCGACATCGGCGGATTCGCGTCGTTCCCCTGGTTGTTCTCGGCCTACCTGCTCGCGCAGGCCGTGACCGTGCCGGTGTACTCGAAGCTCGCCGACACGATCGGGCGCAAGCCCATCATGCTGGTCGGCATCAGCCTGTTCCTCGTCGGGTCGATCCTGTGCGGCGTGGCGTGGAGCATGGGCGCGCTCATCGCGTTCCGCGCGGTGCAGGGACTCGGCGCGGGCGCCGTCATGCCGATGGCGGTGACCATTGCGGGCGACCTCTACAACGTGCGCGAGCGCGCGAAGGTCACGGGGTACTTCGGCTCGGTCTGGGCGGCCGCGTCGGTGGTGGGCCCGACGGTCGGCGGGCTGTTCGCCGAGTTCGCGACCTGGCGGTGGATCTTCTTCGTGAACATCCCGCTGTGCATCATCGCGATCTGGATGATCGTGCGGCTCTACCACGAGCAGCTCGAGCCGCGGCAGCACCGCATCGATGTCGCCGGCGCCGTCACGCTCACCCTCGGCCTCACCGCCGTGATCCTCGGCCTGCTCGAGGGCGGGCAGGCGTGGGCCTGGTCGTCGTGGCAGTCGCTCACCGCGTTCGGGTTCGGCGCGGTCATGCTCATCGCCTTCGTGTTCGTCGAGCGGCACGCGGCGGAGCCTGTGCTGCCGATCGCGATCCTGTCGCGACGACTCATCCTCACCACGTCGCTCATCTCGATGGGCGTCGGCGCGGCCCTCATCGGCCTCACCTCGTACGTGCCGACCTTCCTCGAGGTCACCACGGGCGTGAGCCCGATCATCGGCGGCCTCGCGGTCGCGAGCATCAGCATCGGCTGGCCGATCGCGTCGTCGCAGTCGGCGAAGATCTACACCCGCATCGGCTTCCGTGCGACCGCCTTCATCGGGCTCGCGGTCGCGATGTTCGGCACGGCGGCCCTCTTCGTGGCATCCGCCTGGCCCAACCCCGTCACGACCGCGATCTCGTGCCTGTTCGTCGGGTTCGGCCTGGGCCTCGCCACCACCCCGACGCTCGTCGCCGCGCAGTCGTCGGTGCCGTGGCACGAGCGCGCGGTCGTCACCGGCACCAACCGCTTCACCCGCTCGATCGGCAGCGCGGTCGGCGTGGCGGTGTTCGGCACCATCGCCAACGCGATCGTGCTGGCATCGATGGGCGGGCCCGAGTCGCCCGAGGCGATCCAGCAGGCGTCGAGCGCGGTGTTCCTCGCAGCCTTCGTCGCCGCGGTGCTCACCGTCGGCGCGGCGATCGCGATGCCCCGCGTGCGCGTCGAGGACCTGGAGGCATCCACGTAGCATCGGGAATGCGCGTGCCGTCGTCGCGTTGCACCAAGGGTTCGCATCGTTACGAGGGGGCGCATGGCCGAGACCGTTTCCGTGGGCTTCCGATCCGATCGCGGTCCCATCCTCATCGCCCTGATGCTGTCGACGGGGCTCATCGCGATCGACGCGACGATCCTCGCGACCGCGGTGCCCTCGGTGGTCGCCGACCTGGGCGGGTTCTCGCAGTTCCCGTGGCTGTTCTCGATCTACCTGCTCGCGCAGGCCGTCTCGACGCCGGTGTACGCGAAGCTCGCCGACACGATCGGCCGCAAGCCCCTCATGCTGTTCGGCGTCGGGGTCTTCCTCGTCGGGTCGATCCTGTGCGGGTTCGCGTGGGACATGGGCTCGCTCATCGTGTTCCGCGCGATCCAGGGACTCGGCGCGGGTGCGGTCATGCCGATCTCGGTGACCATCGCGGGCGACATCTACACGGTGCGCGAGCGCGCGAAGGCGCAGGGCTACCTCGCGAGCGTGTGGGCGATCTCGTCGGTCGTCGGGCCGACCCTCGGCGGGCTGTTCTCGGAGTACCTGTCGTGGCGGTGGATCTTCTTCGTGAACGTCCCGCTGTGCCTCATCGCCGCGTGGATGCTCCTCCGCAACTACCACGAGACGCTCGAGCCGCGTCGGCACCGCCTCGACATCGCCGGCGCGTCGACGCTGACCGTGGGGCTCACGCTCGTGATCCTCGGCCTGCTCGAGGGCGGCCAGGCGTGGGCGTGGCTGTCGTGGCAGAGCGCGGTCGCGTTCGGCGCCGGCGGGGTGCTGCTGATCGTGTTCGGCTTCATCGAGCGTCGTGCCGCCGAACCGGTGCTGCCGCTCTGGATCTTCCAGCGGCGGCTCATCCTCACGACCTCGCTCATCGGGCTCGGCGTCGGCGCGGCGCTCATCGGGCTCACGTCGTACGTGCCGACCTTCCTCGAGACCTCGGCCGGCGTCACCCCGCTCGTCTCCGGGCTCGCCGTCGCCGCACTCACGCTCGGCTGGCCGATCGCCGCGTCGCAGTCCGGGCGCCTCTACCTGCGCATCGGGTTCCGGCCGACCGCGTTCATCGGGCTCTCGATCACGGTCGTCGGCACGACGCTGCTGTACCTCTTCGCCGCGTCGCCGAGCGCCATGCTCTCGGCGATCGCGTGCTTCGTGGTGGGCCTCGGCATGGGGCTCGTGGCGACCCCCACGCTCATCGCGGCCCAGTCGTCGGTGCCGTGGAACGAGCGCGGGGTCGTGACCGGCACGAACATGTTCACGCGCTCGATCGGCAGTGCCGTCGGCGCCGCCGTGTTCGGCGCGGTGGCGAACGCCGTCATCGCCCGCTCGGGGCTCGGCAGCGATTCGCCGGATGCGATCCAGCAGGCGGCATCCGCCGTCTTCCTCGCGGTCATGGCAGCGGCGGTGCTCACACTGCTCGCGGCGGTCGCGATGCCCCGCGTCCGCGTCGACGACGTCGAGCTGCGCGCGCCCGAAGAGGCGCCGGTGTCGCCCGCATCGCCGAGCGCACCCGGCGCGTGACGGTGGCGGGCACCTGGACGCCCGCCACCGCCTGGAATCCGGTCGGAGCTACGCGGCCGTCGCGACGGCGAAGCCGTCGGTCCAGCCGATGCGCTCCTGCACGGCGAGCGTGAGCTGCAGGAACCCGAGCGACTCGAGCTCGCGGGCCCGCGACAGGGCGCCCGCGTCGATCACCGCGAGGCCGCCGGCCTCGAGCACGCCGGCGAGCGCCTGCTTCGCCTCGGCGTCGTCGCCCGCGACGAGCACGGTCGTGGGCACGCCGCCCACGGTCTTCGCGGCGAGCGTGCCGGCGAAGTTCGTGTTGAACGCCTTGAGCACGTTGGAGTCGGGCAGCGCGGCGGCGATCTCGGCCGCCGCCGACGAGTCGGCCGGCACGACGAGCGAGTCGAACGTCGAGAAGTCGAGCGGGTTCGTGATGTCGACGACCACCTTGCCGGCCAGGGCCGCACCGTGGGTGGCGATGACGCCGGCGACCTCGGGGTAGGGCACGGCGAGCACGACGAGGTCTCCCTCGATCGAGCCGGCCTCGCGACCCACGTAGTGCACGCTGGTGCCGCCGTCGGCGAGGACGCCGCCGATCGCCTGGCCCATGTTGCCGTTGCCGATGATGCTGACCGTGGTCATTGCTGGTCTCCGTCCATTTGGTTGTGGGAACAACTGAATGGTACGCACACATTGGTTGATGCGTCAACTTTCGCTAGACTGGCGGCATGGAGCTGCAGACGACGAGCGTGCCGGCGCCCGAGACGACCGACCCGTCGATGACCGAGCCGGCAATGTCCGGCCCGGCCATGACCGACACCGAGGAAGCCGCCTGGGTGCGCCTCGTCGCGCTCACCGAGCTGCTCCCCGGCGTGCTCGACGCACAGCTGCTGCGCGAGGCGCAGATCACGCACTTCGAGTACCTCGTGCTCATGACGCTCGCCTCGTCACCCGACCGCACCTCGCGCATGACACGCCTCGCATCACGCACGAACGCCACGCTCCCCCGCCTCTCGCACGTCGCCAAGCGCCTCGAGCAGCGCGGACTGATCGAGCGCTTCCCCTGCCCGGAGGACCGCCGCGCCACGAACGCCCGGCTCACCGACGCCGGGCTCGCGCTGCTCGACGAGGCCGCGCCGGGGCACCTCGAGACCGCACGGCACTACGTGCTCGACGCGCTCACCCCCGACGACCTCGACCGCCTGTACGACCTCGCCGGCGTGCTGCTCGAACGACTCGACCCGGAGGGCCGCATGACCGCGACCGCGTGCCACCCCGCGAAGGCGACCGCGCCAGCCGACTGAATCCGTCAGGACCGCGCGGGTCGCGTGCGACTAGCCGAGCACGTGCAGCCCGAGCGCGAGCCCGATCCCGCCACCCACCAGCGCGCAGATGCCACCGGATGCGACGAGCACCGACACACGACGACGGTGCGCCGCCACATGATCCGGGCCGCGCGAGATGCGAGCCAGCCGGCGCTGCTCGCGACGGCTGAGGATGATGCCGCGGATCAGGTCGCGCATCGTCGCCGAGACGTCGTGTGCCGTCGGCCGGGCACCGGGGTCGTCCTCGGTCATCGCCTCGAGGATCTCGCGCCACTGCGGCGCGACGTCCTCGGGGACCCGCGGCCGCCTGCTGAGCCGTGCGATCGCGGCCTCGATCGGCGTCCCCGTGTACTCGCGCTCGCCGGTCAGCGCCTCGAGCAGCACGAGCCCGAGCGAGTAGATGTCGCTGGCGGCGCCCACTACTCCGCCGCGGGCCTGCTCGGGAGAGATGTAGCTCGCCGTACCCAGGATGGAGCCGGAGTCGGTCATGCGCGACGCGTGCGTGAACTGCGCCACCCCGAAGTCGGCGAGCTTGGCGAAGACCGTGTAGCCGAGCGCCGGGCGCTCGTCGAACAGCACGTTGTCGGGCTTCACGTCGCGGTGCACGACCCCCTGCTCGTGGACGTAGGCCAGCGCATCGGCGAGCTGGGCCCCCACGTCGGCCACCTGGCGGGCCGGCAGCGGGCCGCCCGTCAGGCGACGCGCGAGGGAGCTCCCCTCGACGAGCTCCATCACGACGTAGCGTCGCGGCGCACCGCGATGCTCGAGCACGCCGGCGTCGTACACCTCGACGAGGCCGGGATGCCGGAAGGAGCTCAGCAGGCGGATCTCCCGCTCGCGCCGCACGGGGTCGCCCCCGGGCTCGCCGTCGTCACGGAACACCTTGATCGCCACGTCGCGTCCGAGCAGCGTGTCGGTCGCGCGGTACACGTCGGCCATGCCGCCGGAGCCGATGTGCTCGGAGAAGCGGTACCGCTGCGCGTCCCCCTGCGGCACCACGGGCTCCTGCGGAAGCGATGACTCGATCACGCAGCCCTCCTGATTCGGTCGAGGATCGACCGACGGGTCTCCGCGGATCGTGTGGTGAGTTTAGGCGACGGGTGTCGCGGGAAGGAATCCCCTTGCGTCACGGCACGGTAACGGCCTATGCGGCGGCCGCACCGGACCCGAGGGCGTCAGCGCGCGTCGTACGTGAGGCAGTCCGCCGCGTCCTGTCCGGCACCGATGCGCACGGCCGGCGCGGTGCACTCCAGCGACGAGTTGTGCACGCAGTCGGCGCGCTGGCAGGCGCCCACGTGCGTGACGACCTTGTCGAGCCCGCCCTTGGTCGACAGCGGGATGAAGGTCGCGCACTGCGCGTCGCCGTTCGAACCCGCGATGGTGACCGCGGCGGCATGGCAGTGCGAGTGGTCGTTGTAGGAACAGCCCTCGACCGAGCACTCGGTGACGGCGGGAAGATCGGCGAGCATGGTCATGGCGGCCTCCGGATGTCGCGTGCAGGTGAGCGTCCTGAGGCCGATGCTAGACCCGTCGACGTCGGTCCGCCAGCCCTTCGGGACGCGTGTTTCGGCCGGTCAGCGGCACTTTTCAGGTAAGGCTTACCTCACCCCGCGGCATCCGCTCGGCTGCTCTCAGCACTGCCTCAGACGATGGCGGATGCCTCGTCGTGACGCTCCCGCGCCGCCAGCTTCCGCCCGCCGCCCGAGATGATGCGCGCCCGCACCGCACCCGAGATCGAGTCGACCAGGATCGTCACCGCGATGATGACCACCAGCGTGATGCCGATCTGCTCCCACTCGCGCCGGTTGAACAACTGCGAGAGCAGCGAGCCGATGCCGCCCGCGCCGATGACGCCGAGCACGGCGCTCGCGCGGATGTTGATCTCGAACCGGTACAGCCAGAACGCCACGATCTCGGGCAGCGCCTGCGGCAGGATCGCCCAGCGCATGCGCTGCACCGGGCGGGCGCCCGCGGCCAACGCCGCCTCGACCGGGCCTGGATCGATCGACTCGATCGCCTCGGCGGTCAGCTTGCCGAGCGTGCCGATCGAGCCGATGCCGAGCGCGAGCGCGCCGGTCAGCGGGCCGAGGCCGAAGATCGGCATGATCAGCACGATCGCGAGGATGATCTCGGGCAGTGCGCGCACCGCGTTCAGGAACTGGCGGGTGACGAACACGACACCGGCCGGCGACACCGTGCGTGCGGCGAGGAAGCCCAACGGCAGCGACAGCACCGCGCCGATGAGCGTGCCGATCCACGCCATCTGGATCGACTCGAGCATGCGCTGGGTCGCGAGCACCCAGTACTCGCTCCACGGCACCTCGAGCGGGTTGTGGGTGAGCCCCTGCCCCATCAGCACGATGTAGTTGCCGATCGAGGCGGGCAGGTCGGCGAGGCGGATCCAGTTCGCGTCGACGAGCCAGACGGCGAGGATCACGACGGCGAGGCTGACGAGCAGGCCGATCGTGTGCGGCCACTTGCTGGGCGGGGTGGGACGCGTCGAGGACGTCGCGGAGCGCGTGGGCGTGGTCATGCGATGCGCCTCCGGATCGCCTGCGACGCGAGGTCGACCGCGAGCACCACCACGAAGGTCGCGATGAAGATGGCCGACACGTTCTCCCACGCGAACCGGCCGAGCTGCACGAGCAGCACGTTGCCGATGCCGCCGGCGCCGGCGAGGCCGATCACGATCGACGCGCGGATGTTCAGCTCGAAGACGTACAGGCTGTAGCTGAGGAAGTTCGGCAGCACCTGCGGGTAGACCGCCCAGCGCGCCCGCTGGAAGCTGTTCGCCCCCGAGGCATCCGCCGCCTCGATCGGACCGGGGTCGACCGCGTCGATCGACTCGGAGGTGAGCTTGGCGATGATGCCGATGTTGAACATGACGAGCGCGAGGATGCCCGCGAGCGACCCCACACCGACGAACGCGACCATCAGGAACGCCCAGCCGATGTCGGGAATCGAGCGGATCACCGACAGCACCCACTTCACGACCTGATGGGCGACGGGGTTCGCGAGCGTCACCTTCGACGCGAGCATCGCCGCAATGAGGCCGAGCAGGCAGCCGACGAGGCTCGCGAGCACGGCGATCGAGAGTGTCTCGAGCCACGCGTTGCCGACCTGGAAGATGAACCCCCAGTTCGGCGCGAAGAACTCCTGGATCACGAACCAGCCACGGGCTGCGTCGGTGAAGAGTGGTGCGAGCGTGAACTCGATGCCCAGGGCCGACCAGATCGTGATCGCGGTGGCGGCGATGATGCCCGTCCACAGCGCCCACGACGGTGCGGGCTTGCGGGGGCGGGCGGATGCCGCCGGGCCCCGCGTCGGTGCGGCGGTCGACGTCATGGCGCCAGGCCCTCGTCGGTCGACACCGCCGGCTCCTCGTCGCCGGGGAGCACGTCGGCCGCGGTGAGCGAGCGGCCGTAGATCGACTCGAACACCGCGTCGTCGGCCTGGTCGGCGGTGCCGTCGAAGACGACCTTGCCGCCGCGCATGCCGATGATGCGCTCGCCGTAGGTGCGGGCGAGGTCGAGGAAGTGCAGGTTCACGACGGTCGTGATGCCGAGCTCGCGATTGATGCGCTGCAGGTCGCGCATCACCTGGTTCGCGGTCGGCGGGTCGAGCGAGGCGACCGGCTCGTCGGCGAGGATCACCTGCGGCTCCTGCGCGAGCACGCGTGCGATCGCGACGCGCTGCTGCTGGCCGCCGGAGAGCTGCGAGGCACGCACGTACGCCTTGTCGACGATGCCGACGCGCTCGAGCGCCTCGAAGGCGAGCTCGACGTCCGAGGCCTTCCACGCGCCGACCAGCGAGCGCAGGGTCGAGGTCGCGTGCAGCCGGCCGAGGAGCACGTTGTTCATCACGCTCGTGCGCGTGACGAGGTTGAACGACTGGAAGATCATGCCGACCTCGGCGCGCAGCTGCCTGAGCTTGCGCTTGCCCGCGCCGCTCACCATGCGGTCGCCGACCTCGAGCGTGCCGCTCGTGACGGGGACGAGCCCGTTGATGGTGCGCACCAGCGTCGACTTGCCCGCCCCCGAGAGCCCGACGACGACCACGAACTGGCCGTCGGGGATCTCGAGGTCGATCGAGTCGAGCCCCAGCGTGCCGGTGGGGTAGCGAACGGAGACATCGCTGAATCGGATCACGTGATCATCCTGCCGTGCGAACGGTGATGGCCACGCCGCTGACGTGCGGCGTGGCCATCACCTGGGTGGTGCTGACTACTGGTCGCCGAAGTTCTCGTAGACCGCGCGCGCCGCGTCGAGCGCGTCGAGGTCGGCCGGAACGAGGCCGTCGATCTCGTAGACCGCGTAGAGCGCCTCGGCTCCTTCCTCGGTCTCGGAGATCGTGACGAACGCGTCGGTGATCATCTCCTGCCACTCCTCCGACAGCGAGCCCGAGACGGCCACGCCGTCGTTCGGGATCAGCGTCGAGTAGGCGAACACGGTGACGGTCTCGCCGACGTCGTTCGCCTCCTCGACGACCGAGCCGCGGGCGTCGTTGAAGCTCGTGCCGATGACCGCGTCACCGTCGTAGACCGCGCGCACCGCGTTCGGGTGACCGCCCGCGAAGAACGCGCCCGACAGGTCGAACGGATCGAGGCCGAGCTCGCCGAGCTGGGTGGCCGGGTAGTAGTAGCCCGAGGCCGAGCCCTCGTCGACGAACGCGATGAGCTCGTCCTGCTCGACGAGCGCGAGCGCGTCCTCACCCATCGGCCCCTCGGTCGATGCGTCGGTGCCGTTGCAGAACGTGAAGTCGAAGCCGTCGTCGTCGGTGACGGTCACGACGTCATCGAGGCAGAAGCGGTCGGGGTCGTTCGTGAACCACTGCGTGACGTAGGTGCTGCCGCCGAAGCGCACCGACTGCAGCACGGGCACGGCACCCGCCTCGTCCTGCGCCTGCACCATGCCGATCGGGCCGAACATGCCGATCTGGGCCTGGTCGGCCTGCATCGCGACGATGAGGCCGGCGTAGTTGTCGGTGACCTCGACCTCGACGGGGATGCCGAGCTCGTCGGAGAGCAGATCGGCGAGCGCCTCGCCGTCGGTGACGACCTGGTCGACGTCGCTCGAGGGCACGAGACCGAGCACGAGGCTCTCGGGAGCCTCGGGGGCGGCGTCCTCGCCCGTGTCGGAGTCGCCCGAGGCGCATCCGGTGGCGGCGAGTGCGATGCCCGCCGCGATCGCGGCGGTGGTGATGAATCTGCGGTGTCTCATGTGCCTCTTCCTCAGTGCTGCGTGATGAACGGCGGCCCGCGCACGACGTGCCGCCTGCTGTGGTTCGGGGAACACATCCGGGGCGGCCGTGGAGCGCACCGGACGGCTCTTCGAACCTATCGGCGCGGTCGGCTCGAACCGGCCCGATTCATCCGCTCGTAGCCAGATGTTTACAAACCGCCGTGAGGCCGTTCCGCCGGCGCTTCCGCTCGGCGGGACCAGTCGGCGAGGTACGGCACGAGGCCTGCGAGGTCGGCGGCGACCCAGTCGGCCGGGCCACGGCGCAGCCCGAACCGGTCGATCAGCCCGGTGCGGCAACCGCGCTCGAACGCGGGCTCGAGGTCGTTGCGCCAGATGTCGCCGACCGACGCGATGCGGCTCGCGGGCACCCCTTCGGCGAGCAGCTCGTCGAGGATCGCGCCCATGCCGTCGGGCTTGCGCGCGTCGCCCACCACCGCGTCGAACGCGTCGGCGACGCCCATGCGCGCGAGCAGCCCGTCGAGCCCGTCGGCGGGCGCGTTGGTCACCAGCACGACCCGGCCGCCCGCCGCGCGCACGGCGTCGGACGCGTCCCGCAACCCGGGGGCGGCGTGCAGGGGAACGTCGCCCGCGGTCACGCCCGCCCGGCTGTCGAGGTACGCGCGGCCGATGCGCGCGCCGTCGAGGCCGAGCTCGTGCCCGAGCGCCTGCGCGAACAGGTAGCCGTCGTCGACCGCGTGCACGTCGTCGCGGCCCGTCGCGAGGAAACCGTGCACCCGCTCGACCAGTTCCGGCGCGTCGGCCGCCTGCGCGAGCTCGCGCGCGTAGGCGAGCACGGGCTCGTCGCCGAGCGCGACCGTGCCGTCGAAGTCGAGCAGCAGGGTGGGTGCGGTGCGCGGCGTTCCGGTCATGGTCGGTCAGCGTACCGGGCGGGGAGCGGATGCGGCGGAGCATCCGTCACCTTGCTCCGCCACTCGCTCGCCACCGGCGGAGCATCCGCTCATCGGCTCGCCACCAGTGCGCCCCGCTACAATCGCCGCTGGCGCACTCGCGCCCGCTCGCCACGAGCGCCCCGCCCGAGAGGATCCCCGAACGCAATGACCGCCCTGCGCTGGCTCGTCGACCTCATCCGGGGCGCCCTCATCGGCACCGTCGAGATCATCCCCGGCGTCTCGGGCGGCACCGTCGCCCTCATCACGGGCGTCTACGAGACGATCATCACCTCGGCGGGCAACCTCGTGCGCGGCGTGCTGCTCGCGGCCGGCGGCATCTTCCGGTCCGACCTGCGCCCGCGGGCGCGCGAGCACCTGCGGCTCGTGCGCTGGAGCGTGCTCATCCCGCTCGGCATCGGCATGCTGGGCGCCATCGTGCTCGCGTCGGCGCTGCTCGCGCCGACCATCGACGAGTACCCGGTCGAGACGCGGGCCGTGTTCGCCGGCCTCATCGTCGCGTCGCTCGTCGTGCCGGCGCGCATGGTCGGCCGCTGGGGCATCCGCGAGGTGCTGCTCGCCGTCGCCGCCGCGATCGCCGCGTTCCTGCTCACCGGGCTGCCCGCCGTCGACGACGCCGACCCGTCGCTCTGGCTCGTGTTCGTCTCGGCCGCGTTCGCGGTCTGCGCGCTCGTGCTGCCGGGCGTCTCGGGGTCGTTCGTGCTCGTGGTGATCGGCATCTACGCCCCCACGCTCGACGCCGTGAACGACCGCGACCTCGTCTACCTCGGCACCTTCGCGCTCGGCGCGATCGTCGGCCTCGCCGCGTTCGTGTCGACCCTGCAGTGGCTGCTCGCGCACCACCACGCCGCCACCCTCGCCGTCATGACCGGCCTCATGGCCGGGTCGCTCCGCGCACTCTGGCCGTGGCAGTCGGAGACCGGCGCGCTCGAGGCACCGTCGGGTGACGTGCTGCCGATCGTGCTGCTCTTCCTCGCCGGGATCGCGGCCGTGACGGCGATGATCGTCACCGAGTCGGTGCTCGTGCGCCGCCGCGCGGCGGTCGCCGCCGACGTCGACGTCTCCGCCGACCGCTGACCCGCTGCATCCGCCCTCCCCTCCCCGACCGGTGCGGTGACGTACGCTCGGTCGAGGGAGGCCCAGATGTCCGATAGCTCGTTCCACTCGTCGCACGCCGAGACGCTGGCGGTGAGCCTGGGCCGGCCGCCCCGCGACCCGGACGCCCCGCTCAACGAGCCCGTGCACCTCGCGTCGACGTTCGTCGCCGGCGGCGAGCGCGAGTACGGCCGCTACGGCAACCCGTCGTGGGCCGCATTCGAGACCGTGCTCGGCGCACTCGAAGGCGGCACCTGCGTCTCGTTCGCGTCGGGCATCGCCGCGATCTCGGCCGTGCTCGACCTCGTGCCGCACGGCGGCGCGGTCGTCGTGCCGCGCCACTCCTACACGGGCACGATCGCCCAGCTGCGCGACCGCGAGGCCGCCGGGCGGCTGCGCTGCGTGCTCGTCGACATCACCGACACGGCCGCCGTCGCGGAGGCGTGCGACGGCGTCGACCTGCTCTGGTTCGAGTCGCCGACGAACCCGGCGCTCGAGGTCGCCGACATCCCCGCGCTCGTCGCCGCGGCCCGCACGCACGGCGCCCTGGTCGCGATCGACAACACGTTCGCGACGCCGCTGCTGCAGCAGCCGCTCGCCCTCGGCGCCGACCTCGCCGTGCACTCGGCGACCAAGTACCTCGCGGGCCACAGCGACGTGCTGATGGGCGCGGTCGTGGCCTCGGATGCCTCGGTGGCCGAGCAGCTCGCGGCCCGGCGCGCCCTCGGTGGAGCGATTCCCGCACCCCTCGAGAGCTACCTCGCACTGCGCGGCCTGCGCACGCTGCCGGTGCGGCTCGAGCGCGCGCAGCAGAACGCCCGCGAGCTGGCCCGACGCCTCGACGGGCACCCCGCCCTCGAGGAGGTGCGCTACCCCGGATTCGGGGCGATCGTCTCGCTCGTGGTGCGCGGCGGCGCCGAGGGCGCGGACGCGTGCATCGACCGGGTGCGGCTCTGGATCCACGCGACGAGCCTCGGTGGCGTCGAGTCGACCCTGGAGCGCCGGCGCCGCTGGCCGAGCGAGGCACCGACCATCCCCGACGGGCTGGTGCGCCTGTCGGTCGGCCTCGAGCACGTGGACGACCTGTACGACGACCTGGTCGCGGCGCTGGGCTGAGGGCGGGGCGGATGCCGCTGGGCTGACGGCGAGCGGCGGCCCCGCGTCAGGGCGCGTGACCCTCGAAGAGGAACACGGGCACCCGCAGCACCGACCCGACCCGCACCGCCGTCACGCGATCGGCGACGAACCCCGCCGCGTCGAGCGCCGCGGCCGTGTCGCGATCGAGGTGGCATCCGTCGTCGAACCGAACGGTGAACGGGGTCGCGGCGCGCTGCACCGCGCGGTGCAGGGTGCGCGGCGGCGACACCACGTGGTCGGCGAACACGACACGACCGCCCGGCACGAGCACGCGCCGCACCTCGGCGAGCGCCGTGGCCATGTCGGTGACCGAGCAGAGCATGTACGTGCCGACGACGGCATCGACGGATGCGTCCGCGAGCGGGATCGACTCGCACACCGCGTCGAACGGCGCGCGGTCGCGGTGGCTCCACTCGTGCGCGCGACGGGCGAGCTCGGCGCGCCGATCCGCGTCGGGCTCCAGGCCGAGCCACTCGACCGACGGATCGTACGCGCCGAAGTTCTCGCCCTCCCCCGCACCGACCTCGAGCACGCGACCGCGCACCCGCCCGATCGCGGCGCGCACGAGGTCGTCGAGCGCGTCCTCCTCGATCAGCGGTGGGCGTTCGCGGGTCGCCGATGCCATTCCCTCATGCGACCACGCGGTGGCGGTGCGGTCAAGCGCGCTGCGAGCGCACCGATTCGTCGGCGCCCACGGTCGCGAGCCACTCGTCGAACGTCGGTCCGACGAGGTCGGCGTCCGGTCCGGGCAGCGCCGCGCCGGCGCGCATCGACTGGAACTGCCTGCCCGGCAGCTTCACCGAGACGACCGGTCCGCGCAGGCCGCGCGACCGGGCGTACGCGCGCGTCATCTCGTCGAGGCGCTCCTCGCGCGGACCGGCCAGGTCGCGCACCCGCCCCGCGGGCGCACCCGCCGCCAGCTCGGCCAGCCGCCGCCCGACCGCGCTCGCCGCCACGGGCTGCGTGCGCGCGACCGGCGCCAGGTGCAGCCCGCCCATCGAGAGCGCATCGAGCATCTGCCCCGCGAACTCGTGCACCTGCGTCGCGCGCAGCGTCGTCCACGGCACGCCGCCCGCCTCGACCTCGCGCTCCTGCGCGACCTTGCCGGCGTAGTACCCGAACGGTGCCTCGTCGACGCCGACGATCGACAGCAGCACGTGGTGCCCGACGCCGGCCTCACGCTCGGCGGCGAGCATCGTGCGCGTGGTCTCGGTGAAGTACGCGATCGAGCCCTTCGCCGACAGGGAACTGACGTTCGCCGTGTCGACCAGTGCGTCGACGCCCTCGAGCGCCGCGGCGAGCCCCTCGCCCGTCCGTACGTCCACGCCGGTCGACCGCGACAACACCACCGCCTCGTCGCCGCGCGCGCGGATCGCCGCGACCACCTCCGATCCGATCGTGCCGGTTCCGCCGGCGACTGCGATGCGCATCATGCCCTCCTCAGGTCTGCGGGCGGCGCTCCGCCCTCACCATGTCCGACGACGCAGCGCCTCCGACTGTGAGGTCGCCCTCCCGGAAACATGCAGATTCGGGGCATCCGCGCCGAATGCATGCACTCGCACGGCGTGTCGTACCGAGTTGCATGTTTTCGGGAGGGTGGGACGGGAGGGGTGGGCGCTGGGGAGGGGAGGGGCGGTGCTGGGAGGGGGGCCGGGGCGGATGCCGCGGGCCGGCGCCTCACGTTCGCGGGCGCTGCGTCGTCGAACCGGTACGACGCTCGCGCGCCGGCGCGTGCGGTGGGACAGTGGAGGCGAGGACATGGCGATGGAGACCGAGCCGGGCGGCGCGAGCGAGCCGAGCGAGACGGATGCCGCCGACGGCGACGCGTCGTCGAACGCGGGCGAGACGGATGCCTCGCGCCTCGACGCCGCCGCGATCGACGCCGAGCGCGCGGGGCTGATGCGCCTGGCTTACCGCATGCTGGGCACGGTCGCCGACGCCGAGGACGCGGTGCAGGAGACCTACGCCCGCTGGTACCGGCTCTCCGAGCACGAGCGCGACGCCATCGAGAACCCGGCCGCCTGGCTCACCCGCGCCGCGAGCCGCGTCTGCCTCGACCACCTCGGCTCGGCCCGCGCGCGCCGCGAGCGCTACGTGGGCGAGTGGCTGCCCGAGCCGGTTCCGGGCGACTCCGTGCTCGCGAGTACGCCCGCTCCCGACCCGCTGGACCGGGTCACCCTCGACGACTCGGTGAGCACCGCCCTGCTCGTCGTGCTCGAGTCGCTCACCCCGGCCGAGCGCGTCGCGTTCGTGCTGCACGACGTGTTCGCCATGCCGTTCGCCGAGATCGGCGAGATCGTGGGCCGCTCCCCCGACGCGTGCCGGCAGCTCGCATCGTCGGCGCGCCGGCACGTGCGCGAGCGGCGCGACGGCACGGCCACCCGGGAGCAACACGACCGGGTCGTGCAGGCGTTCCTCGCCGCGGCCGGCACGGGCGACCTCGCGACGCTGACGGCGGTGCTCGATCCCGACGTGGTGCTGCGGGCCGACGGCGGGGGCGTCGTCTCGGCGGGGCGGCGACCCGTGGTCGGCGCCGACCGGGTCGCCCGCTACCTGCTCGGGCTGCAGGAGAAGCGCGCGGGCGACGGGCTCGAGTTCGACCTCCGCGAGGGCCCGGGCGGCCTGGTGCTCGTCGTCTCGGTCGGCGGCGCCGTCGACAGCGTCATCTCGACCCGCGTCGCCGACGACCGCGTCACCGACCTCTGGATCATGCGCAACCCCGCGAAGCTTGGGCTCTGGCACGGCTGAGCGGATGCCTCCGGCGCGCGTGCGCCCCGAGGCATCCGCCCGCCCCTGCTGCCCCGGTCAGGGCACCCGCACGACGACAGAGCCGCGCTTGCGCCCCGTGTCGACGTAGCGGTGCGCCTCGACGATGTCGTCGAGGTCGTAGGTGCGGTCGATGACCGGTCGGATCGCGCCGCTCGCGGCGAGCTCGAGCAGGTCGGCGAACTGCTCCTGCGTGAGGGCGGCGCCCGATGCCGTGACCACGCCGCCGCTGCGGCGCGAGTCGCGTTTCGCGCGGAGCATGCCGGCGAGGTCGGTGATGACCAGCAGCAGCGCTCCGCCCGGGGCGAGCGAGTCGGCCACCCGTGGGTACGGTGCGTTCCCGACGCACTCGACGATCACGTCCCACGTCTCATCGCCAGCGGCGAAGTCCTCGGTCTCGTAGTCGATGACCCGGGCGGCGCCCAACGAGCGGACGAGCTCGACGTTGCGACCGCTCGTCACCCCGGTGACGACCGCACCGCGGTGGGCGGCGAGCTGCACGGCCATGGTGCCCACGGCGCCGGATGCCCCGTTGACGAGCACGCGCGTGCCTTCTCCGATCTCGGCGTGGCCGAAGTACGACACCGCCGTGTAGCCGCCGAACACGACCGCGACGGCCTCCTCGAACGACAGGGCGGCGGGCTTCTTCGCCACGGTGCCGGCCTCCCGGGCGGTCACGTACTCAGCGTGTCCGCCGAAGCGCGACCCCCGCATGAGCACGACCTCGTCGCCGGGTGCGAACCGCGTGACCTCGGCGCCGACCGCCTCGACCGTGCCGGCCGCCTCCATGCCGAGCACGTGGACGCGCGGGCGGAACACACCCATGGTGAGCGCGACCAGGGGCCAGAGTCCGCGTGGCACCCGCCGGCTGCGGATGCGGTGGTCGGCGACGCTCACGGTGCTCGCATGCACGCGGACGAGCAGCTCGTCGGGCGCGGGCGCGGGCTTCGGCACACCCGTGACGGCGACGACCTCGGGCGGGCCGAACCGGCGGTACTCGGCGGCGCGCATGGTGTCGGTGCTGGCGGATGCGGTGGCGGCGGACGGTCGTGTGGTGGTGGTCATGTCGGGCTCCCCTCGAGTCGTAACCTTACGTTGTACGACTTACGCTGTAAGATAGCGAGTCGCAGCGGGGTCGTCAACCCCTCGCCGTACGCTGTACGGGACGAAGGAGGTCGCCATGACGTCGACGGCCGGGCAGCGCGAGACGAGGCGCGCACCGCTCACGCGCGACCGCGTGCTGCGCGACGCGCTCGAACTCGCCGACGAGTCGGGCCTCGAGGCCGTCACCATGCGCCGCCTCGCCGAGCGGCTCGGCGTCGAGCCGATGTCGCTCTACTACCACGTGCCCAACAAGGACGCCGTGCTCGACGGCCTGGTCGAGCTCGTGTTCGATGAGGTCGAGGCGGCGACCGGCGGCTACGCGGTGCCCGAGCACGACCCCGAGTGGAAGGCGTCGCTGCGCGCGCGCATCCTCGCAGCGCGGCAGGTCATGCTGCGGCATCCGTGGGCCACCGTGATCATGCAGACGCGGGCGTTCCCCGGCGCGATCACGGCCCGCTACGCCGACGCCGTGGTCGGCACGCTGCGCTCGGGCGGGTTCTCGTACGACCTCATCCACCACGCCATGCACGCACTCGGCAGCCGCATGTTCGGGTTCAGCCAGGAATTGGTGACCGATGACAGCCAGCCGGATGCGGCCGCGGCGGAGGCGCTCGCCGCCCGCACGCCGCACCTCGTCGCCATGCTCGCCGAGGTCGCGCACGACGACCCCGACTCGACGATCGGCTGGTGCGACGACGCGACCGAGTTCGGCTTCGCGCTCGACCTGGTGCTCGACGGCCTGGAGCGGATGTCGCTGCGCGACGCCTGAGCACTCACGCGCAGTCAGTCGCCGACGAAGGCCGCCCGGAGGACATGCACCGCCTGATCGATGGCCGCTGTCGTCGCCGCCGAGGTGCGGAGCGGGTTGAGCATCATGAAGTCGTGGATCGTGGCGTCGTATCGCACGAGCACGGTGCGAACGCCCGCTTCGATGAGCTTGCGACCGTACGCTTCACCCTCGTCGCGAAGCACATCGTTCTCGCCCACGACCACGAAGGCGTCCGGGAGCCCCTCCAGGTCGTCGCGGGTCGCCTGCAGCGGGGACGCGGTGACATCGGCACGGGCGTCGACGTCCGGGAGGTAGTGGTCCCAGAACCAGGCCATCGCGTCCGCGCGCAGGTGGAATCCCGTCGCGAACTCACGGTAGCTTGCAGTGTCCATGCGCGCGTCCGTCACGGGGTAGTACAGCGACTGGTGCAGGAACGAGACGTCGCCGCGCTGCTTCGCGAGGATCGCGAGGACGGCGGCCATGTTCCCACCGACCGAGTCACCGGCGACCGCCATCCGAGACGCGTCGAGCCCCTTCTCGGCGCCCTTCTCGGCGACCCAGCGAGCAGTGGCATAGGCCTGCTCGATCGCGACGGGATGCTTCACCTCCGGCGATCGCGAGTACTCCACGAACACGACTGCGGCACCGGCTCCGGTCGCCAGTTCCCGCACGAGCCGCTCGTGCGTACCGGCATTGCCGAGCACCCAACCGCCGCCGTGCACGTAGAGCACGACCGGGAGCGACCCGGTCGCCGCCGCGGGCCTGACGATCCGAACCGGCACGTCACCGACGTCCGCCGGCACCGTGATCCACTCGGCATCGACGGCGGGCATGTCGACGGGCTCGGATTGCACCTCGTCGAGCAGCCGTCGAGCACCCTCGACGCCGCGCTCGATGAGTGCGGGGGGCTCGCCGGCGGCCCGGGCGAACGACCGCGCCTCCGGCTCCAACGTGTACTCGGTCATGACCGTTCCCTTCCGTGGTGGGTGGTGGTTGCGATGTGCAATATATCGCATACTGCTGCTAGGCTCAAGGGGTCGGAGTGAAGCGGTGCTGCGGGAGGTCACGTTGGGTGCGATGGACGAACTGCTGGACCGTGCCGCGATCGCTCGGCTCCGGGCATCGGTGGAGTCCGTCGGGAGCAGGAGGGAAGCCGCGGCTCTCGCCCGCGCGGAACGTGCCGTGCAGGGCCTCCCCCTCCGACGGCGCGTGGACCTCGTGCGTGACGCACTCCTCGAGGACGTCCCCGCCGGCTTCCCATCCGCCTCGACCGTCGTCCAGAGCCTGTTGGAGGACTCGCGGTTCGGCGGCTGGATGATCTGGCCCACCTCGGAGTTCCTGACCACGCGCGCACTGGAGTCCGGGACGACAGCCGACTTCGACGCGGCGATGGAGCTCCTCTCCCGCCTCACGGTCGACCTCACCGGCGAGTTCGCCGTCCGGAGCATGCTGATCGCCAGGCCGGAGCGGAGCCTCGCCGTCATGCAGACCTGGACGGCGCACGAGAGCGAGCACGTCCGCCGGCTTGCGACGGAGGGGTCGCGTCCCTACCTTCCGTGGGCCAAGCGGGTACCGTGGCTCCTCACTCACCCGCGCGCGACCCGCGGGCTCCTGGACGCCACCTACCGCGATCCGAGTGCGTTCGTCCGGCGCTCCGTCGCGAACCACCTCAACGACCTGAGCCGGGTCGAGCCGGCCGTCGCCACCACGACCGCGGCGGACTGGGCGGTCGATGCCGACGAGAATGCCCAGTGGGTCATCCGGCACGGATTGCGAACGCTCGTCAAGGCTGCCGACCCTCACGCGCTGGTCCTCCTCGGATACACCGGGGACCAGCTCGATGTCTCGGAGCCGAGCATCTCACGCTCTCTGATCCCGTGGAGCGGGGAACTCGCATTCACCGCCGTGGTCGCGAATCGCGGCGACACGGAGGCGAACGTCGCCATCGACTACTCGATCGGGTTCCAACGCGCCGACGGATCCGTGCGCCCGAAGACGTTCAAGCTCGGCTCGCGCCGCCTCGCACCCGGCGCCAGCGTCGTCGTCGGAAAGACCCACTCCTTCCACCCCATCACGACGCGGAGGTACTACCCGGGTGCGCACCACGTGACCGTGCAGGCGAACGGCGCGATCTCGCCACCAGCGAAGTTCACCCTCTCCGAGGAGTTCGGAGAGGATCATGAGTGACGTCGCGGATCGTGTGGTGCGGATCGTGTCGTCGATCCCGCGCGCCCATGTGCTGACCTACGGGGACGTCGCGAGGATCAGCGGGACGGGAGCGCGCGCCGTCGGACAGATCCTGCGACGCAACGGGCACGACGCGCCGTGGTGGAGGGTCGTCGACGCCGCCGGCAGACCGGTCGGAGCACTCGCCCGGACCGCCCGCGCGCGGTTCGTCGATGAGGCGACCCCGCTGGTCGAGGGGGACGGCGACGTTCGCGTGGACCTTCCGCGAGCCATCTGGCGGTACGACCCCTGACGTCGGGACCGGTCAGTCGGCTCCTCCGGCATCGTCGACCGACAGGCTGTGCCACATCTCGAACGTGACCTCGGAGGCGCCCTCGACGTCGCCGTCGACGAGGAAGCCGATGAGGCGCTCGTGCCGCGCGACGGACTCCGCGCCCTCCGACGCGAAGCGATGACGCTCGGCCCGGCGGACCACCGGTCCGAACTGGTTCAGCACCGACTCGATGGCATGATTCCCGAGCGCGGCGACCGGAACCATGTGCAGCTCCTCGTCTGCCGCGAGGGCACCAGCGACATCGCCCGCCTCGACCGCCTCGGCGAACCGCCGATTCGCGTCGCGCATGCACGCCACCTCGGCTTCGCTCAGGTTCCCCGCCGTGTCGCGCACCGCGAGCACGTGCATGGCGGCCACGACGTCGCGCGCCTCGCGAACCGCTTCGGGGTCGATGGCACTCACGGTCGTGGACCGCCCGGGCACCGCGACGACCAGCCCGCTGGCGCCGAGCCGCAGCAGCGCCTCGCGAATCGGCGTCCGGCTGACCCCGAGCCACGCTGCGAGCTCGGCATCCTTCAACTGCTCGCCCGGGACGAACGTTCCGTCGACGATCGCATCCCGCAACCGGCGGTAGACGTCATCGCGGAGCAGGGAACGGTCGACACCGGGGACGCTCTGAGGAATCGGCATGCAATATATTGCGCACACTTGTCCATGTCATCGCAAATCGTGGCCCCTCTTCCATTCGTCGGCAGCATGCAATATATTGCACATCGCAGGTGTTGTATCCACCACCACAACCCCACGGCTCCTCGGAGTCGCTAGCGAAAGAAGAAACTCATGACCAGCAACGAACAGATCAAGAACGTCGTGCTCGTACACGGGGCGTTCGCAGACGGTTCCGGGTGGCGTCGGGTCTACGACGTGCTCACCACTCGCGGCTATCGGGTCTCGATCGTCCAGAACCCCCTCACCTCCCTCGAGGCGGACGTGGCCGCCACGAAGCGGGTGCTCGACGCGCAGGACGGCCCTGCGATCCTGGTCGGGCACTCGTGGGGCGGCACCGTGATCACCGAGGCCGGCGTCCACCCCAAGGTGGCTGGGCTGGTCTACGTGTCTGCGTTGGCACCCGACGCGGGCGAGACCACCGCCCAGCAGTACGAGGGCTTCGCGCCGACCCCCGACTTCGTCATCGATGTCGGACCGGACGGCTACGGCTTCCTCAACCGCGACGCCTTCCAGGCCGGGTTCGCCGCAGATGTCAGCGATGCCGATGCCGCATTCCTCGCCGACAGCCAGGTGCCCATCGACATGTCGGTCTTCGGCAGCGCCGTCACGGTGGCCGCATGGCGCGACAAGCCCAGCTGGGCAGTGATCGCCACCGAGGACAAGGCGTTCGACCAGGCGATGCTCCAGCACATGGCCGCGCGCATCGGGGCGGAGATCACCAACGTCCCGGGCAGCCACGCGCTGTTCATCACCCAGTCCGACACCGTCGCCGACGTGATCGTCACGGCGTCGCGATCCGCACGCACCCGCGCGCCGCTCGCGGCTGCGGGGGCCCGCTGACCCCACCACGATCGTCGGGGTGGGCTCGGCGGAGATCCGGCGAGCCCACCCCGTACGGATCGGAGGCACTCCGATGGCAGTGGTCACGTTCCAGGTCGCCCTCTGGGTCGAGCTGTTCGCCGCAGGACTGGGCGGACTGCAGGGGGCGCTCTTCGCCGCCGACGCACGCAACCGGCGCATCGACGTGCTCGGCGTCCTCATCATCGGTCTCGTCGTCGCGCTCGGAGGGAGTCTCCTGCGAGACGTCGTCCTGAACCAGCCCCCGGTGGTGATCTGGATGAACTGGTACCTGGTCGTCGCCGGGTCAGCCGCCCTCGTCGGCATGGCACTCCAGGCGGCGATCGCTCACCTCGCCTGGCTGATCACCCCGCTCGATGCGGTGGTGATGGGGCTCTTCGGCGCCATCGCCGCGACGAAGGCCCTCTCGCTCGGCGTCGGCGAGGCGGGTGCGGTGGTCGTCGGCGTCCTCGGGGCGATCGGCGGAGGAATGCTCCGTGACGTCCTCCTCGGCCTGCCGGTCTCCTTCCTGCACGTCGGAACGCTGTACGCCGTCGCTGCCGGCACGGGCGTCGGGGTCCTCGTGCTGCTGATCCGGTTCGGGGCGCCCGTACCCATCGCCGCGCTGATCTGCGTCGGGCTGACGACGCTGGTTCGCCTGGCGGCCGTGCTGTTCGGCTGGACCGTTCCGGAGCAACGGCCCCTCACCCGGCGCCACCGACCCATGCCGGAGCAGACCTGACCCCGCGCCATCTGCGCGGAGCCGAACCCGGGGCGGCACCCTGCCGTCCCGCACACCACCGAGCACACTCACGAACAGGAGTAACACCCATGTCCCAGAACGACACCTTCGACGCATACGACGCCACGAGCCTGCCGTCCCCGGTCGCCGCCTACATGGCCGCCCAGGGCGCCGAGCATCGTCGGGAGGCCCTCGTCGAGCTCTTCACCTCGGACGCGCACGTCACCGATGCGGGCACCGATCACCGTGGCCTGGACGGCGTGCGTGCATGGCTCGACAGGACCAGCGCGGAGTACACCTACACGACGAGCCCCACCGGCCAGCGCCAGGACGGGCCGAACGTGTGGACGACGCTCGCGCATCTGGAGGGCGACTTCCCCGGCGGCGTGGTCGACCTGACCTTCCGGTTCGAGCTCCGGGAGGGCAGGATCTCCAGGCTGGTCATCGCGCCGTAGCACGGCCCATCAGCTCATCGACCGAGGTGCTCCCGAGCTCGCGCTGCACGATCGGGCGCACCTCGGTCCCGAACAGCTCGATCGCCCGGAGCAGATCTCGCTGTGGCACGCCGCCCATGTCGATGTGGATGTACTGGCGCACATGGCCCCAGTGCTCGTGCATGAGCAGGATGCGTTCGGCGATCTCCTCGGGAGAGCCGACGAGCAGTCCGCCGCCCGGGCCGGAATCACGGTCGTACGACCCACGGTCCGGGGGAAGGAATCCGCGCTGCTCGCCGACGGTCGTCATGAACTGATGCCAGTGCGGCCACCACGCGTCCCGGGCCTTCCGCCCGTCGTCCATCAGGAAGCCCGGGCTCCCGAGCATGATCAGGGTCTGCTCGGGCGGGCTGCCGAATCGGGCGGCTGCGTGACGATACAGTTCGGCGTTGGTCGCGCTCCGGGTCGCGCTCCCACCCAGGACTCCGGTCGCCATCGGCAGTCCGAGGCGTGCTGCGCGAATGACGGAGTTCGGGTTGCCTCCGACCCCGAGCCAGACGGGGATCGGGCCGCGCTCGGCGCGTGGCGGCACGTACTGCCCGGTGAGCGCGGGGCGAGTCGTCCCTTCCCAGGTGACGTGCGCGGACCGGTTCACCTCGAGCAGCAGGTCGAGCTTCTCGGCGAACAGCCGATCGTAGTCCTGCAGGTCGAAGCCGAAGAGCGGGAACGACTCGATCGAGGAGCCACGGCCGGGGATCATCTCGACGCGTCCGTCGGCGACGGCATCGACGGTGGAGAACTGCTCGTAGACCCGGACTGGGTCGTCGGTGCCGAGGACGGTCACGGCGCTGGAGAGCTTGATCCGTGACGTCACCTGTGCTGCCGCGGCCAGAACGGGGGCGGCGGATGAGACCGGGAACTCCGGGACGTGGTGCTCCCCGAGCCCGAACCAGTCGAGTCCCGCCTGTTCGGCGACGGTGATGGATTCGACGACGTTGCGGACGGCCTGCGCCTCCGAGATCCGTTGTCCCGTGCTGGGGTCGCGACTCGCGTCGCCGAATGCCCCGATTCCGAGTTCCATGATTCCTCCCGTGGTCACGCGGCCCGTTGGATGAGCGGTCGAAGGGTGCGACGGATGTCGTCGGCGGTCGGGCGTGCGCCGAAGATCGCGCCGCCCGGCTGGATGAGTCGGCCGAACTCGAGCCGTTGGAGTGCGACCGCGTCGTACCCGATCCGCTCGACGACCTCGACGACCGCTGCGACGTCGTCGGCATCGTCGCCCGCCACGGCCATCCCGAGCCGGTCGGGGTGGCCGCGCTCCCTGCGATCCGGCTCGAGGTCGTGGTAGCCGGTGTGGTTGAAGGTCTTCACGAGTCGATCCAGGCCGAGGACGTCCCGCACCTCGATGCTGGTCCCGTGCCGGGCGCCCTCGAACCGTGCGATTATGCCGTCGACCGGTGGCCAGTAGTTCATGGCGTCGACGACCACGCGGTCGGCGAGAATCGTCGGATCCAACGACGGAAGGCGGTGCAGCGGGAGCGCCAGGACCACCAGGTCGGCGTCGCTCGTCGCATCCCGCGCCCATCGCGCACGTGCACCAGGGGCCGTGAACGCCGCGATCATCTCGACGGCTTCCGGGTCACCCGACCCGGCCAGCGTCACCTGGTAGCCGGCGTCGACGAGTGTGCGGGCGAGTGCCGTGCCGACACGACCGGCCCCCAGGATCGACACTCGGCGAATCGGGTCGATGCCGCCGGTCATCGTGCGGCCCGTTCGGTCGGTGACGGGTCGAGGAGCGCACGCACCCGTGGCACCACCTCGGTGCCGAACCGTCGGATGCTGTCCAGCTTGTCGGCGTGAGCCATCCGGCTCCCCGCGGCGACGAAGTCGAACCGCGTGGCTCCGACCAGCTGCATGCCGGTCGCCAGGCGATGCGCGACGGTCTCGGCCGACCCGACGAGCAGGCTTCCCGCAGCGATGTCCGCGTCGAACCGGTCCCGCCGATACGGCGCCCACCCCCGCTTGGGCGCCTCGGCGTTCATCATTCCCGACCAGACCGGCCAGAACGCCTCGATCGCCTCCTCGTCGGTGTCCGCCAGGTAGCCGTGCGCGTGGATGCCGACCGGCTGCTCGACCTGACCGAACTCGGCTGCGGCCTGGCGGAAGAGGCGCGACAATCCGACGAACCGCGAGAGCGGGCCGCCGATGACGCCGAACATCAGTGGAAGACCGAACCTGGCCGCCCTGATCACCGATTGCGGGCTCCCTCCGACGCCGGCCCACACCGGGATCGCACCCGCCGCGACCGGGGGCTCGAGCACCTGGTCGGTGAGCGGGGGCCGGAACCGCCCGGCCCATGTCACGGGCTGGTCCCGCAGCAGCCGCATCAGGAGGTCGAGCTTCTCATCGAACAGCGCCTCGTAGTCGGCGAGGTCGAAGCCGAAGAGGGGGAAGGACTCGATCGCCGAGCCACGCCCGACGATCATCTGCGCGCGTCCTGCAGAGACCGCGTCCAGCGTCGCGAACTCGTTGTACACGCGCACGGGGTCCTGAGTGCTGAGCACCGTCACCGCGGTGCCGAGACGCAGCGTCTGGGTGCGCGAGGCGATCGCGGCCAGTACCACCGGCGCGGCGGAGTCCATCATGCCGCGGCGATAGTGTTCGGCGATTCCGAACGAGTCCAATCCCGCCTGCTCGGCGGCGACGGCCTCCTCGACGACGTCGCGCAGCACCTGCGACCCCGGCACCGGGTCACCGTGCGCGTCGTCGTACTGGAAGGCGAACGTCCCGATTCCGAAGTGCAGCGCACCGGGACGCGGATCGCTCACTCGTGGCTCCCGGCGATGCGCCGCAGCCGTCCCTTCTGGATCAAAGTTACTCATGGTAACTTAAGTACCATTCGGTAACCGGTAACTTCAATGTTACCGAGGAGGGGAGGCCCGATGCGCGATCAGGACGTGCCGGAGGAGAGCTTCACGGACCGTGTCGCGGCGAGTCCGATGCTCCATCTCTGCAACGAGGGCGACCCCGAGCTGTTCCGTTCGATCCTCGACCGCGTCGGGGACAAGTGGACGCTCATCATCGTCGGACTGCTCCAGCAGCGCCCGCACCGCTTCACGCAACTCCTCAACGCAATCCCCGGGATCTCTCGTCGCATGCTGACCATCAGCCTGCGTTCGCTGGAACGAGACGGATTGATCCAACGGGAGGCCTTCGCGGAGGTGCCCCCTCGAGTCGAGTACCGCGCGACCCCGCTCGGAGTGAGCCTGAGCGAACCCGTGATCGCGCTCGCGACGTGGGTGTCGGAGCACAAGTCCGAGATCGCAGCTCGACGCGCCGCGGTCGATGCGGCCTCGATCGACGAGTGAGCCCTCGGCGTCGCGTCAGATCTTGATCGGGAACGTGGTGAGGATCACGATGCCCACGACAGCGACGACCATCGCGAGTCCGAGCAGGCCCCACGCCGCCTTCGGCGAGATGTCGCGTTGCGCCATGGCGCTGAGGAACAGCACGAGGGCGAACAGCACCGTCAGCAGCGAGTAGTTGTCCCCGCGCTGGTTGTTGTCGAGCGCCTCCTGGAACTTCTGGTCGGCGAACTCGCCGAGCTCGGCGGCCTCCACCGTGCCGGGCGGCACGTACGACTCCATCACGAACGGGCCGGACTCCTCGCGGCCGCTCGCGTCCCAGTCCTCGAACGCCACGGCGAAGTGCGGGGTGAAGCGCTCCTCGATGTAGGCGGTGAGCGCCGGCTCGTCGTTCGCGACCGATTCGACGTACGACGCCCAGATGACGAGGTCGAACATGCGCGCGTCGCGCGCCTCGCCCTCGAAGTTCGTCGACTGGATGCGGGACGACGACGCCTGGCTGAACGCGATCGACATCTCGCCGCCCCACTTCGACGCCTCGAAGCCGCACCAGGCGGTGAGCACGGCGGTGATCGACAGCACGAACACCGCGATGATGTCGATCAGCGAGCGCTGCTTCTTGCCCCACTTCTTCGCCGACAGCTTCGTCTTCGCGGGCTTCGATGCCGCTGCGGTGGACGTGCCGCCCGTCTCGTCGCGGGACTCGGAATCGGCCATGGCTCCTCTGTTCGCCGGCGGCCGCGTGCCGCCCATGTGGGAATCATGGCCGAGAGACCCGGCGGCTGCAAGCAGCCGCGCGCGGGGCGTGGGCGGATCAGGCGTCCGCGCCGGCCAGCGCACTGCGCCGCGGCAGGAACACCCGGGTCAGGCCGTCGGCCGGCACGGTGAAGCTGGCGGCCGTGCCGCCCTTCCGCTCGTAGGTCACGCGGCGACCCGCGCCGATGGCACGCACCTTCGTGATGGGGAACGCGTCACCGTACGGGTTCACCACGATGTCGCCGGGGCGCAGTTCGCGCCCGGTGATGTAGGTGGTGGTGTCCATGCCTCCATGTTCCGCCGCACCACCGACATTCCGGGGGTCGGCGCCGCACCCGCCAGCCGGGCTACATCGCCGGGGTGCCGTCCGAGAGCGTCGTCTGGAGCATGCCGAACACGTTGCCGTCGGGGTCGAGCAGGTACCCCAACCGCCCGAGGCCCGGCATGTCCTCGGCCGCCAGCGCGACGCTCCCGCCGAGTTCGACGCCGGTGGCCATGAGCCCGTCGATACCGTCGACGGCGATCACGAGGTTGCACCCCTTCACCGAGGCGCCGGTCGTCGGCGCGGGGCCCTCGCGGCGCAGCAGCCCGCCGTTGATGCCGTGGCCCGCTGCACCCTCGCTCGGCCGGATCGACCCGTCGCCGGTGTCGATGCTCCAGTACTCCATCTCGCCGTACTGCGTGAACGTCCACCCGAGCAGCTTCGAGTAGAAGTCGATCAGCTGTTGCGGCTCGGTGCCGTGGATCTCGAAGTGCACCACCAGGTTGGACATGTCCGCTCCCCTTCCGACCCCAGCAGGCTACGCCGGTCCGTTGCGGCGCGGCAGGGGCAATTCCGCGCCGTTCGCGAGATGCTCGACCCATGACCGAACCGTCCGAGGGCACCGCGCGGCGCCTGCTCGGCCTGTTGCCGGGACTCGCGCTCGCGCTCGCGATCGCCGCGGTCGCGACGCTCATCGGCCGGGCGCTGCCGCTCCTCGGCAGCGCGCTTCCGGCGATCGCGATCGGACTCGCCATCGCGCTCGTGCGCCGGCCCGGCCCGGTGCTGCAGACGGGCATCGCGTTCACCGGCAGCCGGGTGCTGCAGCTCTCGGTCGTGCTGCTCGGCACGCAGCTCTCCCTCGCGCAGATCGTCGACGTCGGGCTCGAGTCGCTGCCGATCATGCTGGTCACGCTCGCCGCGTGCCTCGTCGCGGCCTGGCTCGTCGGCCGTGCGCTCGGCGTCGTGGGCGACCTGCGCACGCTCATCGGCGTGGGGACCGGCATCTGCGGGGCATCCGCCATCGCCGCCGTCGCGCCGGTGATCGGCGCCGCGAGCGCCGACATCGCCTACGCGGTCTCGACGATCTTCCTGTTCAACATGGTCGCCGTCGCCGTCTTCCCGCTGATCGGCCACGCCCTCGGACTCGACCAGGAGGCGTTCGCGCTGTTCGCCGGCACCGCGGTCAACGACACGTCGTCGGTCGTGGCGACGGCTGCCGTGTACGGATCGGTCGCGTTGCAGGGCGCGATCGTGGTGAAGCTCGTGCGCACGCTCATGATCATTCCGATCACGATCGGGCTGGCCGTGCACGTGCGGCGCCGGGCGGCTGCCGAGGCGGGCTCGGAGCATCCGCCGCTCACCGTGCGTCGCGTGATCGGGCTGGTGCCGTGGTTCCTCGTCGGGTTCCTGGTGATGGCCGCGATCGCGTCGCTGGGGGTGATTCCGGATGCCGCTGAGGCCGCGCTCGGGCATGCGGCGACCTTCCTCATCACGACCGCGATGGCCGCGATCGGGCTCTCGACCGACGTGCGCGCGCTGCGCGCGACCGGGCCGAAGCCGCTCGTGCTGGGCGGCATCCTCTCGACGGTCGTCGCCGTCACGGCCCTCGTGGTGATCGCCGTCACCGGTGCGTGACCGCTACCCGCCGGTGCGCGCCCAGCGGGTCATCGCGAAGACCGCCCACTGCACCCGCGCGTGCAGCACGGCCCCGTAGCAGAGCCAGCACACGCTGCCGACGACCGGGGCGGCCGCCTGCAGCATCAGCGCGCGGTGCCGGGTCGTGCGCGTGACGTACGGGCAGGGCGCCGCATGCGCGAGCGCGCCGAGGGTGACGGATGCCGCCGCGAGCGCGATCGCCAGCGCGACCGTGACGTCGACCATGCGGCCCTCCCCTCATGCGCGGTGCGTGTGCGCCCAGCATCCGCCCGCCGTGTTTCACCGAGGTGACGATCGCTCACCACTCGCGTGAATCCCCGCTGCGAGGTCGCGGGGGCCGTCGATCGAGCCGAGGATACGATCGGGAGCGTGGGGGCATTCAGCGGACTCGACCCGGACGCGACGGCGTTCTTCGCCGAGCTCGCGGCGAACAACACGAAGGCGTGGTGGGCGGCGCACAAGGCCAGGTACGACGAACGCGTGCGCGGGCCGTTCGCGGCGCTCGGCGAGGAGCTCGCGGTCGAGTTCGGGCCGGTGAAGCTGTTCCGCCCGTATCGCGACGTGCGGTTCAGCGCCGACAAGTCCCCCTACAAGCTGCAGATCGGGCTGGTGTCGCGCGCGCCGGTCGCCCACTACCTGCAGCTGAGCACCGACGGGCTGCTCGCCGGCGGCGGCAGCTACATGGTGCCGCCGAAGGCGCTCGCGCGGTTCCGCGAGATCGTCGACGACCCGAAGCTCGCGGGCGACCTCGAGGCGACGCTCGACGAGACGGCGGACGAGGGCTTCTCGCTCATGCGCGACGACGCGTTGCGCACCGCCCCCCGCGGCTACTCGGTCGAGCATCCGCGCATCGAGCTGCTGCAGCTGAAGCACCTCGCGATCGGCCGCACCGAGCCGCCGGCCGACTGGATGTGGACGCCCGACGCGCTCGACATCGTGCGCGACCAGTGGCGCACGATCTCGGTCTGGTGCGAGTGGCTGCGCGACAACCTGGGTCCGGAGATCGCGGCGGGCGGCGGGCGCGGGCGCTGAGCGCGGACTCGATTTGACAGGTCGGGGCGGGGTCGATGCAATATATTGCATTCCGCTTGACGACAAGGAGCACAATGGCACTCGCCGACTTCCCCCGCCACCGCCTGACGTTCGGGCCGA
Organism: uncultured Agromyces sp.; assembly: GCA_913053875.1. Classification (GTDB taxonomy): domain Bacteria; phylum Actinomycetota; class Actinomycetes; order Actinomycetales; family Microbacteriaceae; genus Agromyces. The sequence goes on along the minus strand of CAJXGN010000017.1, from coordinate 19,678 downwards.
GCCCGATCCACCCCGTGGACCGCCTGAGCGACCACCTCGGCGGCGCCCGCATCTGGATGAAGCGGGAGGACGTCTCGAGCGGCCTCGCCTACGGCGGCAACAAGGTGCGCAAGCTCGAGTACCTCGTGCCCGACGCGCTCGCGCAGGGGGCGGACACGCTCGTCTCGATCGGCGGTGTGCAGTCGAACCACACCCGGCAGGTCGCCGCGGTCGCGGCGCACCTCGGCATGAAGGCCGTGCTCGTGCAGGAGCACTGGGTCGACTGGCCCGACTCGGTGAACGACCGCGTCGGCAACATCATGCTGTCGCGCCTCATGGGCGCCGACGTGCGCCTCTCCCCCGCCGGCTTCGGCATCGGGTTCAAGGACTCGTGGCGCGACGCCATCGCCGACGTCGAGGCAGCGGGCGGCACGCCGTACGCCATCCCGGCAGGGGCATCCGACCACCGCCTCGGCGGGCTCGGCTTCGCGAACTGGGCCCACGAGGTCGCGGCGCAGGAGCGGGAGCTCGGCGTCTTCTTCGACACGATCGTGGTCTGCTCGGTCACCGGATCGACGCACGCCGGCATGATCGCCGGGTTCGCCGACCTCGAGCACAACTTCGGCGGGCCGCGCCGCCGCGTGCTCGGCATCGACGCGTCGGCGAAGCTCGCCGAGACCCGCGACCAGGTCGGGCGCATCGCGCGCAACACGGCCGAGCTGATCGGCGTCGGCCGCGAGCTGCGCGACGACGAGGTCACGGTGCTCGAGGGCTGGGCGGGCGACTACTACGGCATCCCGGTCGAGTCGACGGATGCCGCGATGCACCTCGTCGGCGCGCTCGAGGGCGTGATCCTCGACCCCGTCTACGAGGGCAAGTCGATGGCCGGCCTCATCGACCTGGTGCGCGACGGCGACATCCCGGCAGGTGCGAATGTGCTCTACGCGCACCTCGGCGGGCAGCCGGCGCTGAACGCCTACAGCGGCCGCTACCACTAGCCCGCGCCCCCGTGCAGACGGGAGCGCCCCGGCGGACACGTGGTCCGTCGGGGCGCTCGCGTTGCGGCGGTTCGGCTTAGAAGTCGAAGTCGCCGATGTTGTCCGCGTCGAACACGTACGGGTCGCCGAGGAGCACGGTGGCGTCTGCACCGACCTCGTACGAGCCGAGCGTGCCGGCGTCGAAGGTGTCGCCCTCGGCACCGGTGATCTCACCGGTCACGAGCGCGGCGGTCGCGTACGCGGCCAGGTAGCCCAGGTCGGCCGGGTTCCACAGCGCGAACGCGGTGACGGTGCCGTCCTCGACGTACTCGCGCATCTGGTTCGGCGTGCCGAGACCGGTCAGCGAGACCTCGCCCTGGAACTCCGAGGTCTGCAGGTAGCGAGCCGCGGCCGCGATGCCGACCGTGGTCGGCGACACGATGCCCTTCAGCTCCGGGTAGGTCTGCAGCAGCGCGGCGGTCTTGTCGAACGAGGTCTGGTCGTCGTCGTCACCGTAGGCGACCTCGACGAGCTCCACGTCCGGGTGGTTCGCCTCGAGCTCGGCCTCCATCATCTCGATCCACGCGTTCTGGTTCGTCGCGTTGGCCGAGGCCGACAGGATCGCGATCTGGCCCTCGTCACCGATCTGCTCGGTGATCAGGTCGACCTGCACCTGCGCGATGCCCTCGGCCGTGGCCTGGTTGATGAACAGGTCACGGCACTCGGGGTTGGTGTCCGAGTCGAACGTGACGACCTTGACGCCGACGCTGCGCGCCTCGTCGAGCGCGTCGCAGATCGCCTCCGGGTCGTTCGCCGACACGATCAGGCCACCCACACCCTGCTGCGCAGCGGTCTGGATGTACTGCACCTGCGACGTCGGCGACGCCTCCGACGGGCCGACCTCCTCGAACGTGCCGCCCATCTCCGACACCGCCTCCTCGGCACCGCCGGTCGAGGTGTCGAAGTACGGGTTGCCCAGGTTCTTCGGCAGCATCGTGATCGACACGTCCGACGTGTCGCCCGAACCGCCGTCCGACGAACCGCCGTCCGACGTGTCGCCGTCCGACGCGCAGCCGGTCAGCACGAGCGCGGCCGTCGCGGCAACCGCCGCGAGCCCCACGCCGAAGCGCTTCCGCTTGAGAGTGAACATCATTGTTTCCTTCCTTGGTGCGTTACTTTTCCGGTCCTGGTGACAGGGGGCCATCAGCCATCGGATGCCTCAGCTCGGCCCTTCTTCCTCCCGATCGCCGAGACGCGCTTGGTGCGCAGCCAGGCGAGGAAGCTTGCGGACACCACCGATGCCACGAGGAGCACACCGGTGATGACGTTGATGATGTCGCTGGTCACGCCGGCCAGGCGCAGCGCGCTCGACAGCGTGCCGATGAGCAGCACGCCGGCGATCACGCCGGGCAGCGCACCACGACCACCGAAGATCGAGACGCCGCCGAGGAGCACCGCGGCGATGATCTGCAGCTCGAGGCCGGTGGCGTTGTCGCCGCGGGCGTTGTTGTACAGCAGCGTGAAGTACACGCCGGCGTAGCCCGAGACCGCGCCGCTCATGACGAACAGCCAGAACTTCGTGAGCCCGACGTTGATGCCGGAGAACGCGGCCGCCTCCTTGTTCAGGCCGATCGCGTACAGCGACCGCCCGAACGGCGTGAAGTGCAGCAGTACCCCGAAGATGATCGCGAGCACGAGGAACGGCACGATGATCAGCGGCATCGGCGTGCCGGGGATGTTCATGCGCGTCAGGTCGGTCCAGAACTCGGGGAAGTCGCTGATCGCGGTCGTGCCGAGCAGGCCCACGGCGATGCCGCGGAACAGCGCGAGCGTACCGATCGTGACGGCGAGCGACGGCAGGCCGACGAACGTGACCAGGGCGCCGTTGATGGACCCGGCGACCGTGCCGACGAGGATCGCGACGACCGCCGCGAACGGCAGCGGCCAGCCGGCCTGCACCCCGAGGCCCGTGACGACGCTCGAGAGGCCCACGATGCTCGCCACCGAGAGGTCGATCTCCTCGGTGATGATGATGAGCGTCATCGGCAGGGCGATCAGCAGGATCGGGGCGATCTCGCGGATGAGGAACGTGAGCGTCAGCGGGCTGTCGAAGTTCGGCACCGCGATGGTGGCGACGAGCACGACGAGGAAGAGCAGGCCGATGATGGCCGACTCGCGCGTGACGAGCAGGCGACGCCACAGCGGGTGCGCGTGGGCCGAGTAGGTGCGCCGGCCGTGTTCGGTGTCGATCGCGGACGTCATGGCTTCTCCTCCCGTTGTTCGATGAGTCGTCGATGCTGGCGCACCGCGAGCACGCGGTCGAGCACGATGGCGCCGATGATGAGCACGCCGACCACGGCCCGCTGCCAGAAGTCCTGGATGCCGACGATCGGCAGGGCGCGGTTGATGGTCAGCAGCAGGTACGCGCCGATCGCGGCGCCCCACACGGTGCCCACGCCGCCCGAGATCGCGACGCCGCCGATGACCGCGGCACCGATGGCCTGGAGCTCGAGGCCGAGGCCGGCGCTCGAGCTGACCGTCCCGTACCGGGCGGCGTAGAGCACGCCGGCGACACCGGCCAGTGCACCGCTCACGACGAACGCGGCGATCACGCGGCGGGTGACGCGCAGGCCGTACAGGTGCGCGGCCGCCGGGTCGGAGCCGATGGCGTACAGCTCGCGCCCGCTGCGCAGGTTGCGCAGGTACCAGGCCGCGACGACCAGCACGATGACCGCGAAGATCGTCAGCAGCGGGATGCCGAGCAGCTCGCCCGTGCCGAGGTCGCGGAACGACGCCGGCAGGTCGGATGCGTTGATGCGGTCGCTGCCGGTCCACGCGACGTTGATGCCGCGGTAGATGTACAGCGTGCCGAGCGTGATCACGAGCGCGGGCACCTTCGCGAACGCGACGAGCGCGCCGTTGATGAGGCCGAGCAGCGCACCGAGGCCGACGCCCGCGACGAACACGAGGATCGGCGGGATGCCGGGGATGTCGATGAACAGCCGGCCGGTCAGGTAGGCCGTGAGGCCGAGGACCGAGCCGACCGACAGGTCGACGTTGCGCGTGATGATCACGATCGCCTGGCCCACGGCCACGACCATGAGCAGCGACGGCGTCAGCAGCAGGTCGCGGAACCCGTCGGACGAGAAGAGGAAGTTCGGGTTGCTCACGGTCGCGACGATGACGACGGCGATCAGCGCGATCGCGATACCCGTCTCGCGGGCCTTGAGCACGTGCCCGATGCTGCGCGCGAAGGCGTTGCCGGCAGACGGCTTGGTGTCGACTGCGGTCATGCTGCCGCTCCTTCCGCGGTCGCGGCGAACATGACGGCCTCCGGCGTGGCATCCGCCCGCTCGAATTCGCCCGTGAGGCGGCCCTCGCGCATGACGAGCACGCGGTCGGCCATGCCGAGCACCTCGGGCAGCTCCGACGAGATCATGATGATCGCGAGGCCCTCCTGGGCGAGCTTCGAGATGAGGCGGTGCACCTCCGCCTTGGTGCCGACGTCGATGCCTCGGGTCGGCTCGTCGACGATGAGCACCTTCGGCTCGGTCGAGAGCCACTTGCCGAGCACGACCTTCTGCTGGTTGCCACCCGAGAGGGTGCCGGTCTCCGCGTCGAGCGCGGCGGTCTTGACCTCGAGCCGGCTCGCCCAGATCTCGGCGGCCGCGTTCTCGAGGCCGCCCCAGATGAGGCCCCACTTGGCGAGGCGCTTGCGGATCGCGAGCGTGACGTTGCGCGTCACGCTCTGGTCGAGCACGAGGCCCTGCTTGCGGCGGTCCTCGGGCACGAGCGCGATGCCCTGCGCCATGGCCGCGGTCGGGCGCCCCTTGCGCAGCGGCGCGCCGTTCACGCGCACGGTGCCCGACTCGTAGTGGTCGACGCCGAAGATGGCGCGCACGACCTCGCTGCGGCCCGCGCCGACGAGGCCGGCGAGGCCGACGATCTCGCCCGAGCGTACGGTGAACGAGATGTCGTGGAAGACGCCGGGGCTCGTGAGCCCCTCGACGACCAGCACGTCCTCGCCGACCTCGGCGGGCAGCTTCGGGAACATCTCGGTGACGTCGCGACCGACCATGAGGCGCACGAGCTCGTCGATCGACGTCTCGGAGATCGGCATGGTGTCGATGTACTTGCCGTCGCGCATGACCGTGACGGTGTCGCAGAGGTCGAACACCTCGTCGAAGCGGTGCGAGATGAACAGCAGCGCACGGCCCTCGTCGCGGAGGCTCCGCGCGACGGCGAAGAGCCGCTCCACCTCGACGCCCGAGAGCGCCGCGGTCGGCTCGTCCATGATGAGCACGCGCGCGTCGAGCGAGATGGCCTTCGCGATCTCGATGATCTGCTGGTCGGCGATCGAGAGGCCCTCGGTGAGCCGGTCGGGGTCGAGCCGGACGCCGAGTCGTTCGAAGATCTCGACGGCCTCGGCCCGCATCGCCTTGCGGTCGATGCGCCCGAACCGGTTCGTGGGCTGGCGGCCCATGAAGATGTTCTCCGTGACCGACAGGTCGGGGAAGAGCGTCGGCTCCTGGTAGATGACGGCGATGCCCGCGGCCTTCGACTGGGCCGTGTTCGAGAAGTCGACGTCTTCGCCGCGCAGGCGGAAGTCGCCCGAGTCGCGGCGGTAGAGGCCGGCGACGATCTTCACGAGCGTGGACTTGCCCGCGCCGTTCTCGCCGATGAGCGCGTGGATGGATCCTTGTTCGAGCGTGAGGCTGCCGGAGCTCAGTGCGACGACTGCTCCGAAGGACTTCACGACTCGTGAGAGCTCCAGCGCGGGGGGTGCCGCGCTGGCTGAGGTGCTCGTCTGCACCATTGCTCCTCCTCGTCGAGGTGTTGCTGTGTACGGGTTGAAATGTCTCTGAATCGATTCAGATCAAGTTCAGGGCTACTCTATGGACGGCGGGTGCCGAGGTCAAGTCACCTCCTCCCCCGACCACCACGCAGCTCATCGACGACGAGGAACCGCAATGGCAGCCACGAGCATCAGGGACGTTGCTCAACACGCCGGTGTATCGGTCGGCACGGTCTCGAACGTGCTGAACCGCCCGGGCGAGGTCTCGGCGGAGTCGATCGCGCGCGTCAATCGCGCGATCGAGGAGCTCGGGTACGTGCGCAACGACGCCGCCCGCAAGCTCCGCGCCGGCACGAGCACGACCGTGGGCTTCGTAGTGCTCGACGGCCAGAACCCGTTCTTCAACGACGTGGTGCGGGGCGCCGAGGACGAGGCGTCGAAGCACAACATCGCGATCCTCTACGGCAACACCGACCAGGACGTCGCGCGCGAGCGGCTCTACCTCGACCTGTTCGAGGAGCAGCAGGTGCGTGGCGTGCTCATCTCGCCCTACGACGACGTGCACACCAGGCTGGAGCGCCTGCGCCAGCGGGGCATCCCCGCCGTCCTGGTGGATCGTTTCAGCGGTGACGGGCGCTTCAGTTCCGTCTCGGTCGACAGCGTGTCGGGCGGCCGCATGGCGGTCGAGCACCTCATCGAGACCGGCCGTCGGCGCATCGCCTACGTGGGCGGCCCGTTCGACATCCACCAGGTCACCGACCGCCTCGCCGGTGCGCGGGCCGCAGCCGAGAACGCGGGCTTCCCGGTCGACCTCGAGGTCGTCGCGACCACCGAGCTCACCGTGGCGGAGGGCGTCGCCGCGGGCACCCGCATCATCGAGCGCCCCCGCGCGCAGCGCCCCGACGCGCTGTTCGCCGCGAACGACCTCATCGCGCTCGGCCTGCTGCAGGCGCTCGTCGTCGAGGGCCGCATCCTCGTGCCCGAGGAGATCGCCATCATCGGCTTCGACGACATCTCGTTCGCCGGCGCCGCCGCAGTGCCGCTGTCGTCGATGCGCCAGCCGAGCGGCATGATCGGCCGCACCGCGCTGCGCACGCTGCTCGAGGAGGCGAACGACCCCGAGTCCATCCCCCGGCAGACCGTGTTCCAGCCCGAGCTCGTGGTGCGTCGCTCGACCGACCCGAAGAAGACGCGCTGACCGGTCGCCGTGCGGCATCGCGGGCGCGCGGAAGCCACTCCCCGTGCGCGACGCCACCCCCAGGCGCATGTGCTCATCTCCCTCGACGAACGTCACATGGTGCTCGCGCGGCCGACGCTACTCCTCGCGTAGCGGATGCTCCACGCCGCATCCGCCCTTCGTGAGCAGATCGTTGCCGGGTCGTGACGGGGGCGAGCGGATGCCTCGCGGCGGCGTCAGCCCCGCAGCAGGCCGCGCAGCGCCTGGATCGTGTCCGCCTCGCCTGCCGTCTTGTCGTCGCGGTAGCGCTTGACCCGTGCGAACCGCAGCGCGACCCCGCCCGGGTAGCGGCTCGAGCGCTGCACCCCGTCGATCGCGATCTCGACGACCGTGACCGGCTCGACGAACACCGTCTGCGCGGTGCGCCGCACCTCGATCTCCGCGAAGCGCTCGGTCTGCCAGCGCAGCAGCTCGTCGGTGAGCCCCTTGAACGTCTTGCCGACCATCACGAACCCGCCGGGCTCGCCGAACTCGCCCTCGGGGTCGCGCGCGCCGAGGTGCAGGTTCGACAGCCAGCCCGCGCGGCGCCCCGACCCCCATTCGCAGCCGAGCACGACGAGGTCGTAGGTGTGCACGGGCTTCACCTTGATCCAGCTCGACCCGCGGCGTCCGGCCGCGTACGCCGAGTCGATCGCCTTCACGACGACGCCCTCGTGGCCCGCGGCGAGCGCCTCGGCGGAGATGCGCTCGGCGGCGTCCGGGTCGGCGGTCACCTCCCCGGGCATGCGGTGCGGGCCCGTGATGCGGTCGAGCTCGGCCAGGCGGGCGGCGAGCGGCTCGTCGAGCAGGTCGCGCCCGTCGACGTGCAGCACGTCGAAGAACCACGGATGCAGCGTCGCCTCGCGCGCGACCTCGGCGCCGAAGCGCGCCATGGTGTCCTGGAACGGGCGGGGCCTGCCGTCGTCGGCGAGCGCGAGCGTCTCGCCGTCGAGGATCACGTCGCGCACCGGCATCCGCCGCACCACCTCGACGACCTCGGGCACGCGGTGCGTGATGTCGGCGAGCGTGCGCGTGAACACCCGCACCTCATCGCCCGCGCGGTGCACCTGGATGCGCGCGCCGTCCATCTTGAACTCGACGGATGCTTCGCCGACGGCCTCCATCGCGAGCGCGGCCGACGCCGCCGTGGCCGCGAGCATCGGCTCCACCGGTCGCATGACCTCGAGGCCCACCGCCGCGACCGCACCGGGCTCGCCGGCGAGCGCGAGGCGCGCGGTCTCGCCGAGGTCGCCCGACAGCATCGCGGCGCGGCGCACGGTCTCCCCCGGCAGGTCGGACGCGCGGGCGATCGCGTCGGTGACGACGCCCGCGAGCGCGCCCGTGCGCACCTCGCCGAGCAGGGCGCGGCCGAGGAACTCCTGCTCGGCCGCGGTAGCGTGGGCGAGCAGGTCGCCGAGTTCGGCGGCGCGGGCCGCGGCGGACCCCGAGCCCGCGACGGCCGCCAGGCGTTCGAGGCGCGCGTCGACGTCGGCGATGGCGAGCGTCGGCTCGGGGGCCGGCGCCACGTGCTGCGCGCTGAACCCGCGCCAGCCGACGCCGAGGCGTCCCTGGCGAGGGGCGCCGAGCAGCAGGCCGATCGCCGGTGCGATCTCGTCGGGCTCGAGGCGGGCGAGCATGGCGGCGAGCGCGTCGACCTTGGCCAGCCGCGACCGCGTCGCGGCAACCGCGGCAGCCGTGTCGACGAGCTCCTGGAGCAGCACGCGGCCATCCTCCCACCGCCCGCCGACGCCGAGGAAGGACGTCGCTTTTCAGGAGCGCCGGGCGGGCGGTGCACGATTCCGGCGCCGGGAGCTGCCGATCCGGTCGGATTCGAGCGCCGACGCGCCCGGCGCGCACCCATCCACCGGCCGCCAGGCCGGACCTCCTGAAAAGCGCCGCCCCCAAGCGCGGGCGCAGGGCCGGCGAATATCCTCGTCGGGTGAGCACGACCGCGATCGCCCCGACGCCGGCCGCGCCCGTACGGCTCGGTGCCGACGCGTGGCGCGAGCGCGAGCGCGCCCACGCGGAGCGCGCCGACGCCCTCACCGCCGCGCGCCGGGCGAGGGTCGCGGCGGGCGAGTCGCATCCGATCGACGACTTCCTGTTCACGTACTACTCGTACTCGCCGCGCGTGCTGCGGCGGTGGCATCCGGGCCCCGGCGTCGAGCTGGCCGACGCCGCCGACACGACCCGCGCCGACTGGCGCTGGTACGCCCCGGGCAGGGCGCCCGGCTCGCTCGTGGTCGACCGCGAGGCGATCGCGACCGAGAAGGCGGGCCTGCTCGGCACGGTCGAGCGGATGCTGCGCGTCACCGCCGCCCGCCCGGCATCGTTCGGCTGCTTCGGCCTGCACGAGTGGGCGATGGTCTACCGGCAGGACGAGCACCGCCACGACGTGCCGCTGCGGCTCGGGCAGCGCGGCACCGACGAGGTCGTCGAGGCGAACGACCTGCGCTGCACGCACATCGACGCGTTCCGGTTCTTCACCGACGAGGCGGTGCCGCGCAACCGCTTCGCGCCGACCCGCGAGACGCAAGCCCTGCTCGAGCAGCCCGGCTGCCTGCACGCGAACATGGACGTCTACAAGTGGGCCGTGAAGCTCGGACCGCTGGTGCCGGGCGAGCTGCTGCTCGACGCCTTCGACCTCGCCCGCGACATCCGCTGGCTCGACATGGCGGCGTCGCCGTACGACGTGGGCCCGTGGGGTGCCGACCCGGTCGCGATCGAGACACCCGAGGGCAAGGCCGAGTACGTCAGGCGCCAGCGCGGCTTCGCCGAGCGGGCCAACGTGCTGCGGCGGCGCATCCTCGCAGCGGCCTTCCCCGACCCGGCCGCGGACGCCGCGGAACACGCCGCGTGATCCGCTCCCTGCTCGCCGGCGCGGGCGACCTGCTGCGCGGCTTCGCGATGTGGCGCACGCGCCCGGGCACCATGGCACTCGGCCTCGTCCCCGCGGCGATCGTCGCGCTCCTCGTGCTCGCCGCGCTCGTCGCCCTCGGTGCGACCGTCGGCGACCTGGTCACGTGGATGACGCCGTTCGCCGACAGCTGGGACGCGGGCTGGGCGATCGCGCTGCGTGTCGCGGTCGGCGCGGCCCTCTTCGGCGCGACGATCCTGCTCGCGGCGGTCACGTTCACGGCGGTGACCCTCACGGTCGGCGACCCGTTCTACGAGCGCATCTGGCGTGCGGTCGAGACCGACGAGGGCGGCGAAGTGCCCGACGAGGGCCCGGGGTTCTGGAGGGCCGCCGTGTCGGGCGCGGTGCTCGTCGGGGTGGGCGCGCTGAACGCGGCCCTCGTGCTGCTGGTCGGGTTCGTTCCCGTCGTCGGGTCGGTCACCGCGGCCGTGCTCGGCGTCGTGCTGTCGGGCCGCCTGCTCGCGCGCGAGCTCACGGGTCGCGCGTTCGATGCGCGCGGCATCGACGGCGGCGAACGGCGACGGATGCTCCGGGGCCACCGCGCCCGCATGCTCGGCTTCGGCGTGGCCACGCAGCTGCTGTTCCTGCTGCCCGGCGGCGCCGTGCTCACGATGCCGGCCGCGGTCGCCGGGTCGACGCTGCTCGCCCGGCGGGTGCTGGCCGACGACGACGCATCCGCCCGCCCCTCGCCCTGACGCACGTCGCCACTACGCTGGCGCGCATGGAGCTGAGGTTCAGCGGCGATCTCTGGTACTGGCGCGGGCCCGCGCCGTTCCACTTCGTGACGGTGCCGCCCGACGAGGCGGAGGCGATCCACGAGGTCGCGCCGGCCGTGACGTACGGGTGGGGCATGATCCCGGTCGCGGTGCGCGTCGGCGAGAGCGAGTGGACGACCTCGCTCTGGCCGAAGGACGGCGGCTACATCGTGCCGATCAAGAAGTGGGTGCAGGAGGCCGAGGGGCTCGACGTCGACGACTCGGTCGACGTTCGCCTGCGCATCTACGTCTGAGGCTCCGGATGCCCCGGGTCAGCGCTCGATCGAGCGCTCGTCCCCGCGGTCCTTCGTCGCCCACGCGCGCAGCAGGAAGAACACGATCACGGCGACCACCGCGACGATCGCGAACTTCACGAGGAACCACAGCACGCTGAACACGACCTCGACCAGCACCCAGGCGATGACGATGGCGGCGATCACGCCGATGACGGTCCAGACGGTACGACTCATCCTCCGACCCTAACCCGGCAGGGCGAGCACGGATGCCGCCGGGCAAGCGTCCGCGCTAGCATCGGCGCCAGGCCGGGGCGACGAGTCCGGCCGGGCGATCGCCGGGGGTGCACATGACGTCGACGCAGACCGCTACCGCGGTGCTCGAGCGCGTCGTCGCGACCGAGGACCCGGCGGCGCGCAACCGGCTGATCACCCTCTGCTACCGCGAGATCGCGTTCGCGCTGGCCGACGTGATCGGGCGCGCGAACCTCAACTGGTTCGCGTTCGGCGCATGGGCGAGCGGCACGGCGGGCTCGGTGATCCGCGGCGAGGGGGCGTCGTTCGGGCTCGGCTCGGAGGGCGTGGCCGCGGGCAACCTCGCGATCATCCGTGACGTCGCGCCGCCGCTCCTGCGATGGCTCACCGAGGTCGAGCGCACCGGCGCGGCCACGCCCGAGGCGATGGGCCGCGCGCTCGTCGACCCGGTGTTCGACGGCCGGCCGGGGCTCGCGGCCGCCGTGCGCTGCTACCAGCGCGCCGCGATGCTGGCACGGGCAGCGGATGCCTCGACCGGCTCCGCCGACCAGCGCGCCGAGCTCGAGCGCGAGATCGCCGAGCGCGTGCTGCTCGGCAACGCGCTCATCGGCGCCCACGAGCAGGAGCTCGTCGACCGCTTCATCGACGAGGCGATGCCCCTCGGCGGCCTGTTCGGCCTGGTCACGACCCGCTTCGTGCACCTCGAGACGCCCGACGGCCCGATCGACGTGACCGACGACGTCGCTCCGCCCGGCTACCTCGCGGGTGCACAGTTCCCGGTGAGTCTGGCGTCGCTCGCCGAGCCCGAGCTCGTGCTGCTGTTCCTGCGCTTCCACCAGTCGCCCGGCGTCGACGCCACCCACTCGGACGCCCCGATCTGGGAGGACTTCGACGAGCGCATGGGGTTCATCCTCACGTTCTTCCGCGCGCACCAGTGCGACCCCCGCTACTTCGACGTGCCGTCGCGGTTCCTGCCGGACGGCGCGCCCGCGCACCGCTGACCGTGCGCGGGAGCGAGTCGGTACTCAGCTGGGCTGTCGGTAGAGAGCGAACGAGAGGATGCCGGTGCGGCTGCCGTCGATCGGCACGGGACCGAACCCGGGCGGGTCGTCCCGCGTGATGCGGATGTGGGTACCTCCGCCGGTTTCGTCGCCGTTGAGCCAACGGACCGGTGCCAGCGTGCCGGGATCGAGCTCGGCGCAGTCGAGAACCCATCCCGCGCGATCGTCATCTTCGTCGAACGCTCGCAACACGATCCCGTAGCCGATCATCAGAAAGCGACCCTCCTCGGCCACGAGCAGGCAGTGACCGTCGTGCTGACCGCCCGCTCCCGACGGGTCGAAGTCACGCTCGAAGCGGAACCTCCACCCCCCGAGGACGGCTTCGGAGACCGGCCGCGCCTCGTCGACGTGTACCGCGACGCGTTCACGCACCGGTCGCGAGGTCAGGACCGGTGCGACGGCGCGGAGCTGTCGGAAGGCGCGCGCGAGATCGTCGAGCTCCACGTCGCCCGCGGAGTCGATTCCAAACGGCGCCATGCCGATGGACGACTCTGCAGCTGCTGCGCGGAACACCTGTGCCGGCGTGTCGCGCCGCATCTCGGGCACGAACTGCACCCCGAACCGCCGTCCATACGCGACTGACCGGTCGGCGACGTCACCCACGTAGATGTCGGGAGATGCGAAGGCCAACGCTGGCGCCGCCTCCGCCCAGATCTCGAGCATCCGAGGCACGGGTCCGCCGCTCGGAAAGTCTCCGGGCTCTGTCCCGCCGGCCATCGGCGTAGCGTCGTCCCCGCCGTCGAGCCACGCGTTGACGTACATCGGCAGATCCCATTCGCGCTGCCCCGCCTCGGCCACCGCGTTCACGTATTTTGCGTAGTGCCACGCCATGAACGCTTCGCCGGCGCGCGCGTCACTCGAAGCGACATCGGACCAGTAGTCGACGCCGAACCGCTCGGGCGGCCGCTGCTCCCACGCCTCCTCGGCGAGCGCGGAGTGATCGCGGGCGGCGCCGAGGAGTCCGACTTCGTTCTCCACCTGGACCATGACGACGGTTCCGTGGTCGCCATCGACCTCGCGCAGGTGCGTCATCAGGCCCGCGAACGCGCGCGCATCGGCGGTCCTGTTCGACTCGGCGAATGCTGACAACGCCATGAGCGCTACTCCCGCCGAGTCGCGGGCGAGTGGGAATCGCTCCGGATCGGACTTCACCCACGCAGGCGTGTAGCTCGAGACACCGTTCTTCCAGCTGCCGAACCACAGCAGCACGAGCTGCTGCCCGCCCGCTCGCGCACGCCCGATCAGGTGATCCACGAGCCGGGTGGAGAAACGCCCCTCATCCGGCTCCCACTGATCCCAGGCCACCGGAGCGAGCACCGTGTTCGCACCGCAGCGCTCGATCGCCGGCCATGCCGCGTCGATCGACGCGAGCGTCGACGCACTGGAATTGTGCAGCTCTGCCCCGAGAATCAGGAGCGGCGCGTCGTCGACCATGAGCCTGCCGTCGTGCAGCGAACTGCGCGCACCCCTCTCGCTCATGATTCGGCCGCCACCGGTGCCGGCACAGAACGCGAGCGGATGACGTCGCGGTACCACTCGGCGCTTCGCTTGGGTGTGCGTTCCAACGTGTCCCAGTCGACGTGCACCATACCGAAGCGCTGGCTGTACCCTGCGGCCCACTCGAAGTTGTCCATGAGGCTCCAGAGGTAGTACCCACGAACGTCGGCACCCTCGTCCCTGGCTCGAGCGATCCACTCGAGGAACCCGGAGACGTACCGGATCCGCTCGTCGTCGTCGATCGTGCCTCCGACTGCGCGCTCGGCCGTGTCCGACATGCCGTTCTCGGTGATGTAGATGGGGACGTCGACGCCGTACTCGTCCGTCGCGAGACGGATGGCGTCGTAGACGGCACGCGGGTAAAACTCCATGCCGTTCGCCAGGTAATTCCCGCCCGGGTGTCGTTCCGTGGCGGTCCACCACTCGTCACCGGTGTGCTCGGCTCGAGCGATCACGCGCGAGTAGACGTTGAGCCCCAGGAAGTCGACGGGCTGCGCGATCGTCTCGAGATCGCGGTCCGCGATCCGGAACCCCGAGCCCTCACGCGCGAACCGAGCGAGCATGTCGGCGTCGTAGCCGCCTCCGAAGAGCGGATCGAAGAAGAATCGGAACCCGTCCTGTTCGCCCCTCAGGGCTGCGGCGGCGTCCGCCGCACTCTCGGTTGCGGGGTGCCGCTTCCACACGTCGATCACGACACCGATGTCGCCGACGGCATTGCTCGCACGGAACGCCTCAACCGCCCGGCCGTGTCCCACGAGGGCGTGGTGCATCGCTTGGTGCGCGGCGGCACGGTCGCTCAGTCCGGGGGCGAACGCCCCGAGGCCGTACCCGACCCACAGGGCGATCGGCTCGTTGAGCGTGCTCCACTGGGGGACGCGGTCGCCGAGCGCGTCGAACATGACGGCCGCGTAGTCGGCGAACCACTCGATGCTGTCGCGGATCGGCCATCCGCCTCGATCTTCGAGTGCCTGCGGGTAGTCCCAGTGGAACAGGGTCGCCGACGGTGCGATGCCCGCGGCGAGCAACTCGTCGACGAGCCTGTCGTAGAAGGCGATCCCCTCGCGGTTGAGCCGTCCGTCACCCTCGGGAAGGACTCGCGGCCAGCTGATCGAGAACCGATAGGCGTCGACGCCGATGGACTTCATCAGGGCGACGTCGTCGCGGTAGCGATGGTAGTGGTCGCACGCGACATCTGCGCGTTGCCCCTGCCAGATCTTTCCCGGGGTGTGCGAGAACGTGTCCCAGATCGACGGTCCCTTTCCGTCCTCGTCCCAACCGCCCTCGATCTGAAAGGCGCTCGTCGCGGTACCGAAGACGAAGTCGTTCGGGAATCGAGCGGTACGCATGATCCTGCTTTCTCTCGGGTACGGTTCGGGGCGGGGCACCGGGCCCCGCCCCGAACACGGTGCGTTCGCGAGATTCACTCGGTGACGGCGAATCCCTGGTTCTCGGCGTACTCGACGATGCGGTCCTGCCAGTCGAGCAGCGCGGCTCCGATGTCGCCACCGGAGTCGATCGCACCACCGACCGTGTCCTGGTAGACGCTGGAGACGTAGACCTGGAACGGCAGCCACTCCCAGCCAGGAGCAGTCGACTCCGCCGACGCCGCGAACACCTGTCGGGCGGGCTGGCCCCCGAGGTACGCGATCTCCTCGTCGAGGAACGCGGGGTCGTCCCACGCGGCGTTGGTCGTCGGCAGGAGCCCCTGGTCTGCCTTCAGAGACTCGACGGCCTCCGGGTCGCTGTTCAGCCAGAGTGCGAACGTGGTCGCGGCGTCCTTCCTGTCGCTCTGCTCGAGCACGACGGTAGCGCTGCCACCGAACTGGCTGGATGCGGCATCTCCCGCCTCCCACGACGGCATGGGAGCCACGCGCCAGAGTCCCTCGTTGTCCGGCAGGTTGCCCTGGAGCGCCTGCAGCCCCCAGGCACCCACGATCCAGGATGCGATCTGCCCGTCGCCCATCTGCCGGAACCACTCGTCCGATCCCATGGTCGAGTGGACCAGCAGGTCGCGCGAATTGAGATCGCCCCAGTAGTCCGCCCAGCGCTGCGAGCCTTCGCCGCCGAGGTCGACCGAGACACTGGTGTCGTCGACTGTCCACGGATCGGCCTCGTTCTGCCAGAGGCCCATGTACGCGAAGTCAGGCAGGCCGCCGTCGAAGAACGTCATGTAGCTGTCCGACCCGGATCGAACGGTCTCCGCTGCGGCCGCGTACTCGTCCCAGGTCTCCGGCACCTCTACGCCGACGTCCGAGAAGACATCCTCGCGGTAGTACATGACGCCCGGGCCGAAGTCCTGCGGGACGCCGTACGTGGCACCGGAGACGCGAACGTTCTGGAGCACGCCGGAGAGGAAGAGCTCATCGAGGTCGGCCTCGGTGTGCTGGGTGACATCCGCCAGCGCACCGGTCACGGCGAAGCTCGGGACAGAGTCGTAGGTGACCTGTGCGACGTCCGGCCCACCGCTGCCGGCGTCGATCGCGTTCTGCATCTTCGTGTACTGCTCCTCGCCTGCGCCGACGTTCTCGAGGTTCACGGTGATCTCGGGGTGCGCGTCTTCGAAGAGGTCGATCGTCGTCTGGATGTTGGGGAGCCACGACCAGAAGAGGATCTCGACGGGCTCGTCGCTCGTGGGCTCGTCGACGGATCCATCAGCCGTCGAGCAACCGGTGAGGACGAGTGCCGACGCGGCCAGGGCGGCGACTCCGACTCGTCTGATCGGTGAGGTGCGTCGGGTGTTCATGCGGTGCTCCTTTGCATTTCACTGTGCGGTGCGCCGCCTGGTTGCGGCGCTTTTGGGGTGGGAGGAGGAACGTCACTGCTTGATGCCGCCCGCCGCGATTCCGGACTGCCAGTAGCGCTGCAGGAAGACGAATGCGACGCAGAGCGGCAGGATGGCGACCAACGACCCGGTGATGACCAGCGGGTACAGCGGCTCGGCGACGTTCACGCCGCCGGCGTTCGCGAGACGGTTCCACTGGCTGAGGCCGACGGTGAGCGGGAACTTGTCCTGCTGGTTCAGCACGATGAGCGGGAGGAAGTAGTTGTTCCAGGTCTGGACGAGCTGGAACAGGAGCACGGTCACGAAGCCGGGCGCCAGGAGTCGGAACGAGATGCTCCAGAAGGTGCGGAACTCCCCCGCCCCGTCGATGCGCGCCGCTTCGAGGAGCGAATCGGGTACGGCGTCGGCGGCGTAGATCATCATGAGGAAGAGCCCGAACGGGCTCACGAGCGACGGGATGATGACCGCCGCCTCCGTGTTGACGAGCCCCCACTGGCTGAACAGCATGTACGTCGGAACCGCGAGCGCCGTGCCGGGAACGGCCGTCGCACCGAGCACCGTCACGATGACGGCGCGCTTGCCCGCGAACGCGTACTTCGCCAGTGCGTAGCCGCCGATCGCAGCGATCACCGCTGCCCCGCCGGCCCCGACGACGGCATACAGGACGGTGTTCGCAAACCATCGAACGAAGATTCCGTCCTGATACGTCACGAGATCTTGCAGGTTCTGCCAGAGGTGCAACTCGGAGGGCAGCGCGAGGCCGAACGTCGTGAACAGGTCCCCGTTGGATTTCGTGGAGTTGATGACCAACCACGCGAGCGGGAGGAGGAAGTAGGCCAGCAACGTCCAGTAGGCGATCGTGAGCAGCACGGAACGTCGAGCCGACCGACTGCGGCGCCGTACCGTCCGCGGCGCCGCACTCGCGGGAGCGACCCGGGGCGGAGACTGCATCGTGGACGTCATCGGTTCTGCCTCCGTGCGCGGGCCGAGACGACCTGGACGAACACCGCGGCGATCACCGTCACCAGTCCCATGAGGATCGCGATCGCGGCCGCATAGTTGATCTGGCCGCCGAGGAAGGACAGCGAGTAGGCGTACAGGTTCGGTGTGTAGTTCGTGGTGATCACGCTCGGTCGAAGGGCCTGGAGGATGCTCGGCTCGTTGAACAGCTGGAGGCTTCCGATGATCGAGAACACGAGGGCGAGCAGCATCGCTGGACGCAGGGCGGGCAGCTTGATCGACCACGCGCGTCGCCACTCGCCGGCCCCGTCGATCGACGAAGCCTCATAGATCTCCGTGGGCACGGCGCGCAGCGCCGCGTAGAAGATCAGCATGTTGTACCCGACCATCGACCAGGTCACGATGTTTCCGATCGACGGGAGCATGAGCGCGTTGCCCAGCAGGTCGGGCGGAGCCGCGCCGACGGCGCCCCACACCTGGCCGACCAAGCCGAACTGCCCGCCGAAGATGTAGCCCCACATGAGAGCCGCCACGACCGATGGCACTGCGTACGGGAGGAAGAGGCCGAGTCGAACGACTCTGCTCCCGCCCATTCGCCCACTGTCGAGGGCCAGCGCAGCCGTGAGGGAGATGAAGAGCATGATCGGCACCTGCACGGCGATGAACAGGAGGACTCGGATGACACCTTCACCCAGCAGCGGATCGGCGAGTGCGCGGAGGTAGTTCTCGAGGCCGACGAACACGGTGCCGCCGACAAGTCGGTTCTGGTACACGCTGATCGCCAACGCGTAGAGCAACGGCGCGATCACGCTCACCACGAACACCGTGATGAACGGAGCGAGCATCAGCCACGCGGTGACGGAGAGTCGACGCCGGACGCGACCGCGCCGGACGGAGCGAGCGTAGTGCGTTGGACGTGCGGCGTCGATCGCCATCGCTCACTCCTTCGTAGGCTTCGGTCTGCGCTTCGGTGCCAGAGCGTTGGTTGCGCAACCAACGCTCTCCATTGTTAGCGCAACCAACCGATCTGTCAAGGTCGGTGCCCGCGAGACTCAGACGCGCGGAACGGCCGTACTCGCCCGCACGACGAGCGTCGGCTCGAGCGGCTCGAACGCTGGCGCCACGCGGCCCTCGATCAATTCGACCACCGAGGCGATGCAGCGTCGGCCGAGCGTCTCGAAGTCTTGGCGCACCGTCGTGAGGGGCGGAATGAAGTACTCCGCCTCGGGCGCATCGTCGAACCCCACGAGCGACACGTCCTCGGGAACACGCAGCCCGCGCTCGTGCAGCGCAAGCAGCGCACCCTGTGCCATCGCGTCGCTCGCCGCGTAGATCGCGGTAACACGCGCATCGGACAGGAGCCCCGGAGCCAATGCGTGGCCCGTCTGCGCCGTCCAGTCCCCGTACGCCACCGGGCCGATGTCAAGGCCGAGCGCGGCGCTCTCGTCTCGCCACCCCCGCAGGCGCGCCTCGGCCGCCGCCCATCCCTCCGGACC
Source organism: uncultured Agromyces sp. (assembly GCA_913053875.1). GTDB lineage: Bacteria > Actinomycetota > Actinomycetes > Actinomycetales > Microbacteriaceae > Agromyces. The sequence goes on along the minus strand of CAJXGN010000017.1, from coordinate 755 downwards.
GGCAAGGTGGGCGATCGTGCGATGGCCGAGTCGCGCGAGGTGGCGAACTGCGGCACGCGAACCGGCGACCGAATCGAGCATGATCGGCCGGAGGACCTCCGACGCGAACGCACTGAGCGTGACCACGGGCGTTCCCTCGACATCGAGGATTTCCAGGCTCGTCGCCTCGTGCTGGGGAGCGATCATGACGATCCCATCGACGCCCTGCGCGTTGAGCCGCTGCAGGCCCGCGAGAATCGCATCGCGATCATCCCCGCGCAGGCTGACGACCGTGACGGCGTACCCGGCGTCGCCCGCGGCATCCTCGATCGCCCACAAGGCCGCCGTCGGGCCGTGCCCGAACGCGTCCGCGACCAGCACGCCGAGGACGTGCGACTTGCGCGTCACGAGCGCTCGGGCCGCGAGGTTCGGTCGGTACCCCGTCAGGGCGACTGCGCGAAGCACCTTCTCCCGAGTGTCCGACTTCACGAACTCGTAGTTGTTGAGCACGCGCGAGACCGTGATCGGCGACACGCCCGCCTCTCGGGCGACATCACTCATCGTCGGCTGCCGATCCGCCATCGCTCGCCCTCCTCGCGATTGGTATCGCAATCAATCGTAGCGACGCACGTGCCCGACAGCGTGGCCCGGCCACAGAGTCCGTCCGCATCCACGCGCGCCGGATCGCGCCGGCGGCGTCGATGCTCCTATGGATGTCAAGCGGTGAGGACGTAGTAGATCTCGCGGGCGATGAAGCGTTTGAGGCAGCGGATGAT
>CAJXGN010000016.1 GCA_913053875.1 uncultured Agromyces sp. | reverse complement strand
CGGGGCGCTGCTCACACCGGGTGGCACGCTGACCGCCGCCTCCGAGGGCGACGAGGTCGAGGTCGTGCGGCGCGGGGAGCTGACGTTCGTGATCAACCACGGGGCATCCGATGCCCGCGTGCTGCTCACGGGAACCGACCTGCTCACCGGCTCGGATGCCTCCGGGCTGGTGCTCGCCCCGCAGGACGTCGCGATCGTCCGCCCCTGACGTTCGGGGGTCGCTTTTCAGGAACTGGTTGCGGTGCCGTGCACGGATGCTGCGTGGGGGCCCGGATCTCGGCCGGAATCGGCCGGATCCGGGCCCGCGACGCCGGAATCCGCCGTCGGGCCCGCTGGGGCTCCTGAAAAGCGACGGTCTTCGACGTCAGGCGCGGGCGCGGCGCTGCATCGCGAGGCGCACGGGCGCGCTCGCGGCGCCGTAGCCGTCGTAGCCGCCGCGCCGTTCGACGAGCTCGAAGAAGATGCCGCCGATGGTGGGCGTGTAGAAGTGGATGAACTCGCCGCCCGACCCGTCGCGGTCGTAGAGCAGGTCGAGTTCGCGGAGCTCGGCGAGCAGCGCCGGATCGAGGTCGAACTGCGCGGCGAGGTCGTCGTAGTAGTTCTCGGGGATGCGCAGGAAGTCGAGCCCCTCCGCGCGCGCCGCACGGGCGGCGGCGACCACGTCGTCGCAGCGCACGGCCACGTGCCGGTCGGGCACGGGCGCGGTCGGCGGGGCGAGGTTCATGGGCAGGCGCACGACCCCGTCGGCGGTGCGCATGACCTGGCTGAGCACGAGCCCCTGCGGGCCGGGCACGTCGGCCGACGACTGCGTGGTGAGCGAGAGCACGCTCGACGCGAAGAGCACGGCCTCGTCGAAGTCCTGCCAGCGGTAGCCGACGTTCGCGTGGTCGACCACGCCCGATGCGCACGCGTCGGAACCGGGGGAGCCGCCCTCGAACTCGGTGATCCACGAGGTGTCGGCGGGGCGGTCGCTCCAGTACACGACCGTGCCGTCGGGTGAGGCGACGCCCCGCAGTTCCTGCTCGCCCGCGTAGGTGCGCCGGAACGCCGCGGGCGCGCCGAGGGCCACGGCGCGGTCCACCGCGGCATCCGCGTCGTCGACCATCAACCCGATGCCCGTGAGCCGTGGGGTCTCGTCGCGCACCTGCTCGTCGAGGATGATGCGCGCCTCGCCGGCGGTCCAGAGCCGCACGCGCTTGCTGCGGTGCCGGCCGCCGAACGCGAAGCCGAGCAGCTCGAGGGTCTCGTCGACGGTCGTGAGGTCGGCGCCCGCGATCTCGACGAAGTCGATGCCGCGCGCGACCTGCGGCTCGCCGAGCAGGTCGTCGCTCCAGCCGTTGGCGGCGGCGGTGCGGTCGGCGAGCCAGGTGAGCGACCGGCGGGCGTGGCCGGCGGTGCGCACGACGTCGGTCTGGCGGAACGTGTCGTTGAACACCTCGAGCGAGAGCGGGCCGGTGTACCCGGCGCGCAGCACGTGCGCGAGGAAGTCGGTCAGCGCGAAGTCGCCCTCGCCGGGGAAGAGGCGGTGGTGGCGGCTCCAGGAGAGCACGTCCATGTCGAGCGCCGGCGCGTCGGCGAGCTGGAGGAAGAAGATCTTCTCGCCGTCGATCTCCTCGATGCCTGCGGGGTCGTGCCCGCGGGAGAGGATGTGGAAGCTGTCGAGGCACACCCCGAGGTTCGGCCGGTCGGCCAGCTGCACGATGCGCCAGGCGTGCCGGTAGTCGTCGACGAACCGGCCCCAGGCGAGCGCTTCGTAGGCGATGCGGATGCCCCGCTGCGCGGCCGCGTCGGCGAGGCCGGCGAGTTGTGCGGCGGCGACCTCGTCGTCGTCGATCGTGGCGGTGCCCGCGTTGCTGCAGACGAGGATGGTGTCGGCGCCGAGCCGCTGCATGACGTCGAACTTCGCCTCGGCGCGGCGGAGGTTGTCGGCGAAGACGTCGTCGGCGACGCCCTCGAGGTCGCGGAACGGCTGGAACAGGTCGATCGAGAGCCCGAGCCTCGCGCAGAGGGCCCGGATCTCCTCGGGGGACTCCATGGCGCCGATGAGGTCGGCGTCCATGATCTCCACTCCGTCGAAGCCGGCGTCGCTGCAGGCATGGAGCTTCTCGACCAACCCGCCCGAGAGGCAGACGGTGGCGATCGAAGTGCGCATGCATGTAATGTACCAGTTCGTACATACCGTGGGCAGGGCGAGTTCCGAGACCGGATCGAGACCTTCCGGGCTGGAGATCGACTTCGCGCGGTGCGTAATGTAATAACCGGTACGTATAACTACGGCCCGAGGCGCTGACGCCTCGACCGCCGGAACGGACAAGGGTGTTTCGTGACCGAACCTGAACGACCGCAGGGCAGGGTGCCCGTGCTGCGGCGCATCTCGAGGATCGTCTTCTTCGCAGAACTCGCGATCGGGTCGGTCGCGCTGCTGGCGATCCTCGCCTTCGTCTTCCTCCAGGCGCTGCAACGGTACCTGCCGATCGAGGGGTTCCCGTGGACCGGCGAGCTCGCCCGGTTCTCGCTCGTGTGGCTCACGTTCTCGGCGGCGGGCCTGCTCGTCACGAGCCGCGGCCACATCGCGCTCGAGGTCGTCGACGTCGCCCGCAACAAGATGCTCGTGCGTGTCGTGCAGGTGTTCGCGATGCTCGTCGTCGCCGCGACCGGCGTGGGCCTCACGCTCGAGGCGTGGGCGCTCATCGAGACGCAGGGCATCATCAAGTCGCCCGTGCTGCGCATGCCCATGTCGTGGGTCTACGTGCCCGTGCTCATCGGCGCGGCGAGCACCGCCATCCGCGCGACCATCGCCGCGATCGACGTGGCCGTGAACGGCCCGGTCATCAGCACCGACGCGTCCGCTGACGGCGCCGAGGCCGACCGGTCGGCTGGCAACGGCGAGCAGGAGGCGACCGCATGACGCTCGCGCTCCTCGGCCTCGCCATCGCCCTGCTGCTGGTGCTGCGGGTGCCCGTCGCGTTCGCCTTCCTCGGCCCGGCCCTCGTCTACCTGGCCATCGAGGGGCAGTCCACCGGGTTCGCCCTCCGTCAGGTCACCAACGCCGCAGCCAGCTTCCCCCTGCTCGCCGTGCCCCTGTTCGTCTTCCTCGGCGCGCTCGCCAACCACGCGGGCATCGCCGACCGGCTCTTCCGGTTCGCGCTCGCGCTGCTCGCACGCCTGCGCGGCAACCTCGGCTACGTGGCCGTCGGCGTGAGCGTCGGGTTCTCCTGGATGAGCGGGTCGGCCGTCGCCGATGCGGCCGCGCTCGGCAAAGTGCAGATCCCCGCGATGCTGCGCAACGGCTACAGCCGCCGGTTCGCGACCGGCCTCTCCGGGTCCTCGTCGCTTATCGCGCCGATCATGCCCCCGAGCATCCCGGCGGTCATCTTCGCGGGACTCGCCGCGGTGTCGACGGGCGCGCTCTTCGCGGCATCCGTCATACCAGCCCTGCTCATGGCGGCGGGCCTCTGCGTCGTCGTCTGGGTGCTCGTGCGGCGCAACCCGAAGATCACCCGCGGCGAGTTCGACCGCGCCGAGTTCGTCGCGTCGCTCAAGGGCGTGGTGCTGCCTCTGATCTCGCCCATCATCATCCTGGGCGGCATCCTCGGCGGCATCTTCACCCCGACCGAGGCGGCCGCGGTCGGCGTCGTGTACATCATCATCGTCGGCATCGTGCAGCGCTCGCTCAGCTGGCGCGGCTTCTTCGAGGCCGTGAAGGACGCGGTGCTCACGACCGCGGGCATCATGCTGATCGTCGCCTCCGCGTCGTTGCTCGGCTACATCCTCGCGATCGAGCGCCTGCCGCAGCTGCTCGCGGAGTTCTTCCTCGGCATCACCGACAACCCGACGGTGTTCCTGCTGCTCATCGCGATCCTCATGCTGATCCTCGGCACCGTGATCGACGCGACCGCGATCCTCGTGCTCGTCGTGCCGATCCTGCTGCCGCTCGTGCGCGACTACGGCATCGACCCGATCGCCGCGGGCGTGCTCATGATCGTCTCGCTCATGGTGGGCCTGCTCACGCCGCCCGTCGGCACCGTGCTGTTCGTGACCGCATCGGTCTCGAAGACGCGCGTCGGCGAGGTGTTCCGCGGCTCGTTGCCGTTCCTCATCCCGTCGCTCGCGATCATGCTGCTGCTGATCCTCGTGCCCGACTGGGTGATGTGGCTGCCGGGGGTGCTGGGCCTGTGACGATCGATGCGCTGCCCGAGGTACCGCTGCGGCGGGCCGTGCTGATCGGGCTGATCGGCGAGGGGGTCACCCCGTCGCTGACCCCGCCGATGCACGAGCTCGAGGGCGCCCGCCACGGCATGCACTACGTGTACCGGACGATCGACCTCGCACCCGGCGAGAGCACCGAGGAGTACGTCGGGCGGCTCCTGGCCGACGCCCGGCGCCTCGGCTTCGACGGCCTGAACGTCACCCACCCCGTGAAGCAGACGGTGCTGCCGCTGCTCGACGAACTCGCCCCCACCGCGCAGACCGTCGGCGCCGTCAACACGGTCGTCTTCGACGGCGACCGCATGATCGGGCACAACACGGATGTCACGGGGTTCGGCGCCGCCTTCGACGACACGCTCGGCGACGCCGGCCGCGACCTCGTCGTGCTCGTGGGCGCCGGCGGGGCCGGTGCCGCGGTCGCCAGCGCGCTGGCCGCGCGCGACGTGGGCGAACTGGTCATCGCCGACGCGGCCGCGGGGCGGGCGGCCGCCCTCGCGGCATCCGTCGCCGAGGCCTCGACCGGGCGCGTGCGCGCCATCGGCCCCGACGCCCTGGCAGATGTGCTCCCCGGCGCCGACGGCGTGGTCAACGCGACCCCGTTCGGCATGGCCGCGCACCCCGGCGCCGCGTTCGACGTGGGCCTGGTTCCGGGCGGCGCGTTCGTCGCCGACGTCGTCTACCGGCCCGTCGAGACCGAGCTGCTCGTCGCCGCACGCGACCGCGGATGCCGCGTCATGTCGGGCCTCGGCATGGCGATGCACCAGGCGGCCGACGCCTTCGAGATCTTCACCGGAGAACCTGCGGACCGCGAGGCCATGCTCGCGGACCTCACAGACCTGGTCGCCGTCGAGGCGAGCGGGACCCCACCACCATGGCACCGATGAGAGGAATGCAACCGTGATTGCACGACGCACCAAGCGAACGACGTGGATCGCTCTGGCAGCGGCGCCGGCACTGTTCCTGCTGGCGGCTTGCTCGAGCGGTTCCGATGGCGGAACCGACACCGGCGACGAGTCGGGTGAGATGGAGACGATCGAGCTCACCCTGGCCCACAGCTACACCGAGGACCAGCCCCAGCATCGCTGCGGGGCGCAGGTGATCGCCGACGAGGTCGAGGCGGCCGACGTGGGTCTCACGATCGAGATCTTCCCGGCGAGCCAGCTCGGCGGCGACGCCGACCGCATCGCCTCCGTGGCATCCGGCGACATCGACATGGACATCCAGGGCGCCTCGGCGCTCGGTGCCGTGTACGAGCCGATCAGCGTGATGGACGCGGCCTACGTGTTCGACGGGCCCGACCACCTCGCGGCCTTCATGGCGAGCGACGACTCAGCCGTGCTCGTCGAGGGCTTCAAGGAGGCCTCGGGCGTGCAGACGCTCGGCGCATGGTCGGCCGGCGCGCGGCTCTTCACCGCGAACGTGCCGATCCGCACCCCGGAGGACCTCGACGGCGTGCGCATGCGCTTCCCGGGTTCGCCGCAGTACCTGCTCAACGCGCAGGCACTCGGTGCCGACGCCACCGAGGTCGCGTACGAGGAGCTCTACCTGGCGCTGCAGCAGGGCACGGTCGACGGGCAGGAGAACCCGATCACCAACATCGTCGCCCAGAACTTCCAGGAGGTGCAGGACTACGTCAGCCTGTCGGAGCACCAGCTCAACACGAACCTCGTCGTGATGAGCCCGATCTACGACGAGCTGAGCACCGAGCAGCAGGACGCGCTGACCGCCGCGGTCGAGACCGCGGTCACCGAGGTGACGGCCTGCGTCGCCGAGGACGAGGAGGTCGTGCTCGACGAGTGGCGCAACGGCGATGACTGGGAGGTCATCGAGGACGTCGACGTCGAGGCCTTCCAGGGCCCCGCGGTCGAGTTCTTCCTCGAGAACTTCGAGGGCGAGTCGCTCGCGGTGTTCGAGGCGATCCGCGCGACCGCCGAGTGATCGGACGCTGTATCGACTGACGACGAGATGGTCCGCACGGTTCCGACCTGCACGGGCGGGGTGCAGTCGGAACGCCTCGGCACGACCCTGATCCACGAGCACCTGTTCGTGGTGCACCAGGAGCTCGACCTGAACCTGCCGCACCCCGAGTGGGACGAGCAGGACGCGGTGGAGCGGGCCGTGACCGGACTCGAGCGCCTCCACGCGCTCGGCGTGCGGACCGTCGTCGACCTCACGGTGCCCGGGCTCGGCCGCGACGTCGCACGCGTGCGGCGCGTGGCCGAGCGGGCCCCGGTCGAGATCGTCGTCGCCACCGGGTATTACACGGCGGACGTGCTGCCGCACGCGATCCGCCTGCACGGGCCGGGGCGCATGGTCGACGGGCCCGACCCGCTCGAGCGGCTGTTCATCGGCGACATCGAGCGGGGCATCGCAGGCACCGGCATCCGCGCCGGCATGCTCAAGGTCGTCACCGATGTCGAGGGGTTCACGCCCGACGTGCGGCGCGTGTGGGAGGCGGCGGCCGCGGCGCACCTGCGCACGGGCGTGCCGATCACGACGCACTCGCACGCCTCGTCGGGCGGGGGGCGCGAACAGCAGCGGATGCTCCGCGAGCTGGGCGTGCCCCTCGACCGGGTCGTGATCGGCCACAGCGGCGACTCGACCGACCTCGACTCCCTGCGCGAGCTGGCCGACGCCGGCTCGTACCTGGGCTTCGACCGGTTCGGCATGGCGCACGTGGCATCCGATGACGACCGCGTGCGGATGCTGCTCGCGCTGCTCGAGCTCGGGTACGCCGGGCGCATCGTGCTCTCGCACGACGCCGCGTTCTTCAGCCGCGTGACCCCGCCGTCGTGGCGCGCCGCGCACGCGCCCGACTGGCACATGGAGCACCTCTTCACGGGCATCCTGCCACGGCTCCGCGACGCGGGCGTCGACGAGGCGACGATCGAGCAGCTGCTCGTCGAGAACCCGCGGCGCGTGCTCGCGGGGGCGTGAGTCCGTGGCATCCGATCTGTCGGCCCTGTCGCTCCCGGGCGGCAGTCCCCCCGAGAACTAGGGTGGGATCGTGAGCGAACAACCGGTGGTCCGCCAGCGCGATCCCGAGCGCACGCGCGAGGACCTCCTCACGGTCGCCACGGAGGCCTTTGCCGAGTCGGGCTTCTCGGGCACGCGCGTCGACGAGATCGCCGAGCGCACCCGCACGACGAAGCGCATGATCTACTACTACTTCGGCGGCAAGGAACAGCTGTACATGGCCGTGCTCGAGCGCGCCTACCGCAGCATCCGCGAGGCCGAGCAGGCCCTGCACGTCGGCGACCTGGAGCCGGTCGAGGCGCTGCGCCGGCTCGCCGAGCTCACCTACGACCACCACCTCGCGCACACCGACTTCATCCGCCTGGTGTCGATCGAGAACATCCACCGCGGCAATTTCATCCGCCGCCTCGACTCGCTGCGCGAGCTCAACCAGCCCGCGCTCGGCATACTCGACGGCGTGCTCGAGCGCGGCCGCGCCGACGGCAGCCTGCGCGACGACGTCGACGCGCTCGACGTGCACCTCGTGATCAGCTCGTACTGCTTCTTCCAGGTCGCCAACCAGTACACGTTCGGCTACCTGTTCGACCGCGACCTGCTCGCGGCCGACCGCCGCGACCACTACCGCGCGATGATCGGCGACGTGGTCGTCGGCTGGGTCGGCGCCGCCCGCTGAGGTAAGCCCGCGGCGCTGCTCGTCTCGAGCCAGCCGCGCGGGTTCTCGTCCATCTCGGCGTTGCGACGCTCGAGTTCGGCGGCGAGGTCGGCGACGACCTCGGGGTACTTGTCGAGCACGTTGTACGACTCGCTCGAGTCGGACTCGAGGTCGAACAGCCAGGGGCCCTGCGAGTACGGCGTGGCGAAGGACGTGCCGCTGATCGTGTAGAGGTACGGCTGCTCGGGGTAGTACTTGAAGCGGCCGTCGCTCACCGCGAGCAGGTTCCGACTCGAGTAGAAGTAGTAGTGGTCGCTGACCGTCTCGCCGGTGCCCGCGAGCACGTCGGCCATGCTCGTGCCGTCGAGCGCCCGGTCGGTGGGCTCGGGCAGGTCGAGCAGGTCGAGCAGCGTCGGCAGCACGTCGGTGCCCATCGCCATCGTGTCGAGCGTGCGCCCGCCGTCGAGGCCGTCGGGCCAGTGCATGAGGAACGGCACGCGCATGCCGCCCTCGGAGATCGATCCCTTGCGCCCGCGGTGGTCGCCCGAGTCGCCCTCGAACCACGGGCCGTTGTCGCTCGTGACCAGGATGATCGTGTTGTCGAGCTGGTCCGTCGCCTCGAGTTCGTCGACGATGCGGCCGATGCCGTCGTCGAGCGTCTCCACGACGTCGCCGTAGAGGCCGGCGTCCGAGCGCCCCTCGTTCTCCTCCGCCGTGAACAGCGGCTCGTGCGGGAAGTTGTGCGCGAAGTAGAGGAAGAACGGCTCCTCGGTCTCGGCGGCGTCGCCGATGAACTCGACGGCGGTGTCGGTGTACAGCTCGTCGAGCTCGGTCTGGTCGACCGTCTCGATCAGCACCTCGTCGTCCTGGTAGATCTTGAACGGCGAGATGTCGTTGGAGTACCGCGAGCCGAGGAACGAGTCGAACCCGAAGTCGTTCGGCAGCGACCCCTCGGTGTCGCCGATGTGCCACTTGCCGATCATTCCGGTCTCGTAGCCGGCGGCGCCGAGCACGTCGGGGATCGTGATCTCGGCCTGGGTCAGCCCGAAGGTGCCCGAGACCGTGTTGATGACGTTGCTCACGCCCTCGGTGGGGAAGAGCACGTCGGGGACGTCGGCGCGGGGTGCGAGGCGGCCGGTCAGCAGTGCGGCGCGCGACGGCGTGCACACGGCCGATGGCGCGTGGTAGTTCGTCATGACCACGCCGGCTTCGGCGAGGGCGTCGAGGTTCGGCGTCTCGATGGGGGTCTCGCCCATGAAGCCGAGGTCGCCGTACCCCATGTCGTCGTAGTAGACGAGCAGCACGTTCGGGGCATCGCCCGAGACCGGCGTCGCGCTCAGCCGGTTGACGTACTCCTCCTTGCGCGCCTCGTGCTCGGGCGAGTCGTCGGGCCGGTTCGTGAGGAGCTCGAAGACCACGTAGCCGAGGCCCGCGACCAGGAGCATGGCGGGGAGCGCGAGTACGAGTGCGGTGGCCTTCAGGATGCGCCGGCCGAGGCGCTTCTTGGGCTTCTTCGAGGAGCCGGTCGCGTCGGGCTCGGGTGTCGACGCGGGGTCGGCGGGCTGGTCGTTCGCCATTGAAGTCGGCCTTTCGGGCGTCAGCGCGCGAGTCGGGGGTGCGCGCCGCGGGGGTCGGGGGACCGGACAAGTGTGACCGGTAGGGCTGTGAAAACCAAATTGCGTTCTTGTTTCGCTCTGCCCAGTCGTCACGAAGTGCCGGAATCCCGGCACCCGAAGCGGCACCTCATGACGACTCGGCGGAGGGGTTCGGCGTGTCGGGGCTGGATAGAGTGAGCGCATGTCGGGAGGCGGCAGGGGCGACCGGTCGGTCGCCGAGAAGCTCTTCGCGATCGCCGACGCGTTCGCGGGCGGCGAGGAGCTGACGCTCACCGACATTGCCCGGCGCGCGAGGCTGCCGCTGTCGACCACGCACCGCCTGGTCGGCCAGTGGGCCGAGTGGGGCGGGCTCGTGCGCGCCGACGACGGGCGCTATCGGGTGGGCATGCGGCTCTGGCGCCTCGGCGTGCGGCAGCCGACCGCGATGCGACTGCGCAACGCCGCCATGCCGTACCTCGAGGACCTCCTCGACGCGACCGGCGAGCACGTGCACCTCGCCGTGCGCGACGGGCTCGGGGTCGTCTACCTCGAACGGCGCAGCGGCGAGCACGCGGTCGCGATGGTCTCCGACGTCGGCACGGTGCTGCCGCTGCACGCCACGGGCGTCGGCCTCGCGCTGCTCGCGCACGCGCCGGGCGAGGTGTACGACGACGTGGTCGCGGCAGGCCTCACGCGGTTCCTGCCGAACACGATCACCGAGGAGCCCGAGCTGCGCCGCCGGCTCGCCGAGGTGCGCGGCACCGGCATCGCCACGAGCGTGCAGGCGCTGACGCGCGGCGCGTTCTCGGTAGCGGCGCCGGTGCGCGACGCGACGGGCGAGGTGGTCGCGGCGGTGTCGATCATCGCCCACGTCGAGCGGCTGGGCGAGCCGCAGTTCGCGCTCGGCGTGCGCATCGCCGCGCGAGGCATCTCGGCGGCGCTGGGGTATCGGCCGCCGGGCACGTGAGCGGATGCCCCTGAGTCGCCCGGCACGGAAAGCCTTCCACTCAGTGGAAATCGCCTCCCACGCGGCATCCGCCGGAGTCATCATCGACCACGTCCCACCCCGATGATGCGAGAGGCACCGAAGCGCACATGCACCCCAGCGCGAACCAGCCGGAACTGACCCAGGCCGACATCGACGTCGAGATCGCCGAGCGCAGCGCCGCCGAGACGGATGCCGCCGCGGGCGGCGCCCTCCCGTCGCATCCGCGTCGCGACTACCGCCCCTACCGGTCGACCACCCTGCGCCACCCCACCCACGAGCTGGTCCGTGCCGATCCCGAGGAGATCGAGCTCGTCTCGCCGGCGTTCGGCCACACCGATGTCGCGCCCGAGGAGGCCGACATGACGATCCAGCACGCGGGGGAGCCCCTCGGCGAGCGGATCATCGTGACCGGCCGCATCCTCGACGGCGACGGCCGCCCGGTACGCAACCAGCTCGTCGAGATCTGGCAGGCGAACGCGTCGGGCCGGTACGTGCACAAGCGCGACCAGCATCCGGCTCCCCTCGACCCGAACTTCACGGGCGTCGGCCGCATCGTCACGGGCGACGACGGCTCGTACCGCCTCACGACCATCAAGCCCGGCCCGTACCCGTGGAAGAACCACCGCAACGCGTGGCGCCCGGCGCACATCCACTTCTCGTTCTTCGGCACCGCGTTCACGCAGCGCCTCATCACGCAGATGTACTTCCCCGGCGACCCGCTGTTCGGCCTCGACCCGATCTACCAGTCGATCGTCGACCCGGCCGCCCGCGAGCGGCTCGTCGCCGGCTACGACCACGACGTGAGCGTGCCCGAGTGGGCCACGGGCTACCGATGGGACGTGGTGCTCACGGGGCCCTCGTCGACCTGGATGGAGCCGGAGGACGCCGACCATGCCTGAGCAGACCGACCAGCCCGAGCACGCCCAGCCCGAGTACCTGCAGACCCCCTCGCAGACCGTCGGCCCGTTCTTCGGCTATGCGCTGCCGTACGCGGGCGGCCCCGACGTGCGCGCACCGTGGCAGCCCGACGCCGTGCGCCTGCACGGCACCGTGCTCGACGGGGCCGGCGACCCGATGCCCGACGCGTTCGTCGAGATCTGGGGGGCGGATGCCTCCGGGCAGCCCTCCACCGAACTCGGCTCGTTCGACCGCGACCAGCACGGGTTCGCGGGCTTCGGGCGGTCGGCCGCCGACCGCGCCGGCCACTACTCGTTCACCACGATCAAGCCCGGCGCGATGCGCGAGGGCTCGGCGCCGTACCTGCTGGTCGCGGTGTTCGGCCGGGGCATCCTCCAACACCTGTTCACGCGCGCCTACTTCGGCGACGAGCCCGAGGCGAACGCCGCCGACCCGCTGCTCGGCCGCATCGACGAGGGCCGCCGTGACACCCTGATCGCGGTGCCCGACGCCGAGCGCTCGTACCGGTTCGACATCGTGCTGCAGGGCGAGGGCGAGACGGTGTTCCTCGACTACGGGACGGAGATATGACCGCAGCCTCCTGGGGTCTGTTGGACCCGGCCGGTGCCGGCGCCTCGGCGACCGGCGACGACGCGGTGCTCCGTGCGATGGTCGACGTCGAGGCGGCGCTGCTGCGCGCGTGGGGTGACGTGCTCGGCGAGCCGCTCGACGCGGCGGCTGCGGTGCTCGACGCCGACGCGCTCGACCGCACGTCGCTCGTCGAGGGCGTGTCGCGCGACGGGGTCGTCGTGGTCGCGCTCGTGCCGCTACTGCGGGCACAGCTCGAGGCCGCGGGTGAGCCCGCCGACCGGCTGCACCTCGGCGCGACCAGCCAGGACGTCGTCGACTCGGCGCTCATGCTCGTCGCATCGCGTGCGCTCGCGTCGGCGCGCGAGTCGCTGCTCGCCACCGGGTCGGCCCTCGCGGCGCTCGCCGCCGCGGGGCGCCGCGACCCGCGTGCGGCCCGCACGCTCGCCCGACCCGCGGCCCCCTCGACGCTCGGCGTGCTCGCCGCGGGCTGGCTCGACGGGGTGTCCTCCGCGATCGCGGCCCTCGACGCGCTCGAGTGCCCGGTGCAGTTCGGCGGCGCGGTCGGCACGGGGGTGAGGGCGGATGCCGCTGCCGGACGCTCCGGTGCGGCCGACGAGGTGCGGGCGGCGCTCGCCGCGCGCCTCGGGCTCGCCGACCCCGGCCGCTCGTGGCACACCGAGCGCAGCGCGGCGCTCGCCGTGGCGCACGCGGCCTCGACCGTCGTCGCGGTGCTCGGGCGCATCGGACGGGACACCACCCTGCTCTCCCGCCCCGAGTTCGGCGAGGTCGTGCTCGCGGGCGGCGGCGGATCGAGTGCGATGCCGCACAAGCGCAATCCCGTCGACGCCGTGGCGCTCACGGCGGCCGCGGTCGAGGCGCCGGGACTCGTCGCCACCGTGACCGCGTCGGCATCGGCCGCCGACGAGCGGCCCGCGGGGGAGTGGCATGCCGGCTGGGGCGCCTTCCGACGGCTGCTCGCGCTTGCCGAGTCGGTGTCGGCCGCGTCCGCCCGGCTCGCCTGGGGCATGGCGTTCGACGCCGGCCGCGCGGCCGAACTGCTCGCCTCGAGCGGCGTCGGGAGCGCGGGCGAGGTCGAGCTCGCGGCATCCGACCGCATCGTCGACCGGGCCGTCGCCCGGTTCGCCCACGTCAGAGGAGGAGACGCATGAGCGCACCCGTGCTGCGCGGATCGTTCGCGCCCGGCACCGTCGCCGCCGGCACCCAGCCGCTGCTGGTGCTGCTGCCGTCGCTCGGCACCACGACCGCGGTCTGGGACGGCGTCGTCGCCCGGCTGCGCGCCGACGCCGCGGGGTCGCGCCTGCGCATCCTGCGCGTCGACCTGCCCGGCCACGGCGCGAGCCCGGCCGCGACCGAGCCGTTCACCGTCGCCGAGCTCGCCGACGCCGTGCTCGCGATCGTCGACGAGGCGGGCGGGGGCGCCTTCCACGTCGCCGGCGTCTCGCTCGGCGGCACGGTCGCGCTCGAGCTCGCCGCAGCCCACCCCGACCGGGCGCGCAGCCTGTTCGACTCGTGCAGCGGGGCGCGCATCGGCACCCCCGAGGGGTGGGCAGACCGGGCCGCCGCCGTGCGGGCCAGCGGCACGGCCTCGCTCGTGACCGGCAGCGCCGAGCGCTGGTTCGCACCCGGGTTCCTGGGCGCCGACGACGGTGCCGGGTCGCGCGCGCTGCACGCGCTCGTCGACATCGACGACGAGTCGTACGCGCGCTGCGCGGAGGCGCTCGCCGCGTTCGACCGCACGGCCGACCTGCTCGCCCTCGATGTGCCCGCGCTGCTCGTGAGCGGCGAGCACGACGCGGTCACGGCCCCCGCCTCGATGCAGGCGATGGCCGACGCCATGCCCGACGCCGTGCACGTCGAGCTCGACGGCGTCTCGCACCTCGCCGTGCTCGAGGCCCCGGATGCGGCGGCCGACCTGCTGCTCGGGCTCCTGCTGCGCGCGGAGGCCGGCGCCGAGGCATCCGCTGCCCACGCCCGCGGCATGCGCACCCGCCGCGGGGTGCTCGGCGACGCGCACGTCGATCGCGCGATCGCGGGCACCACCCCCGAGACGGCCGCGTTCCAGGACTTCATCACCCGCTACGCCTGGGGCGACGTGTGGTCGCGCCCCGGGCTGAGCCGCCGCGAGCGGTCGATCGCCACGCTCGCGAGCCTCGTCACCGGCGGCCACGAGGCCGAGCTCCGCATGCACGTGCGCGCTGCGCTCCGGAACGGACTCAGCCCCGACGAGATTTCCGAGGTGCTGCTGCACACCGCGCTCTACGCCGGCCTGCCGCCGGTGAACTCGGGGCTCGCCATCGCGCGCGAGGTGTTCGCGGAGGTCGCCGCCGACGAGGCATCCGGTACCGCGCCCGACTCGGCCGACCCAGCCGACCGCGCCTGACCAGGACTGACCCGGAGGAATTATGGACAAGACCTACGCGTCGGCCGACGAGGCCGTCGCCGACATCCCCTCGGGGTCGTCGCTCGCCGTCGGCGGGTTCGGACTCTCGGGCGTGCCGATCGTGCTGATCCGCGCGCTGCTCGCCCGCGACGTCGACCAGCTCGAGATCGTGTCGAACAACTGCGGCGTCGACGGCTGGGGCCTCGGGCTGCTGCTCGCCGACGGTCGCATCCGCCGCATCATCGCCAGCTACATCGGCGAGAACAAGGAGTTCGGGCGCCAGTACCTCTCCGGCGAGGTCGAGGTCGAGCTCACCCCGCAGGGCACGCTCGCCGAGCGGCTGCGCGCGGGCGGCGTCGGCATCCCCGCGTTCTACACGGCGACCGGCGCGGGCACGGCGGTCTCCGACGGCGGGATGCCGCTGCGCTATGCGCCCGACGGCTCCATCGCCCTCGCGAGCGACCCGAAGGAGCTGCGCCCGTTCGACACCTTCGGCGCGAGTCGCGAGTACGTGCTCGAGCAGGCGATCCGCACCGACTACGGGCTGGTGCGCGCCGCCGTCGGCGACCGGCACGGCAACCTGCGGTTCGAGAAGGCCACGCGCAACTTCAACCCGCTCGCCGGCATGGCCGGGAAGGTCACGATCGCCGAGGTCGACGAGCTCGTCGAACCGGGCGTGCTCGGGCCCGACGACATCCACCTGCCCGGCATCTACGTCGACCGCGTGGTCGAGCTCACGCCCGAGCAGTCGGCCGACCTGCCGATCGAGAAGGTCACCGTGCGTACCCGAGGAGATCGCTGATGCCGCTCACCCGCGACGAGATGGCCGCGCGCGCGGCCCGCGAGCTCGAGGACGGCTCGTACGTGAACCTCGGCATCGGGCTGCCGACGCTGATCCCGAACCACCTGCCCGAGGGCGTCGAGGTCGTGCTGCACTCCGAGAACGGCATCCTCGGCGTCGGCCCCTACCCGTGGGAGGGCGAGGAGGACCCGAAGCTCATCAACGCCGGCAAGGAGACCGTGACGGTCGTGCCGGGAGCGGCGTACTTCGACTCGGCGTCGAGCTTCGGCATGATCCGCGGCGGGCGCGTCACGCACGCGGTGCTCGGGGCCATGCAGGTGTCCGAGGGCGGCGACATCGCCAACTGGGCCGTGCCCGGCAAGATGGTCAAGGGCATGGGCGGGGCGATGGACCTCGTGAACGGCGCCGAGCACGTGCTCGTCGTGATGGAGCACGTGGCGAAGAACGGCTCGTCGAAGATCGTGCCGCAGTGCACGCTGCCGCTCACCGGCCGCGGCTGCGTCGACCGCATCATCACCGACCTCGCGGTGTTCGACGTGACCGACGCGGGGCTGGTGCTCATCGAGCTCGCGCCCGACGTGAGCCTCGAGCAGGTGACGGATGCCACGGAGGCGCCGTTCACCGTCGCCGAGGGGGTGGCGGCGTGACCGAGCTGCGCACCGCGGTCATCTGCGCGCCCCTGCGCACGCCCGTCGGGCGCTTCGGCGGGGCGCTCGCGCCCGTGCACGCGCGTGGCCTCGCGGTCACGGTGCTCGAGGCGCTGCTCGAGCGCACCGGCATCGACACCGCCGCCGTCGACGGAGTCATCGGCTCGCAGGGGTACCCGACCATGGAGTCGCCGGCGTTCGGCCGGGTCGCAGCCCTCGACGCGGGCTTTCCCGTGACCACGGGCGGCTACCAGCTCGACCGCCGGTGCGGATCGGGCCTGCAGGCCGTGGTCAACGCGGCGATGGAGGTGCAGACCGGGGCATCCGATGTCGTCGTCGCCCTCGGCGCCGAGTCGATGTCGAACGCACCGCTCTACACCGAGGAGGGGCGGCGCGGGCTGCCCACCGGTGGGCTGATGCTGCACGACGCGCTGGCGCGCGGACGCGAGACGATCGGCGGCGTGCGGTTCCCGACGCCCGAGGGCAACGTCGGTTCGGCCGAGCTGCTGCGGCGCGAGTACGGCATCTCGCGCGAGGCGCAGGACGCGTTGGCGCTGCGCTCGCACCAGCGGGCGGTGGCGGCGTGGGAGTCGGGCGCGTTCGACGCCGAGACGGTGCCGGTGACCGTGCCGGGCCGTCGCGGGTCCACCGTCGTCGACCGCGACGAGCATCCGCGGGCCGACACGACGCTCGAGGCGCTCGGCGGGCTGCGGGCCATCCTGGGTCGCGGCGACCCGGATGCCACCGTGACGGCCGGCAACGCCAGCGGCCAGAACGACGCGGCCGCGGCCTGCATCGTCACGACGCCGGAGCGCGCCGCCGATCTGGGATTGACCCCGGTGCTGCGCCTGGTGTCGTGGGCTGCCGCGGGCAACGACCCGCTGCGCTTCGGCGTCGCCCCCGTGCCCGCCGCGAACCGCGCGCTCGAGCGGGCCGGCCTCGGCCTCGCCGACCTCGACGTGATCGAGCTCAACGAGGCGTTCGCGGTGCAGGTGCTCGCCTGTCTCGCCGACTGGGGCCTCGACGCCGAGGACCCGCGGCTGAACCCGCGCGGCAGCGGCATCTCCATCGGGCACCCGATCGGCGCGACCGGCCTGCGCATGCTCGCGACGCTCGCGCACGAACTGCCCGACCTCGACGGCGACCTCGCGCTCGAGACCATGTGCATCGGCGGCGGCCAGGCGCTCGCCGCCGTCTTCGCCCGCGTCTGAGCGGGACGGGCAGGCGAGCGGATGCCTCGGGCGGAACGCGCCGCCTGAGGCATCCGTCGCCCTACGGCAGCAGCGGCAGGAACGCGCAGTTGTCGTACATCGTCCTGCCCTCCAGGCGGTCGACCAGCCACTCCTGGCTCTGCAGGCTGCGGGTGATCGCCGGGCCGAGGTGGTTCAGCGCGGTGCCGTGCGATGAGGCCGGCTGCACGACCGGCACGTAGCGCACGTCGACGCCCTTCGCACACCAGTCCTTCGCCAGCTGCTTGGTCTGGCCGTGGCCGACGATGTCGTCCTTCGTGCCGGTCAGCACCATCACGGGCACCTCGGGCGCCAGCGTGCCGATGCGCTGTCGGTCGATCGCGGCGAGCGCCTCGGGCACGCGCTGGGCGACGTCGTACAGCGAGTCTCCGCTCGTCGTCCACGACGCGGTCGACGTGAACGCGGTGCCGCTCGTGAGCAGCGCATCGCCGATGCAGCCCGTCGACAGGGCGGAGAGCGTGGCCCGGCCGTGGTCGCTGATCTCGGGCTCCAGCGCGGCCTGCAGGCCCGGCTCGTACTGCGAGATGCCGTTCAGCGCGAAGCCGATCACGCCCGTGAGCGAGGTGTCGTCGGCGCTCCGCATCACCGCGGCGAGGTCGGCCGGCGGGGCGCCCGCGTAGGCGCCCTTCACGTCGAGCTCGGGCGCGTAGGTCGGGGCGAGCTCGGCAGCGGATGCCACTGCGCCGCCGCCCTGCGAGTACCCGTAGAGCCCGACCGGCGAGTCGTCGGTCACGCTCGCGCCGGGCACCGCGCTCGCCACGCGCGCCGCGTCGAGCACCGCGTGGCCGGAGTCGAGGCGCACGACGTAGGAGTGCACCCGGTCGGTCGTGCCGAGTCCGATGTAGTCGGTCACGACGACCGCGATGCCCCGGTCGAGGAAGGCGTAGATGTTCGGGATCTCGTAGCCGATCGCGATCGCCTCCGAGTCGACGACGAGCGCCTTCTCGAGCGTGCGCGACGGTGCGCACGCGTCGCCCTGCCCCTGCGTGCCCTCGGCGAACGAGACGAGCGGGCGGTCGCCGCCGCCCCACCAGCGCTTCGTCGGTTCGATGTACACGCCGGAGACGGCGACGGGCCGGCCCGTGGCATCCGTCGAGCTGTACATGATGCGGGTGGCGGTGCCGGGCAGGGCCGACACTTTGCCGCCGAACGAGACGGACGCGGCCAGGCGCATCGGTTCGGCGCGCACGAGTTCGCCAGGTGCTGCGGTGACCTCGGGCGGTGGATCGTAGAACGAGCCCGCGGCGTTCGCGGGGGTTGCGGCGAGCAGGCCGACGGCCAGTGCTCCGATCACGGCACACATCATCGTGCGTCGCATGGGTCCCTCCCTTGGGATCAGCGGAATCTGGCACGCAAGCTAGCGTTCGTTCGCGGGGGTGGGCGCGAAAGTTCGGGGGGATCCACAGTTGTACGGACCGGGGGGTCCGCTGAATTGTGCGGATCGTCAACGCCCGAGAAGAACTGTGGAACATCTGCGCGGTGGTTCGGTGGCCCGGGTCAGGTGGTGACGACGTCGGCGATGGGGCGGCGGGGGCTCGGGCGCGGGGCGCGCTCGGGGTAGCCCAGGCGGAACGAGACGAGGCCATGCGCTGCGGGCGCGCCGATGAGGGCGGACCACTCGTCGGAGTAGTCGTCGGCGGCGCCGGTCGCGCGGGCGCGATCGATGCGCTCGGTGACCTGGTTCATGTGGTGGAACGCGAGGCCGAGCCGGGTCGCCTCGAGGTGGAGTCGCTGGAGGAGGCGCCCGCCCGTGACCTGCGCGGCCGGGTCGAGCGCGTCGTCGACGACGATCACGCCGTAGGCCGCAGCAGACGCGGTGTGGATGTCGCGCGTCGAGGCGAGCCAGAACTCGTCGCCGTCAGCGCGCGACGACGCGGGCAGCAGCTTCGCCATCGCGAGCGTGAACGCGTCCAGGCCCTGCGCGTCGAGGGTCAGCCCGTCGCGGTGCCGGTCGATGTCGGCGCGATCGTTGCGGAACCACGCGAACCCCTCGACCGACTGCTCATGGTCGGCGACGATGCCCTCGGTCGCGCGCACGTAGAGGTCGCCGAGGGCGGTGCGGTCCGCAGCATCCGTCACGAAGACGACCCGGGCACGGTCGTCGCCGAGAGCCTCGAGCGCGGCCAGATCGACAGGGCCGACCGGGTCAGCGGTGAACGGCCCGCGGTTGGTGTGGCGCTCGGCGATGGCTTCGGCTCGGGCGCGGTCGAGCGAGGTCGGCGCGGCCTCGGCGGCGAGCGTGATGCGCGCGACGAACTCGGGGTCGGATGCCTCCGGCAGCAGTTCGACCGCCGCGTCGACGCCCTGCCCGCGAGCCGCGGTCACCACGTTCTCGACGGCGCAGCCCAGGCCCGCGCGGTGCTCGCGCGAGAACGGGTCGGTCACGGGCATCCGCCGCCCTGCATCGTCGTGCACCTCGATGACGGCGCCGTCGGCCGCCGCCCCGTCGACGTGGAAGCGCCAGCCCTGCGTGTTGTGCGGGTTCGCCGCGAGCACGCCGGCGGCGACGATCGCGTTTAGTCCGGTGAGGTTCGGCCACGCCGACCAGAGTTCGTAGGGGTCGCCCTGGCCGCTCGTCCAGACGCCGTTCGTCGCGCCGCGCACGCCGACGACGCTCGCGCCGGCGAGCACGAGGCCGCCCGCGCCGAGGCCGAGGGCGGTGAGCACGGTGCGGCGGGTCGGACGTCGATCGGGTGCGGCGAGCTGTTCGCCGGGCTCGAACGTGTCGCGGTCGGTGCGTCGGGACGGTGCCATGGTGCGTCCTCTCCGAGGTGGTGCCGTGTCAGTCGGCGGGCGGGTGCAGGGCCCGCGCGCCCTCCTCGGTGAGGAGCGCACGGACGAGCGCGGTCGAGACCGCGGGGGCGGAGAGGGCGGATGCCTCGGGGTCGACCACCTCGAGGAACGCGGGCGTCGCCTCGCTGACGATCCAGGCGGCGACGACGATCTCACGGGGGTCGGTGCGGGGCGCCGGCTCGTGGAGGAGCCCGGCGGCGACGAGCTGCTCGACCAGCGCCGTGATCGCGTCGACCTTGGCGGTGAAGTTGGCCCGGTATGCGGCGGCGAGCTCGGGGTCGGCCGTGAGCAGGCCCGTCAGCTCGCGCGAGAAGAACGCGAAGCGTGCGGTCACGAGCGGCTGGGCCGCGAGGGCGTCGATGAAGGTGCGGAGGGCGTGCGGGGCATCCGGCAGCGCCTCGGGTGCGGTCGAAGCCGTCGCCCATTCCGCGAAGAGCGCCCGGATGATCGCCTGCTTGTTCGGGAACCAGTAGTAGAGGTTGCCCGGGCTGATGCCGGTCGCGGCCGCGATGCGGTTCGCCGACACGGCGGCGGTGCCGTGCGCGTTGAACAGGCGCAGGGCGGTCTCGAGCAGCTCGTCGCGGCGGCGCGCGGTGCGCTGCGGGCGACGCTCGGCTGCGGGGGCATCCGTCATGTTCGTAGTATAAACACTCTAATAACTCGGGAACACCCGTGCATCCCGCCACGTTGGCTTCGGCGGGTGATCGTCGCCGTCATGCGATGATCGCCCGGGGCACGGGACCGTCGCCCCACGCCTCGACCCTGGAGTTCCCCTGCCTGCCACGCTCTTCGACCCGATCACGCTCCGCGGCGTCACCGCCCGCAACCGCATCTGGGTGCCGCCCATGTGCCAGTACAGTGCGGATGCCCGTGACGGCATGCCGACCGAATGGCACCACGTGCACCTCGGCGCCCTCGCGCGCGGCGGGGCCGGCGCGATCATCGTCGAGGCGACGGCGGTCGTGCCCGAGGGGCGCATCAGCCCCGAGGACCTCGGGCTCTGGAACGACGAGCAGCGCGACGCGCTGCGCCCCATCGTGGACTTCATGCACGTGCAGGGCGCGCTCGCGGGCATCCAGCTCGCGCACGCGGGTCGCAAGGCGTCGACGTACCGTCCGTGGGCGGCGGAGCGCGGATCGGTGCCGGTCGCCGAGGGCGGCTGGGAGGCGTTCGCGCCGAGTGCGGTCGCCTTCGACGGGTACGCGGAGCCGACGGCGCTCACCGTCGACGGCATCGCGGAGGTCGTGGCGGCCTTCGCGGCATCCGCTCGCCGTGCCGTCGACGCCGGCTTCGACCTGCTCGAGATCCACGCGGCGCACGGGTACCTGCTGCACGAGTTCCTGTCGCCGCTCAGCAACCAGCGCGCCGACGCGTATGGCGGGTCGCTTGAGAACCGGGCGCGCATCGTGCTCGAGGTGGTCGACGCCGTGCGCGCCGAGGTCGGCGAGGCAGTCCCGCTGCTGGTGCGCTTCTCGGCGACCGACTGGACCGATGGCGGGTGGACCCCTGAGGAGATGGAGCAGGTCGCGCGCTGGGTCGCCGACCGCGGCATCGACCTCGTCGACGTGTCGTCGGGCGGCAACGTGCACGCGCGTATCCCGGTCGGGCCCGGCTACCAGGTGCCGTTCGCGTCGGGGCTGCGCGATGCGACGGGCGTGCCGACCGCGGCGGTCGGCCTGATCGACGAGGCGGAGCAGGCGGCCGAGGTGGTCGCATCGGGCGCCGCCGACGTGGTGCTCGTCGGGCGTGAAGTGCTGCGCGACCCGAACTTCCCGCTGCGCGCCGCGCGCGAGCTCGGCGTCGAGGTCGACTACACGCCGCGGGCGTACGAGCGCGCCTACCGCTAGGCCGGGGTCAGCGGTTGGGGTTCGTCGCGGCGCCGTCGAGCCAGAGGGTGTCGGATGCGTCGCGGTGCGAGCCGTCCGACCCCACGTGCTTCGCCGGCACGATCTTCGGGCCCTTGCTGATGACCTGGGCCAGCGCGTTCGCGTGCCCGTGGCCGAGACCGTACTCCTCCTTCAGCCACGCGACGATGGGGCCGACCTTGGCCCCCTCCTCGAACCCCTGCTCGCGCGCGGCGTCGATCAGCTGGCGCGGCGTGAGTCCGGTCTTCTGCTCGATCGTGTCGAGGTAGGCCTGGTACGACATGGGGTGCTCCTTGCTGGTCGGTGCGGTGAATGGCGGATGCCGGTCGGCCGGGCGCCTCAGCCCGGATGCTCCGGGTCGGCCCAGACTTGCACGATCACGGCCGACGCGTGGATGCACAGCACCTTCAGCCGATCGGTGCCGGCGTTGACGAACCGGTGCCAGACGCCCGCGGGCACCGTGGCGGTGTCGCCCGGCCCGGCGACGAGCTCGCGGTCGCCCATCGTGATGCGGGCGGTGCCCTCGAGCACGACCCACGTCTCGGTGTACGGATGCCAGTGCAACCCCGGCCCCTCGCCTGGTTCGTTGTCGACCCAGAAGTACGAGACGTTCGCGCCGTGCTCGGCACCGACGAATCGGCGCGTCCGCCCCGTGCCGATGCGCAGCGCGTCGGCGGGCACGATTCCGGGCGTCTCGGGCGCGGTCGGTGACGGCTGCTGTGTGATCTCGGTCGTGTACACCATGCACCTCGATTCGATGAGGGGTGCCGCAGACGAGGGCATCCGAAGCGGAAACTACCACCCCGGAGTGCAGGAGCGGCAGGGCTACGACGAGATCTCGGACGCCGGGGCGTTCAGTGCGCGGAACGGGATCGCCGCTGCGACGTACAGCACGAGGAGGAGGGAGCCCGCGAGCACGGCGACCCACGCGCCGCGCGGGGAGTTCAGCGCGAGCACGCTGCCGGCGATGGCGGGCACCGTCGCGACGATGGCGACGAGGAGAGCTGCCGCCAGCACACCGCACACCCAGCGGGCCCACGCGCGGTGCCCGCCGATCGCGTAGCCCGCCGCGACCGCGGCGAGCGCCACGGCGACCGCGCCACCGCCGAGGCCCTGGGTCAGGAAGTCGACGAGCGCGCCGGGCAGGGCGAGCGGCACGGCCGCGAAGAGCAGGGGAGCGGATGCCGCCCAGCGCAGCGCCCGCCGGTGCCGCACCGGGTCGGCTGCGGCCGCCGCGCCGAGCGCCACCCCGATGATCGCGCCCGGCAGCAGCAGCGCGAGGAACGTGCCGACCCAGTGCACCGCGGAGATCGCGCCGCTGATCTCGGCCATGTACGCGCGGAACGACGCCGCCCACGCCAGACCGCACACGCCGCCGACGGCGGCCCATGTGCTCACCCGCGCTCGCGTCGTACGCATGCTGTGCCCCTCGTCCGCACTCTACGTCCGCGCCGCGGCCCGTCCCTCCGTGCGGGCCCGGGCCCGCGCCCGGTGTGTGCCGATGCGGAGATCCGGCGCGACACGCCGGGGCGGACGCCTCGGGGTCGGCGTGTCCGCGGGGATCTCCGCATCCGCGTACCGTCTGCGGGCGCAGCGTGCGGAGCGGAGGAGAGGATGCGCGACACACCGGGCGCCGCGGGCGACATGCCGCGAGACTCCTGCGGTTCGCACGCGCGCCGGCCCAGGGGCATCCGACCGCCGCCGTGAAAACGCTCTCTGGACGCCCGCCCACCGCGGGTCTAGGTTGAGCGCATAGACGCGGACACCCCTTCCCTGCTCGGCCGCGAGCGCGAACTCGAACGACTCCTCGCCCTCGTCGCCCACGCGCGCAATCGCGCCGGCGGCGCCCTCGTGGTGCGCGGCGAGCCGGGCATCGGCAAGACCACCCTGGTCGGCGAGCTGGCCCGCCTCGCGCAGGGCGTGCGCGTGATCCGCGCCGACGGGTTCGAGGCCGAGCAGTCGATGCCGTACGCCGCGCTGCAGCGGCTCGGCAACCCGCTCGCGCGCCACCTCGACGCGCTGCCCGCGGGCCAGGCGACGGCGCTCCGCATCGCCGCGGGCCTCGCCGACGGCCCGCCGCCCGACCGCTTCCTCGTCGGCCTCGGCACCCTCTCGCTGCTCGCCGCCGCGGGCGAGCAGCAGCCCGTGCTCTGCATCGTCGACGACGCGCACCTGCTCGATCCGGAGTCGCTCGAGGTGCTCGCGTTCGTCGCCCGGCGTCTCCAGGCCGAGGCGGTGGCGCTGGTGCTCGCGGTGCGGCCCGAGGCGTCCGTCGCCCCTGCCCTCGCCGGCGTGCCGGCGCTCGAGCTCGAAGGGCTCGACCGGCAGGCGGCCGTTCGGCTGCTCACGGGCGCGGCCCGCGAGCCGATCGATCCGTACCTGGCGACGCGCGTGGCCGAGGAGACGGGCGGCAACCCGCTCGCGCTCGTCGACCTCGCCCACGGGTCGCCGAGCGAGCTCACCGCACGAGCCGTCGCCGAGGAGCCGGTGCCGATCGGCGATCGGCTCGAGGCGCACTACGCGCGCCGGTTCGCGACGCTGCCCGACGACACGCGGCTCTGGCTGGGCGTCGCGGCGGCCGAGTCCACGGGCGACGGGGCTGCGATCGCGGCTGCGGCTGCACAGCTGGGTCTGGCGACGGATGCCCCCGAGCCCGCCGAGCGGCTCCACCTGGTGTCCGTGCGGGGCGACGTCGCGTTCCGACACCCGTTGGTGCGCGCGGCCGTCTACGACGCGATGCCGAGCGTCGACCGGCGCCGCGTGCACCGCGCGCTCGCCGAGGTGGCGGAGCGCGACGGTCGCGAGGCGTCCGCCGCATGGCACGCGTCCGCCGCCGTCTCGGGCACCGACGAGGCGACCGCCGCTCGGCTCGTGCGCGCCGCCGACTCGGCGGGCGGTCGCGGCGGCACCGCGTCGCGCGCCCGGCTGCTCGCCCGGGCCGCCGACCTGACCCCGCGCGGCGCCGACCGCGACCGCCGGCTGCTCGACGCCGCCGAGACCGCCGCGGCGGCGGGGGCCGTGCAGCTCGCCCTCGAGCTCGCGGCCTCCCTCGACGACGAGCGTCTCGACGACGTCGGCCGCGGGCGCGTGCTCGCGTTGCGAGCCGTGCTCTCGCTGTTCGTCGGCGACGCGCAGGGCATCACCGGCGGCACGGCGTCGATGCTCGAGGCCGCCGCCCTGTTCCACGCCGCCGACCCCGCGCGCGAGCAGCGCGCACTCGTGACCGCGTTCGAACTCTGCCTCACGACCGAGTGGATGATGCGCGACGCGACGCTGGCCGAGGTGGGCGCGCGCGTCGGTGCCGGCGTGGGGGTCGCCGACGGTGCCTTCGACGTGGCACTCACGGCGATCGAGGCGCACATCCTCGCGCCGTATCAGGAGTCGGCGCCGAAGCTGCGTGCGGCCGTCACCATGCTGGAGGCCGCCGACGACGCGCTGCTGGGCGACTACACGACGTTCACGGTGGCGTCGACCATGGCGCTGTGGGACGAACGGGCCTGCCTCGACCTGCTCCACCGGGCGGCGCGCGCGGCGCGCGAGGCCGGTGCGCTGCGCGCGCTCGACACCACGCTCTGGGTGCTCGGGCTGATCGAGCTCGCGATCGGCGACGTCGTCGCCTGCGGTCGCACGATCGAGCAGGTGCGCGAGCTGCGGCGGGCCATCGGCTACGACGCCGAGCAGGTGGTCAACGCCGGCTACCTCGCCTGGGCGGGCGCACCGGTCGAGGTCGTCGAGCAGGTCGCGGCGGGCGCGCGCGCCGGTGGCTGGGGCGGGGTGTGGACCCTCGCGGAGCACGGCCTCGCCGTGCGCGCGATCGCCGAGGGGCACTACCGGGACGCATTCGAGCGGCTGGATCCGATGGTCGCCCGGAACTTCCTGCAGGTGACGTACCGGCACCTGCCCGACCACGTCGAGGCCGGCGCCCGGGCGGGCAAGGCAGACCTCGTGCGGTCGTCGCTGGCGCGGCTCGAGCACCAGGCCGAAGTGAGCGGTACGCCGTGGATCCGAGGGGTGGCCGCGCGCTCGGCCGCGGTCATGGCGGGCGATGACGAGGCCGAGCAGCTCCACCTCGACGCGATCGCGCAGCTGCGCCAGACGCTCGCGGTCGGCGACCTCGGCCGCGCGCACCTCGTGTACGGCGAGTGGCTGCGGCGCATGAAGCGACGCCGCGAAGCGCGCGAGCAGCTGCGCGAGGCGCTCGCGATCTTCGAGCGGGCGGGTGCGGTCGCGTTCGCCGAGCGGGCCCGCGTCGAGCTCGCTGCGACCGGCGAGCACGTGCCGCACCGCGAACCGGGCGCGGATGCCGAGCTCACCCCGCGCGAGTCGACCATCGCCGAGCTCGCCGCCGCCGGCCGCACCAACGCCGAGATCGGCGCGACCCTCTTCATCAGCGCCAACACGGTCGACTATCACCTGCGCAAGGTGTTCCGGAAGCTCGGCGTCACCTCCCGCCGACAGCTGGCCGAGCGGATGCCCCGGGGCTGACGCCCGCCCCCGTCCACACGTCCGCGACGACTACGTGCGCCACGTGGTTCGGCGACCCCCTCGTGGCGCGCACGATCGAGGCATCCGCTGCACCAGCTCGCCCATGAGGAGGCCGCCATGCCGTACGTCACCACCGATGACGGTGCCGAGATCTTCTACACCGACTGGGGTTCGGGCGGCTCGCCCGTGATCCTGAGCCACGGCTGGCCGCTGAACTCCGACGCATGGGCGGCGGCCGCCCGGTTCCTCGCCGACCACGGCCACCGGGCGATCGCGCACGACCGGCGCGGGCACGGGCGCTCCAGTCGCACCTGGGACGGCAACGAGATGGACACCTACGCCGACGACCTCGCCTGCCTGATCGACCACCTCGACCTCACCGACCTGACGCTCGTCGGCCACTCGACCGGCGGAGGCGAGATCACGCACTACCTCGGCAGGCACGGCAGCGCGCGTGTCTCGAAGCTCGTGCTCGTGTCGGCGGTGCCGCCGCTCATGCTCCGCACCGACGACAACCCGGAAGGATTGCCGATCGACGTGTTCGACGGGATCCGCGCCGGCGAGGCATCCGATCGCTCGCAGCTCTACCGCGACCTGGCCGACGGGCCGTTCTTCGGCAACAACCGCAACAACGACGTGTCGCAGGGCACGCGCGACGCGTTCTGGCTGCAGTCGATGGCGTGCGGGCATCGCGCCGCGTACGAGTGCATCGCCGCGTTCTCGGCGACCGACTTCCGCGACGACCTCGCGAAGGTCGACGTGCCGACGCTCGTGATCCACGGCGACGACGACCAGATCGTGCCGTTCGAGGTGGGCGGGAAGCGCTCGGCCGCCATGGTCGACGGCGCGACCCTGCTCGTCTACGAGAACGGCGCGCACGGCCTGCCCGACACCGAGCGCGACCGGTTGCACGCCGACCTGCTCGCCTTCATCGACTCCTGAGCTCCGGCCCCGGGCCGGCGCCCTGAACTCGCAACGCCCCCTGCCACCCACCACCACGGAAGGACACATCATGACCGAGACCACACCCGCCGCAGGCAGCCCCGACACGATCGTGCTCGTGCACGGCCTCTGGATGACGCCGCGCAGCTGGGAGGGCTGGAAGGCCCACTTCGAGGCGAAGGGCTACACCGTGCTCACGCCCGCCTACCCCGGGTTCGAGATCGAGGTCGAGGCGCTCCGCGAGCAGCCCGACGTCATCGCGAACCTCACCGTGCCCGAGACCGTCGACCACCTCGCCGGCGTCATCGAGGCGCTGCCGAAGCCGCCCATCATCATGGGCCATTCCTTCGGCGGCACGCTCACGCAGCTGCTGCTCGCACGCGGCCTCGGTGCATCCGCCGTCGCCATCGACTCGGCCCCGACCGAGGGCGTGCGCGTCACGCCGCTGTCGCAGGCGAAGTCGCTGTTCCCGGCGCTCAAGAGCCCGGCGACCCGGCACCAGGCGGTCTCGTTCACGCAGGAGGAGTTCCACTACGCGTTCACGAACACGCTGACGCGCGAGGAGTCCGACGCGGTGTGGGAGAAGTACGCGATCGGCGCGCCGGGCAATTGGATCTGGGCCTACGGCCTGCTCGCGAACTTCACGCCCGGCCACCAGGAGACCTGGGTCGACTACGCGGCCGATCGCGCGCCGCTGCTGTTCATCGGTGGCGGGGCCGACCACATCATGCCGCCGTCGGTGAACAAGTCGAACGCGAAGCACTACGCCAAGTCGCCGGCCGTCACCGAGTACTTCGAGTTCCCCGGGCGCTCGCACTGGACCTGCGCCGAGCCCGGCTGGGAGGCCGTCGCCGACCACGCGCTCGAGTGGGCGGTTGCGCACGCGCGGCCGGCCGTGGAGGCGGTCGCGTAGGCGGGCTGCGGGTTCGCGGATGCGGAGATCGCAGGCGACACGCCGAATCGGATGCCTCGGGAGCGGCGTGTCGGTCCGGATCTCCGCATCCGCGTGCGAAACGAAGGACGGAACGGGCGACACGCCCTGGGTCGCGGCCCGACACGCCGCGGGAGTCCTTCGTTTCGCACGGTCGACGCCCGCGCAGGCGTCAGCCGGCCGCGACGCGCTCCAGCAGGGCCGAGACGCGCGGCCCCATCACCTCGTCGAGCGAGATGACGGTGCCCGAGCGCACGACCCCGTCGATCGCCAGGATGTCGGCCGTGATGCGCCGGAGGTCGGAGGTGTCGCGCGCGACGACCTTCAGCAGGTAGTCGGCGTCCCCGGTCGTGGAATGGACCTCGACCACCTCGGGGATCTGCACGAGGGCGGACTCGGTGGCAGGGGCATCCGCCTGCCTGGCCTCGAGCGAGATGAACGCGGTGAGGTTCAGGCCGAGCGCGGCGGGGTCGATGCGACGGCTCGTCGCGCCGAGCACGCCGCGCTCGGCGAGGCGGCGCAGGCGCGCGTGCGCGGTGTTGCGGGCGATGCCGAGGCGGCGGGAGAGGGTGAGGATCGTCGCGTCGGGTTCGTCGTCGAGCGCGAGGAGGATGCGGGCGTCGAGCGGGTCGATCTCGTCCATGCTGCGCATTCTGCCGCATCATCCGCGCCGATGTGAGCATCTGTCGCAGTCGGATGCTACCGAGTTGCGACACTCGGCAGGTCGAACCGATGATCGGTGATCATGACGACCGACTCGCGCCCCGCTGCCGACGCCCGCCCTGCCGACGCGCCCGCTGTGCCGGCCGGCGGCCCCGCGGCATCCGTGCGCCACTCGTTCGTGGACGACGTCACCGGCATGGCGACCGGTGTCTTCGTGGCATCCCTCGGCCTGTTCCTGCTGAACAGCGCGCAGATGGTGACCGGCGGCACGGCCGGACTCTCGCTGCTGATCGGCTACGTCACGGGCATCCCGTTCGGCCTCGTGTTCCTCGGCGTGAACCTGCCGTTCTTCGTGCTCGCGGCCCTGCGGAAGGGCTGGCGGTTCACGGTCAAGACCGCGATCGCGATCGTGGCGGTGTCGGCGCTGTCGTCGTTGCATCCGCTCGCCATGCCGGGGTTCGAGATCGACCCGCTGTACGGCGCGATCGCCGGCAACCTGCTCGCGGGCATCGGCCTGCTCGTGCTGTTCCGGCACGGTGCGAGCCTCGGGGGCTACAACGTCGTCGCGCTGCTCGCGCAGGAGCGCCTCGGTTGGCGCGCCGGCTACGTGCAGATGGCGTTCGACCTCCTCACCGTGCTCGCCGCGATCGCGACCATCAGCCCGCTGGGGCTCGTCTACTCGCTGCTCGGCGCTGCGCTGCTCAACCTGGTGCTCGCGCTGAACCACCGACCGGGACGGTACTTCGGGGCGTGAGCCCGGCTAGGAGAAGCCGGCGCCCGGCGCAACCCCGTGACGGCGCGCGAACGGCCCGCTAGAACAGAGGGCATGGCGAATTCCCCGATCGTCCTCGGACCGATGCTGCGCTACACCGACGAGACTTCGGCCGCGGTCTGGGTCGAGACGGCGGCGGATGCCACGGTCACCGTCCGCGCCGACGGTCGCGAGTGGGCCGCGCGGACGTGGGCAGTGCACGACCACCACTTCGCACTCGTCGAGGTGGACGGGCTCGAGCCCGGCTCCCGGCGCGAGTACGAGGTGCTCGTCGACGGTGCGCGGGCGTGGCCCGAGGCATCCGACGACCCACCCTCGGTGATCGCGACGCGGGCGCCCGACGCCGGCCTGCGCATGGCGTGGGGGTCGTGCCGCACGAGCGTGAGCCACGACGCGTACGGCAACCGGCGGCATGGCGTCGACGCGATGCGGGCGTTCTCGCTCGCCATGGTCGAGGACGACGGGCTGCGGCCCGACCTGATCCTGCTGCTCGGCGACCAGGTGTACGCCGACGTCACCACGAAGCCCATGCAGGAGTTCATCGCCGAACGCCGCGACGTGAGCGAGCCGCCGGGCAAGGAGCTCAAGGACTTCGAGGAGTATGCGCACCTGTACAAGCTCGCCTGGTCGGACGACGCGAACCGGTGGCTGCTCTCGACCGTGCCGAGCGCGATGATCTTCGACGACCACGACGTGCGCGACGACTGGAACGCCTCGCTCACCTGGAAGCGGAAGATGGAGCAGACGTCGTGGTGGCACGGTCGCATCGTCGCCGGGCTCGCCTCGTACTGGGTGTACCAGCACCTCGGCAACCTCTCGCCCACCGAGCGTGCCGAGGACGAGATCTGGCAGCGCATCGCCGCCCATGACGGCGACGACGAGCTCGACCTGAGCGACGTGCTCGACGACTTCGCCGACCGCGTCGACCGCGAGCCGTCGACGTACCGGTTCAGCTTCGTGCGCGACTTCGGCGACCTGCGGCTCGTCGTGGTCGACTCGCGAGCGGCGCGCGACCTCGACCCCGACGCGCGTGCACTCGTCGGCCACGGCGAGTGGGAGTGGGTCGACGCGCAACTGCAGGGCGGGTTCCGGCAGCTGCTCGTCGCGACCTCGCTGCCGTGGCTGCTGCCGATCGGGCTGCACCACGTGGAGGCGTGGGACGAGGCGGTCTCGCAGGGTGCGTGGGGCAGGGCTGCGGCGCGGGTCGGCGAGCAGCTGCGGCAGACCGTCGACCTCGAGCACTGGGGTGCGTGGCAGCACAGCTTCCAGGAGCTGGCACGTGCCGCGACCGAGGTCGCCGACGGCGAGCGGGGGGATGCCCCGGAGACCGTGACCGTGCTCTCGGGCGACGTGCACTACTCGTACGTCGCCGAGGTCGAGCGCGACCACGGCAGCCGCATCGTGCAGGCGGTGTGCTCGCCCGTGCGCAACCCGCTGCCGATCGTGATGCGCTGGTTCTCGGTCGTCATGTCGTACGGCGTCGCGAAGCCGTTCGGCGCGGCGGCGGCCCGTTCGGTGAAGGTGCCCGACCCGCCGTTCGAGTGGCGCACGACGAAGGGGCCGTGGTTCGACAACAACCTGTCGGTGCTGGAGCACGGCGCCGACGGGCTCACGATGACGTGGCACACGGGCGACACCACGGGGCGCGCGCCGGAGGACCCTGTGCTCGAGGAGGTCGCTCGGGTGCTGGTCGGGCCACGCGGAGCGCCGGGCGACGTCGAGCCGCCGAGCGGCGGTGACGGCGGCGCGAACGGCGCGGGGCCGCTGTCTCGGGCCGGACGATGGGTGGGCGCGACCGCGGCCGACGCGCGCTCGCTGGTGCGACGCGGCTGAGTTCCGGGCGGCGGGCCCTGCGTCGCGGGGAGCGACGGCGACGACTGCCGAGACGAGCGGATGCCCCGGGGCCGCGTGGCCCCGGGGCATCCGTTTGTCCCCCCGTTTGTTCCCCTCGTGTTTCCCCCCGGTCAGTTGGCGATGCCGCCGCAGAGCACCGGCACGGTCGCCTCGAGCGGGATCGCGCCGCTCAGCGACGAGGCCATGCTCGCGAACGGGTCCTCCGCGTTGAACGCGTAGGCGCCGTTGCCGTCGAAGTCGATGCCGTGCACGACGACCTGCACGGTGCCGGCGTCGGTATAGCCCGGCACGTCGGTGAACGTGCGCTGGTAGTACAGGTAGCCGCTCGCGTCGGCCACGGCGAAGCGGTCGAGCGCGAGCGCGCTGGCCGGGCTTGTGTCGCCGGTCGACGTGAGCGAGGTCACGATGCCGCCGTAGAACGGGGCGCCGTCGACCACGGAGACGACGCCGTCGGCGCCGGCCGCGTCGGGTCCGGGGCAGGCCATGTCGGTCGCCGGCCCGGGCACGCCGTGCAGGTGCATCGCGTGCGGCAGGTTCGGCGACAGGCCCCACGCCTCGACGGTGACCTGCAGCTTGCCGTTCGGCAGGGCCTTCACCCGGGTGGTGCCGCTCGCGGCGCTCTCGGGCACGGATGCCGGCTGGATCGCGTTCAGGCCGTAGCTGTAGCTCGCCACCTTCGGCGACGGGTTCGTGTCGTGGGCGGCGTTCGCCGCGGTCGCACCGCCGATCGCCAGCGCGATGCCGGCGGCCGCGGCGAGTGCGGCTCGTGTTGCGTTCCTCATCGGGTACTCCTTCGTCCTGCTGAGCGTCGGGCGCCGTGCGCTCTCGCGTCGGGCGGGGCCCGTGACGGCATCGGATCGGCCGTCGGGGAGGAGTTCGGAGCGGTGCGCCGGGCGGATTGGACGGATCAGCGCGCCGGCACGGTCGCGTTCGGGCGAGCCACGATGCGATCGATGCGCGGAGCCGAGAGGACCTCGTCGATGACGAGACGGGCGAGCCCGTAGACGCCCGCGCGCGACCCCAGCTCGCTCGACACGATCTCCAGATCGCGGGTCGCAAGCGGAAGCGAGCGGCGGTAGACGACTTCGCGGATGCCGGCGATCAGCCCGTCCTCGATCGCCGCGAGTTGCCCGCCCACGACGATCGTGCGCGGGTTGACGATGTTCACCAGGTCGCTCACCGCAGTGCCCACGATCTCGGCTGATCGCCGGACCGCCCGGAGTGCGTCGTGATCGCGCGCCTCGGCGAGTCGGATGACGTCGTCGACGGTGCGAACCGGCCTGTTGGGCCGATCGAGGTCGCGCACCATGGCCCAGCCGCTGGCGTACGCCTCGATGCAGCCGCGGTTGCCGCATCGGCAGACGGGTGCGCTCTCGAGTTCGCTCGTGCCGACCAGCGGGATATGGCCGATGTCGCCCGCGGCGCCGTCGGCGCCCCGATAGATCTCTCCGCGGATCACCATGCCGGTGCCGACACCGGTGCCGAGCTTCACGAAGACTACGTCGTCGGTGTCGTGGTGCACGATGCGCTGCTCGCCGAACGCCATCGCGTTCGTGTCCTTCTCGACGAGCACCGGTCCCGCGTAGGTTGTCGAGAAGCGACCGGGAACGTCGAAGTCGTGCCATCCGGTCATGATCGGCGGGCGGACGACACGGCCCCGGTCGTGGTCGACCGGACCGGGTACATCGAGTCCGATCCCCACGACGTCGCCGGCGACGCGATGCGTCTCCTCGAGGAGCCCGTTGAACAACAGTTCCACCCTGGACAGGACGACGTCTGGGCCTGCGCTGATGTCGATGCGCTCGGTGCGCTCGGCCAGGATGTTCGCGCGCAGGTCGCTGGCGGCCGCCCGGATGGCCGTGGCCCCCATGTCGGCGATCAGCACGACGCCCCAGTCCCGATTCAGTTCGTATCGCTCGGCCGGACGCCCACCGGTCGTGCTCTGCGACTGCGCAAGCCGTAGGATGCCCGCGTCGATCAGGGGGTTCACGCGCGCGTTCACGGCGGTCCGGGAGAGACCGGAGCGCTGCACGACGTCCGCCTTGGTCAACGGTTCGGTGTCCGCGCGGAACAATCCGAGGATCGCTCCGGGGCTGTCGCGCAGCCACGGGTGCGGTTCGACGGCGCGCGGCATGGTCATGATGCTAGCCCGCGGTGCGAATCGGCCATCTCGCTGCGCTCCTTCGTCCAGCAAGTAATGACTTCGAGAATAGCCTAATTGACTTCCAAAGTCATAAGGGGCTATGGTCATCCCGTGCCGCCGAACCCGCGGTGGCCCCTCACCAAGGGAGTTGAGATGCTTCGCAAGAACACGTTCCTCCGGTCCGGCCTCGTCGCCGGCGCCGCAATCTCGGCGCTCGCCCTCGCGGGCTGCGCGTCCGGCGACAGTGGATCCGGAGATGCGTCCGGCGGCGAGACCACCTACGTCACCATCATCACCAAGGACCCCGACAACCACTTCTGGACCGCGATGGTCGAGGGGGCGCAGGGCGCGGCCGATGAGGCCGGAATCGAACTGACCGTCGATGCCGGTGCGGACCAGTCCGACGCCGACGGCCAGATCCAGGCCATCGAGAACGCGATCGCGCGCGGCGACAGTGCGATCCTGATCGCGAACAACGGCCCGGCCGTGAACGACGCGATCCAGAGCGCGCGAGATGCAGGGCTGCTGGTGCTCGCGCTCGACACGCCGACCGACCCGCTCGACATCGTCGACGCGACCCTCGCGACCGACAACTTCGAGGCGGGCCAGTTGATCGGCCAATGGGCCGCCGGCACCCTCGACGGGGAGCGAGCGACCATCGCCCTCATCGACCTCTTCGACGACAAGGTCGTCTCGGTCGACTACCAGCGCGACCAGGGCTTCCTCGACGGCATGGGCATCGACCTCGCAGACCCCGAGGCGAACGGCGACGAGGCGGCGACCGGTGCCTACAGCGGCGGAGACTACGAGATCGTCTGCAACGAGGCATCCAATGGCGCCGAAGACGGCGGACGCTCCGCTATGGAGAACTGCCTGTCGCTCAACCCCGACATCAACGTGGTCTATACCGCGAACGAGACATCGGGCGTCGGAGCGGTGCAGGCGCTGCAGGCCGCCGGCAACGAGGACGCCCTCGTGGTGTCGCTCGACGGATCGTGCAGTGGAGTCGAGTCGGTCGCGAGCGGGGAGTTCGGAGCGGTGGCGCAGCAGTACCCGAGTGAGATGGGCCGGCTCGGCATCGAGGCAGTCATCCAGTGGCTCGAAGACGGCAGCCTGCCCGAGCCGAGCGCCGGCTCCGACTTCGTCAACACGGGCACGGCGCTCGTCACCGACGAGCCGGTCGACGGGCTCGACAGCATTGACACCGCAGAGGGTGCAGAGCTCTGCTGGTGAACGACGCGACTGACAAGGGAGTGAACACGCCGTGACCCACACCGTTCAGCAGACCGCTGCAGAAGCGTTCCGGAGCAGGCCTCTTACGCCGCTCCAGCGCGTCCAGCGCGTCCTGCACCGACACCCCGCGATCAGCCCGCTCGTCGTGCTGATCGGTGCGGTGATCGTCTTCGCCCTCATCAACGACCGCTTCCTGCAACCGGCGAATCTCTCGCTGATCCTGCAGCAGGTCTCGATCATCGGCGCCCTGGCCGTCGGGCAGACGCTCATCGTGCTCACCGCGGGGATCGACCTCTCCGTAGGGGCGATCATGATCTTCGTCGCCATGGTGATGGGGACCCTGGCAGGTGAGGCGGGAGTGCCCGGCGTGCTCGCGTTCCTCGTCGGCATGGTCGTGGGTGCGTTGGCGGGTCTGCTGAACGGTGTCCTCGTGTCGGTGTGGAAGCTCCCACCGTTCATCGTGACCTTGGGCACGCTCGGGATCTTCACGGCGCTCGCGCTCCTGATGAGCGGTGGGCGCGCCATTCGCGGCGACCAGCTCGGCGGCTTCCTCACCTGGACGTCGACGACGTTCGCCGTCGGGCCGTTCCAGCTGACTGTCGGCGTCGTGCTGGTGCTCGTGCTGTACGCCGTCGGCGCCTACGCGCTCTCGCAGACGGCGTGGGGGCGTCACGTCTACGCGGTCGGTGATGATCCGGCAGCAGCGCGTCTCGCGGGCATCCGCACGACTCGAGTCCTGCTGAGCGTCTACATCACCGCCGGAGTGATCTTCGCGCTTTCGGCGTGGGTGCTCATCGGGCGCGTCGGGGCAGCGACCACGAACTCGGCCGTCGACGCGAATCTCGACTCGATCACCGCGGTCGTGATCGGCGGCACCAGCCTGTTCGGCGGTCGCGGCGGACTGATCGGCACCCTGATCGGCGCCCTGATCGTCGGGGTGTTCCGAAACGGGCTGGCGCTCGCACGCGTCGACGTGCTCTGGCAGACACTCGCGATCGGTGTGCTGATCATCGCCGCAGTGAGCCTCGATCAGTGGATTCGACGGGCGGGAGCGCAGCGATGAGTATGACGCAGCAGGAGTCCGCCCGGATGCGCGAGCAGCAACGACCGGTGCTGTCGGCGCGCGGACTGGTGAAGACGTACGGTGCAGTCGTCGCCATCGATGGGGTCGACCTCGATCTCTACGCCGGCGAGGTCCTGGCGGTGATCGGGGACAACGGCGCAGGCAAGTCGACGCTGATCAAGTGCCTCACGGGCGCGGAAGTCCCCGACGTCGGCACCATCCGCGTGGACGGCAACGAAGTTCGGTTCCGTCGGCCGCAGGACGCGCAGGAGGTCGGTATCGAGACCGTGTACCAGCAACTGTCGCTGGCGCCCGCGCTCGACATCGCTTCGAATGTGTTCCTCGGGCGCGAACGTCGTCGACCGGGCATCCTCGGCAGCGTCTTCCGAATGCTCGACCATGCGGGAATGCGGAAGGAGGCGGCGGAGAAGGTCGACAGCCTGGGCATCCGCACGCTGCAGGACATCACCCAAGTCGTCGAGACGCTCTCCGGCGGCCAGCGACAGGCCGTCGCCGTGGCACGGGCCACGGCATTCGGAAGCAGGGTCGTGGTGCTCGACGAGCCCACCGCAGCACTCGGCGTGCGCGAGACCAGCCAGGTGCTCGATGTGATCCGAGAGCTCAAGGCCCGAGGGCTGGGCGTCATCCTGATCAGTCACAACATGCCGAACGTGTTCGAGGTCGCCGACCGAATCCAGATCCAGCGCCTCGGGCGGCGTGCCGGCGTCATCACGCCGGAGTCCCACACACCCGCAGAGGCAGTCGCCATCATGACGGGCGCGGTCACAGTGGATGATGAAGAGGAGACGGGAGACGAGGCATGACGACTCCGCGCAAGATCATCCTCGACACCGATCCGGGCGTCGGTATCCCCGGGACCGATGCGGACGACCCCATCGCGCTGCTCCTCGCGCTCGCGGATCCGCGGTTGGACCTGCTCGGTGTCACGACGACGTTCGGCAACTGCCCGCCCGATCTCGGCGCTCGCGGCGCACGGGCCGTGCTCGAGGCAGCCGGACGCCCGGAGGTGCCCGTTGCGATCGGACGGGCGACTCCGATCGCGCGGGAGCTTCCTCAGCTTCTACGCGCTGCATACGCAGGTGACCGAGGGAAGTCGGGTCGTATTCCCCTTCCCGAGGTGGACGTGGCGACGGCTCGCCGCGCCGACGAATTCATCGTCGAGACCGTGCGAGCGCACCCGGGCGACGTGACGATCGTTGCAGTGGGGCCTCAGACGAACATCGCCGGTGCGCTCGAACTCGCGCCCGACATCGACGACCAGATCGCATCGATCGTGTTCATGGGCGGAGCACTCGGAATCGAGCCCACGTATGGCCGCGGGAACGTGACTCCGGTGGCCGAGTGCAACATCTGGTTCGACCCGGAAGCCGCGTCGCGCGTGTTCGCGGCCGGCATCCCGCTGACGATGGTGAGCTTGGACGTGACCAACCCCGTCACCGGACTTGTTCTCGAGGCGGAGACGATTCGCGGATGGACCCCGAACTCGCAGGCTGCGACCATGCTGGCCGACATCTGCTCGACGTACCTCGACAACCCGATGTTCGAGTGGGCGGACGGTTGCGTGTTGTACGACCCACTCGCGGTCGCCGTCGCCGCAGACGGTTCCATCGGCACGTTCGAGGAAATGGCGATCGGCGTGGAGACGACCGGATCGCTGACCACCGGGCAGACGGTTCCAATTCGCGGGGCCGCGCCGAACCTGCGCGCCTGCGTCGACGTGGACGGCCGGCGCGTCGTCGATGACCTCATCCAGACCATTCTGACCAATCTGTAGGACGAAGGAACCGCTCGTGAGTACGACCACCATCCCCAACCCGCTCGGCATCCACGCGCTCGTCTGGGCCGGCAACACCTCAGATGCCGAGGTCGACCGCGCCGTCACGCAGACAGCTGCGGCCGGTTACGACTTGCTCGAGTTCTCACTCCACGACCTCGACTCGCTCGACGTACCCCGCACGCGCGCGCTGCTGGAGAACGCCGGCCTGCGGGTCGCGTGCTCGCGCGGACTTGCGTTCGATGCCGACGTCTCGAGCGACGACTCGGCGACGGTGGAGCGCGGCGCGGAACTGCTGCGCCGCTCGCTCGCCGCGACTTCCGACCTGGGCGGCCCGATCTTCACGGGCGCGCTCTACAGTGCGCTCGGCAAGTACGGACACTCGCTGAGCGATCGGGGGCGGGCGAACGCCGTCGGCGTGATCCGCGAGCTCGCCGCGGAGGCGGACGGCCGGGGGATGACGCTCGGACTCGAGATCTGCAATCGGTACGAGACGAACGTGGTGAACACCGCTCGCCAGGCGTTGCGGCTTGCGGATGACATCGGCGCCGACAACGTCATGATCCACCTCGACACGTACCACATGAACATCGAGGAGGACGACTTCGTCCGCCCCGTGCTCGAGGTCGGCGACCGTCTCGGCTACGTGCACATCGGCGAGAACCACCGCGGCTACCTCGGATCAGGGCATCTCGACTTCGGCCCGTTCTTCCACGCGCTGGCCGACATCGGCTACTCGGGCCCGATCACGTTCGAGTCGTTCTCCTCCAGTGTGGTGGCGCGCGGCCTCTCGGACGACCTCGCGGTCTGGCGCGACCTGTGGGACGACGGAGAGGACCTCGCGGCGCACGCGCATCGCTTCATGTCCAACCAGCTCGCCGTCAGCGCCGGCCGTGGATGATCAGATGCTCGACCGTGCCGTCGAGTTGGTGCGACACGCGGGCGGGCGAGGCCGCGCGATCCTCGGCATCACCGGGGCGCCCGGTGCGGGCAAGTCCACGCTGGCGGATGCGGTGGTCGCGGGCGTCGGGGCCCGGGGCATCCGTGCCGCCCTGCTGCCGATGGACGGGTTCCACCTCGCAGACGTGGAGCTCGCGCGGCTCGGCCGGCTGGGGCGAAAGGGCGCGATCGACACGTTCGACGGGTGGGGGTACCTGGCAACGCTGCGGCGCGTGGCCGAGTCGCGCGAGATCGTCTACGCACCTGGCTTCGAGCGGACGCTCGAGCAGCCCCTCGCGGGGGCCGTGCCGATCGAGCCCGACGTGCAGCTCGTCGTGACCGAGGGCAACTACCTGCTGATCGACGCCGAACCGTGGTCGCTGGTGCCG
Organism: uncultured Agromyces sp.; assembly: GCA_913053875.1. Taxonomy (GTDB): domain Bacteria; phylum Actinomycetota; class Actinomycetes; order Actinomycetales; family Microbacteriaceae; genus Agromyces. The sequence goes on along the minus strand of CAJXGN010000016.1, from coordinate 23,663 downwards.
TCGGTGCTCGCCGAGACCTGGTTCGTCGACGTGCCCGACGAGGTGCGGCACGCGCGGCTGGTCGCCCGCCACGTCGAGTTCGGCAAGACGCCGGGTGCCGCCGAGGCGTGGGTGCGCGACGTCGACGAGGTGAACGCACGCGCCGTCATCGCGCGCCGCGGGTCGGCCGACCTCGTCGTTCGTGCGGACTGACGGGCCCCTGTGGCACGCAGCCGTGCCCGAGGCCGCCGCGTGCGAAACGTAGGACTCGATGGGCGACACACCGGGCTGGCGTGGCGACACGCGCGGGATCTCCTACGGCTCGCACGCCAGCGTCAGCGGGTGACGGGCTCAGCGCGCCGCGGCGGCCTCCAGCCCGTCGAGGATCAGGTCGAGCCCGAAGTCGAACGAGCGGCCGAAGTCGTAGCCGGGCTGCATGACGTACTCGCCGGCGAAGCGCACCATGTGCGGATACTCGTCGGGTGACATCGGGGTGATCAGCTGGTCGGCGATCTCCGACAGGTCGCCCTCGCGCTCCCCGAAGGGCAGCGCCGCCTCCTGCAGCGCGAAGCCGTAGAGGAACGCGTCGAGCACCGCGCCCGCGTGTGCGATGAGCTCGAGCGGGAACCCGGCCTGGAACCACACGGCGAGCACGGCCTCGTGGTGGCCGAGGATGCTCGGGTCGGGGTTCGTGCGCGACTCCATGAGCGGCGGGGCCCACGGATGCCTCCGCAGCACCTCGCGCGCCGACTCGGCCCGCATGCGGATCGCCGCCTTCCACGGCAGGTCGAGCGGCGGGCGCGTGATCTCGTCGAACACCCGGCCGACCATGCCGTCGATGATGTCCTCCTTGTTCGCCACGTAGTGGTAGATCGTCATCGGCTTCGCGCCCAGGTGGTCGGCGAGGCGGCGGATCGTCAGCGCGTCGACGCCGATGCGGTCGGCGAGTTCGACCGCGCCGGCGAGCACCACGTCTCGCGAGAGCGAACCGCGGGCGGGCGCGGGCGCAGGCGCAGGGGCGGGCGGATGCTCCGCAGTCTCGCGTCCGGACATCTCGTCGCCTCCCTCTTGACGTTCGTACTAAGTACGAGTACCTTCGACACTACCGCATCGTACTTAGTACGAAAAGCGCCCACGAACAGACACCGGAGCCGACCGGCTCGAACCGAAGGAGCACACCATGACCGTGGACACCCGCCACGAGACCCGCGCCACCGGCGCGAACACCGCGCCCGAGGCATCCGCTTCGCCTCGCACCGCACCCCGCCCCGCCCGCATGCCCGGCACCATGACCGCCGTCGTGCAGCACCGGTACGGCGGCAGCGAGGTGCTCGGCATCGAGCAGGTCGACCGTCCGACCCCCGGCCCGGGCGAGGTGCTCGTGCGCGTGCGCGCCGCCGGGCTGGACCGCGGCACCTGGCACCTCATGGCCGGCCTGCCGTACCTGACCCGCCTCATGTTCGGGTTCCGCAAGCCCAAGTACCCCACTCCGGGCCTCGACGTCGCGGGCAACGTGGCGGCGCTCGGCGAAGGTGTCGACGGCTTCGCCATCGGCGACCGCGTCTTCGGCATCGCGATCAGCAGCTTCGCCGAGTATGCCGTCGCGCCCGTCGCCAAGCTGCAGCGGATGCCCCGGGGCATCGACTTCGACGCCGCCGCCGTGGTGCCGATCTCGGGCCTCACCGGGCTGCAGGCGGTCGAGGCCGCCGGCGTCAGCGCCGGGCAGCGTGTGCTCATCACGGGCGCATCGGGCGGCGTCGGCAGCTACGCCGTGCAGGTCGCCGCGGCGGCCGGCGCCGAGGTCACCGCGGTCGCGAGCGCCGGCAAGGCCGACTACGTCCGCTCGCTCGGCGCCACCCGCGCGATCGACTACCGCACGACCGACGTGACCACGCTCGACGAGCGCTTCGACGCGATCATCGACATCAACGGCAACGCGAAGGTGCGCCGCATGCAGCGCATCCTCGCGCCGGAGGGTACGTTGATCATGGTCGGCGGCGAGAAGGGCGGCAAGCTGACCGGCGGCTTCCAGCGCCAGCTGAGCGCGCCGCTGCGCAACCTGTTCACGCGCCAGACGATCCGCGGCCTCATGTCGATCGAGTCGGGTGACGACATCGCCCGCCTCGCGGGCATGATCGAGCAGGGGTCCCTGCGCGCGCCGGTGTCGGAGGTCTACCCGCTGCGCGACGTGCGCCGCGCGATGGACGACCTCGTCGAGGGGCGCCTCTCCGGCAAGGCGAGCATTCACGTCGCCGACTGAGCGGATGCCGCTGGGCGGGCGCCGACCGGGAACCACGAGTTCCGGGCCGGCGCCCGTCGGCGTTCAGCCGCCGACGAGCTCAGCGCGCGTGCGCTCGTAGCGCTTCCGGCCCACGGCCCGCCACATCAGGCGTACCGGGCCGGGCAGGTTCCGCCGCATCCACTCGTCGCCGTCGGCCTGGGCGGTGACGATGGCGCCGAGCTGGTCCCACATGCGACCCTTCGGCGTGGCCTTGCGGCCGTGCTCGGAGTACCACTCCAGTTCCTTCTGGGTCATCGTCGTCTCGATGACAGGCACGATGTTCGTCTCCTCGTCGGGCAGGTGCACGTCGAGGGCCGCGTTGATGCCGTCGAGCGCGGCCAGCACGTCGACCGGGTTCGAGGCCGACGCACGCCAGGCCGGCAGTGCCGCGTCGAGTGCCTGGAGCTGCACGAGCATCGCCTGGTGCTGCTCCTTCATGCGCTCGACGTGCAACGCGCAGCTCGGCGCTCGCGCCTCGAGCGTCGACCAGAGCTTCGCGTCCTCGCCCTCGTGATGGGCGTGCAGGCCGACCGACATGAGCTCGAGCTGGCTCGCGACGGCCTCGGCGTGGGCGGTGTCGCCCGCGCGGACTCCGCGCACGAGCTCGGGCCCCTCGCCGAAGCCCTGCTTGAACATGCGGTGGATCTCCGCCATGCCGCGCGCGTCGCAGGTCTTCGCCTCCGGCGCCTCGCCGCTCGACGGCAGTGGTGTGGCTGGCATGATGCCTCCCCGGTCGCGCCGGGAATCGCTCCCGAACACAGTCCCTCGGCCGCCTCGGGCGGGGCGGGCCGATGCGCACACGATAGCGCCGCGTCGGGTGCGACCACCAGAGGGGCGAGCGGATGCCCCTGGGCCGGTGCCCGCACGCCCGCGCTCGCCGACTTGACCGTCCCGCTCGCGGCGAGGTGTGCTGGACCAATGAGCGCGCATGAGCATCAGGGCACCGGGCACGACGGCCACGGGCACGGCGACCACGGGCACGGCGACCACGGGCACGGCGGACCGCACCGGCACTCCGGTGACGAGGCCGCCGACTGGGACGCGAGCTACGCCGACTCCGAGCAGCGCTGGAGCGGCCGCCCGAACGTGCAGCTCGTCGCGGAGCTCGACGGGCACGCGCCGGGCGCGGCACTCGACGTGGGCAGCGGGGAGGGCGGCGACGCGATCTGGCTCGCGCAGCGCGGGTGGACGGTCACGGGGCTCGACCTGTCGCCGGTCGCGGTCGAACGTGCGCGGCGGGCGGCGGCCGACTCCGGGGCATCCGTCGAGTGGATCGCGGCGAACATCGCCGACCACCCGCTGCCCGGCCGCACCTTCGACCTGGTCGCGGGACACTACCTCGCGCTGCGGCGCGACACGGCCTCGGGCGCGATCGGGGCGATGCTCGACGCGGTCGCGCCGGGCGGCACGCTTCTGGTCGTCGGCCACGGCGAGGAGCACCGCGCGACGGCCCTCGAGCACGGCTTCGACCCCGACGAGTACCTCCAGCCCGCCGACTTCGCGGCCGCGCTCGACGACGGCTGGACGATCGAGGCCGACGAGGTGCGCGAACGGTCGGATGCCTCCGACCCGGCGTCCCACCACGTCTCCGACGTCGTGCTGCGCGCCCGTCGGGCCTGAGGATGCTCGCCGCGAACGGCTGACGGGTGCCCGCCCCCGTTCCGGGGCCTGTCGCCGCGAGGCATCCGACCCCTACGCTGGGAGCGTCAGCGGACGACGGCGAACGACCGACGGGATCGGGGGATCGGCATGGGCGAGACGACGGTGCGGAAGCGACGGGGGCTCGTGCGATGAAGGTCTTCTGGCGCGTACTGCTCGTGCTCTTCGGGGTCGCGCTCGTCGCGGCCGTCGCCGGCGTGGCGACGCTCGTGCGCGGCTTCCGCACGCAGGACCCGCGGATCATGCAACCGATGCGGCGCTTTCTCAACGAGACAGTGAACCCCGAGGCGCTGAAGCGCGCCGGGAAGGCGGGCGAGGAGACGGCGGTCATCCACCACGTCGGCCGCAGGAGCGGCACCGAGTACTCCACGCCCATCGGCGCGAAGCCCGCCGACGGCGGGTTCGTCGTGGCGCTGCCGTACGGTTCGGATGCGCACTGGGTGCGCAACGTCGTCGAGGCGGGCTCGGCCGTGCTCGAGCTCGACGGCGAGACCCACGTGGTGCACGACCCCGAGGTCGTGCCGATCGAGGACACCGCGTTCGCGACCGACGAGGCGTGGATCATGAGCGTGTTCGGGGTGCGCGAGGCGCTGTTGCTGCGCGCCTGAGTGCGCGGGCCGACGAACATCGAGTGGCGCGGGCGCGCCGAGAAGGGGCGAACGGATGCCCGAGGGCGACGAGACCACCAAGACCGCGGTCGTGACCGGAGGAGGTCGTGGCATCGGCGCCGCGGCGGTGCGACGGCTGGTGCGCGCCGGCTGGACGGTGACCGCGGTGGTGCGCGATCCCGATCGCGCGGGGGAGGTGCTCGCCGACGTCGAGGGCGTCACGATCGTGCGCGGAGACCTGCACGACGCGGCGGAGCTGCACGACGTCGCCCGCGCGTTCGACGGTCGACCACTCGACCTCCTCGTCGCGAACGCCGCCCGGTTCGCCCCGTGGGACCAGACCGCGTCGAACGCCGACCTCGACGACGTGCTCGACTCGTTCGAGGTCAACGTGCTCGGCACCTGGCGCACGCTCCAGGCGTTCCTGCCGGCGCTGCGGCGCGCGAAGGACCCCCAGGTCATCGTGGTCGGCAGTGGCGCGGGGTCGCACTCCGACCCGCAGTTCGGCATCACCTCGAGCCCGGGCGCCGCCGGCTACGCGGTGTCGAAGGCCGCCGTGCACGCACTCGTCCGCAAGGCCGCGACCGAACTCGCACCGGAGGGCATCGAGGTGTACGGCGTCGACCCAGGACTGACGGCGACGTCGCCCGACATGGAGGAGATGGGCGCCCGCCCGCCGGCGGTGGGCGCGGAGAGCGTGCTCTGGCCCGCACTGCTGCCCGGCAGCGTCGACCCCGGCACGCTCACCCGCGACGGGCGCGACCTGGGCTGGTGACCGGCCCCGGGCATCCGCTGGCCATGTGCACCTGTGAACGCGCCCGCTCACCGCGCGGATCGGCGAGAATGGAAGCCGACGTGGAGGTGCGGATGGGTGAGCTGACGGAACCGACGATGGAGCACGGCCCGGGGCACCACGCCATCGGCTGCCCGGAGTGCTTCGAGGAGTTGCAGCGCAACCAGTTCTGGTGGAAGGCACGGCCCGACGGGTCGCGGCTGGTGGGGCTCGTGGTCTCCCGGGACGACATGCCGCCCGTGTACGAGCAGCGCATGGACCTCGCCCGGTTCGGCGTCGACATCCTCGACTTCCGCTACCCCGCGCCGGAGACCGAGGAGAACTGGGAGCAGCGGCTCGGCCGCCTGTTCGACACGCTCCAGCCGGGCGACGTGCTGGTCGTCGCGAACGAGCGCGCGCTGGGCCGGCAGTCCGACGAGGTCACCCGCACGATCCGCGCGCTGGCCAAGCACAACCTCGTCGTGAAGGTCGTGAACCACGGGGCATCCCACCTCGAGGACGCCCAGGTCTGACCCGGATCTCCGGCTGAGGGCCGGATCTCCGTCTGAGGGCGGAAGATCCCGCCCTCAGCGCCACGAACGGCCCTCGAGCGTTCGCCCGCGGGCGGGAATGGGCGCGGGCGGGAACGGCTGCGGGCCCCGAGGCATCCGCCCCGAGGCCCGCACCGTGCGACGCGCGGCCTACGACACCGCGTCGGTCTGCGCGACGGCGAAGAGCACCGCGTGCACGCGGTCGCGCAGCGCCTCGCCCACGCCGACCGGGTCGGCCTCGAGCTCGCCGGCGATGGCCGACTCGACCGAGTTCGGCAGCACCGCGAGCATCAGGTCGTTGCCGTTGCGCACGGCCTGGGCCGGGTCCATGAAGGCGCCCAGCACGGCGTCGGTCGACACCAGGCCGTCGAAGCCCCACTCGCCGCGGAGCACGTCCTGCAGCAGCGCCTCGTTGCCGCCCGACCAGGTCGGCCCGATGTGGATGAACGAGCTCATCGCACCGCTCGCGCCACCCTCGGTGACCGTGATCTCGAACGGCCGGAGGTACAGCTCGCGGATCGCCTGCTCGTCGGCCCACACGTGCACGCCGGAGCGCGCGTTCGTCTCCTGCTCGTTGAGCGCGAAGTGCTTCATGAACGTGATCACGCCGCGGCTCTCGGCGCCGGCGACCATCGCGGCGCCCATCTTGCCGGAGACCAGCGGGTCCTCCGAGAAGTACTCGAAGTTGCGGCCGCCGAGCGGGGTGCGGTGCAGGTTCATGCCGGGCGCGTACCAGCCCTGCACGCCGTAGGCGTTCGCCTCGGTGCCGACCGCCTCGCCCATGGCGTAGGCGAGGTCGTCGTTCCACGTCGAGGCGATGACCACCTCGGTCGGGAACGCAGCCGCGGTGATGTCGCCGAAGAAGAAGCTGATGCCGGCCGGGCCGTCGAGCAGCACCGCCTCGGGGATGCCGAGGCGCTCGACGCCCGCGGTCATGTAGCCGCCGGTGCCGAAGATCTCGGTCTGCTCCTCCAGGGTCAGCTGGTCGAGGAACGCGTCCCACTGCGGGTCGTCGTACTCGAGGCCGACGAGGTCGGCGAGCACGAGGCCGTTGTCGGCGCCGGTGGTCGGCACCTCGCCCTCGACCGCGTCGAACTCGGGGAACATGGCCGCGATGAGCTCGTCGGATGCCTCGGTGGCGACGTCCGACGAGTCGGGCCAGGTGCCCTCCCAGTCGTCGCGCGAGAGGTACTCGAGGTCGCCGCCCTCGGCATCGGCGAACCGGCTCTCGTACGCGGTGCCCGTCGTGGCATCCGTCTCGTAGACGACCTCGTCGGCGATCTCGGTCTCGAAGCTCGCGACGGGCGCGTGCACGTTGGTCGAGACCTGGATGCCGTAGGTGCCGGCCTCGAGGACGTACGCCCCGAGGTCCGTGCTCCACGACGACATGTCGCGCACGTCGAACGCGAGCGAGAGGGTCTCCGACCGGCCGGGCTCGAGCAGCGTCGTCTTGTCGTACGCAGCGAGCTCGATGGCCGACTTCTCGATGCCGCCTTCGGTGTACGGGGGCTGGAAGTAGACCTGCACGACGTCCTTGCCGGCGACGTCGCCCGTGTTGGTCACGGTGACCTCGATGCGCACCTCGTCGTCGGTGACGACGGGTTCTGCTGCATCCCATTCGAACGAGGTGTAGCTGAGGCCGTGCCCGAACGGGTACTGCACGGCGTCGGCGTAGCCCGCCTCGTCGCCGGCGTACCGGGTCTCGTAGTAGCGGTAGCCGAGGTAGATGCCCTCCTCGTACTCGATCAGCGAGCGGTTCACGTTGTCGTAGCCGTAGTCGCCGAAGTTCTCCACGCCGGGGGCGCTCGAGACGTCGTACGCGTAGGTGTCGGTGAGGTGACCCGAGGGGTTCACCTCGCCGTCGAGGATCTGCGCGAGCGACACCGCGCCCTGCGGGCCGGGAGTGCCGATCCAGAGCGCGCCGGTGATCTCGGGGTACTCGTCGAGGAAGCCGAGCTCCATGGTGTTGCCCGAGTTGATCACGACGATGACGTCGTCGAAGCTGCCGGTGACCACGTCGAGCAGGTCACGCTGCTCGTCGGTCAGGCGCAGCTGGTCGACGGTGAAGTCGGATGCCTCGACGCCGTCGTTGCCCAGCACGACCAGCGCGGTGTCGGAGAACGCCTCCGCCTGCGCCATCACGTCGTCGGTGAGGTAGTCGGGGGCGGGCTCCTCGGCGCCGGCGCCGCCCAGCATGCTGAGGATCTGGATGAGACCGTTGCCGGAGCCCGCGTCGGTCCCGGCGCCGGCCTCCTCCATCGCGGCGTAGAGCTCGGTGTTGTACGCGATGCCCTGCTGCTCGAGCGCGTCGTAGAGCGTGACCGCGGTCGACTGGTCGGCGCCGCCCGAACCGCCGCCGCCGTAGCGGAGGTTGAACGAGGCGAAGCTGAAGACGTTCACCGACTTCTCCGCGAGCGGCAGCACGCCGCCGGAGTTCTCGAGCAGCACGATGCCCTCGTCGGAGATGTCGCCCGCGAGCTCGTTGCCGTACTCGCGTGCGGCGACGCCCTCGGCGGTGGTCGAGTCGACCTCGATGCTCAGCAGCCGCGAGACGTTGCCGACGATCGGCGCGACGAGCGCGCCGATGCCGATGATCGCGACGGCCACGACGCTCCAGCCGACGATGCGGCGGGGGCGGTGGCTGACCTTGCGGTAGACGCGCTCGCGCTTGCGCGCCTCGCGGCGCTCGGCGCGGGTCATCGACGACTTCCGGAGCTTGCGCTCGGCCTTCGCGGCCTGCTTCGCCTCGCGTGCGGCTGCGCGGTCTGCGGCCTTCGCCACCTGCCGTGCCTCGGGCGACATCGCCTTCAGCTCGGCGCGGCGCTCGCGCTTCGCTGCCTTCTCGGCCGCGACGCGGGCGACCGCTTCCTGCTTGCGTTCCTTGCGGGTTGACATTTCCTTGTTCCTTGCGGGGGTGTGGCGAGCGACTGCGCTCGCTCGGGGTGCGGCCGCCGGTGGGCGGCGCACGGGGAGTGACGGGTGCTAGCGCGCCCGCCGACGTGAACGATGGCGCCACCAGGCGCCGATGAGGCCGCGCGCGCCGCGCCAGAAGCGGCCGTTGACCATCTGGAGGAGGCCCGTGAGCATCGCGTCGTCGAACGTGCCGTTCGACAGGCGCGCGATGGAGCGGAACGGCAGGTCGAGCGCGAAGCGCACGTTGTTCGCCGCGTGCGGCCGGCCGAGGCGCATGAGCGCCCGGCTGGTGGTCAGGATGAGCCCGTGCAGGAACCCGGCGAAGCCGCCGCGCCCTCGCGTCTGGGCGACGATGTCGTCGCGGGTGAGTGGCTCCCCGACCGGCCAGTGCGCGTCGGGCAGCGGGCGCCCGAGCAGGCGCGCGAACTCGGCGTCGCCGACCGCGGCGACCTCGCCGGTCGCGTAGTGCGGCAGCGCGTCGGCACCGGGCAGCGCCCACGGCTCGCCGTCGACATCGATGGGGGCGCGCAGGCGGATGTCGCGGGAGGACGCGCCGGCGAGCAGCGTGTGCCGCCCGGGCACGCGCCGCCAGTCGTGCTGGCCTGCGTCCCACGCGTCGAACGCGTGCTCGGCGAAGTCGATGCGCACGGTGGCGTGCTCGCCGGGCTCGAGGTCGACGCGCGCGAATCCCACGAGCTCGCGCGGTGCGCGGAACGCGCCCTCCGCGGCATCCGGCGCCTCGAGGTAGAGCTGCACGATCTCGCTGCCCGCGCGCTCGCCGAGGTTCGCGACGGCGAGTTCCGCGTGCGCGTCGCCCACGACGAGGTCGGCGTAGGCGAACTCGGTGTAGCTCAGGCCGTGGCCGAACGGGTAGCGCACGGGCGCACCGACCTTGTCGAAGTAGCGGTAGCCGACGTAGATGCTCTCGCGGTGCTCGGAGGTCGCCTCGGTGCGGCCGAAGGCGCCGGCCGACGGGACGTCCTCATAGGAGAGCGGGTAGGTCTCGGCGAGCTTGCCGCCGGGGTTCACCGCGCCGGTCAGCACGTCGGCGATTGCTCGGCCGCCGCCCTGGCCCGCGAGCGAGGCGTGCACGATCGCGTGCACGTCGTCGGCGAACGGCAGCTCGACCGGTGCGCCGCCCGCGAGCACGACCACGACCCGCTTGCCGAGGCCGAGCAGCTCGTCGACGAGGTCGAGCTGGTTCTGCGCGAGGCGCATGTGGCTGCGGTCGACGCCCTCGGCCTCGGCCGACTCGTCGAGCCCGAGGAAGAGCAGCACCACGTCGGCGCGGCGGGCGAGCGCGACGGCGCGGCGGCGACGGCGGGCGGATGCCCCGTCGCGACGCGAGAACCCGGGCTCGAAGCCGATCACGTCGAGGTCGGTGTCGCGCAGTGCGGGCAGCGCCGCGTCGACCCGGGTCGGGTTCACGAGCGAGCTGCCGGCGCCCTGGTAGCGCGGCGTCTCGGCGAAGTCGCCGATGACCGCGATGCGGCCGGCGGCGGGGGAGAGGGGGAGCGTCTCGTCGCGGTTGGCGAGCAGCACGAGCGAGCGCCGGGCGGCGTCGGTCGCGAGCTCGTGGTGGTGTGCGAGATCGGCGGGCCCAGCGGCATCCGTTCGCGTGGTGCGCTCGATGAGCGTCAGCAGTTCGGCGACGCGCGCGTCGAGCACCGCCTCGTCGAGCGTCTCGGCCTCGACGGCGCGGACGATCTCGGCGTCGGTCACCCCGTCGGTCGAGGGCATCTCGAGCGCGTTGCCCGCGACGAGCCCGGCGACGCGGTCGTTGCTGCCGCCCCAGTCGGTGACGACGAGGCCGTCGAAGCCCCAGCGGGCGCGCAGCGCGTCGACGAGCAGCGGGTGACTCTCGTTGGCGTAGGTGCCGTTGACCTTGTTGTACGAGCTCATCACGGTCCACGTGCCGCCCTCGGTGACGGCGATGCGGAAGCCCTCGAGGTAGATCTCGTGCAGGGCGCGCTCGTCGACGACCTCGTCGATCGACATGCGGTGCGTCTCCTGGCTGTTGACCGCGAAGTGCTTGGCCGATGCGGCGACGCCGGTCGACTGGAGGCCCCGGATGTACGCGGCGGCGAGGGCGCCGGCGAGCAGCGGGTCCTCGGAGAAGTACTCGAAGTTGCGGCCCGCGAGCGGGTTGCGCTTGATGTTGAGGCCCGGGCCGAGCAGCACGGCGACGTCTTCGGCGGATGCCTCGGCACCGAGCGTCTCGCCGACCCGGTGCAGGAGGCCCGTGTCCCAGCTGTTGGCGAGCGTCGCGGCGGTCGGGAAGCACGTGGCCGGGATGCTGGCGTTGAGGCCCAGGTGGTCGGCTGCGCCGCCCTGCTTGCGCAGGCCGTGCGGTCCGTCGGTGAGCATGATCGACGGGATGCCGAGGCGCTCGAGCGGCTTCGTGTTCCAGAAGTTCGCGCCCGACATGAGCGACGCCTTCTCGGCGAGCGTCATCTGGGCGATCTTGCTGCGATGCGTGTCGAACATGCGTGGTCCTCGGGTGCCGTGCGGGTCGGGATCCCACGGCGGGAGCGGTGATGGCGTCGATCGATGACGCTCGGCCGTCGAACTGCGCGCCTCGATGATACCCAATCTCCACCATATGGTGGAAATCTGAAGGTGCACTGCAGATCGGCGCGATACGCTCCTGCCGTGGCATCCGACACCGACGCCGTCGCCGTGGGCTACGCCAAGGGCCGCGCGACCAAGGACACGATCGTCGCGCGCGCCGCCGAGAGCTTCGCGCAGCGCGGCTTCCACGGCACGACCCTGCGCGGCATCGCCCGCGAAGCCGGCGTCGACCACTCCACGCTCGTGCACCACTTCGGCGACAAGACCGCGCTGCTGCTCGCCGTGCTCGACTGGTACGACCGCATGCACCTGACCGAGGAGCTGCCGGACGCCTCGGAGATGCCCGCCTCCGTTCCCGTGACCCAGCTCGTGGACGGCCTGGTCGCAACCGCCCGGCGCAACCGCGAGGCGCCCGGGCTCGTGCAGCTGCTCTCGACGCTCTCCGCCGAGGCGGGCGAGGCCGACCACCCGGCGCGCCCCTTCCTGCAGCAGCGGCAGCACCAGTTGCGCGACATCCTCGCCGGGGCGATCCGCGCACAGCGCGTCGCGGGTGCCGTCGACGAGGACGGCACGACCCCCGAGCAGGCCGCCGCCGTGGTCGTCGCCTCATGGGAGGGCCTGCAGGTCTACGACGCCCTGCACCCCGACGAGATCGACGTGCCCGCGCTGCTCGAGCGCGAGCTGCGGCGGGTGCTCGGAGTGGCGGCTTCCTAGACTGGCGGCATGCCCGGGAGTGCCGTGCGGGGGATCGCGCGCGTCGTTGCGGCGGTCGCCGCCGCCGCGTTCGCGGGCGTGCTGGTCGGGTGCGCGGCGACGAGCTCCGAGGAGACCGCTGCACCGACCGAGCCGGCCCCGATCGCCGATGCGCCGACGTTCGCCGCGGTCGGCGACTCGATCACCGACGCGAACAGCCCCGACTTCGCGGCGGGCGACCTGGGCTCGGAGTCGTGGGCGAGGTACGTCGCCGACGCCGGGTTCGCGTTCGCGGGCGGGTGGGCCGAGTGGGGTGCGACGACCGAGCGGATGGCGGCATCGGTGCTGCCGGTCGACGCCGACGCGCTCGTGGTGCTCGCCGGCACCAACGACGTCGCGCTCGAGGTGCCGTTCGACACCTCGGCGGCGAACCTCGACGCGATCGTCGGCACCGTCGGGACCTCCGAGGTGCTCGTGGTCTCGATCCCGCCGCTGGAGCTCGCGCCCCGCGACGCCGAGACCTACAACGACGCGCTCGCGGCGCTCGCCGAGGATCGCGGCTGGCGCTTCGTCGATGCATCCGCGGGCCTGCGCACGCCCGACGGCGCGTTCCGCGACGGCATGAGCTTCGACGGCGTGCACCCGTCGATGCGCGGGGCCGAGGTGCTCGGCGGCGCGATCGCGGAGGCGCTCCGCGGGGAGTGAGGCCTCGCCGTGGGAGTGCGAGACCCGTCAAAAAGCTGCGCTTCCCGCTCGCTTTCCGCAGTCTTTCGACGGGTCTCGGCAACCGGGTCAGTCGGTCACGATGCGCCGGTGCAGGTCGTCCGTCGCGTCGGCCGGGATCTCCTCGGTGAGCCACGGACCCGTGCCCTCGCTCGGGTCGAGGATGCCCTCCTCGAGCCAGGCGTAGTCGCCCGCGAGGAGGTGCTTCGCGAGGCGCTCGTCCGAGGCATCCGTGTTCTGCCAGAGCTCGTCGAGCAGGCGGTCGGTGCGGTGCCTGGACTGGCGGGCGAACGTGTCGGCGAGTTGGAAGGCGGACCGGCGCCGCTCGGGGAGCTCCTCGGCGATCCTGGCGGCGCGCACGCACGCGGCCGACGTGGCGAACAGCTCCGCGCCGATGTCGACGACGCGTGCGAGGAACCCCTGCTTGCGCTCGAGGCCGCCCTGCCAGCGGGCCATGCCGTAGAAGGTCGCGCGCGCGAGCTTGCGGCTGGTGCGCTCGACGTGGCGCAGGTGCGGGGCGAGCGCGCCGAACTCGTCGTACGACGTGGGCAGGTCGCCGGGGCCGGCGACGAGTTGCGGCAGCCAGGTCGCGTAGAAGCCGCTGGCGGATGCGGCGGCCTTCAGGCGCTTCGACAGGTCGAGGTGCGGGTCGATCATGTCGCCCGCAGCGCGCAGGTGCGCGTCGACGGCCTCGCGCGCGATCAGCAGGTGCATGATCTCGGTCGAGCCCTCGAAGATGCGGTTGATGCGCAGGTCGCGGAGCAGCTGCTCGGTGGGCACGGCCCGTTCGCCGCGCGCCCGCAGCGAGTCGGCGGTCTCGAACCCGCGGCCGCCGCGGATCTGCACGAGCTCGTCGGCGATCCGCCAGCCCATCTCCGACGCCCAGAGCTTCGCGAGGGCGGCCTCGATGCGGATGTCCTTGCGATCCTCGTCGGCCAGCACGCCCGTCAGGTCGACCACGGCCTCGAGCGCGAACGCGGTGGCGGCGAGGAACGAGAGCTTGTGCGCGACCGCCGCATGCTCGCCGACCGGTCGGCCCCACTGCACGCGCTCGGCAGACCACTCGCGGGCGATCTTCACGCTCCACTTCGCCGCCCCGGCGCAGATCGCCGGGATCGCGAGGCGGCCCGCGTTGAGGGTCGTCAGGGCGATCTTCAGCCCGTCGCCCTCGCGGCCGATCAGGTGGTCGGCCGGCACGCGCACGCCGCGCAGCGCGGTCAGGCCGTTCTCGATGCCGCGCAGGCCCATGAACTCGTTGCGCCGGTGCACGGTGATGCCCGGGGCATCCGCCTCGACGACGAATGCGCTGATGCCGCCGCGGTGCCCGTCGGACTTCGGCACCCGCGCCATCACGACGAGGAGCTCGGCGACGACGCCGTTCGTGGTCCAGAGCTTCACGCCGTCGAGCACGTACTCCGAGCCGTCCTCGCTCGGCACGGCGGTCGCGCGGAGGCGCGCGGGGTCGGAGCCGACCTCGGGTTCGGTGAGCAGGAACGCGCTGATGGCGCCGGCAGCGCAGCGCGGCAGCCAGCGGCGTCGCTGCTCGTCGGTGCCGGCGAGCTTCAGCGGCTCGGGCACGCCGATCGACTGGTGCGCCGACAGCAGCGCGCCGAGGCTCGCGTTGACCGAGCCGATCATGGTGAGCGCCCGGTTGTAGGCGGCCTGCCCGAGCCCGAGGCCGCCGTACTCGATCGGGATCTTCATGCCGAACGCCCCGATGCGGGCGAGCCCGCGCACGACCTCGTCGGGGATCAGCGCGTCGCGCTCGATCTGCGCCACGTCGACGGTCGAGAGGAACGCCTCGAGTTCGGCGAGGAACGCCTCGCCTCGCTCGGCCTGCTCGGGCGGGGGCGTCGGATGCGGGTGGATCAGCGTCAGGTCGAAGTCGCCCAGGTACAGGCCCTTGGCGAAGCTGGGCTTCCGCCACTCCTGCTCGCGGGCCGCTTCGGCGACCGCTCGCGACTCCTGCTCGTCGACCCCGCGGGAGCCCTGCTCACCGGCGGACCGGGCCGTGGTTGCTCGAGTGGCACTCACGTGAACCTCCTCGTTCACGTTCCACGGTACGCCCGCGCTGGGGCGCGGGCCAGTGGGTGCGTCTGGGTCCCGCCGCACGGCGTGATGTAGCATTACATCATGCTTCGCACCCAGATCTCGCTGACCGAGGAGGACCGGCGTCTCCTCGACGACGCCGCGAGCCGCACCGGGCGATCGATCTCTGCCCTCATCCGCGACGCGGTGGCTCAGGTGTACGGGGCGGAACGCGACGAAGCCGCGGATCTCCGCGCCATCGACATCGCGTTCGGAGGGTGGATCGAGCACGACCTCGACGGCGAGGCATACGTCGAGGGCCTGCGCAGCGGGCGGCGGCTGCGCGAGGCATCCGACCGATGACCACGCTGGTGGACACCTCGGTGCTCATCGACGTGCTCCGCGGACGTCGGGAGGCGGTCGATGCGCTGCGCGACGCACGGGCGACGGGTCCCTTGCACGCGAGCGAGGTCACCCGGCTCGAGATCCTCGCGGGCATGCGCGGCGCCGAGGAGTCGGCGACGCGTGCGCTCTTCGGTGCCTTCACATGGCACCCGCTCGACGAGCGGGTCGCCGAGGTCGCCGGCGAGCTCGGACGACGGTGGCTGCCCGGCAACCGCGGCATCGACGCGGCCGAGCTCGCGATCGCGGCGACGACGACCGTGCTCGATGCACGCCTCCTCACCCGGAACGTGAAGCACTTCCCGATGTTCGAGGGTCTCGCGGCGCCCTACTGACGCTCGTCAGCGCTGGGAAGTCGCTACCCCACCTGCTCGGCCAGCGCCACGATGATGCCGGCCGGCCCGCGCAGGTAGCAGAGCCGGAACTCGTCCTGGTAGTTCGCGACGCCACGCAGCGGCTCGCCGCCGAGTGGACGCAACCGTTCGAGGGTCGCGTCGAGGTCGTCGACGGCGAACATCACGCGGTGCAGGCCGAGCGTGTTGGGCGGCGGCTGCGCCGGTGAGGGGGCGGATGCCTCGGGGTGGTCGTACCGCGTCAGCTCGAGGCGGCCGTGCCCGTCGGGCGTGCACATCATGGCGATCTCGCTGCGCACGCCGTCGAGCCCGACGGTCTGGTCGGCGAAATCGCCCTCGACCGCAGCACGCCCCTCGAGCGCCAGCCCGAGCGCTGCGAAGAACGCGACCGCCGCGTCGAGGTCGTCGACCACGATGGCGACGTTGTCCATGCGTTGGATGGTCATGGCCGCGAGGCTAGCCGAGGGTGGCGACACGGGCTCCTCAGCGCACGTGCGCGAGCTTGTCGGGGTTGCCGATGCCGTGGATCGCCGCGATGCGATCGCCGACGAACCCGAGCGCGATCACGGTGACCACGCGGCCGTGCCGGCGCACGATGACGCCGGGTGCCGCGTTGACCTCGGCGACCTCGAACGCGAGGCCCAGCCCGCCGAGGCCGGCGAGCAGCTGCCGGGCGACCGGCTCGGCGCCGTGGAGCGTGCCCTCGGGGGCATCCGGGAAGAACCCGCCCGAGTCGAAGTGCCCGGTCGCGTCGGCGGCGAGCAGCTCGACGAGCCCGTCGATGTCGCCGTCGGATGCCGCTACAGCGAAGCGCTCCGTGAGTCGCCGCGCCGTCGCGGGGTCGACCGGGAAGCGCGCGTCGCCCTCCGCGGCGATGCGCTTCCGCGCCCGCGACGCCGACTGCCGTGCGGCGGCGGGGCTCACCCCGAGCACGTCGGCGATGCGGTCGAACCCGAGGTCGAATACGTCGTGCAGCAGGAACGCGGTGCGCTCGGCGGGGGAGAGCTGCTCGAGCACGACGAGCAGCGCCATGCGCACCGAGTCGTCGAGGGTCACGCGGTCCTCCGGCAGGGTGCGCTCGTCGGTCACGACGGGCTCGGGCAGCCACGGGCCGACGTACGCGCGGCGCGAGTGCTCGTGCGCACGCAGCCGGTCGATCGCGAGGCGCGATGCGACGGTCACGAGCCAGGCGCGAGGCTCGTCGAGTCGCGCGGCGCCGGGGTCGTCGAGGCGGGCGAGGAGGCGCACGTAGGTCTCCTGCGTGACGTCCTCGGCGTCGGCGACCGACCCCAGCACGCGGTACGCGATGTCGCGCACCACCCTGCGATGCGCGCTCCACAGCTCGGCGAACTCGGTCATGACAGTTCCGACGATCCACGGGTCGCGAGTGTGACGCAAGAGGGCGGATGCCTCGGGGTTCGCTGTCACATCGGCCACGTGTCATCCGTCTCATGTGCATGAACCGAACCATCGATCCCACCCGAACCGACCCGCAGCCCGCGGCCGAACCCGGCCTGAGTGCCGTTTCTTCGTCTGAGGGCGCAAGCTCTCGCCCTCAGGCCGAGGAACAGCCCTCCGCCCGCCGACCGGGCCCGCCGCGCGGGCTCGTCAACGCCACCGCGCCGGTCGCGGGGGCGCTCGCCGGCCGGCGCTTCGTGCCGCTCTGGGCGCTGATCCGCCACCGCGGGCGCCGCAGCGGCACCGAGTACGCGACGCCGATCGCAGTCGTGCCGACGCGCGACCGCTCGCTCGTGATGATCGGGCTGCCGTGGGGCGCCCGCACGAACTGGGCGCGCAACGTGCTCGCGGCCGGCGGCGCCACCCTGCGCTGGAAGGGCCGCGAGGTCGAGCTGTGCTCCCCGCGGGTCATCGACGGGGCGGATGCCTCCGAGTCGGCGCGCTGGCCCTTCCGGCTCGTGCTCGCGCGGTTTCCCGCCGCGCTCGTGCTCGACGTCGCCTGATCGCGAGTCGTCATGAGATGTCGCCTCGACCTGGCCGATTCCGGCAGTTCGTGACGACTCGAGGAGGGGGCCGCGTCAGCCGAGCTCGCGCAGCTGCGCGGTGCGGGCGCCCGGGGTGTCGCCCGTGTTGACCGTGCCCTGGGGTTCGATCAGGAGCGCCGCGACCTCGCCGTCGGCCCTCGGGCAGTGCTCGACGCCGCGGGGCACGACGTAGACGTCGCCCGGGCCGAGCGTCACGTCGCCGTCGCGCAGCTGGATGACCAGCTCGCCCGAGACGACGAGGAACAGCTCGTCGGTGTCGGGGTGCGAGTGCCAGGTGAACTCGCCCTGCACCTTCACGACCTTCACGTCGTAGTCGTTGACGCTCGCAAGGCGTCGCGGTTGCCAGTGCTCGGTGAACGACGCGAGCGCGTCGTGGATGTTGCGGACCTCGCCGGTCATGCGAGTACCGTTCCGCGGCTGCCGGGCATCCGCTCGCTCAGCGCCAGAGCACCGCGATACCCGCGTTCGCGAGCGTCAGCACGCCGATCGACCAGAAGATCGCGGGCGGCACGGAGCCGGACTTGCGCTGGCGGCCGGCGCCGATGCCGAGCAGCGCGCCGATGACCACGAGGATCACGAGCTTCACCGCGAGCTTCGTGTAGTCGAGCTCCCACTCGATCCCCCACGGCGCGGCCAGCGCGATGCCGGCGACCGCGGCGATCGCCAGGCCCCAGTGCATGATGCGGTTGATGCCGCGCTTGCCGAACACCTCGACGACCCAGGCGCCGAACAGGGTGGCGAACCCGACGAGGTGGATGAGGACGACGATGCCGCGCAGGATCTCCATGCCCCTACGGTATCGCGCAGGGGCGCGTCGTCGGCGCGCTCCGCGCCGCACGCTGCGGTGGCAACCCTCTTGCTACCGGAGTAGCATCGACGCATGACCTACGCCAAGGTGAGCCTGAGCCTGAGCGACGCCGACATCGCCTTCCTCGACGGCGAAACCCTCTCGGGCGCCTACCCGAGTCGCTCGGCTGCCGTGCAGGACGCCGTGAGGATGCTGCGCGAGAGTCGCCTCGCCGACGCGTACGCCGAGGCGTTCCGCGAGTGGGACGACGACGGGTGGGATACCGCAGCAGCAGACGGCATCGGCACCGACAGCACATCGGTCGCGTGACCGGCGCGCGCCCGCTGCTCCGGCGCGGACACATCGTGCTCGTCGACCTCGATCCGCCGGTCGGCTCCGAGGCTGCCAAGACCCGACCGGCCGTCATCGTCGGCAACAACACCGCGAACTCCGTTGCGTCGCGCAGCGAGCGCGGAGTGATCACCGTGGTGCCGCTGACGTCGAACACGGGACGCGTGCACGAGGTCCGGGTGCTCGTCACGGCGCGCGAATCGGGACTCCCGCGCGACTCGAAGGCGCAGGCGGAACAGGTGCGCACCGTCGCCGTCTCGCGGATCAGCGGGGTGGTCGGGTGGCTGGGTGCCGAGCAGATGGGCGCGATCGACGACGCGCTGCGGCTGCACCTCGCGCTGTAGGCGCGCGACTCGACGATCAGCGGTCGGACTCGTCGCCCTCGAGGATCATGCCGACCGAAGTCGCGCAGGTGTCGCCCTTCCAGGCTTCGATGCCCTCGCGCACCGCGAAGCCGGCGATCACGAGGGCCGCGATCGGATCGGCCCACCACCAGCCGAACGCGCTGTTCAGCACGAGGCCGAGCAGCACGGCCGCGGACAGGTACGTGCAGATTAGGGTCTGCTTCGAGTCGGCGACCGCGGTGGCCGAGCCCAGTTCGCGGCCGGCCCGGCGTTCGGCGTAGGAGAGCACGGGCATCACGACGACGCTGACGGCGGCGAGCACGATGCCGACGGTGCTGTGGCCGGCGTCGTCGCGCCCGAGAAGCGCGAGCACGGCGCTCGCCGACACGTAGGCGGCGAGCGCGAAGAACGCGATCGCGATCACCCGCAGGGTGGGGCGCTCCCATCGTTCCGGGTCGCGGCGCGTGAACTGCCAGGCGACCGCCGCGGCGGAGAGCACCTCGACCACGGAGTCGAGGCCGAAGCTGATCAGCGCCACGGACGACGCGATCGAGCCGGCCGTGATCGCGACGATCGCCTCGACGACGTTGTACGCGATGGTGCCGGCGACGATCCAGCGGATGCGGCGCTGCAGCTGCTCGCGGCGGTCGGCGTCCACTCGCTGCGCCCCGCTCAGCACGTGCACCTCTCGCCCGCGCAGCAGTCGGGTTCGAGGTCGAGCAGCGTGGCGGGCATGGCGGCACGATACACGCGGGACGGGGAGGCGCGCTCAGACCGGCAGCGGGCGGTCGTCGACGACGGTCTTCATGACGAGGGTCGACTCGACGCGGCGCACGCCGGGCAGCGCGGAGAGGCGCTCGTCCCAGAGGCGCTGGTACGACGGCAGGTCGGGCACGGCGACGCGGAGCAGGTAATCGGGGTCGCCGAAGAGGCGCAGCGCCTGGATCACCTCGGGGATCTCGGCGACGGCCTGGTCGAAGTCGGGCACGGTGGCACGGTTCGCCTGGTCCATGGTGATGAACACGAGGGCGCCGAAGCCGAGGCCGACCGCGTCGGGGTCGATGACCGCGCGATACCCGGTGATGGCGCCCGACTCCTCGAGGGCGCGCAGCCGGCGGTGCGTCGGCGACATGCTGAGCTGCACCCGCTCGGCGAGTTCGGTGAGGCTCAGGCGGCCGTCCTGCTGCAACTCGGCAAGGATTCTGCGGTCCGTGGCATCCATGGGGAAGATTCTTCCACGATCGACGCGAAGGGTGGCGATCTTCGGCAGCGGCTTCCTCGCCGACTTCCGTAGATTCCTTCCATCGAGGAGATGGGAGACGCCGTGGACGTGCAACTGCTGGTCGCGTGCTCGATCATGATGACGCTGATGGTGCTCGTGCCGGGCCCCGACTGGGCGTACCTGATCGCGGCCGGCACGCGCGAGCGCACCATCCTGCCGTCGCTGGTCGGCATCCTCGCCGGGTACCTCGTCGTGGTCGCTGCGGTCGCCGTCGGCGTGGGCGCGGTGGTCGCGGCGCTGCCCGGATTCATCGCCGCGCTCACGATCGCGGCCGCGCTGTACCTCACCGTGCTGGGCGTGCGGGTGCTGCGGGCGCCGCCGGTCGTGGCGGCGGTGGGCGGGGCGGATGCCACGGGCGGCACGTCGGGCGCGGTCGCATCGGACGCCGTGATGGCGGGCGGCGGGCAGCCCGAGGCATCCGCTCGCCCCTGGCTTCGCCTGATGCAGGGTGCCGGGGTGAGCGGGCTGAACCCGAAGGGACTGCTCGTGCTCGTGGTGCTGCTGCCGCAGTTCACGGATGCCGCGGGGGCGTGGCCGCTCCCGGTGCAGCTGGCGGTGCTCGGGCTGGTGTTCGTCGCCGCGTGCGCGGTCGTGTACTCGGTCGTCGGCTACGGCGCCCGCACGGTCGTGCGGCTGCGGCCGTCGGCGATGCGGATCGTCTCGCGCGTCTCGGGCGCCGCGATGATCGTGCTCGCGGTGGTGCTCGTGGTCGAGCAAGTCGCGCACGTCGTCGCCGGCTGACCGAGTACGCAGAGTGCGGGAACCCGGCGCGCGATATCGATTTCTGCGTACTCGGTGGGCTCGACGAGCGGCGCTCAGCCGTTCGCGGGCAGCTCGCCGGCGACGGGCAGGATGCGCTGCACCACGTCGGTGAGCGTGACGATGCCGAGCAGGTCGTCGCCTCGCTCGACGACGGCGAGCTGCACGCGCTCGTCGCGCATGCGGCGCAGCAGCTCGTACGCCGGTGTCGCGGCGTCGACGCGGAACGAGGCCCGCGCGAACGCCTCGGCGGGCTCGGCGTCGTCGGCGAGCAGCGTGTCGCGCACGTGCACGACCCGGGTCAGCCGGCCGTCGCCGTCGGCGAGGAGGATGCGCAGGTGGCCCGACGCGAGGGCCGCGGCGCGCACGTCGGCCACCGTGGCATCCGCTTCGGCTGCCGTCGGCGTCGCGTTCGGGGTCGTGATCGCGTCGACCGTGAGCTCCTGCAGCGCGATGACCTCGGAGATCTGCGACTGCAGCTCGGGCTCGAGCACGCCGACCTGGGTCGAGTACTCCACGAGGTTGCGGATGGTGTCGGCGTCGCGTCCGCCGACGGCGGCCCGGTCGACGGGCTCGACGCCGGTCTTGGCGACGAGCACGTTCGCGACGCGGTTCACCCACAGCAGGAACGGCCGGAACACGCGGATGAAGCCGCGCGAGGGCAGCCCGATCAGCTTCGCCGCGGCCTCGGGGTGCGCGATCGCCCACGACTTCGGCGCCATCTCGCCGATGACGAGGTGCAGGAACGTGACCAGCAGCAGGGCGAGCAGGAACGCCGCGCCGCCCGCCAGCCAGTCGGGCAGCCCCCACGAGGAGAAGACCGGCCCGAGCCAGTCGTCGACCGCGGGCTTGGTGACCGCACCGAGCGCGAACGTGCAGGCCGTGATGCCGAGCTGCGCGCCGGCGAGCATCACCGTCAGCTCGTTCATGCCCCGCAGCGCCGCGCGGGCGGCGGCGCTGTCGGCGGCATCCTGCTCCAGTCGGTGGCGCCGCGCGCCGATCAGCGCGAACTCGATGATCACGAAGAAGGCGCTGAGCACGATCAGTCCGATCGTGACGGGGACGACGACCCACGCGCTCATCGCTCGGCCTCCGCATCGATGAGGGACACCCTGACGACGGATGGCACGTGCCGTTCGATCTCGACGACCTCGACGCGGATGCGCGGGGCGACCGGCTCGTCCTCGGCCAGGTCGGCACCGCTCACGGGCAGCTCGACCTCGACGCTCTCACCCGCATCCGGCAGCCCGCGCCCCTCGGCGATGACGAGGCCGGCGATCGTCTCGTAGTCGCCGCGTGGCAGGTCGTGGCCGATGAGGCGCGAGACCTCGTCGAGGTGCACGTCGCCGTCCATGACCCAGGTGCCGTCGGCGTCGAGCTCGGCGCCCGCCCCGGGCTCGTCGTCGTGCTCGTCGCCGATCTCGCCGACCAGCTCCTCGGCGAGGTCCTCGATCGTGACGACGCCGACGAACCCGCCGTATTCGTCGATGACGCACGCGAGCTCGTTGCGCGTGCGCGTCAGCTCCTCCAGCGCGTCGGGCATCGGCATCAGGTCGGGCACTACGAGCGGGTCGCGCATGATCTCGCGCACCGGCCGCGGGTCGGCGGGGTCTGCGCGCAGCACGTCGGCGAGGTGCACCACGCCGACCGGCTCCTCGCCGTCGCCCAGCACCGGATACCGGGTGTGCCCGCTCGCCATGAGCGTGCGCAGCTCGCCGATCGCGACGTCCGGCTCCAGCGTGTCGACGCGCACGCGCGGCACCATGGCGTGCTCGACGTCGCGATGCGGGAAGTCGAGGATGCGGTCGAGCAGGATCGACAGCTCGTCGGGCAGGTCGCCGCTCGCGCGCGAGTCGTCGATGATGTGCTCGAGGTCCTCCGCCGTGGCGCTCGAGTCGACGTCGTGCACCGGCTCGACCCGGATCAGCCGGAGCACGGCGTTGGACGCCGCGTCGAACAGCGAGATGAGCCAGCCGAAGACGCCCAGGTAGATCTGCGTCGAGCGGGCCAGCCCGCGGGCGAGCGGATCCGGGTTCGCGATCGCCAGGTTCTTGGGGAAGAGCTCGCCGAAGATCATCTGCGCGACCGTCGCGAGCGCGAGGGCGGACACGGTGCCGACGGTGATGCCGACCGCCTGCGGAACGCCCGCGATGCCGAGCATCGTGCCGAGCGACTCGCCGATGAACGGCTCTGCGACGTAGCCCGCGAGCAGGCCCGTGACTGTGATGCCGAGCTGCGCGCCCGACAGCATGAACGAGGTGCGGCGCGTGACGGCGAGCGCGCGTTCGGCGGCCGCATCGCCCTGCTCGGCCTGGGCGCGCAGCCGCGCGCGGTCGACCGACATGTACGCGAACTCCTGCGCGACGAAGTAGCCGTTCGCGGCGATGATCAGCGCCGTGAGCACGAGGCCCGCGAGCAGCAGGAGCAGTGCGCCGATCACGAGCGTGCCGGATCGGGTCGCATGGCGGGCGGACTCGGACGATCGACGGGGTTGGGCACGTTGTGCTCGACGCCTCCAGCAGGTCGGTGGTGTGGATGAGCGTACCGGGGACTGCTTCGAATGCGATGTGAGCGCGCGGTGGTGGCGTCGGCGGGCGGATGCCT
>CAJXGN010000015.1 GCA_913053875.1 uncultured Agromyces sp. | reverse complement strand
AGTCCACCGGGTTCAGCGCCCCGTCGCGGTCCGCGCCGAGCGCATCCCTGACCATCAGCGTCGACCGCGCCGCACCCGCCGCACCGTTCGTGCGCACCCCGCGCGACGGCGCGCGACTCGACACGGGCGCGGCGACCGCGCGCGGCGTCGGCGAACCCGGCGCCGAGGTCGCGATCTACGAGGCCGGCGAACTGCTCTGCACGGCGACCGTCGGCTCGGACGGCGCGTGGACCTGCGCCATCAGCGCGCTCGGCGCAGGCTCGCACGTGCTCACGACGCTGCAGACCGACTCGGTGGGCAACATCAGCAACCCGACCGCGATCACGGTGCTCGTCGGCGAGACGGCCGCGGGCGGCGACGCCGGCGATGACGAAGCGGATGCCCCGGGCGGCACGTCCGAGCGCACGGGCGCGGGCTCGGGGTCGGGCGCCGATCCGGCCGAGGGAAGCGACGACCGCGATACGGACGGCACCGGGGGCTCGTCGTCGGAGTCCGCCGACGGCACGGCCGGCACGGTCGAGGCCGGCGCAGCCGGCGACTGGTCGCGCGCGACCGGCCTCACGACCGCGGTGCCGGGCGTCGCCACGGCGTCGACGCTGCCCTGGATCGGCGCCCTCGTCGCCGCGCTCGTCGCGATCGTCGCCGTGGCCCTGCCGGCGCGGCTCATCCCCGCGCGTGCCGGGGCGGCGAGCGCGGCGCTCCACCCGTCGGGCCGCAACCGTGCCGCGGCCGAGTTCGACCGTACGCCGACCGTGCCGATCGGCCGCCGCACGGCGATCGCCCTCGCCGTCTCCGCGGCATCCCTGCTCGCCCTCATCACGACACCGGTCGCCGCGCTCGGGACGGCGTTGCGGACGCTGCTCGCGATCGGCGTCGCCCTCGCGATCGTCAACGTCGTGGCATCCGTGCTGCCCGCCGTGCTGATGCGCCGGGTGCCGACCGCTCAGGCGCGCGCGGTCGCCGCACCGTGGGGCATCGTGCTCGTCGCCGTCGCGTCGTTCGCGGCCCGCGTCGTCGGGTTCGATGCGGTCGTGCTGTTCGGCGTGGTCACGCGCGTGCGCTTCGACGGCCAGTCGCCGGCCGTCGTGCGCGGACGCGTCGCCGTACTGCGCATCACCGGCCTGCTGCTGCTCGCGCTGGGCACGTGGGCGGGCCTGCAGGTCGCGCCCGCCGCCGACGACTTCGCACACACGCTCGTCGCCGAGGTGCTCACGGTCATCACGCTCTCGGCCGCCACGTCGGCCGCCGCGCTGCTCGTGCCGCTGCCGCACACGGCGGGCCGCGCGATCATGAACCGCTCGCCGATCGCGTGGGCGCTCCTCGCACTGGCTGCGGGCGTGCTGGTCGCACTGCTCGTCTCGGCACGGTACGCCCAGTCCGCCCTGCCGGTGCTCGCACCCGCGCTCGCGGCCGGCCTCGCGGTGATCGCGGCAGTCGCCGTGGCGGTACGACTGCGCCGCTGGCTCGCGGCCCGGCGCGACGCGGAGGCCACCGCCGGCCGATAGGCTCGACCCATGCGACTCGGGGTGCTCGACGTGGGCTCCAACACCGTTCACCTGCTCGTGGTCGATGCCCATCGCGGCGCCGCACCGGTACCGAGCGCCTCGCACAAGTCGGTGCTCCGGCTCATGCGCTACCTCGGCGACGACGGGGCGATCAGCGACGAGGGCATCGACGCGATCCTCACCGCGATCCGCGGCGCGGTCGCGACCGCCGAGGAGGCGGGCGTCGAGGAGATGCTGCCGCTGGCGACCTCGGCGCTGCGCGAGGCGACGAACGGCGAGGAGGTGCTCACGCTCGTCGAACGCGAGACCGGCGTGGAGCTGCGCGTGCTCTCGGGTGAGGACGAGGCGCGCATCACGTTCCTCGCCGTGCGCCGCTGGTACGGCTGGTCGGCCGAGCAGTTGCTGCTGTTCGACATCGGCGGCGGCTCGCTCGAGATCGCCGCGGGCGGCGACGAGCAGCCCGACGTCGCCATCTCGGTGCCGCTCGGCGCGGGCCGTTCCACGATCGGCTTCCTCCCCGACGATCCGCCCACCCGCGACCAGCTCGATGCGCTGCGCACGCATGCGGCGGGCGTGCTCGCCGAGGCGCGCGAGCAGTTCGCCGCGCTGCCCGACCCGGCGCACGTGGTCGGCTCGTCGAAGACGATCCGATCGCTCGCCCGGCTCGCCGGCTCGGTGGTCGACGGCGTCGGATCGAACGAGCGCAGCCTGCTGCGCCTGCGCCAGCTCGACGACTGGGTGCCGCGCCTGGCGAAGATCCCCGCCGACGCACGCACCGCGCTGCCCGGCATCACCGCCGACCGCACGTTCCAGATCGTCGCCGGCGGCGTCGTGCTCGCGGAGACCATGCGGGCGTTCGGGGTGAAGGAGCTCGAGGTCTCGCCGTGGGCGCTCCGCGAGGGCGTGCTGCTGCGCTACCTCGACCTGCTGAACTGACCCCAGAGGGTGCAGGGGCGGGCGGATGCCCCGCTCAGCGCGGCACGTCGCGCAGCCGGAACCCGATCGCCCCGACGGCCGCCGTGCCGAGCGCGACGACCGACAGCCACAGCTCGGCCGCAGCGTCCACGTCGTCGACCGGCACGTCGCCGACGACGTGCGTCGGCGACAGCGCGAGCGCCCAGTCGGGCAGCGAGAGCGTGCTGCCGAGCAGGTCGGCGAACACGGCGTACGCGAGCACGAGCCAGATGAGGCTCGACCAGCCGGGCACGAGGCCGAAGAGCAGCATCCCGAGCCCGCCGATGACGAGCACCGCGGGCAGGTAGGCGGCGGTCGCCGCGAGCACGCCGTCGACGCGGTCGCCCGCGGTCCACGCGAGCCCCGCCCCGCCGACGAGCAGGGCGATGCAGGCGAACACGGCGGCGGTGACGGCGTGGGTCGTCATCCAGCCGACGCGGTGCGAGGCCCGCGCGAGCGTGGGTTCGAGTCGCCCGCCCGTCTCCTCGCCGTGCAGTCGGAGCATCGACTGGGCGAGGCATCCCATCGCCATGAACGCGATGAGCAGCAGCGTGAAGCCCGCGTACGACTCGTTGACCTGGTCGGCCGCGTCGGCGCCGAACATGCCGGCGAGTGCGGGGTTCGCCGCGACGGCGTCGGCGATGTCGTCGGTGAACGCGCCGAACACGACGCCCACGACGGCCGCGCCGGCGATCCAGCCCAGCCCGGCCGGTGCGTGGGCGCGCAGCGCGAGCCCGAGGGTCGAGGCGCCGAAGCGGCTCGCGCGGCGCGGGCCGGGTCGCGAGGCGACCATCGCCGAGCCGAGGTCGCGGCTGCCGACCAGCACGAGGCCCGCGACCACGAGCACGATCACCACGGCGAGCGCGAGCAGCAGCGGCCAGACGCGGCTGTCGTCGGCGAACGGTCGCGTCTCCTGCTGCCAGGCCAGCGGCGAGAGCCACTTCCAGGCGTTGTCGCGCACGTCGCCGATCGCTCGGGTGAGGTATGCGCCGCCGAGCACGATGATGCCCACCGCGGTGACGCCTGCGGCGCGGCGGACGAGTTGCCCGACGAACGTCGCGAGGCCGGCGAAGACCCCGCCCAGCGTCGCGATCGAGGCGCCGTACAGCCACGCGGCATCCGCCGGTTCGCCGTACGCGATGAGCACGAGGGCCATGCCGGTGCCGACGAGCGCCAGCGCGACGACCGTCACGACCACGGCGGCGGTCCACGGGGCGCGGCGGCCGACGCCGCGCGAGCGCAGCAGTTCGAGCAGGCCCGACTCCTCGGGCGCTCGGGTCTGGCGGGCGACGAGGAACAGCCCCATGAGCGGGATCGCGATGGCGGCGATGAACCCGAACTCGTTGGCGGCGACTCCGCCGAGGGTGTCGGCGCCGTAGGGCGTGCCGTTGATCGCGGCCATCGCGGGATCGGAGCCGACGGTCTGCTCGTAGGTCGCGAGCTGTTCGGGGGTGCCGTAGGTGGTGTCGAGCGCGGCGACGGTCGCGGCGTACCCGCCGA
Organism: uncultured Agromyces sp.; assembly: GCA_913053875.1. GTDB lineage: Bacteria > Actinomycetota > Actinomycetes > Actinomycetales > Microbacteriaceae > Agromyces. Next base: position 65,148 of record CAJXGN010000015.1, on the reverse strand, counting down.
CGAGTGCGAGCACCCAGATGACCGGCGCCTTCCAGCCCGTGCGCAGCTGCACGCGCAGCACCGCGCCGAACCCGCTGCCGGCGGGCTCGGCGGGCCGCGCGCCGGTCTCGCGCGCCTCGGTGGTGGCGGTCATCACGCGTCCTCGTACTCGCTGAGGAAGAGCTCGTCGAGGCTCGGCGGGCGCACGGTCAGCGCACTCACCCCCGCGGCGAGCACGGGTGGCAGCACCGTGTCGAGCGCTCCGGGGTCGACCGAGAAGCTCAGCTCGGTGCCCTCGCCCGCGGGCGTGCGCTGGAGGCCGGACACCGTCGCGTGGTCGAGCGTGGGCGCGGGGCTCGTGGTCACGGCGTGCACCGACGTGCGGGAGAGGCTTCGCAGCTCGGCGACGCTGCCGGAGCGCACGATCGTCCCCTTGCGCACGATCGCGACGTCCTCGCAGAGCGCGTCGACCTCGCTCAGGATGTGGCTCGAGAGCAGCACGGATGCCCCGTCGGCGGCGCGTTCCGCCACGGTCTCGCGGAAGACCTCCTCCATGAGCGGGTCGAGCCCGCTGGTCGGCTCGTCGAGCACCAGCAGGTCGGCCTCGGCCGAGAACGCGGCGACGAGCGCGACCTTCTGCCGGTTGCCCTTGGAGTAGTCGCGCACGCGCTTGGTCGGGTCGAGGTCGAACCGCTCGATGAGCGCGTCGCGGCGCTCGGCGTTCACGGCCGGGCCCGACGAGGTGAGCACGTCGATGCACTGGCCTCCGGTGAGCTGCGGCCAGAGCGCGACGTCGCCGGGCACGTAGGCGAGCCGGCGGTGCAGGCGCACGGCGTGGGCCCAGGGGTCGTCGCCGAACAGGCGCACCTGCCCGGAGGTCTTGCGCATGAGCCCGAGCACCACGCGGATCGTCGTGGACTTGCCCGCGCCGTTCGGCCCGAGGAATCCGAGCACCTGCCCTTCGGCCAGCCGGAGGTCGAGGCCGTCGAGCGCCCGCACCTTCCCGAAATGCTTGTGCAGCCCCTCGATCTCGATCACGTCCGCCATCGCGCCCTCCACCCGCTCGCAAGATGCCCGTTCGGGGCAACTGTATCGGCGGAGTGGGCGCGGGCGACAGGGCCGGGCGCGCACGTCCACTTCGGCGGCATCCGCTCACCCCGTTCACTACTCGGTCTTGCCAAGTACCGGTACTCGTGCTTACTATGTACCGGTACTCAGTGACACTGACCAGATGGGCGGCACGACTCGTGGCGAAGCAGATGACCGAGATGCTGAAGGGCACGCTGGAGGGCATCGTGCTGGCGCTGCTCGCGACGGCGCCCGCCTACGGCTACGAGATCACGGCCCGCCTGCGCGAGCAGGGCTTCGCCGACATCGCCGAGGGCACCGTCTACGCGCTGCTGGTGCGCATCGAGCAGCGCGGGCTCGTCGACGTCGAACGCGTCCCCTCCGAGAAGGGGCCGCCGCGCAAGGTCTACACGCTGAACGCCGCCGGCCAGGCGGTGCTCGACGAGTTCTGGGCCACCTGGGACTTCCTCGCGGAGCGGATCGGGCACCTGCGCCCCGAGCCCGCCCCGCACCACGACACGAACGACACGAACGACACGAACGACACGAACGAAGGAGCGCGCTGACATGGCCGCCAAGTGGATCGAGGCCCTCACCGGGTCGCTCGAGCAGAAGAAGCAGTACCGACAGGACCGCGCGCGCATCGCCGGCCTCGCCGATCCCTACCGCACCGCCGCGCAGGCGATGCACCGCTACCTCATGTACGCCGGCGGCATCACCGACGGCGACACCCTCGTCACGATGTTCGGCGACCTGGCCGACCTGTGGGAGCGCGCCGCGGTCGACGGCACTCCCCTGCGCGACATCGTCGGCGACGATCCCGTCGAATTCGCCGACTCCTTCGCCCGGGCGTACCTGGGCAAGCAGTGGATCGACACCGAGCGCGCCCGGTTCGTGCGCGCCATCGACGAGGCCGAACGGGGCGCAGGCTCATGACCGCCGCGGTGCAGGTGCGCGGCCTCGAGAAGTCGTTCGGCGACCTCGACGTGCTGCGCGGCGTCGACCTCGAGGTGGCGCCCGGCAGCATCGTCGCCCTGCTCGGCGCGAACGGTGCGGGCAAGACCACCCTGGTCCGCATCCTCTCGACGCTGCTCGCCGCCGACGCGGGAAGCGCGCGGGTGCTCGGCCACGATGTCGCGACCGCGCCGCGCGACGTGCGCGCGTCGATCAGCCTGACCGGCCAGTTCACCGCGATCGACGACGTGCTCACCGGCCGCGAGAACATGGTGCTGGTGGCGCGGCTGCGTCACCTCCCGCATCCGACCGCCGTGGCCGACGACCTGCTCGCACGGTGCTCGCTCGCCGATGCCGCCGACCGGCCCGCCGCGAAGTACTCCGGCGGCATGCGTCGCCGGCTCGACATCGCCATGAGCCTCGTCGGCGAACCGCCCGTCATCTTCCTCGACGAGCCCACCACCGGGCTCGACCCGCAGGCCCGCAACGAGGTGTGGGAGACCGTCGCGGCCCTCGCGGCCGACGGCACCTCCGTGCTGCTCACCACGCAGCACCTCGAGGAGGCCGAGCGGCTCGCCGACCGCATCGCGATCCTGCACGACGGCGTCGTGGCGCACGAGGGCACCCTCGACGAGCTGCGGCGGCTGCTGCCGCCAGCCGAGGTCGAGGTCGTCGAGCGCCAGCCCTCCCTCGAACAGGTCTTCCTCGCGGTCATCGGCGTCATGAGCGCAGCGGATGCACCGAGCGGCGCGTCCGCCCCCACCGGAACGGAACTCCCATGACCGCCATCCACCCGCTCGCCGACACGGGCGTGCTCACCGGCCGGTCGCTGCGACACGTGCTGCGCAGCCCCGACACGATCCTCACCACCGCGGTCACGCCGATCGCGCTGCTCCTGCTGTTCGTCTACGTGCTGGGCGGCGCCATCGACGTCGGTGGCGGGGTCGCGTACGTCGACTACCTGCTGCCGGGCATCCTGCTCATCACCGTCGCGTCGGGAGTCGCGTACACCGCGTACCGGCTGTTCCTCGACCTGCAGGGCGGCCTGTTCGACCGGTTCCGGTCGATGCCGATCGCCGGGTCGAGCGCGCTCTGGGCGCACGTGCTCACGTCGCTCGTCGCGAACCTCGTGTCGGTGGCCATCGTGGTCGGCGTCGCGTTCGCGATGGGCTTCCGCACCGGGGCATCCGTCTGGGCCTGGCTCGCGATCGTCGGCGTGCTTATGCTGTTCACGCTCGCGCTCACCTGGCTCGCGGTGATCGCCGGGCTGTCGGCGAAGTCGGTCGACGGGGCGAGTGCGTTCAGCTACCCGCTCATCTTCCTGCCGTTCATCAGCTCGGCGTTCGTGCCGACCGACTCGATGCCCGCGCCGGTCGCGTGGTTCGCCGAGCACCAGCCGGTCACCGCGATCGTCGACTCGATGCGCGCGCTGTTCGCGGGCTCCCCCGTGGGTGCCGACATCTGGGTCGCGCTGGCGTGGCTGGTGGGCATCCTGGCCGTGGCATCCGTCGTCGCCGCGCTGCTGCTTCGGCGTCGCATGCGCTGACTCGTCAGAGGTCGAGGAAGTCGCCGAGCCACATGCGAACCGCGGCGAGGGTCTCCGGCGAGACCTGACCTCCGACCGAGGTGAGGCGGTCACGAGAAAGGGTTCGCGGTTGCTCGGTCATCACCCAGGAGGTTCGGTCGAGTCCGCTCGCCCCCTCGACGCGCACGTGGTTCGGCCAGCCGCGGTCGGTCGTGGTGATCGGCAGCACGATCGCGAGAGTCGTGACGGCGTCGAGGTAGCCCGCCGACGCGACGACGAGGACCGGGCGGTGACCACCCTGTTCGCGGCCTCGCACCGGCTCGAGTGATGCCCAGGCGATCACGCCCGGCGCGAGCTCCGGGTCGGTCACGATTCAGCGTCGGTGAGTTCGGCCCGCTCCCACTCGTCTGTCTCGTGCGCATGCGACTCGGCGTCCGCCGGCGTCGACCGGGCGATCGCCGCCTTCAGGGCGCTCAGCCGCCACCTGCGATCCTCGGCATCGGCGAGGTGCGCGAGGTGCGCGCCGAGCGTGAGCCCATCGCGCGCTGCCTGTTCCTTGAGGCGGTCACGAAGCTCGTCGCTCACCTTGATCGTGGTGGTCATACTCGGAGTATACCGACGAACCGAACCGCCGACCCGGCGAGCATCACGCCCGTCGAGTCGACGGCTCGGGGTGGGTCGGGCCGTTCCCCAGGGCCCGACCCCAGCCGACGTCTAGTCGGCCGCGCAGACACCGCGGGCGGTGTCGTTCTTGCCCTGCCCGCCGATGGCCTTGACGACGTCGCCGACGTTCGTGAAGCCGAGCGCGCCCTCGGTGTTGATGGTCTTGTGCACCTGACCGAAGCAGGCGTTGTCGTTGGGCCCCATGTGCCCCGCGGCCTGAGCCGGCGCGGCGAAGCCGACCACGGCGAGGCCGACGATGAATCCGGTGGCGAGAATGCGCTTCATTGGACTTTCCCTTTCGATCGGCGGGTGCGATTCGACCCGATATCTGTACTTCCGCATGGAGTACGGATTCGGATGCACCCTCGATGAAGAAACTCCAGAAGTCGCCGAACACGGTGCTCCCGCTGGGATTCGAACCCAGACTCGGGCGAGTTTAAGTCGCCTGCCTCTGCCAGTTGGGCTACGGGAGCAGCGGCGGTCGGTGCCGCGCCCTCACCTTACCGAGCGGATGCCACGGGGCGACCGCGCCGCGAACGCGAACGCGCCGCCGACCTGCGTGATGCAGGCGGGCGGCGCGTTCGAACGAGGTGTGCGGGCGGCTACTTGGCGGCCGCTGCCTCCGCGGGCTTCTTCGCCGCAGCACGCGGCTTCTTCGCGGCGGGCGCCTTCGGCGCGGCCTCGGCCGGCGGCTTCGGACGCGCGGCGAACTCCTCGAACGCGGCGCGCGGCGTCTGCCGGGCCTCGAGCGAGACGATGTCGCGACCGAGCCAGAAGTTGTTCCACCAGCCCCAGAACACGCGGAGCTTGCGCTCCCAGCTCGGGATGGCGAGGCCGTGGTAGCCGCGGTGCGCGAACCAGGCGATGAGGCCCTTCATGGCGAACTTGCCCGACTGGAAGGCGCCCGAGCCGATGCCGAGGCCGGCCACGGCACCGAGGTTCTTGTGCACGTAGTCGCGCGGCTCCTCGCCGCGCAGCACGGCGACGACGTTCTTCGCGAGCAGCTTGCCCTGACGCACGGCGTGCTGGGCGTTGGGCACGCAGTAGCCGCCCACGCCGCCGCCGGTGAGGTCGGGCACGGCGCTGATGTCGCCGGCCGCCCAGGCGTCCTCGACGATGTCATCCTCGTCGCCGACGCGCAGGTCGGGGCGGGTCTTGATGCGGCCGCGCTCCTCGACGGGCAGGTCGGAGTTGCGCACGATCTGCGGGTTCGCCATGACGCCGGCGGTCCAGACGATGAGGTCGGAATCCATGGTCTGGCCGGTCGAGAGCTCGATGTGCCCGTCGACGGCCGACTTGAGCTGCGTGTCGAGGTGGATCTCGGCGCCGCGCTGGGCGAGGTGCTTGATGACCCAGTGGCTCGTGGGCAGCGACACCTCGGGCATGATGCGGCCCATCGCCTCGATGAGGTGGAAGTGGGTGTCGTCGAAGCTCAGCTGCGGGTAGAACTCGAGCAGCGAGCTGGCGAACGAGCGCAGCTCGGCGAACACCTCGATGCCGGCGAAGCCGCCGCCGACCACGACGACCGTGAGCAGGCGGTCGCGCTCGGGGCCGGCCGGGAGGTTCGCGGCCTTGTCGAAGTTGGTGAGCAGGCGGTCGCGGATCGCGGCGGCCTCCTCGATGGTCTTCAGCCCATACGCGTTCTCGGCGATGCCGGGGATGGGGAAGGTGCGCGAGACGGCGCCGCCGGTGACCACGACGATGTCGTAGTCGAACTGGTAGTCGTCGGCGCCCTCGGGCGAGATGTTCGCCTGCTTCGACGCGTGGTCGATGTTGGTGACCTTCGCGGTGATGACGTTGGTCTTGCGGAGGTGGCGGCGCAGCGCGACCACCGAGTGGCGGGGCTCGATCGAGCCGGCGGCGACCTCGGGAAGGAACGGCTGATACGTCATGTACGGCAGCGGGTCGACGACCGTGACCTCCGCTTCACCGGCGCGCAGCCACTTCTCGAGCTTCCACGCGGTGTAGAACCCGGCATAGCCGCCACCGACGATGAGAATCTTGGGCACGGTGAATGAACTCCTCAGTTGGTGGGTGCGTGGGGGCGTGCGAACACTGTACTCCCGACCGCGGTCACGTTTCATGGCGCGACGTGCGCCGGATATGCCGAGTGGCACCGATGCCCAACAGCGTTGCCAGAGTACCAAACCCCAACAGCAGGGCGAGCGGCAGGGTGATGTAGGCCAGCGTTGACGGCGTCGGCCACAGCGTCAGCGCGACGCGCGACTGCGGGTCGGGTGGGTCGGCGAACGGCACGATCTCCTGGGTCTCGTCGTCGACCTCCTCGCCGCTCGTCGGCAGGTCGGCGCGGCGGTGGATCGTCACCCACTGCGACAGGTCGCCCATGGGGTTCGTGCTCACCGGCTCGACCTCGGCGGTCAGCGCCGCCGGCGGGTCGATGAGGCCCCAGCCGTAGAGCGGGCTCGGCACCTCGTGCCCGTCGGGGTCGGCGGTCGCGATCACTCGCTGGATCACGTTGTTCGCGTCGAGTTCCGGGTACGCCGAGCGCACCAGCGCGACCAGCCCGCTCACGAGCGGCGCGGCGCCGGACGTGCCGTCCCACAGCACGTAGCCCGTGTTGCCCGGTTGCACGCCGACGAGCTGCTCGCTCGGTGCGGACACCCCGATCGAGATGCCCTGCGACGACGCGTCGAAGCTCACCTCGCGATCGATGTCGACGCCTGCGACGGTCAGCACGCCCGGGATCGTCGCCGGCGCACCCACCTCGGTGGTGCCGCTCCCCCGGTTGCCGGCCGCGGCGACCACGACGACGTCGTTCGCGAACGCGTACCCGAACGCGTCGTCCCAGCTCTCGGGCCAGTCGCGCGTGTTGCGGGTGAGCGACATGTTGATGACGTCGGCGCCGTTGTCGACGGCCCAGCGCACGCCCGCGGCGATCTGGTCGTCGGTGCTGATCGACCCCTCCTCGGTCTGCCCGAACGCGACCGACACCGACAGCAGGTCGGCCTGCGGGGCGACGCCGATGACGCCGTTGCCCTCGCCCGTGCCGCGGCCGGCGAGCAGCGACGCCACCCACGTGCCGTGGTTCGCGTCGTCGCCCACGGGCGACTGTCCGTTCGGCGAGCCGATGCCCGAGACATCCGTGCCGCCGACGACCGCGCCCTGCAGCTCGGTGACCGACGAGTCGATGCCCGTGTCGATGACCGCGACGGTCACGCCGTCGCCCTGCGTGGTCTGCCACGCGGTCGTGAAGCCGTAGTCGGTGAGCCAGTACTGGCGGTCGCGCACGGTGTCGGCCTGCGCGGGCAGCGGCACCGCGACGAGCACGGCGACGGATGCCACGATGGCGACGCCGCGGGCGATGCGGCGCGCGGCCCGAGACGACCGGTGCGAACGGCGGGGCGGATGCTCCGAGGTCACGACTCCCCCTCGGCGGGCGTGCCGCCCGGGGCATCCGCGTTCGCCTCGTCGTCGACGCCGTAGTCGACGCAGACGCACACCGTGGGCTTCCACGACGACGCCTCGATCGCGAGGTCGCCGATCGGGTTGAGCCCCGGCCCGGCGGCGAGCGAGTGGGCGGCGAGCGCGTGCAGGCACTTCACGCGCGTCGGCATGCCGCCCGCCGAGACGCCGTGCAGCTCGGGCACGTCGAGGAAGCCCTCGCGGTCGGCGAGGTACGACTCGTGCGCGGCCCGGTAGGCGGCGCGCACGGCGTCGTCGCTCGCGAGCAGCTCGGTGTACTCGACCATGAGCTGGGCGGCCTCGAGGTAGCTCATCGCCGCTGTCGCGGCGGGGTGCGTGAGGTAGTAGAGCGTCGGGAACGGCGTGCCGTCGCTGAGGCGCGGCGACGTGGCGACGACCGTCGGGGCCCCGCACACGCACCGCGCGGGGATGCCGAGCACGTTCCGCGCGGGTCGGCCGAGCTGCGCCGAGACGATCCTGATGTCACGGGCGGAGGCCTGCTCGAACGGTGGGCGCATCAGCCGTCTCCCTCGGATGCGTCGGTGGCGGTGCCCGCCGCGAGCAGCGACGCGAGCAGCGTGCGCGACCAGTCGGCGTCGGCCTGCACGACCTCGGTCGAGATCGGCGCGGCCTCCTCGGCGACGTCGGCGGGCTCGAGGTCGTCGATGACGAGGTAGCTCACCTCGCCGGGCAGCACGTAGTAGAGGCGGTCGCGGGCCTGCGACATGACGAACGTGCGGTCGTCCCACCGCTCGCGCTCGGCGCGCAACTCGCGCACCGCCGCCTGCTGCTCGGCGACGTCGGCCTCGAGTGCGGCGATCTGGGCGCGCTGCTCGGCCCAGACGCGCAGGGTCGGCGCGAGCACGACCACGGCGAGCACGGCCAGCGCGAGCATGATCACGGTGAACCCGGAGAAGCGGATGCCGCGCAGCCAGGCGCCCACGGAGGACTCGGGCATGCGACTCCTCCCCGGCGCGGCGCGGTCGGGGCGGCCCCGCGGCCGCCCCGACCCCCGTGCGTCAGGCGGAGAAGCGGGGGAACGCCGCGCGGCCCGCGTACACCGCGGCCTCGCCGAGCTCCTCTTCGATCCTCAGGAGTTGATTGTACTTCGCGACGCGCTCGCTCCGGGCCGGCGCGCCCGTCTTGATCTGGCCGCAGTCGGTGGCGACGGCGAGGTCGGCGATCGTCGTGTCCTCGGTCTCGCCCGAGCGGTGCGAGAGCACTGCGGTGTAGCCGGAGCGCTGCGCGAGGGCGACGGCGTCGAGCGTCTCGGTGAGCGTGCCGATCTGGTTGACCTTCACGAGGATCGAGTTCGCGGCGCCCATCTCGATGCCCTTGGCGAGGCGCGTCGGGTTGGTGACGAAGAAGTCGTCGCCGACGAGCTGCACCTTGCTGCCGATCTCGTTCGTGAGCGAGGCGTAGCCGTCCCAGTCGTCCTCGGCGAGCGGGTCCTCGATGGTGATGAGCGGGTAGTTCGCGAGGAGCTCCTCGTAGTACGCGACCATCTCGTCGGCCGAGCGGGACTTGCCCTCGAACGTGTAGACGCCGTCGGCGAAGAACTCGGTCGAGGCGACGTCGAGCCCGAGGCCGAAGTCGGCGCCCATGGTGAAGCCGGCCTTCTCGATGGCCTCGGTGATGAGGTCGAGCGCGGCGGCGTTGCTGGGCAGGTCGGGGGCGAAGCCGCCCTCGTCGCCGAGGCCGGTGGAGAGGCCCTTCGACTTCAGCAGGCTCTTCAGCGCGTGGTACGACTCGGCGCCCCAGCGCAGCGCCTCGGAGAACGACTCGGCGCCGATCGGCAGGAGCATGAACTCCTGGATGTCGACGCCGGTGTCGGCGTGCGCGCCGCCGTTGATGACGTTCATCATCGGCACGGGCAGCGTGTGCGCGTTCGGGCCGCCCAGGTAGCGGAACAGCGGCAGGTCGGCCGAGTCGGCCGCGGCCTTCGCGGTGGCGAGGCTCACGCCGAGGATGGCGTTCGCGCCCAGGCGGCTCTTGTTGTCGGTGCCGTCGGCGTCGATGAGCGCGGCGTCGACGACGCGCTGGTCGCTCGCCTCCAGGTCTTCGATGGCCGGGCCGAGCACGTCGAGCACCGACTCGACGGCCTTCTGCACGCCCTTGCCGAGGTAGCGGTCGGCGTCGCCGTCACGCAGCTCGTACGCCTCGAACGCACCGGTCGACGCGCCCGAAGGCACCGCCGCGCGGGCCAGGGAGCCGTCGTCGAGCAGCACCTCGACCTCGACCGTCGGATTGCCGCGCGAATCCAGAATCTCGCGCGCGCCTACAGCTTCGATGAATGCCACGATCTCTCCTTACGTGGTGGTGGTGTCTCGGACGACCCCGTCGTGGTCCGCTCACCACTCTAGTGAGACGGCGACGGCGCTCGCAGCCGCTCAGTCGAGGGGCCGGAACTCCAGCTCGGTGGCATCCGTCAGCCCTGCGTTCACGAACGCGAAGCGCGAGAATCCGTCGGCGGCGACCCGCTCGAGCAGGGCGCGCGTGTTCTTCACGCGGCGCTCGAGGCGCACCCGCGAACCGGCCGCGACGAGCTGCGCCTTGAGGCCGACGAGGTCGGCGGGGTCGACGTCTCGGTCGTGCACCAGCACGACGTCGTCGTGCGTGCCCTCGCCACCCAGCTCGACGAGGTCGACGATGCGCTCGAACCCGATCGAGAACCCGCACGCGGGCACCTCCTGGCCGAGGAAGCGGCCGATCATGTGGTCGTAGCGTCCGCCGCCGCCGAGCGAGTAGCCGTGGTCGGGGTGCGCGATCTCGAAGATCGTGCCGGTGTAGTACCCCATGCCGCGCACGAGGGTGGGGTCGAAGTCGACGGATGCCCCGGGCAGCGCGTCGCGCAGCGCGCGCAGGTCGCCGAACGCCTCGGCGTCGAGCCAGGCGGGTGCGCCGTCGTCGGCGATCGTCCAGTCGGCGGCGGCGAGCTCGGCGATCTCGTCGACGATGCCGGGGCGGTCGATGCCGAGCGTCGCGAGCTCCTCAGCCACGCCGGTCGCGCCGATCTTGTCGAGCTTGTCGAGCGTGATCAGCGCGCGCTCGCGCAGCCCCGGGTCGTCGACGCCCCAGCTGCCGAGCAGCCCCTGCAGGATGCGGCGGTCGTTGAGGCGGATGCTGCAGCCGGCGAGCCCGAGCGCGTCGAGCGTGGCGAGCGTGGCCTGCAGCAGCTCGAGCTCGGCGACCGGGCCGGCCTCGCCGATGATGTCGATGTCGCACTGCATGAACTGGCGGTAGCGACCCTTCTGCGGGCGCTCGGCGCGCCAGACCGGCGCGATCTGCACCGCGCGGAACACGGGCGGCAGCGCCCCACGGTTCGAGGCGTAGAAGCGGGCCAGCGGCACCGTCAAGTCGAACCGCAGGCCGAGGTCGGCGAGCGCGAGGCTGTCGCCGGATGCCGCTGCGGCCTCGAGGTCCTCAGCCGTGATGCCGCGCTTCATGACCGCGAAGGCGAGCTTCTCGTTGTCGCCGCCGAGGCCGGCGTGCAGGCGGTCGGAGTCCTCGACGACCGGGGTCTCGATCTCGTCGAAGCCGTGCACGCGGTAGGTCTCCCGGATCACGGCGAGCGCGCGCTCGCGGCGCGCCTTCTCGGCGGGCAGGAAGTCGCGCATTCCGCGCGGGGGCGTCACGGTCTTGGGCATGACGGCCATTCTTCCAGTCGCGGGCGGTGGCTACGTTCAGGCCCCGGCCTCGGCTGCGCGCACGTCGTCCTCGAGTCGGCGCGTCGCCGCGCGCAGCGCGCGCTCGGCGTCGAGCCCGTCGGCGCGCGCCCGCGCGACGAGCGCGAGGAGCAGGTCGCCGAGCACGGTCTCGTCGGCCGGTGCGGAGACGGCGGGCGCGGGGTCGGCGGGCGCGACCCCGACGCGACCGGCGCGGCCGAGCACCTTGTCGGCGCGGGCCAGGGCGGGCATGCCGGTCGGGATGCCGTCGAGCACGCTCGTGCGGTGCGGCTTCTCCTCGGCCTTGAGGTCGTCCCAGAAGCCGACCACGTCGTCGGCCGACTCCGCCTGCCGGTCGCCGAACACGTGCGGGTGGCGCGAGATCATCTTGGCGCTCATGTGGTCGGCGACGTCGTCGATGTCGAACCCCTCCGAGGGGTCGTGCGCGGCGAGGTCGGCGTGGAAGAGCACCTGGTAGAGCACGTCGCCGAGCTCCTCGATGAGCTCGGCGCGGTCGCCGGCCTCGATCGCGTCGATGAGCTCCCACGACTCCTCGACGAGGTACTGCACGAGCGACTCGTGGGTCTGATCGGCGTCCCAGGGGCATCCGCCCGGCCCGCGCAGTCGTGCGGTGAGTCGCACGAGGCCGTTGAGCCCGCGGTAGTCGTCGAGCGTCTCCTGCGTGGTCGGCGCCGCCTGCGTCTCCGGCCCCGGCTGCTGCCCTGTCGCGTCCGCCATGCGCACCATCCCATCACGCGAGACCGCCCGCGTCACCCGATCGGCGCGGCGATTAGACTGTCGCGCAGGTGTGCCGGGAAGTCTGGTCGGCCGGCGTTCGCGTCGTGAACCCTCGCGGCGTCGCGACCCCGGCGCAGTCCCCCTCCTGACGAAAGGCCTTCATGACCTTCCTCCGTTCCGAGCGCAACGCCGCCCTGCTGCTGCTCTCCGCCGCCGTCATCGGCCTGGTGATCGCGAACTCGCCGGTCGGCGAGCAGGCGCTGCACCTCATCGAGGCGCACATCGACATGCCGTGGATCGGGCTCGACCTGTCGGCCGAGCACTGGATCGCCGACGGCCTGCTCGCGGTCTTCTTCTTCGTGGTCGCGGTCGAGCTGAAGCGCGAGCTGGTGCTCGGCGAGTTGAACTCGGTGCGGAAGGCCGCGCTGCCGACGATCGCGGCTCTCGGCGGCGTGCTCGTGCCCGCGGGCGTCTACCTGATCTTCGTCGCCGGCACCCCCGAGCTGTTGAACGGCTGGCCCGTGCCGACGGCGACCGACATCGCCTTCGCGCTGGGTGTGCTGGCGCTCTTCGGCCGCTGGATCCCGACCCGCGTGCGCGTGTTCCTGCTCGCGCTGGCGGTGCTCGACGACCTCGTGGCGATCCTCATCATCGCGTTCTTCTTCACCGCCGACGTGCGCCTCGACTACCTCGGCTTCGCCGCGATCGCGCTCATCGCCTTCGCCGGCATCAGCCGGTTCATGAACCCGCGTTCGCGGTGGATCCTCGCGCGCAAGCCGCAGGTGCCCATCACGCTCGTGCTCATCGCGCTGGCCGCACTGACCTGGTACTTCGTCTACCTGTCGGGCGTGCACGCGACCATCGCGGGCGTGCTGCTCGGCTTCGTGATCGCGCGCCGCCCCGGCGGTCGCGTCGCGCACGTCGTCGAGCCGTGGTCGAACGGCGTGATCCTGCCGCTGTTCGCCCTCACCGCCGCCATGGTGCCGTTCCCCGAGGTGCGCCCGAGCGAGCTCAGCCCGGCGTTCTGGGGCATCGCGGTCGCGCTGCCGTTCGGCAAGATCATCGGCATCACGCTCGCCGGCTGGATCGGCGGGCTCTTCACCCATCGCAACGCCGAATCGAAGCCGCTCACGTTCAGCGACCTCATCGGCGTGGGTGCGCTCGGCGGCATCGGCTTCACGGTCGCGCTGCTCATGAACGAGCTCGCGTTCCGCAGCGACGTGCTCGTCCGCAACGAGGGCGTGCTCGCGGTGCTGCTGGGCTCGGGCGTGGCGATCCTCATGTCGGCCGTGATCGTGACCATGCTCTCGGCGCGCTACAAGAAGGCCGCGCTGGCGCCGAAGCACGAGGAGACGGTCGGCGAGGCGCCGAGCGTCATCGTCGGCGAGGGCCCCGAGTTCGAGGGCGGCATGGAAGGCCCCGAGGACTCGAAGAAGCACTAGCGGTCGGATGCCTCGGGGCGGCGCGCGCGTCGGGCGCCGCCTGCTCCGGGGCATCCGTCGTCTCGGGTGCCCGGGCGCGCTGTCACTCCCGGCGCAGCTCGACTCGCGGAATCCGCTGATCTCGACGCCGCGGGGTGCGCCCGCGCCGTGCGGCGCGCGCCCCGGGGCATCCGCTCAGGCCTGTGCCGCGGCGGCAGGCTCCGGCTCGGGGTAGAGCGCGCCGATGAGGTCGCCGACCCAGGCGATGAGCGCGGCATCCTGCAGTGGCTCGCCGTGCTTCACGGGCAGCGGCACGAGCATCACGTCGTTCTGCGGGAAGTGCTTCGCGCCCGGGTAGAGGCGCTGCATGCGCACCAGCTTCGAGTCGGGCAGGCGGGCGGGGCCGATGCGCAGCTTCGAGCCGGTCGCGACGAGCTCGCCGAGGCCGGCGCGCTGGGCACGGCGGCGCAGGCGCGAGACGAGCACGAGGTTCGCGACCTCCTCGGGCGGGGTGCCGTAGCGGTCGGAGAGCTCCTCGACCACGAGGTCGATCTGGTCGTCCTTCGCGTTCGGGCCGCTCGCCGCGGAGAGCTTCTGGTACGCCTCGAGGCGCAGGCGCTCGCTGTCGACGTAGGCATCGGGGATGTGCGCGTCGACCGGCAGCTCGAGTCGCAGCTCGGTCTGCCCCTCGGCCACGTCGCCGCGGAACGCCGACACCGCCTCGCCGATCATGCGCAGGTAGAGATCGAAGCCGACACCCGCGATGTGCCCGGCCTGCTCGGCGCCGAGCAGGTTGCCCGCTCCGCGGATCTCGAGGTCCTTCAACGCCACCTGCATGCCGCTGCCGAGCTCGTTGTTCGCCGCGATGGTCGAGAGGCGGTCGTGCGCGGTCTCGCTGAGCGGCCTCTGCTCGTCGTAGAGGAAGTACGCGTAGGCGCGCTCGCGGCTGCGGCCGACGCGGCCGCGCAGCTGGTGCAGCTGGCTGAGGCCGTACTTGTCGGCGCGGTCGATGATGATCGTGTTCGCGTTCGAGATGTCGAGGCCGGTCTCGATGATCGTCGTGGAGACGAGCACATCGAACTTGCGCTCCCAGAAGTCGACGACGATCTGCTCGAGCACGTGCTCGTTGAGCTGGCCGTGGGCGACGGCGATGCGCGCCTCGGGCACGAGCTCGGCGAGCTGGGCGGCGACGCGGTTGATCGACGAGACGCGGTTGTGCACGAAGAACACCTGGCCCTCGCGCAGCATCTCGCGGCGGATCGCGGCGCCGACCTGCTTGTCGGAGTACGGGCCGACGAAGGTGAGGATCGGATGCCGGTCCTCCGGCGCCGTCGCGAGCGTCGACATCTCGCGGATGCCGGTGACGGCCATCTCGAGCGTGCGCGGAATGGGCGTGGCGCTCATCGCGAGGATGTCGACGTTGGTCTTCAGCTGCTTGATGCGGTCCTTGTGCTCGACGCCGAAGCGCTGCTCCTCGTCGATGACGAGCAGCCCGAGGTTCTTGAACGTGATCTTCTCGGTGAGCAGGCGGTGGGTGCCGATGACCATGTCGACGCTGCCGTCGGCGAGGCCGTCGATCGCCTCCTTCGCCTCCTTGTCGGTCTGGAAGCGGCTGAGGGCGCGCACGTGCACCGGGAAGCCGGCGAACCGCTCCTGGAACGTCTCGAGGTGCTGCTTCACGAGCAGGGTCGTGGGCACGAGCATCGCGACCTGGGTGCCGTCCTGGATGGCCTTGAACGCGGCGCGCACGGCGACTTCGGTCTTGCCGAACCCGACGTCGCCGGCGAGCAGGCGGTCCATCGGGATGGGCCGTTCCATGTCGGCCTTGACCTCATCGATGGTCTGGAGCTGGTCGGGGGTCTCGGCGTACGGGAACGCCTCCTCGAGCTCGTGCTGCCACGGGGTGTCGGGACCGAACGCGTGGCCCTTCGCGGCCATGCGGGCGGAGTAGAGCTTCACGAGCTCGACCGCGATGTCGCGCACGGCGCGGCGGGCCTTGCCCTTGGCCTGCGCCCAGTCGCTGCCGCCCATCTTGCTGAGCGACGGCGCCTCGCCGCCGACGTAGCGGCTGAGCAGGTCGAGCTGATCGGTCGGCACGTAGAGGCGATCGCCGGCCTGGCCGCGCTTGCTGGGTGCGTACTCGAGCACGAGGTACTCGCGCACGATCGTCGGCGCCTGCTGCACGCCCGCGGTGCGGCTGGGGCCGGTGGGGCGGGCGCCGGCGGCGACCTCGCGCTGCACCATCTCGACGAAGCGGCCGATGCCGTGGGTCTGGTGCACGACGTGGTCGCCGGGCTTCAGCTGCAGCGGATCGACGACGTTGCGGCGGCGGCTCGCGAGCTTCTTGCCCTGGCGGGCGTCGTAGCCGGCGGCGCGGCCGTAGAACTCGGCCTCGGCGATGAGGCCGAGCTTCGCGTCGGGCAGGTCGAAGCCGGTGGTCGCGTCGGCCTGCACGAGGTAGGCGACGCCGGGTTCGGGGTCGGCGGGGACGGCGTCGACGATGCGGCCGGCGAGCTCGTGCTCGGCGAGCACGTCACGGGCGCGTTCGACGAGGCCGGATCCGGCGGCGGCGATGACGAGGCTCCAGCCGTCGCGGAGGCGGGCGGCGACGTGCGCGACGGCGCCGTCGACGTTGCCGTGGAAGCTCGGCACGGGGGTGGCGAGCACGCGCAGGGCCGTGCCGGTGGTCGACGCTGCGCCGGGTGCGGTGACGGATGCTGCGGGGCCGCTCGATGGTGCGGAGCCGGCGCTCGACCCGCCACCGGTGGTCGCGAACCCGCTGGCCGAGGTCGCGCTCGCGTTGGCGGTTCCGGTGCTGCCGGAGGCATCCGCTCGCCCTGCACCCGCGCCCTCGGCGCCGACCACGTCGACGGCGTCGCCCATGTCGAAGCCGCTGAAGGTCCACCAGACGCGGCCGGGGTCGGGTTCGCCGGGTGCACTGAACAGGGCGTCCTCGCGGAGTTCGGCGACTGAGAGGAAGTCGCCGGACGCGAGGTCGATGGGGGCGGCGGCGCCGGCGGTGGCGGCGCTCCAGGCGGCGGAGAGGAACTCCTGGTTCGTCTCGGCGAGGCTGACGGCGCGGCTCTCGACGCGTTCGGGCGAGATGACGGCGACGGCGGCGCCCTCGGGCAGGTAGTGCGTGATCGGCACGAGGCGTTCGAGCAGCGCGGGGGCGAGCGATTCCATGCCCTCGACGGGGATGCCCTCGGCGAACTTCTCGAGCATGCCGGCGAGGCCGGGGAACTCGTGCACCATCTCGCGGGCGCGTTGGCGCACCGGCGGGGTGAGCAGCAGTTCGCGGCTGGGGGCGAGGACGGCCTCGTCGATGGGGTCGGGCAGCGACCGCTGGTCGGCGACCGAGAATGCGCGGAGCTGGTCGACTTCGTCGCCGAAGAACTCGATGCGCAGGGGGTGGTCGGCGGTGGGCGGGAAGACGTCGAGGATGCCGCCGCGGACGGCGAACTCGCCGCGGCGGGAGACCATGTCGACGCGCGAGTAGGCGAGGTCGACGAGCTGTTCGGCGATGCGGGCCAGGTCGTGGCCACGGCTGCCGGCGGCGAGGCGGATCGGTTCGAGGGTCGCGAGGTTGTCGGCGACGGGCTGCAGGGCGGCGCGGACCGAGGCGGTGATGATGAGCGGATGCCTCGGGCGCTCGGATTCCGTCCACTCGGCCATGCGGCGGATGGCGTGGAGGCGGCGCCCGACGGTCTCGGCGCTGGGGCTCAGGCGTTCGTGCGGGAGCGTCTCCCAGGCGGGGAACTCGAGGAGTTCGGTGTCGTCGGGCAGGTACGGGGCGAGTGCGCCGCGGAGGGATTCGGCCTCGCGGCTGGTGGGTGCGATGAGCAGCAGGGCCGGCGGTTCGTCGGCTTCGATGCGGCGGGTGAGCAGGCCGGCGACGAGCGGTGCGTCGAGGCCCGGGAGTGCGGAGAACTCGGCGCTGCGCGTGGCCTGCGCGAGGGCTTCGTCGAACGTGGAGGCGCGCGAAAGCGCCGTGAGAAAGCCCTGGAGGATCACCGGGCAAGTCTACGCGTGGCTGCCGACATGCTGGCTTGCGAGGGCGACGCGATGGCTATGCGCCTGCGCTCGCGGCGGGCACAGGCGTGCGCGCACGCCGCCAACTCGCCAGGCATGCGACGGCGCACACCTACGCGGCAGCGTCGAGCTTCACCTCGAAGCGGGCGCGGCCGCCGAGGCGTGGGGTGAGGGTGGGGTCGACGTGCGGGGGTGGCGTGAACCAGACGGTACCGTCGCGCACGCTGATGGTCCAGCCGTCGTCGTGGACGCGGTGGTGGCAGAAGCTGCAGAGCAGGACTCCATTGTCGAGGTCGGTCGGGCCGGCGTCGCGCTCCCACCAGCGGATGTGGTGTGCCTCCACGTAGCCGATGTTCTGGCCGCAACTGGCGCACCCGCCGTCGCGTTCGCCGAGCGCGAGGCGCTGCTCCTTCGTGAACAGGCGTGCGGCGCGACCGAGGTCGAGCGGCACGCTGTCGCCGCCGAGCACCACCGGGATGAGCTCGGCGTCGGCCGCCATGCGACGTGCCGTGGCCGCCGAGACCGGCTGGTCGATGCCGTCGATCGTCGCGACGCCGAGGCCGTCGCGGAGGGTCTCGAGGTCGACGCGCACGACTGCGGTGGTCTTCGCGAGCGGCGGAAGCGTGTCACGGCAGCCCAGGCAGTGCCGGGCGAGGTCGGCGAGTGCGTCCGCCTGCAGCTGCGGGATCGTGCGGTGGTCGTCGATGGGCGCTTCGGGACGCCGGCGCAGCGCGTCGCTCACGAGCGACTCGAGCGCGGCCTTCACGGGTGCGGCGGTCTCGGGGTCGAGCCGGCCCGACACGTGCACCATGCCGTCGCGCCCCTCGCGCAACGTGATGCCGCGCTGCTGGCGCAGCTCCTCCTCGCGGGGCGCCACGCCGTCCTGGTCGAGCATCGCCTCGGCGTGCCGGATCGCCCGCTGCAGCATCGCCAGCGGCAGCGACTCAGCGTGCGAGACGAGCGTCGCCTCCACGCCCCGCATCGCCTCGGGATCGGCGCGCAGCGCCACGCGCTCGAGCATCGACGTGATCGCCGACGCCGCGTCGAGGCTGATCGACCCGGCACCCACGGCCGCGGCGACGGAGGGGTGCTTCGCGGGCATCCGCTCGCCTGAGAACGACTCGCGCTCACGCGTCGCCGCGCCGACACTGAGCAGCCGCATGGCGTCACCCGTCGACCCACCGGTCGACGACGCCACCAGCCGCGCCGGGTTGTGGAAGCCCTGCTGCTTCGCGAGCCCCTCCGACCCGAACTCCGACCGGGACCGCCGCGCGACCTCGTCGGCGACCCGCGCGAGCAGCGCCTCGGTGTCGCGACGCACCTGCGCCACCGCATCCGTCACCCGCACCAGCCCGGCGTCGCTCATGCGCTCGACCTCGGACTGCAGATCACCCCGCACCCCACCACCCGCGGGCAACGCCCCCACCCACTCGCCACCGAGCGCATCGACGTGCGCGGCGAGGGCTGCGAGGGGGTTCGACATGCCTCTATTCTGGCAGGAAAGTACCACACATTCGAAACTTTGTTCGACTGGTGGAGAACTCGAAACCGACCTGTGGATAGCATGGTCGCCGCCCCGCACGCCCCCGGAAGGACCCGCATGATCATCGCCGCCGCCGACGGATCCGCGCTCGGCAACCCCGGCCCCGCCGGGTGGGCCTGGTACGTCGACGACGCCTGCTGGGCCGCGGGCGGCTGGCCGCACGGCACCAACAACCAGGGCGAGCTGACGGCGGTGCTCGAGCTGCTGCGGGCGACGGCGCACCTCGACGACGAGCTCGTCATCCACTGCGACAGCCGCTACGTCATCGACGCGATCACCAAGTGGATGCCCGGCTGGAAGCGCAAGGGCTGGCGCAAGCGCGACGGCTCCCCCGTGCTCAACCTCGAGATCATGCAGGCGCTCGACGCCGCGATGGTCGGCCGCAACGCCCGGTTCGAGTGGGTGCGCGGGCACACCGGCCACGACCTCAACGAGGCCGCCGACGACCGGGCGCGCGCCGCCGCCACCGCCTACCAGCGCAAGACCGAGGTGCCGGCGGGCCCCGGCTGGTCGGACGACTGCGTGACGGATGCCGGCGGGCGCGGCGCGTCCGAGACGGCGACGGATGCCCCCGAAGGCGACGCTGCGAACACGGCGACGGATGCCCCTGAGCCGGCGCCCGCCACCCCCGCAGCGGATGCCCCGAAGCGGGCGCCCACCCCCGTCGCCGCGCGGCCCGACCGCACCGACGACGACGCGGCCCTCTTCGACTTCGACGACCCCGAGGCCGACTGGCGCACGCTGCAGCTCGAGCTCACGACCGAGGAGCACACGCGCCTGGTCGAGCGCGCCCGTGCCGCGGGCGTTACCCCCGAGGAGTTCCTCCGCGGCCTGATCTGAGGAGCGGGCGCGCTCCGCGGGCTCGCCGCGCTCGCTCGCCCGCTCCGCACCCGCCTGAGGGCCGAATCTTGACCTGAGGGCCGAAGCTTTCGCCCTCAGCCCAAGGAATCGCCCTCAGACGGAAGTGGGATGTCGCGGGCGGACGCGCGCCGCGCGGCTCCGCCGGCGTGCAGCCGGCAGCGCCCCCGCGGGCCTACGCCGGCGCGTGGAAGCGCTGCTGCGCCGCCACGAGGCCGTCGTCGACGATCGCCTCGACGGCATCCGCGGCATCCGACAGCAGCGAGGGCAGCGCCTGGCGCTCGGCGCCGGCGAAGTCGCGCAGCACGAAGTCGGCCGGGTCCTGACGGCCCGGCGGGCGCCCGATGCCGACGCGCACGCGCACGAAGTCGGGCGTCGAGAGCGCCTTGGCGATGTCGCGCAGGCCGTTGTGGCCGCCGTGCCCGCCGCCGCGCTTCAACCGAACCGTGTCGAACGGGATGTCGAGCTCGTCGTGCACGACGATCACCCGGTCCGCCGGCACCGACGCGTACTTCACCAGCGCCGACACGGGGCCGCCCGAGGTGTTCATGTAGCTGTTCGGCTTGGCGATGATGAGCTTCGCGCCGCCGGGGCGCACGAAGCCCTCCGCGACGCGCGACGGCGTGCGGTGCGAGCGGAAGGTCGCCCCGATGCGGCCCGCGAGCTCGTCGGCCACCATCTGCCCGACGTTGTGGCGGTTGCCGGCGTACTGGGCTCCGGGGTTGCCGAGGCCCACGACGAGCCAGGTGTTCGCGGCCACTGCGGGGTCCTCTCGGCGGCGCAGGCGGTCGAACAGGCCCATGCGCCCTCCTGCGGTCTCAATTGAAGATGGTAGATCGGATGCGGCACTCAGCCGCCGAACGAAGCGTCAGCGCCCGACCGGCGCCGGCCACGTCGACTGGTCGGTCCGAGCGACCGGCCGACTCAGGGGCATCCGCTCGCCGAATCACCCCCGGAAACGAGCAGGGCCCGCACCGACACCCCGAGCGTACCCGGGGGCGGCACGGGCCCCAGCGTAGGAAACGCGCCTACTCGGCGGCCTCGGCCGACTCGTCCTCGTCGACGGTGGGCACCTCGGCGCCCTCGTCCTCGGCGGCGGGCTCCTCGCCCAGGTCGACCTTCTGCGGCTCGTGCACGTGCACGACGAGCACCTCGCCGTCGGTGAGCAGCGATGCGCCCTTGGGGAGCTTCACGTCGGAGGCGTGGATCTGCGCGCCGTCCTCCAGGCCCTCGACCGACACGACCACGTTCTCGGGGATGTGGGTCGCCTCGACCTCGAGCTCGAGCGTGTGCGCGTCGAGGTCGGCGATGAGGCCGGCGGCGGGCTCGCCCTCGAGGTGCACGGGAACCTCGACGTGGACCTTCTCGCCCTTCTTCACGACGATGAGGTCGAGGTGCTCGATGAGCTGCTTCACCGGGTCGCGCTGCACGTCCTTGACGAGCGCGAGCTGCGTGCCGCCCTCGATGTCGAGCGTGAGCACGGCGTTGGCCTTGCGCACGATGAGCGCGGTCTCGTGACCGGGCAGCGTGAGGTGCTGCGGGTCGGTGCCGTGGCCGTAGAGCACGGCGGGGATCTTGTCGGCGGCGCGGATCTTGCGAGCCGCTCCCTTGCCGAACTGGGTGCGGAGCTCTGCGCTCAGCTTGTTGTCGTCAGCCATGGCTGTCTCTTCTCCTCATCGGGACGTGTCGCCCCAGGTCTTGTGTTGTTCAACTCGAACGCTCGTCAGCGTGAGGAATGACCGAAAGCCACATCCACCGCGTCGATCACGGATGCCGCGAGCCGGCGAAGCACCGGCCGCGAGGCATCCCTCGCCGAAGTCCAATCGACCACTCTACCAGCCGTCGCACGACGACTCCGAACTCGGGGGTGCGGGCGGGGAACACTACGCTAGTCGGCGTATCGATTCGCGGGCGGATTCACACGAGGGAGTCACGGAACGTGGCAGCAACAGCAGCAACAGCGAACATCGGCGTCGTCGGCCTGGCAGTGATGGGCTCGAACCTGGCCCGTAACCTGGCGAGCCGTGAGGGCAACACGGTGGCCGTGTACAACCGCACCTGGTCGAAGACCGAGACGCTCATCAGCGAGCACCCGGAAGCCGGGTTCATCGCCTCGGAGGAGATCGACGACTTCGTCGCATCCCTCCAGCAGCCGCGCACCGCGATCATCATGGTCAAGGCGGGCGCGGGCACGGATGCGGTGATCAACGAACTGGCGGACCGCTTCGAGCCGGGCGACATCATCGTCGACGGCGGCAACGCGCTGTTCACCGACACGATCCGCCGCGAGAAGGCGCTGCGCGAGCGCGGCCTGAACTTCGTCGGCGCCGGCATCTCGGGCGGTGAGGAGGGGGCCCTGCTCGGCCCGTCGATCATGCCCGGCGGTTCCGCCGAGGCGTGGCAGACGCTCGGCCCGATCCTGAAGTCGATCGCGGCGATCGCCGAGGGCGAGCCGTGCGTGACGCACATCGGCACCGACGGTGCCGGCCACTTCGTGAAGATGATCCACAACGGCATCGAGTACGCCGACATGCAGCTCATCGCCGAGGCCTACGACCTGATCCGCCGCGGCACCGGCAAGTCCCCGGCCGAGATCGCCGACATCTTCGCCGAGTGGAACCGCGGCGAGCTCGAGAGCTACCTCATCGAGATCACCGCCGAGGTGCTGCGCCAGGTCGACGCAGAGACGGGCAAGCCGCTGGTCGACGTCATCCTCGACCAGGCGGGCGCGAAGGGCACCGGCGCGTGGACCGTGAAGAGCGCGCTCGACCTCGGCATCCCCGTCTCGGGCATCGCGGAGGCGGTGTTCGCGCGGTCGCTGTCGTCGAAGCCGGCACAGCGCGCCGCGGCATCCGACCTGCCCGGTCCGGCCGAGAGCTGGACCGTCGACGACCCCGAGGTGTTCGTGGAGGACGTGCGCAAGGCGCTGTTCGCCTCGAAGATCATCGCCTACTCGCAGGGCTTCGACGAGATCGTCGCGGGCGCCGAGGAGTACGGCTGGGACATCCACAAGGGCGAGGTCGCGAAGATCTGGCGGGGTGGATGCATCATCCGCGCCCAGTTCCTCAACCGCATCACCGACGCGTACGCCGCCGACCCGGGTCTCGTGGCGCTGCTGACCGCACCGTACTTCCGCGACGCGCTGACCGAGTCGCAGGAGGCGTGGCGCCGCGTGGTCGTGGCGGCCGCGCAGGCGGGCATCCCGTCGCCGGCGTTCTCATCGTCGCTCGCGTACTACGACGGGCTGCGGGCCGACCGCCTGCCGGCCGCGCTCGTGCAGGGGCAGCGCGACTTCTTCGGCGCGCACACGTACCAGCGGGTCGACAAGGACGGCATCTTCCACACGCTCTGGTCGGGCGACCGCACCGAGATCGAGACCGACGGCCCGAGCCACTAGGCCCGGAGCACCAGGCACGGAACGGCGGAACGACCCATGGCACAGCCGCGCTGGCGCTCGGACGGCGAGGACCCGGACTACCGATTCACCCTCGCCAACGAGCGCACGTTCCTCGCGTGGATCCGCACGGCGCTCGCGCTGCTCGCCGGCGGCGTACTGCTGTTCGAGTTCGCCTCGACGATCGGGCCGCGCGTGCTCGTGGTCGTGCTGGCCGTCGGGCTCGCGGTGGTCGCCGCGGTGCTCGGCGGCCTGTCGTACGTGCGCTGGCGGGCCAACGAGATCGCGATGCGGCACGGGCGCGCGCTGCCGTACAGCATCGCCGTGCCCGTGCTCGCGGCCGTCGCCCTGCTCGGGGCGGCGACCATCGCCGTGATGATCCTGCTGGGCTGAGCCGGTCGTGAGCAGCGCCGTCCCCTCGTACCAGGGCCGTGACCCCGGGCTCCAGCCCGAGCGCACGGCCCTGTCGTGGAGCCGCACGGCGCTCGCGATCGCGGTGAACGCCCTGCTCGTGCTGCGCTCGGGGTTCGTCTCCGACCAGCCGGCGCTCGCGGCGCTCGGCGTGCTGCTGTTCGCGGCAGCGGCCGCGGCGGCGGCCTACGGGGTCGTTCGTGCGCGCGAGCTCGGCCACGAGGGCGGCGTCGTGATGCCGTCGGCGTGGCCGCTGCTCGCGGTGGCGGCGGTCGTGCTGCTCGCGGCGGTGGGCGGCGTCGCCTCGATCGTGGTGGAGGCGAGGCGATGAGCGACGAGCACCCGGAACTGGCCGGCTACGAGGCATCCGACGGCCCCTACCGCCCCCGCCGCGCGAAGGTCATGCGCGCGGTCGTGCTCGTCGCACTCGCCGCCATGCTGCTGCCGCTCGTGCTCTCGGCGGTGTCGGTCGCCCGCTCGACCGCGGCCCGCGCCTGCTTCGTCTACGTCGAGACCTACGTGCCCGACGCCGCCGCCTCCCACGTGCGCTTCGACCTCTTCGAGGAGACCGGCGCCGGCTGGCAGTGCGACTGGATCACCACCAGCGGCGTCACCCACCACCTCGGCAGCCTCGGGCTGATCCCGTCGGGCGCGGTCGTGCCGCGCGGGGTCAGGACCTGAGCGACTTCCTCAGGCAGCTTCCCTGATATCAGCGGCCTGCGCATCGTTCCCACCCCGCCGCGGCCACACGGCCGCAACCGCCGCGCCAAGCACCACGAGCACGTTCGCCACGATGAGCAGCCGGTAGTCGACGATGCCGAGCAGGGCGGCGCCGAGCAGCGTCGCGAGGGTCTGCGGCACGTTGATCGCGAGGTTCGCGGCGGCGCCGACGCGGCCCTGCAGGCGGGCGGGGGTGGTGCGCTGGCGGTGGGTCGCGTAGGCGACGATGACCCAGACGACGCCGAGGCCGACGAACGGGATCGCAGCGACCGCGAGCCACGCCCACCAGCCGGCGGTCGGCAGCAGGCCGAGGCCGACGATGGCGACGCCGAGCGCGATGGTGCGCGACTCGCCCAGCCGGCCGACCACCCGCGCGGCGGTGATGCCGCCGACGAGCGAACCCACGCCCTGCGCGGTGACGATGATGCCGAGCCACGCGCTGTCGAGGCCGAGCCCGCCGAGGGCCGGGAAGATGGTCGCGTTCGACAGGCCGGTCGACGCGAACGCGACGGTGATCACGATCGTGAACAGCGCGAGCATGGGCGAGGCGGCGATGTGGCGCACGCCCGCGCCGAGCTCGGCCCAGTAGTGCGCGCGCTCGGCAGCGGGCGTCGGCGGGGTCTCCTGCAGGTCGATGCGGGCGATGAGCACCGAGGCGATGGCGAACGTCGCCATGGTCGTGCCGATGACCCAGACGGGGCCGGCGAAGACGTACAGCGCCGTGCCGATGAGCGGAGAGAGCAGGCGCGCGGCCTGGTCGATCGTCGAGAGCAGGCCGTTGCCCGAGGCGAGCTCCTCGTCGGGCAGCAGGTCGCGGATCAGCCCCGACTGCGCGGCCGCCGTCAGGTACCCGATGCAGCCGTACAGCAGCACGACGACGTAGATGATCCAGACATCGGATGCCTCCTGCACGAGCAGCAGCACGAGCAGCAACGGCACCATGGCGGCGTTCGCGAGCGCGAGCAGCTTGCGGCGCGAGAACCGGTCGGCGATCTCGCCGAGGAACGGGGCGCTGAGCGCGGCGAGCCCGAACATCACGAACACGATCGCGGCGGCCGAGCCCGAACCCGTGAGGTCGTTCACCCAGACCGCCATCATCAGGAACAGCGCGCTGTCGCCGATGTTGCTGAACACCCACGCGCCGGCGAGGCGGCGGAACGGTCGGCGCTGCCAGGCGGCGGGCGTGCGGCGACGGGCATCCGTCGTCTCGGTCTCGGGGGCGGTCATGACTGGGCTCCTGCCTCGTCGGTGGTGCGCTCGTCGGTGTCGGTTTCGTCTGTGTTGGTCGCATCGGGCCCGGCGTCCGGCGCCCCGGTGGGCACCGAGCCGGGCTCGGCGTTGAGTGTCGCGAACATGCGCACGAGCCGGGCGCCCTCGGGGCGCAGCGACGGGTCGCCGATGCGGCCGGTGAACGGCTCGACGAGGGCGACGATCTGCTCGCCCAGCGCGGCGAGTTCGTCGCGGGTCGCCCAGAAGCTCGAGGTGCCGACCATCGACGACCCCGCCCACTCGTGCTCGGCGGTGTCGCGCCCGACGGCGTCGAAGTATCCGCGCAGGCGGGCGTGCTCGCGGTCCACGACGAGGCCGGCGAGGCCGAGCACGGATGCCACGGAGTCGGCGTTCCCCGGCGCAGGCGCAGCGCCCCACTGGCGGGCCACGAGCCGCCACGGCTTCTCGCGGCCGCGCGGCTCGGCGCGCTCGATGTAGCCGTACTTCTCGAGCTGCCGCAGGTGGAACGACGCGCTCGCGACCGACTCCCCCACCTGCTCGGCGCACTCGGTCGCGGTCGCGTCGACCACGTCGCCGAGCATCTCGAGGAGCGCGAGGCGGATGGGGTGCGCGAGGGCGCGGATGCGCGCGGGGTCGTCGACCTGCATCCGCTCGTCTGAACCTGCCATGCAGCGAGGTTACAACTCTCAAGAAAGCTTGCGCAAGGTTTCTTTAGGATTGGATGCGACTGGTCGACGACCGGGCGAGCGGCGCCTCAGCGGCATCCGCTCACAGCCCCCGACCGAGCCGCCTACAGCTGCTCGCGCACCTGCCGGCGGATGACCTTGCCGATCAGCGAGCGCGGCAGGTCGTCGACCTCGACGACGCGGCGCGGCACCTTGTAGGGCGTCAGCCGGTCACGCACGGCGGTGCGGATCGCCTCGGGGTCGAGCGACGCGCCCGGCTGGAGTACGACCGCGGCCACGACCTGCTCCCCCGAGTGCTCGTCGGGCAGGCCGACGACGGCGCAGTCGGCGACGTCGGGGTGCTGGCGGATGACGTCTTCGACCTCGCTCGGCGCGACGTTGAACCCGCCCGTGATGATGAGCTCCTTGATGCGGTCGACGATGCGCACGAAGCCGCCGTCGTCGATCGTGACGATGTCGCCGGTGCGGAACCAGGGCGCGCCGCCGTCGGGGTCGTCGACGAAGACCTCGGCGGTCTCCTCGGGGCGGTTCCAGTACCCGCTGAACACCTGCGGTCCGCGCACGACGAGTTCGCCGCGCTCACCCGCAGGCACGTCTAGCGTGGGCGCATCCGGGTCGACCACGCGCACCTCGGTGTCGGGCAGCGGCAGGCCGACGGTGCCTGCGCGGCGGGTCGTCGCGACCGGGTTCGCCATGAGCACGGGCGACGTCTCCGACAGTCCGTACCCCTCGACGAGGTAGCCGCCGGTCTTCGCCTCCCACGGCTCGACGACCGACGCCGACAGCGGCATCGCCCCCGAGATCGCGATCGAGATGCCCTCGAGCGAGACGCCCTGCTCGGCCGCGGCCGCGGTGAGGCGCTCGTAGATCGGCGGCACCGCCGGCAGGAACGTCGGCGGGTGCTTCCGCACGACCTTCAGCACCAGGTCGGGGTCGAAGCGCGGGAACAGCACGAGGCGCGCGCCCATGCTCATCGCGAATGTGAGGCAGAGCGTCAGCCCGTACGCGTGGAACATCGGCAGCACGGCGTAGACGACCGACGTGCCGCGCGGAATCTCGGGCACCCACGCGCGCGCCTGCGCGGCGTTCGCGAGCAGGTTCGCGTGGGTGAGCGTCGCGCCCTTCGGCCGGCCGGTCGTGCCGCTCGTGTACTGGATGAGCGCCACGTCGCCGACGCGCGGCGCGTGGATGTGGGGCTCGATGCGGTCGGATGCCACGAGCTCGCGCCAGGTCACGGTGTCGTGCACGTCCGTGGTGAGCGCCTCGCGCGACTCGCGGGCCTTCGCGATCGGCAGGCGCAGCGCCACTCGGGTGGTGAACGGCATCGCACGGGTGACGTCGACCGAGACGACGTGGCGTTGGGCGATGTCGTCGGGGAAGTCCTGGATCGTCGCGACGACCTTGTTCCAGGCGATCACGACGCGGGCGCCGTGGTCTTCGAACTGGTGGCGCAGTTCGCGCGGCGTGTAGAGCGGGTTGTGCTCCACCACGATCGCGCCGAGGCGCAGGATCGCGTAGAACGCCACGATGTGCTGCGGGCAGTTCGGCAGCACGATCGCGACCGGGTCGCCGGACTGCACGCCGAGCTTGCGCAGCCCCTCGGCGGCGCGGTCGATCTGCTCGCCGAGCTCGGCGTAGGTCGTGACGCGGCCGAAGAACTCCAGCGCCGGCCGGTCCGGGTACTGCGCGACCGACTCGTGGATGAGGTCGATCAGCGACCCCGTGGGCGCGTCGAGGTGGTGCGGCACGCCCGGCGCGTAGCTTGCGAGCCAGGGTGCGCTGGAGGCATCCGCCACTATGCGGCCCCGTCGAACATGCTGGTGACCGAGCCGTCGTCGAAGACCTCGTGGATCGCGCGCGCCAGCAGCGGGGCGATCGATAGTACAGTCAGGCGGTCCCAGTGCTTCTCGGGCGGCAGCGGCAGGGTGTCGGTGACGACGACCTCGTCGATGAACTCGCTCTGCAGCAGCTCGGTCGCGGGCGGCGAGAACACCGCGTGGGTCGCGGCGACGACGATGTTGGTGGCACCGTTGGCCTTCAGCGCCTCGGCGGCCTTCACGATGGTGCGGCCGGTGTCGATGAGGTCGTCGACGAGCAGGCAGGTGCGGCCCTCGACCTCGCCGACGATCTCGTGCACCGAGACCTGGTTCGGCACGAGCGGGTCGCGGCGCTTGTGGATGATCGCGAGCGGCGCGCCGAGCTTGTCGCTCCAGATGTCGGCGACGCGCACGCGGCCCATGTCGGGCGAGACGACGGTGAGGGTCTCGGGGTCGAGCTTCTTCTTGAAGTGCTCGAGCAGCACCGGCATGGCGAAGAGGTGGTCGACGGGCCCGTCGAAGAAGCCCTGGATCTGCGCGGCGTGCAGGTCGACCGACATGATGCGGTCGGCGCCGGCGGTCTTGTACAGGTCGGCGACGAGGCGTGCCGAGATCGGCTCGCGGCCGCGGCCCTTCTTGTCCTGCCGAGCGTACGGATAGAACGGCGAGACGACGGTGATGCGCTTGGCCGATGCGCGCTTCAGCGCGTCGAGCATGATGAGCTGCTCCATGAGCCACTCGTTGATGGGCGACGGATGCGACTGGATGACGAACACGTCGCAGCCGCGCACGCTCTGGCTGAAGCGCGCGTAGATCTCGCCGTTGGCGAAGGTGCGCGAGTCCGACTCGACGAGCTCGGTGTCGAGCTCGCGCGCGATCGCCTCGGCCAGAGCCGGGTGCGCCCGGCCCGTCACGAGGACGAGCTGCTTCGTGGTCTTGCTCGTGATGCTCGACATCCGCTGGTGGTCCCTCCCCCGGCTCAGCCGGCGTCCGTCTCGTCGTCCGTCGCAGCGGGTGTCGCGGCATCCGCCGCCTCCGCCGCCGCAGACCCGGGTCGGTGCTCCTGCACCCACCCCGGCAGGTTGCGCTGGGGGGCGACGTTCACCGCGAGCGCGCCAGCCGGTACGTCCTTGCGCACGACCGTCCCCGCTCCCGTGTACGCTCCGTCGCCAATCCTAATGGGCGCGACGAACACGCCGTGGGAGCCGGTCCGCACGTGCGATCCGATCTCCGAGTGGTGCTTGTTCACGCCGTCGTAGTTGGCGAAGATCGACCCGGCGCCGATGTTCGCGCCCTCGCCGATCGTCGCGTCGCCCACGTACGACAGGTGCGGCACCTTGCTGCCGGTGCCGATCGTGGCGTTCTTCGTCTCGACGAACGTGCCGATCTTGCCGTCCGCGCCGAGCGCGGTGCCCGGGCGCAGGTACGAGAAGGGGCCGACGGATGCCCCGGCGCCGATGACCGACAGGGTGGCATCCGTGCGCTTGACCGTCGCCCCCGCGCCGACCTCGCAATCGAGCAGCGTCGTGTCGGGCCCGATCACGGCGCCCGCCTCGATGACGGTCGCGCCCTGGATGTGCGAGCCGGGGAGGATCGTCACGTCGGGCGCGATGCGCGCCTTGAGGTCGATCCAGGTGGAGGCCGGGTCCTGCACGGTCACGCCGTTCAGCTGCCAGCCGCGGATGATGAGGGCGTTCAGCCTGAGGGCCGCCTCGGAGAGCTGCGCGCGGTCGTTGACGCCCGCGACGAGCCACGGCTCCGACACCGGTACCGCCGACACCTCGGAGCCCGCGCGGCGCAGCAGCGCGATCATGTCGGTGAGGTACTTCTCGCCCTGCGCGTTGTCGGTGGTGAGGTTCGCGAGCTGGTCGCGCAGCTCCTGCACGCCGAACGCGTACACCCCGGCATTCGCCTCCTGCAGGGCGAGCTCCTCGCTCGTCGCATCCTTCTGCTCCACGATGCGGTCGAGCGCCCCCTCGGCCGTGCGCACGATGCGGCCGTAGCCCGTGGCGTCGTCGTAGACGGCCGAGAGCACGGATGCGGCGCTGGTCGCGTCGCGGTGGCGCTCGAGGAACCCGTGCAGCGTGCCCGCGTTCAGCAGGGGCACGTCGCCGTTCAGCACGAGCACGTCGCCGTCGAAGTCGTCGGGCAGCGCGGCGACCGCCTGCTCGACGGCGCGGCCGGTGCCGGGCACCTCGTCCTGGTCGACGATGATCGCGTCGGGGTACTCGGCGAGGATCGCCTCGGCGACCTGGTCGCGCTCGTGCCGCACCACCGCGACGACGTACGCGGCGTCGAGCTCGCGCGCCGTGGCGAGCACGTGCGCAATCATCGGCGCGCCCGCGAGCGGGTGCAGCAGCTTCGGGGTGGCGGACTTCATGCGCGTGCCCTGCCCGGCGGCGAGTACGACGACGGCGAGCTTCTCATCGGTCATGCTCCGCCACCAGGATTCGAACCTGGACTTCACAGCTCCAAAGGCTGTCGTGCTGCCGTTACACCATGGCGGACCGCGCGCTCCCGCAGGCGGGCACGCGCGCGTCCAAGTCTGCCATGCGGGGGTGCGCGGGGCGGTGTCGGCGGGCGGGGCGGCTCAGGCCGGCAGCGTGTCGGCGATGCGGCCGGCCCACGCGCGGATCTCGTCCCAGTCGCGGAGGTCGCGGAACTCCTCCGGGGTGTTCTCGAGCAGCGAGCGCTCGACGAAGTTGCCGGGGTCGTCGGGCACGCGCCCACCGAACACCACATGCTCGCGCGCGCCCAGCTCCTCGACCTGCTCGACGACCTTCCGCGGCTCGATCCACTTCTCGTCCTCCGGCGACGGATCGGCCTTCTGCTCGCCGATCGGGCCGGAGCTGAAGACCCAGAACGGCAGCGCCTCGAGCCGTTGGCGCTCGTGCGCAAGGAAGTGCCGGGCCTCGCGGCGCCATCGGCCCAGGTACATCGCGCTGCCGAGCACGACGGCGTCGAAGCCGTCGGCGGTCGCGTGGCCCGCCTCCGCCGCCTCGGCGGCGTGGCCCCGTGCGCGAAGTTCGTCGGCGATCGCCTCGGCGATCTCGGCGGTGGAGTGGTGCTTCGTCGCGTAGGCGACGAGGACGCGTGCCATTCCTCCATTGTGCGCGCGTCGGCGTCCCTGGCGGAAGGGCACTCCGGCGCGGGAACCGCCCCGGTGCTCGGAGCCGCGACGCGATCGCCACGCGCATCCGCGTGACCCGCGATACTGGACGAATGGCCGAGGCAGACGAGGTCGACCGCATCGTCGACGACTGGGAGCGCGAGCGACCCGACCTCGACTTCGCTCCGCTGCAGGTACTGAGCCGCGTCGCGCGCCTGTCGAAGCACCTCGATCGCGCCCGGCGCACCGCGTTCGCCCGCTCGGAACTCGAGTCGTGGGAGTTCGACGTGCTCTCCGCACTCCGCCGCGCGGGCGAGCCGTACCGTCTCTCCCCCAAGGCGCTGCTGCAGCAGACCCTCGTCTCGAGCGGCACCATGACGAACCGCATCGACCGCCTCGTCGAGCGCGGGCTCGTGTCGCGCCAGACCGACCCGAACGACGGCCGCGGCATCCTCGTCGTCATGTCGACCGCAGGCCTCAACCGCGTCGACGCCGCCATCACCCGCCTCGTCGACGCCGAGGCGGAGCTGCTCGGATCGCTGCCGGCCGCCGAGCGCAACCGCCTCGCGAACCTGCTGCGCAAGCTCAGCCTTGGGTTCGACGAGCTCGGCACGTAGGGTGCAAAATCCAGCCTGAGGGCGATTCCTTGCGCTGAGGGCTGAAGCTCTCGCCCTCAGCCCGACGAATCGCCCTCAGCCGGAGGTGGGGCGCGAGCGCTACGCCTCGAGCTGCTCGCTGAGCTCCAGCCACCGGGTCTCGAGGTCGGCGACGGATGCCTCGAGCTCGCCGAGCTCCACGGTGAGCACGCCGAGCCCGGTGAAGTCCGACTGGTCGTGCGCGGCCAGGCGCTCGTGCGCCTCGGCGATCTCGCGCTGCAGCTTCTCGAGCCGGCGATCGATCGACGCGAGCTCCTTCTCGGCGGCGCGGCGCGCGGCGCCGGTGAGCGCCGACGCGGCCGGCGTGGCGGGCGCCTGCGTGGTGGTCGCCGCGGCGACGGCGGACGCGCCGGCACCGGCATCCATCGACCGCCTGCGCAGCTCGAGGTACTGCTCGACGCCGCCGGGCAGGTGGCGGAGGTGGCCCTCCATGACGGCGTACTGCTGGTCGGTGACCCGCTCGACGAGGTAGCGGTCGTGGCTCACGACGAGCAGCGTGCCGGGCCAGGTGTCGAGGAGGTCCTCGATGGCGGCGAGCATGTCGGTGTCGAGGTCGTTGGTGGGCTCGTCGAGGATGAGCACGTTCGGCTCCTCGAGCAGGATGAGCAGCAGCTGCAGGCGGCGCTTCTGGCCGCCCGAGAGGTCCTTCACCGGGGTCGAGAGCTGCGCGCTCGTGAAGCCGAGGCGCTCGAGCAGCTGGCCGGGCGTGAGCTCGGTGCCGCCCGCGACGTAGCTCGACTTCTGACGGCCGATGATCGCGCTGACGCGCTCGTCGCCGAGCCCCTCGAGCTCGTCGAGCTGCTGCGTGAGGCTCGCGATGCGCACGGTCTTGCCGCGCTTGACGCGTCCGCTGGTCGGCTCGACCGCACCCGTGACGAGGCCGAGCAGCGTGGACTTGCCCGCGCCGTTCACGCCGAGGATGCCGGTGCGCTCCCCCGGGGCGATGCGCCATTCGATGTCGCGCAGGATCTGGCGGGGCGTGCCGCTCGTGGCATCCGTCACCTCGACCCCGGCGTCGAGCAGGTCGACGACGTCCTTGCCGAGGCGCGCGACCGCGAGGCTCGACAGCTCGACGCTGTCGCGCACCGGCGGCTCGCCCTCGATGAGCTGGTTCGCCGCCTCGATGCGGAACTTCGGCTTGCTGGTGCGGGCCGGGGCGCCGCGGCGCAGCCAGGCGAGCTCCTTGCGCGCGAGGTTGCGGCGCTTGGCCTCGGATGCCGCCGCCATGCGATCGCGCTCGACGCGCTGGAGGATGTACGCCGCGTATCCGCCCTCGAACGGCTCGAGGATGCGGTCGTGCACCTCCCACGTCGCCGTGCACACCTCGTCGAGGAACCAGCGGTCGTGCGTGACGACGACGAACGCGCCCTGGCCGGCGGGCCAGCGGGTCTTGATGTGCTGGGCGAGCCAGGCGATGCCCTCGACGTCGAGGTGGTTGGTCGGCTCGTCGAGGAAGAGCACGTCCCAGTCGCCGACGAGGAGCGCGGCGAGCGCCACGCGGCGCCGCTGCCCGCCGCTCAGGTCGCCGACGCGCGCCTGCCACGGCACGTCGGCGAGCAGCCCGCCGATCACGTCGCGCGTGCGCGCGTCGCCCGCCCACTCGTGCTCGTCGATGCCGCCGACGACCGCGTGCGCGACCGTGTGGTCCGGGCCGACCGTGTCGGCCTGGTCGAGCATGCCGACACGGATGCCTCGCCGCCGCGTGACCCGCCCGGCATCCGGCTCCAGCCGGCCCGCGAGCAGCCGCAGCAGCGTCGACTTGCCATCGCCGTTGCGCCCGACGATGCCGACCCGGTCGCCCTCGTCGAGCCCGACCGTCACCTCGTCGAAGACGACGCGGGTGGGGTACTCGAGGTGCAGCCGTTCGCCGCCGAGGAGGTGTGCCATGACCGTCCGAGCCTACCCGCGCGCGCTGCGCGCCCGGTGCCCCCGCTCTCCCCCGCCCGCGCAGCGCGCGCCCGGCGCCGTGGAAGGCGCTGGTCCGCGAATGGTGGTCTCCGGACGCGTCGCCCGCACACTGCGCACCAGCAGCGGGCCCGAGTCCGGCGAGGAGTCCTCCACAGGGCCGCAGACGGGCCGCGACCGACGCGATCACCGAACGGATCGTCCACGGGCACGATCACGGGCACGCTCTCGATATGCCTCGACAGCCAGCCCCTCTGTCACCGCGCTTCGCCGGAGCGCCCTTCGCTGTGCGGAGCGCGGTCGCAGCAGGCGTCGGGAGGTGGCGCCTTCGCGGCGATGACCTCGAACGCCCGTTCCACGGCGTCCGCACCGCCACGCCGGCGAGCAACGCGCTCGAGCGCGCTGCCGCCTACGCGACACGGATGCCGGCGGCGCAGGCGTTCTTCGGTCCCACAGCGGCGGCGATCCACGGGATGCCCGTGCCGAACCGGGCGCTCGAGGGTCCGATCCACGTGAGCACAGGCGCTCGCGGCCCCTTCCCGCGGGCACGAGGCATCATCGGACACCGTCGACCGCCGTCGCGGCGGGTCGCGAATGCGGGCCGCCTCAGCTTGCGGGCGAGCACGCCGATCGGCACCTGGGTCGAACTCGTCGGGTTCGTCTCGCACGTGGACCTCGTTGCAGCGGGCGACTTCCTCGTCACCGGACGGGGCCTGTTCGACCGATCCGCGCCGCTGGCAACGCTCGAACAGCTTCGGGCGGCGGTCGACGAGCGGGCGGGACGTCGGGGTAACCACGAGTTACGGGCCGCTCTCGCCGACGTTCGACAAGGCTCGATCTCGCCGAAGGAGACCGAACTGCGGCTGGCGATGATCGCCGCCGGGCTGCCCGAGCCCGAACTGAATCATCGCGTCGAGAAGCCCGACGGCAGCACGCTCGCGGTCATCGACCTGGCGTATCGCCGAGCGAAGGTGGGCGTCGAGTACGAGGGAGCGCACCACTTCACGGTCGACGGGGTGCGCTCGGACATCCATCGATACGAGTTGCTCGCGGATGCCGGATGGCTGATCGTTCGCGTCACGAACGACGACCTGACGCAGCGCCGGGCAGAGACGATGGAGCGCATCGCGCAGCGGCTCCGCTCGCGCGACGCACTCTGACCTGCGGACAGGCCGACCCGTCCCCCTGCGAGGCCACCGGTCTCCCTGAACGCTGGCGCGTCTCGCGATGCTGACTTCCGCTGCTGGTGCGCATCGTGCGGTTTCAGCGGGAGATAGCCACCGTTTGCGCACCAGCGACGTCTTCCCGACGCGACTGCTGGTGCGCGAAGTGTGGTTCAGGGCGACGTTTGCCACAGTTTGCGCACCAGCGGGATCGGGCGACGAGGGGACGCGGAATCTGAGGGCGGGTGCGGACGCGAGGCGGGAGGGCGCGCGCGGCGGGGGACGCTGGGCGCGGGGGGATGCGGGCGCCGGGGCGAAGGCTAGGCGGGGAGGACGCGCGCGCCGGGGACGGGGCCGTGGGCGCGGAGCGCGGTGAGGCGCGAAGCGGAGAGTGCGACCTGGAGCTCGAGGGCGGCGTCGGCGTCGGCCGCGAGGAACGCGATCGTCGGGCCCGACCCGGAGACGAGGCCCGCGAGGGCGCCGTGGTCGGCGCCGAGCTGGAGGATGCCGCCGAGCCCGGGCGCGAGCTCGAGCGTCGCCGCCTGCAGGTCGTTGTGCAGGGCGTCGGCCAGCCGTGTGGGGTCGCCGGCCCGCAGCGCGTGCAGCACCGCCGCGTCGACGTCGGGCCGCCGCGACCCGGGCATGGCGCCCCCGCCGCGCTGGCGGTCGAGCTCGTTGTAGACCGCGGGCGTCGAGATGCCGAACTCGGCGATCGCGAGCACCCAGTGGAACGAGCCGGTCGCGAGCGCGGGGCTCAGCCGGTCGCCGCGGCCGGTGCCGATCGCGGTGCCGCCGGCCAGCGCGAACGGCACGTCGGCGCCGAGGCGCGCGGCGAACCCGTGCAGGTCCTCCTTCGAGAGCCCCAACTCCCACAGTGCATCGCACGCGACGAGCGCCGCAGCGGCATCCGCAGACCCGCCGCCCATGCCCCCGGCGATGGGCACGTGCTTGTCGATGGCCAGGTGCACGCCGGCGTCGACACCGGCGTGGGCGGCGAGCATCCGTGCCGCCCGAATGGCGAGGTTCGTGTCGTCGACCGGCAGGCCCGACGTGTCGATCGACCCGCCGAACGCGACCGTGATGTCCTCCGCCGGGTAGGCCCGCACGTCCTCGTAGAGCGACACCGCCTGGTACGCCGTCGCGACGTCGTGGTACCCGTCGGCCTCGAGCCCGCCGACGCGCATGAAGAGGTTGATCTTGCCGGGCGCCCGCACGTGCACGACGGGGGTGGCTTCGGCGAGCGTCATTGCTCCAACCTATCCCGCGGCCCGAGCGAGCCAGGCCCGAAGCTGCTCCTTCACCTCGGCGAATCGCTCGCCGTCGGCCATGCGGCTCCGGGTGAGCGTGATCGACGTCTTCGCACCCCCGGGCGTGGCCTGCGCGGCGAGCTTCTCGCCGCCGTCGAGCTGCCAGCGGGCATTCGGATGCTTCGCCGTGCGATTCTCCGCATCGGGCGCTCGCCCGAGCTCGGCCGCGACCACCCGCACGGCCGCGTCCAGCGCGGCATCCGTCTCGAACGGAAGCGTCTTCGACACGCTCGCCTCGAAGGTGCCGTCCTGCCGCTGACCGGGCTGTCGGATGCCCCGGGCCTGCTGGTACCCGACGACGATGCCCTGCGTCCACCACGGGTCCACGTCGTGCTCGGCGACGAGCCACTTCACCGTCGCGGGGTGCGTCCACGACGCGGCGCCGGCGGCGTCGAGCACCCCGAACCAGCCGTCCCAGTCGCGCCCCGTCGCCGCCTCGAGCGCCTCGCCGCCCATCGCCTGTTGCATGCCCCCGACAGCCATGGGGCTCACGCTACCGCGCGGCGCGGGCGACGGCGAGGAACTGCTCGATGCCGAGCTCTTCACCGCGTGCCTGGGGGTCGACCCCGGCGGCTTCGAGCACGACGGATGCCTCGGAGCTCGTGCCGCCCAGCACGCCCGCGAGCGCCTGGCGGAGCATCTTGCGGCGCTGCTGGAAGGCGGCGTCGATGATCGCGAACGTCCGCCGACGCTCCTCCTCGGTGCCGGGCTCCTCCGCGCCGCGCGCGAACCCCACGAGCACCGAGTCGACGTTCGGCACGGGCCAGAACACGAGCCGCGAGACCTGCCCGGCGATGCGCCAGTCGCCGTACCAGGCGGCCTTCGCGCTGGGCGCTCCGTAGACCTTCGAGCCGGGCGTTGCGGCGAGTCGGTAGCCGACCTCGGCCTGCACCATGACGATGCCGCTGGTCAGCGAGGGGAAGTGCTCGAGCAGGTGCAGCAGCACGGGCACGGAGACGTTGTACGGCAGGTTCGCGACGAGGCGTGACGGCGGGGCGGGCAGCTCGGTGACGCGCAGCGCGTCGGCGTGCACCACGTCGATGCGGGTGCCCGGCTGCATGAGCCGCACGGTGTGCGGCAGCTGCTCGGCGAGGCGGCCGTCGATCTCGACAGCCAGCACGTGGGCGCCGGCCTCGAGCAGCCCGAGGGTGAGCGATCCCAGTCCGGGACCGACCTCGAGCACGACGTCGTCGCGCTCGACCTCGGCGAGCTGCACGATGCGGCGCACCGTATTGGCGTCGTGGACGAAGTTCTGGCCGAGCTTCTTGGTGGGGCTCACGCCGAGGTAGCCGGCGAGCTCGCGGATCTCGGCCGGGCCGAGCAGGCGCGGTGCGGGCGCGGCCGCACTGCCGTCGGATGCCTCGTGCCGATGCGCGTTCATCGCTCCCCCACGAACCCGATGCTCACGTATTCCGCGAGGGTGATGCGGTGGGCGCGCCGTCGGCGCCGGAAACGGGCTCGGCGTCCCAGCGCCCGTAGGCCCGCTCCGTGTTCGACGCGATCTGCGCCGACAGCTCGTCCAGATCGGCCCCGAGCACCTCGGCCATGAACCGAACGGTGTGCGGCACGAGGTACGGCGCGTTCGGGCGCCCGCGGTTCGGGGCGGGCGTGAGGTAGGGGGCATCCGTCTCGACCATGACGAGCTCGCGAGGCGCGGCGCGCAGCCCCTCGCGCAGGTTCTCGGCGTTCTTGAACGTCACGTTGCCGGCGAACGACAGGAACCAGCCGTGCTCGGCGCACACGCGCGCCAGCGACGCGTCGCCCGAGAAGCAGTGGAACACGGTGCGCTCGGGAGCGCCGACCCGCAGCAGGGTCGCGACCACGTCGTCGTGCGCGTCGCGGTCGTGGATCTGCAGCGCCAGCCCGTGGCGCTTCGCGATGTCGATGTGCGCCTCGAAGGACGCGAACTGGGCGTCGCGCCCCTCGGCGCCCGTGCGGTACCAGTCGAGCCCGGTCTCCCCCACCGCGACGACCCGCGGCCGCGCGGCCAGCGCGTCGATCGCGGCCAGCGCATCGTCGAGCTCCCCCGCCGCCGCGAGCTCGGGCGCGTCGTTCGGGTGGATCGCCACCGCTGCGAGCACCCGCGCATCGCGCGACGCGAGCTCCGCCGACCACGCCGACGTCGCCACGTCGGTGCCGACCTGCACGACGCCCGCGATGCCGACCGCGCCGGCCCGGTCGAGGTGCTCGGCGGGCGTGATCGGCATCGCCCCGTCGGCCACCTCGAGGTGCGTGTGGTTGTCGTAGACGGGCACCGCGAGGGGCTCGGGCGCGGCCGGGTAGGCGGGCGAACCGCCGTCGCGGGCCGCCCGGGAACGCAGGTGGTCCGACGTCACGCCGCGCTCTCGATGCGCGGGAACAGCGGCTCGAGCGCACCCACGGAAGCGGCACCCTCCCAGTCGGCCGCCCGGTCGATGCGCTGCGCCGTGATCTCGCCCGACCCGCCGAGCGCCGACCACAGCTTCGCGGTCGCGACCGGCAGCACGGGCGTGAGCAGCACGGCGAGGGTGCCGAGCCCGCGGTACGCGGTGTGCAGCACGGTGCCGAGCCGCTCGCGCTGCTCGGGGTCCTTCGCGAGCGCCCAGGGCTCCTGCTCGGTGATGTACCCGTTCAGCACGTCGACGAGTTCCCAGACGCTCGCCAGCGCATCGTGCGGTGCGAAGCGGTCGATGGCCGCCTGGGCGGCATCCGTCACCTGCCGTGCCGTGTCGAGCACGCGCTCGTCGGCCTCGGTCAGCGAGCCTGCGGCCGGCACGGCACCGTCGAAGTACCGCGTGATCATCGCGATCACGCGAGAGCCGAGGTTGCCGAAGCCGTTCGCGAGCTCGGCCTGGTAGCGCGCCGCCAGGTCCTCCCACGAGAACGAGCCGTCCTGGCCGAACGCGATCGCGCGCATGAAGTAGTAGCGGAACGCGTCGGAGCCGAACGTCGACGTGATCTCCTCGGGCGCGATGCCGGTGAGCTTCGACTTCGACATCTTCTCGCCGCCGACGAGCAGCCAGCCGTGGCCGAACACGCCCTTCGGCACGTCGAGGCCCGCGGCCATGAGCATGGCCGGCCAGATGACCGCGTGGAAGCGCAGGATGTCCTTGCCCACGATGTGGTGCGCGGGCCAGCGGCGCGCGAGCTGCTCGTCGTCGGCGCCGTACCCGACCGCGGTGATGTAGTTGAGCAGCGCGTCGAACCACACGTACACGACGTGCGACTCGTCCCACGGCACCTTCACGCCCCAGTCGAACGTCGAGCGCGAGATCGACAGGTCGCTCAGCCCCTGCTTCACGAACGAGACGACCTCGTTGCGCGCCGACTCGGGCTGCACGAAGTCGGGGCGCTCCTCGTAGAGCGCGAGCAGCTTGTCGGCGAACGCCGACATGCGGAAGAAGTAGTTCTTCTCGTTCAGCAGCTCGACCGGCTTCGAGTGGATGGCGCACACCTGCTGGCCCTCGTACTCGCCGGTGCCGGCGACGAGGTCGGAGGGCTGCTTGTACTCCTCGCAGCCGACGCAGTAGTACCCCTCGTACTCGCCGGTGTAGATGTGGCCCTCGTCGTAGAGCTTCTGGATGAAGGTGCGCACGCCCTCCTCGTGGCGCGCGTCGGTCGTGCGGATGAAGTCGTCGTTCGCGACGTCGATCGTGCCGAGCAGCGGGAACCACGACTCGGAGACGAGCTTGTCGGCCCACTCCTGCGGCGTCACGCCGTTGGCGGTCGCGGTGCGCAGGATCTTCTGGCCGTGCTCGTCGGTGCCCGTCAGCATCCACGTGTCGTCGCCCCGCTGCCGGTGCCAGCGCGCCAGCACGTCCGCCGCGACCTCCGTGTACGCGTGCCCGATGTGGGGCACGTCGTTGACGTAGAAGATGGGCGTGGTGATGTAGAACGAGGAGCCGTCGGCCATGCCCTCGATTCTATTGGGGCGCCGGATGCCCCCAGGCCCGTGTTACCTCGCCGCGGAGCGCCCTCCCCCGCCGCCGGCACCCGCGCCGCGATCGGCGTGCGCCCGCGGGCTCGCGACCACCGGGGGCAGGTTCTCCTGCACGTCCAGGTGCTCGTGCACGGTCGGCACGTCGAGCGTCGACTCCTGCTCCTTGAGCGCCGGCCCGCGCACCTTCTGGCCGGGGTATTCCACCAGCTGCATGCCGATCACGATCTTGCCCGGCGCCTCGCGCTTCTCCATCGCCCGGTACGCGTCCTGCACCTGCTCGAGCGGGAAGATGTCGGCGACGGGCAGGCGGATCTGCCGGTCCTCGACGAGTTTCGCGACCCGCTCGAGGGTGATCATGTCGCCGGCGGCCGCGCGGCCCACGCCCTGCTCGTCGACGGCGTCCCAGTCGGTGAGGGTCGTGATGCGCTGCGTCGGCACCCCGAGCTCGGCGGCTGCGGCCACGTCGCCCGTGCCGAGGAAGTCGATGAACGCGTCGACCCCGTCGGGCGCCTCGGCCCGCACCCGGCCGGCCAGGTCGGGGCCGTAGGCGAGCGGATGCACCCCCAGCTGCCGGAGGAAGTCGAACCGCTCGGGCACCGACGTGCCGAACACGGTCGCGCCCCGCAGCACAGCGAGCTGCGCGGCGATGCAGCCGAGCCCGCCCGCGGCGGCGGTGATCACGACGGTGTCGCCCTCACCGACGCCGGTCTGGCGCAGCGTGCCCCACGCCGTGGTGCCGGCCACGTAGAGCGAGCCCGCGACCTCCCAGGTCACGTGGGCGGGCTTGCGCATGAGCTGCGACTCGGGTGCGACGACGAACGTGGCGTGCGCGCCCTCGGCCCACCCCATGACGGAGTCGTTGGGCTGGAACCTGGTGACGCCCGGGCCGACCGCGGCGACGATGCCGGCGAGGTCGCGCCCCTCGCCCGCCGGGAAGCTCGCGGGCGAGCGATCGGGATGCTCGCCGCGCCGCCTGGCGGACTCGACCGGGTTCACGCCGGATGCGACCACCTCGACGAGCACCTCGCCCGGACCGGGCCGCGGCGCATCGATGTCGACGACCTCGAGCACCTCCGGGCCGCCGAACCTGTTGAACTGGACTGCCTGTGCCATCACGCACCTCCAACTTCCGTTGTCTGGTGCCTCCACCACCATTGTCCCCCTTTCGAGGGCCAGTCGGCTGTGAATCGGCGGGGATTCCGAGATCAGCGCGAGTCGCGTGCTGCGAGCGCGGCCTCGTACAGCTCGCGCTTGCCGAGCCCGGTCTCCGCGGCGACCTCGGCGGCCGCGTGCTTCAGGCGCTCCCCACCCGCCACGAGCGCCTGCACGCGGGCGAGCGCCTCGGCGGCATCCGCCTGCTTCGGCTCGGCCCCCGCGACGACGATGCAGATCTCGCCGCGTACGCCGTGCCCGGCCCACTCCGCGAGCTCGGCGAGCGGGCCGCGGCGCACCTCCTCGTGCAGCTTGGTCAGCTCGCGGGCGACCGCGGCGCGACGGTCGGCGCCGAACGCGTTGGC
The DNA here is from genome assembly GCA_913053875.1 of uncultured Agromyces sp. Lineage (GTDB taxonomy): Bacteria > Actinomycetota > Actinomycetes > Actinomycetales > Microbacteriaceae > Agromyces. Next base: position 23,445 of record CAJXGN010000015.1, on the reverse strand, counting down.
GAGTGCGGCGAGGCTCGCCGCGATGCGGCTCGGCGCCTCGAAGAACACGAGCGTGCGGGGGTCGTCGGCGAGGTCGGCGAGGCGGCGGGCCCGGTCGCCCTGCTTGCGCGGCAGGAACCCCTCGAACGCGAACCGGTCGGTCGGCAGGCCCGAGAGTGCGAGGGCGGTCACGACGGCGCTCGGGCCCGGGATGCAGGTGACCTCGACGTCGGCCGCGATGGCCGCCTCGACCAGGGGGAAGCCCGGGTCGGAGACCGTGGGCATGCCCGCGTCGGTGAGCACGAGCACGTCGGCGCCGCGGGCGTGCTCGACGATCTCGGCGGCGCGTGCGCGCTCGTTGTGCTCGTGCAGCGGGATGAGGCGCGGCCGGTTCGCGATGCCGAGCGCGGCGAGCAGCTTCTGGGTGACCCGCGTGTCCTCGGACGCGACGACGGTCGCCTGCGCCAGCGCGTCGCGCAGCCGGGGCGAGGCGTCGCCGAGGTTGCCGATCGGGGTCGCGCCGAGGATGATCACGCCCCCAGTCTGCCCGACGGCGGGCGAGGGCGAGCGAGCCTGCGGCGAACGCCCGCGCGGGCCGTGACCGCGCCGCAACACGCGTGGCCTAGCATGATGCGCGATGGCAGCGCAGGACGCCGACGGCCCCGGCACGGGCGCCGCCGAGGCGCGCCAGCAGGGCGCGAGCGAGCGCCGGCCGCCGGTGCCCGGGCTCGCCCTGCCCGAGTCGATGCTCGTCACCCGCGCGCCGCAGCCGGCCGACGAGGGGCGCGACCCCGGGGCATCCGACGCCGACGACCGCGACGACGACCTGCGCGGGAGCGCGCTCGACGCCTGGTGGGAGCGCGTCTGCTCGACGCCCGCCCGGCGCCTGCTCTGGTACTGGGGCGCGCCGATCGCGGTGACGCTCCTCGCCGCGGTGATGCGGTTCTGGAACCTCGGGCACCCCCAGCAGATCGTGTTCGACGAGACGTACTACGTGAAGGACGCGTGGACGCTCTGGAACCTCGGCTACGAGGCGCGCTGGCCCGAGGGCGCCGACGAGGGGTTCGCCGAGGGCGACACGGATGCGTACCTCGACGAGGGGTCGTACGTCGTGCATCCGCCGCTCGGCAAGTGGCTGATCGGGCTCGGCATGGCCGCGTTCGGCGCCGACGCCGCCTTCTGGTGGCGCGCCTCGACCGCGCTCGCGGGCACGCTCGCAGTGTTCATCGTGACCATGGTCGCGCGCCGCCTCACCGGGTCGACCGTCGCGGCCGTGCTGACCGGGCTGTTCCTCGCGATCGACGGCAACGCGATCGTCATGTCGCGCGTCGCGCTGCTCGACGGCTGGCTCATGCTGTTCGCCCTGCTCGGGTTCTGGTTCGTGGTGCTCGACCGCGACTGGACGTGGCGGCGCCTGTCGCGACGGGTGATCGCGGCGCGCTCGGGCAGCCGTGAATCGGCGGTCGGGCCCGCGTTGTGGAACCGGCCGTGGGTGCTCGCGGCCGGTGCCGCGTTCGGCGCGGCGTGCGCGGTGAAGTGGTCGGGCGTGTGGTTCCTCGCCGCGTTCGGGCTGTACCTCGTGCTCGTCGACACGCTCGCCCGGCGACGCCTCGGCGTGCCGTTCTGGCTGAGCGGCGGCATCCTGAAGCAGGGGCCGATCACGTTCCTGCTGTTCGTGCCGGTCGCGCTCGTCGTCTACCTCGCGAGCTGGACCGGGTGGCTCGTCACCGACGGCGGGTACTACCGGCAGTGGGCCGGGGACCCCGACAACGCGATCGGTGCGCAGCTCGAGTGGGTGCCGGCGGCGATCCAGTCGCTCTGGCACTACCACGAGTCGGCGTACGGGTACCACGTGGGACTCGACTCGGAGCATCCGTGGCAGTCGAACCCGCTGACCTGGCTGCTGATGATCCGCCCGGTGGCGATGTACCTGTCGACCGACCCCGCGTCCTGCGCAGCGGACGCCTGCCGCGAGGTGATCACGGGCCTCGGCAATCCGCTGCTGTGGTGGGGTGCCGCGCTCGCCGTCGGGTACCTGCTGTACCGGCTCGTGCGGTACCGCGAGTGGCAGGTCGCGGCGATCCTCGTCGGCGCGGCAGCGGGGTACCTGCCGTGGCTCGCCTACCTCGACCGCACGGTGTTCCAGTTCTACTCGATCGCGTTCCAGCCGTTCACGTTCCTCGCGCTGGGCTACGCGGCGCACGTCATCCTCGGCAAGCCCGACGACCCGTGGTGGAAGCGCGACCGCGGCATCGGCGTCGTCGCGGTCTTCACCGTGTTCGCGGTGCTCGTCTCGGCGTTCTACTACCCGATGTGGACCGGCATCCCCATGAACGAGACGTTCTGGCGCCTGCACCTCTGGCTCCCCGGCTGGAGCTGACCGCCCTGCGACATGATGGGGACATGGTTGACGACGAGACGGCCCTGATCGTGATCGACGTGCAGCAGGGGTTCGACGACCCGCGCTGGGGGCCGCGCAACGCGCCCGGCGCCGAGGCGAACATCGAGCGGCTGCTTCAGGCATGGGCGGATGCCTCGCGGCCGGTCGTGCTCGTGCGCCACGACTCGACCGAAGACGGCTCGCCGCTGCTCCCGGGCCAGCCCGGCAACGACCTGCGCCCGTTCGTGGCCGGCGCGGCGCACGAGCTGCTCGTGACGAAGCACGTGAACTCGGCCTTCCACGGGGAGCCCGACCTCGAGGGGTGGCTGCGGGCCCGGGGCATCCGGCGCATCGTGCTCTGCGGCGTGCAGACGAACCAGTGCGTCGAGACGACCGCGCGCGTCGGCGGCAACCTCGGCTTCGACGTGACCGTCGCGCTCGACGCGACCCACACGTTCGACATGGAGGGCCCGGCCGGCATGCGCCTCACGGCCGACGAACTCGCCGTCGCGACCGCCGTGAACCTCCAGGGCGGCGGCTTCGCCCGCATCGCGAACACGGCCGAGCTCGTCTGAGCACCGCACGGGCCGCACCGCCCGAGCGGGCCTCGCGTTTCGCTCGATTACGCAGGCGTGCGGCGCCGCCCCCGCGCGCCACTACGGTGGAGCGCATGGCAGACCGCGAATACGGCTTCAAGACGCGTGCGATCCACGCCGGCAACATCCCCGATGCGGTGCACGGCAGCAGGGCGCTGCCGATCCACCAGTCGACGGCGTTCGTCTTCGACGACACGGCGGATGCGGCCGCGCGATTCGCGCTGCAGAAGTACGGCAACATCTACTCGCGCCTCGCGAACCCGACCGTGGCGAGCTTCGAGGAGCGCGTCGCGAGCCTCGAGGGCGGCCTCGGCGCGGTCGCCACGGCCAGCGGCCTGAGCGCGCAGTACATCACCTTCGCGAGCCTCGCCGGTGCGGGCGACCACATCGTGGCATCCGCCAACCTCTACGGCGGGTCGATCACCCAGCTCGACGTGACGCTGCGCCGCTTCGGCATCGAGACCACGTTCGTGCAGTCCGCCGACCCTGCCGACTACGCCGCCGCGATCACCGAGCAGACCAAGGCGCTGTTCGTCGAGACCGTCGCGAACCCGTCGGGCGAGATCGCCGACCTCGAGGGCCTCGCCGACGTGGCCCGCGCGCACGGCGTGCCGTTCATCGTCGACTCGACCATCGCGACCCCGTACCTCAACCGCCCGATCGAGTGGGGCGCCGACATCGTCACCCACTCGGCGACGAAGTTCATCGGCGGCCACGGCACGACCCTCGGCGGCGTGGTCGTCGAGTCGGGCCGGTTCGACTGGCACTCCGAGAAATTCCCGCTGTTCAACGAGCCCGTGCCGAGCTACGGCGGCCTGCAGTGGAACGGCAACTTCGGCGAGTACGCGTTCCTCACGCGCCTGCGCGCCGAGCAGCTGCGCGACATCGGCCCCGCGCTCAGCCCGCACAGCGCGTGGCTGCTCGCGCAGGGCGTCGAGACGCTGCCGTACCGCATCCAGGCGCACGTCGACAACGCGCGCGCCGTCGCCGAGTGGCTCGAGCAGGACGACCGCGTGTCGCAGGTGTGGTGGGCGGGCCTGCCGAACCACCCGCACCACGATCGTGCGCAGAAGTACCTGCCGAAGGGCCCGGGCTCGGTCTTCAGCTTCGAGGTGAAGGGCGGCCGCGCGGTCGGCCAGAAGCTCATCGAGTCGGTGAACCTCGCCAGCCACCTCGCCAACATCGGCGACGCGAAGACGCTCGTCATCCACCCCGCGTCGACCACGCACGCGCAGCTCACCGAGCAGCAGCTCGTGGACGCCGGCGTGCTCCCGGGCGTGGTGCGGATTAGCGTGGGCATCGAAGACGTTGAGGACATCATCGACGATCTCGACCAGGCCCTCGCGGCCGCGACCGGAGGCGAATGATGACGGATGCCACGACGGTGGCCGACACCACCGCGGATGCCACGACCGAGGCCGACCTCGAGACGGTGCGCCTGGTCAACGGCCTGAGCTGCGAGATGCCGGCGAACTCGCCGCTCGCGCGCCTGCTGCGCTCGCAGCGCACCTGGGAGGGTCCCGACGCGAAGGAGCGCCTGGGCATCCTGCGGAAGGCGAAGTCGATCGCGATCGTCGGCGCCTCGTCGAACCCGGCGCGTTCGAGCTACTTCGTCGCGACCTACCTGCTGCAGTCGACCGACTACCGGGTGTACTTCGTGAACCCGAACGCGACCGAGATCCTCGGCCAGCCCGTCTACCCCGACCTCGCGTCGCTGCCCGAGGTGCCCGACATCGTCGACGTGTTCCGTCGCGGCAGCGACATCCCGAGCGTGATCGACGACGTGGTGGCGGCGGGCGCGAAGACCGTCTGGGTGCAGCTCGGCATCTGGAACGAGGAGGCCGCGTACTACGGCGAGGAGCAGGGGCTCACCGTCGTCATGGACCGCTGCATCAAGGTCGAGCACGCCCGCTTCCACGGCGGCCTGCACCTGCTCGGCTTCGACACCGGCCAGATCACGAGCCGCAAGACGCTGCGCTGACGACCCGCTGAGGGAGGGCCACCGGATGCCCTGGAGCATCCGCTCGCCTGGCCCTACGTGCGTGCGACCAGCAGGTACGTCAGGTACACGACGTAAGCTGCGACGAACGCGGCGCCCTCGAGGCGGCGGATGCGGTTGCCGCTGACGAACACCGGGATGCACGCGAGCGCGGTCGCGACCATCACGGGCAGGTCGACGAGGATGATCTCGGGATCGATGCCGATCGGCGCGGGCGAGACCACCACCGTGAGCCCCAGCACGAGCGCCAGGTTGTAGATGCTGCTGCCGAGCAGGTTGCCGATCGCGAGGTCGCGCGCGCCGCGGATGAGCGCGATGATCGCGGTCGCGAGCTCGGGCGCCGACGTGCCGAGCGCGACGATCGTGAGGCCGATGACCGCCTCGGAGACGCCCAGCGCGGTCGCGATCTCCACGGCGCCGGCGACGAGCCAGTCGGCCCCGAGCAGGATCACGCCGAGCCCGACGACGACGAACGAGACGTCGCGCACGACCTTCCAACGTGAGACCTGCGGCGGGTGCACGTAGATGATGCTGCCGGTCTCGGTGCGCCGGTACGCCGCCTCCTCCCGGGCACGGCGAGCGGATGCCGCCTGCCGGCGCGCCCCGCGCACGATGACCGCCGCGTAGGCGACGCCCACGAGCAGCAGCACGCCGCCGTCGATGCGGCCGTAGACGCCGTCGAGCGCGAGCAGGAGCGCCAGCACGCTCACGGCCACCATCGTGGGCAGGTCGACGCGCAGCGTGGCATCCGTCACCTTGACCGGCCGCACGAGTGCGACCAGCCCGAGGATCAGCAGGATGTTCAGGATGTTCGTGCCGGCGATGTTGCCGACGACGAGCGCGCCGCTGCCCTGCAGGGCGGCGTCGATGCCGATCGCGAGCTCGGGCACGCTCGTGCCGAATGCGACGACCGTGACGCCGACCACCATGGGCGAGACGCCGAGGCGTTCGGCGAGCCGCGAGCCGCCGCGCACGAGCAGTTCGGCGCCGACGACGAGGGCGACGAGTCCGGCGAGGAACGCGATGACGGGCGGCATGCGCGTCAGCGTCCCGGGAGGGCGGGGTCGCGACGCGTCGGCATGCGCCCAGCATAGGCACCCTCCCCCGCCCGTTCGGGGCGACGGCGGTCGCGCTGGTGTGATTCGTCGCTCACTTCATGGCGCTGGAAACGGTACTATCCGGCACCTTTCCGTACGATCGTGTGTGAATCGTGATTCACAAAAGTCGTGACATCCGCCCCTCCGAGTGTCATACTCGACCGCGCACCACGGTCTCGTTCAAGGAGGAATCACATGGCCGTCACCAGTTCCGCATTCCGCCGACCGGCGCTCCTCGGCCTGGGGGCCGGGCTCGCGGTCACCGCCCTCGTGCTCTCCGGCTGCGCCGGGCGCGAGTCGGGCGGCACCACCACCGACGCAGCCGACTGCGACCCGGGCTTCACCGAGACCGAGGTGCGCATCGGCGTCAGCGTGCCCATGTCCGGCCCGGCGGCCGCCTACGGCCCCATCGGCGCCGCGATCCAGGCGTACTTCGACGACGTCAACGAGGCCGGCGGCCTCGAGTTCTCCGACGGCGTCACCCGCGACGTCGTCGTCACCGTGATGGACGACGGCTACGACCCCGCGAAGACCGCGGTCAACGTGCGCCAGCTCGTCGAGCAGGACGAGGTGTTCGCGCTCGCGGGCGTGCTCGGCACCGGCGCCGCGATCGCGACCAGCGAGTACGTGACCGAGGAGGGCGTGCCCTACCTCTACGCCGGCACCGGCAGCGACGCGATCCTCGCCCTCAGCGCGGAGTCGCCCTACACGACGGGCTTCATGCCGCAGTACGACTTCGAGGTGCAGACGCTCTCCGAGTACATCCTCGCGACCGACCCGGATGCGACCGTGGCGATCCTGTACCAGAACGACGAGTTCGGCGAGTCGATCCGCGCGAACTTCGAGGCGCGCTTCGCGGGCACCGGCGTCGAGATCGTCGCCGAGGAGTCGTACGAGGTGGCATCCGGCACCGTCGACAGCCAGGTCACGAACCTCGCCGACTCGGGCGCCGACTGGTTCCTCGACTGGGCCGTCGGCACCTTCGCGACGCAGTCGCTGAAGAAGAAGGCCGAGCTCGGCTGGGACGCGACGACGGTGCTCAACGCGCCCGCGGCGGACGCCACGTTCTTCCTCATCCCGGCGGGCGAGGGCGCCTCCGACGGCGTCGTGTCCATCGCGTACGCGAAGGACATCACCGACGCGTCGCTCGCGGGCGACCCCGGCTGGGACGCGTACGCCGCGTTCGCCGAGGCCCACAGCGACGCGTTCGACCCGCGGTCGGTGCCGGCCGCGGCGGGCTACTCGACGGCGCAGCTGCTCGAGATCTCGCTGGCGAACATGGACGGCTGCACGCGCGACGCGCTGCTCGAGTCGGCGACCTCGTTCGACGGCGAGACCATCGACCTGCTGCCGAACGACGTCACCATCTCGACGACGCCGGAGTACCCCTACGTGTTCTCGGAGCTGAAGGTGCAGATCTTCAACGGCGCCACCTGGGAGCTGCAGGACGAGGTCTACACCCTGCAGTAGCCAGCCCCGGTCGGGGCGGGCTCCGGCCCGCCCCGACCGCACCCGAGGAGCACCATGCGCATCATCCGACTCGACACCGGCCCCGACTCCCCCCTGGTCATCCGTCCCCTGCTCGAGGTGGACGACATCCACCTCTCCTTCGGCGGCGTCCGCGCGCTCGACGGCCCCGGCCTCACGGTCGCGCCCGGCGAGATCGTCGGGCTCATCGGCCCGAACGGCGCCGGCAAGACCAGCCTGTTCAACTGCATCAGCGGGCTGTACGCCCCCGATTCCGGCAGCATCCGCTTCGCCGGCGCGGAGCTGATCGGCATGCCGCGGCACCGCATCGCGCGGCTCGGCATCGGCCGCACGTTCCAGAACCTCGGGCTCATCCCGCGGCTGCCGGTGCTGCACAACGTGCTCGCCGGCACCTACCGCACCACGCGCGGCGGGTTCTGGGCCACCGCCCTCGCACTGCCGCAGGTCGCTCGCGACGAGGAACAGGCGACGCGCGACGCGCTGAAGCTGCTGCACTCGCTCGACCTCGTCGACGTGGCGCTCGAGCCCGTCGGAACGCTGCCGTTCGGCACCCAGAAGCGCGTCGAGCTCGCCCGCGCGCTGGTCGGCGAACCGCGACTGCTGCTCGTCGACGAGCCCGCGAACGGCCTCGTGCACGCCGAGGTGATGGAGCTCGCGGACACGATCCGCCGCCTCGCCAGCGAGCGGAACATGGCGGTGCTCGTGGTGGAGCACCACATGGGCCTCGTGCGGTCGATCTGCGACCGCGTCGTGGTGCTCGACTTCGGTCGGCTCCTCGCCGAGGGCAAGCCGCGCGAGGTCGCGAACGATCCCCGCGTGGTCGAGGCGTACCTGGGGACGGCCGCATGAGCCTCCTCGACGCCCGCGGCCTCACCGCCGGATACGGGCAGGTCACCGTGCTGCACGACGTGTCGCTCCGCATCGAGCCCGGCGAGATCGTCGTCGTGCTGGGCTCCAACGGGGCGGGCAAGACCACCCTGCTGCGCGCCCTCTCGGGACTCATCCCCGCGCGCGGCGAGCTGTCCGTCGACGACGTGTCGGTCATCGGCACCGGCACCCACCGCCTCGCCGCGCTCGGCATGGCGCACGTGCCCCAGGGCCGCGGCACGTTCGGCGACCTGACGGTCGAGGAGAACCTCCTCGTCGGCGCGGCCACCCGGCCCCGGCGCGAGGCGCGCACCGACCTCGACCGCTGGTACGCGCGCTTCCCCCGCCTCGGCGAGCGCCGGCACCGCCCGGCCGCCGGACTCAGCGGCGGCGAGCAGCAGATGCTGGCGATGGCGCGGGGGTTCATGTCGCGCCCCCGGCTCGTGCTGCTCGACGAGCCCTCGCTCGGCCTCGCGCCCACGATCACGACCGAGCTGTTCGGCACCCTCGCCGAGCTGCACGACGAGTCGGGCGCGGCCATGCTCATCGTCGAGCAGAACGCCGAGCTGGCGCTCCGCATCGGCGAGCGCGCCCTGCTGCTCGAGCACGGCCGCATCGTGCAGCGCGGCACGACCGACGAGTTCCGATCCAGCGACGACATCCGTCGCGCGTACCTGGGGGTGTGACCCGTGGACCTCCTGCTCCAGCAACTCGTCGACGGCGTCGCGGCCGGCGCCATCTACGGCGCGCTCGCGCTCGCGCTCGTGCTCGTCTACCGCGCGTCGCACACCATCAACTTCGCCCAGGGCGAGATGGCGCTGCTCGGCGCCTACCTCTCCTGGCAGTTCTTCGCGTTCGGCCTGCCGCTGCTCGCCGCCCTCGCGGTGTCGGTGCTCGCGTGCGCGGTGCTCGGCATGGGCATCGAGCGGGTGCTGATCCGTCCGCTCGCGAAGCGCAACCAGCACCTGCCGATGATCATCACGACGCTCGGCCTCATGATCGCGCTGAACGCGGTCATCGCGTGGGTGTGGGGTCACCAGACCCGCGAGGTGCCGCCGGTGCTCGGCCAGGGTGCAGTGGAGGTCGCGGGTGCCGCCCTCTCCCGGCAGGACCTCGTGATCATCGCGACGGTGCTGGGCGGCGCGATCGCGCTCGCCGCGTTCTTCCGCTTCACCCGCACGGGCCTGTTCATGCGCGCCACCGTCGGCGACCCCGAGTCCGCCCGCCTGTCGGGCGTGCGCACCGGACGCATGCTCTCGGTCGGCTGGGGCCTGGCGGGCGGCATCGGCGCGATCGCCGGCACGCTCATCGCCCCGGAGCTGTTCCTGCAGCCGGGCATGATGGCGCCGGTGCTCATCTACGCCTTCGCGGCCGCGACGCTCGGCGGGCTCGACTCGCCGCTCGGCGCGATCGTCGGCGGCATCATCGTCGGCCTGGCGGAGAACATCGCGGGCACCTACGTGCCGTGGATCGGTAGCGAGTTCAAGCAGGGCCTGGCGCTCGCGATCATCCTCGTCGTGCTGCTCCTGCGGCCCGCGGGGCTGTTCGGCTCCCGGAAGGTGGTACGCGTATGACGACGCAGCTCGACGAGCAGACCGAGCGGGCGGATGCCCCCGAGCCGGCCGCTCCCGCCCGCGCCCCGCGCATCACCCCGGTGGAGTGGCTGCGCACGCCCCGCCCGCCACTCCCCCTCTCGAAGCCGGTCTCCCTGACCCTCGGCGCCGCCGGCGTCGTCGCGCTGGCGATCGTGCCGTTCGTCAACCCGAGTTGGGTGAACCTGCACGTCGCACTCGTGCTGATCTTCGCGATCGTGGCGATGGGGCTGAACCTGCTCGTCGGCATGGGCGGGCAGGTGTCGCTCGGCCACGCGGCGTTCTTCGCGGTGGGCGCGTACACGACCGCCGTCGTCGGGGCGGCGGGCGTGCCCGCGGTCGCGACGCTGCCGCTCGCCGGCGCCGTCGCATTCGCGATCGGCTGGCTGTTCGGCATTCCCGCGCTGCGGTTGCAGGGCCTCCAGCTCGGCCTCGTCACGCTCGCCCTCGCCCTGGTGACGCCACCGGCGATCCGCCAGCTCGACGAGATCACGCGTGGCAGCCGCGGCATCGGCATCGACGGCGACGCGCCCGCGTGGATTCCGCTCGACCAGGACCAGTGGGTGACCCTGCTCGCGCTCGCGGCCTTCGTGCTGGCCTGGATCGCGACGGCGCGGTTCGCGCGCGGGCGCCTCGGGCGCTCGTTCGTCGCGATCCGCGACGCGGAGCTCGTCGCCGAGACCCTCGGCGTCGCGGTGCAGCGCACGAAGGTGCGGCTGTTCGCGACCTCGGCCGCCTACGCGGGCGTCGGCGGCGGCCTCTACGCGATGCTGCTCGAGTTCATCGGCCCGGAGAACTTCGGCCTGACGCTCTCGATCTCGTTCATCACCATGATCGTGGTGGGCGGCATCGCGACCGTGCCGGGCGCGGTGCTCGGCGCGGCGTTCGTGCAGGCGGTGCCGGCGATCGCGGGCGAGATCGACCCGGCCGCCGCGGGCTTCACCTACGGCGTCGTGCTGCTGCTGTTCGTGTTCTTCGTGCCGTTCGGCCTGATCGGCGTGATCCGCGGGGCACTGCGACCCCTCGTCGACCGGGTGCCGTGGCTGCGACCGCGTCGGCTCCGGTGACCGTGCAGGTTACGGTCCGTGTCGGTCGCCCTCGTGCGTCGCGGGCGCACGGCCTACCGTGACGACATGACGCTCACCCTCGACGCTCCCCTCGTCAGCACCCAGTGGCTCGCCGACCGCCTCGGCGCCGACGACCTCGTCGTGGTCGACGCGACGGTCGTGTTCGCCTCCACCCCGCAGGGCTCGCGCCCGATCAGCGGGCTCGACGCGTACCTCGTCGACGGGCACGTGCCGGGCGCGGTGCACGGCGACCTGCTCGAGGCGTTCTCCGACCCCGCCGGCCGTTTCGGCTTCCCGCGCCCCGACCTGGGCGCCGTCGCACGAGCGGCTCAGGAACTCGGCATCCACGACGGCTCGACCGTGGTCGTCTACGACGCGGCCCTCGGCCAGTGGGCCGCGCGGCTCTGGTGGGTGCTGCGCGCGGCGGGCGTCGAGCGCGTCGCGGTGCTCGACGGCGGACTGACCGCCTGGCGCGCCGAGGAGCGCCCGCTGGCCACGGGCCACGAGGACGCCCCGACCACCGAATCACTCACCGTCGCGGAGCGTCCGGGCGCATGGGCCGACCGGGACGAGGTCGCCGCAGTGGTCGCCGGCACGCGCGACGCCGCCCTCGTGTGCGCGCTGTCGCCGCACCAGTTCAGCGGCGCCGACGGCTCGGGCGGCCACATCCCGACCAGCGCCAACCTGCCGTTCGGCAGCGTGATCGACCGCGAGTCCCGCCGCTTCGCCGGCAGCGACGCGCTCACGCAGCGCGCCGACGAGCCGGGCCGGGTGATCGTGTACTGCCACGCGGGCGTCGCCGCCGCGGGGCTCGCGCTCGCGCTCGTCGCGAACGGGGCCGACGACGTCGCCGTCTACGACGGCTCGCTCAACGAGTGGGCGTCCGACCCCGAGGCGCCGCTCACGACGCGTGAAGCCTCGCCCGTCGCCTGACTCGGGCCGAGGCGACCCGGCTCAGCAGCCGCAGGCGACCGGCTCGCCGAGCGGGCCGGGCGAGGCATCCGACACCCCCGTCAGCGGGTCGACGGCTCGCGACCCGGAGCCCGACTCGCCCGCGATCGGGTATCCCTCGCGCGCCCAGTACTCGAACCCGCCGAGCATCTCCTTCACCGGGTGGCCGAGCGCGGCGAACGCGAGCGCGCCCTTCGCGCCGCCGTTGCAGCCGGGGCTCCAGCAGTAGACGACGACGGGCGTGCCCGGCGCGATGAGCCCGTGCGCCTCGGCCGTCACGCGCGCGTGCGGCAGGTGCAGCGCGCCCTCGACGTGTCCCTGCGCCCAGGCGGCGTCGCTGCGCACGTCGACCACGACGAAGCCCGGGTCCTCCGTCGCCATGGCCTCGGCGACGTCGGACGCGTCGGTCTCGAACGCGAGGCGCGCGCGATGGTGGGCGACGGCCTCCTCGGGGGTGGCGGCTCCGGCGAAGAGGGCGGCGGTGGCGGATGCGGGGGTCTCGGCGCTCATCCCCGCATCCTGCACGACCGTGCCGGCCCTCGTCGCGCGATTCCGCGTCGGCGACCGTCGATTTCCGGCCATCTCTCGGCCACACTGGGGGCATGACGAGGCTGCGCATCACCGTGACGGGCATGGTCCAGGGCGTCGGCTACCGCTGGTGGACACGGGCCGAGGCGCAGCGCCTCGGCGTCTCCGGGTGGGTGAAGAACCGCCTCGACGGCCGGGTCGAGGCCGAGGCGGAGGGCGACGCGCAGGCCGTCGCCGCGCTCGTCGACTGGATGCGCGGCGGCCCGCCGTCGGCCACGGTCACCGCGGTCGAGACCGCCGAGGTGACGCCCACCGGTGAGACGGGCTTCCGCATCGCGGGCTGAGCGCGGCAGGTGCCCGGTGCGAACGGCGACGCGTCAGTCGTGCAGCGCGAAGAACGCGCCGACCGCCCGGCCGAGCCCGACCAGGTCGTCGACGTGCACCAGCTCGCGCGCCGAGTGCATCGACAGCAGCGGCACCCCGACGTCGACCGTGCGCATGCCCAACCGCGTCGCCGTGAGCGGCCCGATCGTCGACCCGCACGGGATCGTGTTGTTCGACACGAACGGCTGCGTCGACACGTCCGCCGCCTCGCACGCGCGCGCCCACATCGCCGCACCGACCGCGTCGCTCGCGTAGCGCTGGTTGGCGTTGAGCTTCAGCAGCACGCCGCCGCCCGGCACGGGGCGGTGCGTGGGGTCGTGGCGCTCGGGATAGTTCGGGTGTACGGCGTGGCCCGCGTCGGCCGAGAGGCACCACGACGCGGCGAGCGCGCGTCGCCGCGAGGCATCCGTCGCCCCCACGCCCTCGGCGATGCGCACGAGCACGTCCTCGAGGAACGGCCCCGACGCGCCGGAGCGCGAGTTCGAGCCGAGCTCCTCGTGGTCGAATGCGGCGAGCATGCTGACGTGCCCCGCGTCGTCGGGCGCGTCGATGAGGGCGCGCAGGCCCGCGTGCACCGAGGTGAGGTTGTCCATGCGCGGGCTGGCGAGGAAGGCCGCGCCGTCGCCGAACCGCGCCGGCGGCTGCGTGTCGACCGTGAGGATGTCGTGGCCCGCGATGTCGGCCACGTCCACGCCCGCACGGGCCGCGAGCAGCTCGGCGATGTCGCCGGCCGCCGTCTCGACGCCCCAGACCGGCTGGGTGTTGCGCTGCTTGTCGAGGACGAGCCCGTCGTTGTTGACGCCCCGGTCGAGGTGGATCGCGAGCTGCGGGATGCGCAGCATCGGACCGGTGCGCACGAGCCGCACGCGACCGTCGCGCGTCGCGACCCGGCCGGCCAGCTCGAGCTCGCGGTCGAGCCACGAGTTCAGCAGCGGACCGCCGTACACCTCGACGGCCGCCTGCTTCCATCCGTTGCCCCGCACGTCCGGCGACGGCTTGAGCTTGAAGCCGGGCGAGTCGGTGTGCGCGCCGAGCACGCGCACGGGCAGGGCGCCGGATGCCTCGGGCTGCACCCACGCGATGACGGCACCGTCGCGTACGACGACGTACCTGCCGGGGCCGCCGGGCCAGTCCTCCGACTCCTCGAGCCACGTGAAGCCCGCCTCGACGGCGCGCTCGGCGACCTCGACGGCGGCGTGGTAGGAGCTCGGGGACGCCTGGACGAACCGGGCGAAGTCGTCGACGATCGAGTCGGCTTCGTGCGAAGGGGGCATGCTCCCATCCAACCATCACGACGGCGACGGCGGATGCCGCGGGCGGGCCGGCTCAGGCGAAGCGGATCGACTGCTGCAGCCGGGTGCGCACCTCCATGACCTCGGCGCCGCCGATCAGCGCCGAGCCCGGCAGTCCCGTGCGCAGCACACCCGCGAGGCGCGAGCGCTGCACGAGTGCGGTCACCGCGCCGCGGGTCGAGCCGAGCACCTGGAGGTCCTCGTCGGAGTCGCCGTCGGGCACGACCACGAGCAGGCAGGTGAACTTCACGTGCGCGGCCCGGCCGACGGCCTTCGCGCGCTGCGCGAGCGCGCGCATCGGCTTCTCGCCGGCCAGCGCCTCGCCGATGAGCTCGCCGCGGCGGATGCGCACGGGCGCGCCCCAGTCCTCCGACTGGATGGCGAACAGGCCGGTGGGGCCGAGCACGACGTGGTCGAGCTTGGCGGGCAGCCCCGGCCCCGCGGCATCCGTCGCGATGTCGTGCCAGGCGGTGTAGGCGATGCCGAGCGTCGAGACGGTGCGCGCGGTCGCCTCCTCGGCGAGCGCGTCGGCCAGCACGTGGCGGATCTCGCGGGGCGCTCGGCGCACCAGGTCGGCATCGAACGGGTCGGGCAGGTCGACGCCGCGACCGGCCCACTCGCGGATGAGCTCGAGGTAGCGCACGCGCGAGACGCCGCCGGGGTGCCCGTGGCTGCGGGTGCCGGGCCGGGTGTCGCGCCGCTCGCCCTGCGTGCGCGGCATCGACCACGAGCCGGCGCCGTCGTCGGCGGCCGTGGTGCGCGCGGGCCCGCCGCGGTCGTACGCCGCACGCGCCTCGGCGGTGCCGACGCGCTCCCACGCCGCCTGCACCTCGTGGAACCGGTCGGGATCGCCGCCCGTGTCGGGGTGCGTCTCGCGGAGCTTCCGCCGATACGCCGACCGCAGTTCGCCCGTCGACGCGTCCGGCGCGACGCCGAGCACCTCGTACGGCGTCGCCTGGAGCGGGCTGTCGGGCATCGCGTGCAGCGCCTCCGGAATCATGCGGAACGTGGGGGTCGAATCCCGACCCTACCGCGAGGCGCCGAGTAGACTCCGAGCACATTCCAAGCCGCCGAGGAAGGACTCGCATGATTCCCGAGATCAACTACTGGGCGGTGCTGCTGGCGACGCTCTCGACCATGGTCGTCGGCTCGATCTGGTACACGCCCAAGGTCTTCGGCAACTACTGGATGCGCGTGGCCAAGGTGGAGCCCGACGGGAAGAGCGCGGTCGGGGCGATCATCGCGACGCTGCTCGTGAGCTTCGTCTCGTCGTGGGTGCTCGCGGGCGCGACCGTGATCGCGTGGCACTTCTACGGCGGCAGCTTCCTCGTCAACGCACTCGTCACTGCGCTCATCCTCTGGGCCGGCTTCACCGCGGCGCGCTTCATCACGCACGACGCGTTCGAGCGCCGCCCGGCCGGCCTCACCACGCTCAACATCGCGCACGAGCTCGTCACCTTCGTCGTGATGGCCGTCATCATCGGCGTCTGGCCGCCCGCCGGCACCGTCTGACCCCCGCCCGCGGACGGCGAACGGCCGCGTCCGCCGCGCAGGCGACCGCGCCCGGCGTAGCGTGGACGCATGCCGGCGCGCGAGGCCCCTCCCGACCCGCGCCGTCGTCGCGCGCTCCGGTTGCTCGGGCTCGCCCGCATCGCGGTCGCCGTCGTCGAGGTGATGGCGCTCGTCGAGAACTTCCGCTACGTGCTCGGGTTCACGAGCTTCGCCACCGAGAACTTCTTCTCGTACTTCACGGTGCAGTCGGCGTTCCTCGCCGTCGTGGTGATCGGCGCCAGCGGCGTCGTCGCGGTGCTGGGCCGGCGGGAGCCCGGCTGGCTCACGGGCATCCGCTGCCTCGTCATCACCTACGTCGTCGTGTCGGGCGTCGTGTTCGGGCTGATCGTCTCCCAGGCGCGTGCGACGGGGTACCGCATCGACGTGCCGCCCTCCGACCAGGTGCTGCACTTCGTGGTGCCCGTCGCGCTCGTCGTCGACTGGGTGCTCGAGACCGTGCTCGGCGTGCGGCACGTGCCGGTGGGCTGGCGCACGCTGTGGTGGGTGCCGCTGTTCCCGATCGCGTGGCTCGCGTACACCCTCGTGCGCAGCCCCGCGGTCGGCTGGTACCCCTACTTCTTCCTCGACCCGCTGCAGGTGGGCGGAGCGTCGGGCATCGTCGTCGCGTGCGCGATCGTGCTGGCCGTGCTGCTCGCGGTCGCGGCGCTGCTGCTCGCCGCCACGCGCATCGTGCGGCGCGAGGGCGCGGGCACCCTCGACCCGGTGCCGGTCGAGCGAGCGGATGCCCCCGAGCTCGCCGCCGCGCACCGCTGAACCGGTCGACCGGCCCGGCCCGTCGGCGCGCGCTCAGCTCGCGAACGGCTCGAGGCTCGCGCGTGCGAGTGCGATCACCTCGTCGTCGGATGCCTCCGCCAGCGCCTCCGCCCGGTCGGCCGCGAGCACGCCGACCAGCACGCGCTCCCCCGCGCTCCCGCCGAGGTCGAGCCAGCCCGCGAAGGGGTCGTCGTCGGCGGCGACGACCGTGCGCACCGGAGGGCCCGCCGGCAGGAACGACTCGTCGAAGCGCAGCCACACCTGGTCGAGCAGGCCGTTGCCGAGCACCGACACCGCGCGAGCGTGGCGCAGCGGCAGCGCAGGCGTGAACGAGATGAGGTTGGCCCGCAGCACGCCGAGCGGCACGGTCACGATCGCCCGGTCGGCGGCGAACGACTCGCCCGTCTCGAGTCGCAGCGACACCAGGTCGCCCGAGTGGTCGATGCTGAGCACCGCTCCGCCGAGCAGCACGTCGAGGCCCGACGCCTCGTCGCGGAGGAACTGCACGTACGGCGTCTCGACCCGCTCCTGCGGGGCGGGATCCTCGGGAGCGAGCCCGCCGATCCGCGCCGAGAGCTGGCGGGCGTCGGCGCCGGTGCGCACGCCGAGCACGGTGTCGAGCTCGTACGCGAGCCAGTCGGTCGCCGAGACGCCCGTCTCGTCGGGCTCGTCGGAGAGCCGGTCGATCGCGCCCGAGCGCAGCAGCGCGTTCGCGAGTGTCACGTCGTGCGGCTGCACGAGCGCCCACTCGCGGGCCGCGGCCACGGCCTCCGCACCGAGGTCGGACGCCTCGACCGGCTCGCCGGCCGCCGTGCGCACCTGCGGCGCGGTGTCGAACGGCGCGGTCGCCGCACCGGCGCGCGCGAGGCGCGCCTGCAGGCCCACCGCGTCGGCCGGCACGAAGCCGGCGCCGAGTTCGACGGGCATCGGCCATGCGTCGTCCTCGACGCTGTGGATGCGGCCGCCGATGCGGTCGCGCGCCTCGAGCACGACGACCCGGTAGCCGGCGTCGGCGAGCGCGCGTGCGGCGGTGATGCCCGCGAGCCCCGCGCCGACGACCGCGATGCGCGCCCCCGGCTCGGCCGACTTCGCGACTTCCGCGGCGGCACGGGCGCCCTGCTCCGCGGCGCCGCGCACGGTGCCCGGGTAGGCGGTCGACGTCGCCTCGCCCGCGAGGAACACGCGCCCGCCGAGCGGCACCGCGAGGTCGCTGCGGTGCTGCGGGGTCGAGCCGACCGCCTGGAAGCTGAAGGCGCCGCGCGCGAACGGGTCGAGGCCCCACGCCGAACGGCGCATGGCGGCGGGCGCGGGCACGGTCGAGGCGACGGGCGTGCCCGTCGGGGTCGGCGTCGGGGTGGTCGGGGTCGGCGACGCGGTCGGGGTCGGCGTCTCGGGTACGCATCCGGTCAGCACCGCGGCGAGGCCCGCCGCGGAGCCGACCAGGAACGTGCGCCGCCTCATCGCGCACCGCTCCCGTCGGGGCCCGCCGTCGCGGGCGCGAGCATGCCGCAGAGCACGAGTTCGAGCACGTCGCCGCGCAGTTCGGCCGCGAGCGCCTGCTCGTCGGCCTCGAGCAGCCCGGCCAGGGCGCTCGCGATCGCGCCGACCGTGAGCGTGCCGTCGCTCGCGCCGACGAGTGCGGCGAGGGCCGTGCCCGCGTCGACCGTGCGCGCGAACCCGCCGCCCTGGCGCAGCGTGATCGCGGTCGGGTCGTCCGACCCGGGCCAGTGGTGGCGCTGTTCGGTCACGTCGCCCGCGACCACGGGCCGGGCGGCGTCGACGTCGCCGACGAGCCGGTCGAACGCGTCGACGCACCCCTCGAGGTGCGGGCCGGGCGCACCGGAGCCGAGCGGCCCGTGCAGCTGCTCGGTTCGACGCAGCCGCACCACGCCGTCGGCCGGGCGACGTGCGACGACGTAGCCGAACCCGACGGCGTCGACCCCGCGCGCCTCGAAGTCGTCGAGCCAGGCGCGAACCATCGCACCGTACTCGGGCGTGCCCTGGCGCGTGCCGCCGTCGCGCACCCAGGTCTCGGCGTACTCGATCGGGTCGACCCGGTCGCGCTCGATGAGCCAGTACTCGAGCTCGGGCGCGAACCAGTCGCTCGCGCGGTCGAGCCCCGCCCCGCCGTCGGCGCGGTACTCCCAGTCGGCGAGCAGCTGTGCCGTGCCGCCCGGCGCCAGGTGGTCCGCGAGGCCGCCGAGCACCCGGGCCACAAGCGCGTCGCCCACCATCCCGCCGTCGCGGTACTCGTAGGCGGGCACGTCGTCGCGTCGGGGCGTGATCACGAACGGCGGGTTCGAGACGATGCGGTCGAACCGCTCTCCCGCGACCGGTGCGAACAGGCTCCCGAGCCGGAACTCGATGCCGGGCACGTCGTTCAGGGCGGCGTTGAGCGCGGCGAATCGCAGCGCCCGCGCGCTGATGTCGGTGGCGACGACCCGGTCGGCGTGCCGGGCCGCGTGCAGGGCCTGGATGCCGCATCCGGTGCCGAGGTCGAGCACGCTGCCGACCGGGTCCTGGAACTGCAGCGAGGCGAGGGTGCTCGATGCGCCGCCGACGCCGAGCACGTGGTCCTCGGCGAGCGGCGCGCCGGTCGCGAGCTCGCCCGGATCGGAGGCGATCCACCATTCCGCGGCACCGACGCGGTCCTGGAACGCGTACGGTCGCAGGTCGACGCGCGCCGCGACATGCTCGCCGTCCGCCTCGACCAGTCCGAGCTCGGCGGCACCGTCGACACCTGCCGCGGGCAGGGCGCGCCCGAGGTCGCCGCGCGCCACCGTGCGGCCGAGCACGAAGCACAGCGCGAGCGTGCCCCGCGGCTCGGCGCCCGGCTCGAGCCGCTCGAGCCGTCGTGCCGCGGGCACGGGGTCACCACGATGCAGTGCGGCCGCCGCCTCGTCGCCCCACAGTTCGTCCAACCCGGCCACCGTGAAGCGTGCCGCAGCGAGGTCGCGCGCCAGCGCGCCCGCGATCCGCCTCTCCGACGCAGTCACCACGACTCTCATTCAACCGCAGGCGGCGCGCCGCCGGTGCCGCATCGCCGCACGCGATCCACGCGGCCCGGAAGCCGGGCACGCATCACGCATCGGCAAGGTTCGCGAAACGCAGATGTCACACTCCGGGGTTAGCCTTGCCGTGTCCGATCAGAGGGGGAGCACATGTCGCAGGAGGCGCCGACCATCGAGCGGCTGCGCCAGGACGCGCGAGACGAGCTCGCGGCCCTCATCGACCTGCGCTGTCGGCTCGGCGAGGATCCGTGGGCGTTCCTGCCCGACCTGCCGACCGTCGACGAGCAGGTGGTCGCGACGCTGCGCGAGGAGCGCATCCACGTCGACCCCTGGAGCACGGCGCGAGCCCGGGCGTACCACCCGACCGCGCGCGCCGGCGACCGCGAGCGCTTCGAGTACGACGTGCTGCGCGACATCGCGGTCGAGCACCCCGACCTGAGCGTCGCCGTCTGGGGCATGATCGGCCGGGTCCCCACCGTCTGGTGAGCCCCGCTCGCGCGACTCATGCCGTGTCGGCCAGTGCCGCCGCGTCGGTGACCGGCAACCGGCACGTGAAGTCACGGCAGAGGTAGGCGGTCGTCCGCCCGTCGCGCACGACCCTGCCGGCGAACAGCTCGAACCCGGCGTCCGCCCAGTGCTGCACACGCTCCTCCTCGACGACCACGGCGACGGATGCCCCGTGCCGCCGCGTGGTGCGCACCAGTTCGGCGTCCGCCCCGGCCGACGGCGTCACCGTGACCAGCTGGGTGAGGCCGCGCGCGAGCTCGTCGGCGACCCGCAGCGAGGTGCCGAACGCCAGCGGCTGCCGCAGCATCGGCTCGGCGACGCGTGCGACCGCGGCACGTGCGGCGTCCAGGTACCGCGCGTCGCCGGTCAGCGCGAACAGCGTGGCGCAGGCATCCGCCAGCGCGCTCGGCCCCGACGGCGTCGCCCCCTCCGACGGGTCCGCCTCCACGACGAGGTCGTGCGCCCGGAGCACCGGGTCGGCTCCGCCCGGCACCGCGAACACCGGTCCGCCGTCGGCCGGTTCCGCGACCGCGTCGAGCGTGGCGTCGACCAGCCGCCGGGCCTCGACCGCGAGCGCGGGTTCGCCGTCGGCGATGGCGACGGCGAGCAGCCCGTTCGCGAGCATGCCGTAGTCCTCGAGGGCGGCCCGCGCGGCGGATGCCTCGCCGGCCAGCGACATGCGGATGAGCCGCCCGTCGTCCCCGCGATGCCGTTCGAGCAGCATCGTGGCGGTCTCCCTGGCGGCGTCGACCCATGCGGGTTCCTCGAGCAGCGCGCCCGCGGTCGCGAGTCCCTCGATCGCGAGCCCGTTCCACCCGGTCAGCACCTTCTCGTCGATCGCCGGCGCGGGCTGCCCCGCGCGCGCGGCGGCGTCGAGCGCGTAGTAGCCGCCCTCGGTGCGCTCGCCGTCGACCTCGCTCTCCGAGTCCTGTGCGCTCGCGAACCCGCCGTCGGGCCGGCGCAGCACGTCGAGCAGGTACCGCGCGATCCCCCGGGCGGTGCCGACCGCGAGCCCGTCCCCGAGCACGGCCGCACGTGCGGCGACCGGCAGCAGTTGCGCGTTGTCGTACAGCATCCGCTCGTAGTGCGGCTCGCTCCAGTCGACCCGCGTGCCGTAGCGGAAGAAGCCGCCCTCGACCGGGTCGCGCAGCGGCGACGCGGCCATCGCGGCGAGGCTCCGGCGCGCCGACGCCGTCGCCTCGCCGCCGTGCCCGAGCAGGAACCCGAGCACGGGCGTCACGGGGAACTTCGGTGCGCCGCCGTATCCGCCGTGCACGCGGTCCTCGAGCGCGACGAGTGCGTCGGCCGCCGCGTCGAGCTGCACGGGGCCGGGCGGTCCGTCGGCAGAGGGGCGCAGCACGGATGCCTCCGCCAGCGCACCGGCCAGCGACGACGCCGTGGCGTCGACCTCGTCGCGTCGCTGCGTCCAGGCCTGCGACACGGCGTCGAGCAGCTCGCCGAATCCGGGCGCTCCGCCTGCGGGGCGCGGCGGGAAGTACGTGCCGGCGTAGAACGCCCGCCCTTCGGGCGTCGCGAGCACCGTGAGCGGCCAGCCGAGGTTGCGCGTGAACGCGCTCGCTGCGGCGAGGTACCCGGCGTCGACGTCGGGATGCTCCTCCCGATCGACCTTGATCGCGACGAACCCGTCGTTCAGCTGCGCGGCGACGACCGGGTCGCTGAAGCTCTCGCGGGCCATCACGTGGCACCAGTGGCAGGTGGCGTAGCCGATCGACACGAGCACCGGCACGTCGCGGCGGCGGGCCTCGTCGAACGCCTCCTCGCCCCACGGCCACCAGTCGACCGGGTTGTCGGCGTGCGCGCGCAGGTACGGGCTCAGCGCTTCGCGCAGTCGGTCGGCCATCGTCAGTCGTGCTGGGTGGTCGGCCAGGACGACGGCCCACGCGACCCGGCCGGGTACTCCTCGAGCGGCACGCGGTCCTCCTCCCAGGCCTCGAGGATCGGCGTCACGATGCGCCAGCACGCCTCGGCCATCGGCCCGCTCACCGACAGCAGCTCGTCGCCGTCGAGGATGCCGCCGAGCACCTCCGCGTACGCGCCCAGGCGCCCCTCGGTGGACCGCGACGCGAGTTCGACGGTGCGCAGCGCGAGCAGGTCGTCCGCCCGGTTGACGGCGACGTCGAGCACGATGCGTTCCGGCTTCATGCCGATGCGGAGCCCCCGCCGCA
This sequence comes from uncultured Agromyces sp., assembly GCA_913053875.1. Taxonomy (GTDB): domain Bacteria; phylum Actinomycetota; class Actinomycetes; order Actinomycetales; family Microbacteriaceae; genus Agromyces. Next base: position 1,196 of record CAJXGN010000015.1, on the reverse strand, counting down.
CCTCGCCGCTGAAGCCCCTCGGCAGTGCGCTCGGCTCGCGGAGCGTGATCGAGATCTCCTCCCGATCACGCCCGAGCGCCTTGCCCGACCGCAGCACGAACGGCACGCCGTGCCAGCGCTCGGCATTCACCTGCAGCGTGACCTCGGTGAGCGTCTCGGTCTCGCGCGACGGCTCGACCCCGTCCTCGGCCGCGTAGTCGGGGAACACGCGCGAGCCGACGCTGCCCGCGGTGTACCGGGCACGGCGGCTCGCCTCGGCCGCATCGCTGCCCCACACCCGGGTGCGCTCGAGCACCTCCGCCATGGCCCGGTGCATGTCCTCCGACTCGACCGATTCGGGCGCTTCCATGGCGATGAGCGCGAGCACCTGCAGCAGGTGGCTCTGGATCATGTCGCGCAGCGCGCCGGCCCGGTCGTAGTACCCCGCGCGTCCTTCCAGCGCGAGCGATTCGTCGAACACGACCTCCACGCGTTCGATGTGGTCGCGATGCCAGACCGACTCGAACATGTGGTTGGCGAAGCGCAGACCAGTGAGCGCGAGCACGGTCGTCTTGCCGAGGAAGTGGTCGACGCGCACGACCCGCACCCCGTCGGGGAGGCGCGCGAGCAGCGCGTTGAACGAACGCGCGCTCTCGAGGTCGGTGCCGAACGGCTTCTCGAGCGCGAGGACCGTGCCCGGCGGTACGTCCATTCCGGCGAGCGTCTCGCACGCCGCGTGGGCGACCGACGGCGGCAGCGCGAAGTAGATCGCCACGGGCCCTGGCAGCTCGTCGAAGAGCGCCTGCAGGTCCTCGCGGCTGGTGGCGTCGGCCTGGCGATAGCGAGCGGATGCCTCGAGCGAGGCGACGAGCGGATCGTCCTCGTCCGCACGGAGTGCTGCGCGAAGGCGCCGACGCCACTCGTCGTCGCTGAGCGCCGACCGTCCCACGCCGACGAGGGTCAGCTTCGACCGCCGGTCGTGCATGAGGAGCTGCCCGAGGCCCGGTAGGAGGAGCCGCGCGGCGAGGTCGCCGTCGGCGCCGAGGATCACGAACGTTCGTCGTGTCGCCATGCGGCCCATGCTAGAGGGCACCCCGAACGCACGAAACCCCCCAGCAGCGATGCTGGGGGGTTTCGTTCAAGGTATGTCCGGCGGTGTCCTACTCTCCCACAGGGTGGCCCCTGCAGTACCATCGGCGCTGCGAGTCTTAGCTTCC
>CAJXGN010000014.1 GCA_913053875.1 uncultured Agromyces sp. | reverse complement strand
GCTGCCTAGCACGCTTTCGCCGTCGTCGTCCAGCATGGGGCCGGCGATGACGATCTGGTCCAGCTTGCTCTTCAGGTAGTCGAGATGGGCCGGACGGTTGTCCGCCCGGACCTGGCCGTGGCCAGGCTTGTCGACGCAATAGAGAACGAAGTTCATCGGCGGCACTCCCTGAAAAGCATCTTGCTGTTTGATCCGATCCGGCGCCCCGGCGGGGGCGGCGCGCGACACTATGCCGAAAAGCCTTCGGCCTTGAAAGGCCGCGCCAGCAGCGCGGCGATGGTGGACTCGAGATCGGCGCCGGCGTTGACCACCGCGTCGACCGCCGTGCAGATCGGCATCTCGACCTGACGGTCACGGGCCAGGGCCAGGGTCGCGGCGGCGGAGAAGCGTCCCTCCACCACGCCGCGGCTGGCCGCCGTTGCGGCCGCGACGCTCTCGCCGCGGCCCAGCGCGACGCCGAAGCTGTAGTTGCGCGACTGGGTCGCGGTGCAGGTGAGGGTCAGGTCGCCCAGCCCGGCCAGGCCCATCAGGGTCTCCGCCTTGCCGCCGCGCGCCAGCACCAGGCGCGACATCTCGGCCAGGCCCCGGGTGATCAGCGCGGCGCGGGCGTTGTCGCCCAGCTCCTTGCCGGCGACGATGCCGCAGGCGATGGCGAGCACATTCTTGACCGCGCCGCCGATTTCCGCGCCGAGCAGGTCATGGGCCAGATAGGGCCGGAAAGTGGGGGTCGAAATCGCCGCGATCAGTTCGGTGCCGAGTTTTTCGTCCTCAATGGCGAAGGTCACCGCTGTCGGCAGGCCCTGCGCGACATCGATGGCGAAGCTCGGGCCTGACATAACGGCAGGAACGGCGTCCGGCAGTTCATCCTTCAGCACCTGGGTCATGAACTCGCCGGTCGCAAGTTCGATCCCCTTGGAGCAGAGCACGACCGGCGTGCCGGGTTTCAGCGTCCCTTTCAGCGCTTGCAGCGTGGCGCGCGTGTGCTGTGCCGGGGCAACAGCGAAGACGGCGTCCATACCGGCGAGGTCTGCGAGGTCATTCGTTGCCTTCAGGGCGGGCTTCAGCGCCACGCCGGGCAGGAAAACCGTGTTCTCGTGCGCGGTGTTGATCGCTTCGGCGACGTCGGTCTCGCGGCACCAGATCAGCACATCCTGCCCCTCTCGGGTCAGCATTTGTGCGATGGCGGTGCCCCAGGCCCCGCCGCCGACGACGCCGATCTCGACCTCGAGGATGGCGTTGATCGCCTTGGTGCGCTTGATCATGTCCTCGGCGATCTGGATGTTCTCGTCGAGCGGCACGGCCGAGCCGTCCCACATGTGCGACTGGAAGATCGGGTTGCGGCCCGCCTTGACCTCCTCCTCGGAGGCGGCGATGAGCGGCATCACGAAGTCCTCGAGCGCAGGCTTCGGGCAGTGGTCGGTGTGCAGCGCGACCGTGACGGGGTAGGACTTCGCGACCTCGGTGGCGAACTTCGCGAACGCGAGCGCACCGGTGGCGCGGGCCTTCACGGTGTGGCCGGCGAAGTAGTCGGCGCCGCCGGTCGTGACCTGGATGATGCCGTCGGAGCCGGCCTCGGTGAGTCCCTGCAGGACCGCGTTGAGGGTCTGCGAGCTCGACACGTTGAAGGCCGGGTAGGCGAAGCCTTCGGCCTTGGCGCGGTCGAGCATCTCCGCGTACTGCTCGGGGGTGGCGATGGGCATGATGCTCCTTCACAGCGATGTTCGTGGGCGTGCACGCACGAGTCTAGTGAGTCGCGCTCGCGGCGTTCAGGCGGGGTGCACGCACCCCGCGTCGGCCATGATGGCCGCATGGAGCTCTTCGACGATGCCGTGACCGCCGGGTTCGAGCGCGCGGTCGCGCTGGCGGCGCGGGCGGCGATGCCGCTGGTCGGCGGCGGCGACGGCGATGCGGTGGATGCCGCGGCGGTCGATGCGCTGCGGTTGGCGCTCGCGTCGGTGCCGGTCGACGGGCGGGTCGTCGCGGGCGAGGGGGAGAAGGACGACGCGCCGATGCTCGCTCCGGGGGAGCGGTTCGGCTCGGGCGGGCCGGCCGTCGACATCGTGGTCGACCCGGTGGACGGCACGCGCCTCGCGGCATCCGGCGCCGACGGTGCCATGGCCATCCTCGCGGCCGCACCGCGCGGGGCGTTCCTCGACATCGGACCGGCGTACTACCTCGACAAGCTGGTGGGCGGGGCGGATGCCGCGGGGCTCGCGATCCACGCACCCGTCGCGTCGAACCTGGCCATGCTGGCCGAGGCGAGCGGATGCCCCGTGTCGGCGCTGCGCGTGGCCGTGCAGGAGCGTCCGCGCAACGCCGCCGTCGCGACCGCAGTGGTGGCGGCGGGCGCGCAGCTCGTGCCGTTCGTGCACGGTGACATCGAGCGCGCGCTGCGCGCGGCGCAGCCGGGCGGCGACCTCGACCTGCTGCTCGGCATCGGCGGTGCGCCCGAGGGTGTCATCGAGGCGGCGGCCGTGCGGGCGCTCGGCGGCACGATGCAGGTGCGCTTCGCGCCGCAGTCGCCGGGGGAGGCCGAGCGTGCGCGCGCGGCCGGGCTGTCGAGCGGCGTGCTGGGCCTGGACGAGCTGTGCGCGGCCGACGCCGTGGTGTTCGTGTCGCCCGTCACGCCGTGCGACCTCGGTGCACCCGACCCGCGCGCCGTGCGCATCGTGCCTCCCGCGGCGTGAAAGATTCACGATTCTTTCACGCCGTTCGTCCCCGGAATCGGGCTCCCGCGGGAACGCGCTGGATAGGCTCGTGACAGCGGCCGACCATGCGCGTCGAGCCGATTCGCAGTCGAACCTGGAGTAACGCGTTGACGAGCACCGAACCCGCACCACTGTTCCACCACCCCGACCGCAACCTCGCACTGGAGCTCGTGCGCGCGACCGAAGCCGCCGCGATCCGCGCCGTGCCGTGGATCGGCAAGGGTGACAAGATCGCCGCCGACAGGGCCGCGGTCGACGCGATGCGGCTCTTCCTCGGCACCGTGAACTTCGACGGCGTCGTGGTCATCGGCGAGGGCGAGAAGGACGAGGCGCCCATGCTCTTCAACGGCGAGCAGGTCGGCAACGGCCGCGGCCCCGCGTGCGACATCGCGGTCGACCCGATCGACGGCACGAGCCTCACCGCCGCCGGGCGCGGCCACGCCCTGTCGGTCATCGCGGTCTCCGAGCGGGGCACGATGCTCGACGCGTCATCGGTCTTCTACATGGACAAGTTCGTCACCGGGCCCGAGGGCATCGGGGTCGTCGACATCCGCCGCCCCGTGGGCGAGAACCTGCGCGCGCTCGCCGACGCCAAGGGCAAGGACATCGGCGAGGTGCGCGTGGCCGTGCTCGATCGGCCGCGCCACGAGGAGCTCATCCGCGAGATCCGCGCGGCGGGTGCGGGCACGCGGCTCATCCTCGACGGCGACGTCGCGGGCGGCATCAACGCGGCTCGCCACGACACGCGCATCGACGCGTGCATCGGCATCGGCGGCAGCCCGGAGGGCATCACGACCGCGTGCGCGGTGAAGGCGCTCGGCGGGTTCATGCAGGGCAAGCTCGCGCCGCGCGACGACGCCGAGCGTGCTCGTGCCGAAGCCGCCGGCCTCGACTGCGACAAGATCCTCGAGCTCGACGACATGGTCTCCGGCGACAACCACTTCTTCGTCGCCACGGGCGTCACCGACGGCGGGCTGCTGCTCGGCGTGAAGAAGAACGGACCGTACATCTCGACCGAGTCGATCGTGCTGCGATCGAAGTCGGGTACGATCCGGAGGGTCGCCGCCGAGCACCTCGCGCAGAAGTGGCTCGACCCCGACTTCCTCTGATGTCGTAACCGGCGCAGGGTCGCTCGCGGCTCTGCACCACAGGAGTCGCCCATGCGCGTGCCACGCGCGCTCCGGCCGTTCGCGCTCGGCCAGTACCGCCTGCTGACGGTCGCGCTCGCGTTCTCGCTGTTCAGCGCGGGGTGCTGGATCGTCGCCTCCGTCTGGCAGGTCGTCGAACTCGGCGGCACGCCCGTCGACCTGTCGATCGTGGCGACCGGCGCGGCCGTGGGGCTGGTGCTCGCGGTGCTGTTCGGCGGGGTCGCGGCCGACCGCATTCCGCAACGACGCATCCTGCTCGGCGTCGAGGCCGTGCGTGGCGTCGCGTTCGGCAGTGCCGCGCTGCTCGCGCTCGGCGGTGCGATCGAGGTGTGGCACCTCGCGGTGCTCGCCTTCGTGCTGGGGGTCGCCGACGGGTTCTTCTACCCGGCGTACTCGGCGTGGCTGCCCGCGATCCTGCCCGACGACCAGCTGCAGGCGGCGAACGGCGTCGAGGGCGTACTGCGACCGACGCTCATGAACGCGGCCGGCCCGGCGGCGGCGAGCCTGCTCATCGCGATCATGTCGCCCGGGCTGGCGTTCGCGGTGATCGCGGCCGCTCAGGTCGGCGCGGTGCTCGTGCTGCTCGCGATGCACACGACGCCGTTGCGCGGCGAGCGGGTCGACGACCACGTGCACCCGCTGAAGCGCACCTTCCTCGACCTGCGCGACGGGTTCGGGTTCCTGATGCGCACCAAGTGGCTGCTCGCGTCGTTGCTGTTCGCGGTGTTCATGGTGCTCGTGATCATGGGTCCGATCGAGGTGCTGCTGCCGTTCGCGGTGCGCGACCAGACCGGCGGCGGGGCAGGGCAGTTCGCGCTCGTGCTCGCGGCGTTCGGCATCGGCGGTGCGATCGGGTCGCTCTGGGTCGGCTCGCTGCGGATGCCCCGGCGGTACCTGACCCTGCTCATGCTGGGCTTCGGGTTCGGATGCCTCCCGCTCGCGATCATCGGATTCACCGACGCGCTCTGGGTCATGGTCGTCGCGCTGTTCGTGTGCGGCCTGCTCTTCCAGGGCGCGCAGGTGCTGTGGGGCACGCTCCTGCAGCGGCGCGTGCCGCCGCACATGCTCGGCCGCGTGTCGAGCCTGGACTTCTTCGTGTCGCTCGCGCTGATGCCGGTGTCGATGGCGATCGCGGGGCCGGTGGGCGAGGCGATCGGGCTGGCGCCGACGTTCCTGGTCGCGGGGCTCGTGCCGCCCGTGATCGCGGTGCTCACGATCTGGATCGCGCGGCTCGGCCGCGACGAGCTGGCGCACCCGCTCGAGGATGCGCCGCTGTCGACCGGGGCGATCGAGACCGTGACCGGCGGCTCGGCCGCCGCCAGATTCGACCGCCCGGTCGACGAGCCGCACCCCGACGATCGCGCCGGCTGACCGGTGCGCGGGCGTCAGATCGAGCGGATCTCGGGGTCGAGGTCGAGCAGCGGTTCACCGGAGTCGAAGTCGAGCTCGACGTCGTCCTCCGCCGCGCGCGCGTCGGCGTCGCGGCCGGCCGCCGCTGCGGTGTCGGCGGTGTCGGCCGGCGCGGAGCCGGTCGAGCCGGCCTCGAGCACGTGCACCGAGTCGTCGGCGGCGGGCTCGGTGAGCTCGGCCGCGGCGAGGCGGCGGGGCGCCTCGTGGATCGGCTCGGGCTCGGCGAGCGCGGAGATCTTGGTGGTGTCGATGCCGGGGAACTGGCGGGCGGTGACGAGCACGCGCGACTCGAGCGAGTTGGCGAACTTGTTGTAGCTCTCGACGGTGCGCTCGATCGCGCGGCGCAGCCCGTCGGCGTGGCCGGCGAGCGTGCCGATGCGCTGGTAGAGCGTGTTGCCGAGGTCGAACAACTTCTTCGCCTCGTCGGAGACGGCCTGCTGCTGCCAGGTGTACGCGACGGTCTTGAGCACGGCCCAGAGGTTCACCGGGGAGGCCAGCGCGACGCGCTTGCCGAACGCGTAGTCGAGCAGCGCCGGGTCGGCCTCGAGCGCGGCCGACAGCAGCGACTCGCTCGGGATGAACGCAATGACGAACTCGGGGCTGGCGTCGAGGCCCTCCCAGTAGGTCTTCTTCGCGAGTGCGTCGATGTGGCCGCGCAGCGCCTTCACGTGCCGCTCGATGAGCTGCTTGCGGCGTGCGCCCTCGTCGCCCGAGGCGGTCACGGCGATCTGGCTGGCCTCGATGTAGTGCTCGAGCGGCACCTTCGCGTCGACCGCGATCGACTTGCCGCCGGGGAGGCGGATGACCATGTCGGGGCGGCCGGCACCCGCATCCGTCGTGATCGACGCCTGCGTGTCGAAGTCGACGTACTGCGCGAGGCCCGCGACCTCGACGACGCGGCGCAGCTGCGTCTCACCCCAGACACCTCGCGTGCTGTTCGAGCGCAGCGCGGACGCGAGCGACTCGGTGGTCGCGCGCAGCTGCTCGTCGGAGAGCTGCGCCTGCTTCAGCTGCTCGGCGATCGAGCCGTACTGCTCGCTGCGCTGCTGCTCGAGCTCGGCGACCTTGCGCTGCATGGTCGTGAGCGTCTCGCGCACGGGGCTCAGCGCCTGGAGCACCGCCGACTCGCGCTTCTCGCGCTCGGCGCGCTCGGCCTGGTCGGTGCGCTGCTGCTCGACGTACTCGCGGAACTGCGTGCGCTGCTGCGTGATCTGCTCGCGCAGGTTGTCGGCCTCCGTCGAGGCGGCGGCGAGGTCTGCCCGCAGCTCTGCCTGCACACGCTGCTGCTCGGCGAGCAGCTCGGCGCGCGCCTGCGCCTCCTCGGCACGGACCTGCTGCAGCTCGCCCTGGTGGCGCGCTGCGATGAGGGCGGGGTCGTCGCCCGCGGGGGCATCCGTCACCCGTCGCGAACGCACGAGCGCGGTCACGAGCGCGCCGAGGGCGGCGCCGACCACGAGGCCGATGAGGAGGGCGAGGATGTCCATGCCGAAAGTGTTGCAGCGGCCCCCGACATCGGGTCGGAACGTGGTCGGGGTGGCGCTACTGCAGCGCCATGGGACCGTGGTCGGCTCGGTGCTCCCGGGTCGCGACGGGCCCGATCGTGCCGATGCGGGCGCGAGTCGAGCGGGCGAGCGCGTCGAGGTCGTCCGCTTCGTGCCGCTTCGCCGCGTGGGCGACGATCGCGGCGCACGCGCGCGAGTCGTCGAGCGCGTTGTGGTGCGAGAAGTCCTCGAAGCCGGCCGCCATGGCCGCGACCGGCAGGCGGTACGAGTCGAGATGGTAGGTGCTGCGCGCGACCTGCAGGCTGCAGAGGTAGCGGTGGTTCGGCGCCTCGACGCCGAACGCCTCGGCGAGGCCGCGCAGCACGTTCATGTCGAACCCCGCGTTGTGGGCGACGAGCCAGTCGTCGCCGGCGAACGCGGCGAACTCGGGCACGAGGTCGCGCCAGAGCGGCGCATCCGTCACCTGGTCGGGAGTGATGCCGTGGATGCGCACGTTCCACTCGTTGAACTCGTCGTGCGGGAACGGCGGCTTGATGAGCCAGGACGCCTCGTCGACCGGGCGCCCGTCGCGCACCTTCACCAGCCCGACCGAGCAGGCCGACGCGCTCGAACGGTTGGCGGTCTCGAAGTCGATCGCGGTGAAGTCCACTGGCACGCGGCCATCCTCACATCGCCGACCGACACGGTCGCGGAGCGGCACGCGCTTCGCCGGCATCCGCCCGTCTGAGGAGCGGGCGAGCGAATGCTCCTGGGCGACGCGTCAGAACGGCAGGTACGAGTACTCGGGGGCGACGATGTCCTGGATCGCGGTGCCGGCCGAGGTGCGCACCGCGACGGCACGGGTCGTCAGAGGGTCGTCGCCCGCGGGAACGGCGCCGGTCGCGAGGTAGGTCTCGAAGTTGGCGAGCTTGTCGGGGAACTCGGGGTCGACGAGCACGATCGAGGTCGTGCCGTCGGTCGGCATCTGGAGGTGCGGCGTGACGGCGAGCGCATCGGCGATCGGGTCGCCGACCGCGAGGTCGTGCGGGCCCGAGACGGCCAGGCCGTGCACGTCGACGGCGGTGGCCGTGACCCGCGCGGCGAGGTAGTAGTCGCGCGAGGTGTCGACGAGCTGCGCGGCCTCGAAGACGAAGCCGGGCCACGTGTAGACGTCGTAGGGGGCGATGTGGGTGCCGTTGCCCGGCGTCGACGAGGCGACGGCTGCCGCGCCGAACGCGTCGGTGAGTGCGGTGACGGCCGGCTCAGGGGCATCCGACCACCCGAAGGCGAAGGTGGTGGCGCCGGCGGAGTCGATGATCGCGAAGCCCGTGCCCGAGATCGCGATCTCGGCGGGCACGATCGGGTCGGGGGTCGGCGACGGGTCGGCCGTCTGCGAGGGGGTGGACGATGCAGTCGGCGTGGGCGCGGTCGTGGTGGACGATTGCGCGCAGGCGACGAGGGCGAGCGCGGCGAAGGCGAGGGCAACGGTGCTGGCGAGGCGTCGCATCCGTCGATTCTCGTGCCTGTGCGCGGGCTGTGACGGGGCTGTGGAGAACCGGACGCCGACCGCCGTGTCGGGCGCGCCGAGTAGCGTGCGCGTCATGAGGACGCTCACCGTGTGCAACTTCACCACCGTCGACGGCCGCTACGAGGACGACGACCACGACATCGCGTCGTTCTTCGCGCACCAGCACCCCGACTACCGCGGTGCCGACTCGTTCGACCACTACACGACGTCGCTGCTGCGCGAGTCCGACACACTGCTGCTCAGCGGCCGGCGCTCCGCGCTCGGCAACCTCTCCTACTGGGCGGGGGTGGCGGATGCCCCGGATGCCACCGACATCCGGCGCGAGTTCGCCGCGCGGTTCGCCGAGGTCGAGAAGGTCGTCGTCTCCGACACGATCACCGAGGAGGACCTGGCGCCCTACCCGAACACGCGGACCGTGCCGGTCGCCGGCGCCGCCGAGGAGGTGCGCAGGCTCAAGGCCGGCGATGGGGGAGGCATCCTCGTGCTGCTCGGCCGCGTGCTCTGGAACCACCTCATGGGGCAGGGGCTCGTCGACGAGCTGCACCTCGTGACGTTCCCGCTCATCGCCGGGTCGGGCGTGCCGCTGTTCGACGCGCGCCCACCGGTCGCCCTGAAGCTGCTCGAGACCCGGGCGTGGCCCGAGTCGGGCAACGTACTCATGCGTTGGCGCGTCGACGCGGTGTGATCGGGGCGAGCGGATGCCTCGGAGCATCCGCCCGCCCTCGCGCGCGAGCGCACGCGCACGCCCACGTAGACTGGTCGCCCGTGGCACTCACCATCGGAATCGTCGGGCTCCCGAACGTCGGCAAGTCGACCCTCTTCAACGCGCTCACCAAGAACGGCGTGCTCGCGGCGAACTACCCGTTCGCGACGATCGAGCCGAACATCGGCGTCGTCAACCTGCCCGACCCGCGCCTCGAGGTGCTCGCGGGCATCTTCGGCTCGGAGCGGATCCTGCCCGCGACGGTGTCGTTCGTCGACATCGCCGGCATCGTGCGCGGCGCGAGCGAGGGCGAGGGCCTCGGCAACAAGTTCCTCGCGAACATCCGCGAGGCCGACGCCATCGCGCAGGTCGTGCGCGGCTTCGAGGACACCGATGTCGTGCACGTCGACGGCGCCGTCGACCCGAAGAACGACATGGAGACGATCAACGCCGAGCTGATCCTCGCCGATCTCGAGACCCTCGAGCGCGCCATCACGCGCTACGAGAAGGAGGTCAAGGGGCGCAAGCTCGACCCCTCGGTGCTCGCGGCGGCGCAGGAGGCGCTCGAGGTGCTGCAGCGTGGCACGCCGCTCTCTGCGGCATCCGTCGACCTGACCCCGATCCGCGAGCTGGGCCTGCTCACCGCGAAGCCGTTCATCTACGTCTTCAACGTCGACGAGGCGGTGCTGACGGATGCTGCGCGCAAGGCCGAGCTCGCCGCGCTCGTGGCCCCGGCCGAGGCGGTCTTCCTCGACGCGAAGATCGAGTCGGAGCTGATCGACCTCGACCCCGAGGACGCCGCAGAGCTGCTCGCCTCGACGGGTCAGGAGGAGTCGGGCCTCGACCAGCTCGCGCGCATCGGCTTCGACACGCTCGGCCTGCAGACCTACCTCACCGCCGGCCCGAAGGAGTCGCGCGCCTGGACGATCCCGAAGGGCGCGAAGGCGCCGCAGGCGGCCGGCGTGATCCACACCGACTTCGAGAAGGGGTTCATCAAGGCCGAGGTCATCTCGTTCGACGACTTGGTCGACGCCGGCTCGGTCGCTGAGGCCCGCTCGCGCGGCAAGGCCCGCATGGAGGGCAAGGACTACGTGATGACCGACGGCGACGTGGTGGAGTTCCGGTTTAACGTCTAGCGTTATTGACGCATCACGTTATACAATGCTCGTGTGATCAGGTCGTTCGGGAGCAAGGACACCGAACGTCTGTGGCGTCGTGACCGTGTGCCATCGATTGATCCTCGGATCCACTCGACAGCGCTTCGGAAGTTGCGTCAGGTGGGTTCCGCGCAGGTGCTGGATGACCTCCGGCTCCCGCCCGGTAATCGGCTCGAGGCGCTGAAAGGCGATCGTGCCGGGCAGCACAGCATCAGAATCAACGACCCGTGGCGGATCTGCTTCGTGTGGACCGATGCTGGGCCAGAGGAGGTGGAGATCGTTGACTATCACTGACAAGATTCCCCCGATTCATCCGGGTGAGGTCCTCATGGAGGACTTCATCAAGGGCTTCGACATCACGCAGAACAGGCTCGCCGTCGCCATCGGTGTGCCGCCGCGCCGCATCAACGAGATCGTGCACGGCAAGCGCGGGATCACAGCCGACACCGCACTTCGGCTTGCGAAGTACTTCGGCACGTCGGCGGAGTTCTGGATCAACTTGCAGAGTCACTACGAGCTCGACCGTGCGGAGGATCTGGCGGGGGCGCAGATTGCTTCGATCACGCCGCTGAAGGTCGCGTAGCCGAGAAGCTTCGAGGACGTGGTCTGACGGAGTGGTTCCCGTCCGCCGAGCGGCTAGCCCTCCATGCCAGGGGGTGTCTCTCCGGTCACTCCGTCGATCAGTGTGCGGTCGCCCAGTCGGGTCTCGAGTGCGACGCGAAGGATGTCCTGGCAGGCATCGCCCGGATCATGCAGGGTCGACTCGACGGTGACGGTCACCATTTCGTCGTCCTCGACGACCGTCGCTTCGGGATCACCGTGACAGGTTCCGACGTACACGATCAACTCGTCGCCGCCGTTCGACCATCCGACGATCGCCTGCGGCCCGCGCTGTTCAGTCGGCTGAGTTGAGCACGCGGAGAGGGCTGCCATCGTCGCGAAGACTGCGAAGACCGTCCAGGCGGGGCGTGTGCCCTTCATTCGACGCATCACTTTGTAGACTTTGCCACACGACGCGGGGTCCTTCGGCACCTGCACGGTGTCCCGGGCATCCGAGCCCGCGGGTCGCGAGCGCCCTGATCCACAGCTGTGTCGCACATGCGCCTGATCTGCGGATGCCGCATGCAAGGGTGGAGTTCCGCTTCGATGCGCGATGCCCGGGAGGAGACTCGTTGAACTATCTGCTCGTCGTCCTGTCCGGCGGATTCGGACTCGGCGCGATCGTGTGCGCCATCCAGGTCATCCTGATTCGGGCGAATCGCTTCCCGCGCAACCCGTATCTCGGACTGCAGGGGTACTCCCGCGAGTCGGACGTGACCTGGACTCGCGCGCACGAGGCTGCAGCCCCATGGATCTTCCGTGCGGGAATCACGGCGGCTGCCGCATCCGTGCTCGCTGGAATCGGCCTGGCGTTCCGCGTCGACTTCGAGACGTCCGACACGTTGTCGATCATGAGCGGACTGGTCGGTGCGGTGGCGGCAGGCCTGTACCTGCTCGGAGGACACGATGCTGCTGCACGAGCGACCCGGCGGCGTTGAGGCGATCAACGTGCCGGAGGGACAGGTCTTCGGCTCCATCGATGTGCCGGTCGTCAATCCATGGAGTCGACTCCCGGCATCCTCATCCCGCGTTGCGCGCGAGCGCGGTGATCCACTGCTCGGCGGAGTGCGCGGCGGTCGTGTCGGTGACGCTGATCGGCGACCATCCGGCGGCGACGAGCACCGCGGTCAGGTCGTCCTCGCGCCAGTAGGTGAAGTGCCTGAGGGAGTCGAGCTTCTGCGTCGACCAGCCGGCGCCCGATCCTTTCTTGAATGACGCGGTCAGTACACCGCCGGGACGGGTCGCCGCGCGGGCCACTCCCAGGACGCCCGCGAGGCGATCGCGCCCGACGTGGAGCAGCACGGCGTTCGCGAAGACCGCGTCGAACGGGCCGCCGAAGTCGTCGGCGTGCACGTCCAGCACTCGCGCCCGATGCCCGGCCCTCCGCTGCAGGTCGACGAAAGCCTGCGTGCCGTCCGTACGATCCACGCGCAGGCCCGCCGCTTCGAGCGCCGCCGCGTCCCGTCCCGGGCCTGATCCGAGCTCCAGCACGTCCGCGCCGGGAGCGGTCAGTCTGAGGAGATCGTCGACGAGCGGTGAGCGTGCGAACGACGTGCGCTCGACGTACCGTTCCGCGTGCGCCTCGTAGGTCCGCAGCGTCTCGAGGTGCTCGTCGTCCGTACTCACGGGCACGATTCTGACCGCAGACGCCGTCAGTCGGCGAGGTCGCTCCACGGCGCGATGTCGACGCCGTGGTTGTCGGGGGAGGCGAGCGACCACCAGTACGGCGGGTTGGAGCCGTCGGCGAGCCGACCCCCGGCGGCGAGGGCGGCATCTACCCGCGCCTGCGCCTGGTCGGCGGGTACGTAGACGTCGAAGTGCGTGCGGCCACGAGCCGCGGCGTCGCCGGTGATGGGGTTGAAGGCGAGTTGGGGGCCGCGGCGCAGCGGGTCGACGGCGTCGGTGTCGCCCAACGGTTCGTAGCCGAGCGCGGCCAGGAAGAACGGACGCGCATCGACCTGCGAGTGCTGCGCGACGTAGATGCCCACGGACTGCACGAGCGATGGATCCGCGGTGAGCCCCAGCTCGGCAGCGGCCCGAGACACCTCCGCCGCGAACTCCGTCGCCGACGCGGGTATGCCCGCGAAGTCGCGGTCGGGGATGCCCACGACGACGCCCTCAGGACGGAGGTCGATGTCGGGGAGGATGCCGAAGCGCTCGGCTGCGGCGACGACAGGTTCGACGAGGCGCGCCGCATCGGCGAGCGAGGTCGCGGTGAACACCGCCTGCGGCCCACCGGAGGCGGTCATCCGCCAGTCGGCAACCCCCGGCGCCCGCCGGAACTCGGCGCCGGAGATGGTCTGCAGTTCGTTCGGATCGCCCATGAGTACCCCTTCGCACACGGTGAGGGCCCGCACCCGGCACGTCGCCGGCCGCGGGCCCCACCGTACTGCGCCCCGCCGTCACGTGCGATGGCTCAGGGGCATCCGCTCGCCTACACCGCGAGCAGCTCGCGCTCGAGTCGGGCGTAGCTCGCCTCCATGCCGTCGGTCATGCCGGTCGCGAGCACCATGTCGCGGGTCGCCGCGTCGGGGTACTCGATGAGCAGGGTGATGAGGGTCGCGCCGTCCTCCTCGTAGAGCTGGAGGTCGTTGAGGGTCGGCGGGTAGTCGGTGCCGGTCATGTGCTCGGTCGAGACCATGCGGCGCGGCGACTCCATGAGCGTCACCTCGCCGTCGAACCCGAACGGCTCGCCCTCGCCGCCGTCGACCGGCGCCCACGCGTAGCGGTACGGGCCGGGCGCCGACGACGGCATCTCGCATTCGGTCATCGCCCAGCCGTCGGGCCCGAGCAGCCACTGCTTCATGAGTTCGGGGTCGGTGTGTGCGCGCCAGACGAGGTCGCGCGGGCCATCGACGAGACGCGTGATGCGCACGTGCTGGTCGGTGAGCACCTCGGTCTGTGTGCCCTTGCCCTGCGAGTACTCGCGCAGGTCGTGCAGCACGCGCTCGATCTGGCCCATGGCCAGGCGCGTGCCCTCGACCGCGCCCATCTCGATGACCTGTTCGAGCGCCTCGACCGAGGTGAAGTGGCTGACGGTGCGCATGCGCGTTCCGGCGCCTGACTCCTCGAACGTGAAGACCATACGCATCGCCGGCATGCCCTCGATCGGGGCCCCGCTCTCGTCGGCGAATGCGTCGAGCACCTCGAGGCGGTGCGGCTCCTCGATGGCGAGGAACTCCCACGTGCCGCGCGAGAGCTCGCCGCGCGGGCCGTTCATGGCGTAGTGGGCGTGGCCGCCGACGGACAGGTCGTACTCCGAGAACGTCGCCGGCCACCCGGGCGGGCCCCAGAAGCGATCGAGCTGGCGCGGGTCGGTGTAGATCGCCCAGAGCCGCTCGACCGGCGCGTCGAACTCGGCGACGACGGTCATGGTCAGCGCCTCGGGATCCGAGGTGATGTCGATGGTGGGCATGTCAGTCCCTTTCGGTGGAATCAGATGACGGATGCTCCGCCAGCAGCGCGTCGAGCCGGTCGATGCGGCCGCGCCAGAGGTCCTCGTACTGCGCCAGCAGTGCACGGACGCGCGCGATCACGGTCGGGTCGGCACGCACGAGCCGCTCCCGTCCTTCCGCGCGCTTGATGACGAGCCGTGCCTCCTCGAGCACGGCGACGTGCTTCTGCACGGCCGCGAACGACATGTCGTAGTCGGCCGCGAGCTGCGACACCGACTGCTCCTCCACCGCGGTGCGGCGAAGGATGTCGCGCCGCGTGGCCGCGGCGAGCGCGTGGAACACACGGTCGGTCTCAGCATCCGTCAGTTCATATCGTACAACCATTTGGTTGTACGATAGGCCGCGCCGGGTGTGCTGTCAACAGTTCGGGCGAGATGCCGGATCGTTACCGAGAGAGCGAGATGCGCTGACTAGCCTGTCGAGATGCCATCGACTGTCCGCCGTCGTGCCGGGCGCGTGCTGGGCGCGACCGCAGCGATGACCGCACTGCTCGGATCCCTCACCGCGTGTCAGTACCTGGACCGAACCGCCGTCCGGCTCAATGCAGACGGCACGCTGGACGTCGCGATATGCGAGACGCTCGAAGCGGTGGCGTCGGCGGAGATGCAGTACAACGTACGGGGGAGCGACGCTCCGCCGACGACAGCAACCCCGGACACGCTCCCGGGCAGGCTCGAAGAAGGTACGGTGCTCGACTTCGGGGCGGTTCCCTCAGCCGACGACTGGGATCGCCTCTTCTTCACGGTGACTGGAACCGACGAGCGCACGGTGTCCGGCGTCTTCGACCTGCGATCGATGCGGCACGACGAATGGACCTGGGCGAATCAGGGCATGCTCATGCTCTTCGCCGATGTCGAACACTGCGAACTCCGCGAATGATGGCCGCGGCCCGGGGCATCCCGAGTCAGCTCAGACCGTTCACGATCATCCGGCTGCGCGCTCGGGCAGGCACGCGGCGAAGAACTCGCGAACGTCGGCGGTGAAGGCCGCCCGGCTGTCGCTGAGCGTGTAGAACATGTGCCCGCCGTCGTAGGCACGAAGGCTCACGCGATCGCCGGTGGCGGGCGCGAGGCGCATGAGGTCGATGATCCGGCGCGAACTGTCGAGCGGCGTCACCAGGTCGTGGCGACCGTGCACGATCAGCGCCTGCAGGTGCGGGTTGAGGGTGAGGCCCCTGCGGAGGTCGTCGACCGCTCCCGGAGGAGCGGCGAGTGCGTGGTGGCCGTCGTCGGTGGCCCACTTCGTGTTCACCTCCTCGCTGAGCAGTGCGTACTGCCGGTCGGTCTCCACGCCGATCTCGGCACGCAGCAGGTGGTTGATCGCCATCGTGAACGCCGCCGTGGAGCCCGCCAGGGTGTGCTCGCCGCCTTCGAACGACACACG
Organism: uncultured Agromyces sp.; assembly: GCA_913053875.1. Taxonomy (GTDB): domain Bacteria; phylum Actinomycetota; class Actinomycetes; order Actinomycetales; family Microbacteriaceae; genus Agromyces. Next base: position 55,389 of record CAJXGN010000014.1, on the reverse strand, counting down.
GTCGGTGAAGGGATCGACGACGGTCTGGGTGACGTCGTACAGCCCCGCGACCTCGCCGCGGTCGCGGAGGAGCTCGCGGGTCCAGCGGTCGATGCGGATGCGTCCGTGCAGGTGCTCGACCACGTCCGGGGCCAGTCCGACCAGGTCGGCCAGGCGCGCGAGCACGGCGGACCGTTCCTCGACCGGCACCGCCGCACCCCGCAGCAGGAACATCGCGTAGTCGGTCGTCGCGAACGCGACCGCTGCCGCCTCGACCGCCTCGGCGCCGTCCGCCGCTTCCGGCGCGCGGCAGCGCCCGTGGTGGAACGCGCCCGCCGCCATGGTCGGAACCGTGTCGACGTACGGGTCGGTGGCGTAGTCGGTGAAGGTCAGCGGGGTGATCTCGAGCGCCGGAGAGATGAGCACGGCACCGGCGAGGCCCACGCCCTCGTCCGTCGGCAGCGACCAGGCGAGGCGCCCCACGCGGTACCCGCCGTAGCTCTCGCCGGCGAGGAAGACCGGCGCCGACCACCGGCGATGGCGCGACAGCCAGCGGCTGATGAACTCGCGCATCGCCGCGAGGTCGCGGTCGTAGCTCCAGTAGGTCGGCGCATCCGTGCCCGTGTTCGGCTCCGGCGGGATGGGGCGCGAGAACCCGGTGCCGACCGGATCGATGAACACCAGGTCGGTGTCGGCGATCCACGAGGCGTCGTTGTCGACCAGGCGCACCGGCATGCGCGCCGTCGAGCCGTCGTCGGGCAGCACGACGCGGCGCGGGCCGATTGCCCCGACGTGCAGGTACGCGGAGGAGGCGCCCGGTCCGCCGTTGAAGACGAACGTGACCGGGCGTTCGGCGGGTGCGTCGTCGGCGAGATAGGAGACGGCGAAGACCTCGGCTGCGGGCGACTCCTCTCGGCGCAGCACCGTCCAGTCGGCGGTCGCGGTGAGCGAGATGGGTTCGCGACCCTCGGGCGCCCACGTCATGGTGGCGCTCGCGCCCGAGGGCGCTTCCCACTCGGGGGTCACCGGCCCCCGAGATCCGGGCTTCCGGTTCGATGCACCGCCCACCGTCGCTGCCTCGGTTGCTTCTGCGGGGGATTCGGGCATCGGCGCCTCCTGGGTGCGCGTCTCGCGGTTGGCTCGCTCAGCCTAGTGAACGCCGATGCCGGAACGGGCGTGGTCAACAGGTCGTCGACGTCGCGAACTCAGCGCACCGGCTGCTGCAGCTCCGTGATCCACTCGGACTGCGGGCCTTCGGCGTAGACGTACACCTCGCGGCACGGCCCGGTGAACACGTCACCGGCCGCCGCGGCATCCCGCATGAGCGCGTGCCACGCCTCGCCGATGCCGGTCATCTCACCCCGATAGGTGAGCGTCGCGGCCTTGTCGACGGGCGGCAGCTCGACGACCTGCCAGCCGTCGCCCTCAGCGGGTGAGCCACCCGCCTGCCACGACACCCAGACCCGCAGGTCGTCGGTGCCCTCGACGGGCTCGTACCAGAAGATGCCCGGCTCCCGGTACTCGACACCGGGTGCCTGCAGGGCCGCCCGCAACGGCGGCAGCACCCGGTCGATCACGGGCGAGACGTTCTCCGGCCCGCTCCCCGGGGCGATGCCGCTCGCCGCGTAGACGGTGACGGGGGCGATGCTGCGGTATTCGATGTCGGCCATGGTGGCGTCTCCCTTCAACGTGGAGAGTCGCGCGTCGATGCGCGTGAGCCGCGAGGCGTCCCCTGCGAGCGATGCGACCAGCTCGGCCCGTCGGCGCTCGAGCAGGTCGCGAAGCGCGGCATCCGGATCAGCGGAGGCGAGGACCGCCGCCGTCTCCTCGAGCGAGCAGCCGTAGCCGCGGAGCTCCGTGATCCGCAGCAGATCGCCGAGCTGGTCGAGGGCGTAGTGCCGGTATCCCGAGTACTCGTCGACCTGCGCGGGCTCGAGGAGCCCGATCGCGTCGTAGTGCCGCAGCATGCGCGCGCTCACGTGCCCGAGGGCCGCGAACTCTCCGATGGTGTACATGATGGAGGCCACGATCGACCTTGACACAGTGGCAAGGTCAAGCGGCACTCCCTCCGCCTGCGTGCCGGACTGCGGATCAGCCCGCGAACCACCCCGTCGGGCTGAGCTCGCCGCCCATGCGCGGGATGTACTGGTCGAAGTAGACGCGCGCGACGAGCTCGCGCCGGCTCGTGACTCCGGCCTTCTCGAAGATCGACTTCAGGTGGTCCTGCACGGTGTAGGGCGAGACGTGGATCGCCGCGGCGATCTCCTTCGTGTCGGCGCCGCGCAGCACCATGCCGACCACCTCGCGCTCGCGCGGCGTGAGGCCGAAGGCGTCGGCGACCAGGCCGATGATCTCCTGCGGGCGCGCCTCGGCGATGGTCACCACGACGTCGCCCGCCCGGTCGCCGGCGCCGCCGAGCGGCGTGGCGTGGATCACCAGCCAGACGCCGTCGGCGGCGCGCACGCGGATGCGGGGCATCCGATCGGTCTCGCCGCGCGCGAAGGCGCGCGCCCCGTGCACCAGAGCATGCACGATCGTGAGCGGGTCGCCCGTGTTCGGCACCTCGGCCATGCGTGCGAGCTGGGTGGTCGCGCCGGGGCTCGACTGCACCAGCGTGCCGGCCGCGTCGATGATCATGACGGCGGGACCGGGGTCGTGACCGGCGTCGGTGCGGCCGATGCGGGCGAGCAGGCCGGCACGGATGCCACGGGTGAACGCGGGGGCGAGCTCGGCGAGCAACCGCATCTCCTCGTCGGAGAACGGGGCGTCGTCGGTGCCGCGGAACATCGAGATCGCACCCCACGGACCGCTCCGGTCGGTGAACACCGCCCGCGCCTCGTCGACGTAGTCGAAACGCGGCACCATGAAGTCGGCCATGCGCACCGACCGGTCGAGTTCGCCGCCGAGTGACGAGTGCACGCCGACCGCCACGGTGCCGGTCTTCGCCAGGTGCGCGAGCGACGTCGGGTCGTCGGTGCCGTACTCGATCTCGGCCCACTCGACATCGCCGTCGTTGCGCCCCTCGAGGTCGCCCACCTTGCGGGTGCTCGAGACCATGGAAGTGGCGGGATCGAGCGTCACGAGGCATCCGCCGACATACGGAACCGCCCGACGCACCGCCTCTGCGGCCTCGTCCATGAACTGGTGGAGCGGCAGTCCCGCGCGCGACAGCACGTCGATATCGCTGCGCGCGCGCCCCCAGGCCAACTCCGTCGGCATGGGTCAATAGTGCTCCGGATGCCTCGCCTGCGCCATCCCAGAGTTCTGGGGGAGCGGAACTCCCCGCAGATCTGGGATGGACCGCACGACGTGGCGGTCGGAGACTGATCCCGGGGCCGCATCCGACGCGCCCATCGACGAGAACGTGGGGGACCGCTCATGACCATCCAGACCGACGCCGACGCATCGGCGACCGCCGCCCAGCAGCTCCGGGATGCACTCGGCGACCGCATCATCCTTTCCGGCGACCCCGCATACGACCTCGTGCGCCTGCCGTGGAACCTCGCGATCGACCAGCGGCCGTTCGCCGTCGCCCAGCCCGAGAGCGCGGAGGACGTCGTCGACGTCGTGCGCGCGGCGGCGGCATCCGGCCTGCGTGTCGCACCGCAGTCGACCGGGCACGGCGCTGCAGCCCTCGCCGACACCGACCTCTCGAACGTCGTGCTGGTCTCGCTGGCGAAGCTGCGCGGCGTGACCGTGCACCCGGAGGCGCAGCGCGCGATGGTGCTCGGCGGTTCGCAGTGGAACGACGTGGTCGAGGCCGCCGCGCCCTTCGGCATGACGGCGCTGCACGGCAGCGCCGGCGACGTCGGCGTCGTCGGCTACGCACTGAGCGGCGGCCTGTCGTTCTACGCCCGCGCGCACGGGCTCGCCGTGAACGCGGTGCGCGCCGTGCAGCTCGTCACGGCCGACGGCCGAATCGTCCGCGCCACGGCGGACGACGAACCCGAGCTGTTCTGGGCTGTGCGCGGCGGCTCCGGGGCGTTCGGCATCGTCGTCTCGCTCGAGATCGACCTGCTGGCGGTCGCCGACGTCTTCGCGGGCATGCTGTTGTGGGACGCGTCGCGTGCCTCCGAGGTCGCGCACGCCTGGTCGGCATGGACGACGGATGCCCCGGAGTCGGCGTCGACCTCGCTGCGCGTGATGCACTTCCCGCCCATGCCCGAGCTGCCGCCGTTCCTGTCGGGCCGGTCGGTCGTCGTGATCGATGGGGCGATACTCGAATCGGATGCCGCTGCGTCGGCGCTGCTCGAGCCGCTCCGTGCGCTCGAGCCCGAGGTCGACACGTTCGCGCGCATCCCCGCGCCGGCGCTCGTGCAGGTGCACATGGACCCGCCGGAGCCCGCTCCCGCCTTCTCGGCGGGTGCGATGCTGCGCTCGTTCCCGGCCGAGGCCGTCGACGCCTGGGTCGCCGCCGCGACGACGACGCCGGTGCTCTTCATCGCCGAGGTGCGCCACGTCGGCGGTGCCGCCGCCCGTCGGCCCGACGGCGCCGGCGCGATCGGCTCGGTCGAGGGCGAGTACCTGCTCGCCGGCATCGCGATGGTGCCCGCCCTCGAGCTCGCCGAACCGGCGCTCGCCGCCGCGCACACCGTGGTCGCCGCGATGGAGGAGTGGCACGCGCCCGCGCTCGCGTTGACCTTCATCGACGGCGGGGTCGACCGCGCCCTCGGGTTCGGGGCTGCGCTCGAGCGCCTGCAGCAGCTGAAGGCGGAGTGGGACCCGGCCGATCTCTTCGCGGCCGGCCAGCCCGTGGGCTGACGACTCGTCGGCTGCGACGCTCGACGGCGTCGCGGCCGACGAGCCGCGTCGGCGCTACTCGTCGACGAAGCGGATCGACTCGACGATCTCGTGGATCTCCGCGATCTCGTCCGCTGTCGCCTCGGGCATCGAGAAGGCGTCGATGACCAGCCGCTCGCCGTCGACATCGAGCACCCACACCCGATCGACCTGGCCGGGACCCTGGTGGTACCGGACCGACGGGAGGCCGAGCCCGGTCCAGCTCACGAAGTCGTGGGGCTCGCCGGGCTTCGCATCGCAGTCGGGGAACCCCTTGCCGTCGTACGCGATGTCGGCCGGAACGCTCCACTCGAAGTACTGGCCGGTGCGCCCGTCGATCTCGACCGGCTCGGGCGTCGTGGGGTTCCGCATCGGCACCTCGACGAGCGTCGCGACGAGGTCGTCGGCCGACTCGCCCGAGGAGAGCTCGGTGCCCTCCCACGAGCAGGGATGCCCGTAGACCTCGTGCACGTTCCAGAGCAGGATCGCCACGGGCCCGCGGTCGAGCACCCACCCGTCGACCGAGGTCCACCCGTCGGGAACGGTCACGAGGAAGTCCGGGTACGCCACACCACCGAGCACGTTCGACGGCTGCATGCGGTAGGTGCCCGCTTCGAGCAGCTGCTCCCCGGCGCCGAGCACCCCGGCGTTCGGCTCATCGGCGGTCTCGGATGCCGGCGGCGACGCCGGTGCGGAGCATCCGGCCAGCAGCAGGGCGCCGAGGAACACGGATGCGAGTCGACGACGTCCGTCCATGGAGCCGCTCCGTTCCGACCGCGCAGCCGTCTCACGCCGAGCGAGGCGTCCCCGCGATGCACACAGGCTAGCCCTGCGGGGGAGTCGCCCTCAATCGGGATGTCCCTGGTGAGGCCTAGGCTCGCAATCGTCGCCAGACCACGAGGCGATCAGTGAGGAGCGACATGGCCGACGTGCTGCTGTACCACCACATCCAGGGACTCACCGACGGCGTGCGGGCGTTCGCCGACGAGCTGCGTGCCGACGGGCACACCGTGCACACGCCAGACCTGTTCGACGGTCGCACGTTCGACTCGATCGAGGAGGGCTTCGCGTTCGCGACGGAGACGGGGTTCGACGTCATCCACGCGCGTGGCGCCGCCGCAGCCAAGGGCCACGCCACGGGACTCGTCTACGCGGGCATGTCGCTCGGCGTGGTGAGCGCCCAGCGGCTTGCGCAGACGATGCCGCACGCGCGCGGCGCGCTGCTGCTGTTCTCGTGCGTTCCCGTGACCGAGTTCGGCGAGGCGTGGCCCGAGGGCGTGCCGGTGCAGATCCACGGCAACGAGGGTGACGAGTTCTTCGACGAGGACCTGCCGGCGGCGCGTGAGCTGGCCGAGTCGACGGATGCCGCGGAGCTGTTCGTCTACCCCGGAGACCAGCACCTCTTCGCCGACTCCTCGCTCGACGCGTACGACGCGGAGGCGACCGCGCTGCTGCTCGAGCGCGTGCGCGCGTTCCTCGCCGCCGTCTGAACCGAGTCCCGCCGACAGGGCGCCCCGATCACGCAGGCCGGGGCGCCGTCGCGTCGATGCCTACGTGCCGTTGCGACCACCGGTGCCCGACCCCGCGGTCGACGACTTCTTCAGCGATTTCACGTTGCCGGCGCCACCGCCGTCAGGCGCACCGCCCGTGCCGTCGCCGGAGCCCGGCTTCGCGGGTGCCGTGGCGCTGTTGGAGCCGGTCGACGATGTGGTGTCGTTCTTCACCGTGGGCCCACCGGTCGAGCTTGTGGCATCCTGCTTCGAAGCCGACGTCGTGCCGGTGTTCGTGGTCTGCGTCTGATTCAGCGACGGGGGCGCCTGCTCGCCCTCCTTGAGCTTGATGCGCGGGCCGGTGAGCAGCGGAGCGAACTTCACGCTGCCGTCGCTCCGGTCGATGTCGAACAGGGGCTTGGCGTCCCACTTCTTGGAGAACTTGTAGAGACGTTCGGCCCTGCTCGCCTTCGCCGTCGCGCTGGTGCCCTGGGTACCCGTGGTGCCCACCGTCTGGGTGGCGACCTGGGAGCTGTTCGGGGTGGCCGAGGTCGTGGCCTTCGCCGCCCGGGCCTTCGCGACCACGTCGTTCGCGCTCGCGATCGTGAACAGCTGCCCGCTCGGGTCGACGAAGCGGATCGCGTTCGATCCCGCGTACGCGTAGGTCGTGCGCAGCTCGGGCGAGCCGACGACGATCGTCGGGTCGTCGACGAGCACCGGGTCGACCGTCGTGAACATCTCGCGCCGCTGGTCGTACCAGCGATCGCCCAGCGAGATGATGTCGCGCTGTTCGTCGGTGTAGCCGCCGGCGTACTGGTACGGCGTGCGGTAGACCGTGCTGTGCTCGTCGACCCAGACCTCGCCGGTGGGGAAGTACTCCTGGTGCTGGAACGTGTCGCCCGTGGGACCCGTGACCACGTTGGTGCTGCCCTGCAGGTCGGTGTGCAGGAAGTACCGCTGGGTCTCCTCGTAGCCGCCGTCGTTGGCGGGGTCGTTGTTCGCGCCGCCCTCGTTGTCGCGCTGCGTGCCGATGCGCTCGTCGTCCAGCCAGATGTGCTTGTACAGGTCGGTTCCGTTGCGCACGCTCACCCACGGGTTGATGAACGCGGTCTCACCCGACGGGCCGCGCTCGATCGCCAGCTGCCCCTGGTCGTCGTAGGTGTAGTCGGTGTCGGGGCCCGCCTCATCGAGATGCACCATGTGTCCCGCCCAGTCCCACTCCATCTCGCGGACGAGCTCGATCCTGCCCTTCTTCGTCTCGGTCGTGATGTGGGTGAGCTCCCCGTCGGCGTCGTAGTGGTACAGCTCCTCGCCGGCCGACACCGCCTGGTGCGGGTCGTCGGCCGCGTAGGTGCGGTCGAACGAGTAGCTCGTGTCGTCCTGCTCCCTCTTGCCGTCCTTGTCGGACTGCGCCTTGCTCAGCACGTTGCCCTGGTCGTCGTAGCTCAACGCGAACGTGTAGGTGCGATCCTTCGGCAGGGTGTCGTACTTCGCCGCGGCCCCGACCAGCCGGTCGAACTCGTCGTAGTCGTACGCCACCGTCACCACGCCGCCGAACAGGTTCGACACGGCGTCGGGCACGTCGTTGACGTACGTCTTCGGGTTGCCGACGACGTCGTACGTGTAGCGGATGTCCTGGATCTCGGAGTACTCGGCCGGGTTGTCCTTGACGTCGCGGCCGGGCGAATCCGAGTGGATGCCCGTGAGCCAGAGCGTCTCGTCGTCGTACGCCCACTCGGTCGTGACGCCGTTGCCGAAGTCCACGGCAGCGGGCCGCAGGAACTCGTCGTACCGGCGGTCGTCGACGTACGGGTAGGTGTACGTCGTCGGCGCGTCGGTGAGGACCACGACGCCGTACTCGTCGAGCACCACATTGCCGGCGGCATCCAGGAGCGGCACCTGCTTCTGGCCGTCCTCCTCGCCGACGATCGACGTCACCCGACCGCCGGCGTCGTAGTCGTACGTGAGGCGCTCGCCGTCGGGGTACACCATCGAGGCGAGGCGCCCGAGGGCGTCGTAGCTCCACTCGGTGACCCAGGTGAACTTCGCCGCGTCGTCTGCGTCGAGGTCGGGCTCCCAGTTGTGGAGCTTCACCTCGGCCGACTCGCGCACGACCGCGCCGAGCGCGTCGTACGCGAACGACGTGATCTGCGAGCCGTCCTCGACCTGCACCACACGGCCCGCGCCGTTGCCCGGGGCGCCCGCTGCGCCGAACGTGTACGTCACGTCGGGGGTGTCCTCCGGGTAGTCGATCTCGACGAGCCGACGAAGTTCGTAGGCGTAGTCGGTGAAGTACCCCTCCTCGCGGAGCGTCGCCGACTGGTCGCGCACGAGCTTGCCCTCGGAGTCGTACCAGAACTCGACGAGGCCGCCGTCGGGCGTCTCGGTCGAGAGCCGGTTGCCGAGCTGGTCGTACTCGTGCACGGTCTCCTCGCCGGCCGGGTCGATCGACCGCAGCAGCTGCCCGATGCCGTCGTATTCGTACACCGAGCGCAGCGCGTCGACCCCGTGGGGCTTGTCGTCGTACACGCGCGTGTTGCCGCGCACGTCGCTGAAGGTCGTGCGCACGCGATCACGCCGCGGGTCGGTGGTCGCGGCGCTGAAGAGCGTCACGCCGGCGACCTCGGTGAAGTCGTACACCGTGGTGGTCTCCCGGTCGCCGGGCTCGGTGACCTTCGTCTCGAGGTCGGTGAGCGTGTACTCGGTCGTCGTCACTGTGTCGGGCGCCGAGGTCGTGTACTCGTACGCGGTCTGCGCCACCGTGTCGAACACCGGGCGGTACTGCTCGATCGGGCGGCCCAGGTCGTCGAAGTTCGTCGCGCCCGTGACGATGCGACCGTCGACCGCGACACCGGTCGCGTCGACCACGCGCGCGTCGCGCTTCTCCTCGGTGACGCGTCCCAGCCCGTCGACGAACGAGATCGTCTCGATCGGGTCGGCGTTGAACCGGTCGTGGTGCTTCGCGATCGCGTAGCCGTAGGCGTCGGCGGTCGGGTTGTAGACGAACTCCACCACGTCGTCCTGCAGCTCGTTGCTGATCTTCCAGATGCGGGCGAGGTTGTCGTACTCGTACGACGTGGTGTTGCCGTTCGCGTCGGTGCGGCTCGCGATGCGACCGGAGTCGCCGTCGAACGTCGCCGTGGACGTCAGTCCGGTGCGCACGGGCACCGGCACGGTGCAGTCCTCGTAGTCGAGGAAGGCCTCGACCGAGGTCACCGCGTCCGTGCAGCCCGTGTCGAGCGTGGCAGCCGTCTCGTCGAGGTCGTACTCGGTGACCTGCGCGATGTCGGAGTGGCGATCGGCGTCGTAGGTGTACTCGACCGCGTACCGTACGCCGTCCTCGCCCTCGGGGTAGACGATGCGGTTGTAGCTGCCCCACTCGTCGTAGGCGAGGTCGGTGACGGCGGTGGTGTCGCCGTCGACGAGCTCCTCCAGGTGCGTCACGCCGGCGTTGTCGCACAGCGCGGGGCTGCCGTCGCTGTGGCGGTAGACCTCGCCGGTGGCGCTGTTGGTGATCGTGACGATCGCGGGCATGCTCACCCAGGTCGGGCACCGGGTGTCCGACCAGTAGGGCGACGGATGCTCCGGGGCGCCGGCCGTGCCGAACTCCGGCGGGCACTGGGGGTCCATGCCCGACGAGACCTCGCAGTCGGAGTAGACGGTCGTGGTCGTGAGGTCGTCGGCGGGGTCATCCGTCTCGCCCTCGTCCACCTCGGTGAGGATGTTGCCCATCCCGTCGTAGGTGAACGTCGATCGCGTCTCCTGCCCGGCCGCGCCGGACCCGTCGTACCAGCGCTCGGTCGTCGAGACGGCGAGCGGGGCGATCGCGGTGCCGAGCGCACCGGGGGTCGGCACCGCGGCGTCCGGCAGCAGCGAGACCTCCGAGGTCGCGACCGGGTCGCGCGGGTCGACGCCCGCGTCGAATCCGACGACCTCGCGGTACTCCCACTCGAGGTACGCGCCGCGGAGCACGTCGCCGCTCGCGGCATTCGACAGCTCGGTCGACGTCTCGAGGCCGGCCGTGAAGATGTTGTCGTTGAGGAAGGTGCGCGTGGTGTCGCGCAGTGCGGTCGCGCCCGCCCCGTCCAGCTCGTGCTCGACGATGCTGCTGTAGCCGAGCGACTGGCGGAAGAGCCGGTCGAAGCGCAGCCCGTCGTACTCGAACGTCGAGGTGCGCACGTCGACGCCGTCGCCGGGTCGGCCGTCGTTCACCGACACCTTGGACATGGTCCAGATCGAGTCGGGGTGCGCGTACGTGTTGCCGTCGCGGGCGTAGTCGAGGGTGATGGTGCCGCCCAGGGGGTTCGCCACCGTCTCGAGCAGGTTCGCCTTGCCGGCCGTGTTGAGTCGCACCGATACCGCGTCGTCGTCAGTGGTGCTGAGCGAGTCGACGTAGCCGTCGCCGTCGATGTCGTCGAGCGTGACCTCGGTGAAGCTCACCGAGTTCTGGTACGACGCACCCGGGTTGATCACGAGGTAGCACGCGGCCACGCACAGCGGGCCGGCGTAGATCGTGAAGTCGAACCCGCCGCCGATGCCCTGCGCCCGGTCGTAGCCGATCTGCGGGCCCGACTCGACGTTCGCCGCGCCCACGCCCGCCGTCGTCGCGAACTCGCCGTACGTGACGGGGGAACCGTACAGGCCCGACCCGGTGCCGAACGTCACCGTCGGCTGTGCGTCGTTGGCGCCCTTGTGCAGGCGGTCGAGGATGCCGTCGCCGTTCACGTCGATCCAGGCGTAGCGCACCATGTCGTAGTTCCAGGTGAGGGATGCCCCGCCGGAGAACTCGCCCCACGGCGTCGCGAAGCCGACCGACGCGCTGCCGCCGATGGACTCCTGCGTGCCGAACCCGCCGGCGGCGAGCTTGGTGCGCTGCGAGGTGAACCCGTAGCCGAGGTTGTAGTGGACGTACACGCCGGTGTCGTCGGTGACCACCCGGTCGGGCAGGCCGTCGCCGTTGACGTCGGCGAGCTCCTGCTGGCCGCCGAACCCGCCCGAGATCACGTCGGCCTGGTCGCGGACCTCGCCGCCGAGCTCAGAGCTCGAGTACGGCGTGTTCACGAGCCCGCCCGAGTCGTTCGGGTTGGTCCAGCTGCCGTCGATGCCGCCGCCGATCGCGAGGCCGAAGCCCGCGCCGAGTCCGGCGTCCTCGGACGCCGTGCCGCCCTTGCCGGACGCGTTGCCGCTCGTGGCGTTCGTGCGTCCCTTGCTGTTCGGCGAGACGTTGACGAGCCCCGCATCGAGGCCGCCCTGCGCGTTCACGGTGAAGTCCTGGTTGATGTAGTCCGCGTCGGAGGGCGCGAGTGCGCCGCTCATGCTGTCGCGGAGCGCACCGCGCTGGGTGGTGAACTGCGCCCGGTTGCCGACCAGCACGTCCGGGTAGCCGTCACCGTTCAGGTCCTCGTAGTCGACCAGGCTCTGGCTGGAGCCGACGCCGACCGATCCGCCGAGCGGACCGAAGCCGAAGCCCAGCGCGAGCGATGGCGAGACGGTCGAGATGCGGGTGATGCCGGTGCCGTCGCCGCCCGTCGGGCCGAGGTCGGCGCTGTCGGACGCGAGCCGCGAGGATCGCATGCGCTCGGGTCCGCCCGCGAGGTTGTCGCGATTGCCGCGCCATTGGTTGCCCGCGAGCGGCGTGCCCGCGGCGGCCGCGAGCGTCGGGTCGAGCGCGGGCGGCTCCGAGATCGCGAGGAACGCGAACGACGGATCGGGGTCGGGGCCTTCTGCGGGCACGTCGTCGAAGCCGGACGGCGCGGTCGCCTCCTGCAGCTCGTCGGCGTCGATCACGAACGCCGCGGCGTCGATCGGCTGGGTGGCGAGCTCGTCGTTGGCCGTGTAGCCGGCGATTCCCCAGCCGCGGTAGGCGAGCGGGAAGATGCCCTGGTAGTCGGCACCGTAGAAGGTGGCGTCCACCTCGATGTCGGTCGATGCGGGGTCGTCGGGGTCCGTGAGCTTCACGGTCATGGTGCCGAAGTCCTGCGCGAACTCCGCGTCGCGCGTCGTCACCTCGAACCAGTAGTCGGTGCCGTCGTCGAGGTCGAGGTTCAGGTCGAGCGTGTTCTCGTAGTTGCCGGAGTCGTCGGTGGCGACGAGCGTGAACGCCTGCTGGACGACCACCGCGTCGGCGGTCTTGACCGTCAGCACGGCGGCGGGGTAGCGCCGGTTGCCGTCGCCGTCGCGCGGGACGGCCGCGCCGGAGAAGCTCACGATCGCGTCGAGGGTGTCGCCGGTGGTCGACTCCCACGGCGAGACGGGTCCGGTGGAGGAGTGGATCGGGTACTGCTCGATCTCGGGCGTCAGGTCGACGCTGCGGATGTACTCGCCGTTGCCGTCGACCACGTCGAGTGGGTCGCCGTTGACGTCGGTGGCGTCGAGGTAGAACAGCTCGGGGGTCCAGGTGATGGCGTTGAGGTCGATCGGGGAGTCGACCGCGAGGTAGGCCTCGACGGTGTCGGTCGAGCCGTTCTCGTTGCCCGAGCTCGGTGCGACCGGTTGGGCGACCGCGAAGTCGAACTCGATCGGCACGTCGCCGGTGAAGTCGGCGTCGATCACGACGCCGGAGCCGGGCACGGCGACGCCGTTGTGCTCCAGCACGAGGCGGAGGTCGTCGGAGGTGACGGCGTGCTTCGTCAGTTCGCCGGTGAAGCGCACCGTGCCGTCGTACGGCATGACCACGTTCATGCCCGGGCGCCCCGAGAGCGTGAAGTCGGCCGTGGCGTCGTACACGGTCTGCGAGAGGCCGTTGATGTCGAGGGGGACCTCGACCGCGGTCGAGCCGCTGGGCGCCTGCCCCTCGTCGACGACCTCGTCGCCGTCGATCTCGACGTAGGTGACGACCGGTGACCAGACGACCTCGTCGTTGGCGCCGTCGTTGACCGAGCCGACGCGGAAGTAGAGCGGATGACCCTGCTCCACCTCGACCTCGATGGGCGCGGTGAAGGCCTGCGACCCCGTCGCGAGCAGGTTGGCCGCCTCGACCTCCGCGCCGTCGTACTCGATCGCGACGCGCACGCCGTCGGGCGAGTCCTCGGCAGGGTCGAGGGTGACCGGGGCGTCGACCTCGACGGTGCCGTCGAACGGCGCGACCCAGCGCCGCACCGTGTCGATGAGCGGCGACTGGTCGGCGAGCAGCTCGCGCAGCTCGTCGACCGCCGTGTTGGCGACCTCGGGGGTCGCCCCCGTGGCGATCGGCACGGCCGTGCCGGTGCTCGACTCGGCGAAGGTCGGCACGCCGTCGACGAGCCGGTTGAAGTACACCTTCCCGCCCTGCACGAGGTCGGGCAGGCCGTCGGCGTTGACGTCGGTGAAGTACGTGTCGCCCTTGGCGATCGAGGTGCCGACGCCGAACGAGGCGGTCACGCCGAGGTGCGCCTCGGCCGCGAACTGCACGTTGAACTCGTCCTCGCGCGACAGGGACTTCAGGGTCGGCAGCGAGACCGGGTCGGAGAAGGTGGTGCCCGAGCCGTTGGCGCCACCCGTGTTGAGCCGGTACGAGATGCCGCCGCCGATCGTGCCGCCGGCGCGGTAGACCTTGTCGGGCAGCCCGTCGCCGTTCAGGTCGATCCACTCCGCGACGCCGACGGTCTCGCCGCCGCCGATCTGGATCGACCCGCCGAACGAGCCGACCTTCTGGGGGACGAATGCGTTGAAGCCGATGTAGGCATGGCCCTCGCCCGAGTTGTTCTCCGAGCCCCCGAGCGCGCCGGCCGACACGTTGCTGTCGAGCCAGGTGCGGTCGCCCATGTCGTCACCGGTCGACCACGGCTGGGCCGAGGCGAAGCCCGAATAGCCGGCGGTGGCGTCGCCCACCTCGTCGAAGTAGGTGAACTCGTGCGTCGCGGCGACGTCCGGGTCGTGCGCGCCCTGCGTCACCGATTCGAGCAGCGACTTCCCGAACGGGCTCCGGGCCGCGTCCCGATAGGCGAGGTCGTACCGGGCGGCGAGGTCGTCGGCACCGGAATCGGCCGGGAAGCTGCGTTCACGCGTCGGGTCGAGCGTGAGTTCGCCGTGCCGCACCTCGATGCGGGCGAGGCGCTCCCAGGTGAGGTCGAGGTAGCGGCCGGTGCCGTCGAGGATGGGGTCGCCCCGTCGGGCGGGCGCGGGTTCGAGCTCGGACTCGAGGATGAAGTCCACCCGGTACGCGGGGTCGGGGAGCTGCCCCGATGCCTCGGCCGCGATCGTGTAGTCGATGTGGTCGAGGTACGTGTGGCGCGCGCAGAGCGTCGATCCGCTGCATCCGCTCGCCCACGACTCGCCCGAACGCTGGTAGTCGTAGGTCTCGTAGTGGTACCGGATGATGCTGTAGCCGATGTCCCGCTGCGCGGAGAGCAGCCAGCGCACCTGGTTGCCGGCGTCGTCGGTGACGATCGCGTCGCGGTCGATCGTGCCCTCGCTGGAGTCGTCGCCGTACGGGCCGCCGGCGTCGGGGTAGCCGCCGTACCAGCGGATGCCGCCGTCGGCCTGGCGCACCTCCCAGTAGTAGTCGTCCGGGCCGCCGTCGCCGACCTCGTGGCGGATGATCTGCTCGTACTCGGTCTCGACCTGGCGCACGAAGTCCTCGCGGTCGCCCGAGACGCGGGGTTCCCACGTATCGCCGAGCGCGTTCGGCACGAGCGAGTCGCCGTCGAGCGTGTAGCTCTCGCTCTCGTGGTCGGCGTCGAAGTAGGGGGCGCCGAAGGTCGTGTCGACGGCGACCTCGCCGACGCCGAGGTCCCACCCGACGCCGACCCAGCCGTTGCCGCCCGAGGAGTCGTACTCGAGCGAGAGCTCGGGGGTGATGCCGCGACCGGCGGGGATCGGGAGCGGATATGCGAGGTGCGCGCCGCCGTCGCTCGACGCCTCGGGCGCGTCGACGACGACGAGTCCCTCCGTGGCATCCGCGTACTGCAGGCCGTCGAACGCGCCGTCCCCGAGCTCGTCCGGGGTGAGGATCGACTCGCGCGCGAGTGCCTCGCCGGGGCCGAGGCCGTCGCCGTCGAAGCCGCCGGTCGCGGCGATCGCCCCGGTCGTCGCGAGGGCGAGCACCGCGGTGATCGCCACCACCTTCGCTGTGAGCGGCAGGCGCTTGGGCATCGTGAACCTCCGAGGTCGGGCACGACGATGCCCCGGCGGGAACCGTCCGGTTCTCAGTGCACTACCTGAGGAGGGCTCGTGTCCTTACGAAGTTCTTGCATTAGTATTCACATCACATTCCCAGCCGGGAGCTCGGACCGGTTCGACTGCGTCGTCGACAGCGCCGAGATCGCGTCGCCGGGCGCACGATCGGAGGTCGGGCTTGGTCAGTGAGATCGTTCCGCCCGCGCCACCGACCCACCATCCCGAACCCGAGACCTTCCACTTCGACACCTGGCGCTTCGATGCGCGCGACGGCCTGCTCGTCGGTGCCGACTGCGAGGTCTCGCTGCGCCCCAAGACCGCGGGCGTGCTGCGCGAACTCCTCGTGCGCGCCGGTGAGGTGGTGACCAAGGGCGAACTGATCGGCGCCGTCTGGGGTCCGGGCGGCTCGGGAGACGACGCGCTCGCGGTCTGCGTGAACGAGCTGCGGCGCGCGCTGGGCGACGACCCGAGGCGTCCGCGCTTCATCGCCACCGCACACCGGCGCGGTTATCGGTTCGTCGCGACGCTCACCGACGTGCGGGGTGCGCGAGGAGCCTCGGCACGTGCGCTGCACGGCCGCGCGCGCGAGCTCGACTCGGTGCGCGGGTGGTGGGCGGCAGCGAGCGAACCCGGTCGTCGCGTCGGCGTCGTCGCGGGCGAGCTCGGCATCGGCAAGTCGGCGCTCGTGCGCGCCTTCGTCGACGAGGTGCGCGCTGCGGGCGGCGCCTGGGTCGGCGAGGGGCAATGCCTCGAGCGGGTGGGCGAGGGCGACCCCTACCATCCGCTGCTCGAGGCGCTGAACGGCCTCTGCGCCGGCCCGCGCGGGGCGCGCGTGCGCGACGTGCTGGCGGCTCGGGCGCCGTCGTGGGCGGTGCAGCTCGCCGGCCGGGTGCCGCCGACCCGTCCCGCCGAGATGCGTGCGCGCTCGGTCGGACCCGAGTCCGGTCGCATGCTGCGCGAGTTCGTCGACGCGATGGCCGAGCTGGGCGCCGAGGCGCCCGTGCTGCTCGTGATCGAGGACCTGCACGCGGCCGATCGCGCGAGCCTCGAACTCGTGACCGCGCTCGCCCGTCGTGGATCGCCTGCCGGGGTGTTCCTGCTCGCCACCACGCGAACGGATGCCTCCCGGGCCGGCGTCGGCTCCGAGGCATCCGTCGTCGAACTGCTCGACGCGCACGGCGACACCGGCGTCGTCGAGCTGGGTCCGCTCAGCGGTCCGAGCGTGCGGGGCCTCCTCGCGGAGCGGCTCGGCGCCGCGGCGACCGACGACTCGCTCGTCGCCGACGTGCTGGGCCGCACCGGGGGCAACCCGCTCTACGTCGCGATGCTCGCTGAGCACCTCGCCGGGCGCCTCGCCGCTCGGGGCGACGGGGGCGACGGTCTGCCGGTGCTCGGGGTCGGCATTCCCGATGGCCTGCGCCGGGTCGTCGAGCGGCGCATCGCCGCGCTGGACGACGACGACCGCCGCCTGCTCGAGATCGCAGCGGTCGCCGGACCCGAGTTCACCGCCGCCGCGGTCGCCCCGGCGGTCGAACCGACGGCCGACGAGCGCACGATCGAGGACCACCTCTCGCGACTCGCGCGCTCGCAGGGCGTGCTGCACGAGCTCGATCCCGCGACCTGGCCCGACGGCACGGTGACCGCGCGCTTCGCGTTCCGGCACGCGCTGCACCGCGACGTGCTCTACGCGCGCCTCGGCGGTGCCCGCCGCGTCGTCGCGCACCGCCGCATCGGCGAGCGCCTCGCGGCGGCGTTCGCGGACCGCCCCGGGCCCGCGGCCACGGAGATCGCGGAGCACTTCGCGCACGGACGCGACGCCGCGAGCGCGGCGGTGTGGTTCACCCATGCCGCCGAGACGGCCATGAGCCGCCAGGTGCCGCTCGTCGCCCTCGCGCACGCCGGTCGCGCGCTCGAACTGCTGGACGGATTGCGCACCCTGCCCGAGGGGGAGGCGACCCAGGCCGAGGCGCCGTCGCCGGCACTGGCGCTGCTCGAGGGACGCGTGTGCGTGACCCGTGTCGCCGCCGCGATCGTCGCCTGGGGCGTGCGGTCGGAGCGGGCGGCCGACGAAGCGGCCCGGCTCGACCTCGCCGCGGCGCGCATCACTCAGCCCGATGCGCTCGGCCGTATCGGGTACGTGGTCTGGAGCGTCTCGCTCATGCGCGGCGACATCCACGGCGCCGAGCGACGCCTCGGCCGGCTCGTCGATGCCGCCGAGGCATCCGGCGACGACGGGCTGCTGCTGCAGGCCGGCAACGCGCAGGCGATCACCACGCTCGCACTCGGCGACCCGGTGGGTGCGCGGGAGCATCTCGCGCGTGCGAGCGACCACGACTCGCCGGCCGTGCGCCGCCGTCTCGCGGGCGCGTACCAGGACTCGGGCGTGCTGCTGCGTTCGTTCGTCGCGCTCGACGAGTGGCTGCTCGGCAACGCCGATGTCGCCCGCAGGCACGCGGAGGAGGCGCTCGCGCTCGCCCGGGCGGGCTCCCGTCTCGACGGGCTCTGCCAGGCGCTCGGTGCGCTCGCGGCGATCCACCAGCTGCTCGGGGACACGTCGACCGTGCGTGCGCTCGCCGACGAGCTGCTCGCGCTCGCCGAGGCGAACGAGGTCTCGCTCTGGGTGTCGGCCGGCAAGGTCATGGGCGGCTGGGCGATGATCGAGGACGAGCCGGCAAATGCCGCGGAGTCGATCCGCGCCGGCCTGGCCGAGGTCGAGTCGGTGGCCGACGGGGTCTGGGGCCCGTACCACCTGTCGCTCCTCGTCGAGGCGGAGACCGCGGCGGGACGTATCGCTGAGGCGACCGAGGTCGTCGACCGGGCGATCGCGCTGGCCGAGGCATCCGGTGAGCGCTGGTACCTCGCCGAGCTCACGCGCAAGCGCGCCGGGCTCGCGTTCGCCGCCGCCCGCGAGTCGGGCAACGGCCAGCGCGACCGACTCGAGCGCGAGGCCGACGACCTGCTCGAGCGCGCGCTCGACATCGCCCGCGCGCAGGGCGCGCACGCGCTCGAGCTGCGGGTGCTCGCCACGATCGCCGCGCGCGACCTCGATCGGCGCGGGCCGGGTCGCTGGCTGCGGGAGCGGTCTGGCGCGTAGGTGGCAGTTGTCGCAAAATCTGCGACAACTGAACGGTACGAGGTCGAGCAGTATGCAAGAAGTGCACATCGCCTCGGCCCAGTCGTAGACATTCACGTATCGTGAAGATATACTCACGTTCTGTGAAGACTCTGCCCGCCCAGCTGACGCCGTTCGTACGGTCGGACGTCACCGGTGCGCTCCTCGCCGAGACGCTCGGGCGGCCCGACGAGGAGTTCTCGCTCGCCGAGCTCGGGCGCCGCATCGGCGCGGGCGGCGGCGTCGTGCACAAGGAGGTCGGGCGACTCGTCGAGAACGGCGTGCTGGTCGACCGGCAGAGCGGCCGCAACCGGCTGGTGCGTGCGAATCAGGGGCATCCGCTCTACCCGCTCATGCGCGAGCTGATCCAGGCGACCTACGGTCCAGTGCCCGTGCTGCGCGACCTGCTCGGCGGGCTCGGCGGCGTCGAGCGGGCCTACATATACGGGTCGTGGGCGGCGAGGCGGCACGGCGAGCCGGGGGAGTACCCGAACGACGTCGACGTGCTGGTCGTCGGCGACCCGTCGCGGCGCGAGCTCGCCGACCTCGCGGTGCGCGCGGGCGAGCGGGTCGGCCTCGATGTCAACATCACCCGGGTGAGCGCGGAGGAGTGGGATGCCGCGCGCGCGTCGCCGTTCATCGCGACCGTGCGCTCGCGTCCGCTGGTCGAGGTCCTGACGGAGCCCGCCGATGGCTGACCGGCCGGCGGTGATCGAGCGGATGCTGCGCAGCAAGCGCCTCGAGCGGGTCGACGCGAACCCGGCCCACGCCCTCGACGTGCTCGCGGTGGCGGAGCGGCACGTGGCGACCGCTCGCGCGCTCGCCGGCACCGACGACGTGGCCATGGCGTTCACCGCCGCCTACGACGGCGCGCGCAAGGCGCTCACCGCGGTGCTCGCCCACGAGGGCGTGCGCGTGCGTGCGATGGGCGGCGCCCACCGCAACACCGGGCTCGCTGCGGCCGCGTACCTCGACGACGCCCCCGACGCGATGACCGAGTTCGAGTGGATGCGCCAGGTGCGCAACAACACCGAGTATCCAAGCGACGACCAGCCGACCGCGTCCCGCGCCGACGTGCGCGAGGCGATCGCCGCCGCCGACGCGATCGTCGCGGCCTGCGCCGCCTGGCTCGCCGCCCGCGCATGAGCGTCGACGGTGGCGGGTGCACGAGCCCGGGAGTATCGTGCGACGGGAGCCTCGCCGACGAGGGGGAGTCGCAATGTCACGCGCCATGCACGCACTGTCCGGAGCGGGCGCGGCTGCGCTCGTCGCATCCGTCATCGCCTTCGCCCCACCCGCACAGGCGGCCGAGGTCGTGATCGACCAACCCTCCGACGACGGCGGGTTCGCGATGTTCTGCGGGACTCTCGACCTCGCGCAGACGTTCACGCCGACCGAGACCGGCGAGGTGACCGAACTCGAGCTGCAGCCGACCACCTCGGGCACCGTGTCGCTCGCGTTCTTCGCGACTGCCGTGTTCCCCGTGGCGCCCGAGGGCTACCCGGACGACCCGCTCGTGTCCGCGCAGCAGGTCGACCTGACCGGCGGCGAGACCGCGACGGTGACGCTCGACACTCCGGTGCCGGTGACCGCGGGCGACGAGTACTGGTTCACGCTGCGCTGCGCCGGCGATCCGCCGCCGAGCGGCACGATCACGCTCGGCGGCTCGACCACGGGCGACCCGTACCCGGGCGGCGACGTCTACTTCGACGAGGGCGGGGGCTTCGGGAAGATCGTGCTCCCGCCGGGCCACGCCGATCTCGCGTTCCGCCTCGTGATCGACACCGACCTCGACGCCGACGGCGTGCTCGCCGCCGCCGACGCCTGCCCGGGCACGGATGTCACCGCCCCGCCGCCCGACCTGAAGCGGAACCACTACTGGTCGACGCCCGACGGGTTCGTCGACCAGACGGGCGCGGTCGCGTTCTCGTTCGATGACACGAGCGGATGCTCCGCCGAGCAGATCGTCGTCGAGTCCGGCGCCTCGCTGGGCCACGTGAAGCACGGGGTGCCGCGCGGGGTACTGCAGGCCTGGATGGCGCGCCACTGACGCCGGGCTGCCGGGCGAGGATCCGACGGCAGCACCGCTCAGCGGCCCGGCGCCTCCCGGCGACCCGCGCGCTCCGCGAACCGGTCGATCGCGCCGAGCAGTTCCTCGCTGCGCCAGAATGGGCCGACCTGATACTCCGACTTCGTCTTCAGGATGCCTGCGTCGACGAGGGCGCGAAGCGGCGGGTAGACGTTGGGCGTCTGCACGCCGAGCTCGGCGGCGGCGGTGGCGGCGTCGATCACGGGGTGGCGCATGAGTACGTCGAGCAGTTTCCATGCGTTGCTCGAGCGTCGCGCGGTGAGACGGTCGTTCCAGCTCTCGCGAATCGACTCCATCTCGGCGACGAGGGTTCGCGTGTTGGCGACCGCCCGCAGCGCTGCATCCGCGAAGGACCCGACGATCGGCGATACATCGCCCTCGCGATACCGCGTCAGCGCGCGGTGGTACCCCTCGACGTCGGCGAGCAGGCCCGCTGAGACGGGGAGGGCGAAGTTCCGCGTGACGCCGCGGTATCGCAGGAGCGACTGGGCCAGCGCTCGACCGGTACGGCCGTTTCCGTCGGTGAACGGGTGGATCGTCTCGAACTGGGCGTGCGCGACGGCGACGGACACCAGTGGTGAGATGTCGGTTCGGCGCGCGAATGCGGTGAGGTCGTCGATGAGTGCGGGGATGCGGGAGTGATGCGGCGCGACGAACTCGGCACCGACCGGGCTGTCGCTGCGCGTGCCGATCCACACGGCCTCATTCCGCCAGCGCCCGGGTGTATGTCGTGGCTGCGCGGACATGAGCACCTCGTGCATCTTCGCGATCGAGCTCTCCGAGAGGTCGTCGGCGAGCGCGATCGCAGCGGTCATCGCGCGCGTGTTCGCGGTGATCTGCAGGGCGTTGCGTCCGCTCTTCGCGCCGAGTTCAGCCGAGAAGATCGCGCGAGCGGACGCGGTGATGTGCTCGATCTGCGATGATGAGGCCGCTTCGGATCGGAGCAGCACCGGTGCGAACGCCGCGATGCGATGCCCGAGCTCTGCATCGAGGCGACCGAGCTCCCTGGTGGCCGCATCGGCGGCCGCCGCCGCCCGGGCTGGCGGTTCCGGGGTCAGATTCGCGATCTCGGGCGGCACCGCAGACGCGTATCGACTGGTTCGACCGGGAAGGCCTCCGTCACTCGCCCAAGCTGTCGACGGCTCCCACACCTGGTCTTCCCAGCCCAGGGCGGGCCATTCGGGTCGCGACGGCTCCGCTGCGTTGCTCATAACGCGCCTCTCCAATTTTATGAGTAACTAGTTTACTCATAATCCTCGCGAGATGCGTTCTGAGTTCGGGACGAGCGCCCGGGAGGGCCGGTGGGACACTGGTCGGAGGGGTGCGCCCCGCACCCCGCGCGAGGTGGTCTCCCATGGGAACCGACCGATACGGCTGGCGGGCGCGCGTGTACGACCGCGTGCTCGAACCGATGAACGCGCCGCTGCGGCAGGTGGCGCGGCGGCAGGTGGATCCGCCGCCGGGCGCGACGGTCCTCGACCTCGGCTGCGGTACGGGAGCCGCGCTCGCCGAGTACGCGGCGGAGGGCTTCCACGTGGTGGGCGTCGACACGTCGCCGGCGATGCTCGAACGCGCCCGCCAGCGCCTCGGTGCCGATGCCGACCTGCGCCCCGGTGACGGCGCCCGCGCCGCTTTCGGCGACGTGCGCGCAGATATCGTTCTCATGTCGTTCGTGCTGCACGCCCTCGACCGGCGGACGGGGCGTGCACTGCTGGACGACGCGGCGCACGCGCTCGACGCGGACGGGCGGGTGCTCGTGACCGACTTCGGGAGCGGTCGCCTGCGGTTCCCGCGCGGCGCGGCGATGCGTGCCATCGCGGTCGTCGCCGAGCTCGCGGCGGGTCCGGCGCACGCGCGCAACGCTCGCCGGTTCGTGCGCGCCGGCGGCACGCGCGGTCTCGCGGGTTCCGACTGGACGGTCGTCGCCGAGAAGCCGACGGCGGGCGGGAACGTCGACGTGACGGTGCTCGCCTGCGCGTGACGCGGGCGATGAGCCGGTGACCGGCGCGGGCGAGGCGGTCGTCGGTGCAGGGTGGGATGCCGCCGGAGATCAGACGAGCAGCCAGCAGACCTCCGTGCGCCAGGTCGCCGGGTCGGGCTCCTGCTCGGGGTCGCTCACGTAGCACTCCCACATGATGCCGCCGGGCATGCGCCCCTCGTCGACGATGTGGCGCCGGATCGCGTCGTAGGTCTGGCCGAGCGTGTCGTACGGCCCGACGTGCAGCGCCGACGCGATCATGCCACCGGGCAGCTCGCGCGCGACGACGTCGCCGGCGGTCTCGAACGAGCCGGCCACCGGCACGCCGGCCTCGACGTCGGCGGTCGCGCCCGGCACGCCGTGGTACTTGCCGAACGGCGGCCCCGCCGGCGCCACGCCCTGCGCGCGCATCGCCTCCATCGTGGCGTGGAACGCGCGCCCGAAGAACTCGGGCAACCGGTCCATCGGCACGGTCTCGCGGATGCCGGCGGTCGGCTGCGGGGCGCGCTCGGCGATCGTGATCTCGGTCATCGTTCAGTCCTCCTCGATGCGGATGCGGAAGGTGCCGCTGAACCCGGTGCCGTCGACGTCGAACCTCCAGTCGCCGGGCGACCCGTCGACGGGGGCGGCCGCCACGACATCCGGCGTGGCAGCATCCGCCGCCCGGGCGCGCACTCCCTGCTGGTCGAGCGCCTGCCCGCCGACGAGGTGCTGCTCGCCCGTGTGCAGGTAGATCTCGGTGCGCGCACCGGCCACCTCCGCCTGCGTGGCGGGGAACGCCTGCACGTAGTACTGCTTGCGGTACACGACGTTGTCGGAGAAGCCGATGCCGAACGTGTCGCGCTCGCCGACGTAGAAGTCGACGCGGAAGACCAGGCCGTGTGCATCGCCGGGCTTCAGCGCCGCGTTGATCCAGCCCTCCCAGATGAGCCGGTCGGGTCCCGCCCAGTCGGACGCGCCGCCGAAGTCGGCGAGCGGGCGCAGCAGCGCCTGCTCGAGGTCGCCGAGGTCGTCGCTGAGGTCCTTCTCGTGGAACGGGCCGTAGCAGTTCTCCGCCTCGACGCTCTGGTGGAACAGCTCGAAGTCGACGAACCGCGGCTTGATCGTCACGCCGAAGTAGAACTCGCTGCGGCCGATCCAGTCGCCGCCGCGGGTCACCTCGGCGTCGTCGAGGAAGAGCGCGATGCGGTGCGTGCCGTGGAAGAAGCGCATCGCGATCTCGTACGCCTCGCGCGAGGTGACGAGCGAGTCGTTGCCGCCGTGGCACTTGTGCACGAACGTGCGCGGCGCTCCCGGCAGCTGTGCGGACGCCTGCTTCACCAACCCGTCGCTGCGGTTGTAGACCATGGACCCGTCGTTCAGCAGGCTCGACAGGCGGTTCAGCGCGCTCGCGACCGAGATGTTGTACGAGCGGTAGTTGGTGCCCACCACGGTGAGCACGTTCCGCCGGTCGTACACGGCGTCCCACTCGCGGAACCGCGTCGACTCGGGGTCGAACGACGCCAGCTCGTCGCTCGCCTCCTCCACCTTGGGCAGGGCGCGCAGCAGCCACTCGGGAGTCCGCTGGAACGCGATGCCGCGGTGCGGCGTGCCGAGCGTGACGATGCGGTGCACCAGGGCGCGCGGTGCGATCGCGTCGGCGGCCGCTTCGGAGGCATCCGTCTGCCCCCTCAGCGCTTCGGAGGTCTCGTGCATCGCGATGAGGCCCTCGCGCGTGACGAGGCCGCCCATGCTGTGCGCCACGATGTCGACGCCGCGGAACTCCTCGCCGTGCCGTTCGGCCGAGCGCCGGATGAGCGTGACGAGCCGCTCGAGCCCCCTGCCGTAGATCTCGAGCGCACGCGGGCTGAGGTCGTAGTAGCGGAAGATCCAGATCGTGCCCGCCGTGCCCTGCGAGAGCACCTTCTGCTCGACGGCCGGGTCGAGCACGATCGTGCCGGTCACGTCGTCCTCCGAGAGGGCTCCGAGGTCGGGCGGCGCGGCCTGGTCGGCGCCGTAGAAGCCGGCCACGTTGGTGGCGTCGCGGTACGGATGCTCCGGGGACTTCATCGCCCGCAGCACGAAGCCCTCGTAGATGTAGTTCTCGCCGCGCCTGCCCGGGTAGACGGTGCCGTCGTTGAATCCCTGGTACGGGTTCGCCCGTTCGTCGTCGACGCCCACGCCGCCGAATCCACGGATGAGGATCAGCGGTCGCGGTGGCTGCTGGTCGGTCGTCATCGGCATCGCACGGGCCCCCGTCCGTATCAGTGCGGATGGCTCGTACGTTGCTCCCTCCGGTGCGTCGTGTCAAGCATCGGGTGGTGCCCGAGCGGCCACCGACCCTTGTGGGGCCGATACCCGGGGGGTACACTATCATTGTGGTCAGACCACAGATCGGGCCACAGTGACGTGAGAGGGGTCGGCCATGAAGATCGTCGTCGTCGGTGGAGTCGCGGGAGGAGCCTCGGTCGCAGCGCGAGCCCGACGACTCGACGAAACCGCCGAGATCATCGTGTTCGAGCGCGGCGGCTATGTGTCGTTCGCCAACTGCGGTCTGCCTTACCACATCGGCGGCGTGATCACCGATCGGAGCCGCTTGCTGCTGCAGACACCGGAGAGCCTGAACGAGTCGCTCGCCATCGACGTGCGCGTGTCGACCGAGGTCGTCTCGATCGACGCGGCCGCCAAGACCGTGACGGCCCGCGAGGTCGACACCGGTCGGGAGTACACCGAGAGCTACGACGCGCTGGCCCTCTGCCAGGGCGCCGACCCGATGCAGCTCCCGCTGCCCGGCGTCGACCTCCCGGGCATCCACGTGCTGCGCAACATCGCCGACATGGACGGCATCAAGGCGCAGCTCGACGCGGCGCTCGACGACGCGGCAACGACCGGGAAGGCGGTGCGCACCGTCGTCATCGGCGCCGGGTACATCGGCCTCGAGATGGCCGAGAACCTCCGGCACCGCGGCGCCGAGGTCACCGTCGTCGAGCTCAGCGACCAGATCATGCCGCCGCCCGACAAGGAGGTCTCGATCCCCGTCGAGCAGCACATCCGCGGGCGCGGCGTCGAGCTCGTGCTCGAGACCGCCGCGGCCGCGTTCCAGCAAGCGGCCGACGGCAGCCTGAAGGTCGAGTTGAACAACGGCAGCGTGCTGCCGGCCGATCTCGTGATCCTCTCCGCGGGCGTGCGCCCGAACGTCGGGCTCGCCAAGGAGGCGGGCATCGAGCTCGGCGCACGCGGCGGTATCGTCGTCGACACCCACATGCGTACCTCCGACCCGAGCATCTGGGCCGCGGGCGACGCCGTCGAGACCCCGCACACCGTGCTGCCGAGCGCCGGCCTCACGCCGCTCGCCGGCCCGGCCAACCGCGAGGCCCGCGTCGCGGCCGAGAACATCTGCGGGCGCGACACCGAGTACCTCTCGACCCAGGGCACCTCGATCGTCAAGGTCTTCGAGATGACCGCCGGCGGCACCGGCGCGACCGAGCGCCAGCTCGAGCGCGAGAGCGTGCCGTACCGCACGGTGCACGTGCACCCGTCGGGTCACGCCGGGTACTACCCGGGCACGGCGATGATGCACATCAAGGTGCTGTTCTCGCCCGACGACGGAAAGCTGCTCGGAGCCCAGATCGCGGGATTCGACGGGGTCGACAAGCGCCTCGACGTGTTCGCCACGGCGATCCGCCTCGGGGCGACCGTGCACGACCTCGAGACCCTCGAGCTCGCCTACGCGCCGCCGTTCGGCTCGGCGAAGGACCCGGTCAACATGGCGGGGTTCGTCGCGACGAACGTGCTGAAGGGCGACCTGAAGCTCTGGTACGCCAAGGACTTCCCGGGTGCGGTCGAAGGAGCGCGCATCATCGACGTGCGCACCCCCGAGGAGTACGACATTTGGCACATCCCGGGTGCCGAGAACGTGCCGCTCGGCGACATGCGCGAGACCACCGACTCATGGAGCCGCGACGTGCCGATCCGCCTCTACTGCGCCGTCGGGTTCCGCAGCTACCTCGCGTACCGGCTGCTCGTGCAGCGCGGGTTCACCGACGTGAAGACCCTCTCCGGCGGCTCGCACACGTTCCGCTTCTGGCACGACCTCGAGCCCGTCGGCGAGGCGGTGAAGGCGCCCGAGATCGCGTACGCCGAGGCGGTCGACCTCGTCACGGCGGTGCGCGGCACCGGCAATGTCGTCGACCTCGACTGCACCGGGCTCGCCTGCCCGGGCCCGATCATGAAGCTCTCGAAGCAGATGGACGAGGTGGCGCCGGGCGATGAGGTCGTCGTGCACGTCTCCGACCCGGGATTCGCCGCCGACGGACCGGCATGGGCGGCGACCAAGGGACACGAGCTGCTCTCGATGACCCCCGAGGGGCCGGGCTACGTGGCGTCGTTCCGCAAGGGCGGTGCGGCGGCCGGCTCAGGGGCATCCGCCGCCCTCGCGAAGCAGCAGCTCGACCAGGTCTCGTTCGTGGTGTTCTCGGGCGACATGGACAAGGTGCTCGCCGCGTTCATCATCGCCAACGGTGCGCTCGCGATGGGCCAGCAGGTGTCGATGTTCTTCACCTTCTGGGGGCTCAATGCACTGCGCAGGCAGGACCCGCCGAAGCGCGACCGGAAGACGCTCGACCGCATGTTCGGCATGATGATGCCGTCAGGCCCCGAGAAGCTGCCGCTGTCGACCATGAACATGGCGGGCATGGGGCCGTCCATGATCAAGAAGGTCATGGAGGACCACCAGGTGCCCTCGCTGCCCGAGCTCATGCAGTCGGCCCACGCCGACGGCGCGCGGCTCATCGGCTGCACCATGACGATGGACCTGCTCGGCATCGCCGAGTCGGACCTCATCGACGGTATCGAGCTCGGCGGCGTCGCGACCTTCCTCGGCGAGGCGCAGAAGTCGGGCACCACGCTGTTCATCTGAACCGGGTCGGGTGCGACTCAGGCGACGGACGCGTCCTCGCTGCGCAGGCGCGGCTCGGTGCGCAGCTCCGGCCGCACGCCCGCCTTGTCGGCGTAGAACGCGCGGATGCGATCCATGTCGGCGGGCACGTCGCCCGTCAGCTCGAACGTCGGGCCGAGCCCCGTGCTCATGGTCGTGCGGTCGACGTAGCCGAGGGTGACCGGGATGCCCGCCTCGCGCGCGATGCGGTAGAAGCCCGACTTCCAGTACGTGTTCGAGCCGCGCGTGCCGTCGGGGGTCACGACCAGTCCGAACACCTCGCCCGCCTCGATGCGTGCGAGCACCTCGCCGACCACGTCGGCCGGGTTGGAGCGGTCGACCGGGATGCCGCCGAGCCCGCGCATGATCGGCCCGCGCCATCCGGCGAACAGGCTCTTCTTCCCGAGCCAGCGGATGTCCATGCCGTGCCGCCAGGCGATGCCGAGCATGAGCACGAAGTCCCAGTTCGACGTGTGCGGCGCACCGATCAGCACCGAGGGCCGGTCGGGCGCCGGCTCGCCCGCGAGGGTCCACCTGCTGCAGGCCCAGTAGACGCGGGACACGAGTGATCGGAGCATCCGGCAACCCTATGCGACGAAGCGTGCGATCAGCTGAATGCGACGGATGCCCCGGGGCGCGCGGGTGCCGCGGAGCCGCACCGGTTCCCGCCGGGCGTCGCGAACCCTCGCGCCGGGCGTCGCGCCGCCGCACCTGCTACGCCTCGATCTCGACGATCGCGTATACGCCGTCGTCGGGGAGGAACATGCGCACGCGCTCGTCGGCCACGCCCGCGCGGCGGATGACCGCCGCGAGCTCGTCGAGGCTGCGCGGCTGGATGAACGGCCACTGCACGCACCGCATCACGAAATCGAGCTGCGGATGGGTCTCGCGCATGTTCGCCAGCACGAGCGAGCCTCCGGGCGCGACCCGGGTGAGGGCGGCTGCGAGGAACTCGGACGCCGTCGGCAACAGCGAACCCGCGGTCGGGGGCACCTCGGTCGGGAGGTACTCGAAGAATCCGAGCAGGTCGACGAGGTCGTACTGCGACGACCACGACCGCAGGGAACGCAGGTCGTAGAGGTTCACCTGCCGGGTCGTCACGGGCGCGGGCAGGCCGTGTCGCACGGCGAGGAGGTGCGCGATCTCGAGCGCATCGTCGTCGGTGTCCCACAGCTCGACCGACGCGTCGAGACCATGTCGTCCGACGGCTCCGGCGGCCTTCAGCACCGGGACCAGCCCTCCGCTGCCGAGCGACAGGCACGAGCCGCCCTCGGTCGCGGCGAGCAGCGTCTCGGTGAGGCTGGCCAGCACTGCTGCGCGGGAGCGGATGCCGACGGCGTCGGCGACGTGGCTGAGCACCGCCCAGTCGTCCGCGTTCAGCACGGCCCCGTCGTCGAAGGGCAGCGTCGCCTCGCCCGGGTGCTGCAGCGGCCACAGCGCCTTCGCCGACGGCACGTGCTCGCGCCAGCGCGGCAGGTAGTCGAACGAGAAGGCGTCGCGCGGTCGCTCCGGCTCCATGCTCCACCACTCGGCCAGCACGTCGTGGCGCTGCGACAGCGTCTCGCGTCCCTCCGGACCGGCGAGCGGGCGGACCGAGCGTTCGATGCCGTCGGCGGCGAGTCGCGCCGTCTGGCGTTCGACCATCTCGGTGACGTACCGGTGTCCCTCGGGGTCCCGCTCCGCGACGAGGTTCCGGGTTTCGACGCGGTACACGTCGATGCCGAGGCCCGAGTCGGCGACCGGGGTGACGGCGCCGATCTCGACGTGCTCGTCGGCGAAGCGCAGCCCCTGGTGGGTGGGCGTCGGTGTGCCGCGATACGGCATCGAGGGGTGGCGCGTCGCACCGAGGTCGAGCGCGTCGATGGTCGGGAGCTGGTCGATCGTGGTGCCGTGGGTGGTGCCGTGCAAGGTGGGTCTCCTCTGGTGTTCCGGGTGCCGCGGATCGCGCGGCCTCCGACAGCCTGTCCGCCCGAGGGCTCCGAGACTTCGCGACGAGATGGGGAACTCCTGAGGGTGCGGGGCGGTGCGGGGGAACCGGGTTGCCCACAGGCCACCGCGGCGGTCGCCGACGCACCTACGATGGGCGCATGCGGACTCCCGCGGCATGGATGCGCGGCGTGCGACGCCCGGAGGCGTTCCACGGCCTCGGCGTGCGCCGGGGGTTCTTCGAGGGCTGGTACGTGAAGCTCGTGAGTGCCGACCGCTCGCAGCGCTGGGCGGTCATCCCGGGCGTCTTCCGTGGACTCGCGGGCGACGGCGGCGAGCGCGACGAGGCGTTCGTGCAGGTGCTCGACGGGCTCACCGGGCGGTCGTGGTACCACCGGTTCGACGTCGACGACTTCGAGGCATCCGCCCACGGCTTCGAGGTGCGGGTGGGCACGAACCGGTTCTCGCCGCGGGGCGTGACGCTCGACCTGCCGCAGCTGCGCGGGCGCGTCGGCTTCCCCGACCCGTTCACGCCGTGGCCGGTCACCCTCCGCGAGCCCGGCATCATGGGCTGGTACGGGCTCGTGCCGTTCATGGAGTGCTTCCACGGCATCGTCTCGTTCGGGCACGGCCTGGGCGGCACGCTCGAGGTGGAGGGCGCGCCGGTGTCGTTCGACGGCGGGCGCGGGTACATCGAGAAGGACTGGGGTCGTGCCTTCCCGGCCGGCTACGTCTGGATGGCGAGCAACCACGTCGACGCCACGAGCGGTGACGACACGGATGCCTCGCTCATCGCGTCGGTAGCGATCATCCCGTGGGTCGGCCGGTCCTTCCGCGGCTCGATCATCGGCTTCCGCCACGGCGGGCGCCTCCACAAGTGGACCACCTACAACCGCTCGCGGGAGCACGCGCTCGCGATCGACGACTCGCACGTGCGCTGGAGCGTCTCCGGCCCCGACGGGCTGCTGCACCTCGAAGCCGAGCGGGTGCGCGGCGGCCTGCTGCACGCGCCGCTGCGGGAGGCGATGCACCAGCGCGTCGAGGAGACCATGGACGCGCAGATCGTGTTCCGGCACGTCGACCACGACGGCCGCGTGCGGCTCGAGGGCGTGGCCGACTGTGCGGGGCTCGAGGTGTTCGGCGACACCGAGCGCCTGCTCGCCCTGTAGGGGGCGGATGCCGCCGAGCCCGGCGGCCCCGAGGCATCCGCTCGCTCTCTAGGCTGGACGCATGGAATTCAGGTACCTCGGCAACAGCGGCCTCAAGATCTCGGAGATCACGTACGGCAACTGGCTCACCCACGGCTCCCAGGTCGAGAACGACACCGCGCAGCGCTGCGTGCGTGCCGCCCTCGACGCCGGCATCACGACCTTCGACACGGCCGACGTCTACGCCAACACCGCGGCGGAGACCGTGCTCGGCGAGGCGCTGCGCGGCGAGCGGCGCCAGTCGCTCGAGATCTTCACGAAGGTCTACTTCCCGACCGGGCCGAAGGGGCACAACGACACGGGTCTCTCGCGCAAGCACATCATGGAGTCGATCGACGGCTCGCTGCAGCGGCTCGGCACCGACTACGTCGACCTCTACCAGGCGCACCGCTACGACTACGAGACCCCGCTCGAGGAGACGATGCAGGCGTTCGCCGACATCGTGCGCCAGGGCAAGGCCCTCTACATCGGCGTCTCGGAGTGGAACGCCGAGCAGCTGCGCGCGGGCCACGCGCTCGCGCGCGAGCTCGGCGTCTCGCTCATCTCCAACCAGCCGCAGTACTCGATGCTGTGGCGCGTGATCGAGGAGGAGGTCGTGCCGACGTCGGAGGAGCTCGGCATCGGGCAGATCGTGTGGTCGCCGGTCGCGCAGGGCGTGCTCACGGGCAAGTACCTGCCCGGCGAGGCGCCGCCCGCGGGCTCGCGCGCGACCGACGAGAAGGGCGGCGCTGACATGGTGCAGGGGTTCCTCGACGATGAGATCCTGCGCGGGGTGCAGGCACTTCGGCCGGTGGCGGATGCCGCTGGGCTGACCATGCCCCAGCTCGCCGTCGCCTGGGTGCTCCAGAACCCCAACGTGTCGGCGGCGATCATCGGCGCCTCCCGGCCGGAGCAGGTCGCCGACAACGTGCAGGCCGCGGGTCGCACCCTCGACGCCGACACGATGGCGGCGATCGACGAGGCGATCGGGCACCTGGCCGAGCGCGACCCCGCGAAGACCCGGTCGCCGAAGGAGCGGATGAGCTGATGGCCGGACCCGACGTCGACCCGGAGCAGCTGTTCGAGCTCGCGCGTGCGGGCGCCGACCTGCTCGTCGAGTTCGTCGAGGCCGGCGTCGACGTCGACCTCGCCGATGCGCAGGGCAACACTTTCCTCATGCTCGCCGCGTACCACGGTCACCCAGGGCTCGTGCGCGCGCTCGCCGAGCACGGCGCCGACGTGAATCGGCTGAACGCACGTGGTCAGTCGCCGCTCGCCGGCGCCGTGTTCAAGGGGGAGGACGACGTGATCGCGGCGCTCGTATCGGCCGGCGCCGACCCCGATGCAGGCTCGCCGAGCGCCCGCGCGACCGCGCAGATGTTCGGCCGCACCCTGCCCGGAGCATGAGCGCGTCGCCGTGGCGCGTGCTCGCCGCACCGTCGTTCTGGTGGCGCGCCGCGATCGTGCTCGTCATCCTGGCGGGCATCCTGAGCGGCAGCCACAAGCTGCAGTTCTTCACGAGCAACGCGAGCGTCTTCGCACTCGCCTACTACGCGGTCGCGGTCGGGCTCATGGTGCAGCGGCGCACGGCGGATGCCCCTGCTCCGCGGTTGCGCGGTGGCATCGTGGTCTGGCTGCTGACGACCATGCTCGTCTCGCACTTCATCAACAACAACGGCGAGAACCCGCTCCCGGGGCTGGTCGATGCGGCGGATGCCTCGGAGCAGCTGTCGAACTGGTCGGCGTTCCTCGTGCACTACGTCGCCCCGATCATGGTGCTGGCCGAGTTCGTGCTGTTCCGCCCGCACGGCCGCACCCGGTGGATCGACATCGCGCTGTGGCTGCTGTTCCCGCTCGGCTATGCGGCCGCGTCGATCACGCGCGCCGTGCTGCTGCCCGTGGTGCCCGACCGCTACCCGTACCCGTTCCTCGACCCGGAGGGTCGCGGCTACGGCGACGTGGTGCTCGGCGTGCTGCAGATCGGCGTGGGCATCGCGGTGATCGGCGCGCTCGTCGTCGGCGTCGATCGCTTGCTCGGCCGGTGGAGCCGGTCGCGGTCGGATGCCGGGTCCGAATCCGCCGGCGATCCCTAGGCCCACCAACCGGCCACCTGATCGGCTCGGCGGAGGTCGCGTGGAGGTGGCGGCGACGGCTCAGGCGGCGCCCGGCTCCCGGCGGGACTCGTGCGGCACGGGGCATCCGCTCGGGAAGGTGCCGAGGTGCTCGATGTCGTACCCGTCGGGGTAGCTGCGCACCCACGGCAGGTCGGCGACCGCGGTGGGCGTGCGGTTCGCCGGCAGCAGGCGCGCGATGCGGCCGCGCAGGCGCAGCGCGGCGCGCGAGGCGGCGGTGACGGCCCGTGGCGGGCGGTCGTAGCCCAGGGCGTCGAGCAGTTCGTCGTCCATGAGCGCGCGGCTGAACACCTCCACCAGGCGCTTCGGCAGCCGCGGGTGGAACGTCAGCAGCAGCGCGAGCGTCGAGTCGGCCACGCGCCGGGCGCCGGGCTCGAACGCGAAGTGCTCGGCCTCGTAGTCGTCCATGAGCGTCGCGAACCCGTCGTACGTCTCGGGGATGTCGGGGATGCCCATGCGGCCCCCGAGCGCCCGGTAGTAGTGCACGGATGCCTCGAGCTCACCCGCGTCGAGCGGTCGCTTGCCGTACGCGTCGAGCCACCGCTTCGGCACCACGACGAACGTCGAGAGCACGTACCGGAACTCGTGGTCGGGGATGTCGTAGGCGCGGTGCATGCCGTTGATGCGGCGGATCGCCGCGCGCGCCTCGGGGTGGTCGAAGCCCAGGCGGCTCGGCGCCTCGAGCAGCAGGGCCGTGTCGTCGTACCGCTTCTGCGTTCGCCCCGTGAACTCGCCGGTCTCGTCGAGCAGGCGCCCGATGCCCGGCACCGCGTAGGTGCGGAACAGCGCGAAGCTCAGCGCCTGGTTCATGTCCCACGGGAACTCGAACATGACGACGTTGCGGGTGATCTCCACGTGGTCGCGGGCGGGGTCGAGCGCCGCGTTGCGGTGCCGCCAGTGCTTGCGTCGCATGCCCGCAGGCTAGCGGTACCCGCGTCGGAAGTGAACGGTGAATCACAGATCGGATGCCACGGGCCGCCGTTGCAGGCATTCACAGCGTTCGGTGCTGGACTGTCGGGCATGCGACAGGCGGCGATGTTCCCGCTCGGCTCGGTGCTGTTCCCGCACATGCCGATCACGCTCCGCGTGTTCGAGGAGCGCTACCTGACGATGCTGGGCCGGGTGCTCGAGGGGGAAGCGCCCGAGTTCGGGGTCGTGCTCATCGAGCGGGGTGCCGAGGTCGGCGGCGGCGACCAGCGGTTCGGCATCGGCACCATGGCCCGCCTCATCGAGCTCGGCTCGGGCGACGGGCTGGTCGCGATCGTGGCGCGCGGCACGCGTCGCGTCGAGGTCGTGGAGTGGCTGCAGGACGACCCGTACCCGATGGCGATGGTGCGCGACCTGCCCGAGCTGGAGTGGACAACCGACCACGCGCCGCTGCGCGCGGAGGCCGAGCGGGCCGTGCGCGGCGTGCTCGCGCGGGCCGGCGAGTTCGTCGAGCTGCCGTGGTCGCCCGACCTCGAGCTCGACGACGACCCCTTGGTATCGAGCTGGCAGCTGGCCGGCATCACGCCCGTCGGCGCGCTCGACCAGGTGCGGCTCCTGCGCGCCGGGTCGGTCGTCGAGCTGCTCGAGGGTGTCATCGCGGCGGCGCGCGAGGCCGAGCCGACGCTCACGGCACCACCACCGTTCGGCGAGGCCGACCTCGAGCTGGCCGAGTTCCTCGACGACGACGATGGCTCCGAGGATGACCGGGAGGATCCCGCGGGCGCGGACTGAGGGCCGTTTCCCAGTTCGAGGGCGAAAGGTACGGCCCTCAGTCGGGGAATCGGCCCTCAGGCGCGAGGTGGATGCGCCGACGGCGACGCGGGTGCTTGACTGGCGGCATGCCGGAACTGCCCGAGGTCGACGCACTGGTGGGGTTCCTGCGCGGGCGGACGGTCGGGCGCAGCATCCGCTCGGCCGTCATGACCTCGTTCTCGGCACTCAAGACGTTCGACCCGCCGTTGACCGACCTGGTCGGGCGCACCGTCACGGGCGCGGCGCGGCACGGGAAGTGGCTCGACCTCGACGTCGACGGCATCCACCTCGTCGCGCACCTCGCCCGCGCGGGCTGGCTGCGGTGGTACGAGCAGCTCCCGGCCAGCCGCATCCGGCCCGGCAAGTCGCCCATCGCGATGCGCGTCGGATTCGACGACGACTCGGGGTTCGACCTCACCGAGGCGGGCACGAAGAAGTCGCTCGCGGTGTACGTCGTGCGCGACCCGGCAGAGGTGCCGGGTATCGCGTCGCTCGGGCCCGAGCCGCTGGGCGACGACTTCACGCTCGAGGTCTTCGCCGGCATCCTCTCGGGCCGCCGCACGCAGATCAAGGGCGTGCTGCGCGAGCAGTCGCTCATCGCGGGCGTGGGCAACGCCTACTCCGACGAGGTTCTGCACGTGGCGAAGATGTCGCCGTACGCGCTCGCCGCATCGCTCGACGACGACGAGGTCACCCGGCTCTACGACGCCCTTCGCGACACCCTGCGCGGTGCGGTCGAGGCGGCCGAGAGGCGCCCGGCCGCCGAGCTCAAGGATGCGAAGCGCCAGGGCATGCGCGTGCACGCGCGCGGGGGCGAGACGTGCCCGGTGTGCGGCGACACCGTGCGCGACGTGCACTTCGCCGACCGCTCGATGCAGTACTGCCCGACCTGCCAGACCGGCGGCAAGCTGCTCGCCGACCGCCGCATGTCGCGCCTGCTGAAGTAGGGCGACGGATGCCGGTGACTCGCGTGGTCCGGCATCCGCCGCCGGTCACGCCGTGGGGCGTGTCCGCTCCGAACCCGCGTCGCGCTCGTGCGCGGCGCGGTCGGCGTCGGTGCGTCCATCCTCCGGAGTGGCGGGGGACTCGTCGGTGCGTCCATCCGCCGGAGTGGCGGGGGACTCGTCGCGCGTCACGTCCGGGTCGACCTCGTCGGCCTTCCGACGCGTCTCATCGGTCTCGGAGCGCGCGTCCGCGGCCGCTGCCTGGCGTTCGGCGCTCTCGCGGGCGCGCTCCTCGGCGTCCAGGCGCGCCTGCTGGGCCCGCGCCTGCGCCTCCTCGGCCTCGGCCTGCGACCGCGAGGCCTCCGCGTGCGCCTGAGCCGCGGCGGCCTCGCGCTCGCGTGCCTGCCGGTCGGCTTCTTCGGCCTCCGCGCGGAGTTCCGCCGCCTTGCGCCGGTCGGCTTCGCGACGAGCCTCGCGGCGCTTGCCGGCGGTGAGCAGCACGACGGCGACGACGACCGCGATGACGGCGACGACTCCGACGATGGTCCAGATGAGCGTGGTGGTGTCCACGTGGGTCCTCCTTCGTGAGGTTCGACCAGCCAGCCAATCCCGCCCGAGCAGTTCGGGCAACCGCCTTGCGCCCACGCCCGGCGTGCGCCATCATGCGCACGGTGAGCTTCGCTGCGAAGATGATCCGCACCCGCTGGGTGGTCCGCCTCCCGATCCCGCTCTACAAGGCCGGACTCGGCTTCCTGCTCGGGCGCCGCTTCATGATGCTCGAGCACACCGGCCGAACGTCGGGCGAGCCGCGGTTCGTCGTGCTCGAGGTGATCGACCGGCCCGACGAGCGCACCGTGTTCGTCGCGTCGGGCTTCGGACCGAGGTCGCAGTGGTACCGCAACCTGCGCGCCGACCCGTCGTGCCACGTCAGCACCGGTCGCATCCGTCGCCGGCCCGCCGAGGCTGTCCTGCTCGATGCGGCGGGCGGTGCCGAGGTGCTCGCCCGCTACGCGGAGCGCTACCCGAAGGCGTGGGCGGCGCTGCAGCAGATGATGCGGGATGCCACGGGGGAGGACGACCCCGAGATCCCGATCGTGCGCCTCCGGCTCGCCGAGCGAGACGCGCGCTGAGGATCACTCCACCCTTGTAGGGGAGCTCCAGTTCCGGCGCTCCGAGAGTCGCCTACACTGTTGGAATCCGTGCCCCCCAGGCGCGGACCCGAACGAAGCGAACGAGTCACCGGTGCCGCCGCAGTGCCCGGTGGGCATTGGAGTGAGCGTGGGCCGTCACAGCGTTGCGCCGGCGAAGCAACCGCGCCGACCGATGCTCGTGGGGATCACCGCAGCGCTCGTCGCGCTCCTCGTCGTCGGCGGGGCCGGAGCCGCGTGGGCGACGGGCATGCTCGACCCGCTGCTCAGCGGCTCGATGTTCGCCTCCGAGCCGGACGGATGCGACGAGCCGACCGAGCTCGTCATCGTCGCCGACCCGACCATCGCCCCCGTCGTCACGACCGTCGCCGAGACGTTCGACGAGGCATCCGACGGGTGCTCGCTCACGACCGTGCGCGCGCAGGAGTCGGCCGACACGGCGGCGGTCGTGGCGACCGGCACGGGGGACCCCGCGGACGCGTGGATCCCGAGCGCCGGAGCCTGGGTCGACCGCATGACGGCGACCGCGACCTCCCTCGGCAGGCCCGCGCCGGCCGTATCGGTGGGCCTCGAGGTGGCATCCACGCCCGTCGTCTTCGCGACGCCGGCCGAGCAGGCGGCATCGCTCGGCGAGACCGCGCCGGGCTGGGGCACGCTACTCACGGGGGGCACGCGGATGCTGCTGCCCGACCCCGAAGGCTCGGCGTCGAGCCTCGCGGCACTCGCCTCGCTCGCGGGCATCGCCGACCCGGACGACCCGACCCAGCTCGCCGGTGCCATGATCGAGCTCGGCAAGACCATCCCGGCGTCCACGGATGCCGCCTTCGGAGCCACGGTCGCAGCCGCCGAGCCGACCATGGCCATCGTCACCGAGCAGGCGGTGGCCGACTACAACGCCGACGAGCCGATGGAACAGCTCGTCGCGGTTTACCCGGCGGAGGGCACGCCCGCGATGACGTATCCGTTCGTGCGGCTGCCTGCGGCGACCGATGGTTCCGACGACGCCGAGTCGGATGCCGCCGACACGGCCGAGGACGCAGCGGCCGGCGCCGACCAGGCGGACCCGGACACGTGGACCCCGCCGACGCGGGCCGAACTGCTGACCGACCTCGAGCGGGCGATCTCCGACGCGGCCGACGTGCTCGCCGCGCACGGCTTCCGCTCGGCCGACGGCTCAGGCGAGCTCGACGCCCCGGGTGTCGTGGCCGAGCCGGTCACGACCTTCGCGGCACCTGCGGGCGCCGACCAGGTCGCGCTGCTGCGCCAGTGGGGCGTGCTGACGCTCCGCGGCCGCATGCTCGCCGTCATCGACGTCTCCGGCTCGATGCTCGACCCGGCGGGAAACGGGCTGCGCCGCATCGACATCTTCCAGCAGGCCGCGCTCGGCGCCATGCAGAAGTTCTCGGGCGAGGTGCAGATGGGCGTCTGGGCGTTCTCGACCGCCCGCAACGGCGACCTCGACTACGAGGAGCTCGCCCCGATCGGTCCGCTCGCCGATGCCGCGCACCTGCAGCAGATCGCGGGCATCATCGCATCGCTGCCGGAGCGGCTGGGCGGTGCGACCGGCCTGTACGACACCACGCTCGCCGCGGTGCAGCGCGTGACCGAGACGTACGACCCCGAACGCGTCAACTCCGTGCTGCTCATCACCGACGGCCGCAACGAGGACGCGAACGGCATCGACCTCGACACGCTGCTCGCCGAGCTCGAGGAGCTGCAGGATCCGCTGCAGCCCGTTCCGGTGATCATGATCGGGTTCGGGCCCGACACCGACTTCGAGGCGATGACCCGTATCGCCAACGCCACCGGCGGTGCCGCCTACTCGGCGACCGAGCCCGAGGACCTCGGCGACGTGCTCGTCATCGCGCTCTCGCAGCGCACCTGCCGGCCCGACTGCGGCTGAGCCGCGAGCCGGGGCACAGCCGCGAGCCGGGCCGCACGTCGAGCCGGGCCGCACCGCGAGCCGGGCCGCGGCGGGCGCCGCTCAGTGCCCGACGACGCCCGCCGGCATGTCCGCCGGACGACGCACCAGCGCCGAACCGACGATCGCGAACAGCGAGAGCACGGCGCCGACGAGGAACGCGGCGCGCACGCCGCCGGCCGCGGCGGCGGCATCCGTCACCGCAGGCGCCTGCAGGGCCGCGGTCTGCGCCGCCATCACCGTCACGAACAGTGCGGTCCCGGCGGCTCCGGCGACCTGCTGCACCGTGCCGACGATCGCGCTGCCGTGCGAGTAGAGCTTCGGCTCGACCGACGCGAGCGCCGCCGTGAACAACGGCGTGAACATGAACGCGAGTCCGAGGCTCAGCGTCACGTGCGCGGCCAGCACCACCCACGCCGGCGTCGTCTCGGTCGCGAAGAGCGCCAGGAACCAGAGCACGGCGCTCACGATCACGCTGCCCGGCACGAGCAGCACGGTCGGGCCGTACCGGTCGAACAGGCGCCCGACGGTCGGCGCCGCGAGGCCCATGACGAGTCCGCCCGGCAGCAGCAGGAGCCCGGCGAGCAGCGCATCGAAGCCGATCACGCTCTGCATGTAGATCGGGAGCAGGATGATCGTGCCGAACAGGGTCAGCATCATGATCGCCATCAGCCCGATCGAGATCGAGAAGTTGCGCGAGCGGAACGTGCGCAGGTCGAGCAGGGCCCGGTCGCTCCGCTGCAGCCTCACCTGGCGCAGGATGAAGGCCGCGAGGCCCACCGCGCCGACCGCGAGCGAGATCCACATGGTGGTCGCGTTGCCGCCGGCCTCGCCGCCGGACTCGGCCGCGCCGCCGATCTGGCTGAGGCCGAACACGATGCCGCCGAACCCGAACGCCGAGAGCACGACCGAGAACACGTCGATCGGCACGACGCGCGGCTCGGTCACGTTCTCGACCCGGCGGATGCCGATGAGCAGCATCGTGACCGCGATCGGCAGCACGATCCAGAACATCCAGCGCCACGAGAGGTAGCTGAGGATGAGGCCGGAGATGGTCGGGCCGATCGCCGGCGCGACCGAGATGACGGTCGAGACACGGCCCATGATGCGACCGCGGTCCTTCGGCGCGACGAGGGTCATGAGCGTGGTCATGAGCAGCGGCATCATGATCGCGGTGCCCGTCGCCTGCACCACGCGGGCACCGAGCAGCACCTCGTAGCCGGGCGCCACCGCGGCGATCAGCGTGCCCGCCGAGAACAGGCTCATCGCCGCGATGAAGACCGGCCGGGTGTGGAAGCGCTGGAGCAGGAACCCGGTGATCGGGATCACCACGGCCATGGTGAGCATGAACGCGGTCGTGAGCCACTGCGCCGCCTGCACCGTGATGTCCAGGTCGGACTGCAGGTGCGGGATCGCGACGCCCATGATCGTCTCGTTGAGGATCACGACGAACGAGGCCGCGAGCAGCAGCCAGATGACGCGCGAGTCGCGCGCGGCCCGGACCGCGTCCGCCGTCGGCGTGGAGCCGGTCCCTGCGGCAGGGTCGAGTCGGGTGGAGCGGTCGGTCACGTGCGGTTCCTCACTGCGGACCGGGCACGGCCGGGTCCGGGGTCGGCGAAGCGAATACAGCCGGGCAACCGTCGAGAACGGACGGGTATTCCCGGAATGGGACGAACGGTGCGCGTCGTCGCGCAGCGTGCGTACGGCCGAGCGGCCGCGGGAAAGGGCTACGGGGCCGGCGCGGGCCCGTCGGTCGGCGACGCCTCGGGCAGCCAGCCCTCGAGGAGCTGCTCCTCGGGGGCGAGCTCGTCGGTGAGGCGCTCCTCGACCTCGCGCTCGTGCTCGGCGCGGGCCTCGGCGTCGCGCTCGTCGTCGCCGGGGGTCGGAGTGGAATCGCTCATGCCGACACGATACCGCCCACCGCTGACACGGCAGAAGCCACGGATGCCGCTGCAGCGGCCACGTCCTCGGTGACCGCGTCCCGCCCGAGCGTGAACCGCACGGCAGTCCGGGCGATCTCGGGCGGCAGCCCGATCGCGGTCAGCACGTGCGACGGCTCGTCGCTGCCCGCTGCGCACGCGGACCCGCTCGAGCCCACGATGCCGCGCTGCTCGAGCTCCAGCAGCACCGCCTCGCCGCTCGTACCCGGGAACACGAACGACGCAGTGCCGGGCAGCCGATGCACCGGGTCCCCGGTGAGGCGTGCCGACGGCACGTCTGCGAGCACACGCGCGACGAGCGCGTCGCGGGCGGCCGAGACTCGCGTCGCGGACTCCTCCCGCTCGTCCTCGGCGAGACGCAGCGCGGTCGCGAGCGCGACGGCGCCGGCGACGTTCTCGGTGCCCGAGCGCCGACCCCGCTCCTGGCCGCCGCCGTGGAGCACGGGCTCCAGGGGCATCCGCCCCCTCGCCGCGAGCACGCCCGAGCCCTTCGGCGCACCGACCTTGTGGCCCGAGAGCGAGATCGCGTCGACGCCGAGCGCGCCGAGGCCGAGCGGCAGCCAGCCGGCGGCCTGCACGGCGTCGGTGTGCACCGGAACGCCGCGTTCGCGTGCCACGGCCGCGAGCTCGGCGACCGGCTGCACCGTGCCGATCTCGTTGTTCGCCAGCTGCACGGTCGCGAGCGTCGTGTCGTCGCGCAGCACCTCGGCGAGCTGGTCGGGGGAGACCCGGCCGCCCGCGTCGACCCCCAGCATGGTGACCTCGAAGCCGTGCACGCGCGCCAGGAAGTCGATCGACTCGAGCACCGCCTCGTGCTCGATGGGAGTCGTGACCACGTGCCGGCCGCGCGGGGCGCCGAGCGCGATGCCCTTGATCGCGAGGTTGTCGGCCTCGGTGCCGCCCGACGTGAACGTGACCTCGCCCGGACGGCAGCCCAGCACCCGAGCCACCGTCGCCCGCGCGTCGGCCAGTGCCGCCGCCGCCGCCTCGCCGACCCGGTGGTGGCTCGACGGATTGCCGAACTCGCCGGTCAGGTACGGCCACATCGCCTCGAGCGCCTCGCGGCGCACCGGGGTCGTGGCGGCATGGTCGAGGTAGATCACGGCCCGCCGACCACCACGTCGAGCCCGAGGTCGAGCGAGCGCACGCTGTGCGTGAGCGCGCCGACCGAGATGACGTCGACCCCCGTCGCCGCGATCGCGCCGACCGTGTCGAGGCTCACGCCGCCGCTCGCCTCGACGACCGCGCGGCCCGCGACGAGCGCGACGCCCGCGCGCAGGTCGTCGAGCGGGAAGTTGTCGAGCATGATCGTGTCGACGCCCGCGGCCAGCACGTCCTCGACCTGGTCGAGGCGGTCGACCTCGACCTCGAGGTGCGCCGTGTGGGGCATCCGCTCGCGTACCGCCAGCAGGGCATCGGTCACGCTCGTGCCGTCGGCCGTGAGTACCGCGAGGTGGTTGTCCTTGGCCATGACGGCGTCCGACAGCGAGAACCGGTGGTTGCGGCCGCCGCCGTCGCGCACCGCCTGGCGCTCGAGCACGCGCAGGCCCGGGGTGGTCTTGCGGGTGTCGACGATGCGCGCACGGGTGCCGGCGACGGCGTCGACGTAGCGCGCGGTGAGGGTCGCGATGCCCGACATGCGCTGGGTGAAGTTCAGGCCGATGCGCTCGGCGCGGAGCACGGCACGCGCGTGGCCGGCGACGCTCGCGAGCCGGTCGCCCGCGGCGAAGCGCGCGCCGTCGGGCACGACCTGCTCGACGTCGATGCGCGGGTCGACGAGGCGGAACGCGGCCGCGAACACCGCAGCGCCGCTCATCACGCCGGGCTCGCGGGCGACGAGGTCGGCTCGCGCCTGCACAGTGGCGGGGATGAGCGTCTCGGAGGTGAGGTCGCCCCACGGGGCGTCCTCGTCGAGCGCGGCCTGCACGATGCGGTCGAGCTGGGCGGGGGTGAGGGCGGTCATGCGGCCTCCGGGAGCGCGCCGAGCGCGGGGTCGCGGTCGGGGTGGTCGAGTCGGTGGTGCGCGCCGCGCGACTCGCGGCGGGCGAGCGCGGCGTCGACCGTGAGGCGGGCGAGCAGCAGCAGGTTCGCGTCCTCGACGTCGGCGACGGTGCCCTCGGGCGCCGCGGGGCGGGTGGTCGCCCACGCATCGAGCCGGGCGGATGCCTCGGCCAGGCCGTCGCCCGAGCGCTCGAGGCCCGCGCGGGCCCACATCAGGTCCTGCAGCGCGGAACGGGAGAACGGGTCGCCGGCGCGTCGAGGGGCTGCGACCGGCACCGGGGCATCCACTCGGGTGCGACCGGCCGCGGAGGGAAACGGCGCGTCGAGCACGCGTGCGGCGCGGTCGGCGAACACGGCCGCCTCGAGCAGCGAGTTCGACGCGAGCCGGTTCGCGCCGTGCACGCCGGTGCGCGCGCACTCGCCGACCGCGAGGAGGCCGGGCACGCTCGTGCGGCCCCAGAGGTCGGTCGCGATGCCGCCCATCGCGTAGTGCGCGGCCGGCGTGACCGGAATCGGCTCGCGCGACCAGTCGAACCCGGCGGCGCGCGTGGCCCCGTCGATGCCCGGGAAGCGCCGGGCGAGGAACGCGCCGCCGAGTGCGGTCGCATCCAGGTACGCGGGGGCGCTGTCGTGGCGTCGCATGGCGGCGGCGACCTCACGGGCGACGACGTCGCGCGGCGCGAGCTCGGCGAGCGGATGGCGCGACGGCATGAACTGCTCGCCCGAGGCATCCCGCAGCACCGCCCCCTCACCGCGCACCGCCTCCGAGACGAGCGGTGTGCCGGGAGTCGCGAGCGCGGTCGGGTGGAACTGGGTGAACTCGAGGTCGGCGACCCGGGCGCCCGCACGCCATGCGGCGGCCACGCCGTCGCCGGTCGCGACCGCGGGGTTGGTCGTGCGGCCGTACAGCTGCCCGGTGCCGCCGGTCGCGAGGACCACGGCGTCGGCCGGCCGGTCGACCTGCTGTCCGTCGACGAGCAGCCGCACGCCGCAGGCGCGCCCTCGGCAGGTCAGCACGTCGACCAGCATCGCGTGCTCGACCAGCTCGACCGCGCGCGAGCGCACCGTCGCGACGAGCGCCCGCATGATCTCGGCGCCGGTGGCGTCGCCGCCCGCGTGCACCACGCGGGCACGCGAGTGCGCCGCCTCGAGCCCGCGTGCGAGCCCGGACTCGTCGCGGTCGAACGCCGCACCGAACCGAATCAGGTCGCGCACCCGCGCCGGCCCCTCCTCGCAGAGCACGCGCACGGCCGCCGGGTCGCAGTGCCCGGCGCCCGCGCGCAGCGTGTCGAGCACGTGCGCGTCGACCGAGTCGTCGGCGAACAGCGCAGCGGCGATGCCGCCCTGCGCGTAGCGGGTGCTGCCCTCGTCGAGCGGGCCCTTGGTGACCACGGTCACGCGGTGCCCCGCGTCGGCGGCGCGCACGGCGGCGAGCAGGCCCGCGAGCCCGCTGCCGACGACCACGACGGCGGCCATGTCAGCCCCGCGCGCCGGGCGTGGGCGCCGCGATCGCGTCGGAGACGCGCGTGCCCGCCTTCGCGACGGCGCCGGCGGGGGGCTTCGCCGCCAGCATCCGCTCGAGTGCCACCCGCGCGTGGCCCGCCAC
Source organism: uncultured Agromyces sp. (assembly GCA_913053875.1). Classification (GTDB taxonomy): domain Bacteria; phylum Actinomycetota; class Actinomycetes; order Actinomycetales; family Microbacteriaceae; genus Agromyces. Next base: position 11,406 of record CAJXGN010000014.1, on the reverse strand, counting down.
CTCGTCGGGCACCGTGATCGGGTTCACCGTGCGGCCCTCGACGAGCTCCTCGAGCACCCACGCGAGGTAGCCCGGGTGGATGCGGTACATGGTCGAGCACGGGCACACGACCGGGTCGAGGCAGAAGATCTCGTGTTCCGGGTGTTCCGCGGCGAGGCGCTGCACGAGGTTGATCTCGGTGCCGATCGCGAAGCTCGAGCCGGCGGGAGCCGCCTGGATCGCCTTCACGATGAAGTCGGTCGAGCCGTAGCCGTCGGCCGCGTCGACCACCGGCATCGGGCACTCGGGGTGCACGATGACCTGCACGCCCGGGTGCTCGGCGCGCGCCGTCTCGATCTGGTCGACCGTGAAGCGCTTGTGCACCGAGCAGAACCCGTGCCAGAGGATGACCCGGGCATCCTGCAACTCGTCCTCGGTCGAGCCGCCGAGGGGCTTGCGCGGGTTCCACATCGGCATCTGCTCGAGCGGCACTCCCATCGCCTTCGCGGTGTTGCGGCCGAGGTGCTGGTCGGGGAAGAACAGCACGCGCTGCCCGCGCTCGAACGCCCACTCGAGCACGGTCTCGGCGTTCGACGACGTGCAGACGATGCCGCCGCGCTCGCCGCAGAAGCCCTTGAGCGCCGCCGACGAGTTCATGTAGGTCACCGGGATCACCGGCACGCGCCCGTCGGCGTCGGGCTCGGTGCCGTAGACCTCCTCGAGCTGCTCCCAGCACTCCATCACGGAGTCGAGGTCGGCCATGTCGGCCATCGAGCAGCCGGCCGCGAGGTTCGGCAGGATGACGCTCTGCTCCGGCGTGGACAGCATGTCGGCCGTCTCGGCCATGAAGTGCACGCCGCAGAACACGATCGCCTCGGCCTCGGGCTTCGCCTTGGCGGCGTTCGCGAGCTGGAACGAGTCGCCCACGAAGTCGGCGTGCCGCACGACCTCGTCGCGCTGGTAGAAGTGGCCGAGCACCACGACGCGGTCGCCGAGCGTGGCCTTCGCGGCCTCGATGCGCTCGTGCAGCTCCTCCTGCGAGGCGGTGCGGTACGACTCGGGGAGGTCGCCCTGGCGCGGCGATCCGGTCGGGATGACGTCGCCCATCGACGAGCCGGGGCCGTAGCCCACGGGTCCGCGGTCGAACTCCCACGGGCCCTTGGCGAGCTCGGGGGCGCAGGTCTCACCGGCCGTCGCGCCGGTCTGGATGAGCCGGATGCTGCGGTCGACGGATGCCGCGCGGCGGACCTGTGCCTCGTCGCGGGCGGGGGGCGTTGCGATGGTCATGCTCTCATCCTCGGGTGGGGCAGGATCGGGTCGGTCTCGACCCGATCGCGGTGCGCGCCGTTGCCGAGCGCGCGGGTTCGGGCGAGCGGCCCGGCGTCGGCCAGGTCGATCGAGGCGTCGTAGCGGTAGAGCTTCGGCGGCCGGTGCGGGGTGCCCGACAGGCGCTCGCCGGTGTCGACGAGGGTGCCGGACGCTTCCATCGTGCGACGGAAGTTGGCGGGGTCGAGCCGACGCTGCAGCACGGCCTCGTGCACCTCGCGCAGCTGCGCGAGGGTGAAGGTGTCGCCGAGGAACGCGTGCGCGATGCGGGCGTACTCCATCTTCGTGCGCAGGCGCCAGAGCGCGTACTCGACGATGCGGTTGTGGTCGAACGCCAGTCGGCCGAGCGAGTCGGCGGCGCACCAGCGCACGTTCTCGTCGGTCGTGGCGCGCTCGGCCTCGTCCGACTGCACGAGCGCCCAGTACACGACCGACACGACGCGGCCGCCGGGCGAGCGCCCGAGTGCGCCGAACGTGTAGAGCTGCTCGAGGTACTTGGGGGAGAGGCCGGTGGTCTCGCCGAGCGTCCTGGCCGCGGCATCCGACAGCTCCTCGTCGTCGGGCAGCCAGCCGCCGGGCAGCGCCCAGTCGTCGAGGTAGGGGTCGCGCGTGCGGCGCACGAGGGGAATCCAGAGCGAGGGCAGGCCGGATGCCTCGTCGCGGCGCAGCGCGAAGATCACCGTCGACACGGCGAGGCGTGCGTCGTGTCGTGTCGTCGCGTCCGTGCGCGCAGGCTCCACCGGCATCCGCCCCACCCCCTAAGTGTCACTCTGACTCGAAGCTCGTCCATCTTAGTGTCACCCTGACCCGAACGCCAAACCGCCCGTCTTCTCAAGACCCGTCAATTCCTTGCGCTTTGGCGGCCCAGAGCGCAGATTCTTGACGGGTCTCACGCGTAGCGCGGTGGGAACGACTCGAGACCCGTCATATTGCTGCGATCCCAGCGGCGAGAGCGCAGTTTCTTGACGGGTCTCAGGCGGGCGGGGGAAGTGGGGTCGGCGGCGCTTCTGTTCGTCAGGGACGGGCCATGCGGAGTCGTCGTTCGATTCGCTGGATCGTGTCGCGGGATGCCGACGTCGCGAGCGTCGAGTCGACGTCGTCCGCTGCCAGGCGGATGATGTGCCAGCCTGCGTCCTGGAGTCGCTCGATGCGTCGGATGTCGCGCCGGAACCGCTCGCGCTCCCGATGCGAGTCGCCCTCGTACTCCACGCCGAGGAGGTCGTCCGGGTACGCGAGGTCGATCTCAGCGATGAGTTCACCCTTGTCGTCGAAGACGGCATGGTTCAGCTCCGGCTCCGGCAATCCTGCTCGGCAGATCATGAGCCGAGCTTCGGTCTCCTTCGGTGAGCGGGCGCCGACGCGGACCTCCATGAGTGCGTCACGGGCTCGAGCCGCTCCGCGAACACGAGGCGTTCGCTCGATCGAACGGCGCAGTCCCTCGGCTTCGGTGAGAGCCGGGAGATCGCCGTAGGACCCGCGCGGCGACACCAAGTAGTCGCCGATTGCGATGAGTTCGTCGACGGAGAGCATCCCGGCGAGGTGGCGCCAGGTTGTCGGGGCATCCGTCACCGGAAGACCGTCGACCCCGATGACCTTGGTGCATCGGCTTGACAGCTCGTGGCCGACGACTCCGCGGGTCCGTGGCCCGCGCCACTTCCCGACGCTCGAGACGTGGACAACAGCGGCTCGTTCCAGCCTGCGAGGGAGCGGACAGCCCAGGAGCAGTGCGGCCGTGGTATGGCTGAAGCACTGACCCTCGGTGAGTCGCACTTGATAGGCCGAGGCGAGCGGTGGTGATTCCCGGGTGGACCGCACGCCGTGGAACGGAGCCACGATGTCGGATGCGGCGAGGCGCCGATGTCCGACGCCGAGCTGCGCTGCATCCGAAGTCGTGAATGACACGCGGGACGCGAGATCGGCGGGGAGTCGGCTCGGCCTTCGCATGGTGACACGATCTCCGACCGACCGGGCTCCAGCGGCTCCGTGTGCGTATGCGCCGGAAGGAGCCGTGATCCGCGGTGTGTTGAGGAGTGGACGGTGTCCTGCAACCGAGACCCGTCAAGGAGCTGCGTTCCCAGCACTCGGAACGCAGCAACTTGACGGGTCTCGAGCACACGAGGCCGGGTCGTGCTCGAGACCCGTCAAGGAACTGCGGAATGAGGCGCGAGAGCGCAGGATATTGACGGGTCTGGGGCCGGACCGGGCTTGACCGAGCTCACCCGGCGGGCGTGCGGGGGATTCGCGGGTTCGGTTGGTAGGCTGTGCGCACAATCGCATATCGGGCCATCGACGCGTTGCGGGAGAGCCGGCTGGGCCGGCACCGAAGGAGCAAGCCTCCCCGCCAATCTCTCAGGTCACAGACCGCAGCGAGCAGGCCGCTCTGAAAAGCGGATGCCACGAGCATCCCGCCCACGGTGAAAGCGACCCCACGGGGCCGTGAAACTCTCAGGCACATGACAGAGGGGGAGTTCTCGACCGCGGCAGCATGCCGCGCGCGCCGTGCGACGACAGGAGAACTCCATGACCGAACGCCTGAGCCCCCTCGATGCGATCCACCGCGCCGCCGGCGCGACCTTCACCGACTTCGCGGGCTGGCAGATGCCCGTGCGCTACTCGTCCGACCTCGCCGAGCACAAGGCGGTCCGCACCACGGCCGGCCTCTTCGACCTCTCGCACATGGGCGAGATCGTGGTCGTCGGCCCCGAGGCCGACCGCGCGCTCGACTACGCCCTCGCGGGCAAACTCTCCGCCAGCGTAGAGGGCCAGGCGAAGTACACCCTGCTGCTCGCCCGCCACGGCGGCGTGATCGACGACCTGGTCGTCTACCGCACGGGCGCCGACCGCTACCTCGTCGTCGCCAACGCGGCCAACGCCGAGCACGTCGCCGACGAACTGCGAGCACGCACCGCGCCGTTCGACTGCGAGGTGTTCGACGAGTCCGACGACGTGGCGCTCATCGCCGTGCAGGGCCCGAAGGCCCTGGAGATCCTCACGACGACCCCGGGCTTCGGCCTCCAGGGCGACGGCAACGACCACGACGACTTCGTCCATGCCGTCACGGGCATGAAGTACTACCGGGCCGTCGCCGCGGAATACGCCGAGCAGCCCGTGCTCGTCGCCCGCACGGGCTACACGGGCGAGGACGGCTTCGAGCTCTACGTCTCGCCCGACCAGGCGCCGGCCCTCTGGGAGGCGCTCGCCGAGGCCGGCGAGCCGCACGGAATCGTGCCGGCGGGCCTCGCGAGCCGCGACACGCTGCGCCTCGAGGCCGGCATGCCGCTCTACGGCCACGAGCTCACGCGCGACACCTTCCCCGCGCAGGCGGGCCTCGGCCGCGTGGTCGCGCTTGGCAAGGAGGTCGACTTCGTCGGCCGCGCCGCGAGCGAGGAGGGGCCGGCGCCGGATGCCCCGGTGCTGGTCGGACTTGTGAGCGAGGGCCGCCGTGCGGGCCGCGCCGGGTACGCGCTCTTCGACGGCGAGGGGGCGGATGCCTCCGAGGTCGGCGTCATCACGAGCGGCGCGCTGTCGCCGACCCTCGGCCACCCGATCGCCATGGCCTACGTCGCCCCGCGCCACGCGGCGACGGGCACCACCCTGTACGTCGACGTGCGCGGCACGCGCATCGCCGCATCCGTCGTCGACCTGCCGTTCTACCGCCGCGCGAAGTAGCTGCGCCCGCCCACCGGCATCCGCCGCCCACCAGCCACAACGAACCGCACCGCACCGCACGAGCACCGCGAACCACCACCCGAGGGGAACCCCATGACCGACCTGAACGACCTGAAGTACACCAGCGACCACGAGTGGGTGCTGATCGACGAGGACCCCGCGGAGGGCGTCGACGCCGGCGGCGTGGTGGTGGGCATCACCGCCTACGCGGCCGACAAGCTCGGCGACGTCGTCTTCCTCGAGCTGCCCGAGGTCGGCACGGCCGTGGCCGCGGGCGAGGTCGTCGGCGAGATCGAGTCGACCAAGTCGGTGGGCGAGCTGATCTCGCCGGTCGACGGCACGGTTACCGAGGTGAACGAGCGCGCGGTCGAGGAGCCCGAGCTGCTCAACAGCGACCCGTTCGGCGACGGCTGGCTCATCAAGGTCATGGTCGCGGAGGTGCCCGGAGACCTGCTGAGCCTCGAGCAGTACCGCGAGGTCACGGGCGAGTGAGCGACACGTACGACCTCGACGCCTTCGGGCGCCGGCACATCGGCACCACCCGCGACGACCAGCGCCTCATGCTGGCGACGCTCGGCTACGACTCGCTCGACGCGCTCGTCGACGCGGCCGTGCCGAGCGCGATCCAGATGCGCGAGGTCATCTCGTCGTCCATCCCCGAGGCGGCGACCGAGCGGCAGGCGCTCGCCGAGCTGCGCGCGCTCGCCGACGACAACACCGTGCGCACGTCGATGATCGGCCTCGGCTACTTCGGCACGATCACCCCGGCCGTGATCCAGCGCAACGTGCTCGAGAACCCGTCCTGGTACACGGCTTACACGCCGTACCAGCCCGAGATCTCGCAGGGTCGCCTCGAGGCGATGCTGAACTTCCAGACCATGGTCGCCGACCTCACCGGGCTCGACACGGCGAACGCGTCGATGCTCGACGAGGGCACCGCGGTGGTCGAGGGGATGCTCCTGGCCCGCCGCGCCTCGAAGGCGAAGACGAGTCGCTTCGTGGTCGACGCCGACGCGCTGCCGCAGACCCTCGCGCTGCTGCGCTCGCGCGCCGAGGCCGTGGGCATCGAGCTGGCGGAGCTGCCCCTCGCCGAGACCGACCCGGCCGAGCTGGGGGAGTGCTTCGGCGTGTTCGTGCAGTATCCCGGTGCGTCCGGTCGCATCTGGGACCCGTCGGCGGTGTTCGAGGCCGTGCACGCGGGCGGCGGGCTCGCCGTCGCCGCTGCCGACCTGCTCGCGATGACCCTCGTCACCCCGCCCGGCGAGCTCGGCGCGGACGTCGCCGTGGGCACCTCGCAGCGCTTCGGCGTGCCGATGGGCTTCGGCGGGCCGCACGCGGGCTTCATGGCCGTGCGGAAGGGCCTGGAGCGACAGCTTCCGGGCCGCCTGGTGGGGGTGTCGCAGGATGCCGCGGGGCATCCGGCCTACCGCCTCAGCCTCCAGGCGCGCGAGCAGCACATCCGCCGCGAGAAGGCCACGTCGAACATCTGCACCGCGCAGGTGCTGCTCGCCGTGATGGCGTCGATGTACGCGGTGTACCACGGCCCGCGCGGCCTGCGGGCAATCGCCGCGCGCACCGCCGGCATGGCGAGTGCGCTCGCCGACCTGCTCGCCGACCTCGGCCAGACGGTCGTGCACGACGCCTACTTCGACACGATCCGCGTGGTCGTGCCGGGCACTGCCGACCGCGTGGTCGAGCGCGCCCGCGAGCTCGGTGTGCACCTGTGGGCCGCCGACGAGGCGACCGTGCAGGTCTCGGTCGACGAGACCACCACGTTCGACGAGCTGCACCTCGTGACCCGCGCTTTCGGCGGGCCCGAGGAGCGCGGCGCCGTCGCAATCGGCGCCACCGCGATCCCCGACGCCCTCGGCCGCACCACCGCCTACCTCGAGCATCCGGTGTTCAACACGCACCACTCCGAGACGGCGATGATGCGGTACCTGAAGCTCCTCGGCGACCGCGACTACGCGCTCGACCGCGGCATGATCCCCCTCGGCTCGTGCACCATGAAGCTGAACGCGGCCACCGAGATGCAGGCCGTCACCTGGCCGGAGTTCGCGAACCTGCATCCGTTCGCCCCCGTGGCCGACGTGGTCGGCTCGCTCGCGCTCATCGAGCAGCTCGAGTCGTGGCTCGCCGAGGTGACCGGGTACGACACCGTCTCGCTCCAGCCGAACGCGGGCAGCCAGGGCGAGCTCGCGGGCCTGCTCGCGATCCGCGGCTACCACCGGGCGAACGGGGAGCCCGAGCGCACGGTGTGCCTCATCCCGTCGAGCGCGCACGGCACCAACGCGGCATCCGCCGTGCTCGCCGGCATGCGCGTGGTGGTCGTCGCCTGCGACGACCGCGGCAACGTCGACCTCGACGACCTGCGCGCGAAGATCGACGCCAACGCGGCCGAGATCGCGGCGCTCATGATCACCTACCCGTCGACCCACGGCGTCTACGAGCACGACGTGATCGACATCACGCAGGCCGTGCACGACGCCGGCGGACAGGTCTACGTCGACGGCGCGAACCTCAACGCGCTGCTCGGCACGGCGCGGTTCGGCGACTTCGGCGGCGACGTCTCGCACCTGAACCTGCACAAGACGTTCTGCATCCCGCACGGCGGCGGCGGCCCCGGCGTCGGCCCGGTGGCGGCGAAGGCGCACCTCGCGCCGTACCTGCCCGGCCACCCGATGGCGCAGCGCGCCGACCACCGCGAGCTCGTGCACGGCGGCGGCCCGGTGTCGGCGGCGCCGTACGGCAGCCCGTCGATCCTGCCGATCTCGTGGGCGTACATCCGCATGATGGGTTCCGAGGGCCTGCGCGAGGCGACGGCCGCCGCGGTGCTCGCCGCGAACTACGTCGCCGAGCGCCTGCGCGACCACTACCCGGTGCTCTACACGGGCGACAACGGACTCGTCGCGCACGAGTGCATCATCGACGTGCGCCCGCTCACGCAGGCGACCGGCGTCACGGTCGACGACGTGGCCAAGCGCCTCATCGACTACGGCTTCCACGCCCCGACCATGTCGTTCCCGGTCGCGGGCACGCTCATGGTCGAGCCGACCGAATCGGAGGACCTCGCGGAGCTTGAGCGCTTCGTCGAGGCGATGATCGCGATCAAGGCCGAGGCCGACGCGGTGGGCCGGGGCGAGTTCCCGGCCGACGACAATCCGCTGCGCAACGCCCCGCACACGGCCGAGTCGATCGCGGTCGGCGAGTGGACGCATCCGTACTCGCGCGAGCAGGCGGTGTTCCCGGTGCACTCGCTCGTGCGCACGAAGTACTGGCCGCCGGTGCGTCGAGTCGACCAGGCCTACGGCGACCGCAACCTCGTCTGCGCGTGCCCGCCCGTGGAGGCGTTCGCGTAGGGGAGCGGATGCCCCGGGCGGGCCGGGTCAGCCCCGGCTCGCCCGCGCGGCCGTGGCGACCGCCGCCGCCTCCGTGCGAGACCCCACGCCGAGCTTGCGCAGCACGGCGGAGACGTGCACGCTGACCGTCTTGCCGCTGATGAAGAGCCGCTCGCCGATCTCCCGGTTCGACAGGCCCTGGGCGACGAGGTCGAGCACCTGCCGCTCGCGGGCGGTGAGCTCGACGTCCCCGCTCCCGGTGCGGTCGGCGGATGCCCCGAGCTGCAGCCCCGCGCGGCCGGCGACGTCGTCCGCCATCCGCTCGACCAGCCCGCATCCGAGCGTCTCGGCCTCGGCGCGACCTCGGGCGATGCGCTCGGCGGCGGCCTCGCGGTCGCCGGCGTCGAGCAGCGCCGTGCCCTGGCGCACCAGCCCATAGCCCAGCAGGTGCCGGTGCCCGTTGCCCGCCGCGAGCAGGTCGAGCGCCGGCTGCCACGCCTCGGCGCGCTCCGCCGGATCGTCGGTCAGCTCGGCGTTCGCGATCGCGGTCCAGACCGGGGCCGACTCCCAGTGCTGCAGGGCGTCGAGGGCTGCGCGCAGGTCGTCGGGCGGTCGCGGGGGAGCCTGGCCGAGGTCGCGCATCGCGCCCACGGCGCGTGCGGCGGTGGCGAGGTGCAGCAGTCGATCGGCGGGCCGGTCGTCGCGTCCGTCGAAGATGATCGGCTCGAGCCGGGCGAACGCGGCGGCGGGGTCGCCGTTCGCGAGCAGCAGCTCCGCCTCGTCGTACGCGGCGCCGGTCTCCACCTGGCGTTCGATGCGCCCGACCTCGTCGCGACGGCCGCGGATCATCCGGTTCCACTCGTTCGCCGCGTCGAGGTCGCCCGACCACACGAGCATCCAGAGCTGCATGTGCTCCAGGAACCTGCGGAACGCCATCGGCGCGTCGGAGCGCAGCGTGCGCTCGAGGATGCGTCGGGCGCGGTCCCACTCGCCGAGCGCGAAGAGCGGTTCGGCCGCGTTCGAGGAGAGCATCACGCCGGTGCCGCGCTCCTCGCCCCGCTCCCGCGCCTCCTCGAGGGCGGACTCCGCGACCTCGACGGCCTCCCGGTAGCGACCGAGCAGGAGGAGCGAGTCCGACAGGTTGATCGCGAGGCGCACGCGCGGTGCCCAGTCGTCGCCGGCGAACTCACGCGCTCGGGCGAATCGCTCCATGCCCTGCTCGACGCGACCCCAGTCGACGAGCGCGACCCCGGCGATGTTGGCGCCGATGGATGCCGCGCGGTGCCCGTCCTCGCCGGCCGAAGCTCCCACCTCGAGCGCCCGCTCGGCGATGTCGAGCGTGTCGTCGCTGCCCTGCATCATGTGCGCGGCGCTCAGGTCCGCGAGGATCTCGGCGCGCAGGACGAGTGCCTCGTGCGACGGATCGTCGGCGATGAGCGCGAGCCCGCGCTCCATGAGCGCCTGCGCGCCGGGCTCGCCGATGCGGTACAGGTCGCGCCCGTTGTCGCCGAGCAGGCGTGCCATGAGCAGCGGGTCGTCGCCAGCGGAGTCCATCGCGAGCTCCGTGAGCGGAATCGCGCGAACGGCGTTGCCCGCGGCGCGGTGCGCGTGCGCCGCGGCCTGGAGCAGGTCGACGCGCGACATGCCGGCCACGGCCTCGGCGTCGGCCACCTGGTCCCAGATGTCGATCATGCGTTCGGCCATCGCCGCGACCGTCGACATCGCGTACGAGCGCTCGGATTCCTCGATCGCGCGTCGGGCCGCCGCGAACGCCTCGTCGTATCGTCGTGCGGCCAGGAAGTGCGTCGAGATCTCGACGTCGATGCCGGGTCCGGGCCGCGACTGCAGCGCCTCGGCGTACCGCGCGTGGTACCGCGAGCGCTCGCCGGGCATCAGCTCGCCGTCGACGACCTCGCGCACGAGCGCGTGCCGGAACGCGTAGCCCGATCGGTCGGCGTTGAGCAGCCCGCCGTCGATCGCCTCGCGGATCGCGCGCTCGAGCGCCTCGGGTTCGCCGCCGTGCACGGACTCGAGCAGTTCGTGCTCGACCCGCACGCCGCCCACCGCCATGAGCCGGAGCACGGCCCGCGTGTCGCTCGAGAGGCGCTCGTACCGTGCCGCGAGCAGGTCGGTGAGCGAGTGCGGCAGGTCGTGTGCGCTCGCCCCGAGCAGTTCCTCGACGAAGAAGGGAATGCCGCCGCTGCGCGCGTAGAGCTCGTCGACCCGGTCGGCGTGCGCGACGCCCGCCATCTGCTCGACGCCCTCCCTGGTCAGCCGGGGCAGTTCGATGCGCGAGACGGCGCGCAGGCGGTCGAGTTCCGCGAGGTCGGTGCGCAGTCGGTGCCCGCGCGGCAGTTCGGCGGTGCGGGCCGTGAGCACGAGCATGGCGCGGGCGTCGCGCACGAGGCGGATGGCGTACTGGACGACGGCCATCGTGGAGGCATCCGCCCAGTGCACGTCCTCGATGACGAGCACGAGCGGCCGCCGCTGCGAGAGCGTCTCGACCAGGCGCAGGAAGCCCTCCTCGAGCAGGCCCGCGCCACCGGTCGGCGGGCCGTCGCCGCCGCCCGGGAACAGGGTGCGGAGTGCATCGGCCGAGGGTCCGGCGGCGTCGCGCGCAGCCGGTTCGCCGAACTCCCGCACCAGCGCTCGCACGATCGAGCGGATCGGGATGAGCGGCGCTCCCGCGTCCGCGAGTTCGATGCACTGGCCGCGGGCGACGAGGGCCTCGTCGATGCCCGCGGTGAACTCCTCGACGAGCCGGCTCTTGCCGATGCCCGCCTCGCCGCCGACGAGCACGACCTGCGGGTCGCCGTGCATCGCCGCCGCGAGCGCGTCGCGCAGCGCCTGCATCTCGGCGCGCCGGCCCGCCATGCTGCGAGTCGGTGCGGCGCCCACGGCGTCATCCTCCCACAGCGGCGCGGGCGAGCACGGCGGCCTCGGTGCGGCTGGCGACGTCGAGCTTGCGCAGCACCGCGGAGACGTGCACGCTCACGGTCTTCGCGCTGATGAAGAGCCGCTCGCCGATCTGGCGGTTCGACAGGCCCTCGGCGACGAGGTCGAGCACCTGCCGTTCGCGGGCGGTGAGCTCGTC
>CAJXGN010000013.1 GCA_913053875.1 uncultured Agromyces sp. | reverse complement strand
TTGGTGCCGATCTGGTAGATCTGCCGTCCGTAGGCGGTCATGCCGAGGACGATGGCCAGCACGATCGACATGGCGATGAACAGCGCCACAGGCAGCGGCATGCCGAGCACCATCACGTCGTTGACGCCGATGAACCATTCGGGCACGCGGATCGAGCGGTCGCCGGCGATAACCTGCGCAAGGCCGCGGAAGAAGATCAGCGTGCCGATCGTGACGATGATCGACGGCAGCTCCAGCCGGATGACCATGAAGGCGTTGAAGGCGCCCATCAGCAGCCCGGCGCCGAGGCCGATCGCGATCGCCAGCGCCATCGGTACGCCGGCCTCCTGCGCGAAGGCGAAGAGCGCCGCCGACAGTGCCATGTTCGAGGCGGCGGACAGGTCGATCTCGCCGGAAACGATCACCAGGGTCAGCACCAGCGCGGCCATGGCGATCTCGGCCGACAGCGTGAAGGACCGCAGGATGTAGTCGATGTCGAGGAAGAACGGCGACAGGGTGCTGGCGGCGAAGACGCCGACGACGAGAAGCACGAAGGTCATCGTCTCCGGGCGCACCAGGATGACATGCCACATCGGCCGGGCGGCCATGACGTCGCCGCCGCCCCGTGCTGTGCGGGCTGCTTCGTTGGCGGTCATGCCGTTCTCCTGGCGAGGCTGGCGATGCCGTGCTGGCGCACGCTGCGGTCGATGACCAGCGCGATGAGGATGACAGCGCCGTAGATCGCGTTCTGGGTGGTGCCCGGTATGCCGACGAAGGGGAGGGCCGCGGCGACGCAGCCGAGGAGGAGGACACCGAGCACGGTGCCGAGGACGGTGCCGACGCCGCCGTTGATCGAGACGCCGCCGATGACGACGGCGGCGGCGCCGGCGCCCGCGCCCGCGAGGAGGGCGCGACGCGAGAAGGCCGAGTTCACGACGTCACGGAAGTATCCGTTCGCCGACAGGTTCGGGGCGGGGTGCGAGCACGCGTCGGCGCACTTCAGGTGGCAGGTCACCGCGCTGCGCTTGCCACGCGTGTGGCCCTGCATGGGCAGCACGGTGAGCAGGCTGCGGCGGCCGGGGCCGGGCGCGGCGGCGCCGGCCTGGTCGGTCGGGTCATCGGTCATCGTCATGGATCGCTCCCATCGCGTCGGTGCCCGGGCAACGGGCAGTCGTCGCCACGATCGAGGTGACGGATGGCGCGGACAGGTGGGTCCGGGGAACGCCGAATGAAGCGTGCGTGAACGCATGCGCGCATCCGGACGCGCGGTATGCGGCGCGGCCGCAGGGGAGGGGATGCGCGCTAGTCGCGCCCGTGCAGCGGGTCGCGCCCGTCGTCGTCGGCCGTGCGATCGGGAACGTCCTCGACGTCGCCTCGAGCACGCGGATCGTTCTCGACGACCTCGTCGACGTCGTCGGTCGGCACGCCGATCGAATCCTGTTCCTCGGCCTCGAGCGCGCGCTTGCTGGCGTGCCGCAGCGGGATCTCGTCGTCCACGTGGGTGAACACGGGCTTGAGCGGCTGGTCGCTGACGGGGACCTGCCCGGTGGGCAGGTCGGTACGCAGCTTGAGCTTGCGGCCGATCTGCCGCATCCATCTCGGGCCCTTGCCCATCGCTCCCGCCTCCAACGGCTCCTCCACCTCGAGCCCGTAGTACTCGCCGATGTGGTCGACGAACTGGGCGCGCCTGGCCAGCTCGTACGCGCGCCGCTCGCGGCTGAAGGCGATGATCGTCGACCAGCACATGAGCAGCATCACCACGCTGAACGGCAGGGCGATGATGATCGCCGCCGTCTGCAGGGCGACCAGGCCGCCGGCCAGCAGCAGCGAGATCGCGAGCAGCGCGGTGATCAGCGTGAAGAACGTGCGCACCCACTTGCGCGGATTGATCTGGCCGCCGGTCGCGATCATGCCCATCACGAGCGCACCGGAGTCGGACGACGTGATGAAGAAGATCGAGATCAGCAGGATCACGCCGACGGTGAGGAAGGCCGTGCCCGGGAAGAAGTCGAGCAGGTGGAACAGGGTGGCCTCGACATTCACCGTGCCCTCGTCGCCGATGAGTGCGCCGGGGTCGGTGAGCTCGATGTACAGCGCCGAGCCGCCGAGCACGCTGAACCACAGCATGCCGATGAGCGTCGGCACGATGATGACGCCGGCGACGAACTCGCGCACGGTGCGCCCGCGCGAGATGCGCGCGATGAAGATGCCGACGAACGGCGCCCATGAGATCCACCAGCCCCAGTAGAACGAGGTCCAGCTCGCCTGCCACGCCTCGCCCGCCTCGCCCTGGAAGGCGCTCACGTTGAACGAGAGGCCGACGAAGTTCTGGATGTACGCGCCGATCGACTGCACGAACTCGCGCAGCAGGAACTCGGTCTGCCCGAACGTGAGCATGTAGAGCACGAGGAGTCCTGCGAGCATGAGGTTGGTCGACGAGAGCCACTTCATGCCCTTGGTGACGCCCGAGAGCACGGATGCGAGCACGAACACCGTGATCACCATGATGATGACGACCTGCGAGGTCTCCGTCGGCTCGACCAGCCCGATGAAGTCGAGGCCCGCGCTGATCTGCAGCACGCCGAGACCGAGCGAGGTCGCCACGCCGAAGAGCGTGCCTGCGAGTGCGACCACGTCGATCACGTTGCCCCACGCGCCGCGCACGCGCTTGCCGAGCAGCGGCTCGAGCGTCCAGCGGATCGAGATCGGGCGTCCGCGACGGTGGATCGCGTAGGCGAGGCCGAGGCCGACGACCACGTAGATCGCCCACGCGTGCACGCCCCAGTGCAGGTACGTCTGGCTGAGGGCCTGCTGCGCCAGCTGCTCCGGGGTGCCGCTCACGCCCGGCCGCGGCGACACGAAGTGGCTGAGCGGCTCGCTCGCCCCGTAGAACACGAGGCCGATGCCCATGCCGGCGGCGAACAGCAGCGAGAACCAGGCGCCGAGCGAGAACTCCGGCTTGTCGGTGTCCTTGCCGAGGCGGATGCTGCCGAAGCGGCTGAATCCCACGAACAGCGCGAAGACGACGAAGAACGCGGCGATCAGCACGTAGTACCAGTTGAACGCGTTGACGATCGACGTCTGCACCGCGCCGAACGCAGCCTCGGCCGCGTTCGGCGCCAGCAGGGCGAACCCGCTGAACAGGAGCACCACGCCGGCCGCCGGCCAGAACACCCAGCGTTCGATGGTGGTCTTGGGCAGGAACTGCGCCCGCGTTGCGGCGGTGCTCGGCGGCGGCTCCGGTGCGGGCTTGCCGTTCGTCTCGGGCGTTCCGGTCGTCATGGGTGACCCCCCAGTCGTCTGTTCCACAGTAGCGAGGGCGCCCACCCGTGTCAGGGGGAGCGCCCGCGGCGTCGGGCGCGCGTAGGCTCGAAGGGCGCGTGCCCGCCCTCGGGTCGCCGCAGGAGCCACGGAGGAACCCGCCATGCAGACCCGCACCCTCGGACGCACCGGACGCACCGTCTCGGTGATCGGCCTCGGTACCTGGCAGCTCGGCGCCGACTGGGGCGACGTCGACGAGGCCGATGCGAGCGCGGTGCTCGACGCCTCCGCCGAGTCGGGCGTCACGTTCTTCGACACCGCGGACGTCTACGGCGATGGACGCAGCGAGTCGATCATCGGCGGCTGGCTGGCCGACCACCCGGGCTCGGGCGTCACGGTCGCGACGAAGATGGGCCGGCGGATGCCCCAGGAGCCGGCGAACTACTCGCTGGCGAACTTCCGTGCGTGGACCGATCGGTCGCGCCGCAACCTCGGCACCGACACGCTCGACCTCGTGCAGCTGCACTGCCCGCCGACCGCGGTGTTCGCCGACGACGAGGTGTTCGACGCGCTCGACACGCTCGTCGACGAGGGCGCGATCGCCGCGTACGGCGTGAGCGTCGAGGAGGTCTCGCAGGCGCTCACGGCGATCGCGCGTCCGCGCGTGGCATCCGTGCAGGTCATCGTGAACCCGTTCCGGCTGAAGCCGGTCGACGTGCTGCTGCCCGCCGCCGAAGCCGAGGGCGTGGGCATCATCGTGCGCGTGCCGCTCGCGAGCGGCCTGCTGTCGGGCAAGTACACGACCGACACGACCTTCGCCGAGAACGACCACCGCACGTACAACCGCGACGGGTCGGCGTTCGACGTGGGGGAGACCTTCGCCGGCGTCGACTTCGCGACCGGCGTCCGTGCCGCGCAGCAGTTCGCGCAGTTCGCGCCGCAATTCGTGACGGATGCCCCGGGCGGGGCCGTGCCCTCGACCGCGCAGCTCGCGCTGGCCTGGGTGGCCGCGCAGCCCGGGGTGAGCACGGTCATCCCCGGCGCGCGCAACCCGGAGCAGGCCCGCGCCAACGCCGCCGCCGGATCCATCACGCTCGACTCGGGCCTCGACGACGCCGTGCGCGAGCTGTACGACCGCGCGTTCCGCGAGGCCGTCCACTCCCGCTGGTAGGTCGCCCCGCCCGTCCCGCGCGCCGCCACGCGGCATCCGCCCGCGCTGCCCGCCCGACCCCGCCCACCGAGTACGCAAACTGCGGGAACTCCGTGGGAGTTTCCGCACTCTGCGTACTCGGTCATCGCCGAACGCTGGTGGGACCCGCGGATGGCAGCCGATTGCGCATGCAAGGCGCCACGAATGAACGGATGCCACGGAATAGCGCGCCGCTGGTGTGGCAACCGGTTGCAGAAACTCGCGATCCGTGTCACACTCGTGGACATGACGATGACGACAGGCCTCGACGGCGACCGCCTGCTGCCGGCCGATCCGCGCACCCGTGAGATCGCTCGCGAGCTCTACGCCGCGGTCGCGGACGCGCCGATCCTCTCGCCGCACGGCCACGTCGACCCGCGCATGCTCGCCGACGACCAGCCGTTCGCCGACCCGACCGAGCTCTTCGTCGCGCACGACCACTACGTGACGCGCCTCCTGGTCGCATCCGGCGCCTCGTTCGCCGAGCTCGGCCTCGACCCGAACAGCTCCGCCGACCCCCGCGACGTCTGGCGCCTGCTCGCCGCGAACTGGCACCGCTTCGCCGGCACCGCCTCGGGCTACTGGCTCGCGCACGAGTTCCAGACCCTGTTCGGCATCACCGAGGAGCTCGCGCCCGAGAACGCCGACCGCCTCTACGACCGCATCGCCTCCACGCTCGCCGACCCCGACTTCCGGCCCCGAGTGCTGTTCGACCGCTTCCGCATCGAGGTGCTCGCGACGACCGACGACCCGCTCGACGACCTCGCCGCCCACGCGGCACTCGCCGCCGACCCGACGTTCACCGGTCGCGTGCTCCCGACGTTCCGCCCCGACGCGTACCTCGACCCCGAGGCGCCGGGCTTCGCCGACCGCATCGCCCGCCTCCATGCCGCGACCGGCACCGCGACCGACTTCGCCGGCTACCTGGCCGCGCTCGAGGCCCGTCGTGCCCACTTCGTCGCGCACGGCGCGGTCTCCGCCGACCACGGCGTGCTCGAGCCGTTCACGGCCGACATCGCCCCCGACGACGCCGACCGCCTCTATACCCGCGCCCTCGCCGGCACGCTCACCGCCGCCGAGGCGCGCACGTTCCGCGGCCACATGCTGCTGCAGATGGCACGCATGAGCGTCGACGACGGCCTCGTCATGACGATCCACCCGGGCGTGCGCCGCAACCACCACACCGAGACGTTCCGCCGGTTCGGCGCCGACCGCGGCCACGACATCCCGGTGCGCACCGAGTACACCGAGAACCTCCGCCCGCTGCTCGAGCGCTACGGCATGGAGCCGGGGCTGCACGTCGTGCTCTTCGCGGTCGACGAGACGGTCTACTCGCGCGAGGTGGCCCCGCTCGCGGGCTTCTACCCGAGCCTGTACATCGGCGCCCCGTGGTGGTTCCTCGATGCGCCCGACGCGATCCTGCGGTTCCGCTCGGCCGTGACCGAGACCGCCGGCTTCTACCGCTCGAGCGGCTTCATCGACGACACCCGCGCGTTCCTGTCGATCCCCGCCCGCCACGACACCGCGCGCCGCCTCGACGCCGCGTTCCTCGCCCGCCTCGTGCGCGAGGGCCGCGTGAGCCTGCCGACCGCGACGCGCATCGCGCACGACCTGGTCGACGTCATCCCGCGGGAGGTGTTCAAGCTGTGACCGTCAGACTCTCGCGCGAGACGGCCGGCGTGCCCACGCCGCCCGTGCGCATCGTGCACCTCGGCCTCGGGGCCTTCCACCGCGCGCACCAGGCGTGGTTCACGGCCCGGGCGACGGATGCCTCGGAGTGGGGCATCGCCGCATTCACCGGCCGCTCCCCGGCGGCCGCCGTCGCGCTCGCCGCGCAGGACCACCTCTACACGCTGACGCGCCGCGGCGCCGACGGCGACGAGACCGAGGTCGTCGGCAGCATCGTCGAGGCGCACCGCGGCGACGACCTCGCGCGCTTCACCGACCTGCTCGCCGACCCGAGCGTCGCGATGGTGACCCTCACGATCACCGAGGCCGGCTACCGGCTGCTGCCCGACGGGCTGCCCGACGTGGCCGACGCGGTGCTCGCCGCCGATATCGAACACCTGCGCGACGCGCTCGCGCAGCACGACCCGCTCGGGGAGGTCGCGGCGAACTCCGCCCTCGGCCGCCTCCTCCTCGGGCTGGAGGCCCGCCGCCGCGCCGGCGCCGGCCCGATCGCGATCGTGCCGTGCGACAACGTGCCCGACAACGGGCGCTGGCTCCGCACCGGCCTCATCGCCGCGGCCGGCATGGTCGACGACGCGCTCGCCGCCTGGATCGCCGCAGAGGTGTCCGTCGTCAGCACGTCGGTCGACCGCATCACGCCGAGGCTCTCCGAGGCGGATGCCGCCTGGGCGCTCGAGACCCGCGGCGACGCCTGCCCGGTCGTCGCCGAGCCCTTCGCCGACTGGACCCTGGAGGGCGAGTTCCCCGCCGGACGCCCCGACTGGGAGTCCGCGGGGGCGCGGTTCGTCGAGGACATCGAGCCGTGGGAGCAGCGCAAGCTCTGGCTGCTGAACGGCGCGCACTCGATCCTCGCGAGCCTCGGGCCGCTGCGCGGCCACGAGACCGTCGCCGAGGCCATCGCCGACCCGGCCTGCCGCGATCTCGTCGAACGCTACTGGGGCGAGGCGGTCGCACTGCTGCCCGCGGGCATCGAGCACGCCGACTACCGCGGCGCCCTGATCGAGCGCTTCGCCAACCCGCGCATCGTGCACCGCCTCGAGCAGATCGCGCAGGACGCCGCGACGAAGACCCGCTACCGCGCGGTCGCGGTCGCCGAGCGCACGCTCGACGCGGGCCGCGCGCCGGACGCGAGCCTCGAGGCCGTCGCCGCGTGGATCGCGGCCGTGCAGGCGGGTCACCGCGCCACCGACGCGCAGGACGACGCGATCGACCGCGCGCTGGCCGCCGCAGACCCGGTCGGCCGCCTGCTCGACGTGCTCTCGCCACGACTCGCGGCCGACCCGGCAGCCGCCGACGTCGTGCGCGCGCACGTCGTCGCCGTGCGACCGGCCGACCCCGTGGATCCGTCACCTGAACCACCGGCCACCTGAACCACCGACCACCCGAACCCACCGACCACCGAACCGAGAACCGCGCACCGCAGCGCAGAGAGGGCACCATGCTCAAGCCGAAGACCACCGCCACCCGCGAGCTCGTCAACCTCGACGGCCTCTGGCGGTTCGCCGTCGACACCGGCGACCTCACCGACCCGTGGGCGTCGACGCTCGACACCACGCTCGAGGCGCCCGTGCCCTCGAGCTACAACGACCTGTTCACCGACGCGAAGATCCGCGACCACGTCGGCTGGGTCTGGTACCAGCGCACCGTGCGCGTGCCGCGCGGCTGGGCCGGCGAGCGCATCGTCGTGCGCCTCGACGCCGCGACACACGAGGGCGTCGTCTACGTCGACGACGTCGAGGTCGTGCGCCACGAGGGCGGCTACCTGCCGTTCGAGGCCGACATCACCGACCACGTCACGGCGGGCGCCGAGTTCCGCCTCACGGTCGGCGTCAACAACGTGCTCACCCCCGACACCGTCCCGCCGGGGCTCGTGAAGGACCTGCCCGACGGCCGCAAGCAGCAGGGCTACATGCACGACTTCTACAACTACTCCGGGCTCCACCGCTCGGTGTGGCTGTACAGCGCCCCCGCGACGCGCGTGACCGACGTCACCGTCGTGACCGACGTCGAGGGCACGACCGGCCTGGTGCGCACCGGCGTCGAGACGTCCGGCGAGGCCGAGGTGCGGCTCACCCTGCGCGACGAGCAGGGCGCGGTCGTCGCGACCGGCACGGGCGCCGAGGCGACGCTCGAGGTCGCCGACGTGCGGCTCTGGCAGCCGGGCGCCGCGTACCTCTACGACCTGACGGTCGAGCTCGTCGACGGCGGGACCGTGCTCGACGCGTACGACCTGCACGTCGGCGTGCGCACCGTCGAGGTGCGGGGCAACCAGTTCCTCATCAACGGCGAGCCGTTCTACTTCACCGGCTTCGGCAAGCACGAGGACATCGCGGTCAAGGGCAAGGGCCACGACAACGCGTTCCTGGTGCACGACTTCGAGCTGATCGACTGGATCGGCGCGAACTCGTTCCGCACCTCGCACTACCCGTACGCCGAGGAGGTCATGGACTACGCCGACCGCCACGGCATCGTCGTGATCGACGAGACGTCGGCCGTCGGCCTCAACAGCCGTATCTCGGGCGGCATCGCCGATCTCATGTCCGCCATGGGCGGTGGCGGCGGCGAGGAGGGCTTCGGCCCGAAGATGGCCGAGGCGCACCGTCGCGAGATCCGCGAGCTCATCGCGCGCGACAAGAACCACCCCTCGGTGGTCATGTGGTCGATCGCGAACGAGCCCGACACCATGGCCGAGGGCACCGACGACTACTTCGAGCCGCTGTTCGCGCTGACCCGCGAGCTCGACCCGACCCGCCCCGTCACGTTCGTGAACGTCATGATGGCGCCGCCGAACGTGTGCCGCGTCTCGAAGTTCGCCGACGTCATCTGCATCAACCGCTACTACGGCTGGTACGTCGACACCGGCGACCTGGCCACGGCCGAGGTGCACCTCGAGGCCGAGCTGCGCGGCTGGGAGCAGATGTACGGCAAGCCCATGATCATGACCGAGTACGGCGCCGACACCATCCCCGGCTTCCACTCGGTGTGGGACCAGCCGTGGACGGAGGAGTTCCAGGCGAACCTGCTCGACATGTACCACCGCGTGTTCGACCGCGTCGACGCGATGGTCGGCGAGCAGGTCTGGAACTTCGCCGACTTCCAGACCTCGGTCGGCATCTTCCGCGTCGACGGCAACAAGAAGGGCGCGTTCACCCGCGACCGCAAGCCGAAGGCCGCGGCGCACGCGCTCCGGAAGCGCTGGACCGCGCTGCGCGACGGCCGAACCGCCTGACACCCGGATGCCCCGGGGCGCGCGTCGCCCCGGGGCATCCGCCCCGCACCTGCCCACCCACCACACCATTCCCACCACCACCCCGTAGGATCCACCGACGGCAAAGGAGCCGACTGCATGACCACCACCGACCGGGAGACGACGTCGACGTCGGCGCTCCCGAAGCTCCCGAAGATCTCCTACGTCGGCTACGGCGCGGGCGACATGGCGAACAACCTGTCGTTCACGCTCGCGTCGATGTTCCTGCTCGTCTACTACACGGATGTCGCGGGGCTCTCGGCCGCCGCGGTCGGCACGCTCTTCCTGGTGCTGCGCATCTTCGACGCCTTCACCGACATCATCGCGGGGCGCATCGTCGACAAGACGTACACGAAGCGCTGGGGCAAGTTCCGCCCGTACATCCTGTTCGGCTCGCTGCCGCTGCTGCTGCTGTCGATCGCGACCTTCCACGTGCCGCAGATCGGCGAGACCGGCATGCTGCTGTACGCCTACCTCACCTACGGCCTGCTCGGCATCGCGTACACGCTGGTCAACATCCCCTACGGCTCGCTCGCCGCGGCGATGACCCAGGTGCCGGCCGAGCGTGCGCGCCTGGCCACGTTCCGCACCATGGGCGCCGCGGTCGTCGGTGCGCTGCTCGGCATCGTGGTCTCGCCGCTGCTCTCGCCCGAGAACGACCTGCAGCGCATCTTCACGATCGTGACCGTGACGGCCCTCTTCGTCGGCATGGCGCTCTACCTCTTCACCTTCTTCACGACCAAGGAGCGCGTCTACCGCGCGGTGCCGAAGGTCACGATGAAGCAGTCGTTCGCCACCCTCAAGGGCAACCGGCCGCTGCTCATGCTGTGCATCAGCTCGCTGCTGCTGCTGTCGGGCATGATCTCGTCGACCACGGCGCAGATCTACCTCATGCGAGACGTGTTCGACGCGCTCTACCTGGTGCCCGTGCTCTCGCTCGCGCAGCTCGCCCTGATCTTCGTGATCGCGCCGTTCGTGCCGATGGTCGTGCGCCGCTTCGGCAAGCGCACGGCGTACATCGCCGGCGCGGTGGTCGGCTCGCTCGGCCAGCTGATCACGTTCTTCGCGCCGAACGAGTGGGTCGCCCTCGGCGGCAGCATGATCGGCCTGCCCGGCATCATGTTCGTCTCCATGCTCATCTGGGCGCTCGAGGCCGACACGGTCGAGTACGGCGAGTGGAAGACCGGCGTGCGCACCGAGGGCATCACGTACGCGGTGTTCTCGTTCACGCGCAAGGCCGGCCAGGCCGTCGGCGGCGCGCTCGCCGCGTACGCGATCGGCTTCGGCGGCTACGCGGTCGGCGAGCAGGTCGTGGGCACGGCCGCCGAGTGGGGCATCCGCACGGGTGCCGCCCTCATCCCCGCCGTGCTCGTCTTCCTCGCCGGCGCGATCATGGTGTTCTACCCGCTCACCGACAGGTTCCACGCGCAGATCGTCGAGGAGATCACGGCCCACCGCGACGAGGAGGCGGAGGTCGCCGGCCACGGCGGCATCGTCGACATCTCGGCGGAGGAGCACCCCGACGGCCTCACGAAGCCCGCGAGCGACGTGTCGCTCAGCACAGCGGCGCTCCGCACCGGCCGGGCCCGCCCGACCCGCTTCGGTCGCCGCCGCAAGTAGCCACCCACCCCGCGGGCGGGGCCGCGCGCCCCGCCCGCCCCCACGGAGGAACACCAGCATGATCATCGACAAGGCCGAGGTCGTCGTCACGAGCCCCGACCGCAACTTCGTCACCCTGCGGCTCACGACCGACGACGGGCTCGTCGGGCTCGGCGACGCGACCCTGAACGGGCGCGAGCTGGCCGTGGTCGCGTACCTCACCGAGCACGTGGTGCCGCTGCTGATCGGCCGAGACCCGCAGCGCATCGAGGACACCTGGCAGTTCCTGTACCGCAGCGCCTACTGGCGGCGCGGCCCGGTCACCATGGCGGCCATCGCCGCGGTCGACATGGCCCTCTGGGACATCAAGGGCAAGGCCGCCGGGATGCCGGTGTACCAGCTGCTCGGCGGCGCGAGCCGTTCCGGGCTGATGGCGTACGGCCACGCCTCCGGCAAGTCGCTGCCCGAGCTGTTCGACTCGATCCGCGCGCACCAGGAGCAGGGCTACCGGGCGATCCGCGTGCAGACCGGCGTGCCAGGCCTGAAGGCCATCTACGGCATCGCGTCGCAGGCGGCCGACACCGGCGGCGGCGAGGCCCGCTACGACCACGAGCCCGCGCGCCGCGGCGCGAAGCCGGTCGAGGAGGACTGGGACACCCGGGCCTACCTCCGCCACCTGCCCGGCGTGTTCGAGGCCGTGCGCAACGAGTTCGGCCCCGAGCTGCCGCTGCTGCACGACGGGCACCACCGCATGACGCCGATCCAGGCCGCGAAGCTCGGCAAGGCGCTCGAGCCCTACGACCTGTTCTGGCTCGAGGACTGCACGCCGGCCGAGAACCAGGAGGCGCTGCGCCTGGTGCGCCAGCACACCACGACGCCGCTCG
Source organism: uncultured Agromyces sp. (assembly GCA_913053875.1). Taxonomy (GTDB): domain Bacteria; phylum Actinomycetota; class Actinomycetes; order Actinomycetales; family Microbacteriaceae; genus Agromyces. The sequence continues at coordinate 69,319 of CAJXGN010000013.1, read as the reverse complement.
CGATCGGCGAGATCTTCAACACGGCGTGGGACTTCAAGGACCTCATCCGCGAGCAGCTCATCGACTACGTGCGCGGCGCGGTCACGCACATGGGCGGCATCTCGCCGCTGAAGAAGACCCTCGACTACGCGGCGATGTTCCAGATCAAGTCGGGCATGCACGGCCCGACCGACATCTCCCCGGTCGGCATGGCCGCGGCCATGCACCTGGGCCTCGCGATCCACAACTTCGGCATCCAGGAGTACATGCAGCACGGGGCGAGGACCGACCAGGTGTTCCGCCAGTCGTTCACCTGGCAGGACGGCATGCTGCACCCGGGCGACGAGCCCGGCCTCGGCGTGACCCTCGACGTCGACGAGGCGGGGAAGTACCCGTACGAGCAGGCCTACCTGCCGTACAACCGCCTCGCCGACGGCACGGTGCATGATTGGTGAGATGAGCACGCGCGCCGACACCACCCTGCCGCCGACCGTCGTGATGGGCGTCTCGGCGGTCGGGAAGTCGTCGGTCGGGCGCGCGATCGCCGAGCGCGCCGGCGCCGAGTTCATCGACGGCGATGACCTGCACCCGGCGGCGAACGTCGCGAAGATGGCGGCCGGCGAGCCGCTCGACGACGACGACCGCGCCCCGTGGCTCGACGAGGTCGGCGCGACCCTCGCGCGGCACGCCGACGCCGGCATCGTGGTCGCGTGCTCGGCGCTGAAGCGCGCCTACCGCGACCGCATCCGCCGTGCGGCCCCGGCGACGCGCTTCGTCTTCCTGCACGGCACGCCCGAGCTCCTCGCCGAGCGGGCGGGCGCGCGCACCGGGCACTTCATGCCGCCGGCGCTGCTTGCCTCGCAGCTGGCCACGCTCGAGCCGCTCGGCGACGACGAACCGGGGGTGGCGCTCGACGTCGCCGACCCGGTCGACGCGCTCGCCACCGACGCGCTCGCCGCACTCCGGGAGGCGCGATGAGCGGCACCGGTGAGCAGGGCCGAGCGGATGCCCCCCAGGGCGACGCCGCCCCCCGCCGCACCCGCTCCGGCGGCCCGGCCACGATCTACGACGTGGCCGACCTCGCTGGGGTGAACCCGTCGACGGTGTCGCGCGCGCTCGGCAAGCCCGGGCGCGTGAGCGCGAAGACCGAGGCGCGCATCCGCGCCGCCGCGGCCGAGCTCGACTTCCGCATGAACCCCATGGCGAGGGCGCTGCCGACCGGCCGCACCAACACGCTCGGCCTCGTCGTCGCCGACATCACGAACCCGATGGTGTTCGGCGTGGTCCGCGGTGCCGAGCAGGCCGCGAGCCAGGCGGGCTTCACCCTCGTCATCGCCGAGTCGCAGGAGTCGGGCGAGGCCGAGGCCACCGCGATCGAGCGCATCCTGCCCGGCGTCGACGGCATCGTGCTGGCGACGACCCGACTCGCCTCCGACCGCATCTCGCGCCTCGCCGCGCACAAGCCGGTCGTGCTCATCAACCGTGCGGTCGACGGCGTGCCGAGCGTGCTGCCCGACGTCGACACGGGCGTGGGCGACCTGGTCGCCCACCTCGACGAGCACGGCCACCGCACGGTCGCGTTCCTCGCCGGCCCGACCGCCTCGTGGATGAGCGAGCGCCGCTGGGCGGCCCTGCTCGACGCGGCCGAGGCGCGCGGCATCGCGATCGTCGAGATCGGCCCCAACCCGCCCACGATCGACGGCGGCCGGGCGGCGTACCGGCGCCTGCGCGCCTCGCACGCGACCGCGGCGATCGCCTACAACGACCTCATGGCGATCGGCGTCATGCAGGAGGCCGCGGCGCACGGCGTCGACGTGCCCGGCGAGCTGTCGGTCGCGGGCTTCGACGACATCTTCGGCAGCGAGCTGATCGTGCCGGCGCTCACGACCGTGCGGGCGCAGCTCGTGCTCGCGGGTGAACGCGCGGTCGGCCAGCTGCTCGCGATGGTCGGCGCGAACGGCCACGACCTGCCCGACGACCTGCTCGCGACCACGCTCGTGGTGCGCGGCTCGACCGGCCCCGCGGCATCCGCCTGACCCCACCCGGAGGCGGCGCGCTCAGCGCTCGGAGAACTCCCACTCGGTGACGAACGGCGGGTCCTCGCCGTGCTCGTACGCATACGCGCGCGCCTCGAGCCGCTGCGAGTGCCAGTCCTCGACGAGGCCGGCGACGCCGTCCTGCTCGGCGAGCCCGGGCACGCGCTCGAGCACGTCGAGCGCGAGGCGGTACCGGTCGAGGTCGTTCAGGTGCACCATGTCGAACGGCGTCGTGGTCGTGCCGCGCTCCTTGAACCCGCGCACGTGGATGTTCTGGTGGTTCGTGCGCCGGTAGGTGAGCTGGTGGATCAGCGCGGGGTAGCCGTGGAACGCGAAGATCACCGGCTTGTCGGTCGTGAAGATCGCGTCGAACTCGGCGTGCGAGAGTCCGTGCGGGTGCTCTCGCGCGTCCTGCAGGCGCATCAGGTCGACGACGTTCACGAGCCGCACGCGCAGGCGCGGCATCCGCTCCCGCAGCAGCTGGGCGGCGGCGATCGCCTCGGTCGTCGGCACGTCGCCCGCGCAGGCGATGACGGCGTCGGGCACGGATGCCCCGGGGTCGCCGGGCACGTACCCGCGCTCGCTGCCCGCCCACTCCCAGACGCCGAGTCCCGCGTCGACGTGCGCCTGCGCCTCGTCCATCGACAGCCACGCGCCCTGCGGCTGCTTGCCCGCGACGACGGCGTTCACCCGGTTCGTCGTGCCGAAGCAGTGCGCCATGGTCGCGAGCAGCGTGTTCGCGTCCGGCGGCAGGTAGACCCGCACCACGTGGGCCTGCTTGTTCACGACCACGTTCAGGAACCCCGGGTCCTGGTGCGAGAAGCCGTTGTGGTCCTGCCGCCAGACGTGGCTCGACAGCAGGTACGTGAGCGACGCGATGTCCTCCCGCCACGGCACCTCGTGCGCCGACTCGACCCACTTCGCGTGCTGGTTGAACATCGAGTCGACGATGTGGATGAACGCCTCGTACGAGGTGAGCAGCCCGTGCCGACCCGTCAGCAGGTAGCCCTCGAGCATGCCCTGCATGAGGTGCTCGCTCAACGCCTCGATGACGCGGCCCTCGCGGCCGAGGTGCTCGTCGGCGGGATGCAGCGCCTCCATCCACGCCCGCGGGGTCACGTCGAACACCGCCTGCAGCCGGTTCGACGCCACCTCGTCGGGCCCGAACAGGCGGAACGACGAGGGGTTCCGGCGCATGAGCTCGGCGAGCCAGTGCGAGAACACCGTGGTCGCGCCGGCGCGGGTCGTGCGCGTGCCGCCCGTGTCGACCGCGAACGGGGCGACGTCGGGCAGGTCGAGCGCCTCGGCCATGCCGCTGTTCGCGTGCGGTGATGCGCTCATGCGCATGCCGCCGACCGGGCGGAGCGGCGCGAGCCCGGCCGCCGGCCGCCCCTCGAGATCGAACAGCTCCTCGGGCCAGTAGGAGCGCAGCCACTCCTCGAGCATCGCCCGGTGCCCGGCGTCGTCGCGCACGCCCGAGAGCGGCACCTGGTGGGCGTGGAACGTGCCCTCGACCTGCACGCCGTCGACGACCTTCGGGCCGGTCCACCCCTTCGGGGTGCGCAGCACGATCATGGGCCAGCGCGGGCGGGCGTCGGGGGCGCTGGTCGCGTCCTCGCCGGCTTCCGGTGCGTCGTCCGGCTCAGGGGCATCCGCGTCGTCGTCGCCGTTCGTGCCCCGCGCCTCGGCCCAGATGTCGTGGATGCGCCCGTACGCCTCGTCGAACGCGGACGCCATGCGCTCGTGCACGCGCATCGGGTCCTCGTCGTCGAACCCGCCGGTCACGAGCAGCGGCTCGTACCCCTGCCCGCGGAAGAACTGCACGAGCTCCTCCTCGGGGATGCGCGCGAGCAGCGTCGGGTTGGCGATCTTGTAGCCGTTCAGGTGCAGGATCGGCAGCACCGCGCCGTCGGTCGCGGGGGAGAGGAAGGCGTGCGCGCGCCAGCTCGCGGCCAGCGGACCGGTCTCGGCCTCGCCGTCGCCGACCACGCACGCGACCACGAGGCCCGGGTTGTCGAGCGCCGCGCCGTACGCGTGCATGAGCGAGTAGCCGAGTTCGCCGCCCTCGTTGATCGAACCGGGCGTCTCGGGTGCCGCGTGCGAGGGGATGCCGCCAGGGAACGAGAACTGCCGCATCAGCTCGTGAAGCCCCTCGAGGTCCTGCCCCACCTTCGGGAACAGTTCTGTGTAGGTGCCGTCGAGCCACGCGTTCGCGACCATCGCCGGACCGCCGTGACCGGGCCCGCAGACGAACAGCGTCGGGGTGCCGCGCTGCACGATCATGCGGTTCAGGTGCGCGTACACGAAGTTGAGGCCGGGCGAGGTGCCCCAGTGGCCGAGCAGCCGCGGCTTGATGTCGGTCGAGGCGAGCGGATGCCGCAGCAGGGGGTTCCGCATGAGGTAGATCTGCCCCACGCTGAGGTAGTTGGCCGCGCGCCACCAGAGGTCCACCGTGTCGAGCGTGGCTTCCGGAGCCTTCGGTGCGGCCATGGCCGTCTCCCCTCGCGGTCGTCGGCGGTGCGGCGTACCCCGGCAGGGGCATCGAGTACGACACTACGGCCATCGTGCGCGCGTGCGACAGGGCCGTGCGTCAGATCGCCCGCCGGAAGGCGACGCGATGCTCGCCCGGACCGTCGTAGTCGCGGTAGGCGAGCACGCCGTCGACCTCGGCCTCCCCGGCCGTCTCGAACCCCATCGCCCGGTGGAACGCCTGGGAAGCCCGGTTCGGCGGGCCGGTGATGCAGCGCACCTCGCGGCAGCCGGCGGCCCGCTGATCGTCGAAGAAGCGCTCGTACAGGGTCCGCCCGAGGCCCAGCCCCCGGGCCCGCGGGGACACGCCCACGAAGTGGATGTAGGCGACTTCGGGGTGGTCGGGCGAGCGGAACCCGATGAGGAACCCGGCGAGCTCGCGCGACGGGGCGTGCTCGGCGATCAGGCTCGTCCCGGTGAAGTGCTGCAGGAAGAGCCGGGGCATGAGCAGGGCGAGCTGCGATGCGTTCGGCGTGTCCCACCAGTCGGCGATCGCCGCGACGATCGACGGGTGGTCCTGTTCGATCGGGCGCCGCAGGGTCACGCCGCCCCCGTCGGCACCGGTCGTGCGGCCGGAATCGTCCATGCGGCCAGTGTCGCATCGCCGGGCGGGAGCGTCGACGGGCAGGATGGTGTCGAGCCGATCCGGAGGGTGCGCATGCCGTTCAGCGACGACCAGGGAGCCCCGCTCGAGCGCATCTCGCTCGCGCAGCGGCCCGCCGACGGGTACGAGTTCGACGTGCTCGAGGCGATCCGGTACGACGACCCCGTCGACGGCATCTCCTACCGCGCGCAGCCGCAGGCGACCGACCTGGCGTCGGTGCCGATGTTCCTGTGGAGCTTCATCGCGAGCTACGGGCGGCAGTCGGCGCCCGCGGTGCTGCACGACGCGCAGAGCCGCGCGGCCGACGAGCTGGGCGACCGCGAGGCGACGCTGGTGCGACGCCGCGTCGACGACCGCGTGTTCCGCACCGCGCTCCGCGAGCAGGGCGTGCCGCTGCTGCGCGCGTGGCTGATGTGGTCGTGGGTGTCGGCCGATCGCACGATCCGCTACTCGGCGCCCGGCATCGGCCTGCTGCTCGTGCTCCAGACGCTCGTCGGTGCGGGGCTGGTGATCGCCGCGGCCGTGCTCGCGTCCACCTCGCCGTGGTGGCTGCTGCTCGCGCTCGTGCCCGCCGTGCTCGCGCTGCCGTGGGGCGCCGAGCGCCTGCTCATGGTGTGGCTGCCGTACTCGGCCGCTGCGTTCGGCCCGCTCGTGCTGCTGCATCTCATCGCGCTCGTGCCGTTCCGGCTCGTCGAGGCGGTGGTCGAGTTCGTGTCGGGCGGGCGGCCCGCCGACGTGGTGCGGCCGACGTTCCGCGCCTGAACGCGGCTGAGCAGCCGAGGCGTCAGGCGCTCGCCGCGGCGACCTCCGCGTAGTCCTCGTCCGTGAGCACGAGGGAGCTCGCGGGCAGCCAGCCCTCGATCTGCGCCTCGGAACGCGCCCCCACGATCGCCGCGGTGACGCCGTCGAACCCGAGCGTCCAGGCGGCCGCCGCGGCCGGCTGCGGCACGCCGTGGCGCTCGGCGACCCGCGCGAGCGCGTCGGCGATGCGGAGGTTCTGCTCGAGGTCGGTCGTGAACGCCGGTGCGCTGCGCCGCCAGTCGTCCTCGGGCAGTGATGCGACACGCTCGGCGTCGAACGCGCCGGTCAGCAGGCCCGAGCCCATGGGGCTGTACACGATCACGCCCGTGTCGTGGGCGACGCACCACGGCAGCAGCTCGTCGGCGGTGGCGGGCGCGATCGCCGAGAACGGGGGCTGGAGCGTGTCGACGTGCCCGACCGCCTCGGCCGCGTCGAGCTGCGCGACCGAGTGGTTCGACAGCCCGATCGCACGCACCTTGCCCTCGTCGCGGAGTTCGACGAACGCGTTCCAGTACTCCTCGATCGGGGTGCCGTCGTCGGCCGGCCAGTGCATCTGGAAGAGGTCGATTCGCTCGACCCCGAGTCGCGCGAGCGACTCCTCGGCGTGCCGCTTGATCGCGGCGGGTGCTCCCACGCGCTGCGCCCTGCGCCGCCGATCGGCGAGGTCGAACTGCATGCCGCCCTTCGTGAACACGTACGGCCGTTCATCGGCGGGCAGCGCGGCGAGGGCCCGCCCGACCACCTCCTCGGAGTGCCCGAGCCCGTAGACCGACGCCGTGTCGATCCAGTTCACGCCGCGCTCGACCGCGTGCCGGATCGCCGCGATCGACGCGTCATCGTCCTGCGCGCCCCAGGCGAACGCCCAGTCGGCCCCTCCGATCGCCCAGGCGCCGAATCCGACGCGGGTCACGTCCATCCCGGTCGTGCCGAGCGGAACGGTGGGCAGTGTGGTGTGCATGTGCATGGTCGGGTCTCCTTCGTCCGCGTGCACCCACCCTGCGCGGCACCCGTCGCCGGAGGTGGGAGGATCGTGTCCGACCCTACGACCAACGCGCACCCGGGCGCAGGAGGAGGCCCACGTGCTGGACGTCCTGACCGGCTTCGCGGTCATCGCGGTCGCGATCTTCGTCGGCTGGGTCGCCGGACGCAGCGGCGTGCTCGGTCCGCACGCCCGGTACGTGCTGAGCCGGCTCGCGTTCAGCGTGCTCGGCCCGTTCCTGCTGTTCAGCGTGCTGTCGAGCGCCGACGTCGGCGCGCTGTTCTCCGTGCTGCTGCCCGTCTCGTTCATCGCGGCCGTCGCCATGTTCGTGGTCTTCGCGCTCGTCGCGATGCTCGTCTGGCGCCGCCCGCTCGCGCAGACCGTGATCGGCGGCATGGGCGCCGGCTACGTCAACGGCAACAACATCGGCATCCCGATCTCGGTGTACATGCTGGGCGACGCGGCCTTCTCGGCGCCGGTCGTGCTCTTGCAGCTGCTGCTGTTCATGCCCGCGGCGCTGTCGGTGCTCGACGTGATCGTCCGCGGCGGGGCATCCGTCTGGCGCACCGTGCTGAAGGCGCTCGCGAACCCCATCATCATCGGGTCGCTGCTCGGCGTGCTGGTGTCGGTCACCGGCGTGCAGCTCCCGGCGATCGTCACCGAGCCGATCGCCCTGGTCGGGCAGGCGGCGGTGCCCATCATGCTCATCGCGTACGGCATCTCGCTGCACGGCCAGCGCCCGCTCGCGCCGGGCTCGGGCCGTCGCGACATCGTGCTCGCGTCGGCGCTGAAGCTCGTCGCGATGCCGCTCGTCGCGTGGGCCCTCGGCCGGTTCGCGTTCGGGCTCGACGGTCACACGCTGTACGCGGTCACCGTGCTCGCGGCCCTGCCCAGCGCGCAGAACGTGTTCACCATCGCCCAGCGCTACGACACCGCCGAGATCATCGCGCGCGACACCGTGCTCATCACGACGGTCGGCGCCGTGCCCGTGCTGTTCCTCGTCTCGCTGCTGCTCGGGGTCTGACGGCCGGTCGGCGCTCGAGCGAACGGGGCGCACAATCAGGGTTTCCCCCGATGCCGCGACCCCCTGGGGTTCGTACCGTATGAGTGGGTCGAGACACGGCGTATGCAGGGGGAACTGACTGTCGATCGAGACCTGTTGGCCGGTGCGCAACGACCCGAGCTCGGGGCGCACCGGCCGCTCTCATGTCCGGGTGCCGGCAGGCATGGGGCAGACTCGTTCGGGTGACCGCCTCGCTGCTCGACCGCATGCCGACGCCGTTCGACGCCGACGCGGCCTACGACGGGTTCGTCGACTGGGCCGCAGATCGGGGCATCGAGCTGTACCCCGCGCAGGACGAAGCGGTCATCGAGATCGTCTCCGGCGCGAACGTCATCCTCTCCACGCCCACCGGCACGGGCAAGTCCCTCGTGGCGGTCGCCGCCCACGCGGCATCCGTCGCCCGAGGCGGCCGCAGCTACTACACGGCACCCATCAAGGCGCTCGTGAGCGAGAAGTTCTTCCAGCTCGTCGACATCTTCGGCGCGGCGAACGTCGGCATGGTCACGGGCGACTCGTCGGTGAACCCGGATGCCCCGATCATCTGCTGCACCGCCGAGATCCTGGCCAACCTCGCGCTGCGCCGCGGCCCCGAGGCCGACCTCGACCAGGTCGTCATGGACGAGTTCCACTTCTACGGCGACCCCGACCGCGGCTGGGCCTGGCAGGTGCCGCTCATCACGCTGACCGACGTGCAATACGTGCTGATGTCGGCGACGCTCGGCGACGTCACCGCGCTCGCCGACGACCTCTCGCGTCGCACCGGCCGCGACACCGCGCGGGTCACGGGCGTCGAGCGCCCCGTGCCGCTGTCGTTCTCGTACGCCGTGACGCCGGCGCACGAGACCGTCGAGGAGCTGCTCGAGACGCGGCAGGCGCCCGTCTACATCGTGCACTTCTCGCAGGCCGCCGCGATGGAACGGGCGCAGGCGCTGTCGTCGATCCGGGTCGTCACCCGCGAGCAGCGCGACGAGATCGCGCGCGAGATCGGCGAGTTCCGCTTCACGACCGGGTTCGGCAAGACGCTCTCGCGGCTCGTGCGCGCGGGCATCGGCGTGCACCACGCGGGCATGCTGCCGCGCTACCGTCGCCTCGTCGAGCAGCTCGCCCAGCGCGGGCTGCTGCGGGTCATCTGCGGCACCGACACGCTCGGGGTCGGCATCAACGTGCCGATCCGCACGGTGCTGCTCACCGCGCTCACGAAGTACGACGGGCAGCGGATGCGGCAGCTCACCGCTCGCGAGTTCCACCAGATCGCGGGGCGCGCGGGGCGCGCCGGCTACGACACGGCCGGCACGGTGGTCGCACTCGCCCCGGAGCACGAGATCGAGAACGCGGTGGCCGTGCGCAAGGCCGGCGACGACGCGAAGAAGCTGAAGAAGGTCGTGCGCAAGAAGCCGCCGCAGGGCTTCGTCAACTGGACCGAGCGCTCGTTCGAGCGGCTCATCGAGGCCGAGCCCGAGCCGCTCACCTCGCACCTGCAGCTGACCGCGGCGATGCTCATCAACGTCATCGCGCGCGGCGGCGACGTGTTCGCGAACGCTCGCGCGCTCGTGTTCGACAACCACGAGCCGATGTCGCGCAAGCGCGAGCTCGCCCGGCGAGCGCTCGGCATCTTCCGCACGCTGGTGGCCGCGGGCGTGGTCGAGGTGGTGCGGTCGGATGCCGCGGAGCCGGCCATCCGCCTCACCGTCGACCTGCAGCCGAACTTCGCGTTGAACCAGCCGCTCTCGCCGTTCGCGCTCGCCGCGATCGAGCTGCTCGACTCCGACGACACGTCGGGCGCCGCATCCGCCGGCACCGGCCACTACGCGCTCGACGTGGTGAGCGTGATCGAGTCGACGCTCGACGACCCGCGGCCGATCCTGTCGCAGCAGCAGTTCCGCGCGCGCGGCGAGGCGGTCGCCGCGATGAAGGCCGACGGCGTCGAGTACGACGACCGCATGGAGGCGCTCGAGGAGGTCACCTGGCCGAAGCCGCTCGACGAGCTGCTCGCGCAGGCGTACGAGACGTTCGCGTCGAGCCAGCCGTGGGTGCGCGACTTCGAGCTGCGGCCCAAGTCGGTCGTGCGCGACATGTTCGAGCGCAGCATGTCGTTCGGGGAATACGTGTCGTTCTACCAGCTGCAGCGCAGCGAGGGGCTCGTGCTGCGGTACCTCAGCGACGCCTACCGGGCGGTGCGCCAGACGGTGCCCGAGGAGGCGAAGACCGAGGAGCTGCTCGACCTCATCGAGTGGCTCGGCGAGCTCGTGCGGCAGGTCGACTCGAGCCTCGTCGACGAGTGGGAGCGACTCGCGCACCCGCTGGAGGACGGCCCCGAGCCCGCGGAGGTCGTGCCGCCCGCGCCGCCGAGCGTGGTCGACAACCGTCGTGCGTTCACGGTGCTCGTGCGCAACGAGCTGTTCCGCCGCGTGCAGCTCGCCGCCCTCGAGCGCGACGAGGAGCTCGCCGAGCTCGACCCCGAGGTGGGCTGGCCCGAGGTGCTCGACGCGTACTACGCCGAGCACGACGAGATCGGCACCGACGGCGCCGCGCGGGCGCCGCGCCTGCTCGCGATCGACGAGGACCCGGCGGCGGGGGTGTGGCGCGTCGAGCAGGTCATGGTCGACCCGGCGGGCGACCACGACTGGCGCATCCGCGGCGAGGTCGACCTGGCCGCGAGCGCGGAGGAGGGCTCCGCTGTGGTGCGCGTGACCTGGGCCGGTCGCCTCTAGGGCGGGGGTCGGGCGAGCGGATGCTACGCCGCGGCCAGCATCCCCGCGGCCGTCAGGGCGAGCACGAGCCCGACCCACTGCACCGGCGCGATGCGCTCGCGCAGCACGAGCGCGGCGAGCAGGATCGTGCCGGCCGGGTACATCGCGGTGAGCACGCTCACCACGGTGAGGTCGCCGATGCGCAGCCCGATGAGCAGCAGCACGTTGGCCGCGACGTCGACCACGCCGCAGGCGATGGCGAAGCGGATGCCGGCGGCCATACCGGGAGTGCGCAGCACGAAGCCGCGCGGGGCGTCGTGGTCGCCGGGCTCGCGGTCGGGGCGGTCCGCGTGCACGGCCACGCCCGCGGCACCGGTCGCGTGCAGCGCCTCCGACGCGATCGGCTCGTCCTCCGGGGCGCGTGCGCTCGCGGCATCCGCCGCCCGCCTCGACCAGCGGCGCGAGCGCCCGCGCGCGACGAGCACGAGCGTCGTGAGCACGGTCGCCATGACGAGCACGCTGACCGTGCGGTTCATGACCAGCGGCACGAGGCCGCTCTCGTCGCTCGTGCCGTCGATGATGATGAGGAACGCGCCGATGGAGGCGCCGGCGCCGATCGCCATCGCGATGCCGCGCACGCTCGGGCGCACCGCGCCCTGCTCGGGCACGAACCCGACGAGCACGACCGCGACGAGTGCGACGCCGAGCGCCCAGGTGCCGATCGGCGAGAGGGTCTCACCCGCAGCCAGCCCCCAGGCCATCGGCACGATGGCGGACACCACCGCGGTGAGCGGGGAGAGGATGCTCATCGGGCCGATCGCGAGGCAGGCGTAGAGCAGCGTCAGGGCGAGCGCGCCGGTGAGGCCCGAGAGCGCGCCGAGCAGCACGTCGTCGCGGCCCCACGCGCCGCCCACGAACGGGTACGCCACGAGCAGCGCGATGAGCCCCGACCCGGCGGCCACCGCGGTGGCGAGCAGGGCGCTCACGCGACGCGCGGCGAGGCCGCCGAGGAAGTCGGCTGCGCCGTAGACGAGGGCGCCGGCGAGACCGACCACGACCGTGAGCATCCGCTCAGCGTAGTCGGCGGGTCGACTGCTCATCCGCGCACACCGCGGGGAGATGCGTGCACATCTGCGCACGGCGGGCCCGCTCGCGCATGAAATCGTCGTGAATTGCCGGTTCTGTGCGCGATTCGGGGGTGGTCAGGCCCGCTGCCCGTTCCCTACTGTGGGCCTCACCCCTGCCACCGGTACGCGTGCGCGGGGCATCCCGCAACGAAGGAGTACCCGGAACATGCTGGACCACCAGGCCGGAGACCCGGCCCGCACGCGACGACGCAGCGCGCGCCTCGTCGCCGGAACGATCGCCGTGGCCGCGACGGCCGCCCTCACGCTCGGCGGCGTCGCCACCGCCCAGGCCGCGCCCCCGGCCGGCAAGCAGAAGATCGCCGAGATCAACCTGCTCACGTTCAACGACTTCCACGGCCGGCTCGAGCAGTCCGGCAGCACCGGAGGCGCCGCTGCGCTCGGCGGGGCGGTCAAGGAGTTCTCGCGCGGCAACACCAACACCGTGGTCGCCGCCGCCGGCGACATGATCGGCGCCTCGACCTTCACCTCGTTCATCCAGCAGGACGAGCCGACCATCGCGGCGCTCAACCAGCTCGGCCTCGACGTGAGCGCAGTGGGCAACCACGAGTTCGACCTCGGGTTCGACGACCTCACCGACCGCGTGATGCCCCTCGCCGACTGGGAGTACCTCGGCGCGAACATCTACCACACCGGCACCGAGGACCCGGCGCTGCCCGAGTACTGGATCGAGGAGTTCAAGGGCGTCAGCATCGGCTTCGTCGGCGCCGTCACCGACGAGCTCCCGTCGCTCGTGAGCCCCGCGGGCATCGCCTCGATCGACGTCGGCTCGCCGGTCGTGGCCGCGAACCGCGTCGCCGACCAGCTGAGCGACGGCGACGCCGCCAACGGCGAGGCCGACATCGTGATCATGCTCGTGCACGAGGGTGCGGCGACCACCGCCATCGAGTCGGCGATCGACCCGAACTCGCGCTTCGGCGACATCGTGCTGAACGCGAACGATAACATCGACGCGATCGTCTCGGGCCACACGCACCTCGCGTACAACCACGTGATCGACGACCGGCCGGTCATCTCGAGCGGCCAGTACGGCCAGAAGTTCTCGAACATGGTCATCGAGTACGACACCCTCGGCGACGAGATCGTCTCGATGCACAACACCATCTACGACGTCGCGGTGCGCAACGCCGACGGCGACGTGGTCGGGTACGCCTACAAGGAGGACAACAAGACCCAGCGCATCGTGGACGACGCGGTCGAGGTCGCCGAGGAGCTCGGCAGCGTCGTGCTCGGCACGGCGGACCAGAACTTCGGTCGTGCCGTCGCCGCCGACCCGGCGACCTCGACGTCGTTCCCGGAGAACCGCGGTGGCGAGTCCACGCTCGGCAACTTCGTCGCCGACGTGCAGCTGTGGGCGCTCAACGTCGACGGCACGCGCTCGGTCGACGTGACGTTCATGAACCCGGGCGGCCTGCGCGCCGACCTGGAGTCGGGCGACGTCACCTACGCCGAGGCCGCCGGCGTGCAGCCCTTCGCCAACACGCTCGTCGCGATGGACCTCACCGGTGCCCAGATCAAGCAGGTCCTCGAGGAGCAGTGGCAGCCCGCGGGCGCGTCGCGTCCGTTCCTGAAGCTCGGCGTCAGCGCCGACTTCACCTACACCTACGACCCCTCGGGCCCCGCCGGTGACAAGATCACCGAGATGTGGCTCGCCGGGTCGCCGGTCGTGCCGGGCGATACCTACTCGGTGGGCGTCAACTCGTTCCTCGCCTCGGGCGGTGACAACTTCAGCACCTTCGCGAGCGGCACGAACGTCTCCGACAGCGGCAAGATCGACCTGCAGTCGATGGTCGACTACTTCGCCGAGTTCGGCTCGGCGACGACCGACCTCATGCAGCGCGCGGTCGGCGTGCACCTGCCCGGCGGCACGTCGGTGAACGCGGGCGGCAGCTTCACCGTGAACCTGTCGTCGCTCGACTTCACGCGTGATGAGATCGACGCCGACGTCGCGGAGGTGCTCGTCGGCGGCGTGGTCGTCGGCAGCGCGTCGATCGACACGTCGTACACGCCCACGACCGACGAGGTCGGCCAGGCGAGCGTCAACGTGCTCGTGCCGTCCGACGCGAGCGGCCCGACCACCTTCGAGATCTACGTGCCGAGCACCGGCACCACGAGCTCGTTCACGCTGGACGTCGCGCCGCTCTGATCCGGCCCCTGACCGCCGCGGCCCCGCGCACTCCGGTGCGCGGGGCCGCGGCGCGTTCGCGTACGCTGTTCGGGTGAGTGCGAGATGGCAGCGGGTGGCGCGCGGGTGGTTCGTCGCCGCGTCCGCCACGCTCGTCGCATCGCTCTCGCACGTCGTCGGCGGGGGGCATCCGCCCGGCCCGCTCGCGATCGTGCTCGCGCTCACCTTCTCGGGGCTCGTGTGCATGGTGCTCGTCGGCGCCGCCGCGAGCCTGCCGCGCACCGCTGCCGGAGCCGTGCTCAGCCAGCTCGTGCTGCACGGCCTGTTCACCGTGACCGCACCCGCCGGCGCCTCGGCACAGGCCGCCGGCCCGCACGCCGGGCACGCGCCCATCGATGCCGCCGTGTTCGATGCCGCCCTCGGCGGACTCGGCCTCAGCTCGCTCGACGCCTCCCCGGTGATGCTCGCCTCGCACGCGGTCGCCGCGGTGCTGACCGTCGTGGCGCTCCAGCGCGGCGACCTCGCGTTCGCCGCCCTCGCACGCGCCGCCCGCACGGTGCTCCGACCGCTCCTGCGCATCCCGGCCACGCTGCCGATCGACGCCCCGCGCGTCTCGATCCGCACCTGGCACCGCCCCGTCGCCAGGCCTCGCCTGGTCGTCCTCTCCGTCCTGCGGCACCGGGGTCCGCCCGTGGCATCCGTCGCCTAGTCGCGACCACGCCACCCACACCCCACTTTCGCGCCGACGCCAGGTCGGCGAATCGGCGCGCGCTTTCGAACAGGACGCACATGACCATCCGCACCACTCTCCGCACCACCTCCCTCGCCGCTGCCGCCCTCGGCGGTGGCGCCCTCCTCGCGCTCGCGGCCCCGCTCGCGGCGAACGCCCACGTCACGGTCACGCCGAGCGGCACCGCCGCCGGCTCCTACGCCGTGATGACCTTCTCGGTCGGCCACGGCTGCGAGGGCTCGCCCACCACGTCGCTCACCTTCGACATCCCGGAGGGGGTCGAGTCGGTCACCCCGACCATCAGCTCGACGTGGGACGTCGAGACCGTCACCGAGGGCGACGCCGTCTCGCAGGTCGTCTACACCGCCGTCGAGCCGCTGCCCGACGGGTTCCGCGACACCGTGTCGATCCAGGTGCGCATCGCCGAGGACGCGGCCGGCACCGACCTGGTCTTCCCGGTCGTGCAGGCGTGCGAGGAGGGCGAGACCGCGTGGGTCGACGTCGCCGCCGAGGGCGAGGAGGAGCCCGCGACCCCGGCGCCGTTCATCACCGTCACCGAGTCGACCGGCGACGGGCACAGCCACGGCACCGACGAGGCGGCCGACGAGGAGCACTCCGACGAGGAGCACGCCGAGAGCACCGAGGCGAGCGAGGCATCGGATGCCTCCGAGACCGACGTCCTCGCCCGGGTGCTGGGCATCGGCGGCCTGGTCGTCGGCGCCGTGGGCATCGTGCTCGCGGTGACCGCTCGCCGCGGAGCCGCGAAGCAGTGACCGACGCCTCGCCGCGTCGGGCGGGCCGCCGAGTCGTCGGCGTCCTGCTCGGCGCGGCCGCGGCGTTCGCCCTGGCCCTGCTCCCGGCGCTGCCCGCGGCCGCGCACAACTACCCCATCGCGTGGAGCCCCGAGCCCGACTCGACCGTCACCGAGCAGCCGGGCACGATCTCGGTCACCACGAACGACGACCTGCTCGACCTCGGCAACGGGGGCATCGTGCAGGTGGTCGGCCCCGACGGGCTGCACTACGGCGACGGCTGCGGCACCGTGGTCGGCCCCGCGGTCGAGCTCGACACGCTGCTCGGCGACCCGGGCGACTACACCGTGTCGTGGCAGGTCGTCTCGACCGACGGGCACCCCATCTCCGGCGAGTTCGGGTTCACCTGGGCGCCTGCCGAGGGTGTCGAGCTCGGCACGGGCAGCGACGCCGACTTCGTGTGCGGCGCATCGACGGCCGATGAGGAGACGGATGCCTCCGAGTCGGCCTCCGACGAGGGCGCACCGCTCGTGCCCGAGGAGGCGCTCTGGATCGGCGGCGCCGTGCTCGCGATCGGCGCGGCCGTCGGCGTGACGCTGCTGCTGACCCGCCGGAAGTCCGACTGACCGCCGCTCCTCCACACGTTGCCCGGCGACGGCGCGGGCGTTCGCTCGACGCGTCCGCCCGCCCGTCGCCGGGCCTCGTTAGGCTCGTCGGGTGACCTGGAACTCCGCGCCGGAACCCGACGACGACTGGTGGGACCCCGACGCCGTCCCGCCCCCCGAGGACGACGAGGCGCCTCCGCCCGAGCTCGAGTGGGAGACGGCCGTGCCGGGCGGCGGCGGGTTCGCGCGGGCGGCCGGGCCCGAGGCATCCGCGCCCGCCACCGCCCCGGTCTCCGCCACCGCCCCCGCGCGCTTCGACGACGCGATCGAGGCGCTGCACGCCGTCTTCGGCTACGACGACTTCCGCGGCCACCAGGCCGAGGTCATCGCGCACGTGGCGGGCGGCGGCGACGCGGTCGTGCTCATGCCGACCGGCGCCGGCAAGAGCCTCTGCTACCAGGTGCCCGCGCTCCTCCGGCCCGGCACGGGCGTCGTCGTGTCGCCGCTCATCGCGCTCATGCACGACCAGGTGGACGCGCTCGTGCGCAACGGCGTGCGGGCCGCATACCTCAACTCCTCGCAGTCGCCCGACGAGCGGCGCGAGGTCGAGCGCGCGTACCGCGCGGGCGAGCTCGACCTGCTCTACATCGCGCCCGAGCGGCTGAACACGGAAGCCGCGAAGCGCCTGCTCGAGCAGGGCACCATCGCGTTGTTCGCCATCGACGAGGCGCACTGCGTGTCGCAGTGGGGCCACGACTTCCGCCCCGACTACCTCGCCCTCGCCGAGCTCGCCGAGCGCTGGCCCGACGTGCCGCGCATCGCGCTCACCGCGACCGCGACCGAGGCCACGCACCGCGAGCTGACCGAGCGGCTGTCGCTCGGCGAGGCGCGGCACTTCGTCTCGAGCTTCGACCGGCCGAACATCCAGTACCGCATCGAGTCGAAGCAGCAGGTGCGCCAGCAGCTGCTCGACTTCATCCGCCGCGAGGGCGTCGACGCCACGGGCGCGCCGGTCTCGGGCATCGTCTACGCCCTGTCGCGCGCGAGCACCGAGAAGCTGGCGGCGTACCTCGAGCAGCACGGGGTGCGAGCGCTGCCGTACCACGCGGGACTCCCGCCCGAGCAGCGCGCCGAGACCCAGCGCCGGTTCCAGCAGGAGGACGGCGTCGTGGTCGTCGCGACCATCGCGTTCGGCATGGGGATCGACAAGCCGGACGTGCGGTTCGTCGCCCACGTCGACCTGCCGAAGTCGGTGGAGGGGTACTACCAGGAGACCGGTCGCGCCGGTCGCGACGGCGAGCCCGCGATCGCGTGGCTCGCGTACGGCCTGCAGGACGTCGTGCAGCAGCGGCGCATGATCGACGAGAGTCCCGGCGACGTCGCCCACCGCCGGCGCATGCAGCAGCACCTCGACGCCATGCTCGCGCTGTGCGAGACCGTCTCCTGCCGCCGCCAGAACCTCCTCGGCTACTTCGGCGAGCAGAGCACCCCGTGCGGCAACTGCGACACGTGCCTGAGCCCGCCCGAGTCGTGGGACGGCACGGTGCCCGCGCAGAAGCTGCTCTCGACGATCGTGCGCCTCGAGCGCGAGCGGCGGCAGCGGTTCGGCGCAGGGCACCTCATCGACATCCTGCGCGGCAACGACACGGCGCGCGTGCGCCAGTACGGCCACGACACGCTCGCGACCTACGGCATCGGCGACGACCTCGGCGACCAGCAGTGGCGCGGGGTCGTGCGCCAGCTGCTCGCCCAGGGCCTGGTCGCGGCGCAGGGCGAGTACGGCACGCTGGGGCTCACGGATGCCTCGGCCGACGTGCTCTCGGGCGCGCGCACGGTCTCGCTGCGCACCGAGCCCGACCGGCCCGCCCGGCGCTCGCGCGCGGCCGCGCCGGCGGCCGCCGACCTCGAACCGGCACAGGCCGAGCTGTTCGAGGCGCTCCGCGCCTGGCGCGCCGAGGAGGCGCGCAGCCAGGGCGTGCCCGCGTACATCGTGTTCGGCGACGCGACCCTGCGCGCGGTCGCGCAGGCGCGCCCGGGCTCGATCGCCGAACTCGACGGCATCACCGGCATCGGGGCCAAGAAGCGCGACTCCTACGGCGAGGCGCTGTTGAAGGTCGTGGCAGCGGCCTGACCCGGCTCGCTAGGATCGGCCGGAGAGCACGCGACGGGGGAGCGACATGGCAGAGCAGTTCGGACCGAAGCGACCGCTGGGCGTCACGATCGTGGCGTTCCTCGTCTGGATCGGCGCGGCGATCGACATCCTCGCGGCGATCCTCCTCTTCACGGCGGCCTCCGACCCCGAGTTCGCGGACCAGTTCGGCGGCACCGGCGCGCTGATCGCCGCATCCACCGTCTCGCTCCTGCTCGGCGTGATCGTGATCGTCGCCGCGATCGGCCTGCTGCGCGGCAACCCCGTCTCGCGCATCGCCGTGACGGTGCTCGAGGCGCTGAGCGCCATGGCGTCGATCGTGATCGGCGTCATGAACCCGGCCGGCGTCGCCGGGGAGATCCTCAGCGCGCTCGTGGCGATCGCGGCCATCACGCTGCTCTGGATGCCCGACTCGAACCGCTACTTCCGCGGTCTCGCGCCCGCCGAGCCGACCGCCGACTGAGGTGGGCACCGTGGCGAGACGACCCGGCGGCGTCACCTTCGTCGCCATCCTCACCTGGATCGGCGGCTTCTTCGACGTGCTCGCGGGAGCGCTGGTGCTGCTCTTCGGCACCGACCCCGACCTGGCGGAGGCCGCCGGCGGGGGAGCGGCGCTCACGACCGTCGCGATCGTGTCGATCATCATCGGCGTCGTGGCGATCGCGGTCGCCGCGGGCCTGCTGAGCGGCCGCCGCCTCGCCCGCATCGTCGTCGCGATCGTCGAGGTGCTCTCGATCGCAGGGTCCGTCTGGGTCATCGTGGCGACCCCGACCGCCATCGCCGAGTACTTCAGCATCGCGTTCGGCGTGCTGATCCTGGTGCTGCTGTTCTCGCCGAAGGCGAACGCCTACTTCCGCAGCTGAGTCGCCGGCCCGCCCACGGGCGACCGACGCATGTGGACAGCGCACAATCCTCGCGGCGCGTCATGCGACGCCCGATTGTGGCTTCCGTACAGGACGGTTGGCGGTTGATTGTGAGAGACCTACCGTGATGCTCGAATATCCGTGCAGAGAGGACATCGCATGGCAGACACCGCCGTTCGCCCCGACACCGACGCGCAGCCCACGATCGAGCAGCGTGAGGATGCGACCCAGCCCGAGCCGACCATCGACATCGCCGCGCTCGGCCGACAGCTCCTCGGCACCTGGGCCGACATCCGCCTCTCGTCGCGCGAGGTCGCGAAGCGTCCCGAGGTGCAGCGCATCGACGGGCAGTCGATGGCGGAGCACCGCGAGCGGGTGCTCGGACAGCTGCACTACCTCGTCGCGAACGGGCACGTGAACCGCGCATTCCCGAAGTCGCTCGGCGGCCAGGAGGACGCAGGCGGCAACATCGCGGCGTTCGAGGAGCTCGTGCTCGCCGACCCGAGCCTGCAGATCAAGTCGGGCGTGCAGTGGGGCCTGTTCGGCGCGGCGGTGCTGCACCTCGGCACGGAGTACCACCACGAGACGTTCCTGCCGGGCATCATGACCCTCGACGTGCCGGGCGCGTTCGCGATGACCGAGACCGGGCACGGGTCGGACGTCGCCTCGATCGCCACGACCGCGACGTACGACCCCGACACCGAGGAGTTCGTCATCGACACGCCGTTCCGCGGCGCGTGGAAGGACTACCTCGGCAACGCGGCCCTGCACGGCAAGGACGCGGTCGTGTTCGCGCAGCTCATCACGAAGGGCGTGAACCACGGCGTGCACGCGTTCTACGTGCACCTGCGCGACGACGAGGGCGCGTTCCTCGACGGCATCGGCGGTGAGGACGACGGCCTCAAGGGCGGCCTGAACGGCATCGACAACGGCCGCCTGCACTTCTCCGGCGTGCGCGTGCCGCGAGTCAACCTGCTGAACCGCTACGGCGACGTGGCGGCCGACGGCACGTACTCGAGCCCCATCCCGAGCCCGGGCCGCCGCTTCTTCACGATGCTCGGCACGCTCGTGCAGGGTCGCGTGTCGCTCGACGGTGCCGCGACCACCGCGTCGGCCATGGCGCTGGCCATCGCGATCCGCTACGGCAGCGAGCGCCGCCAGTTCAACGCGGCGAGCGACACCGAGGAGGAGGTGCTCCTCGACTACCAGCGGCACCAGCGCCGCCTCCTGCCGCGCCTCGCGACCACCTACGCGCAGGTCTTCGCGCACGACGAGTTCCTCGTGAAGTTCGACGCGGTGTTCAGCGGGAAGGCCGACACCGACGACGACCGGCAGGACCTCGAGACCCTCGCCGCGGCGCTCAAGCCGCTGTCGACCTGGCACGCGCTCGACACCCTGCAGGAGGCGCGCGAGGCATGCGGCGGCGCCGGCTTCCTCGCCGAGAACCGCCTCGTCGGCCTGCGTCAGGACCTCGACATCTACGTCACGTTCGAGGGCGACAACAACGTCCTGCTGCAGCTGGTCGCCAAGCGCCTGCTCACCGACTTCTCGAAGAAGTTCGCGGGTGCCGACGCCGGCGCGCTGGCCCGCTACGTCGTGTCGCAGGCGGCCGACCGGGCGCTCCACGGCAGCGGCCTGCGCCGCATCGCACAGACCGTGAGCGACTTCGGCTCGACCGCGCGATCGGTCAAGGACCTGCGCGACCCCGACACGCAGCGGGGCCTGCTCACCGACCGCGTCGAGACCATGGTCGAGGAGATCGCCGGCCGCCTGCGCGACGCGCGCAAGCTCTCGAAGGCCGAGTCGGCCGCGCTGTTCAACGCGAACCAGAACGAGCTCATCGAGGCGGCGCGCGCGCACGCCGAACTGCTGCAGTGGGAGGCGTTCACGCGCGGCCTCGAGCAGACCGAGCACGAGGGCACGAAGCAGGTGCTCACCTGGCTGCGCGACCTGTTCGGCCTGGGGCTGCTCGAGCGGCACATGTCGTGGTACCTCATCCACGGCCGCCTGTCGCCGCAGCGCGCGCAGGCCGTCACGGCCTACGTCGACCGCCTGATCGCGCGCCTGCGCCCGCACGCGCTCGACCTGGTCGACGCGTTCGGCTTCGAGCCCGAGCACCTGCGCGCGAGCATCGCGACCGGTGCCGAGGCGAAGCGGCAGGACGAGGCGCGCGCCTACTTCGAAGCGCAGCGCGCGTCGGGCACCGCGCCGGTGCCGGAGAAGTCGAAGAAGTAGCGCCGCCGCGCACGCACGCAGGGCCGATCCGCCGGGCGGGTCGGCCCTCGTCGTTTCGCGGACTACTGCGCCGGCGGCTTCAGCAGCGCGCCGCTCGCGAGGCCCACCGCCGCACCGGCGGCGAGCCACAGCCAGAACCCGGTCACGAGGCTGATCACGACGCCGACGATCAACCCGACGACGATGCCGGCGATCATCTGCTTGCGTCGTGCTGCGGGGGAGGGTTGCGTGGCCACGCGACGAGCCTAGACGAGCGGGTCAGAGCAGCCCGAGCGCACGCACCGCGTCGCGCTCGGCGGCGAGCTCCTCGACCGACGCGGCGATGCGCTGCGCGGCGAACGCATCGGGCTCCAGCCCGGGCACGACGTGCCAGGTGCCGTCGGCGGCGGTCACGGGGTACGAGCAGACGAGCCCCTCGGGCACGCCGTACTCCCCGGTCGAGACCACGGCTGCGCTCGTCCACGCGCCGTCGGTGCCGTGCACCCAGTCGCGCACGTGGTCGATCGTGGCCGAGGCGGCGGATGCCACCGAGCTCGAACCGCGCACCCGGATGATCTCGGCGCCGCGCTGGGCCACGCGCGGGATGAACACGTCCGAGAGCCAGGTGCGCGCGGCATCCGCACCCATCTCCTCGTCGAGCACTTCGGGCACCGGGCGCCCGCGCACGGTCGCGTGCGAGACGTCGGGGAACTGCGACGCGGAGTGGTTGCCCCAGATCGCCACGCGCGAGATGTCGGCGACCGGCGCGTCGAGCGCGTCGGAGAGCTGCCCGAGCGCGCGGTTGTGGTCGAGCCGCGTCAGCGCGGTGAAGCGGTCGCGCGGCACGTCGGGCGCGTGCGCGGCGG
This sequence comes from uncultured Agromyces sp., assembly GCA_913053875.1. Lineage (GTDB taxonomy): Bacteria > Actinomycetota > Actinomycetes > Actinomycetales > Microbacteriaceae > Agromyces. The sequence continues at coordinate 47,189 of CAJXGN010000013.1, read as the reverse complement.
CGATGAGCGCGTTCGTGTTCGCGGGGTTGCCGACCACGACGATGCGCACGTCGTCGGCCGCGCCGGCGTTGATCGCCGCACCCTGCGGGCCGAAGATGCCGCCGTTGGCCTCGAGCAGGTCGGCGCGCTCCATGCCGGGCCCGCGCGGGCGGGCGCCGACCAGCAGCCCCAGGTTCGCGCCGTCGAACGCGCGGCCCGCGTCATCCGTCACGTCGACCGCGTCGAGCAGCGGGAACGCGCCGTCCTGCAGCTCGAGCGCCGCGCCCTCGGCCGCGCCGAGCCCCTGCGGGATCTCGAGCAGCCGCAGCCGCACGCGCGTGTCGGGGCCGAGCATCGCGCCCGAGGCGATGCGGAAGAGCAGTGCGTAGCCGATCTGCCCCCCGGCGCCGGTGATGGTGATCGTGACCGGTGTGCCGCTCATGTGCGCGAGCCTACATCCGCCCGGTGAACGCCCGGTGCCCTCACCAGCCCATGGTGCCGGGCGCGCCCTTGAACGGGCCGGCGACCCGATCGGTGATCCAGCCGCCGTAGAAGCCGCCGGGCTGCGGGCGCACGAGCTCGCCGTCGACGGTGCACGCGTCCATGCGGCCGGGGTACACCGCGACCCGGTCGGCGAGCACCTCGAACCCCGGCGTCGGCGTCGGGTAGTTCCACGCGGCCCGCTCGGCCACCGAGTCGCCGCCGAGCACGTCGAAGTACCGCGCGCCACCCTTGAACTCGCAGAACGAGCTGCCCGCCGCGGGTCGCAGGGCCCCCGCGACGAAGGCCGAGATCGGCAGGTAGTAGGTCGGCGGATGGCTCGTCTCGAGCACGCGCACCGTGTCGCGCGTCGAGGCGACGGTCACGCCGCCGAGCACGATCTCGACGCGCTCGCCGGAGGCGTCGATCGCGGGCGGCCGCGGGTAGTCCCAGACGGACTCCTGGCCGGGTTCGAGTCGGTCGCGGGTCGGTCGCATGGCCCGAACGTACGCCGACTCGCTGGACAGCGGCCGCATGCCGCATCCGCCCGGCCGATATCCTGAAGCATGCGCGAGATGTATCCGGAGATCGAGCCGCTCGAGACCGGCATGCTCGACGTGGGGGACGGACAGCACATCTACTGGGAGGTGTCCGGCAACCGCGACGGCAAGCCCGTGGTGTTCCTGCACGGCGGGCCCGGCGGGGGCACGAGCCCGGCGCACCGGCGCCTGTTCGACCCCGAGCGCTACCGCATCGTGCTGTTCGACCAGCGCGGCTGCGGCCTCAGCATCCCGCACGCGAGCGAGCCCGAGGCCGACCTCAGCGTCAACACGACCTGGCACCTGGTCGCCGACATCGAGAAGCTGCGCGAGCACCTCGGCATCGACCGCTGGCAGGTGCTCGGCGGGTCGTGGGGCAGCGCGCTCGCACTCGCGTACTGCGAGACGCACCCCGACCGCGTGACCGAGATCGTGCTGCGCGGCGTGTTCACGCTGCGGCGATCCGAGCTCGAGTGGTTCTACGAGGGCGGGGCGTCGGCGATCTTCCCCGACCTCTGGGAGGACTTCGTCGACCAGGTGCCCGAGCGCGAACGGCACCACATGATCGCCGCCTACGGGCGCCTCCTCGACGACCCGAACCCGTCGGTGCACCAGCCCGCGGCGATCGCCTGGTCGCGGTGGGAGTCGTCGACCATCACGCTGCTGCCGCAGCAGGAGACCATCGCGAAGTTCACCGAGCCCGAGTACGCCACGGCGTTCGCGCGCATCGAGAACCACTACTTCCGACACGGCGGCTGGTGGGAGGAGGGGCAGCTCATCCGCGACGCCGAACGCCTGCGCGGCATCCCCGCCGTCATCGTGCAGGGGCGCTACGACATCTGCACGCCCGTCATGACCGCGTGGGACCTCCACCTCGCGTGGCCCGAGGCCGACCTGCGCATCATCCCCGACGCCGGCCACGCGTTCGACGAGCCGGGCATCCTCGACGCGATGATCGAGGCCACCGACCGGTTCGCGCGCGCACCCGGCGAGCACCGGGGATGAGGCGCGCGCTCGGCTGGATCGCCGCGGCGGTCGCGGTGCTCCTGCTGCTCGTGCTGGGCTTCGTGATGTGGACCCAGACCGTCTTCCAGGGCGAGCGCGAGGCGGCGCTCGAGGCGTGGCGCGACCCCGCGATCGAGATCACCTCGACGCCCGAGTCGGTCGTCATGCGGCCGGTCGACGGCGGATCGGGCACCGGACTGGTGTTCGTCCCCGGCGCGAGGGTCGACCCGTACGCCTACCTGCGCGTGCTCTCCGGTGTCGTCGACGCCGGCGCCACGGTGGTCATCACGAAGCCGACCCTGAACCTCGCCTTCTTCGACGTCCGCAGCCTCGACGCGTTCACGGCGGCGGCGCCCGACGTCGACGAGTGGTGGGTCGGCGGGCACTCGCTCGGCGGCGTGCGCGCCTGCATGCTCGCAGGCGACCCCGAATCGGATGCGTCGGGGCTCGTGCTCTTCGGCAGCTACTGCGCGAACGACCTGGCCGACTCGGGCCTCGACGTGCTCAGCATCAGCGGCTCGAACGACGGGCTCACGACGCCCGACGACGTCACGTCGAACGCGCACCTGCTGCCCGCCGACGCGGTGTTCGTCGAGCTCGAGGGCGCGAACCACGCCGACTTCGGCGACTACGGGGTGCAGCCGGGCGACGGCGAGTCGACCATGCCGCGGGAGGAGTCGCTCGCGGACATCACCGCTGCGCTGGAGGCCGCACTCCTCGGCGCCTGACCGGCAGGGCGAGGATCGCGAGCCCCGCGGCCAGCACCGCGAGCCCGATGGCCGCGCCCAGCGGCAGCTGCTCGCCGAGCAGGAACAGCCCGAGGAGGGTCGCGGTCAGCGGCTCGGCGAGCGTCAGCGTCGACACGGTCGCGGCCGTGAGGTGCCGGAGGCCGGCCGCGAATAGCAGGTACGCGAGGGTCGTGGTGACCAGGCCCAGCCAGAGTCCCATCACGAGCCCGTCCGGCGTGGCGAGCCACGAGGCATCCGTCGCGAGCAGCAGCGGCAGGCTCACGACCGCGGCCAGGCCGAAGAGCGCACCCATCGCGCCCGATCCCGACCAGCCGCGCTCGAGCAGGCCCTTGCTCGCGAGCGCGTAGACCGCGTAGGAGAGGCCGGCGCCGAGCGACGCGGCGAGGCCGAGCGGGTCGATCGCGTGCTCGGCGTCGCCGCTCGCGAGGCCGAGGGTCGCGATGCCCGCCGTCGCGACGACGGTCGAGAGCGCCCAGCGGCCCGACGGCCGGTGCCCGCGGATCGCCCACTCGAGCAGGCCCGTCAGCACGGGCGCCGAACCGAGGGCGACGACCGTGCCGACCGCGACGCCGTTGCGCTCGGTGCCGGCGAAGAACGCGGGCTGGTAGGCGAGCACGCCGATGGCGCCCGCCACGACGATGGCCGCCGAGACGAGGCGCGCGCGGCGCGCGTCGGTCGTCGGCGCGGAACCGGTGGGCGCGCCGTCGAGTACGGGCATCTCGGGCACGAGCGCGTCGTGGTCGCGCGGCCGGCGCCGGGCCAGCACGAGGGCGATCAGTGCGAGTGCGCCGCCGCCGATGAGGATGCGGGCCGCGCCCAGCGAGAGCGGATCGGCCTCCGGCCCGAGGGCCTGTGCCGTGCCGGTGGTGCCGAAGCACACGGCCGCCGCGAGCACGGCGAGGACTGCACGCATGGCGCTCAGTCTCGCACGCGCGCGACGGGCGCCCGCGCACGCGAACGAGGCGACCCGGGCGCGGTCGGCCCAGGGGCATCCGTCGCCCTATCACGACGGTTCATCGCGTGTGCACAGCGGATCCAGAGACAGCCCACGTAGGTTCGTCGCGTGACCCCAACGACCCCGGGACCCGACCTCGACAGTGCCGCAGCCGCGTTCGACGGCGTCGACGACCAGGGGCTCCAGGCCCTGCGCGCGCTGCAGGACGAGTTCGTGCGCTTCCTCCAGCGCTACAAGTTCGGCATCGACGAGATCGTCACGAAGCTGTCGATCCTGCGCGAGGACTTCGCCGCCTCCGACCGCGGCAACCCGATCGAGCACATCTCGAGCCGGCTGAAGTCGGCCGACTCGATCGTCGAGAAGATCCAGCGCAAGGGCGTCGAGCCGAGCTTCGAGGCCATCCGCGAGCAGATCACCGACATCGCCGGCGTGCGCGTGACCTGCAGCTTCGTCTCCGACGTCTACCGCGTCTTCGACGTGCTCACCAGCCAGTCCGACGTGCGGGTCGTGCGCGTGAAGGACTACATCGCCGAGCCCAAGGACAACGGCTACCAGAGCCTTCACGCCATCATCGAGGTGCCCATCTTCCTCTCCGACGGCATCGTGCCGGTGCTCGTCGAGGTGCAGTTCCGCACGATCGCCATGGACTTCTGGGCCAGCCTCGAGCACAAGATCTACTACAAGTACGACGCGCAGGTGCCCGCCGAGCTGCTCGACGGCCTCAAGCAGGCCGCCGTGACGGCCGCGCAGCTCGACGCCGACATGGAGCGGCTGCACCACGAGGTGCACGGTTCCGGTGCGACGGGCGCGGTCGCCCAGGTCGTGCCCGAGGAGCCGGTGCCGGATGCCGCGGGCCAGGCGCTCGCCGACGTGCAGCCGGGCGACCACGCGGTGCGCGCGCTGCACGACTACCGGCTCCGCACCCGACGGGTCTGAGGGCCCGCACGATGGGGGAGATCGGCGCGGGCTACGACGAGGACTTCCTCGGTGTCGCCGTGCCGTTGCCGCAGGTGACGGATGCCCCGCCGGGGCGGCACGTCGTGCTCGACTCGACGCACTTCAGCGTGCTGCTCGACACCGTGCGCCGGTTCGCCGCTGTCACGGGCGCGAACGTCGACGGCTCGTCGCTGCTGGACCTGCCGCGCGACGACGACTGGCGGCTCGACGACCGCGTGCCCGCCTCGGCGCAGGCCGGCCCCGAGGTGTACCTGCGCAACGACCTCGACCGCGGGCACCTCGTGCGCCGGCGCGACCCGGTCTGGGGCGCGCCCGACGTGGCCGCGCAGGCGAACGCCGACACGTTCACGTACCCGAACGCCGCCCCGCAGGCGAGCGGCTTCAACCAGTCGCGCGAGCTCTGGCTCGGCCTCGAGGACCACGTGCTCGCCTTCGCCGAGGCGACGGATGCCCGCATCAGCGTGTTCACCGCGCCGGTGCTGCGCCCGACCGATCCGGAGTACCGGGGCATCCGCGTGCCGCTGTCGTTCTGGAAGGTCGTCGCTTGGGTGTCGGGCGGCGCGCTCGTCTCGGCCGCGTTCCTGCTCGACCAGACGCCCCAGCTGAGCGCCGACGAACTCGCGCGGCGGATGGGCCTGGTCGGCGACGCGGTGCCGCCGCTCGGCCCGTTCCGCACGTTCCAGGTGCCGGTCGCCGACGTGGCCGCCGTCGCGGGGGTCGACCTCGGCGACCTGGTCGGGGCCGACGTGCTCGGTGCGCCGGCGCTCCGGCCCCGTCGCATCCGCCTCGAGTCGTTCGACGACGTCGTGCTCTGAGCGGCCGGCCGACGTGACATCGCCGTAGCGCCGCCGTGTTAGCGTGACGACCAGCAACTGAACACCCGCATCGTGGCGGGAGAGCTCGCCCGGGAAGCCGGGCGGCGCCGTAGGAGCAAGTCCCTCCCCGGGAATCTCTCAGGCACCCGCACCGCCACGACAGGGAACTCTGGAAAGCAGTCGGCCACGGCCGGCTCACCGACGGGGCAAGGCGGCGCGAGCCGCGCGAATCTCTCAGGTCATCGACAGAGCGGGGAGGAACCACCCGACGTCGGCACGCGCCGACCACGACCTGGGAGTTCCGATGACCTGCACCACGTGCACCGCACCCGAGCGGATGCCACGGGCATCCGCACCCTTCATCGCCGGGTGCGCACCGTGCTGAGCGCCCTCGACATGTTCTCGATCGGCATCGGACCGTCGTCGTCGCACACGGTCGGGCCGATGCGTGCAGCGCGCCGGTTCGTCGACGCGCTCGCTGCCGACGGGCGCCTCGCCGACGTGGGCCGGGTGCGGGTCGAGCTGTACGGGTCGCTCGGCGCGACGGGCAGGGGGCACGGGTCGGATGCCGCGGTCGTCCTCGGCCTGCTCGGCGAGCACCCGGAGACGGTCGACACCTCGGGCGTCGGCGAGCGGGTCGCCCGCGTCGCCGAGGAGGGCGTGCTGCGCCTGGGCGGCACCCGGGAGATCCCGTTCCACCCGGCCGACGACGTCGTGCTGCACCTGCGGAAGCGCCTGCCCGGCCACCCGAACGGCATGACGTTCGCGGCGTTCGACGCCGGCGGCGGCAGCATCCGCACGGCGACCTACTACTCGGTCGGCGGCGGGTTCGTGGCGGACGACCTGAACGGGCATCCGGCCGTCTTCGAGCAGGCGCTGGTCCTGCCGTTCCCGTTCGCGAGTGCGGCCGAGCTGCTCGAGCACTGCCGCCGCGAACGGATCGACATCGCCGGCGTCATGCTCGCGAACGAGGCCGCGTGGCGGCCCGAGACGGAGACGCGTGCCGAGCTCCTGCGCATCTGGCGGGTCATGCGCGAGTGCGTCGAGAACGGCTGCACGAGCGACGACGAGCTCCTGCCGGGATCGCTGCGGGTGCGTCGCCGCGCCCCGGGCCTGTTCCGGAAGCTCGACGCCACGGCCGACGACGGCGACGCCATGCGCGCCATGGACTGGGTCAACCTCTACGCGCTCGCGGTGAACGAGGAGAACGCCGCCGGTGGCCGGGTCGTGACCGCACCCACGAACGGCGCGGCGGGCATCGTGCCGGCGGTGCTGCACTACGCCGACCGGTTCGTCCGCGAGCTCGACGACGACGCGGTCGTGCGGTTCCTCCTGACGGCCGCCGCGATCGGCATCCTGTGCAAGCGCAACGCCTCCATCTCGGGCGCCGAGGTCGGCTGCCAGGGCGAGGTCGGGTCGGCCTGCTCGATGGCCGCCGCCGGGCTCTGCGCGCTCATCGGCGGCTCACCCGAGCAGGTGGAGAACGCGGCGGAGATCGGCATCGAGCACCACCTCGGCCTCACCTGCGACCCCGTGGGCGGGCTCGTGCAGATCCCGTGCATCGAGCGCAACGCCATCGCGAGCAGCAAGGCCATCAACGCCGCCCGCATCGCGATGCACGGCGACGGTTCGCATCACGTCTCGCTCGACCAGGCCATCGCGACCATGCGCGAGACCGGCGCCGACATGAAGCGCAAGTACAAGGAGACCTCGCTCGGCGGCCTCGCCGTCAACGTCATCGAGTGCTGAGGGGCTCGCGGCGAGCGGATGCTCCGGGCGCACGCGGCCGGAAACGCGAAGAAGCCCGGGCGAACCCGGGCTTCTCTCTGGTGGCTCCGACGGGCGTCGATCCCGTGACCTCACGATTTTCAGTCGTGCGCTCTACCAACTGAGCTACAGAGCCTGGTGCATCCGAAGATGCGAACAGACGGGGCATCCGATGATGCCCCATACGGCAATGGGCTCTCGAGGAGAGCCCATGACCGAAGCGACCCTGACGGGACTTGAACCCGCGACCTCCGCCGTGACAGGGCGGCACGCTAACCAACTGCGCCACAGGGCCTTGCGTATGAAATTGTATCCTTCGTTCAGCGTGACCCCAACGGGATTCGAACCCGTGCTGCCGCCGTGAAAGGGCGGTGTCCTAGGCCGCTAAACGATGGGGCCGGGTGTCGTGCTGGGCACGACCGCCGACAGCCAAGCATACGTGCACATCCGCCAGATTCCAAAACGGGGCCGGAACCGATCCTGCGACGTGCCGACGACGCTCCGGGCTGCCGGCGGGCTCGCCGGTAGCGTCACGCTCGGCACGTCCCTCGTCCGGGAGCCGAGCACCACGTCGGCCGTCAATACCGAGGATCGCACGGTCCGTTGTTACTGTGGCTGATGTTGCGTATGTGACAGATGTGACGAACGTGACCAACCGGCCAGACGGCGGGAGCGGGGAGCCATGCACCACACGGCGGGGGATGCGACGGGGGTCGCACCGCGGCGATCGAGCCGTGCGCGCGCGATCGCGCCCGCCGTCCGCCGCGCCGTCGGCGTGCTGGGAGCGCTGCTCCTCGTCGCCACCATGTCGATCGCCACGCCCGCGCCGGCGACCGCCGCCGAGTACCCCACGTGGGACGAGGTGAAGAAGGCCAAGGCCAACACCGCAGCGGGCGCCGCGGCGGTCTCCGAGATCACCGACCTCATCGCGCAACTCGAGACCCGGGTGGCCGAGACCCGCGCCGAGGCCGAGCGGCGCACCGACGAACTGCTCGCGGCGCAGCAGGCGTTCGACGACGCGAACCGGCGCGCCGAGGAGATCCAGCAGCAGGCCGACGAGAGTGCCGCGGAGGCCGCGGAGGCCGAGGAGAACGCCGGCCAGCTCGCCGCGCAGCTCTATCGCGCGGGCGGCACCGACCTCGGCATCAACCTCATGTTCGAGGCGGGCACCGCCGAGGAGACCGACGAGCTGCTGGCCAAGCTCGGCAACATGAGCAAGATGGTCGAGCGCGCCGCCGGCGTGTACGAGGAGGCCCAGCAGGCCGCCAACACCGCGCAGGCGCTCGGCGAACAGGCCGCGGTCGCACGCGACGAGCGCGAGGCGCTGCGGATCGCGGCCGAGGAGGCGCTCGTCGCGGCGCAGGAGGCGCAGGCGGCAGCGGAGGCCGCACTCGCCGAGTCCGAGGACAAGAAGATCGAGCTCGAGCAGCAGCTCGCCTACCTGAAGGACAAGGAGGCGACCACGATCGCCGCCTACCAGGAGGGCGAGCGCAAGCGGAAGGAAGAGGAGGAGCGTCGCCGCAAGGCCGCCGAGGCCGCGGCGCGCGCCGCGGCCGCACGGGCCGCTGCTGCTGCGGCTGCTGCTGCGGCCGCCGGTGGCGGCGGTGGCGGAGGCGGCGGGCTCCCCGGCGGCACGACCAGCAGCCAGGGCTGGGCGGTTCCTGCGTACGGGTACATCAGCGGCTACTACGGGCCGCGCACGAGCATCTGCACCCCGGGCGGCTGCTCGGGCAGCTACCACTACGGCACCGACCTCGCGACCGGCTGCTCGGCGCCCATCTACGCCGCAGCCTCCGGCAGGGTCGTGTATGCGGGGTGGTCGGGCACCTACGGCAACTTCATCAAGATCGACCACGGCAACGGCTTCTCGACCGGCTATGCGCACATCCGCTCCGGCGGGGTGTTCGTCGGCTACGGGCAGACCGTGAGCGTCGGGCAGAACATCGCGAGCGCGGGCAGCACGGGCGCATCGACCGGATGCCACCTGCACTTCGAGGTCTTCCAGAACGGGTACCGCATCAACCCGCAGCCGTTCATGGCTGCGCGCGGCGTGCCGCTGGGCTAGCCTCGCCCCGAGGCATCCGCTCGCCGAACCCGACCCGAGGAGCCGTGCATGCACGCCGTCATCTGCGGAGCCGGGATCGCCGGACTCGCCGCCGCCATCTCGCTCGAGCGCCACGGCTGGCGGATCACGCTCGTCGAGCACGCGCACGAGCTGCGCGACGGCGGGTACATGATCGACTTCTTCGGGCCGGGGTACGACGCGGCCGAGCGCATCGGCATCCTCGACGACCTGCGCGAGCGCGCGCACGAGGTCGATCGGGTGGAGTGGGTCGACGAGCACGGCTGCGCGCACGCCCGGCTCCGGTACGACCGCATGCGCGACGCGCTCGACGGGCGGCTGTTCTCGCTGCTGCGCGGCGACGTCGAGCGCGCGCTCCGCGAAGCCCTGCCGTCGGGCGTCGAGCTGCGCTTCGGCACCACCGTGACGGGTGTCGAGCAGCACGACGGCGGCGTCACGGTCGAGCTCGGCGACCAGCGCGTCGAGGCCGACCTGTTGGTGGGTGCCGACGGCATCCACTCCGGCGTGCGCGCGCACGTCTTCGGCCCCGAGGAGCAGTTCCTGCGCCCGCTCGGCCTGCACACGGCCGCGTGGTTCTTCCGCAGCGACGCGGTGCACGACGCGATCGCCGACCGCTTCGTGATGATGAGCGTGCCGGGGCGCATGGCCGGCGTCTACGAGGTGGAGCCGGGCCTGTTCGCGACGTTCTTCGTCTTCGAGGAGGAGTCGGCCGAGATGCCGTCCGACCCGCTCGCCGCGCTGCGCGAGCGCTTCGGCGACCTCGGCGGGTTCGTGCCGGCGATGCTCGCGGCCGACCCGGTCGACGACGTGTACTACGACTTGGTCGCCCAGGTCGAGGCGCCGGCCTGGCACGACCGCCGGGTCGTGCTGATCGGCGACGGCGCCTACGCGGTGTCGCTCGTCGCCGGCCAGGGGGCGTCCCTCGCGCTCTCCGGCGGCGTCGCCCTCGGCGAGGCGCTCGACGTCGACGCGCTCGGTGGACGTGCGGACGCGATCGAGGCCGCGCTGCAGGCCTTCGAGGCGCGCGTGCGACCGTCGGTCACCGAGAAGCAGGCGGCCGGGCGCAAGACCGCCAAGTGGTTCGTGCCGTCGAGCCGCTTCGCGATCGGGATGCGCAACCTGGCGATGCGGGTCGTCGACCTGCCCGGTATGGGCCGGCTGGTCAGCCCTGCGATCGGCGTCGACGCGAAGGGGTTCGCCCCGCCGACGCGCTGAGCGCGGGTCGGGGCGCGAACGTCGGCCGCGGCCGGCGAGCGAGCCGCGATCGGCTCAGTGCACGAGCACCTTGAGCAGCGCCAGCAGTCCGCCGAAGCTCGCGGTCACGAGCGCGCCGAGGATGCGCAGGTGCATCGGCGCGCCGCGCCGCTGGTGCGCCAGGTACCCGAGCACGCCGAGCAGCACGATGCACGACCACAGTGCGAGCCAGGTCGCCGGAGCGTCGGGCACGATGCGCAGGGTGCCGAGCAGCAGGATCGCGCAGGGGATGAGCGCCGAGACCAGCAGGCCCCACGAGGCGTGCGCCGCCAGCCGGAAGGACTCGGCGAGGCTCAGCGCACCGTCGTCCTCGAACCCGTGCCGCGCGATCGTGCCCGCGTAGACGTGCGCGGCCCAGAACACGAGCACCGTCGCCACGACCGTGACCAGCACCTGCCACGACGTGGTCGCGTGCGACCCGCCGATCACGATCATGCCGGCGACGAGCAGCACGCCGTAGACGGCCTGCTCGGTCGCCAGGCCGGCACGGATGATCGGGTGCCGGCCCGACGCGGACGTCTCGTGCATCAGTGCCCGGGGAACGCCTCGAACGCCTTGGCGATGAGACGCTCGGCCTCGGCGGCATCCGCCCAGCCCTGGGTCTTGACCCACTTGCCGGGCTCGAGGTCCTTGTAGTGCTCGAAGAAGTGCTGGATCTCCTTCTTCGTGTACTCCGGCACGTCTGCGACGTCCTGGATCCAGTCCCAGCGCGGGTCACCGGCCGGCACCGCGATGACCTTCGCGTCGCCGCCGCCGTCGTCCTCCATGAGGAACACGCCGACCGGGCGCACGGTCACGCCCACGCCCGGGAACAGCGGGTACTGGGTGAGCACGAGCACGTCGAGCGGGTCGCCGTCGTCGCCGAGGGTGTTCTCGAAGAACCCGTAGTCGGTCGGGTACATGAAGTTCGTGTACAGCACGCGGTCGAGGAAGACGCGGCCGGTCTCGTGGTCGACCTCGTACTTGTTGCGGCTGCCCTTCGGGATCTCGATGATCGCGGCGTACTCGCCCATGGTTCTCCTTGTTCTGGGGATGCCCCGGGGCTCGCTGCCGCGCGGGAAGACGGGAATAAGGTTACTTGATGCCCTCCGATGCCCAGCGGGCCGGCCGACCCCGGCTCACCCCGCCGATCGCCGACGTGCGACGGGCGGTGCGCGGCGCGCTCGAGGGCCTCGGTCCCGGGTCGGGCAGCGCAGCGGATGCCCTTGGGCGCACCGCACCCGCAGCCGACGCGCCGCTCGTGCTCGTCGCCCTCTCCGGCGGCCCCGATTCGCTCGCGCTCGCCGCGGCCACCGCGTTCGAGGCGCCACGTGCCGGCCTGCGCGCCGGCGCGGTCATCGTCGACCACGGCCTCCAGGACGGGTCGGCGGATGCCGCGGGGCGGGCGTCCGCGCAGGCGCGCGCCCTCGGGCTCGACCCGGTCGTCGTGCGCACGGTCGAGGTGTCGGCGACGGGCGACGGCCCCGAGGCATCCGCCCGCACCGCCCGGTACACGGCGCTCGACCAGGTCGCGCGCGAGACCGGCGCCGTGCGCGTGCTGCTCGGCCACACGCTCGACGACCAGGCCGAGACCGTGCTGCTCGGGCTCGCGCGCGGGTCGGGCGCGGGCAGCCTGCAGGGCATGGCCGCGTCGAGCGACCGGTACGCCCGGCCCCTGCTCGGCATCCGGCGCGAGACCACGCGGCAGGCCTGCCTCGATGCGAACCTCGAGCCGTGGGACGACCCGCAGAACGCCGACCCCGCGTTCGCCCGGGTGCGCGTGCGCGACGAGGTGCTGCCCGTGCTCGAGCGCGAGCTCGGCCCGGGCGTCGCCGAGGCGCTCGCGCGCACCGCGGAGCAGCTGCGCGAGGACGAGGCCGCGTTCGCCGACCAGATCGACGAGTTCATCGAGGAGATCTGCGAGCCGGCCGAGGCGGGCATCGCCGTGTCGGTCGCGGCGCTGGCCGCGAACCCCGCAGCGCTGCGGCAGCGCATCATCCGGCACGTGGTCGCGAGCGAGTTCGGCACCGCGCTCTCGCGGGCGCAGACGCTCGAGGTCGCGCGGCTCGTGACCGACTGGCATGGACAGGGACCGCTCGACCTGCCCGGGTGCCGGGCGGCGCGCGTGGGCGCGCGCCTCGTGTTCAGCGCGGCGGGCTGAGCGAGGCATCCGTCGCCCCCGCCCGCATCGCGCGCACGCCCGCGGCCTCGTAGGCTCGTACCGAACGGCGGGCGAACCACGAGGAGCAGAGCCACCATGCGCGCGAGCGACATCGAAGCAGACCTGACCGAGGTGCTCTGCACCGAGGACGAGATCCACGCGAAGCTCGCCGAGCTCGCCCGGCGCATCGAGGCCGACTACGAGGGGCGCGACCTGCTGCTCGTGGGCGTGCTGAAGGGCGCCATCATGGTGATGGCCGACCTCGCCCGCGAGCTCGACCGACACGTGCAGACCGACTGGATGGCCGTCTCCTCCTACGGTGCGGGCACCGTCTCGAGCGGCGTCGTTCGCATCCTCAAGGACCTCGACACCGACCTCTCGGGCCGCGACGTGCTCATCGTGGAGGACATCATCGACTCCGGGCTCACGCTCTCCTGGCTGACCTCGAACCTGCGCACGCGCGGTGCCTCGTCGGTCGAGATCTGCGCGCTGTTCCGCAAGCCCGAGGCGCTCAAGGTGCACGTCGACGTGAAGTACGTCGGCTTCGACATCCCGAACAAGTTCGTCGTGGGCTACGGCCTCGACTACGCGGAGAAGTACCGCAACCTGCGCGACGTCGGCGTGCTGGCGCCGCACGTCTACTCGTAGCATCCGCTCGCCCGGCCGCCCCGGGCCGCAGTCGCTGCCACGCAGCCCACAGCGAACACTCGGCGGACGCCCGGCACCCGCGAGGTAGCCTTGCAGCACCATGAACTTCAAGAAGATCCTGCGCGGGCCGCTGCTGTACATCCTGCTCGCGGTCGTGGCCGTGTGGATCGGATCCACGCTGATCACCGCCTCCGGTTTCCGCGAGGTGTCGACGCAGGAGGGCCTGGAGTTCCTCGCCGACGGCGACGTGGCGGCCGTCAAGATCGTCGACGGTGAGAACCGCGTCGACCTCACGCTCGCGACGGCCGACGAGGAGTACGGCTCCGAGGTGCGCTTCTACTACGTGACCCCGCGCGGTGAGGACGTCATCAACGCGGTCAACGCCGCAGCGCCGGCCGACGGGTTCACCGACGAGGTGCCGCAGTCGAACTGGTTCCTGTCGATGCTCGGCATCCTCCTGCCGCTGCTGCTGATCGGCGTGTTCTTCTGGATCATGCTGTCGAGCATGCAGGGCGGCGGCAGCCGCGTGATGCAGTTCGGCAAGTCGAAGGCGAAGCTCGTCTCGAAGGAGAGCCCGAAGGTCACGTTCGACGACGTCGCCGGTGCCGAGGAGGCCATCGAGGAGCTCCACGAGATCAAGGAGTTCCTGAAGGAGCCGGCGAAGTTCCAGGCCGTCGGCGCGCGCATCCCCAAGGGCGTGCTGCTGTACGGCCCGCCCGGCACGGGCAAGACGCTGCTCGCGCGCGCCGTTGCGGGCGAGGCGGGCGTGCCCTTCTACTCCATCTCGGGTTCCGACTTCGTCGAGATGTTCGTCGGCGTCGGCGCATCCCGCGTGCGCGACCTGTTCGAGCAGGCCAAGCAGAACGCGCCGGCCATCATCTTCGTCGACGAGATCGACGCCGTCGGCCGCCACCGCGGCGCCGGCATGGGCGGCGGCCACGACGAGCGCGAGCAGACGCTCAACCAGCTGCTCGTCGAGATGGACGGCTTCGACCCGAAGACCAACGTCATCCTCATCGCGGCGACGAACCGCCCCGACATCCTCGACCCGGCGCTGCTGCGCCCGGGCCGGTTCGACCGCCAGATCGGCGTCGACGCGCCCGACCTGAACGGCCGCCGCCGCATCCTCGAGGTGCACGGCAAGGGCAAGCCGCTCGCCAAGGGCGTCGACCTCGAGGTCGTCGCGCGCAAGACCCCCGGTTTCACGGGCGCCGACCTGGCGAACGTGCTGAACGAGGCCGCGCTGCTCACCGCGCGCTCGAACGCGCAGCTCATCGACAACCGTGCGCTCGACGAGGCGATCGACCGCGTCATCGCCGGTCCGCAGCGCCGCACCCGCGTGATGAAGGACAAGGAGAAGCTCATCACCGCGTACCACGAGGGCGGGCACGCCCTCGCCGCGGCCGCGATGAACTACACCGACCCGGTCACCAAGATCACGATCCTGCCGCGCGGTCGCGCCCTCGGCTACACGATGGTGCTGCCGCTGGAGGACAAGTACTCGGTCACCCGCAACGAGCTGCTCGACCAGCTCACCTACGCCATGGGCGGCCGCGTCGCCGAGGAGATCGTGTTCCACGACCCCTCGACGGGCGCTTCGAACGACATCGAGAAGGCGACCTCGACGGCGCGCAAGATGGTCACCGAGTACGGCATGAGCGCGAACGTCGGCGCCGTGAAGCTCGGCCAGGCGCAGGGCGAGGTGTTCCTCGGCCGCGACATGGGGCACCAGCGCGACTACTCCGAGCGCATCGCCGAGGAGGTCGACGCCGAGGTGCGCGGGCTCATCGAGCAGGCGCACGACGAGGCGTGGACGGTGCTGAACGAGAACCGCGACGTGCTCGACACGCTCGCCGCGGAGCTGCTCGAGCACGAGACGCTCGACCACAACCAGATCGCCGAGATCTTCAAGGACGTCACGAAGCTGCCCGAGCGCCCGCTCTGGCTCTCGAGCGACCAGCGTCCGGTCTCCGACCGTCCGCCGATCGAGATCCCCGTCGCGAAGGCGCCGATCGACGCCGGTGCGGTCGACGGCGGCATCGACTCCGACCCGGAGGTCGCCGCCTCGCAGGAGTCCAGCCGCCCGGCGCGCTCCAACCCGCGCCCCGCGACCGCCTGACCCCGCCCATGGGCGACGCGATCGACCGGCCGCGCATCGAGGCCGCCGTGCGCGAGCTGCTGCTCGCGATCGGCGAGGACCCCGAGCGGCCCGGTCTCGAGCGCACGCCCGAGCGGGTCGCCGAGTCGTTCGGCGAGCTGTTCGCGGGGCTCGCCGCCGACCCCGTGGCGGCGCTCGGCGAGCCCGTGCCGCTCGGCACGACCGACGCGGGCGGGGCGACGACGTCCGACACCGTGATCGTGCGCGACCTCGCCTTCCGCTCGGTCTGCGAGCACCACCTGCTGCCGTTCCTCGGCACCGCGCACGTCGCATACGTGCCCGACGGGCGGGTGGTCGGCCTCGGCCGCATCCCCGCCGCGATCGACGTGCTCGCCGCTCGGCCGCAGCTGCAGGAGCGCCTCGCCGACGAGATCGCCGACGCCCTCGAAGCCGCGCTCGCCCCGCGCGGGGTGCTCGTCGTGCTCGAGGCGGCGCACGGGTGCGTCACGAGCCGGGGGGCGCGCCAGTCGCAGAGCTCGACCGTCACCGTCGTCGCCCGCGGGCTGCTCGCCGAACCCGCCAGGCGGGCCGAGGCGATCACCCTCATCGGCGGGCGGGCGGATGCCTGAGGCCGGCGTGCCGACGCGTGCGGAGGCCCGCCGGGGGCATCCGCTCGTCATGGGCGTCGTGAACGTCACGCCCGACTCCTTCAGCGACGGCGGGCGGTGGTTCGGCACCGATGCCGCGGTCGCGCACGCGCTCGACCTCGTGCGCGACGGTGCCGACATCGTCGACGTGGGCGGCGAGTCCACGCGGCCCGGGGCGGCGCGGGTCGACCCCGAGGAGGAGCTCCGGCGCGTGGTGCCCGTCGTGCGCGAGCTCGCCGCCATCGGCCTGCGGGTGAGCGTCGACACCATGCGCGCCGCCACCGCCGCGGCCGCCGTCGACGCGGGGGCGACCATCGTGAACGACGTGTCGGCCGGGCTCGCCGACGCCGAGATGGCGCGGGTCGTCGCCGGGTCGGATGCCGCCTACGTCGCCATGCACTGGCGGGGCCACTCCGATCGCATGGACGCGCTCGCCGAGTACGGCGACGTCGTCGTCGAGGTGCGCGACGAGCTCGCCGCACGGGTCGACGCGCTCGAGGGCGCCGGCGTGGCGCGCGACCGCATCGTGATCGACCCGGGTCTCGGCTTCGCCAAGCGCGCGGAACACAACTGGCAGCTGCTCGCGCGCCTCGACGAACTCGCCGAACTCGGGCTCCCGGTGCTCGTCGGCGCGTCGCGCAAGCGGTTCCTCGGTGCGCTGCTCGATGCGGATGCCCCGGTGTCGGCGCGCGACCTGCCGACGGCCGTCGTGAGCGTGCTGAGCGCACGCGCCGGTGCGTGGGCGGTGCGCGTGCACGACGTGGCGTCCACACGCCTCGCCTTGGCGGTCGGCGAGGCGTGGCAGAGTGGTGGGCGTGAGTAGTGCCCGAGACCGCATCTCGCTGCGCGGCATCCGCGTGAGAGCCCACCACGGCGTCTTCGACTTCGAGCGGGAGCAGGGGCAGGAGTTCGTCATCGACGTCGACGCGCGCCTCGACCTCGCCCCCGCCGCCTCGGGCGACGCGCTCGCGGCGACAGTGCACTACGGCGAGCTGGCCGAGGAGGTCGCCGCCGCCGTGCGCGCCGACCCGGTCGACCTCATCGAGACCGTCGCCGAGCGGGTCGCCGCGGTCGTGCTCGCACACGACGCCGTCGAGGAGACCACGGTCACGGTGCACAAGCCGCAGGCGCCCATCGCGGTGCCGTTCGACGACGTGGCCGTCACGATCGTGCGGGGTCGGGCGTGATGGCGCTGTTCCGCCAGCGCCGGGGCGACCGCGGCACCCGCGTGGTGCTGGCGTTCGGCAGCAGCCTGGGTGATCGCGAGGGCACGATCGGGCAGGCGATCGCCGACGTCGACATGCTGCGCGAGACCCGCGTCGAGGCGATCTCGCCGACCTACGAGACGGTCGCGATCACCGACGAGGGCGCCGACCCCGACGCACCCGCCTACCTCAACTGCGTCATCGCGATCCGCACCGACCTCAGCCCGCACGCGCTGCTCGACGCGATCCACACGATCGAGCGCGGGCACGGCCGGGTGCGCGACGAGCACTGGGGTCCGCGCACGCTCGACATCGACATCATCACCTTCGGCGGCCTCGAGCTCGACGACGAGACGCTCACCATCCCGCATCCGCGTGCCTGGCAGCGCGCCTTCGTGCTGCAGCCCTGGCTCGACATCGAGCCCAGGGCCGTGATCCCCGGCTACGGCCGCATCGACGAGCTGCGCGCGGTCGCGTTCGACGAGGTCACCCCGTACGAGCCCGACCAGGACGCATCGTGAGGCGCACCGGTGCCCCGACGCTGCTGCTGCTCGCCGTCGGCGGAGCGGCCGTGGCGTTCCTGCTCGAGCTGCTCGTCGTGAACATGGGCAACGCGGCGATCGTGCCGCCCCTGTCGCTCGCCATCACGCTCGCGGGCGTCGGGGCCGTGGTCGTCGCCCTCGCCTGGCCCATCCGGCGCGCCGTGAAGGGCACCGGCCCGAGGCACGTCGACCCGTTCCGCGCGATGCGCATCGCGGTGCTCGCGAAGGCGAGCAGCCTGAGCGGCGCGCTGCTGCTCGGATTCGGGGCCGGGGTGCTGCTCTACCTGGTCACCCGCACGGTGCTGCCGGCGGGCGGGGCGACCTGGCTCGCACTCGCGTCGATGCTCGCCGCCGGCGCGCTGCTGGCGGCGGGCCTCGTGGCAGAGTTCTTCTGCACCCTTCCCCCCGACGACGATGACGAACAGACCGAGGAAGCACATGTCTGAGCCCGAGGACGCCCCCGCCACCACGCACGTCATCGACGACGGCTGGCGTCGGGTGTCGCCCAAGTACGTGGTGGTCGAGGTCGTCGGCTCGGTCGTCGGCGTCGCGATCGTGGGCATCGTGGGCGGCGTGCTCTGGAGCATCTTCGAGCTCTGGTGGATCGCCGCGATCGCGGGCGGCATCATCCTCGTCTCGCTGATCTCGATCGCGTTCGAGCCGCGACGGGTGCGCTCCATCGCGTACCGCCTGCGCGAGGACGACCTGCTCTTCCGACGCGGCATCCTCTACCAGCGCCGCGTCGCCGTGCCCTACGGACGCATGCAGCTGGTCGACATCACCCGCGGCCCGGTCGCGCGCTGGCTCGGCCTCGCCGACCTGAAGCTCGTGACCGCGGCCGCGGCGAGCGGCGTGGCCGTGCCGGGCCTGCCGCTGGCGGAGGCCGAGGAGCTGCGCGACCGGCTGGTCGCCCTCGCCGAGACGCGCCGGGCGGGGCTGTGAGCGCACCCTCGGAGGGTGCCCGCGCCGCCCTGTCGACCGACCTCGCCGACGGCGAGTGGCATCGGCTGCACCCGCTCACCCCGTTGCTGCGGGGCGGCATCTTCCTCATCGCGATCATCGGGTTCGTCATCGCGAACCTGCGCGAGCGCGTGGTCGACCTGTTCCTCATCGCGGTCTCGCCGGGCACCCCGATCGACGCCGACGACTTCGACGGCGACCCGGTCTCGCTGCTGGTGCGCTCGGGCAACGTGGGCTGGGGACTGCTGGCGATCCTCGTGCTGCTGCTCCTGCTGCTCGGCGGCTTCTTCCTGAGCTGGCGCCTGCACACGTTCCGCATCACGAGCGAGGCGGTCGAGGTGCGTTCGGGCATCGTGTTCCGCTCGCACCGCAGCGCCCGGCTCGATCGCATCCAGGGCATCAGCATCACCAAGTCCCTCATTCCGCGACTGGTGGGCGCCGCGAAGCTCGAGGTGTCGGTCGCCGGGCAGTCGGCGAGCGTGCAGCTGTCGTACCTGCAGGGTCGCCTGGCCGACGCACTACGCGCCGACATCCTGCGCCTCGCGTCGGGCGTGAAGGCGGCGAAGGCGCGCGCGGCCGCGCCCGAGGGTGCGGTGACGGATGCCCCTGAGCCGGCCCCGCTCGCCGCCGCGGCGGCCGCACCGGGCGACCCGGCCGAGACCCCCGCAGGCACGACCGCGGGGAACGGCCACGGCGACGGCCTCGTCCAGCGCCGCGTCGACGAGTTCCTCGCTCCCGAGCTCGACCCCGACCTCGCGCCGCCGGAGTCGGTCGTGCACATCCCGCTCGGGCGCGTCATCGGCTCGTCGGTGCTCGGCGGCTCCACGCTCGCGCTCCTGATCTTCGCGGGCGTCATCGTCTGGGGGCTGACCTCCGGCTCGGCGTGGGTGCTGTTCTCGTTCGTGCCGGCCGTGATCGGTGTCGTGACCTACGTGTGGTCGCGCATCACGAAGTCGCTGCGGTATTCCATCGCGGGCACGCCCGACGGCGTGCGCGTCGGGTACGGCCTGCTCTCGACCCAGAACGACACGCTGCCGCCCGGGCGCATCCACGCGATCCAGGTCGGCCAGCCGCTGCTCTGGCGCCCGTTCGGGTGGTGGACCGTGCGCATCAACGTGGCCGGCCAGACCGTGAGCGCCTCGGGCGACGCGCAGCGGCGCAGCCTCGTGCTGCCCGTCGGCACGATCGCCGACGTGCGCCGCGTGCTCGGGCTGCTGCTGCCCGACGCGTCCGACGACGTGCTCGACCGGCTCACGACGACCGGCATGGTGGGCACCGGCGGCGACGACGCCTTCATCGGCGCACCGAAGGCGGCCGCCTGGCTGCGACCGTTCTCGTGGCGCCGCACCGGGTACGCGATCGCCGACGGCGTGGTGCTCTTCCGCGGCGGAGTGGTCTGGCGCTCGCTCGTGCTCGTTCCGCTCGCGCGCACCCAGTCGGTCGCGCTGCACCTCGGGCCGCTGCGGCGGATGCTCGGACTCGCGCTCGTGCGCGTGCACACCGTGATGGGGCCGATCACGCCGACGCTCCCGGTCGTCGCCCGCGACGACGCGGAGTCGTGCGTCGAGCAGGTCGCGGCCGGGGCCATCGAGTGGGCGCGACTCGACGTGAGCGACCACTGGGGCGGTGCGCGTGCCGACTGAGCGCACGGGTCGCCTCGGCGTCGGCACGGTCGGCGCCGGCCGGGTCGGGCCCGTGCTCGCGTCGGCGCTCGCCGGCGCCGGGCACGCGCTGACCGGCATCTCGGCGGTGTCGGCCGAGAGCCGCGAGCGCGCCGACGCGATGCTCCCCGGGGTGCCGGTGCTGACGGTGCCCGAGGTGGTGGAGCGCAGCGAGCTGGTGCTGCTCGCGGTGCCCGACGACCAGCTCGAGTCGCTCGTCGCCGGCCTCGCCGAGACGGGCGCGTGGCAGCCCGGCCAGCTCGTCGCGCACACCTCGGCGCGCTTCGGCACGACGGTGCTCGAACCCGCGCTCCGGCGCGGGGCGATCCCGCTCGCGATCCACCCGGCGATCACGTTCACGGGCACGAGCGTCGACCGCACCCGCCTCGCGGGCGCGTGGTTCGGCGTCACCGCGCCGGCCCCGGTGCTGCCCATCGCGCAGGCCCTCGTGGTCGAGATGGGCGGCGAGCCGCTCGTCATCGGCGAGGGCGACCGGCCCGCCTACGCGGAGGCGATCGAGACGGCCACCTCGTTCTCGACGGCGATCGTCGAGCAGGCGACCGGGCTGCTGGCCGGCGTCGGCGTCGACGAGCCGGGCCGTGTCATCGCACCGCTCGTGCGCTCGGCCGTCGAGAACGCGCTCGCACGCTGGGCCCCGAGTACCATCGACCTGTCCGCGCTCGCCGAACCGTTCGCGGAGGAGGACGAGTGAGCACGCCAGACGCACCGCGGGTCGTCCGCGAGATCGCCGCCCTGCGCGGCGCGATCGCCACCCTCCGGGAGCGCGGGGCGGATGCCACGGGCCGACCGGCGCGCGTCGCGCTCGTGCCGACCATGGGCGCGCTGCACGACGGCCACCTGGCGCTGGTGCGCCGCGCCCGCGAGCTCGCCGACGTGGTGGTCGTGTCGATCTTCGTGAACCCGTTGCAGTTCGCCCCGAGCGAGGACCTCGACCGCTACCCGCGCACCATGGATGCCGACCTCGCGGCGCTCGCGCCCGAGGGTGTCGACCTGGTCTTCGCGCCGGGCGTCGACGACATGTACCCGCACGGCCCGAGCGAGACGCGCGTGGTCGCGGGCCCGATCGGCGACCGCTACGAGGGCGCCGCGCGCCCCGGCCACTTCGACGGCGTGCTGACCGTGGTCGCCAAGCTGCTGCACATCGCGGGGCCCGATCTCGTGACGTTCGGCCGCAAGGACGCGCAGCAGTGCTTCCTGGTCATGCGCATGGTCGCCGACCTCGACCTGCCCGTCGAGGTCGTGCCCGTGGAGACCGTGCGCGAGTCCGACGGGCTCGCGCTCTCGAGTCGCAACCGCTACCTCGACGACGACGCCCGCGCGGCGGCCAGGGCCCTGCCCGACGCGCTCGAGGCGGCCCGCGAGGTCGCGGGCTCCGGTCTCGCCGAGGTGCTCGCGGAGGCGGCCGGCGCGTTCGGCGACCACGAGGCGGCCGTGCTCGACTACCTCGTCGTGGTCGACCCCGACACCTTCCTGCCGGTCGACGACGACCACCGCGGCCCCGCCCGGGTGCTGGTCGCGGCCGACGTCGCCGGCACGCGCCTCCTCGACAACGCCGACATCGTCCTCGGCTGACGCGTCACCCTCGCCCCCGAAACGTCCCTCGCGTTTCCAGACCCGTCGAAAGACTGCGCTTCCAGGCGCGGAAGCGCAGCTTTCTGACGGGCCTGGGCCTTGCACCGACCACGGAGTTTCCCGCCCGCGACGATAGGCTGGTCACCGCGCTTCGCGCGCCGCGCGCGCCCGTCTTCGATCGGGCGCCGTTCCGCGGCATCCGACACCCTCGACAACCGTGAGAGAGAGCATGGCCGAGCAGCAGAGCCCCGCCGACGCGACCGAGCCCACCCCGGAGGAGATCTCCGAGCAGCAGGCGGTTCGGCTCGCCAAGCGCGAGCGGCTCATCGAGCAGGCCGACGACCTCGGCGGCGGCGCGTACCCGGTCTCGCTGCCGATCACCGACGCCATCGCCGACGTGCGGGCGAAGTTCGTGGGGCTCGGCGTCGACGAGGCATCCGGCGAGCGGGTCGGCGTCGCCGGCCGCATCGTGCACCTGCGCAACACCGGCAAGCTGTGCTTCGCGGCGCTCCAGTCGGGCGACGGCGCGCGCATCCAGGCCATGGTGTCGCTCGCCGAGGTGGGCGAGGAGCAGCTCGCGGCCTGGAAGGAGCTCGTCGACCTGGGCGACCACGTGTTCGTCGCCGGCGAGGTCATCACGAGCCGTCGCGGCGAGCTGTCGATCATGGCGACCGAGTGGCGCATGGCGGCGAAGGCCATCCAGCCGCTGCCGAACCTGCACAACGAGCTCTCCGAGGAGACGCGCGTGCGCAGCCGCTACCTCGACCTCATCGCGCGCGAGCAGGCGCGCCGCACCGTGCTCGACCGCGCGGCGGTCAACGCGAGCCTCCGCCGCACGTTCACCGAACTGGGCTTCGTCGAGGTCGAGACGCCCATGCTGCAGGTCATGCACGGCGGAGCATCCGCTCGCCCCTTCGTGACCCACTCGAACGCCTTCGACACCGAGCTGTACCTGCGCATCGCGCCCGAGCTCTACCTCAAGCGCGCGGTGGTCGGCGGCATCGAGCGTGTCTACGAGATCAACCGCAACTTCCGCAACGAGGGCGCCGACTCGACGCACAGCCCCGAGTTCGCGATGCTCGAGGCGTACCAGGCGTACGGGGACTACCACTCGATCGCCGACCTCACGCAGCGCCTCATCCAGGACGCCGCGCTGGCCGTCTCGGGCTCGCACGTCGTGACCTGGGCCGACGGCACCGAGTTCGACCTCGGCGGCGAGTGGGACCGCATCTCGATGTACGACTCGCTGTCGGCCGCGGTGGGGGAGACGATCTCGCCCGAGACGCCGATCGAGCGCCTGCGCGAGCTCGCCGACGCCGAGGACATCGAGATCGACCACCCGCTGCACGGCAAGTACGTCGAGGAGCTCTGGGAGCACCACGTGAAGGGCGGCCTCGAGCGGCCGACGTTCGTGATGGACTTCCCGGTCGACACGTCGCCGCTGGTGCGCGCGCACCGGTCGATCGCGGGCGTCGTCGAGAAGTGGGACCTCTACGTGCGCGGCTTCGAGCTCGCGACCGGCTACTCGGAGCTCGTCGACCCCGTCGTGCAGCGCGAGCGCTTCGTCGAGCAGGCGCGCCTCGCCGCAGGCGGCGACCCCGAGGCGATGCAGCTCGACGAGGAGTTCCTCCGCGCGCTCGAGTTCGGCATGCCGCCGTCGGGCGGCATGGGCATGGGCATCGACCGCCTGCTCATGGCCGTCACGGGCCTCGGCATCCGCGAGACGATCCTCTTCCCGCTGGTCAAGTGAGCGGATGCCGCCGGTGAGCGCCGACCGCCCCGCGCCGGGCCCCGGGCCCGACCCCGACGACGCCCGCCCGGGCGGTGCCGACGCCGCGGCCGGCCATCGTGCGTCCGGTTCCGACGGCCCTTCCGCTGCCGAGCCCGACGCCGACCGGGCCGAGCGCGAGGCCGCCGAGGCGCGCGCCCGCGCCGACCGCAACCGCGTGCGCGGCTGGATCATCGCGTCGGCGATGGGCCTCTGGCTGATCGGCCTCGGCCTCTGGCAGTTGCTCACCGGCAACTGACGCAAGTCCCTCCCGCGCTCCCGGGCCGCGCGCCTGTTCCCGGCGCGCTTACCTTCTCCCGAAAACATGCAATCGCGCGCGCAGCGCGGCGTGTCTGCATGCATTCGCGGAGGAACGCGCAGATCTGCATGTTCTCGGGTGGGATGCAGGCCGCACGCGAGCCCCGCGGCATCCGAATCTGTGGGTCATTCTGCGTATGTGTTGCCAAATGTGGGAATGTGTGGGAGTCTGTGCGTACGTCGCCGGCGACCCGCCGCGACGGAACGACCAGCGGGGGCCGCATGTACGCGACGGAGCGACACGAACGCATCGCCCGCGCCATCGCGCAGGTCGGCCGCGTGTCGGTCGCGGAGCTCTCGCGCGAGTTCGGCGTCACCGCCGAGACCATCCGCCGCGACCTCGACCAGCTCGAGCAGCAGGGGCGACTCCGTCGCGTGCACGGCGGCGCCGTGGGTGCGGGCAGCACGACGCTCGCCGAGACGTCGCTGCGCGAGCGCCTGCCGCAGCGCTCCGACGAGAAGGACCGCATCGCCCAGGCCGCCGTGCGCTTCGTGCCCGGCACCTTCCGCGGCTCGCTGCTCCTCGACGCGGGCAGCACCACCTCGCGCCTCGCCGACCTGCTCGCCACCTGGCAGCCCGCGGCGAGTGACGCGACCATCGACGTCTCGACGAACTCGCTCCCCATCGCCTCGACGCTGCACGGCAGCCCGCACCTGCGGCTGCGCATGCTCGGCGGCGCGGTTCGCGGCATCACCGGCGCGGCCGTCGGCCCGGCCACCGTGCGCCAGCTCTCCGAGCTGCGGCCCGACATCGCGTTCGTCGGCACGAACGGCGTGAGCGTCGAGTTCGGGCTGTCGACGCCCGACGAGGCCGAGGCCGCCGCGAAGGCCGCCATGGTGCGCGCGGCCCGCCGGGTCATCGTGCTCGCCGACTCGACGAAGCTGGCGTCCGAGGCGCTCGTGCGCTTCGCCGACCTGGCCGACGTGGACGCGCTCATCACCGACACGCCCCCGCCGGCCGACCTCGCCGCGGCGCTCGCCGCGGCCGACGTGGAAGTGGTGCTCGCATGATCGTCACGCTCACCGCCAACCCCTCGATCGACCGCACGGTCGAGCTCGACGAGCCGCTCGAGCGCGGCGCCGTGCAGCGCGCGGTCGCCACCCGCGAGGATCCGGGCGGCAAGGGGGTCAACGTCACCCGGGCGCTCCGCGCCGCGCGCGTGACCTCGGTCGCCGTGCTGCCGGCCGCGCCCGGCGACCCGATGCTGGCCGCGCTCGACGCGGAGTCGGTGCCGTACCGCGCGGTGCCGATCTCCGGTCGCATCCGCTCGAACCTCACGATCGCCGAGACCGACGGGCAGACCACCAAGATCAACGAGCCGGGCCCCGAGCTCGACGCCGACGCGCAGCGCGCCCTCATCGCCGCCGTGGTAGAGGCGTGCGACGGGGCCGACTGGCTCGTGATCGCCGGCTCGCTGCCGCCCGGTGCGCCCGACGACTTCTACGCGCAGGTCGTGCGCGCGGTGCGCGCCGAGACGCACCCGGCGCCGCGCATCGCGGTCGACACCTCGGGGCCCGCGCTCGCAGCACTCGTCGAGGCCGAGCTCGCGGTCGACGTCATCAAGCCGAACGCCGAGGAGCTCGCGGAGCTGCTCGGGCGCTCGAGCGAGGAGGAGCTCGAGGCAGGGCCGGATGCCGCGATCGCACTCGCCCGCACCATCCCCGCGACGCGCGTGCGCACGAGCCTCGTCACGCTCGGCGCGGTCGGCGCCGCGGTCGTGGCGCCCGAGGGTGCGTGGTTCGCCGCCGCACCGAAGATCACCGCGAGGAGCACCGTCGGCGCCGGCGACTGCTCGCTCGCGGGCTACCTCATCGCATCCGTCGAGGGTGCGCATCCGTCGGCGGCGCTCGCGAGCGCCGTCGCGTACGGCGCCGCCGCGGCCTCGTTGCCCGGCAGCGTCGTTCCCACCCGATCGCAGGTCGATCCCGACCGGGTCGTCGTCACCGAGGCCGGCACCGTCGCCGGCTCCGAACCCACAAGGAGCACCTCATGAGTGAGCTCATCGAGCCCGGGCTCGTCGTCCTCGACGCCGACCTCGGCCCCGACAAGTCCGACGTCATCCGCGCGCTCGCGGGACGCGTCGCGACCGCCGGTCGTGCGACCAGCGCGGAGGCCCTCGCGGCCGACGCCTGGAAGCGCGAGCAGCAGTCGTCGACCGGCCTGCCCGGCGGCATGGCCATCCCGCACTGCAAGTCGCCCGCGGTCACGCAGGCGAGCCTCGCGGTCGCGCGCCTGCAGCCGGGCGTCGAGTTCGACGAGGGGGAGACTGCCGACCTCGTCTTCATGATCGCCGCCCCGGAGGGCGCCGCGCAGGACCACCTCGCGCTGCTCGCCCTGCTCGCGCGGTCGCTCATGAAGGACGACTTCGTCGCGTCGCTGCGTTCGGCGGCGACGCCGGAGGAGGTCGTCGAGATCGTGCGGGGTGCACTGCGCGAGGACGAGGAGGCGGCCCCGGCGGCGGCTGCCGCCACGGGTGCGGCCGCAGCGGGGGCCGCGGGTGCCGCAGCGGCGTCCGCCACGACCGCGACCGCGGATGCGCCGGCCGGCGGCCGCCGTTCCATCGTCGCCGTCACCGCGTGCCCGACCGGCATCGCGCACACCTACATGGCGGCCGACGCGCTGAAGGCCGCAGCCGAGCGCGCGGGCGTCGACTACCACGTCGAGACCCAGGGCTCCGCGGGTGCCACCCCGGTGCCGCCGGACGTCATCGCCGCAGCCGACGCGGTCATCTTCGCGGTCGACGTCGACGTGCGCGACAAGGCCCGGTTCGCCGGCAAGCCGGTCGTCCAGGTGCCCGTGAAGCGCGGCATCGACGAGGCCGACGAGCTGGTCGCACGGGCGCTCGCCGCGGCGGACGACCCGAACGCCACCCGCGTCGCGGCGGGCGGCGGGGGCGGCGGCCAGTCCGCGGCATCCGCTGCCGCCAACGAATCGGTCGGCGGCAAGCTCAAGCGCTGGCTGCTCACCGGCGTGAGCTACATGATCCCGTTCGTCGCCGGTGGCGGTCTGCTCATCGCGCTGGGCTTCCTGCTCGGCGGGTACGACATCACCGACAGCGCGACCGAGATCGTGCTCGGCAGCGCGCTCTGGAACCTGCCGCCCGGCGGCCTCGGCGAGTACCTCGGTGCGGTCGCGTTCACGATCGGTGCCGCGTCGATGGGCTTCCTGGTGCCGGCGCTCGCGGGCTACATCGCCTACGCGATCGCCGACCGGCCGGGCATCGCGCCGGGCTTCACGGTGGGCGCGGTCGCGCTCATCATGAACGCGGGCTTCATCGGCGGCCTGGTCGGCGGCCTGCTCGCCGGTGCGGCGGCCTACTGGATCGGCAAGATCCAGGGCCCGCGTTGGCTGCAGGGCCTCATGCCGGTGGTCATCATCCCGCTGCTCGCGTCGATCGTGGCGTCCGGCATCATGCTGATGCTGCTCGGCGGGCCGATCGCGACGCTGATGACGGCGCTCACCGACTGGCTGAACTCGCTCACCGGCGTCGGCATGATCGCCCTCGGCGCGCTCCTCGGGTTCATGATGGCGTTCGACCTCGGTGGCCCGATCAACAAGGTGGCGTACTCGTTCGCGGTGGCCGGGCTCTCGGCCGGGTCGATCGACAACCAGACGCCGTGGATGATCATGGCCGCGGTGATGGCCGCCGGCATGGTGCCGCCGCTCGCGCTGGCCCTGGCGACGGTGCTCGCGCCGAAGCAGTTCAACGAGCTCGAACGCGAGAACGGTGCGGCCGCGTGGCTGCTCGGCGCGGCGTTCATCTCGGAGGGCGCCATCCCGTTCGCGGCGGCCGACCCGCTGCGCGTGCTGCCCGCCGGCATCCTCGGCGGCATCACGACGGGCGCGATCTGCATGGCGATGGGCGTGACCTCGCAGGCCCCGCACGGCGGCATCTTCGTGTTCTTCGCGATCGGCAACCTGCTCTGGTTCGTCATCGCGATCCTCGCGGGCATGGTCGTCTCGGCGCTCGCCGTGATCGCACTCAAGAAGTGGACGCGTCGCGCCCCCGTGGCCGACGCCCTCCCGGCTGCTGCGGTGCCCGCCGCGGCCTGACACCCGAGCGGATGCCCCTGAGCGCCACGCGCGCCCAGGGGCATCCGTCGTTCCTGCCCGGCGTCGCCCCGCCCGTCCTCGATGCAGCGAAAACATGCAATCGTGCGCACGGCACGGCGTGTTTGCATGCTTTCGCCGCCAACTGTCAGATCTGCATGTTTTCGCTACGCGGTGGCAGTGCCGGTGGGGTACGGGCGCTCCTCCACAGGTACGCAGCGCGCGGGGCGGAGAGCCGCCCGTCGCGACGCGTCGCGTGCGCGATCCGTTCCGCGCCACCGTGATGCGCATGCGAGATCTCGCCATGGACCTGTCCCGCTTCGGCGGGCTCGCGACGCAACCGCAGCTTCGTCGACTCGGGCACTCCGAGCGCGCGATCCGCGAGGCTGTCGCGGCCGGCTCGGCGCAACGCGTGGGCCGCTCGTGGCTGGCGAGCGAGCGGGCCGAGCCGGCGGCGGTGCGCGGGGTCGCGTTGCGCGGCGTGCTGGGCGGCGAGAGTGCGCTGCGCAGCCACGGTGTCTGGGTCACGCACGACACCGGGCTCTGCGTGGCCACACCGCGCAGCGCGAGCCGGCTCCCTGAGATGCGTCCGGGGGAGTACCGCATCCGCGTCGAGCGCATCACGCGCGATGGCGAGCGGCGCTGGCGCGTCGGCATCGGTGCAGCGCTCGCCCAGGCGCTGCCGCGGTTCCGCACGCGGTACGAGGCGATCGCCACGCTCGACAGCGCCCTGCACGAGCGCCGCCTCAGCCGCAGGAAGCTCGAGGAAGCAGTCGCACCGCTGCCCCGCCGCATCCGCCGCCTGCTCCCGCACGTCGACCCCCGCGCGGAGTCCGGCCTCGAGTCGATCCTCCGCCTCGCGGCACTCGAGCGCGGCTGGAACGTGCGCTCGCAGGTGCGCATCACAGGGGTCGGCCGGGTCGACCTCGTCATCGACGGCTGGCTGGTGATCGAAGCCGACGGGGCGCGGTGGCACGACGACCCCGCCGACGCGGCCCGCGACCGCGAGCGCAACGCGGCCCTCGTACGCCGCGGCTACCGCTGGCACCGGTTCGGCTACGCCCAGATCGTGCATGACCTGGGCGGATGCCTCGAGGTGATCGCCGCACTCCTCGCGCACGGCCGCCCCGCCCGCTGACCGCGCCTGGCCCCCGATCGGGCGAGTCGCGCCCGCGGCGCGCGACCACGTATCCTGATGGGACTATGGACGACTTCTGGGCGAACGCGATCTGGTCGCTGGCGCCGACCGTGCTCATCGGGCTGGTGTTCTGGTTCGTGATGCGATCCGTCATCCGCGCCGACCGCAACGAGCGCCGCGCCTATGCCCGCATCGAGGCGGAGGAGCGCGCGAAGCTCGGCCTGGACGCCCCGCGAGACGGCTCGGCCGCCTGACGCATGACCGACGCCGGGGAAGACGCACTCATCACGCTGATCGTCGCGGGCGCCGTGCTGCTCGTCGACCTGGTCGTGCGCATCGTCGCGATCATCGTCGTCCCGCGCAACCGCAAGCCCACCGCCGGCATGGCGTGGCTGCTCGCGATCTTCTTCATCCCGATCATCGGCGTGCTGTTCTTCCTGCTGATCGGCAATCCGAAGCTGCCGAAGCACCGGCGTGAGAAGCAGTCGGAGATCGACCGGTTCGTGCGCGAGACCACGCACGGCATGGAGCGGGTGACGAGCACCGACGGCTGGCCGGTCTGGTTCGAGGGCGTCGTGCGCATGAACCGCAACCTCGGCTCGATGCCCCTCGTGGGCGGCAACTCGGCGACGCTCATCGACGACTACGAGGCGAGCCTCGGCGCGATGGCCGATGCGATCGACCAGGCGAAGCGGTTCGTGCACGTCGAGTTCTACATCTTCGCGCTCGACCCGACCACGCGCCGTTTCTTCGAGAGCCTCGCGGCGGCGCAGGCGCGCGGCGTCACGGTGCGGGTGCTGCTCGACCACGTGGCATCCGTGCGGGTGAAGAACTACAAGGACACGGTGAAGTTCCTCACCGATGCGGGCATCGACTGGCAGCTGATGCTGCCGGTGCAGCCGTTCAAGGGCAAGTACCAGCGGCCCGACCTGCGCAACCACCGCAAGCTGCTGGTCGTGGACAGCGAGGTCGCGTTCACGGGCTCGCAGAACGTGATCGACCGCAGCTACAACAAGCCCGGCAACATCAAGCGCGGGCTGCAGTGGCAGGAGCTCATGGCGCGCCTCGAGGGTCCGATCGTGTCGGGCCTGAACACGATCTTCCTGGCCGACTGGTACCTCGAGACCGACGTGCTGCTCGAGCGCGACATCGTGCCGTTCTCGCAGGACGCCGAGCAGGAGAACCTCGACTGCCAGGTCGTGCCGTCGGGCCCCGGCTACCAGAACGAGAACAACCTCAAGCTCTTCCTGTCGCTGTTCTTCGCGGCGCGCGAGAAGATCATCATCACCTCGCCGTACTTCGTGCCCGACGACGCGATGCTGTCGGCGATCTCGTCGGCGACGCAGCGCGGCGTGCACGTCGAGCTGTTCGTCTCGGAGATCGGCGACCAGGCGCTCGTCTACCACGCGCAGCGCTCCTACTACGAGGCGCTGCTGCGGGCCGGCGTGCGCATCTACATGTACAAGGCGCCGTACATCCTGCACGCGAAGCACCTGTCGATCGACGACGACGTGGCGGTCATCGGCACGAGCAACATGGACATCCGCTCGTTCCTGCTGAACATGGAGATCTCGCTGCTCGTGCGCGGCGAGCAGTTCGTGACCGACATGCGCGCGGTCGAGGCGAAGTACCGCGAGGACAGCCGCGAGCTCACCCTCGAGGAGTGGCTGCAGCAGCCGCTGCGCTCGACGGTGCTCGACAACCTCGCGCGCCTCACCTCGGCGCTGCAGTAGCGGCGCGGATGCCCCGGGGCCGACGGATGCCCGTGGGCCGGCGCCTCCGCACGCGCCGGCGCCCGTGTCGTGCCCGGGTCAGCCCCGCGGCTTGAGGCGCACGGTCGGCAGGTCCGGTGCGGGCAGCGGGTCGCCGTCGTACCCGTCGACGTGCCCGAACCGGCCCTGCGCGTCGGCGGCCGCGACGACCTCGCGCTGCCACTGCTCCCGGTAGGCGACCACCTCGTCGTGCGTGCGCCCGATGAAGTTCCACCACATGACGATCTGCTCGCCGAACGGCTCGCCGCCGAGCAGCAGCACGCGCGCGGGGGCCTCGCCGGCAGAGAGTCGGATGCTGCGGGCTCCCGGCGGCACGTACGCGAGCTCGCTCGGAGCCGCGTCCTCGGCGCCGACCGCGTCGTCGCCGTGCGCCGACTCGACCCGCACGGGGCCGGCGTCGACCAGCACCCCGTGCTCGAACCCGGGCTCGACCTCGAGCGTCACGGCACCGAACGGCGGCAGGTCGACCTGCGCGCCGACGAGCGGTGAGAACACGGTGACCCCGGTGTCGACGCCCGCGAGCGCGCCGACGAAGACGCGCACGTCGGCGTCGTCGACCGAGACCCGGATCGCCTCGTGGCGTTCGAAGAACGGACTCGCGTGCCGCGAGGCATCCGGCAGCACCGTCCAGAGCTGTACACCGTGGAGGGTGGTGGCCGCCGGAGTAGACACCTCGGAGTGCTGGATCCCAGTGCCCGCGGTCATCAGGTTCAGCTCGCCCGGACGCACCATCGCGTGACTGCCGGCCGAGTCGCGGTGCTCGATCTCGCCCTCGAACAGCCAGCTCACGGTCTGCAGCCCGGTGTGCGGATGGGGCGGCACGACCATGCCCCCGGTGGCGGCCACGTCGTCCGGTCCGTAGTGGTCGATGAAGCACCACGCGCCGATGGTCGTGCGCCCGCGCTGCGGCAGTGTGCGGCGCACGGTCATCGCACGTGGGCCGCCGAGCGGCACCTCGCGCGCGGTGAGGATCTCGATCGCGCTGCGCGTCCCCGGGGCATCCGGGTCGCAGAGCAGTTCGCGGGGATCCCGCTCGAGGTTGCTCATGCCGCAGAGTCTATGCCCGTGCATCGACCTCCGGGCCGGTGACGGGTGATGCCGGCGTGCTGCGGGTCAGCCCGGGCCGTCGCAGGACGCGTGCCCGACGTGGAAGACGCCGAACCGCGCGGCATCGTCCACGTCGATGCGTGCGATGCAGTCGGCGAGCTCCGCGTCGAGGAGCGCGTGGTCGTCGGCCGTGATCGGGGTGAGTGCGACGAGCCAGAGATCCTCGCCGTCGAGCGTGTCGGCGGGCTCGGTCGTGAGCGGATCGACGCCGGTCACCACGCGGAGATCGGCGAACGGCTGACCGCCGACCGGCACGAGCTCGCGCAGCGCCTGACCGTACGCGTCGTCGCCGGAGGCGCGCGCGAACTCGTAGGCGACGCCGCCCTCCCAGTAGCGCTGCGCGATGACGAGCCGGTCGCCGGGCTGCGCGGATGCCTCGATCAGGTCGACGGCCTGCGCGAGGTCGCTCGGGCCGGGCTGACGGACGAGGCCGCGCTGCACCGTGAGCGCGACCATGCCCGCGACGACGACGAGGGCGAGCGCCCCGGCGACGAGGCTCCGAACGCCGGCGCGCTGCACGGCCGCCCCGGCCGCCGCACCGACCAGCAGTGCGCACCCGACGGTCGACCAGATGAGGTAGCGATCGGTCAGCATCGGCGAGACGAGCCAGGTGCCGGCGAACAGCACCACCGCCGGCAGCGCGAGCAGCGCGCCGGCGAAGAGCACGGGCCGCGCGCGGGCGGGGTCGGCACCGGGCGCCCCGCGGCCGAACGCCAGCAGGGTCGCGACGGCCATCGCGCCGAGGACGCCCAGTGCCGCGAGGTCGAACACCACGGCGTAACCGGGCGACACCCCCGCGACGTCGGCCAGGAGGGCGATCGTCTCGCGCAGGTCGGCCGGAGGAAGCCAGGTGAGCTGGCCGCTCTGGTCGGAGGTCGCCACGAGCATCGCGAGGGCGACCACGCCGGCCGGTGCGCTGGCCGCCAGCCAGGCGGCCACGGTGCGCCCGGGGCGGCCGACCACCAGCACCGCGCTCGTCGCGACGGCAACGGCGGCGAACGGATGCAGCAGGGCGGCGAGTGCGGCGAGGAGCGCGTAGCCGGCCCAGGCCGGCCATCGGTGCGCCGTCCGGCGCAGGGCGACGTCGAGCGCGAGCAGCGCGAGCACGAACAGCGCGACCGAGATCGCGTACGGCCGGGCATTCGTCGCCTGCCACAGCAGGACCGGGTTCAGCGCGAACACGATGCCGCCGACGATCGCGGCGATCAGTCCCCACCAGCGCAGCGCGAGGAGCGCGACACCGCCCGCGGCGACGACGAACGCGACGATCGACGGCACCCGGTACCACGTCTCGTCGGCCGTGCCGAGCCCGCTGAGCGGATGCATCAGCGCGTAGTAGGGGCCGAACACCCCGTCCACGTGCGAGACGGCCCGCACCAGGCTGCCGGAGTCGAGCGGCGCGTGCAGGGCCGTCGCGTACTCGTCGCGCCAGAGGTTCGTGGTCGCCGAGCGCAGGATCGCGAGCACCGCTGCAGCCAGCATCGGGGTCGCCACCGAGGCGACCGCGAGCGCCGTCGGCACGCGGCGGCGGGCGGCGTCGGGCATGCGCACATCGTAGGGACAAACCGTGATGCGCCCACGGCGAACACGCGCCCCTGTGCACAGGGCCGTGGCTACCCTCGATGTATCGGAAGCCGCAACCCTGCCCGGCCCCGTGAGGAGTGTGACGAATGTTCGAGAGATTCACCGACCGAGCCCGCCGTGTCGTCGTCCTGGCCCAGGAAGAGGCCAAGATGCTCAACCACAACTACATCGGCACGGAGCACATCCTGCTCGGCCTCATCCACGAGGGTGAGGGCGTCGCAGCGAAGGCGCTCGAGTCGCTCGGCATCTCGCTCGACGCCGTGCGCGAGCAGGTCCAGGACATCATCGGCCAGGGGCAGCAGCAGCCCACCGGCCACATCCCCTTCACGCCGCGCGCGAAGAAGGTGCTCGAGCTGAGCCTGCGCGAGGCGCTGCAGCTCGGCCACAACTACATCGGCACCGAGCAC
Source organism: uncultured Agromyces sp. (assembly GCA_913053875.1). Taxonomy (GTDB): domain Bacteria; phylum Actinomycetota; class Actinomycetes; order Actinomycetales; family Microbacteriaceae; genus Agromyces. Next base: position 12,967 of record CAJXGN010000013.1, on the reverse strand, counting down.
ATCCTGCTCGGCCTCATCCGCGAGGGCGAGGGCGTCGCCGCCCAGGTGCTCGTGAAGCTGGGCGCCGACCTCAACCGCGTGCGCCAGCAGGTCATCCAGCTGCTCTCGGGCTACCAGGGCAAGGAGCAGGTGCAGGTCGGCGCCGACGAGAAGCAGGCCGCGCAGGGCGGCTCGCAGATCCTCGACCAGTTCGGCCGCAACCTCACCCAGGCCGCGCGCGACTCCAAGCTCGACCCGGTCATCGGCCGCGAGAAGGAGATCGAGCGGGTCATGCAGATCCTCTCGCGCCGCTCGAAGAACAACCCCGTGCTGATCGGCGAGCCCGGCGTCGGCAAGACCGCCGTCGTCGAGGGCCTGGCGCAGGCGATCGTGAAGAACGAGGTGCCCGAGACGCTGAAGGACAAGCAGCTGTACTCGCTCGACCTCGGCTCGCTCATCGCCGGCTCCCGCTACCGCGGCGACTTCGAGGAGCGCCTCAAGAAGGTCACCAAGGAGATCCGCACCCGCGGCGACATCATCGTCTTCATCGACGAGATCCACACCCTGGTCGGTGCGGGCGCCGCCGAGGGCGCGATCGATGCGGCGAGCATCCTGAAGCCCCTGCTGGCCCGCGGCGAGCTGCAGACCATCGGCGCCACGACGCTCGACGAGTACCGCAAGCACTTCGAGAAGGATGCCGCGCTCGAGCGCCGCTTCCAGCCGATCCAGGTCGCCGAGCCGAGCCTGCCCCACGCGATCAACATCCTGAAGGGGCTGCGCGACCGCTACGAGGCGCACCACAAGGTGTCGATCACCGACGGCGCGATCGTCGCCGCGGCGAACCTCGCCGACCGCTACATCTCCGACCGCTTCCTGCCCGACAAGGCGATCGACCTGATCGACGAGGCCGGCGCGCGCCTGCGCCTGTCGATCCTGTCGAGCCCGCCCGAGCTGCGCGAGTTCGACCAGAAGATCGGCGTCGTGCGCGGCATGAAGGAGAAGGCGATCGAGGACCAGGACTTCGAGAAGGCCGCCTCGCTCCGCGATGAGGAGAAGCAGCTGCTCGGCGAGCGCCTGCGCCTCGAGAAGCAGTGGAAGGCCGGCGAGGTCACGACGACCGCGACGGTCGACGAGGGCCTGATCGCCGAGGTGCTGGCGCAGGCCACGGGCATCCCCGTCTTCAAGCTCACGGAGGAGGAGTCGAGCCGGCTCGTCTTCATGGAGAAGGCGCTGCACGAGCGCGTCATCGGCCAGGACGAGGCGATCGCCGCGCTGTCGAAGACCATCCGCCGTACGCGTGCGGGCCTCAAGGACCCGAAGCGCCCCTCGGGCTCGTTCATCTTCGCGGGCCCCACGGGCGTCGGCAAGACCGAGCTCGCCAAGGCGCTCGCCGAGTTCCTGTTCGACGACGAGTCGGCGATGATCTCGCTCGACATGTCGGAGTACGGCGAGAAGCACACGGTCTCCCGCCTGTTCGGCGCCCCTCCCGGGTTCGTCGGCTTCGAGGAGGGCGGCCAGCTCACCGAGAAGGTGCGGCGGAAGCCCTTCTCGGTCGTGCTGTTCGACGAGATCGAGAAGGCGCACCCCGACATCTTCAACTCGCTCCTGCAGATCCTGGAGGAGGGTCGTCTCACCGACGGCCAGGGTCGCGTGGTCGACTTCAAGAACACGGTCATCATCATGACGACGAACCTCGGCACGAAGGACATCGCCGGCGGCCCCGTCGGCTTCCAGGTCGAGGGCAACTCGCAGAACGCGTACGAGCTCATGCGCGGCAAGGTGAACGAGGAGCTGAAGAAGAACTTCAAGCCCGAGTTCCTGAACCGCGTCGACGAGATCATCGTGTTCCCGCAGCTCTCGAAGGAGGAGCTGCTGCAGATCGTCGACCTGTTCGTCAAGCGCCTCGCCGACCGCATGCTCGACCGCGACATGACCGTCGAGTTGACGCTGCCGGCGAAGGAGCGCCTCATCGAGGTCGGGTTCGACCCGGCCCTCGGCGCCCGGCCGCTCCGCCGCGCGGTGCAGCACGAGGTCGAGGATCGCCTGAGCGAGAAGATCCTGCACGGCGAGCTCAACTCGGGCGACCACGTGCACGTCGACTACCAGGACGGCGAGTTCGTCTTCACGACCACCAAGCGCGAGCTGCCGGTGGGCGTGGGGGTCAACGCCAACGCCGCGATCGGCACGGGTCCGCAGACGCCCGACCTCGCGGCATCCGGCGACTGAGACTCGCGCGATCGACGACGCCCCCGGCTCCGGCCGCCGGGGGCGTCGTCGTGTCTGCACGCATGGCAGGGCGGGCGGATGCCTCGTCAGGGCGTCTCGGCGAGCAGCTGGTGCATCGCGTGAACGCCGATCGCGTGCATGCGCGAGTCGTCGTCGTTCCGGGTGAGGAACGCCAGCCCGAGCACGACGGCCCAGGCGCGGGCCCGCACCCAGCCGCGGGCGCGGGGCGGATGCCACGGGGCCGCCGCCTCGCGGAAGGCCGCTCGCCCCTCGGCGTCGAACGCGAGCCACGCCACCGCGAGATCGCTCGCCGGGTCGCCCGCGGTGAGGTCGCCGAAGTCGATGACGGCCGCGAGGCGGGCGTCCACGTCGCCGACCACCAGGTTGCCCGGGTGGACGTCTCCGTGCAGCCAGCGCCCGCGCCCGGTGTGCGGCGGCACCGAGAGGCCCACCTCCCAGAGCCGGCGCAGGTGGGTCGGGTCGGGGACGCCCGGGTGCGCGAGTCGCTGTTCGAGGCGCGCTGCGGTGGCGGCCACCGGCGTGCCGCGCACGGGGTTGTGCGGTGCATCGGCCGGGGCGATGGCGTGCAGCGGGCCGAGGAACCGACCCAGGTCGCGTGCGGTGTCGATGCGCTCGGCTACGGGTACGTCGGTGAGCGCGCGACCGTCGAGCCACGGGCAGATCGCCCACCGCCACGGGTAGCCGAACCCGGGTTCGCCCACCCGCTCGGCCACCGGGACGGGGACGCTGAGCCGGGATGCGAGGCGGGGCAGCCAGCGGATCTCGTGCTCGATCAGGGGAGCGGCGACGGCTCGCCGGGGCATCCGCACGCATCGGTCCTCGCCCAGCCGGGCGATGGTGTTGTCCCAGCCGTTCTCGACGATGCGCACCGGTCCGGCGAGGTCGGGGTGCTGTTCGGCGACGAGCCGCTCGATCAGCGACTCGTCGATCGGGACCTCGGCTTCGGGAGCATCCACGAACGCTAGTCTGACGTGATGACCGCCGACTTTCGAGTGCGCCGTGCGCGCGCCGCCGACGTGTCCGGAATCGTCACCCTGACCGAGCCGCTGGTCGACCGACGCATCCTGCTCGGCAAGGAGCGCGTCGACCTGTACGGCGCCCTGCAGGAGTTCCGCGTGGCCGAGGCATCCGACGGCACCCTCATCGGGTGCGGGGCGCTGCACGTGATGTGGGAGGACCTCGGCGAGGTGCGCACGCTCGCGGTCGCCGATGCGTGGCTGGGGCGCGGCATCGGCCACGCGCTGCTCGACGAACTCGAGGCGGATGCCGCGGAGCTCGGCCTCTCGCGGCTGTTCTGCCTCACCTTCGAGGTCGACTTCTTCGGTCGCCACGGGTTCGTCGACATGGGGCACGAGACGGTCGATCCGGCGGTGTACGCCGAGCTCGTGCGCTCGCACGACGAGGGCGTCGCGGAGTTCCTCGACCTCGCGCGCGTGAAGCAGAACACGCTCGGCAACACGCGCATGCTGAAGCTGCTGGGAGGCGTGTCGGGCTCCTAGCACGACCGGTTCGCGGCGCGGGGGAGCGGCGCGCCGGGCCGATGGCGGGCCCCGTCGCATCCGTCGCCGTACCCTGTGGGCATGTCGATGATCCGCAAGCCCGTCGGGCCGCAGCCGGCCGCGGTGTACTGGCGTCGTCGCATCATCGTGCTGCTGGGTCTCGTGGCGGTCATCGCGGTGGTCGTGCTGATCATCGTGCGGCCGGGTGCGAGCCAGGGGGCGCAGCCCGACGAGACCGGCACGCCGGTCGCGACGACGGCGACGGATGCCCCCGCCACTGCCCTGCCCACCGAGGAGGCCGCCGTCGACGGCGACCCGTGCGCGCCCGAGCACATCGTCGTCGAGCCCGTGACCGACGCCACCACGTACGCCGCGGGCGAATTGCCCGAGCTCGCCGTCACGCTCACGAACACGGGCCCGAACGTCTGCGTACTGAACGCCGGCACCGCGGCGCAGGTGTTCACGATCACGAGCGGCGACGAGGTGTACTGGACCTCGACCGACTGCCAGGTCGACCCGATCGACGCCGAGGTGAGCCTGACGCCCGGCGAGCCGCTCAGCTCGGCCGCGCCGATCGTGTGGAACCGCACGCGCTCCGACCCCGACACCTGCGACGACGACTCCCGCGAGCCCGTGCCGGCCGGCGGCGCGTCGTACCACCTCTCGGTCTCGGTCGACGGGTTCGACTCGTCGGCCACGAAGCAGTTGCTCCTCTACTGAGCGTGTCTCTCCAGACCCGTCAATTTCCTGCGCTCTGAGCCGCGGGAGCGCAGTCTTTCGACGGGTCTGGGCAACGCGGGAACGTAGGGTGGAGGGCATGGCCTCCAAGAAGAAGCGCACGCCGGCGCGCCCGCAGGAGTTCCGGTCGCAGGCGCTCGCCGAGGCCCTCGAACGGCAGGACATGGCCGCGGTCGCCCTCGCGCTGCGCCACGGCAACACCGTCGTGCCGCTCATCAAGCCGGGCCCGCGCGACAAGCCGCTCGACGGCGGCGAGGTCTGGACCTACCGCGACCCGAACACCGCCGAGGTCGCGCTGCTGCTCTTCAGCGACGCCGCGAACAAGCCCGCGAACCTGCCGCCCGCGGTCGGGCTGCACAGCCCCGCATGGTTGCGCTCGTTCCTCGCGACGCACCGGTCGGAGATCACGACGGTGTTCCTCGACATCGCGGGCCCGCACCCCATGCAGGCATCACCCGACGACCTCTTGGCCGCCCTCGAGGCGTAGCCGCGGGGCTCGAAGCCGAGCGGATGCCACTGAGCCGGCCGAGCGCATCGGCCGCGCCGGTCTCAGAACACCGCGTCGAGTTCCTGCTCGCGGGCGGACGCCCGGGTCATGAGCGCGTGCTCGACGGCCGCCTGCACGCTGCCGACCTCGTCGTCGATGAGCCTGCGGTAGCCGAGCCGCCGCGCCTCGGCGGCACGCTGGCGTGCCGCGGCGACGGGCCGCACCTCGCCCGCGAGGCTGATCTCGCCGACCGCGGCGATCTCGGCGGGCACCGCGCGGTCGCTCATCGCACTCGCGATGGCCACCGCGATCGCGAGGTCGGCCCCCGGCTCGGCGAGCCGCACTCCGCCGACCGTCGAGACATACACGTCGTGCGCGCCGAGCCGCGAGTACCCCGCCCGGCGCTCGAGCACCGCGATGATCATCGCCACGCGCGACGAGTCGACGCCGCTCACGACGCGCCGGGGCTGCGGCGCGTTCGTCGACACGACGAGCGCCTGCACCTCGACGGGCAGCGCACGCCGGCCCTCGAGCGCGACGGTCACGCACGTGCCGCTCACCGCGACCCGCGATCGCGACAGGAACAGCCCGCTCGGGTCGGGCACCTCGCTGATGCCCTCGCCGGTCATCTCGAAGCAGCCGACCTCGTCGGTCGGGCCGAACCGGTTCTTGAGCGCCCGCACGAAGCGCAGCGCGGTGTGCCGGTCGCCCTCGAACTGGCAGACGACGTCGACGAGGTGCTCGAGCAGGCGGGGGCCTGCGATGGTGCCGTCCTTCGTGACGTGGCCGACGAGCAGCACGGGCAGGTGCCGCTGCTTCGCGAGCCTGATGAGCGTCGACGCGACCTCGCGCACCTGGCTCGGCTGCCCGGCCACGCCGTCGGACTCGGCGCTCGACACGGTCTGCACCGAGTCGATGATGAGCAGGTCTGGCTCGATGGCGTCGACCTGCCCGAGCACAGTCGCGAGGTCGGTCTCGGAGGCGAGGAAGAGGGTGTCGTGCAGCGCCCCGGTGCGCTCGGCGCGCAGCCGCACCTGTGCGACCGACTCCTCGGCGCTCACGTAAAGCACACGACGGCCGGATGCCGCGGCGCGGGCCGCGACCTCGAGCAGCAGCGTCGACTTGCCGACGCCCGGCTCGCCGCTCAAGAGGATCGCCGCGCCCGGCACGATGCCGCCGCCGAGCACGCGGTCGAACTCGCCGACACCCGTCGGGCGATGCCGCGAGTCGTCGGCCACGGCCTCGGTGATGGGGCGTGCCCGCGAGGCATCCGCCACCGCCGCCGGCCGCACGGCCTTCGCCTCGGCTGCCGCGGCGCCGTGCTCGACGACCGTGCCCCACTGCTGGCACTCGCCACAGCGGCCGACCCACTTGACCGTCGTCCACCCGCACTCGGAGCAGCGGAACGACGTGGTGGGGCGGGCCATGCTGCGAGTGTAGGTGTGCCCGCCGACACGAGAACGGATGCTCCGCGCGTGCCGCGCGCGCCCAGGGGCATCCGCCCCCGTTTTGGCGCAGCGCGCGGTCGCGGTTAGGATATTCGGCGGTACCGTGTCCGAGCGGCCTAAGGTGCAACTCTCGAAAAGTTGTGTGGGTGAAAGCCCACCGTGGGTTCAAATCCCACCGGTACCGCCAGCGAAGACCCCCGTACTTCCCAGCAAGCAAGCGGAAGTTCGGGGGTCTTCACTCGTTAACGCGTCTGCGTGGACACTATTTGGACACACTTGCCGCCATTCGGGCAGCACTCAGGGCATCCGCAACGCTATTGAGGTCGTCGTCGAACAGGTCCGCGTAGGTGTCCAGCGTCATCGCCGCCGACGCGTGTCCAAGCATCCGCTGCACAGCCTTGACGTTTGCGCCGGCCGAGATTGCCAGCGATGCCGCAGTATGCCGGAGGTCGTGCGGTGTCACCCGTGGGAACTGGTCGTCTACCTTCTGGCAGCGCTTGACCGCGTAGGCGAACCATCCACCGCGAGAGTCGGGCAGCTTCATGTGGTCGTGCCCGTCGCCGAACAAGATCGAGTCCGGCGACCTATCCCGGCACAGCTCCGCTAGCTGACCCCCGAGGAAGCTGGGGTAGGGAACCGATCGGCCCGCGTGCGACTTCGGTGTTCCAACGATGACGCTGCCGTTTACCATCACGGCGTTCTCTGAGACGTTCAGGCGGCGTTTCACGAGGTCCACGTCGCGAACCCTCAGGCCGGTCAGTTCGCCCCATCTGAGGCCTGTATAGGCCAGCGCGTCAACGATGATGCCGCGATCCATGGCGGCGTCGGACAGCCGCGCAACTTGCTCGTGTGTGAGGTACACCCGCCGCGCGGTCTTCTTGCGGGGCAGCTTCACACCACGCGCAGGGTTCGACTGGATGCGCCGGTCCCGCACCGCAACATCCAGGATCGCGGCCAGCACGCCATAGGCGCGCAGCACGGTCGTCGCCGACTTCTCGCGGGCGAGCTTTGTGACCCATGACTGAACATCTGAGTGCCCGACATCGACGACGCTCACGGAACCCCAACGAGGCTCTACGTGGATTCGCCAGGCGGAGGCTACCGGTCGAAGTGAGGACGGCTTGAGATGGTGCTGGTTCTCGAGCCACTGGGTTCCGAGCGTCGCGATTGTGGCTCTGCCCTTGTTGGCGTCGATGTATAGTCCACGGCCCTTGTCGGACTCGATCGAGTGCATGAACTGCTGAGCGGCACGCTTGCCCTTGAAGCCGCGCTTGGAGGCTTGAGTGTGGTCGGGCTTGCGGTAGCGGACGCGGTAGAGCGTCTCGCCGGCAGCATTCTGGTACGCCTCGATCGATGCCATCAATCGTCCTGGCGTGCGGCGGCAGGGGTTCTCCGCTTGGCAGCTTCATCGTTCAGCCGTTCGCTCAGCTTCTTCCCTGCGCCTGAGCCCTGACCAGTCGGGATCATCTTCCCTACGGCGGTGAATGCCGTGTCATCCGCGGGATCCGCATCAAAGAAGACGATGGCGCGATTTCGAGGGGCGATGTAGGGAGTTGCCCGGACGCGGTATTGGGCAGCTTGACGCTTACTCCGGTCCTCGTCATTCGAGACAAACAACGGTTCTTGGCCGAGTGCCCACAACCACGCCACATTCTGAGCGACTTCTCGATCAACTCCAGTGAGTCGAGTGGGCAGTTCATCGCTTGCCGTTTCGGGGAGTAGGAGGCTCAGCGGCGGCACGTCGAAGACTGCTGCAAGTGCCATGAGGTCATCAACATCAACGCGTCGCTCTCCGGATTCGATTCGCCTGAGGCCAAGCGGCGCGATTGGCCGCCCCGCACGAGTCAGTTTCTCGGAGAGCTCCTTGTACTGGGTTGAGCCTCGCAGGCGGCGGACGTTCGCACGGACCTGTTCACCGGTCGGACCGAGGTCAATCTTGTTCGCCATCACTCCATCATGTCAGCGATCAGTTTGATTTCCAAAGAATCGACTTGCTTTCTCACCGATCACGGGGTATGGTGCTCGATAAGAGATCATTTTGATCGGTAGAAGAGCAAAACAACACAGAGGGTTGTGTCGCCCGTGGGGGTTGACCGCAGAACGTCGTGAGACGAGACAGCCGTGAGGTGTCGCTGCTGCGGGCCCAGGGGAGGCCACTAGCAAGCAACAAGAAACTTTGACCGGTTCGCCACTCGGCGGCCGGTGAACTAGCGAACCAGAAAGTCAGGAAGAGAGGAGGGCACTCATGCCCGAAATGCTGACGCCAGAGGAACTGGCGGAGCTTGTGCACACGACCCCCGGTCAGCTTGCACAGCTCCGATACCGCGGCGGCGGACCTCGCTACATGAAGTTCGGCCGGAAGGTGCTCTATCGGCGTGAGGACGTCGAGGCGTACCTCGAGGAGAACTCGTACGCGCGGACCGATCAGCCCGTGACCGCCTGAATCCGCAGGGGGAGAGATGGCAACCCGTACACGACCAATGGTCCTGGGGCCAGATCACTCGTTCGACGCGTACGCCAGCCAGACAGAAGCCGGCATGGGCGTGGTGAAAGCAGTGATTGTCACCCTGCTCCGAAACCACGGACCACTCACCGACGAACAGTTGGTGGACCGCTTCGAGGCGTACGCGTGGCTGCACCAGTCGGTGCCGTCCGTGGCTGCCTCGTCCATCCGAACTCGGCGACACGAGTTGGAGATCGCAGGAGTTGTCCGAGCCCTCGATGAGGTCGGACGCACGAAGCGAGGTTCCGCATGCAAGGTGTGGAGCCTCGCCTAAACGAACACGGCCCCCGACGAGGCGGCAACCTCCGGGGGCCAAGGACCAAGCACCCTAACCAAAGGAGAGCACTGACCATGACTATTCTCGCACCCCTCGCACCTGAGTGGGCGGAAGAACTCGAGGAACTGTACGAGGACGACGAGACGCTCCGCATCTACCGTGCGGGAGTCGTAGAGGTGGAGATCTACCGAGACGCCCGGTCGGGCCGACCGCCGGGACGCTACAACGCAGAAGTTCGCGTGGAGCAGGTCAACGTGACCGGTGGGAACGGAACGACCGAGGTTGGCAAGCCCCGCGTGTACATGAGCGACTTGCCCGACTACCTCGACGCCGACGAAGCAATCCACCTCGGTGCAGCGCTCGACGCAGCTGGTCGCCGATTGCAGGACATCTCGCGGCCGACCGAGTAGCCGCCCAGGGAAGGGGCCGGTATCGGCATTGATCGGATGCCGGCCCCCACGCCCCATGACGCAACACCCCACAACTGAATATCTGAAGAAGGTCAACATGGCTGAAGGCTTTTCGATCATCCCGAACTGGGTGATCCGTGAATCAGACCTAGACGCGCACGAACTCCTTACGTACCTCGCGCTGCTCAACCGGGCCGACAAGGCAGGACGTACCTGGCCCGCAATCTCGACCATCGCGCGCGAGTCCCGAACATCCGAATCCACCGTCCGACGCACCCTCAAGAAGCTCATCGAGCGCGGCTTCGTGGAAGTCGAACGACGTAAGAACGCGGCGGGTGATCAGTCGAATCTGTACACGATTCGGGTTTTCCACACCCCCCTGTCAGCCAGACAGGGGCCCCCTGTCACACAGACGGGACCCCCTATCAGGGAGACACCCGAAGTAGAAACAGGAAGTAGACACAGTGAAGGGGCGGAGCCCCCGAAATTCTGTGCCAGCCATCCAGGCGGAACCGTGAACCCCTGCGTCGGATGCAAGCGTGCACGTGAGGCACACGAAGCGTGGGGGCAGCGGCGCAAGCTCATCGCCCCCCGCCACGACCCATCGGCGTTCTGCGACCGACCAGGGCACGAGGAGTACCCGGTTACTGGCAGCGCATGCGAACGGTGCGCGCGTGACGCGCTCGAGGTGGCGTCGTGAGGGGCGAAGCGGCATGGTCCGCGCTCGAGGCCGCGATGCGTACCGAGACGCCCCTGTGCGTCGGTGACGACCGTTTCGTTGCAGACGATCTCACACCCGCAGACAGGCTCGCCATGGCCGACCTCTGCAACATGTGCCCCATCCGGCAGGCGTGCGCCGAGTATGCCCGAGCCGGACGACCGGATGCCGGATTCTGGGCCGGCAAGGAGACGAACAGATGATCGACCGGGACGAAGGAGACAAGCCAATGACGAGACGCCAGGTCAACCATGGCCGAGCGAAGGCCCTCGCCGCCGAACTGCTCGACAAGCTCACGCGCGCCACCCACGAAGAGCGGAACCTACTGGTCACCGGATGGGTGACTCCGCGTGTGACCCGAGGCAGCGGTCAGGACGCATACGAGGTCGCCGTGTTCATCGGCACCCTCGTCGGCGCACTTGACAGGTTGGCGAATGTCGCCGGCCGTGAGGCGGTCGAGTTCGCGGAGATCGTCTCCCGGATCGAGGCGAACCGTGGGTAAGCAGCAGCGCCGGAAGGAGCCGGAACCGCCGCCCGAGCCGATCACCGCGACAGACCTACGGCGATACGCGGAAGTGCTCGTGCTCCGCGGCATCAGACCGGTCACGATCCTCGACCTCCAGGCGACCAGCAAACAACCACCAGTCATCACGACCCTCAGACGGCGACACGCCGGCCGAGACTGACCGAACGAAGGAGATACAAGTGAACACCACTGACATCCAGCACCGCCGCAAGCTCTCGTTCCTGAGCCGCAGCAAGCGACCCACGGAACCCACCGTGAGCATGGTCACGAGCTTGCTCCCGCGGGAAGCATTTGAGAGTGCCCCCGAGGCCGTCCAGGCGTACGACGAGTTCGTCCGATCGCGTGACGCGGCCCACGAGCACGAGCGCACCGCAGGCCGCGAACGCAACGCCGCCACCACCGCGAAGGGCGCATATCGCGAGAAGGTCGCAGCCGCCATCGCAGCCGGAGAGGACCCCGGCAAGATCCGGGACAAGACTTCCGAGCACGAGGCCGCAGCCGCCGCCCACGCCGAGCTCGCACAGACCGCCCGACACAAGGCCACCCACGCCGCCCGCGAGTTCGCGTTCGCGGCAGCAGAGGCAGCGGGCGACCTGCTCGAGCCGAGCGAGGCACGCCTCACCGACGCCGCCACGACCATGCGCGAAGCGCTCGACCACCTCAGCAACGCGTGGCGCGACTACGCTCTGGCATGGCAGGAGCGACGCATCCTCGGTGACCTCGCCTTGTACGGCGGACGTCTGGCGAACTACGACCCCAACCAGCCCCTGCCCACCGACATCCGGCAGGCACTGGGCGAACTGGGCGACCGACTCAACGACCTCGACCGGCTCCGCGAAGACGAGGCGACCATCCGTGCCGAGCGGGCGAAGGGAGTCCACGTATGAGGTACGACCAGCGTTGGGTCGCGACGGCCACCCCCGAGCAGTTCGCAGCCGCCGAGCAGGCCGGCCACCTCGAGCCCGGGTACCAGCACGACACACCCGCACAACTCACCCGCGCCGACCTGGCAACCATGAGCGCAACGGACATCGTTGCCGCCCACGAGTCGGGGCAACTGGACGACCTCCTCGACGGCGATCAGCACCCAGCCTGACAAGCCACGGGAGAGGGGGTCGGAAACAACCCCGGCCCCCTCACCGAACAACCACCCCCCACCCAACGAAACGACCCCCACCCCCATCGACAAGCACCACCCCCGGCACACACAACACCCCAGGAGGGGCACCACACACAGAGGAGACACCCGGGAGCACACACCGCGGGGGCGCAGACCACACCGTCAGGCCAGACCGTTAGACGTTCTATCCCACGCCCACCACACCCGGACCACAGACCAACGGCAAGGCACAACGACAGGGAACCAAGCCAGACACGAAGGAACGAACACATGGCCGCACAGCACAACGAACAGCCCACCGCAGGGACGACCAAAGACCGCTCCCACCCCACACCCGGGGACCCCCACCCCGCCCCCCGCGCGGACACGGGAGGTGCTGTTGAAACCCCCGGCGCACGTGCCCTTGGTTCTGTTTTTCTGCGGGCTCTGTGGGGCGTTCTGGGGGCGTTTCGGGCACGTTGGGGGGTTGCGTGATGGGTGGCGAGTTGAGGGCTGTCAGCGGGGCGTCTGCGGCGGATTCCGTTACGGCATTGGATCCGCGTGCGGTGATCGAGGGGTCGTTGCCGCCCGGCATGGAGTTCGACGAGCGTGAGGTGGTGTTGCTGGGGATTCTGGATCGGCAGGCGGCGCACATTGAGCGGCTCGAGGCGGAGTTGGCGGCGGCGGAGTATGTCGATGTCGGGTCGATGGGTCAGAGCCGTGTGAACCCGTTGGTGGCTGAACTGCGGCAGCAGTATTCGGCTATGGCTCGGGTGGCTGAGTCGATCCGGTTGCCGAGCGAGGTGGAGCGGCCGAAGGCGATCCGTCAGCAGCGTGCGGCGAACACGCGTTGGGGGAATCACTGATGGTCCGTTACAAGCAGGCTCGCGAGGTGGTGCCGGATGGGTTGCCGCCCCTGGTTCGGGAGTTTCGTGAGTCGGAGCGGCCGTTTCTCGTGGCTGAATCGCCCCGGGATTCGTGGAGGGCCTGATTCCCCGAGAGGATGAGGGTTATGCCGGCACAGAGGAAGTATCCG
>CAJXGN010000012.1 GCA_913053875.1 uncultured Agromyces sp. | reverse complement strand
GCCAGCAGGGTGACGCCGATGCCGGTGACGTGCTGGGAGAGGCCCAGGTAGACGCTGAAGACGGCGTGGAGCAGACCGAAGAGCGCGCCGCAGGCGGCGGCGAAGAGCACCGCGGTCCAGAGGTCGCCGCCCTGGTAGACCCACATCCAGGCGACCATGGCGCCCATGGTCATGATGCCCTCGATGCCGAGGTTGAGCACGCCGGCGCGCTCGCAGATCAGCTCGCCCAGGGTACCGAAGATCAGCGGCGTCGCCATGCGCACCAGCGCGCCCCAGAAGCCCAGCGTGACGAAGATCTCGAGCAGGTCCATCGCCACCGTCCCCTATCTGAGCCGCGGCCGGAAGCGCACGAAGAGCACGCTCGCCAGCACCAGCAGCAGGGCCGTGGCGGTCAGCACGTCGGCCAGGTAGTTGGAGATCGACATGGCCCGGCTCATGGCGTCGGCGCCGTTGTAGATGGCGGCGATGAAGATGGCCGAGGCGATGACGCCCAGGGGATGCAGGCCCGCCAGCATGGCCACCGCGATGCCGGTGTAGCCGAAGCCCGGCGAGATATCGAGAGTGAGGTAGCCTTTCAGGCCGGCCAGCTCGCAGACTCCGGCCATGCCCGCGAGGCCGCCGGACAGCAACGCCGTGCGCAGCACCGTGGCGCCGATGGGAACGCCGGCGAAGGACGCGGCTTCCGGGTTGTGGCCCACGGCGCGGATCTGGAAGCCCCACTTGGAAAAGCGGATGAAGGCCCAGGCGAAGACGGCGAAGGCGATGGCCCAAAGGAAACCCTGGTGCAGGCGCATGCGCGGCACCAGCGGCTCCAGGATGCCTTCGTCGATGATCGGCGCGGCCTGCGGCCAGCCCATCGCCAGCGGATCTTTCCAGGGCCCGAACAGCAGGTAGTTGGCGAAGAGCAGGACCACGAAGTTCAGCAGCAGGGTGGTGACCACCTCGTCGACGCGCAGCTTCAGCTTCAGGATGACCGGGACCAGCAGCAGCAGGCCGCCGGCGATGGCGCCGACCAGGAACAGCAGAGGGATCATCAGGAGCGGCGGCAGGGTGATGAGCCCGGTGCCGAAGTAGGTGGCGGCCAGGGCGCCGGCGTAGAGCTGGCCCTCGCCGCCGATGTTCCACAGCTTGGCCCGGAAGGCGACGGCGGCGGCCAGACCGGTGAAGATCAGCGGCGCCGCGCGGGTCAGGGTCTCGGTGAGGGCGAAGGTCGAGCCGAAGGCGCCCTTCAGCAGGGCGGTGTAGGCCGGCACGATCGGCGCGCCGGCCCAGAGGATCAGCAGGGCGCAGAAGGCGAAGGCCAGCGCGATGGCGCCGAGCGGCGCGGTGACGTTCAGCCAGAAGGGGACGTGCGCCCGGGGCTCAAGCCGCATGGCCGCGGGCTCCTTTCTGCTGCTCGAACTCGCCGTGGCCGGACATCAGCAGGCCCAGGATCTTCAGGTCGGCATTTTCCACCGCCACCGGCGTCGACAGCCGCCCCTGGTAGAGCACGGCGATGCGGTCGGAGACCTGCAGCAGTTCCTCCAGGTCCTCGGAGATGAGGATGATTCCTGCCCCCTCAGCGCGCGCCTCGAACAGCAGCTCCTGCACCTTGGCGGCGGCACCGACGTCCAGGCCGCGGGTCGGCTGGTTGGCCAGGATCACCTTCGGCTGCTCGCTCAAGACGCGCGCGAGGATGACCTTCTGCATGTTGCCGCCGGACAGTGCCCGGGTGGTGGTGGTCGGGTCGGCGCCGCGAATGTCGAAGCGCTCGATCATGTCCTTGGCGTTGCGCCGGACGACGCGGCCTTTCAGCAGGCCGAGATTGCAGAAGCGCGGGCTGCCGGCGGCTTCCAGGATCAGGTTCTCCTCGACGCTCAAGTCACCGACCACGCCGGTGGCGTGGCGGTCCTCGGGAATGCGCCCGATGCCCCGGCGCAGCATCTCCGCCGGGGAGGTCGTCTTGACCGGCTCGCCCAGGATTTCGAAGGTGCCCTCGTCGGGCAGCCGCAGGCCGGAGAGCAGGGCGGCCAGCGCCCCCTGGCCGTTGCCGGAGACCCCGGCGATGCCGAGGATCTCCCGCCCGCAGAGCAGCAGATGCAGCTCATCGAGCAAGGGTTTGCCGTGTTCGCCCGCGACCGTGACCCCGGCCAACTGCAGCACCACCGGGCCGAGCGGCTGGGGCTCGCGCGTCGGCATTTCGATGGCGCGGCCGACCATGGCCTCGGCCAGGCTCTCCTTGCTCGCTTCGGCGATGGGGAACTCCGCCACCAGCTTGCCCAGGCGCAGCACGGCGACGCGGTCGGCGACGGCCATGACCTCGTTCAGCTTGTGGGAGATGAAGATGATGGAGAGGCCCTCGGCCACCATGGTCTTCAGGGTCTTGAAGAGGGTCTCGACCTCCTGCGGCGCCAGCACGGCCGTCGGCTCGTCGAGGATGAGGACGCGGGCGCCGCGGTAGAGCGCCTTCAAAATCTCCACCCGCTGGCGCTCGCCGACCGAGAGGTCGCTCACCAGCTTCTTCGGGTCGACGGCCAGGCCGAAGTGTTCGGCCAGCTCGGCGATGCGCTTGCGCGCCTTGGCGGTGTTCTGGCGCGGCGCGAAGAGCGATTCCGTGCCCAGCAGGATGTTGTCCAGCACGCTGAGGTTCTCGCCGAGGGTGAAGTGCTGGTGGACCATGCCGATGCCGGCGGCGATGGCGGCCTTGGGCGAGCCGGCTGGCAGGCGCTTGCCGAAGGCCTCGATATGGCCCTCGTCGGCGACGTAGTGGCCGAAGAGGATGGACATGAGGGTGGTCTTGCCCGCGCCGTTCTCCCCCAGCAGCGCCAGGATCTCACCGGACTTCAGTTCCAGCGAGATGGCATCGTTGGCGGTCAGCCCGCCGAAGCGCTTGGTGACGCCGGCAAGGCGCAGCACCGTCTCGGCGCCGGCGCGCGCTGGTTCATCGACTTCTGGCATTGCCAGATTCCCCCGCAGGCAAACACAGCCGGATCATCGCACCGACGACGCCACCCCTCAACTGTCACCCTCGGGCTTGTCCCGAGGGTCCATGGCGGGGCCAGGCGTCCGGCCTCTGCCATGGATCCCGGATCGCGCGCGCTGACGCTTGCTTGTCCGGGATGACAAGTTGGGGGAACCGCAGACCTGTGCGATCAGAACGTGGACTTCGGCTCGTCGTCGTTGATCTCGACGACCATCTCGCCCGCCTTGATCTTGGCGGCCAGGGCCTCGACATCGGCCTTGGTCTCGGCCGGGATCTTGGCGTCGAACTCGTAGAAGGGCGAGAGGGAGGCGCCGCCGGCCTTCATCATCGTCCACTCTTTGTAGTTTTCGGCCTTGAAGCTGCCCGCCTTGACCTGCGCGATGGCGTAGTCGATGGCCGGCTCCATGTGCCACAGGGCCGAGGCCACCACCACGTCGGTGCCGTTCTCCAGCTTGTTCATGTCGTTCACGTTGCCGAAGGCGATGATGCCCTTCTCGCGGGCCGCATCGACCACACCGGCGCGCTCGGCATAGAGCACGTCAACCCCGGACTCGACCTGGGCGAAGGCGAACTCCTTGGCCTTCGGCGGGTCGTACCAGGAGCCGATGAAGGAGACCTTGAACTCGACATCGGGGTTGACCGACTTGGCGCCGGCCATGAAGGCGTGGAACAGGCGGTTCACCTCGCCGATGGGGAAGCCGCCGACCATGCCGATCTTGTTGGTCTTGGTCATGGTGCCGGCCACCACGCCCATCAGGTAGCAGGGCTCGTGGATCCAGTTGTCGAAGACCGAGAAGTTGGAGCCGTGCTCGACGCCGGGGTCGCCCATCAGGAAGGCGATCTCGGGATAGTCGTCGGCCACCTTGCGGGCCTCGCGGCTGATGCCGAAGGCCTCGCCGACCACCAGGTCGACGCCGCCGAAGGCGAGCACGGCCTCGCCCATCGCGGCCGCGACGGCCGCGGGGTCGGCGACGTCGGCCGCGACGCCCACGGCGATGTCGGGCGACTGCCCGCCGATGGAGATCGAGACGCCGCAGGAGCGGCCGTCGAACCACACGTCGGACGAGTCGTACCCGATCGACGTGATGCGCTCGCGCACGATCGCCGGGATCTCGACGTACCCGGTCGTGCGCACCTCACCCGCGACGTGCACGAGGCCCGTGGTCACGAGCGTCTCGACGGCGACCCGGCTGTGCGGATCGACGGTGAGCAGCGCGTCGAGGATGCTGTCCGAGACCTGGTCGCAGATCTTGTCGGGGTGTCCCTCGGTGACCGACTCGGAGGTGAACAGGCGGAGTTCGCTCATGCGGTTGGTTCGATGTCCCTTCGTGGCGCACGGATGCCGCGGGCGCGGCATCCGTCGGTCTCAGACAACCATGTCGAGGATGCCGTGCGCCACCGACAGCTTGTCCCCGTGAACGCGTGTGACGACCTCGCCGCCGGCGCCGATGACGACGACCGCGTTGTCGGGCGTGCCGAAGCCCTCGCTCCAGCCCACGCGGTTGACGACGAGCAGGTCGCAGCCCTTCGCCTCGCGCTTGGCGCGCGCCACCTCGAGCAGGCGGTCGTCGTCGGGCTCGGTCTCGGCGGCGAAGCCCACGAGCAGCGTGCCCTCGTGCGGCTCGTGGCCGAGCTCGGCGAGGATGTCGGGATTGCGCACGAGCTCCAGGGTCAGCCCGTCGCCCGAGTCGTCCTTCTTCAGCTTCTGCTCGCTGACCGTGGCCGGCCGGTAGTCGGCCACCGCGGCGGCCATGACGACGACGTCGGCGCCAGCCGCGGCCTCGCGCACAGCGGCACGCAGCTCCTCGGCGGTGGAGACGTCCCGCACGTCGCATCCGTCGGGCCCGTCGACCTCGAGGTTCGCGGCGATGAGGGTGACCTCCGCGCCGCGGGCACGCGCCGCGTCGGCGATCGCGACGCCCTGGCGGCCGCTCGAGCGGTTGCCGAGGAAGCGCACCGGGTCGAGCGGCTCCCGGGTGCCGCCCGCGGTCACGACGACACGGCGCCCCGCGAGGTCGCCGACCGGTGCCGCCACCCGTGCGAGTGCGGCCGACACGATCGCCGGCGGCTCCTCCATGCGGCCCGGCCCGCTGTCGGCGCCGGTGAGTTGGCCGACCGCGGGGCCGACGATCGTCACGCCGCGAGCGCGGAGTGTCGCGATGTTCGCCTGCGTGGCGGGGTTGCGCCACATCTCGGTGTGCATGGCGGGCGCGATGACGAGCGGAGCTTCCGACGCGAGGACGGTGTTGCCGAGCAGGTCGTCGGCGAGGCCCGCGGCGAGGCGGGCGATGGTGTTCGCGGTGGCCGGTGCGATGACGATGAGGTCGGCGGCCTGGCCGATGGCGACGTGCCGCACCTCGGCGACGCCCTCGTAGAGCTCGTCGTGCACCGGGTTGCGACTGATCGCCTCGAGGGTCGGTCGCCCGACGAAGCGCAGCGCCGACTCGGTGGGCACGACGTGCACGTCGTGCCCGGCGAGCACGAGCTCGCGCACGACGCCGACGGCCTTGTACGCGGCGATGCCGCCGGTGATGCCGACGACGACGTTCAACGGCGCAACCTCGACGCTGCCGGCTACTCGCCGGCCGGGGTGATCTTGAGCTTGTCCTCGTTGATCTCGTGCAGCGCCACCGACAGCGGCTTGTCGTCGATCGTCGAGTCGACCAGCGGGCCGACGTTGTCGAACAGGCTGCCCTCGTGCAGGTCGGCGTAGTAGTCGTTGATCTGGCGCGCGCGCTTGGAGGCGAAGATGACGAGTGCGTACTTCGACTCGACCTTCGACAGCAGGTCGTCGATGGGCGGGTCGATGATGCCGGTCAGCTTGTCTGCCATGGCGTGCTCCTTCTGGGTGCGTGGGTCGCGCGGACGTGTGCGCGGAAGATCGTGGATGCGGGCAGGCTCACGCCCGCCGGGCCCGAGGCCGCATCAAGTCTACGACGTTCTGCGCGGCCTCGGCGACGTCGTGGTTCACGACCGTGTGGTCGAACTCGTCGACCGCCGCCAGTTCGACCCGGGCCGTCTCGAGGCGGCGCTGCTGCTCGGCGGGCGATTCCGTGCCCCGGCCGACCAGCCGTCGCACCAGTTCGTCCCACGTCGGCGGCAGCAGGAAGATGAGCGTCGCCTCGGGCATCGCACGCCGAACCGACCGCGCACCCTGGATGTCGATCTCGAGCAGCACGCTGTTGCCCTCGGCGATCGCGCGCTGCACGGGTGCCTTCGGGGTGCCGTAGCGGTGCGCGTTGTGCACGACCGCCCACTCGAGCAGTTCGTCGTCGGCCACCAGCCGGTCGAACTCGGCGTCGTCGACGAAGTAGTAGCTCTGCCCCTCGACCTCGCCGGGGCGCGGCGCACGCGTCGTGGCCGACACCGAGAGCATGACCTCGGGGTGGTGGCGGCGGATGTACGAGGCCACGGTGCCCTTGCCGACCGCGGTCGGACCGGCGAGCACCACGAGCCGGTTGCCGACGCCGCCGTGCGCGGCGATCCAGTCAGCCAGGAAGGCGCGCAGCGCGAGACGCTGGCGGCGTCCGAGCCCTCCGAGGCGCTTCGCGTCGGCGATGCCGAGGTCGCGCATGATGCGCACGCGCTTGGTCTCGCCGATCGCGGGCACCGACGTGAGGAACTCGGTCGTCCGCAGCGTGGCCTCTGGCGTGGACGCGTCCTCGAACGCGACGCGGAGCACGTCGAGCGGGCTGCGGCTGCCGTCGGCGACGGACGCCTTCACGGCCGCTCGGGCGCGCCGGGCCGCGACCGCGGCGCGCGAGGCGGCGACGCGATCGACGTCGGGCGGGGCCGGCGGGCCGCTGCGGACGGGCTCAGCCACGGGCCACCGCCGTCGCCTCGGCGCGACGTGCGATCGCGTCGCGGATGCCGTCGGGGCCGGCCGCGAGGATCGACCGCGACTCGTTGGCGATCACGCCGGCGGCGAGCGCCCCGAACGTGTCTCGCAGGTCGGCGAGCTCGGCACCCTGGTGGCCGAACCCGGGCGCGAGCACCGGGGTGCGCGGGGACGACGCGTCGTCCGGGTCGATGCCCGCGGCCCGCAGGTCGACGGTCGCCCCGATCACCACGCCGGTCGAGCCGAACGCCTGTTCGCCCGCATCCGGCTCCTCGGCGTTCCAGGTCGCGACGCCCGAGCAGATCGCGGCCGAGACCGTCGACCCCTCGCGGCTGCCCTGCTGGAGCACCGAGCGCTGGATCGCGGCGGCCTCGGGGTTGGAGGTCGCGGCGAGCACGAACAGGCCCTTCTCGTGCCGCTCGGCGAGGCGGTGCGTGCCGGCCAGCGCGCCGAGGCCCTGGAACGGGTTCACGGTCAGCGCGTCGGCCTCGAGCGGCGAACCGGGCTCGAGCCACGCGCGAGCGTAGGCGTCCATGGTCGAGTCGATGTCACCGCGCTTGGCGTCGGCGATGACGAGGATGCCCGCGCCGCGCGCCTCGGCGAGCACGCGCTCGAGCCCGGCGATGCCCGCCGAGCCGAACCGCTCGAAGAAGGCCACCTGCGGCTTGCAGATGCCGGCGCGCCCGGCCATGGCGTCGACGACCCGCAGGCCGAACTCGCGCACGCCCGCGCCCGACTCCGGGAGCCCCCACGCGTCGAGCAGCCCGGCGTGCGGGTCGATGCCCACGCAGAGCCGGCCGAACCGGTCGAACGACTCCCCCAGCCGTGTGCCGAACGATGCCACCTCAGACCGCCTTCCGCGCGAGCTCGTAGTCCTGCAGGCTCGTGACCTCGAACCCGCGGCGCACCGAGTCGACCGACGCGACCGCCGCCGAGAGCTCGGCGATGGTCGTGAACAGCGGGATGTCCGCGGCGACCGCCGCCGCGCGGATCTCGTACCCGTCGGCGCGCGACGAGCGCCCGCTCGGCGTGTTGATCACCACGTCGACCATGCCCTGGTGGATGAGCTCGACGACCGAGGTGGGCGCCTCGTCGGTCTTCTCGTTGAACTTCAGCACCACGGCCGCCTCGATGCCGTTGCGGCGCAGGATCTCCGCGGTGCCCTCGGTCGCGACGACCGAGTAGCCGAGCTCGCGCAGGCGCAGCACGGGCAGGATGACGGCGCGCTTGTCGCGGTCGGAGACCGAGACGAACACGGTGCCCTGCAGCGGCATGCCGCCGTACGCGGCGAGCTGCGACTTCGCGAACGCGCGCGGGAAGTCGCGGTCGATGCCCATGACCTCGCCGGTGGAGCGCATCTCCGGGCCGAGCACCGAGTCGACGATGTCGCCCTCGCGGGTGCGGAACCGGTGGAACGGCAGCACGGCCTCCTTGACCGCGACGGGTGCGTCGAACGGCACCGTCGAGCCGTCGGTCTCCGGCAGCAGCCCCTCCGCGACGAGCTCGGCGACGGTCGCGCCGACCATCACGCGCGACGCGGCCTTCGCCAGCGGGATGCCGAGCGCCTTCGACACGAACGGCACGGTGCGGCTCGCGCGCGGGTTGGCCTCGAGCACGTAGAGCACCCCGGCGCCGATCGCGAATTGCACGTTCAGCAGCCCGCGCACGCCGATGCCCTGCGCGATCGCGAGCGTCGCATCGCGCACGCGGTCGATCTGCGCCTTGCCGAGCGTGACCGGCGGCAGCGTGCAGCTCGAGTCGCCGGAGTGGATGCCGGCCTCCTCGATGTGCTCCATGATGCCGCCGACGTACAGCTGCTCGCCGTCGTAGAGCGCGTCCACGTCGATCTCGATCGCATCGTCGAGGAAGCGGTCGACGAGGAGCGGATGCGACGGGCCGACGATGCCCTGGTCGGCGATGCGCTCGAAGTAGTCGACGAGCGAGGGCGTGTCGTACACGATCTCCATGCCGCGACCGCCGAGCACGAAGCTCGGGCGCACGAGCACCGGGTAGCCGATGCCCTCGGCGACCGCGACGGCCCCGTCGAGCTCGGTGGCGGTGCCGTTGCGCGGTGCGAGGAGCCCTGCGTCGTCGAGGATCCGCGAGAACTGGCCGCGCTCCTCGGCGAGGTCGATGGCCGACGGGCTCGTGCCGAGGATCGGCACGCCGGCGGCCTCGAGGCCCGCCGCGAGACCGAGCGCGGTCTGCCCGCCCAGCTGCACGACCACGCCGACGAGCTCGCCCGACTGCGACTCGGCGTGGATGACCTCGAGCACGTCCTCGAGCGTGAGCGGCTCGAAGTACAGCCGGTCGCTCGTGTCGTAGTCGGTCGAGACCGTCTCGGGGTTGCAGTTGATCATGATCGTCTCGAACCCGGCGTCCGACAGCGCGAACGAGGCGTGCACGCATGAGTAGTCGAACTCGACGCCCTGTCCGATGCGGTTCGGGCCCGAGCCGAGGATGACGACCTTGCGGCGGTCGCTCGGCGCGACCTCGGTCTCGAGGTCGTAGCTCGAGTAGTGGTACGGCGTGAGCGCGGGAAACTCCCCGGCACACGTGTCGACGGTCTTGAACACCGGGCGGATGCCCCTGGCGTGGCGTTCGGCACGGGCATCCTCCTCGTCGATGCCCCGCAGCTGGCCGATCTGCGCGTCGGAGAAGCCGTGGTCCTTCGCCAGCCGCAGCAGCGACTCGTCGAGGTCGGGGGCGGATGCCACGGCCTCGGCGACCTCGTTGATCAGCACGATCTGGTCGAGGAACCAGGGGTCGATCTTCGTCGTGTCGAAGAGCTGCTCGACCGTCGCCCCCTTGCGGAGCGCCTGCTGCACGGCCACGATGCGGCCGTCGGTCGGCGTCTGCACGACCTCCAGCAGTTCCTCGACGCTGCGCGGCTCGTCGCCCCAGTGGAAGCTCGACCCGCGCTTCTCGAGCGAGCGCAGCGACTTCTGCAGCGCCGACGCGTAGTTGCGGCCGATCGCCATGGCCTCGCCGACCGACTTCATGGTGGTCGTGAGGGTCGGGTCGGCGGCCGGGAACTTCTCGAACGCGAACCGCGGCACCTTCACGACGACGTAGTCGAGCGTCGGCTCGAAGCTCGCCGGGGTCACCCGTGTGATGTCGTTCGGGATCTCGTCGAGGCGGTAGCCGATGGCGAGCTTCGCCGCGATCTTCGCGATCGGGAAGCCCGTCGCCTTCGACGCGAGCGCCGAGGAGCGCGACACGCGCGGGTTCATCTCGATGACGATGATGCGGCCGTTCGACGGGTCGACCGCGAACTGGATGTTGCAGCCGCCGGTGTCGACGCCCACGGCGCGGATGATGTCGATGCCGATGTCGCGCAGCCGCTGGTACTCACGGTCGGTGAGGGTCAGGGCCGGCGCGACCGTGATCGAGTCGCCCGTGTGCACGCCGACCGGGTCGACGTTCTCGATCGAGCAGACCACGACCGTGTTGTCGGCCGTGTCGCGCATCAGCTCGAGCTCGTACTCCTTCCAGCCGAGGATGGACTCCTCGAGGAGCACCTCGGTCGTGGGCGAGTCGTGCAGGCCGGCGCCCGCGATGCGGCGGAGGTCCGCCTCGTCGTAGGCGAAGCCCGAGCCGAGCCCGCCCATCGTGAACGACGGGCGCACGACGAGCGGGTAGCCGAGGTCGTCGGCTGCGGCGAGCACCTCGTCCATGGTGTGCGCGATGTGCGAGCGCGCGACGTCGGCGCCGCACTCGACCACGAGCTCCTTGAACAGCTGGCGGTCCTCGCCCTTGCGGATGGCGTCGACCTTCGCGCCGATCAGCTCCACGCCGTGCTTGGCGAGGATGCCCGCCTCCTCCAGCGCGATCGCCGCGTTCAGCGCGGTCTGGCCGCCCAGCGTCGGGAGCACCGCGTCGGGCTGCTCCTTGATGATGATCGACTCGAGGATCTCGGGGTTGATCGGCTCGACGTAGGTGGCGTCGGCGAAGCCGGGGTCGGTCATGATCGTCGCCGGGTTCGGGTTGACCAGGATCACCCGCACGCCCTCCGAGCGGAGCACGCGGCAGGCCTGGGTGCCCGAGTAGTCGAACTCGGCCGCCTGGCCGATGACGATCGGGCCGGACCCGATGACGAGGACCGAGTTGATGTCGTCGCGCTTGGGCATCAGTTGCCGTTCTCCTTGCTCGCGATGACCATGTCGCGGAACCGGTCGAAGAGGTAGTTCGCGTCGTGCGGGCCGGCCGCCGACTCGGGGTGGTACTGCACCGAGAACGCGGGGATGTCGAGGCAGTTGAGGCCCTCGACGACGTCGTCGTTGAGGTCGATGTGGCTGACCTCGACGCGGCCGAAGCCCTCGCTCGACTCGGTCACGCCCTCGCGGGGCGCGTCGACCGCGAACCCGTGGTTGTGCGCGGTGATCTCGACGCGGCCGGTGGCGCGGTCGAGCACGGGCTGGTTGATGCCGCGGTGACCGAACGGCAGCTTGTAGGTGCCGAAGCCGAGCGCGCGCCCGAGCAGCTGGTTGCCGAAGCAGATGCCGAAGTACGGCAGTCCGGTGCGCAGGGCGGCGCGCAGCAGCTCCACATGGTGATCGGATGCCCCGGGGTCGCCGGGCCCGTTCGAGAAGAAGAGCGCGTCGGGCGCCAGCGCGAGCAGCTCCTCGACGGTCACGGTCTGCGGCAGCACGTGCACGTCGAAGCCGCGCTCGGCGAGGTACCGGAGGGTGGACGTCTTCACGCCCAGGTCGAGCACGGCGAC
This sequence comes from uncultured Agromyces sp., assembly GCA_913053875.1. Classification (GTDB taxonomy): domain Bacteria; phylum Actinomycetota; class Actinomycetes; order Actinomycetales; family Microbacteriaceae; genus Agromyces. The sequence continues at coordinate 71,345 of CAJXGN010000012.1, read as the reverse complement.
GGAGCCGATCCGCTCGCCCTCGGCGTCCAGTGAGTAGCCGTCGGCCGTCGAGACCGCGCCGGAGAGGTTCCGGCCGGTCATCTCCTCGCCGCCGCGCACGAGGGCGAGCTGCTCGTCGTCGGTGAGCGACGCGTCCGCCCCCGAGAAGATGCCCGCGCGCATGGCGCCGTCGGCGCGGATGTGACGGGTGACCGCCCGCGTGTCGATGCCGCTGATGCCGACCACGCCGCCCGCGACGAGGTCGTCGTCGAGGCTGCGCTGGGCGCGGAAGTTCGACACCACGCGGGAGGGGTCGCGCACCACGTAGCCCGACACCCAGATGCGCGAGGACTCCATGTCCTCGTCGTTCGCACCGGTGTTGCCGATGTGCGGCGCCGTCATGAGCACGATCTGGCCCGCGTACGACGGGTCGGTCAGCGTCTCCTGGTAGCCGGTCATGCCGGTGGCGAACACCGCCTCGCCGAGCGTGCGGCCGGTCGCGCCGTAGGCGCGTCCGGCGTATCGGGTGCCGTCCTCGAGCACGAGGACCGCAGGTCCCGCGTCCTTCCCGGGGATCGCCATGTCAGGCCTCGCTTCCGTTGTCGCCGCCGGTGGCCGTCGCGGCCCCGGCGAGTGTGCTGAGGGCCTCGACGATGCGGGTGGCGTCGCCGACCCGCTGGGCCCTGAGATAGGTGTCGACGACGAGGTCGTCGGGTGCCGCGTCGGCGTCGGTCGTACCCGCACGCCAGGCGACGGAGATGAGCCCCTCGGGCTCCACGCCGCGGTCGATCGCCCAGCTCGCGGTCGTCACCTCGACGAGCGCGTCGGCGGGCAGGTAGACGGGCGCCTCGCCGGCCAGGTCGAGCAGCACGCCGTCGGCGCGCACCTCGATGCGCCCGGCGGCGCGGAATCCGAGTCCGCGCGGGGCGAGTCGCTCGACCGGGCGCCGGTGCGGCGTGGTCGCCACGTGCATGACGGGCGCCTCGAGCACGAGCGCGCCCGGCTCAACGGGCTGCGGGTGGTCGACGATGCCCGCGTCGCGCCGACGGCGGCCGCGCCACGACCACAGCATGAGCGCGACGACCACGATGACGATGCCGACGACGACGATGCCGCCGATCGCGTAGTTATCCACGGGCACCTCCCGCGACCTCGTCGGCCGGACGCACCTGGCCGTCGAGCACCGTGGGCACGCCGCGGTGGAACGTCGCGACCACGCGCCCCGGCAGGGTGCTGCCGAGGTAGGGCGAGTTGCGGCTGCGGCCCGCGAGCGAGCCGACGCCGAACTCGGCGCGCACCTCAGGGTCGTAGAGCGCGAGCTCGGCGGGCGCGCCCGCTTCGAGCGCGTGCCCGTGGCCGGCCAGGCTGCCGATGCTCGCCGGCGCGGCCGACATCACGCGCGCCACGTCCGCCCAGCCGAACCGGCCGGTCTCGACCATGGCCTCGTGCACGACCGACAGGGCGGACTCGAGCCCGACCATGCCGTTCGCCGCGGCATCCCACTCGCACTCCTTCGACTCGGCGGGGTGCGGGGCGTGGTCGGTCGCGACGATGTCGATCGTGCCGTCGGCCAGCGCGTCGCGCAGCGCCTCCACGTCCTCGGCGGTGCGCAGCGGCGGGTTGACCTTGTAGCGGGCGTCGTAGCTGGCGACGAGGTCGTCGGTGAGCAGCAGGTGGTGCGGCGTGACCTCGGCCGTGATGCGGATGCCTCGGGCCTTCGCCCACCGCACGACCTCGACGGAACCCGCGGTGGAGAGGTGGCACACGTGCAGGCGGCTGCCGACGTGCTCGGCGAGCAGCGCGTCGCGCGCGATGATCGCCTCCTCGGCGACCGCGGGCCAGCCGCGCAGGCCGAGCTCGCCCGACAGCGCGCCCTCGTTCATCTGCGCGCCCTCGGTCAGGCGCGGTTCCTGGGCGTGCTGCGCGATGACGCCGTCGAACGCCTTCACGTACTCCAGCGCCCGGCGCATGAGCAGCGGGTCCCAGACGCACAGGCCGTCGTCGGAGAACACGCGCACCTTCGCCCGCGACGCGGCCATCGCGCCGAGCTCGGCGAGCCGCTCCCCCGCGAGGCCCACCGTCACGGCGCCGATCGGCTGCACGGTGACGTATCCGGCGTCCTCGCCGAGGCGGAGCTCCTGCTCGACCACGCCCGCGGTGTCGGCGACCGGCGACGTGTTCGCCATCGGGAACACGGCGGTGTAGCCGCCCGCGGCCGCCGCGCGGCTGCCGGTGAGCACGGTCTCGCTCTGCTCGAACCCGGGCTCACGCAGGTGCGTGTGCAGGTCGACGAGGCCGGGCAGGGCCAGGAGGCCGTCGGCGTCGATGACCGTCGCGCCCGCGGCATCCGTCACCGAACCGATCTCGGCGATGCGCCCGTCATCGAGCAGCAGGTCGCCCCGCGTGCCGTCGACCAGGGTCGCGCCGCGGATGAGCGTGCGGCTCACGCCGCCTCCTCCCGCTCACCGGACAGCAGCAGGTACAGGGCAGCCATTCTCACCGAAACTCCGTTCGCAACCTGTTCGAGCACCGTGGACTGGGCCGAGTCGGCGGCCGACGCCGCGATCTCGAAACCCCGGTTCATCGGCCCCGGATGCATGACCATCGTAGTCCGCGGCAGTCGCGCGAACCGGGCGTCGTCGAGCCCCCAGGTGCGGGAGTACTCGCGACTGTTGGGGAAGAACGCGGCGTGCATGCGCTCGGCCTGCACGCGCAGCATCATGACCGCGTCGGGGCCCGAGTCGATCGCCGCGTCGAGGTCGTAGCCGACCCGCGCGGGCCACGCCGAGACGTCGACCGGCAGCAGCGTGGGCGGGGCGACGAGCGTGACCTCCGCGCCCAGCGCGTCGAGCAGCCAGACGTTCGAGCGGGCCACGCGCGAGTGCAGCACGTCGCCGACGATCACGACCCGCGCGCCGTCGAGGCCGCGACCGCGCGAGGCGTCGCCGTGCAGGCGGCGGCGCATGGTGAACGCGTCGAGCAGCGCCTGGGTCGGATGCTCGTGGGTGCCGTCGCCGGCGTTCACGACGCCCGCGTCGATCCAGCCGCTCGTCGCGAGGGTCTGGGGGGCGCCGGATGCCTGGTGGCGCACCACGACCGCGTCGGCACCGATCGCCTGCAGCGTCTGCGCCGTGTCCTTCAGGCTCTCGCCCTTCGACACGCTGGAGCCCTTCGCGCTGAACGTGATGACGTCGGCGGAGAGCCGCTTGGCGGCGGCCTCGAACGAGACGCGCGTGCGCGTGGAGTCCTCGAAGAACAGGTTCACGACCGTGCGCCCGCGCAGCGTCGGGAGCTTGCGCACCTCTCGCTGCTGCACGGCGGCCATGTCCTCGGCGATGTCGAGCAGCTCGATCGCCTGCTCGCGGCCGAGGTCGCGGGTGGAGAGCAGGTGCCTCATCGCACGCCCCCCTCGATCGACACGCCGTCTTCCCCGTCGACCTCGCGCAGGTGCACGTTGATGCGCTCGCTCGCGGCGCTCGGCAGGTTCTTGCCGACGAAGTCGGCGCGGATCGGGAACTCGCGGTGACCGCGGTCGACGAGCACGGCCAGGCGCACCGCACGGGGCCGGCCGATGTCGGCCAGCGCGTCGAGTGCGGCGCGTATGGTGCGGCCCGAGTAGAGCACATCGTCGACGAGCACGACGGTGCGGTCGTCGATGCCGACGGGTACGTCGGTGGGTGCGGGCGTGCGGGTGCGCGTGTGCGACAGGTCGTCGCGGTACATGGTCACGTCGAGCGAGCCGGCCAGGGCCTCCGGGGCATTCGGCTCGATGCGACGGATGATCTCGGCGATACGAGCGGCGAGGATCACGCCGCGCGTCGGGATGCCGAGGATGACGAGGTCGTCGGCGCCGCGATTGGACTCGAGGATCTCGTGGGCGATGCGCGTGAGCGCGCGTTCGATGTCGGCCTGCTGCAGCACGGGGCGCACAGCCATGCAGACTCCCTTCTCCGCCTCACGGGACGGACTTCAAAGGATGTCGGTTTCGTCGATCCTACCTGACGCCGCGCTCTGGCGCCGGCGGCCCGTGCCGTGCTCCAATGACCCCATGGCAGACGTCATGATCGCGGTGATGCCCTTCGCCGGGCATGTCGCACCGCTGGCCGCGGTGGCCGAGGCCTTCGTCGAGGCGGGCCACGCCGTGCGCGTCTACACCGGCCGTGCCTACGCCGAGCGGTTCGCGGCCCTCGGCGCTGAGGTGGTGCCCTGGCAGTCCGCCCCGGACTTCGACGAACTCGACCTCGCCGCCACGTTCCCCGCGCTCCGCGGTCGCGAAGGTCCGCGCCAGCTGCTCGCGAACGTCGAGCACCTGTTCGTCGGCACCGGGGCGGCGCAGGGCGACGACCTCGCCCGCGCGTTCGCGGCGCGCCCGTGGGACGTCATCGTGGCCGATGGGCTCAGCCTCGGCACGCACCTCGTGGCGGAACGCCTCGGCACCCCGTCGGTCACCGTGAGCATCGTCCCGCTCTCGATGCCGACCCCGGAGCTGCCCCCGCCGAGCCTCCCGCTGCTCCCGGCGACCGGTCCGCTCGGACGCCTCCGCGACCGCGTGCTCTTCGCGGCGCTGGAGACGTTCTCGCGCGGCGTGCGGCGGGCGTACGACGCCCAGCGCGCGGCGTTCGGCCTGCCGCCGACCGACGCGCCGCTCGACGCGGCCTGGCACTCCCCCGACCTGGTCTGCGCGTCCGGGGTGCCCGAACTCGAGTTCCCCCGCAGCTCGTGGCCCGTCCGCGTCGAGTTCGTGGGCGCCCTCGCGCCCACCGGGTCGATCCGGCCGGCACCGCCGGCGTGGTGGGCCGACCTGCCCGACGACCGGCCGATCGTGCACGTGAGCCAGGGCACGCTCAACGTCGACCCGGACGACCTGATCCGGCCGACGTTCGCGGCCCTGGGGCGCCAACCGGTGTCGATCGTGGCCACGACGGGCCGGGCCGACGCGCCGGAGCTGCCGTTCCCGGCCCTGCCGAACGCGCACGTCGCGGGGCTCGTCGACTACTCGGCGCTGCTCCCGCGGCTCGACGCGATGATCACGAACGGCGGGTGGGGCGGTGTGCTCGCCGCGCTCACCCATGGCGTTCCGCTCATCGTCGCCGGCGGCGACATCGACAAGCCGGTCATCGCCGCGCGGGTCGGCTGGGCCGGCGCGGGTATCGACCTGCGTACCGGCACGCCGAAGCCGCGTGCGATCCTGCGCGCGTGGCGACGGCTCTGCGACGACCCGCGCTACCGGGAGCGCGCCGCGGCGATCGGCCGCGCGCTACGCGCGCACGACGGCCCGCGCGAGGTCGTCGCGCACACGCTCGCGCTCGTCGAGCGACGCGCAGCCGACGCGGGAGCCCGAGCGGGGGCGTCCGAACGGACTCAGCCGCCGGTGATGAAGGCGCGCACCTCGTCGGCGTCGAACTCGCCGGTGTAGACCGCGCCGTCGACGAGCAGCGTCGGCGTGCCCTCGATGCGCTCGATCTCGGCGCCCTCGATCGGGCCGTTCAGTGCCGCGTCGTTCACCGCCTGCACCCAGTCGACGTAGGTGTTCGCGGCGATGCAGTCCGCGGCGCCCGGTGCGCCGGAATCGGCGGCGAGCGATGCGAGCGCGTCGTCGTCCAGCCCCGCGGCATCCGACGGCTGGTTCTCGAACACCGCGGCGACCATCGGCAGCAGGGCGTCGGGCTCGTCGGCGGCGACGCACGTCATCGCCGAGCCGGCACGCGACGAGTAGGCCGTCTCGCTCGAGCGGTCGAGGAAGTTCATCGGGTGGATCGCGTAGGTGATCGTGCCGTCGTCCACCAGCTCGGCGAGCACGTCGCCGGCGGCGTCCTCGAACAGTGCGCAGTGCGGGCAGAACGGGTCGACCCACGCCTCGACGCGGATGTCGCCGTCGCCCACGACGAGCGCGAGGTCGTCGAGGTGGGCCGCGCCGATCGTGCCCGTGGGGAGGTCGGTGGGCGTGGCATCCGTGCCCTGATCGGCGCAGCCGGCCAACGCCAGTGCGAGCGCCGCGGCGCCCACAAGTGCTCCGATGCGGCGGATCACGAGCGGTCCCCCGCCACGGCCGAGAGCAGCCCGTTCACGAAGCCCGCCGAGTCGTCGGTCGAGAGCACCGTGACCGACTCGACCGCCTCGGAGATCGCCACGCCGTCGGGCACCTCGTCGTTGTGCACGATCTCCCACACCGCGATGCGCAGCACGGCGCGGTCGATCGCGGGCATGCGCTCGAGGGTCCAGCCGCGGGAGTGCGACGTGATCAACTCGTCGATCTCGGCGCGGTGGTCGATCACGCCGTCGACGATCTCGCGGGCGTAGAGCCACGACGCCTGGCGCTCGGGCTCGCCGACCGCGCGCTCCGCCTCATCGGCGAGCACGCGCTCGATCGGCACCTCGCGGAGGTCCGCCGCGTAGAGCATGTCCAGCGCGCGCTTGCGCGCCTTCGTGCGGGCGCTCACTAGTCGTTCACGCGTCCGAGGTAGTCGCCGGTGCGGGTGTCGACCTTGACCTTGGTGCCGGTCTCGAGGAACAGCGGCACCTGGATCTCGTAGCCGGTCTCGAGCGTGGCGGGCTTGGTGCCGCCGGTCGAGCGGTCGCCCTGCAGGCCCGGCTCGGTGTAGGTGATCTCGAGCACGACGGATGCCGGCAGGTCGAGGTACAGCGGGTTGCCGTCGTGCATGGCGATGGTGACCGGCTGGTTCTCGAGCATGTAGTTCTTCGCGTCGCCGACGACCGTGTCAATCACGTTGACCTGGTCGTAGTCGACGGCGTCCATGAACACGAAGCTCTCGCCGTCGTTGTACAGGTACGTGTAGTCGCGGCGGTCGACGTTCTGGATGTCGACCTTGGCGCCGGCGTTGTAGGTGCGGTCGACGACCTTGCCGCTCACGACGTTCTTCAGCTTGGTGCGCACGAACGCGCCGCCCTTGCCGGGCTTGACGTGCTGGAACTCGATCACCGTCCAGAGCTGTCCGTCGATGCTCAGGACGACGCCGTTCTTGATGTCCGCAGTGCTCGCCATGTGTGATGTTCCGTTTCGATAGAGAAGTCCGCGGGCGCGCCGAATCGGCTGCGGCCCGCAGAGCAGTCTAGACGCCGTGCCTCGGAACGGCCCAATGCATCAGCCGATCAGGCGGCCGATCTGGTCGATCGCGAGCCGGTACGAGTCGGGCCCGAACCCGGCGATCACGCCCGTGGCGATCTCGGAGACGGCGCTGTAGCCGCGGAACGCCTCGCGCGAGTGCGGGTTCGACAGGTGCACCTCGATGAGGGGCAGGCCAGCCTTCGAGACCATCGCTGCGGCGTCGCGCATGCCGTAGCTGTAGTGCGTGAAGGCGGCGGGGTTCAGCACCACGGGGCATCCACGGTCGACGGCCTCGTGCAGCCAGCCGATCAGCTCGCCCTCGTGGTCGGTCTGCCGCAGCTCCAGCTCGATACCCTCGGGGGCGGATACCTCGAGACGGACGCGGATGTCGTCGAGCGTGGCCGACCCGTAGACCTCGGGCTCGCGCGTGCCGAGCCGGCCGAGGTTGGGTCCGTTCAGCACCAGCACCGTCGTCATGCCGTCAGCCTAGCTTTCGCGCTCACGAACCGATCTCCTGGTACGCCGCGAACAGCAGCGACTGCTCGGGCGCCTGCAGCACGGTCGGCTTCGCGAGGTCGTCGAGCACGATGAAGCGCAGCATCGCGCCGCGGGCCTTCTTGTCGCGCTGCATGGTCGCGAGCAGCGTGTTCCAGCGGCCGACCGGGTAGGTGGTCGGCAGGTTCAGCAGGTCGAGCACCCGACGGTGCCGGTCGACGACCTCGTCGGAGAGGCGGCCGGCCAGCCGCGACAGCTCGGCTGCGAACATCATGCCGACCGCGACCGCCGCGCCGTGGCGCCACTGGTAGCGCTCGGCGTGCTCGATGGCGTGCCCCAGCGTGTGGCCGTAGTTCAGGATCTCGCGGAGGCCCTGCTCGGTGAAGTCCTCGCTGACGACCTCGGCCTTCATGGTGATCGCGAGTTCGACGACCCTGCGGAACTCCGGGGTCGCGGGGTCGGTCGCGACCGCGGCATCCGCCTCGATGACGTCGAGGATCTCCGGATAGCGGATGAAGCCGGCCTTCACGATCTCGGCGAAGCCGGCGAGGATCTCGTTCTGCGAGAGCGTGTCGAGGTGGTCGAGGTCGCACAGCACCGCCGCCGGCGCGTAGAAGGCACCGACGAGGTTCTTGCCCTCGGCCGTGTTGATGCCGGTCTTGCCCCCGACGGCCGCGTCGACCATGCCGAGCACCGTGGTCGGCACCTGCACGAGCTGCACGCCGCGCAGCCAGGTCGCGGCGACGAACCCGGCGAGGTCGGTCACCGCTCCCCCGCCGAACCCGATCACCGCGTCGCTGCGGGTGAAGTCGGCCTGGCCCATGACCTGCCAGCAGAACGCGGCGACCTCGACGCGCTTCCCGGCCTCGGCGTCAGGCACCTCGGCGAGCAGCACCTCGTACCGCCCGAGCAGCGCCTCACGCAGCGCCGCCGCCTTGGCACCGAGGGTGGGTGGATGCACCATCAGCACCTTCGACACCCCGCCGCCGAGCGCCTCGGCCACGCCGTCGGCGGTGATGCCACGGCCCACCCGCACGTCGTAGCCGTCGTCGGCCCCGCCGACCCGGATCGTCGTCGTCTCGTCGGTCACGCGTCGTTCCTCCACCAGTCGCAGATCAGGTCGGTCAGTTGGGCGGCCGTGCCCCGGTTCGTGTCGACCACCAGGTCGGCCAGCGCGTCGTAGACGGGCTTCCGGTCGGCCGCGATTCGCGACCAGGTCTCGATGCCGCCGCCGTCGAGCAGCGGTCGCCGAGCGCCTGCCGCGCCGAGTCGGGCCGCCACCGTGCGGGCGTCGACGTGCAGCAGCACGACGGATGCCCCGGCCAGGTCGCCCTGCGTCTCGAGATCGAGCACCGCGCCACCGCCGAGCGAGACGACCGCGCGCTCGCGCAGGGCCGCCGCCACGGCGGCGCGCTCCTTCGCCCGGAACGCGGCCTCGCCCTCGGTGGCGAAGATGTCGTGGATCGGCCCGTGCGCGGCGACGACGTCGGCGTCGGTGTCGATGAACGGCAGTTCGAGGCGCGCGGCGACGCGGCGGCCCAGCTTGGTCTTGCCGGAGCCCATCGGGCCGATGAGCACGAGCGGGAGCGGCCGCTCAGGCATCCGCGTCGACGGTCGCGGCGGATGCCACGCGGGTCGCGAGTCGCTCGGGGATCGCGTCGAGGTAGCCGCGCAGGTTGCGCGCCGTCTCGGCCACCGAGTCGCCGCCGAACTTCTCGAGCACGGCGTTCGCGAGGGTGAGCGCGACCATGGCCTCCGCCACCACGCCCGAGGCGGGCACGGCGCACACGTCGGAGCGCTGGTGGTGCGCGGTCGCGGCCTCGCCCGAGGCGACGTCGACGGTGCGGAGCGCCCGCGGCACGGTCGCGATGGGCTTCATGCCGGCGCGCACGCGCAGCACGGTGCCGGTCGACATGCCGCCCTCGGTGCCGCCGGCGCGGTCGCTCACGCGCGAGATGAGCCCGTCGTCGAGGTCGAGCTCGTCGTGCGCCTCCGACCCGCGCCGGGTCGTGGTGAGGAAGCCGTCGCCGACCTCGACGCCCTTGATCGCCTGGATGCCCATGAGTGCCGCAGCGAGCTGCGAGTCGAGCCGGCGGTCCCAGTGCACGTGCGAGCCGAGCCCGGGCGGCACGCCGTAGGCGAGCACCTCGACCACGCCGCCGAGGGTGTCGCCCTCCTTGTGCGCGAGGTCGACCTCGGCGACCATGCGCTCGGAGGTCTCCGCGTCGAAGCAGCGCAGCGGGTCGGCGTCGAGCGCGTCGACGTCGCCGGGCTGGGGCAGCGGGCGACCCTCCGGCACGCGCACCGGGCCGATCGCGATGGTGTGCGCGACCAGCTCGATGCCGAGCTCCGACAGGAACGAACGGGCAACGGCGCCCAGAGCGACGCGTGCCGCCGTCTCGCGGGCGCTCGCCCGCTCGAGCACGGGTCGGGCCTCGTCGAACCCGTACTTCTGCATGCCGACGAGGTCGGCGTGTCCCGGGCGGGGGCGGGTGAGCGGCGCGCCGCGTCCGCGCGAGAGCTTCTCGGGGTCGACGGGCTCGGGGCTCATGACCTCGGTCCACTTCGGCCACTCGGTGTTGCCGATCCGCAGGGCGACCGGGCTGCCGAGGCTCTGCCCGTGCCGCACGCCCCCCGAGATCGCGAGCTCGTCCTGCTCGAACTTCATGCGCGCGCCCCGGCCGTAGCCGAGCTTGCGGCGCGCCAGGTCGGAGCGGATGTCGTCGAGGAGCACCGGCACCCCTGCCGGGAGGCCCTCGAGGACGGCGACGAGTTCGGGGCCGTGCGATTCCCCCGCGGTGAGCCAACGAAGCATGGGGACTATCCTCCCATGTCGCCGAGCGCATGACGCATCGCCCGCAGCACGGTCGCCTCGTCGGGCAGCACCGCGTCCGGGTCGCCCAGCGCGAAGATGCGCACCTGCACGATCGCCTGGTGCAGCAGCATCGGCAGCCCGGAGATCACCGGCCGCGCCGCATCCGACCACAGCCTCGAGGTGGCGGTCGGCCAGGGGGCGTAGACCACGTCGAACAGCGTCGATCCGGCCACGAGCGCGTCGTCGACCGGCACGCCCGGGGCGGTTCCGCCCGGCAGCGAGCTGACGACGAGCGGCGCAGCGCCCGCGTCGGCGAGTCGGGCGATGGGCAGCGGATCAACCGCCACATCCAGTTGCTCGCCGAGCGCGACCAGGCCGGCCGCCTTCGCCGGCGTGCGCGCGTAGACGTCCACCCGGTCGGCACCGAGCTCGGCGAGCGCAACGAGCGCCGACGTCGCGGTCGCCCCGGCGCCGATGAGCGCGGCCCGCCCGACGTCGTCGACGCCGCGCTCGCGCAGGGCGCGCACGATGCCCGCGACATCCGTGTTGAACCCCAGCCTTCGCCCGTCGTCGACGCACAGCACCGTGTTCACGGCGTTGGTGAGTCGCGCGACCCGATCGATCTCGTCGAGCGCGGGGATGACGTCGCGCTTCAGCGGCATCGTGAGCGACAGCCCGCGCCACGGGTCGCGCAGCGCCTGCACGAACGGCACGATGCCGTCACCGGTCATCTCGATGACCTCGTACGTCCAGTCGAGGCCCAACGTCTCGTACGCGGCACGGTGCAGCACCGGGCTCTTCGAGTGCACGATCGGCGACCCGAGCACCGCGAGCCGCCGACCTCGGAGCAGCTCAGCCACCGTACTCGGGGTGGTCGGCGAGCCAGGCGAGGTACTCCTGCACGGCGGCCTCGTGCTCGGCGAGCGTGGTGCTGAACACGGTCTCGCCCGTGTCGAGGTTCACGGTCACGAAGTACACCCACGTGCCGTCGGCCGGGTTGAGGGCCGCGTCGATGCCGAGGTCGCCGGGGTTGCCGATCGGGCCCGGCGGCAGGCCCGGATGCACGTACGAGTTGTACGGGTTCGAGGCGTCGGCGCGCTCGGCGTCGGTGGTGGTGATCACGCCGTCCTCGCCGATGCCGTAATGCACCGTGGAGTCGAACTGGAGCAGCCCGTTCGTCGGCGACGCGTCGGAGAGGCGGTTCTGGATGACCCGAGACACCTTGTAGTAGTCCTCGCGCAGGCCCGCCTCGCGCTCGAGCATGGAGGCGATGATGATCGTCTCCCAGCGGTCCTCCTCGGGCACGCCCGCCTCGTCGAGCGCCTGGAACTGGCGATCCACGAGCGTGCGGATCACCTCGTCGGCCGTCGCGTCGGGCCCGAAGGTGTACGTCGCGGGGAAGAGGAAGCCCTCGACCGTGGTCGCCTCCGACGGCAGGCCGAGCGCTGCGGGGTCGGCCGCAGCGGCCTGGAGTTCGTCGACCGGGATGCCCGTGCCCTGCGAGGCGGCGGCGAGGGCGTTCTCCGTCCACATCCCCTCGGTGATGACGAAGGTGTTCTCGAGCCGGTTGCCCTCGTCGAGCAGCGCGTCGAGCGCCGACTGCGCGCTCATCTCGCTCGCGAGCTGGTAGGCGCCGGGGAAGAAGGTGGGGTTCTGCTCGAGGATCAGGTCGTAGAACGCGTCGAACGAGGCCGTCACGCCCTGGTCGTGCAGGTTGCGCGCGATGTCCTCGCCCGTGTCGCCGTCCTCGATCATGAAGACGAGTTCGCCGGTGCCGCTGCCGGAGTAGTCGGGAGCGGGCTCGAAGCGCTCCATGAACGCCGCGAGCGGCGCCTGCACCGCGAAGTACCCGCCGACCAGCACGCCGACGATCACGAGCAGCACGATGAGGCAGCCCCAGCCGCCCCGCCTGCGCGGCGCGGTCTCGTGGTCGTCGCCGAACTCGAGCGGACCGGGCTCCTCGGTGACGGTGCGTCGCGACGCAGTGCGCGGCTCGGCCGCCGCCGACTGCTCGCGGGCCTCCCGGCGCGAGTTCGCCGCCTTCCGGCTGCGCGCGGCCGCCGCGGCGGCCTCCGCCTCGCGCATCTCCCGGCGCGTCATCGGCCGGCCCTCCGGCGCCTGCGCGGGCGGCGGGGCCTGCTGCGCGTCGTCGCGACCCTGCCCCGGGCCGGACTGCCCGGTGAGCACGTGGTCCCAGTCGAGCCCGTCGTCGTGCTGCGACCGGCCGCGACGGCCGTCGCTCGGCGGGGGGGATGACACGGGTTCAGCGTCCTTCGTTCGGGTCGATGATCGTTCCGGGCGGGGTGGGTGCGCTCCGCTCGGCGTCGAGGGCATGTTGCAGAATGATAACGGCCGCGACCTGATCGACGACCGGACGGTGCTGCTTCGTGCGTTTCCCGGCGCTGCGCAGCGCGGAGTGGGCGGAAACCGTCGAGAGGCGTTCGTCGACGAGGCGCACGGGAGCGACGGATGCCACCGCCAGTCGGCCCGCGAACGCCACCGCGTCGTCGGTCGACGCCGTCGGCCGGCCCGACATCGACAGCGGGTGCCCGACCACGATCTCGATCGCCTCGAGCTCGTCCGCGAGCGCGACGATGCGGCGCACGTCCGCACCGGACTCGTCGTCGCGCGGCACGGTCTCCACCGGCGTCGCGAGCATCGCGTGCGGGTCGCAGCGCGCCACGCCCACTCGTGCCCTGCCGACGTCGACGCCGAGTCGCACTCCGGGGCGCAGGGTCACGCCACCGCCCGGCGCACGGCCTCGAGCGCCGCGGGGATGGCCGAGGCGTCCTGCCCGCCGCCCTGCGCGAGGTCGTCCTTGCCGCCGCCGCCACCGCCGAGCACGCCCGCCATCTGCTTGGCGAGCACGCCGGCCCGGTGGCCCTGCTCGCGTGCCGCGGGATTCGTGGCGACGATCGCCATCGGGCGGGACTTCACGACCGCGGTGAGCGCCACGACCGCGGCATCCGTGCCCAGGCGCTCGCGCACGCCCGTCGCGAGCATGCGCAGGTCGTCGCCCGAGCCGAGTTCGCCGAGGTCCTCCGCCACCAGGCGGGTCTCCCCCACGCGCGCGGCCTTCTCGGCGATCGAGGGGATGCGGTCGCCGAGCGCTCGCGCCTCGTACTGCGCGATGCGCTTCTCCGCGGTCTTGAGCGACTGCACGAGCTCCTCGACCCGGGTGACCAGCTGATCCTGCGGGGTCTTGAGATTGCTCGTCAGCTCGGCCACGAGCGCGCGCTCGGCGGCGAACCGGCGGAACGCGTCGATGCCGACGAGCGACTCGACGCGCCGGTTCGTGGAGCCGACCGACGACTCGCCGATGAGGTTGATCATGCCGATCTCGGCGCTGGTGCGCACGTGGGTGCCTGCGCAGAGCTCGCGCGACCACGGGCCGCCGATGTCGACGACGCGCACGGTGTCGCCGTACTTCTCGCCGAACAGCGCCATCGCGCCGAGTTCCTTGGCCTCGGCGAGCGGCATCTCGCGCGTCACGACCTCGAGGTTGTCGCGCACCGCGTTGTTCGAGATCTCCTCGATCTCGCTGCGCGTCTCGGGGGAGAGCGCGCTGTTCCAGCCGAAGTCGAGGCGCAGGTAGCCGGCCTTGTTGAACGAGCCCGACTGGTGCGCGTTCGGCCCGAGCACCTGTCGGAGCGCCGCATGGATGACGTGCGTGCCCGAGTGCGCCTGCGTCGCCCCGCGGCGGTACGACTCGTCGACCAGCGTGGTCGCGCGGTCTCCCGCCGCGACCTGGCCGCTGACCACCTCCACGGTGTGGCTGATGAGGCCCTTCACGGGCTTCTGCACGTCGAGCACCTTCAGCTCGAAGCCGTCGCCGACGATCAGGCCCTGGTCGGCCGCCTGTCCGCCCGACTCGGCGTAGAGCGACGTCTCCGCGAGCACGACCTCCGCGGTCTGCCCCGCGGACGCCACCGGTACCGGCTGACCGTCGACGAGCAGGCCGAGCACCGACGACTCGGTCGTCAGGTCGGTGTAGCCCGTGAACACGGTCTCCCCCCTGGCGCGGAGGTCGGCGTACACCGACAGGTCGGCCAGGGCCTTCTTCTTCGACTTCGCGTCGGCCTTGGCGCGCGAGCGCTGCTCGGCCATGAGCGTGTCGAAGGCATCGCGGTCGACCGAGAGGCCGGCCTCGTCCGCCATCTCGAGCGTGAGCTCGATCGGGAAGCCGTACGTGTCGTGCAGCAGGAAGGCCGTGTCGCCCGGCAGCGCCGTGCTCCCCGCCTCCTTCGTCGACCCGACCGCGAGGTCGAGGATCGACGTGCCCGCCGACAGCGTGCGCAGGAACGTCTCCTCCTCGCCGAGGGCGAGCTGCGAGATCTGCCCGTAGTCGTGCTCGACCTCGGGGTACGCCGCCTTCATGGCGTCGCGCGACGCGCCGAACAGCGTGCCGAACGTCGGCGCGTCCACGCCGAGCAGGCGCATCGCGCGGATCGAACGCCGCAGCAGGCGCCGCAGGATGTACCCGCGGCCCTCGTTCGACGGCGCGACGCCGTCGCTCATGAGCATGAGGGACGACCGCACGTGGTCGGCGATCACGCGCATGCGCACGTCGTCCTCGTGGTCGGCGCCGTAGCGGCGGCCCGACAGCTCCGCCGCGGCGTCGAGCACGGGGCGCACCTGGTCGATCTCGTACATGTTGTCGACGCCCTGCTTGAGGAACGCGACGCGCTCGAGGCCCATGCCGGTGTCGATGTTCTTCTTCGGCAGTTCGCCGACGATGCGGAAGTCGGTCTTCGACCGCACGTCCTCGATGAGGTACTGCATGAAGACGAGGTTCCAGATCTCCACGTACCGGTCGTCGTCGGTGGCCGGGCCGCCGTCGATGCCGTACGCGGGCCCGCGGTCGAAGAAGATCTCCGAGCACGGACCCGCCGGGCCGGGCTGGCCGGTCGACCAGTAGTTCGTGTCCTTGTCGAGGCGCTGGATGCGCTCGTCGGGCAGCCCGGCGATCCGCTTCCAGAGCTCGATGGCCTCGTCGTCGTCCTTGTAGACCGTGACCCACAGGTCGCGCTCGTCGAACCCGTAGCCGCCGCCGGACTCGGGCGTGGTGAGGAGCTCCCACGCGTACCCGATGGCGCCTTCCTTGAAGTAGTCGCCGAACGAGAAGTTGCCGTTCATCTGGAAGAAGGTGCCGTGGCGCGGGGTGCGCCCGACCTCCTCGATGTCGTTCGTGCGGATGCACTTCTGCACGCTCGTGGCCCGCGGGTACGGCGCCGGCACGACGCCGGTCAGGTACGGGACGAACGGCACCATGCCGGCGACCGTGAACATGAGGGTCGGGTCGTCGCTCACCAGGGAGGCGGAGGGGACGACGGTGTGGCCGCGCTGGGCGAAGAAGTCCAGCCAGCGCTGGCGGATGTCGGCAGTCTGCATGGTTCCGTTCAGGGGTGTGCGTCACCCGCGCACGCGGGTGTCATGGTGCGGCGGTGCTCGCCTAGGACTTCGCGTCCTTCGCGGCCTCGGCGACATCCTCGGCCGCCTCCGCGACCTCCTCGGCGACCTCGTCCGCGGCGTCCTTGGCGTTCGACATGACGTCGTCGACCATCGCGCGCAGCTCGGCCTCCCGAGCGTGGTATCCGTCTGCGACGGCCTTGCCGAACTCCTTCGCCCGTGCGTCGACGGTGGCGAAGAACTCCTGGCCCTGCTGGGTCTTGTTGACCTGATGCGCGGCGACGAATCCGGCCGCGACGCCGACGGTGAACCAGAGGATGTTCTTCATAGTGTCTCCTTCACTGCTGCTCGTGTGCCTGCGACGCGGCGCGCCGACGACCAGTCTAGTGGCGTCGATCCGCGTGCCGACCCGGTTGCACACCCTCGCCGGATGGGTTACGGAGACGACGAAGGGGGCCGTGGCGCAGGCCACGACCCCCTCCGGGAGACGCGTCGGTCAGCGAGCCGCGTAGTACTCGACGACCAGCTGGACCTCGCAGGTCACGGGGACCTCGGCGCGCTTCGGGCGACGCACGAGCTTCGCCTGCAGCGTGTCGAGCTCGACCTCGAGGTAGCCCGGGGTCTTCGGGAGCACGTCGACGTGGCCGCCGGCGGCCGCGACCTGGAAGGGCTCGGTGCCCTCGGAGCGGGTCTTGACGCCGATGGTCTGGCCCGGCTTCACGCGGAACGAGGGGCGGTCGACGAGCTTGCCGTCGACGAGGATGTGGCGGTGCACGACGAACTGGCGGGCCTGCGCCATGGTGCGGGCGAAGCCGGCACGCAGCACGAGTGCGTCGAGGCGCATCTCGAGCAGCTCGACGAGGTTCTCACCGGTGGCGCCCTCGGTGCGCTTCGCCTCGTTGTAGGCGATGCGGAGCTGCTTCTCGCGGATGCCGTACTGGGCCCGGAGGCGCTGCTTCTCGCGGAGGCGGATGGCGTAGTCGGAGTCGGCCTTGCGCTTGGTGCGGCCGTGCTCGCCCGGTGCGTAGGGGCGCTTCTCCATGTGGCGCGCGGCCTTGGGGGTCAGCGGGATGCCGAGGGCGCGCGAGAGGCGGGTCTTGCTACGGGTGCGTGACGTGGTGGACACGGGTTCCTTTCGGAGGGATGCTCGTACGTGTTGGACTCCCGGGCGCGACGCACGGGAGGGAAGTATGAGGGATTCGCCTGGGGGCGACCGGCTACAGGTCGCATCCGTTCGCCGTGGATCTCCGCGCAGCCGCTCGCTGAGACCTGGCTTCAGGCCGCATCGATGGTAGCACGAAGCGGATGCTCCGCCTGCACCGGGCCCGTCATCCCCGGACGATCTTCAGCAGGCGCTCGAGGCGCGCCGCGATCTCGCGCTCGTTGCCGTGGTCGCCGGGCAGGTAGTAGCGGGCGCGCTCGAGCCCCTCGGGCAGGTAGTCCTGGCGCACGACACCGGCCTGCTCGTCGTGCGGGTACCGGTAGCCCTTGCCGTGACCGAGCCGCTTCGCACCCGGGTAATGCGCGTCGCGCAGGTGCTTGGGCACGGGACCGGCATGGCCCGCGCGTACGTCGGCGATGGCCTGGTCGATGCCGAGGTACGCCGCATTCGACTTCGGCGCAGTGGCGAGGTGCACGACCGCCTGCGCGAGCGGGATGCGCCCCTCGGGCATGCCGATGTACTGCACGGCGTCGGCCGCGGCGACCGCGACCTGGAGCGCCTGGGGGTCGGCCATGCCGATGTCCTCCGAGGCCAGCACGATGATGCGACGCGCGATGAAGCGCGGGTCCTCCCCCGCCTCGATCATGCGCGCGAGGTAGTGCAGCGCGGCGTCGACGTCGGACCCGCGCACCGACTTGATGAAGGCGCTGATCACGTCGTAGTGCTCGTCGCCGTTGCGGTCGTAGCGCAGCAGCGCCCGGTCGACCGCGCGGGCGACCAGCTCGGCGGTGATGACGGGCCGCGCCTCCGCGGCGTCCTCGTCGGAACCGGCCGACTCGGGGGCATCCGTCTCGCCCTCGTCTTCGTCGTCGTCATCGGCGCCGGATGCCTCCGCCGCGCGCTCGCTCGCGGCCGTGACCGAGGCCGCCTCGAGCGCCGTCAGCGCGCGCCTGGCGTCGCCCGACGCGAGCCGGATGAGCGCTGCGCGCGCCTCGGGGTCGAGCACCACCCCATCGCCGAGCCCGCGCGGGTCGGCCACCGCGCGGTCGACGAGCACGCCGAGGTCGTCGTCGTCGAGCGGCTCGAGGGTCAAGAGCAGCGAGCGGGACAGCAGCGGGGAGACCACGGAGAACGACGGGTTCTCCGTGGTCGCCGCGACCAGGATGACCCAGCCGTTCTCGACGCCCGGCAGCAGCGCGTCCTGCTGCGCCTTCGTGAAGCGGTGGATCTCGTCGAGGAAGAGCACGGTCGAGACGCCGTAGAGGTCGCGGCTCGAGCGCGCCTCCTCCATGACCTGCCGCACGTCCTTCACGCCCGCAGAGACGGCGGAGAGCTCCACGAACCGCCGACCCGATGAGCGCGCGATCGCCTGGGCGAGCGTCGTCTTGCCGGTGCCGGGCGGGCCCCACAGGATGACCGACACGGATCCCGATCGCCCGGAGGCGTCGTCTGCGAGCGCGACGAGCGGGGAACCGGGGGTCAGCAGGTGCCGCTGGCCGGCGACCTCGTCGAGGCTCGTCGGACGCATGCGCACGGCGAGGGGCGTCGCGCCGGAGCGCAGCCCCGGGGCGGACTCGACCATGCGACCAGCGTAACCGCGGGCGCCGACGCGGGGCCCCGCTCGCTTGGCCACGTGCGGATGCCTCGCCTAGAGTGCATCCGGACCGTCGAGCACGAGGAGCGCCGTGGCAGCGAAGAACACGCAGGAACGCGTCGAACGGGAGCGCCTCCGCGCCTATCGCGCACGGCGCCACGTGCACGAGCAGAAGGAACGCCGCCGGGTGCGCGACAACTGGATCGCAGGGGCCGCGCTCGTCGTGGTGCTGGTGCTCGCGACCGTCGCGCAGATCGCGTACTTCTCCGTCGGCCCGGGCGCACCGGTCGAGGCCGACGCCGCCGAGGCCACCGAGGCTCCGACCGAGACCGCGGCCGAGGGCGAGAACGTCGGCGACGTGCCTTCGCCCGACCTCGCCGAGGGCCGCACCTGGACGGGCGTGCTCGAGCTGAACGACGACGTGGAGCTCGCGATCGAGCTCGACGGCGCGGCGGCGCCCCAGGCCGTGGCATCCGAGGTCTCGCTCATCCAGTCGGGCTTCTACGACGGCCTCTCCTGCCATCGGCTCACCGCCGGCACGATCTGGGTGCTCCAGTGCGGCGACCCGGTGGGCGACGGAACGGGCGGGCCCGGCTACAGCTACGGACCCATCGAGAACGACCCCGAGGACAGCCTCTACCCCGCGGGCACGATCGCCATGGCGCGGCAGTCGTTCGACGGATACAGCCACGGCAGCCAGTTCTTCATCGTCTACGAGGACACGACGCTCACGCCCGACGAGGCGGGCGGGTACACCGTCATCGGCCGGGTGACCGACGGGCTCGACGACCTGCGGGCGTCCATCACCGACGCGGGCGCCGAGGGCGGGGCGACCGACGGCGCCCCAGCGGTGCCGACGACGATCACCGCGTTCACGATCCAGTAACGTCGAAAACCGCCCCGTGGCGGTGCAATAGGCTGGATGCCGGCGTCGCCGCTCCTGCGGCGCCGGGAGTTCCGACAAGGTGAGGCCGTGTCTCAATCAGATCAGCAGCAGTGGGGTCGCGTCGACGAGACCGGCACCGTGTACGTCACGGACGGTGACGGCGAGCGCGCCGTCGGCCAGTATCCCGACGGCACCCCCGAGGAGGCGCTCGCCTACTTCGAGCGCAAGTACTCCGACCTCGCGGGGCAGGTGACCCTGCTCGAGCAGCGCTCGCGCGCCGGCGCGTCCGCCGCCGACGTCGCGAAGGCCGTCGCCCACCTGCAGGAGACCGTCGCCGAGGCGAACGCGGTCGGCGACCTCGCGTCGCTGCGCAGCCGGCTGGAGGCCCTGTCGGGCACCGTCGGCGAGCAGACCGAGCAGCAGAAGGCCGAAGCGGCCGAGGCACTCGAGGCGGCCATCGCCGAGCGCACCGCGATCGTCGAGGAGGCCGAGGCCCTCGCCGCCGCCGACCCCGCCAAGACGCAGTGGAAGCAGGCGACCGCGACCCTGGACTCGCTCTTCGCACGCTGGCAGAAGCACCAGCAGGAGGGGCCCCGGCTCCCCAAGGGGCAGGCCAACGAGCTCTGGAAGCGGTTCCGCGCCGCCCGTTCCACCGTCGAGACCCACCGCAAGGCCTTCTTCGCCGAGCTCGACGCGTCGCACCGGGAGGTGCGCGCTGCGAAGCAGCGACTGATCGAGCGCGCGGAGCAGCTCGCACCTCGCGGCGCCGACGGCATCCCCGAGTACCGCAACCTGCTCGACGAGTGGAAGCGCGCCGGCCGCGCGGGCAAGAAGCAGGACGACGCCCTCTGGGCCCGGTTCAAGACCGCGGGCGACGTGCTCTTCCAGGCGAAGGCCGAGGTCGACGCGCGCGAGAACGCCGAGTTCGAGGAGAACCTCACCGCGAAGCTGGCACTGCTCGACGAGGCCGAGCCGCTGCTGAAGGCGAAGGATGCCGCGAAGGCGCGCGCGACCCTCACCGACCTCCAGCGCCGCTGGGACGACATCGGCAAGGTGCCCCGTGCGCAGCTGCGCACCGTCGAGGACCGGCTGCGGAAGATCGAGAACGCCGTGCGCGCCCTCGAGGACGAGCGCTGGGAGCGTGAGGACCCCGAGAAGAAGGCACGTTCCGAGGGACTCGCCGGTCAGCTCGAGGAGGCCATCGAGCAGCTCGAGGCGGACCTCGAGGACGCGCGTTCGCGGAAGGACGAGAAGGCCGTCGCAGAGGCCGAGGAGGCGCTCTCCGCCCGGAAGGCGTGGCTCAAGGCCATCGCGGGCTGACCCGAGCGCCGGCTCCTCCACAGGCGCGTCGTCGATCGTCTCTCCACAGTCGGGCGACCGACCCTGCCGCGCGCACGCCGACCCGCCACGATGAGGGCATGAGCCGGCTCCCCTCCCTGCTTTCCGCCGACGACCTGCCGCTCGCGGAGCTGTGCGCCCTGCGCATCGACGGCGAGGTGATGGCGCTGCCCGCGGGCTGGGCGCCCATCGACGAGCCCGACCGCCCCGAGCAGCGTGCACGCTCCGTGCGCCTCGCCGTGGGCCGCGACGTCATCGCCGCCCGGATGACCGCGGCCTGGGTGCACGGGGCGATCCCGGCCGCTCCCCCGGTGCCGCAGGTGTGCGTGCGGATCGGGGCGCGACGCGGCAACGACCCGACCGTGCGATGCGAGCTGAGCGAACTGCAGCTCGACGAGGCCGAGGTCGTGCGATGGGGCCCGGCGGCGGCCACGACCCCCGAGCGGACGGCCTTCGACCTGCTTCGCTCGGCGCCGGACCTCCCCGCGCACGGTGCCGCCGCGTTCCGGCTGCTCGCGGACGCCGGGATCGGCCTCGCCGAGTTCCGCGCACGGGTCGACGCCCGCCGCCGGCTGCCCGGCAAGCGGATCGTGCTGGCCCGCGTGGCCGAGGCCCTCGCGCGCGCCGACGATCCGGCGTCGCGTCAGCCGTCGCTCACGCGGTAGACGTCGTAGACCGCGTCGATGCGCCGCACCGCGTTCAGCACCCGGTCGAGGTGGGTCGTATCGCCCATCTCGAAGACGAACTTGCTGATCGCGAGGCGATCGGTCGACGTGGAGACCGTGGCCGACAGGATGTTCACGTGGTGCTCGCTGAGCACGCGGGTCACGTCGGACAGCAGGCCCCCGCGGTCGAGCGCCTCGATCTGGATCTGCACCAGGAAGACGCCCTTCGAGCTCGGCGCCCACTCGACGTCGATCATGCGCTCCGGCTCGCGCAGCAGGCCCTGCACGTTGTGGCACGACGCCTGGTGCACCGAGACGCCGGAGCCGCGCGTGATGAACCCGACGATCTCGTCGCCCGGCACGGGCGTGCAGCAGCGCGCGAGCTTGACGAGGATGTCGGGCGCGCCGCGCACGAGCACGCCCGAGTCGGACGTGCGCGACACCGACGACGGGCGCGGCATGTTCGCGAGCGGTACGTCGGGGGTCTCGTCCTCGTCCTCGTCGCGCACGAGGGAGATGACCTTCTCGAGCACCGACTGGGTCGAGATGTGCCCCTCGCCAACGGCCGCGTAGAGCGAGCTGACGTCCTCGTAGCGCAGTTGGGCGGCGACCTCGGCGAACGAGTCCTGACCCATGAGCTTCTGCAGCGGCAGGTTCTGCTTGCGCATCGCGCGCGCGATCGAGTCGCGCCCCTGCTCGATCGCCTCGTCGCGGCGCTCCTTCGTGAACCACTGGCGGATCTTGTTGCGCGCCCGGGGCGACTTGACGAAGTTCAGCCAGTCCTGGCTGGGGCCGGAGTCGGGGTTCTTCGACGTGAAGACCTCGACCACGTCACCGCTCGTGAGCTGCGTCTCGAGCGGCACGAGCCGACCGTTGACCTTTGCGCCCATCGTGCGGTGCCCGACCTCGGTGTGCACGGCGTACGCGAAGTCGATCGGGGTCGCACCGGCCGGGAGGCCGATCACCCGGCCCTTTGGCGTGAAGACGTAGACCTCCTTCGCGCCGATCTCGTAGCGCAGCGAGTCGAGGAACTCGCCCGGGTCGGCGGTCTCCGCCTGCCAGTCCGAGATGTGCGCGAGCCACGCCATGTCGGCGTCGCCGACCGCCTTCTGGTCGGTCGCCTTGCCGTTGACCTGCTCCTTGTACTTCCAGTGCGCGGCCACGCCGTACTCGGCGCGCTGGTGCATCTCGTGCGTGCGGATCTGGATCTCGACCGCGCGGCCCTTGGGGCCGATCACGGTGGTGTGCAGCGACTGGTACAGGTTGAACTTCGGCGTCGCGATGTAGTCCTTGAACCGGCCCGGCAACGGCGTCCAGCGCGCGTGGATGGCGCCGAGCACGGCGTAGCAGTCGCGCACCGAGTTCACGAGCACGCGGATGCCGACGAGGTCGTAGATCTCGTCGAACTCGCGCCCGCGCACGATCATCTTCTGGTAGATCGAGTAGTACTGCTTCGGCCGGCCGACCACCTTGCCGCGGATGCGCGCCGCCTTCAGGTCGTCGTTGACCAGGTCGATGACGGTCTGGACGAACTCCTCGCGCTGCGGGGTGCGCTGCCGCACGAGGCTCTCGATCTCGGCGTACAGCTTCGGGTAGAGCACGGCGAAGCTGAGGTCTTCGAGCTCCCACTTGATGGTCTGGATGCCGAGCCGGTGCGCGAGCGGCGCGTAGATCTCGAGCGTCTCGGTGGCCTTGCGGGTGGCGGATGCCGCGGGCACGAAGCCCCACGTGCGCGCGTTGTGCAGTCGGTCCGCCAGCTTGATGATGAGCACGCGGATGTCCTTCGACATCGCCACGATCATCTTGCGGACGGTCTCGGCCTGCGTCGAGTCGCCGTACTTGACCTTGTCGAGCTTGGTCACGCCGTCGACGAGCATGGCGATCTCGTCGCCGAAGTCGTCGCGCAGCTCGTCGAGGCGGTACTCGGTGTCCTCGACGGTGTCGTGCAGCAGGGCCGCGGCCACCGTCTTCGACCCGATGCCGAGGTCGGCGAGGATCTGCGCGACCGCGATCGGGTGCGTGATGTACGGCTCGCCGCTCTTGCGCTTCTGGCCGTCGTGCGCGCGCTCCGCGACCGCGTGGGCGCGTTCGATGACGGCCAGGTCGGCCTTCGGGTGGTGCATCCGCACCGTGCGCAGCAGCGTGTCGACCGCCCCCGAGGGCTGCGCCTTCGAGAAGATGCGCGGCACGAGGCGGCGCAGCGACGGGTTGCCCGTCGCGACGGGTGACTCGCTCACCATCGCACCACCTCCGCCTTCATTATCACCGCTGCGGCGCGGCGAGGACGAACGCGGGCGCGCGACGGACGCGGGCGCCGGTCAGGAACCCACCGCCGCGGGCTCCTCCTGCGAACCGGTCGCCTGGCCGCGCTCCTTCAGGACGCGCTCGTCGTGGCGCTTGATCGCCGGCTCGCCCTCGCGGAACTGCGAGTACATGGGCGCCGCGATGAACACGGTCGACCAGGTGCCGACGAGGATGCCGATGAGCAGGGCGAGGGAGATGTCGCGCAGCGTGTCCGCACCGAGCACGAACGCGCCGATGAAGAGGATCGCCGCGACCGGCAGCGCCGCCACCACGCTCGTGTTGATCGAACGGACGAGGGTCTGGTTGACCGCCAGGTTGACGGACTCCGGGAATGTGCGCCGGGACTCGTCGCCCTCCCAGGACGTGTTCTCGCGGATCTTGTCGAAGACCACGACCGTGTCATAGAGCGAGTAGCTGAGGATCGTGAGCAGGCCGATCATGGCGGCCGGCGACACCTCGAACCCGCTGGCGGCGTAGATGCCCGCCGTCACCACCAGGTCGGCGAACAGCGACAGGATGGCCGCGGCCGACATCTTCCAGGTGCGGAAGTACACCGCCATGAAGATCGCCGCGAACAACAGGAACGCGATGAGTCCGATGATGGCCTGCCGCGTGACGTCCTCGCCCCAGCTCGCGCCGACGAACGACGACGTGATCTCCGACTCGGGCACGTCGTACGCCTCGGCGAGGGCAGCCGTGACCTCACGGGTCTCGGCGGCCTCGAGCTGGTCGGTCTGGACCCGCACGCCGTCCTCGCCGACGATCGTCACGCGCGCGACGGCGTCCGGGACGACCGACGCCACGGCGTCGATCGCGGGCTCCTGCGTGGCCTCGGCCACGTTCGAGATGAGGAACTGCGAACCGCCGCGGAACTCGATGCCGAAGTTGAAGCCGCGGAAGACGGGCACGAGCACGGAGAGGATGATCAGCACCGCCGCGATCGTGTACCACTTGCGGCGACCGCCGACGAAGTTGAACGAGCGCTTCCCCGTGTAGAGGTCGTTGCCGAAGGTGGTGAGCCGACTGGCCATCAGGAGTCCTTCCCCTCGTTCGAGGGCGTGTCGCCGACGGCGGCGAGCTCGGCCGCCTTGCGCTCGGCGATGGTCTGCCGGCGCTGCGCCTCGCGCGTGCTCGATGCGACCTTGGTCTTGGTCACGTTGGCCGCGGGCTTCCGGAACTCGGCGCGGCCGCGGTAGACGGCACCGAGCGCCGTCGGGTCGAGGCCCGACCACGGGTGGCCGCTCGAGAAGAACCGGGTCTGCGCGAGCAGCTGCAGCATCGGGTGGGTGAACAGGATCACCACGATCACGTCGATGATCGTCGTGAGACCGAGGGTGAACGCGAACCCGCGCACGCTGCCGACCGCGAAGATGAACAGCACGATCGCGGCGAGCAGGTTGACGGTCTTCGACGCGATGACCGTGCGGAGCGCGCGCTTCCAGCCGGCCTCGACCGCACCGACGAGGGCGCGGCCGTCGCGCAACTCGTCGCGGACGCGTTCGAAGTACACGATGAACGAGTCCGCGGTGAAGCCGATCGCCACGATGAGCGCGGCGACGCCCGCGAGCGAGAGCCGGTAGCCCTGGTACCAGGACAGGATCGTGATCGAGAGGTACGTGATGACACCGGCCACGACGAGTGACGCGATCGTCACCGAGGCGAGCGCCCGGTATTGGAACAGCGTGTAGATCACGACCAGGATCAGGCCGATCAGGCCGGCGATGAGGCCGCTCTGCAGCTGGGACGAACCGAGCGTCGCCGAGATCGTGTCGGAGCTCTGCACCGTGAAGCTGATCGGCAGGGCGCCGAACTTCAGCTGGTCGGCCAGCGCCTTCGACGACTCCTGCGTGAAGCTGCCCGTGATCTGCGGGCGCCCGTCGGTGATGATGCCGTTCATGCTCGGGGCCGAGATGATGCGACCGTCGAGCACGAACGCGAACTGGTTGCGCGGCGACTCGAGGCCGAACAGGCGCGTGCTCACCTCGGCGAAGTCCTCGGTGCCCTGGTCGTCGAAGCGCAGGTTGACGGCCCAGGTGCCCGTCGAGACGCCGGTGGAGCTCTGGACCATGCCGTTCGTGGCGTCGACGATGTTCTCGCCGCTCACCTCGACCGGGCCGAGCAGGTACTTGAACGTGTTCGTGGTGTCGCAGGTGATGAGCGGCTCGTCCGCCGGGTGGCGGTTCGCCTCGGCCTCGTCGATCGAGGCGCAGTCGAACGAGTCGTACTCGGCCTGCAGCTCGTCGGTGACCCAAGCGGGGTCGCTCGCGTCGGTCGGCTCAGGCGTCTCGGTTGCCTCCGCGTCGTCCGTGGCGTCGGCGTCGGCCTCGTCCGTCGGCTCGACCGACTCGGTCGAGGCGACGTCGGCGAGGATCACCGGGCGCAGCTCGAGCTTCGCCGACGACTCGATGCGCTGGCGCGTCTCGTCGTCGAGCTCGCCCGGGATCGCGACGACGATGTTGCGGTCGCCCTGCGTCGTGATCTCCGCCTCGGAGACGCCCGACGCGTCGACGCGCTGGCGGAGGATCGAGACCGCCTGGTCGAGCTGTTCGCCGGAGACGTTCTGCCCCTCGGCGAGCTCGGGCTCGAGGATGATCTGCGTGCCGCCCTCGAGGTCGAGCGCGAGCTTGGGGGTCCACGAGCCGCCGGCCCAGAGGACGCCGGCGGTGTTGATCGCGATGAGCGCGACGATCAGTGCGCCGAGCCAGCTGAGGGAGCGCCAGGCCTTCCGGACGCTGGTCGGCCGGGACGACCGCTTGGAGGGTGCAGCCACGAATTCCGCTTTCTCTGCACGTCCGCGTCGCTCGACGCGGACGTGTGGTGTCGAGGGGTCCTAGTCGTCCGACTTCTTCGGCTCGGTGCCGGTCTCCGGCGCCGCATCCGACTCGTCGACCCGCTCGCCGAACTCCGGCTCGCCGTCAGCCGGCTCCAGCTCCTCGTCCTCGGAGCCCGGTGCGGGCGTCACGACGCGGTTGATGGTCTGCCGGTGCACCGTGAGCACGGTGCCGGGGCTCGACTCGAGCAGGACCTGGTTCTCCTCCTCGTCGATGGACAGGATCGTGCCGTACACCCCGAAGTTCGTCATCACCGTCGCACCGGTCGCCACCTTCGCCTGCAGCTCACGCTGCTCCGCCGCGCGCTTGCGCGAGTTGCGGAACATGAAGAAGATGAGCAGCGCCAGGACGGCGAGCATGATGAGTGTGAACGGATCCATCTGGGGGTGCCTCCGGTGCACGACGACGCGGTCGTGCCAAGTCTGCGGACGCGCGGGTTCAGGGCCTGCGCGCTGGTGGGGTGGGCCGAAGCCTCCAAGGATTATAGGTCATCGAGGGGCAGCCCGGCGGCGGGACTGCTGAGACCGAGGTGCCGCCACGCGGCGGGACTCGCCACCCGCCCGCGCGGCGTGCGGGTGAGCAGGCCGATGCGCACCAGGAACGGCTCGACCACCGACTCGATGGTCTCGGCCTCCTCGCCGACCGACACGGCGAGCGTGTTCAGCCCGACGGGCCCGCCCCCGAAGCGCGTGAGGATCGCCTCGATGACGGCACGGTCGAGCCGGTCGAGGCCGAGCTCGTCGACGTCGTAGAGCTCCAGCGCCGCACGCACCGCGTCGAGGTCGGCCCGCCCGCCGTGCACGAGCGCGTAGTCGCGCACGCGTCGGAGCAGCCGGTTGGCGATGCGCGGCGTGCCGCGGCAGCGTCCGGCGATCTCGGCCAGCGCCTCGCCGTCGACGTCGAGCCCGAGCATCGCCGCCGCGCGGCCGAGCACCTCGCGCAGCTCCTCCTCGCCGTAGAACTCGAGGTGCGCGGTGAACCCGAACCGGTCGCGCAGCGGATTCGGGAGCAGGCCCGATCGGGTGGTCGCGCCGACGAGCGTGAAGGGCGCGAGGTCGAGCGGGACGCTGGTCGCACCGGCGCCCTTCCCGACCATGATGTCGATGCGGAAGTCCTCCATCGCGAGGTACAGCATCTCCTCGGCCGAGCGCGCCATGCGATGGATCTCGTCGATGAACAGCACCTCGCCGGGCACGAGCGACGACAGGATCGCCGCGAGGTCGCCCGCGTGCTGGATCGCCGGGCCGCTGGACATGCGGAGCGGCCGCCCGCCCTCGTGCGCGACGATCATTGCGAGCGTCGTCTTGCCCAGCCCCGGCGGGCCGGCCAGGAGGATGTGGTCGGGCGTGCGCTGCTGCATCTGCGCGGCGGTGAGCAGCAACTGGAGCTGGCCGCGCACGCGGGGCTGGCCGACGAACTCGCCGAGGCTGCGCGGCCGGAGTGCCCCCTCGAAGGCGAGCTCGGCCTCGTTCGCGAGCTCGGGGCTCGTCAGGTCGACGCCGGGGTCGCTCACGAGGCCCTCCCCGCGTGCTGCGCCGGCCCGAGCCGGGCGAGCGTGAGTCGCAGCAGCACGGGCACGGATGCCGCGTCGGAGTCGGATGCCTCGGCCAGCGTGTCGGCCAGGGCCTGCTGGGCGGCCTTCTCGGGCCAGCCGAGCCCCGTCAGCGCCGCGAGCACGTCGTCACCGGCGGTCGCCTGCACCGACGGCACCGCGGCGACGGGCGGAGCGGTCACCACGAGCTTGCCGGTGAGCGACACGACGATCAGCTTCGCGGTCTTCGGGCCGATGCCGCTGACCTTGCGGAAGGCCGCGTCGTCCTCGTTCGCGACCGCCTGCGCGACCTGCTCGGGCGAGAGCGCCGACAGCACCCCGAGTGCGGACTTCGGCCCGACGCCGGTGACGCCGATGAGCAGGTCGAAGACCTGCAGCTCCTCGATCGTGGCGAACCCGAACAGGGAGAGCGCGTCCTCCCGGACGATGAGCGCGGTGTGCACGCGGAGCGCCTCCCCCTCGCGTGCGGCGAGGGCGAGGGCCGGCGTCGTCGCGACGGAGAACCCGACACCGCCGACGTCGATCACGACCGAACCGCCGGCAGCCGCGAGCACCGTTCCACTGAGCGAGGAGATCACGGCTTCAGACTACGTGCGGCCCCCGACGTCTTCGCGGCACGCTCCGCGGCGAGCCATGCCTTCTGCGCCGGCGTCGCTCCCGCGTCCCCGTCGGGGGAGCCACCGGCCACCGCTCCCGATGCCGGCCCCGACCGCCATGCGTGGCAGATCGCGAGCGCGAGGGCGTCCGCCGCATCGGCGGGCTTCGGCGGCGTCTCCAGTCCCAGGATGCGCGCGACCATCGCACCGACCTGCTTCTTGTCGGCCCGCCCGTAGCCCGTGATGGCGGCCTTCACCTCACTGGGCGTGTGCAGGGCGACGGTGAGCTCGCGCCTGGCCGCGAGGTGCATCGCGACGCCCGAGATCTGGGCGGTGCCCATGATCGTCGACACGTCACTGCGCGCGAACACGCGCTCGAGCGCGACGGCATGCGGCCGGTGCTCCTCGAGGATCGCCTCGAGGCCCTCCGCGATGCGCAGCAGCCGCCGCTCGATCGCGAGGTCGGCCGGCGACCGCAGCACGACCACGTCGACGAGCGTCGCCCGCCGGTCGGGGGCGACGTCGACCACGCCGACACCGCACCGGGTGAGCCCCGGGTCGATGCCGAGCACGCGCATGACGGCTACTCGTCCGCCTCGAGCTCCGCCAGCACGTCGGCGCTGACGTCGTAGTTGCTGTAGACGTTCTGCACGTCGTCCGAGTCCTCGAGCGCGTCGATGAGGCGGAAGACCTTCCGTGCCGTCTCCGCGTCGATCTCGACCTTGAGCGAGGGCACGAACGCGACGTCCGCCGAGTCGTAGTCGATGCCCGCGTCCTGCAGCGCGGTGCGCGTCTGCACGAGGTCGGTGGCCTCGGTCACGACCTCGAAGGTCTCGCCCTCGTCGGTGACCTCCTCGGCGCCCGCGTCGAGCACCGCGGCGAGCACGTCGTCCTCGGTCAGGCCGTCGGCGGCGCCCACCACGATGAGGCCCTTGCGGTTGAAGTTGTACGCGACGCTGCCCGGGTCGGCCATGGTGCCGCCGTTGCGCGTCATGGCGGTGCGCACCTCGGCCGCCGCACGGTTCTTGTTGTCGGTGAGGCACTCGACGAGGAGCGCCACGCCGTTCGGGGCGTAGCCCTCGTACATGATCGTCGTGTACTCGATCGACTCGCCGGAGATGCCGGCGCCGCGCTTGATGGCGCGGTCGATGTTGTCGTTCGGCACCGAGGTCTTCTTGGCCTTCTGCACGGCGTCGTACAGCGTCGGGTTGCCGGCGAGGTCGGCACCGCCGAGCTTCGCGGCCACCTCGATGTTCTTGATGAGCTTGGCGAACGACTTCGCGCGCCGTGCGTCGATGACGGCCTTCTTGTGCTTGGTCGTCGCCCACTTGGAATGGCCTGACATGAATCTCCCGGGTCGTCTCTCTCGGCGCGCGCGATGCATCCGCGCCGACACGCCATTGTATTGCAGCGCCCGTGACGCTCGGCCGGACCCGCGCCGTCAGACCAGACGCCGGAGCGTGCGCAGGTTGCGGTTCGTGGTGGTCGGCTTGTACCTCGCCTTCGCGAGCAGCTTCGCGAACGGGGTCTCGCCCGTCGTCCCCTTCACCGGGTTCCAGTAGAGCACTCCGTCGCCGCGCCGCAGCGGATCGACGGCCGGGTCGAGGCCGGCCGCCGACTCGGCGAGCTCGTCCAGCGCGCCCTGGTCACTCGCGAAGACCACCCAGGGCTGCCGTTCGTCGTCGTCGGCGTCGAACGGGAACGCCTCGATCACCGCCGTCACGTGCGCGGCCGTGGAGAGCACGATCCAGGCGTCGTACCCGAACCGCTCCTCGAGCGCGCGCTCGATGGCGGCCTTCAGGTCTCGAGGGGCACCGGATGCCTCGAAGGCGACGTTGCCGCTCGCAAGCACCGTGCGCACGTCGTCGTGGCCGAGACCGGTGAAGACGTCGCGCAGGTCGGCGGACCTGATGGTGATGCCCCCGACGTTCACGCCGCGCAGCAGGGCGATGTATCGCGTCATGGTGCCCACGCTACGCGCGGGCGCCGACACCCGGGCACGGTCAGCCGCGGGCGCGCGCCTTCGACAGGAAGTACTCGTGGAACCGGTACTCCCCCGTGATCTCCGGGTGGAAGCTCGTGCCGAGCAGGTTCCCCTGCTCGACCGCGACGACTCGCCCGTCGTCGAGCCGAGCGAGCGGCGTGGCGGCGTCGCCGACCGACTCGACCACCGGTCCGCGGATGAACACCGCGTGCACGGGCGCGTCGCCGATCGCCGGCACGTCGAGGTCGGTCTCGAACGACTGGTTCTGCGAGCCGAACGCGTTGCGCCGCACCACGACGTCGAGACCGCCGAGGGTCTGCTGCCCCGCGATGGCGTCGAGCACGGTGTCGGCGAGCATGATGAGGCCGGCGCAGGTGCCGTACACGGGCAGGCCGTCGGCGATGGCGGCCTTCAGCGGCTCGGCGAGCCCGAACGCGCGCGAGAGCTTGTCCATCACGGTCGACTCGCCGCCGGGGATGACGAGGCCGTCGACCTCGGCGAGCTCGGATGCCCGTCGCACGGTCGCGACCTCCGCGCCGAGGCCGGAGAGCACCGCGACGTGCTCGCGGAAATCGCCCTGCAGGGCGAGTACGCCGACTCGGGTCATGACGTCACCGTTCCGGATGCCGCTGCCCGCGGCATCCGCTCGTTGCCTCCGTGCCTACCAGCCGCGCTCGGCGAGCCGGTGCGGGGCGGGCAGGTCGCCGACGTTGATGCCGACCATGGCCTCGCCGAGTCCGCGCGACGCCTCGGCGATGACCGACGGGTCGTCGTGGAACGTGGTCGCCTTCACGACCGCCGCCGCGCGCGCCTCGGGGTTGCCCGACTTGAAGATGCCCGACCCGACGAACACGCCGTCGGCGCCCAGCTGCATCATCATCGCGGCGTCGGCCGGGGTGGCCACGCCGCCCGCCGTGAAGAGCACGACCGGCAGCTTGCCGGTCTCTGCGACCTCGGCCACGAGCTCGTACGGTGCCTGCAGCTCCTTCGCCGCGACGTAGAGCTCGTCCTTCGTCATCGACTTCAGCGCGTTGATCTCGGCGGTGATCTTGCGGATGTGCTTGGTCGCCTCCGAGACGTCGCCCGTGCCGGCCTCGCCCTTGGAGCGGATCATCGCCGCACCCTCGTTGATGCGTCGGAGCGCCTCGCCGAGGTTCGTCGCGCCGCACACGAAGGGCGTGTTGAACTCCCACTTGTCGATGTGGTTCACGTAGTCGGCGGGCGAGAGCACCTCGGACTCGTCGATGTAGTCGACGTCGAGCGCCTGGAGCACCTGCGCCTCGACGAAGTGGCCGATGCGGGCCTTCGCCATGACGGGGATCGAGACCTCGGCGATGATCGCCTCGATGAGGTCGGGGTCGCTCATGCGCGCCACGCCGCCCTGGGCGCGGATGTCGGCGGGCACGCGCTCGAGCGCCATGACGGCCACCGCGCCCGCGTCCTCGGCGATGCGGGCCTGCTCGGCCGTGACGACGTCCATGATGACGCCGCCCTTCAGCATCTCGGCGAGCCCGCGCTTGACGCGGCTCGAGCCGAACTCGGCAGTGCTCATCGGTGCATCCCTTCGACGGAGGTCGCGCGATCGCGCAGGTGCGGACACGCGGCTTGCTTGGCCTAGGCCAAAAGATAGCATGGGCTCGACACCGCCCACGCACACCTGACGGATCGTGACATGACCCTCGAGATCACCGGCCGCTCGGCCTCCGACATCGCCGACAGCGTGCGTGCGCTCATCGAGCGCGGCGCCCTGCGACCGGGCGACCCGCTCCCGCCCGTGCGGAACCTGGCCGACCTGCTGGGCGTCAACCGCAACACCGCGGTCGCGGCGTACCGACAGCTCACGGCAGCGGGCGTCGTGGTGACGCGCGGGCGCGGCGGCACCCACGTCGCCGACCACGCGGTCGTCCCGCAAGAGGGCTACGCCTCCGACAGCGTGCTGCGCGACGTCGCCACGGGCAATCCCGACCCCGACCGCATCCCCGACCCGATGCCCGCGTTGGCGGGCATGGCCGGCCGGCCGGTGCTCTACGGCGAGCCCGTGATCGATCCGGGACTCGAGCGCTGGGCGCGCGAGTGGATGACCTCCGACCTCGCGCCGGCCGACGTGCACCTGACGATCACGAGCGGCGCGGCCGACGCGGTCGACCGGCTGCTCGCGCAGGCGCTCGTGCGCGACGACGCGGTGGCCCTTGAGGACCCGTGCTTCCTCACCAGCATCCACACCGTGCGGGTGGGCGGGTACCGCCCAGTACCCGTGCCGGTCGACGACGAGGGCATGACCGTCGACGGGCTGCGCGCCGCGCTCGACGAGGGCGTACGCGCGGTGGTCTGCACGCCGCGCGCGCAGAACCCCACGGGCGCGAGCCTCTCCGAGCGGCGCGCGGCCGACCTGCGCGCGGTGCTCGCCGACCATCCCTACGTGCTCGTGATCGAGGACGACCACTTCTCGATGCTCTCGCGCAGCCCGTTCCGCTCGATCATCGGCCCCGGTCATCGGCGCTGGGCGCTCGTGCGCTCGGTGTCGAAGTTCCTCGGGCCCGACATGTGCCTCGCGGTCACCGCGTCCGACGCCGAGACCGCCGACCGGCTCGCGATGCGGCTGAGCCCGGGCACGACCTGGGTGAGCCACCTGCTCCAGCGCCTGGTGCTCGCGCTCGCGACCGACCCCGGGGTCGCGTCGGACATTCGCGCGGCCGGCGCCCACTACGCGGCCCGGAACGACGCGTTCGCCACGCGCCTCACCGCACTCGGCGTGCCGACGGTCGCCGGCGACGGCCTGAACCTCTGGGTGCCGCTGCCGGTGCCCGCGCGCGACGTGTCCGAGCAGCTCATGCGGCGCGGGTGGCTCGCACGCGCAGGCGACGAGTTCGTGCTGGGCGCAGCGTCGGCCGGCGCGCGGCTCCGGCTGACGGTGCACGACCTGTCCGACGCCGATGCGGACCGGCTCGCCACCGACGTCGCGGCCGCGGTGGCCGCGGCCGGTGGACGCCGCTCCCCCGCGGGGATGGAATGATCGAGCGGGTGAAGGTCCTCTCCATCCAGTCCGCCGTCGCCTACGGCCACGTCGGCAACTCGGCAGCCGTCTTCCCCCTCCAGCGCATCGGCGTCGAGGTGATGCCGGTCTACACGGTCAACTTCTCCAACCACACGGGCTACGGCGCCTGGCGCGGGCCCATGATCGACCCCGACGACGTGCGCGCCGTCATCGACGGCATCGAGGACCGCGGGGCGTTCGCCGACATCGACCTGGTGCTCTCGGGCTACCAGGGCGGCGAGGGCATCGCCGACGTCATCCTCGACGCCGTGGCGCGCGTCAAGGCCGCGAATCCCGGCGCGATCTACGCGTGCGACCCGGTCATGGGCAATGCGAAGAGCGGATGCTTCGTGGCGCCCGCCATCCCGGTGCTGCTGCGCGACCGGGTGGTGCCCGCCGCCGACCTCGTCACCCCGAACCAGTTCGAGCTGGGGTACCTCACGGACACCGAGCCCGACACGCTCGACTCCACGCTCGCGTCGGTCGACCTCGTGCGGGCCTCCGGGCCGAGCACGGTGCTCGTCACGAGCGTCGAGCGCCCCGACCGCCCGGAGGGCACGATCGAGATGCTCGCGGTCGACGACCGAGGCGCTTGGATCGTGCAGACCCCGCACCTGCCGATGAAGGCGAACGGCTCGGGCGACGTCACGGCCGCGCTCTTCACTGCCCACTACCGCCGCACCGGCTCCGCCGCCGAGGCCCTCGCCCGCACCGCGTCGAGCGTCTTCGACCTGCTCGCGAACACCCACGACTCGGGCGAACGCGAGCTGCAGCTCGTCGCGTCGCAGGAGGCGTACGCTCACCCGCGCCTGCAGTTCGACGTGCGTCAGGTGCGCTGAGTCAGCGCGGCCAGGCGTCCGCGATCTCCTGGCGCACGTCGCCGAGCAGCCGCGGGATCGCCTTGGTCTTGGCGATGATCGGGAAGAAGTTCGCGTCGAGCGCCCAGCGCGGCACGATGTGCTGGTGCAGGTGCTCCGAGATGCCGGCGCCCGCGATGCGGCCCTGGTTCATGCCGATGTTGAAGCCGTCGCAGCGGGAGACCTCGCGCACCACGCGCATCGCGACCTGCGTGATGCGGCCGATGTCGTCGACCTCCTCGGGCGTCGCCTGGTCGTAGGTCGCGATGTGCCGGTACGGGCAGACGAGCAGGTGGCCGCTGTTGTACGGGTACAGGTTCAGCAGCGCGTAGGCGTGCTCGCCGCGCGCGACAATCATCGACTGCTCGTCGTCCATCTCCGGCGCGCGGCAGAACGGGCAGGCGTGCTCCTCGGGCTGCTGGCCCTGCTCGATGTACACCATCCGGTGCGGGGTCCACAGCCGCTGGAACGCGTCGGGCACGCCGGGCAGGTCGCCCGAGGCATCCGTCGGCACCTGATCGAACTCGTCGGGGCTGTACGGACCCGGCATCAGAAGTCGCCCTGCGAGACGACCTGCCGGCGCTCGTCGATGACGGCGCGGATGCGCGCGACCGCCTGGTCGATCGGCACGCCGTTCTCCTGGCTGCCGTCGCGGAACCGGAAGCTGACCGTGTTCTGCGAGCGGTCGTCCTCGCCCGCGATGAGCTGGAAGGGCACCTTCTGCTTGGTGTGCGTGCGGATCTTCTTCTGCATGCGGTCGTCGCTCGTGTCGAGCTCGGCGCGCACGCCCGAGGCCTTGAGCTGCTCGATCACGGCGCCGAGGTACGACTCGTACTCCTCCGCGACCGGGATGCCCACGACCTGCACGGGCGCGAGCCACACGGGGAACGCACCGGCGTAGTGCTCCGTGAGCACGCCGAAGAAGCGCTCGATCGAGCCGAACAGCGCGCGGTGGATCATGACCGGCCGCTTGCGGGTGCCGTCGGACGCGGCGTACTCGAGCTCGAACCGCTCGGGCAGCATGAAGTCGAGCTGCACGGTCGACATCTGCCAGGTGCGGCCGATCGCGTCGCGCGCCTGCACCGAGATCTTCGGGCCGTAGAACGCGGCGCCGCCCGGGTCGGGCACGAGCTCGAGGCCCGATTCCTCGGCGACCTCCGCGAGCGTCTGGGTCGCCTCCTCCCAGACGTCGTCGTCGCCGATGTACTTCTCGGGGTCCTTGGTCGAGAGCTCGAGGTAGAAGTCGGTGAGGCCGTAGTCGTTCAGCAGGTCGAGCACGAACCGCAGGGTGCGGGTGAGCTCGGACTTCATGTCCTCGCGCGTGGTGAAGATGTGCGCGTCGTCCATGGTGAGTCCGCGCACGCGGGTCAGGCCGTGGATCACGCCCGACTTCTCGTTGCGGTACACGGTGCCGAACTCGAACATGCGCAGCGGCAGGTCGCGGTACGAGCGTGCGTTCGACCGGTAGGTGAGGATGTGGAACGGGCAGTTCATGGGCTTCAGGTAGTAG
Organism: uncultured Agromyces sp.; assembly: GCA_913053875.1. GTDB lineage: Bacteria > Actinomycetota > Actinomycetes > Actinomycetales > Microbacteriaceae > Agromyces. Next base: position 35,268 of record CAJXGN010000012.1, on the reverse strand, counting down.
TCCGCGCCCTGCCGGGTGATCTCGCCCTCCTCGTTGCGCGCCTCGTCGAGGTGCATCGGGGGGAACATGCCGTCGGCGTACCAGCCGAGGTGGCCGGAGGTCTCGAAGAGGTTCGCCTTCGTGATGTGCGGCGAGTAGACGAAGTCGTAGCCGCCCTGCTCGTGCTTGCGGCGCGAGTAGTCCTCCATCTCGCGGCGGATGATGCCGCCCTTCGGGTGGAAGACCGCAAGGCCCGAGCCGATCTCGTCGGGGAAGCTGAACAGGTCGAGCTCCGCACCCAGCTTGCGGTGGTCGCGCTTCGCGGCCTCCTCGAGGCGCTGCTGGTGGGCGCGCAGCTCGTCCTTCGTCGGCCAGGCGGTGCCGTAGATGCGCTGCAGCTGCGGGTTCTTCTCCGAACCGCGCCAGTAGGCGGCCGCGACGCGCGAGAGCGCCCAGCCGTTGCCGATCATGCGGGTGTTCGGCAGGTGCGGCCCGCGGCAGAGGTCCTTCCAGATCACGTCGCCGGTCTTCGGGTCGACGTTGTCGTAGATCGTCAGCTCACTGCCGCCGACCTCGACCGACTCGTTGTCCTCACCGGCATCCGCCCCGCCCTTCAGCCCGATGAGCTCGAGCTTGTAGGGCTCGCCGGCGAGCTCGGCGCGTGCGTCCTCCTCGGTGGTGACGCGGCGCACGAAGCGCTGGCCCGAGCGGATGATGCGGGCCATCGCCTTGTCGAGGGCCTTGAGGTCCTCCGGGGTGAACGGCTCGGCGACGTCGAAGTCGTAGTAGAAGCCGTCGGTGACGGGCGGGCCGATGCCGAGCCTCGCGTCGGGGTTGACCTGCTGCACGGCCTGCGCGAGCACGTGGGCCGTGGAGTGGCGGAGGATGTCGAGCCCGTCGGGCGAGTCGATCGTGACCGGCTCGACGGTGTCGGCGTCGGTCACCGTCGTCGCGAGGTCCTTCAGCTCGCCGTTGACGCGCATCGCGACAACGGATCGATCGGTGAAGAGCTCGAAGCCGTCGGCCAAGTGGATCCACTCCCTGCAGTGTGAGACGCGACGCCGCACGAATGTGCGACGCAACCCCTCAACTGTAGTCGCGACCGATGCCCGGCGCGGGTGCGGCGGGGGCGCGCGCCCGGAGCCCGCGCTTGCGCCGATCGTGCAAGCACGGCCCTCCCGAACGCACGACTTCCAGCCGCTTGCGTTCGATTCCGCAAGAACCCAACTTTTTCGCGGCATTTCAGCGCGAACTCTTGTTCCTCGGTTCGCGCGGGCAATAGCCTCGCCGCACTCGAGGGCACCGCACGCCCCGCAGTGCCCGATGACGCGCACGACCGAGAGGACACGAGTCGACGATGACCCGCTCCAGCACACCAGTTCCCCCGCCGCCCGCTGCGCCGCCACGCGGTCGCCGCGCGCTCGCGATCGCCGCCTCTGCGGCCGTCGCGCTCGGCGCCGCGCTCGCCGGCCCGGTCGCCGCCCAGGCCTCACCGGCCACGGGCGATCCGGCCGTCACGCGCGCCGCCCTCGACCCCGCGCTCGTGATGGGGCGCGGCGCCGACGTGGCGTTCCTCGAGCAGGAGGCCGAGCACGCCGTGACGAACGGCGAGATCATCGGACCCGATCGCACGGCGTACACGCTGCCGGCCGAGGCATCCGGTCGCAGCGCCGTGCTGCTGGAGCCCGGCGAGCACGTCGAGTTCACCCTGCCCGCGGCCGCCAACGCCATCACGGTGCGCTACAGCATTCCGGACGCACCCGACGGCGGCGGCATCCGATCGACCCTCGACGTGACCGTCGACGGCGGCGAGGTGCACGCGATGGAGCTCACCTCCGAGTACTCGTGGCTCTACAACCAGTACCCGTTCACGAATGACCCGAACGCGCAGCTGCTGCACCCCGACTGGTGGATCACGGAGTGCGCGTGCGTGCCCGGCGAGGACTACGTCGTCGAGACGCCGTTCCGCCCGATGCACTTCTACGACGAGCAGCGGATGCTGCTGGATGCGACGTACCCCGCCGGGTCGGTCGTGCGCCTCACGGCACCGGTGGGGGCGGATGCCGCGTGGACGGTGATCGATCTGCTCGACTCCGAGCTCGTGGCGCCCCCGCTGCCCCAGCCCGACGAGTCGGTCAGCGTGACGAAGTTCGGCGCCGACCCGACCGGCGTGCGCGACGCGGCACCCGCGTTCCGCACGGCGATCAGGTGGGCGAAGCGCCATGGCGTCGACGTGTTCATCCCGGCCGGGGAGTTCCGCGTGAGCGAGCACCTCATCGTCGACGACGTGACGATCCGCGGCGCCGGCAACTGGCACTCGATCGTCTTCGGCGAGGAGGTGGCGTTGCACAAGCCCGCCGCCGACGGCTCCGTGCACACCGGCGTCGGGTTCTACGGGAAGGACGCCGCCGAGGGCGGCAGCACGAACGTGCACCTGTCGGACTTCTCGATCCGCGGCGACGTGCGCGAACGCATCGACACCGACCAGGTCAACGGCGTCGGCGGCGCGATGAGCGACTCGACGATCGAGCGCCTGCACATCGAGCACACCAAGGTCGGGCTCTGGTTCGACGGGCCGATGGACGGCGTCGTCGTGCGCGACAACGTGATCGTCGACCAGATCGCCGACGGACTGAACTTCCACACCGGCGTGACGAACTCCGTGGCCGAGGGCAACTTCGTGCGGAACTCCGGCGACGACGGGCTCGCGATGTGGGCGCAGGGCGACACGAACGCAGGCAACGCATTCGTCGGCAACACCGTGCAGTCGCCGTCGCTGGCGAACGGCATCGCCATCTACGGCGGCGAGGACATCACCGTCGAGGGCAACCTGGTCGCGGACCCGGTGCGCGAAGGCAGCGCACTGCACGCCGGCGCGCGCTTCGGGGCCGAACCGTTCACCGGCACGCTGGCGTTCACCGACAACACGACGGTGCGGGCCGGCACGTACGAGCTCAACTGGAACATCGGGCTCGGCGCGATCTGGTTCTACGCGCTCGACCGCTCGATCGACCGGGCCGACGTGCGCGTGACCGGCGACCACTACCTCGACAGCACGTACAACGCGATCATGCTCGTGTCGGACTGGCCCGTGAAGGACCAGGTCTCGATCTCGGGCGTGCACTTCGCGGACGTGCGCGTCGACGGCACCGGCACGTCGGTCGTGAGCGCCCGCGTCTCAGGATCGGCGTCGTTCGAGAACGTCGACGCACGGAACGTCGGCGCGGTCGGCGTGAACAACTGCGGCTCGTTCAACTTCCCGCCCACCGGCAGCGAGTTCTCGCTCGTCGACCTCGGCGGCAACGACTCGAGCGGCGTGAACACGACCGGCCCCTGGATGGCGCCGTGGGTGCTGCCCAACACGATCACCTGCGACGACCGCCCGCCCGTGGTCGCCCCGCCGGCCCCGTCGGCCTGGTGATGCCCGCTGCGGGCGCGTCCACCTGACGCGCCCGCAGCGTGGAGCTCCTCCGCCGAAACGACGAAACCCCCGGCTCAGCCGGGGGCTTCTCTGTGTGGGCGATACTGGGATCGAACCAGTGACCTCTTCCGTGTCAGGGAAGCGCGCTACCGCTGCGCCAATCGCCCGCTGCCGTCCTCATTCGGAGCGGTTCGAGGTGGATACGGGATTCGAACCCGTGTATACGGCTTTGCAGGCCGCTGCCTCGCCTCTCGGCCAATCCACCGTTTTCCTGGGTTCTCACCACAGAAAGAAACGGGCTCTCGCCCGATCCATCCGAGCGGATGACGAGACTCGAACTCGCGACCCTCACCTTGGCAAGGTGATGCGCTACCAACTGCGCCACATCCGCATCGCCCGCATCGCTGCGTGCAGAGAGACTCTAACCCACTCGCGGCGCGAATCACAAACTGACGGACCCTCGTGTGACGCGGACGCGCCGATGTGCGCTGGGGCCCGTCCATCGGCTACTATCGAGTCCGCGGATCCGGCTCGCCGGGGCACCGCGACGGGCGATTGGCGCAGTTGGTAGCGCGCTTCCTTCACACGGAAGAGGTCATCAGTTCGAGTCTGGTATCGCCCACCATTCATTCCGCGAGCGGCACGGACTCGACGCCCTGCTCGCCCGCAACGAGCAGCAGGCGCGATGCATCCGATCGCTCCACCGCCTCGATGAGCGATGCCGCGTCGGGCGCCGTCTCGATGTCGACTCGCCGCCGGGCCGTCACGCGCGCGCCGGTTCGCTCGCTCAGCGCGCGGGCCGAGGCGTCGACGTCCCCGCCCGCCACGAGCAGCACCTCTCGCACCCCGCGCCGCTCGGGAGCAGTGGGAGCAACGCGCCGATCGGTGCGCCACGCCGCGAAGTGGTAGGTCGAGACCAGCACGGTCGCCACCAGCCAGCCCAGTGGGGCACGCACCTCGTCGAGGAGTTCCCCCGCCGCCGCGCCCTCGAGCAGCACCACGAACAGCCGGTAGCCGATCACGAGCAACGACACGAGGGCGACCAGCGCGCTCACGCCGAAGACGACCACGAGGAACACGCGCCGCCCCGTCGAGGCGGCCTCCTCGGGTGGTATCGGCCGCATCGGTCGCCACGCCAGCCACCACACGGGTGCACCGACCGCGAGCGCGGCGAGACCCGCCAGCAGCGTCGTGGAGGGCGCATCCCCCGCGAGCGGTGCCGGCACCAGCGCCGCCAGGCCGCCGTTGACGGTCACCCCGATGCCGATCGCCGTCGCGATCACCGCGACCCCGGCGACCGCGAGGTGCTCTGCGCGACGCACCGGCGCGTCGCGCCCCTCGAGTCGCCGTCGGTACAGCCGCCAGACCAGCGTGCCGACGAGCGCCAGCGCGACGCCGTCGCCGAGGTCCGCCAGCGTCTCCGCCGCCGGCTCCGACCGGTCGAACGCCAGGCGCAGCAGCACCCAGAGCACGAACCCCACGCCGTACAGCGCCGCTCCGGCAGCCGCTGCGATACCGACCAGCACCCGCACCACGTCGGCGAAGGCGGTGCGCGCCGCGAGCGCCCCGTCGACCCGGTCGTGCCACCACCACGCTGCGAGTCCCAACGCCACCCACGGCAGCGCCACCGCGACCGACGTCCACCACGAACCGCCCGCGATGCCGGCGACCGCCCACGACCCGACCGCGGCGTCGACGAGCGCGCCCAGCGCGCCGACCGATCCGCCCGCCCACAGCAGCAGGCCCCACGCCGCCCCGACGACCGCGGGCGCCTCGGCGAGCCGCAGCGGCGCTCGCTCCGCGCGACGGGACATCCACGCATGCCACACCCACACCGCGGCCCAGGCGAGCCCGATCGAGAGCTCCGCCTCGAGCCAGCGCCCGCGTATCGCCGCAGCGGCCCACTCGGCCAGGGCGACGGATGCCACCGCGAGCGACACCGTGCGCGCGAGCAGCAGGTAGAGGCCCCACGACGGCGCCTCGCGCTCCCCCGGTTCGTCCAAGCGCCGCCAGAGCAGCCACCAGAGCAGGCCGGCGAGCGGCACGCCGACCAGCGCGAACGCGAGCGACAGGGCCAGCCCGGTCGTGTCGGTGCCGGCGAGCGAGTCGCCGGCCCGCAGCATCCGCTCGACCAGCCCTGCGACGCCGACCGCGGCGATGGTCACGGCGATCGCGAGCAGCAGCACGACGACGACGCGACGCACCGTCGCCTGCGGTCCCGCGACCGCGCTCACCCGGTGCTCCCGGGGGCGCAGACGGAAAGCTCCCACGGCGCCGTCTCGATGCGCCATTCGTCGCCGACCCGCACGAGGTCGAACCGACCGTCGGTACGGTACTCGTCGGGGCCGAACAGGCCGCCGCCGTAGGTCGTGACGATCGACACGCGCACGTCGGCCGTCGAGGCGTCCTCCGTCGCGGAGACGAGCACGACGCGCACCTCGCCGTCCGAGACGCCGTCCACCCGTTCGCAGCCTTCGGCGACCTCCGGCACCAGGTACCCGCGCGCCGCGCGCGCGTCGCCGTCGATCACCGCTTCGCTGTACGCCTGCACGACCCCCTCGGGCGTCGACGCGTCGAGTCGTTCGGCGGTGGGGCGCAGGAGCACTGCCACGATCGCGGCCACGACCACGACGGCGATCGCGATCGCGATGCCGATGAGTGCGCGGTCCCGCCGCGCCGGCTCGGGTTCCATGCCTCTCATCTTGGCCGTCCGACGGCCCGGCCGACAGGGTCTCGCTACGGAATGCCCCCGGATACGCCGAACGGGCGGTGGGATGGTTCCCACCGCCCGTTCGGGACGATCAGGTCGCGCGACCCAGGGTGCCGCGCGACCCGGGTCGATCTCAGACCGAGGTCTCGAGCTTGTAGCCCTCGCCACCGTGCACGACGGTGTCGATGCCGGCGAGCTCGTCCTCGTTCTTCACGCGGAAGCCGATGGTCTTCTCGATCGCGAAGCCCAGGATGAAGGCCACGACGAACGAGTAGATCAGCACGCCGAACGCGGCGATCGCCTGGACGGCCAGCTGGCCGAAGTCGCCACCGGTGAAGAGGCCGGTGTCGATGGCGAAGAAGCCGAGGTAGAGCGTACCGATGAGACCACCGACGAGGTGGATGCCGACCACGTCGAGCGAGTCGTCGTAGCCGAGCTTGAACTTCAGCTCGATCGCCAGAGCGCAGACGGCACCGGCGACGACGCCGAGCAGGGTGGCCCAGCCCGGGGTCAGGTTGGCGCAGGCCGGGGTGATGGCGACCAGACCGGCGACGGCACCCGAAGCGGCGCCGACGGCGGTGGGCTTGCCGTCCTTGACCTTCTCGATGACGAGCCAGCCGAGGATGGCCGCAGCGGTCGCGACGAGCGTGTTCGTGGCGATGAGGCCGACGCCGGGCATGCCCTCGGCGAGGAACTCGGCACCGGCGTTGAAGCCGAACCAGCCGAACCACAGCACCGAGGCGCCGATGAGGGTCAGCGGCACGTTGTGCGGCTGGTCCATGCCCTTGGCGAAGCCGACGCGCTTGCCGAGGACCAGCGCGAGGGCGAGCGCCGCGGCACCGGCGTTGATGTGGACCGCGGTACCACCCGCGTAGTCGATGACGCCCGGCAGGCCGATCTCGTCGCCGAGGCTGAGGATCCAGCCACCGCCCCAGACCCAGGCCGCGACCGGGAAGTACACGACCGTCGCCCAGATGCCGGCGAAGATCATCCACGATCCGAACTTGGCACGGTCGGCGATGGCGCCGGAGATCAGCGCGACGGTGATGATGGCGAAGGTCGCGCCGAAGACCACGCCGAGCAGGTCGCCGTTCGCGGTCTCACCGGTTGCGAGGCCCGCCAGCGCGAAGTCGCTGAACGGGTTGCCCGAGAAGTCCCAGACGCCGCCGACAGCGCTCATGTTGAAGCCGTAGAGCACCCACAGCACGCTGATGAGACCCATTGCGCCGAAGCTCATCATCATCATGCTGACGACGCTCTTGGCCTTGACCAAGCCGCCATAGAAGAACGCCACGCCCGGCGTCATGAAGAGCACAAGAGCCGTCGCTGTGACGGCCCATGCGATGTTGCCCGATTCCATTCGTATCCTCACACCTCTCGGATTTGCAGGGGAGCCCCGCGAAGGTCCGACGGATTCGGGTTCCGGCGCGGGTACGGGTTTCAGAATGGTGCCGCGACGTTTCAGTCAGGATGCCGAGAGTGTTTCGCGTCTGTTACGAAGAACGGCGTTATGTAAACAGGATGTTTCGCAGCGCAGGGAGGATGCCCCAAGAGCACGCACCGAACGAGCGCGCCGGCGGGCCACCGTGCAATGGATCCGCGCAACACGCCCGCGTGGCCGCCGTCAGTCGTGCGGCGGCAGCTCACCCGTCGTCAGCGCGACCAGGCGCGACATCGAGCGCAGGTACTTCTTGCGGTAGCCGCCGCCGAGCATGTCGTCGTCGAACACCTCGCTGAGCGCCGCGCCGCTCGAGACGATCGGCACCTCGGCGTCGTACAGCCGGTCGACGAACGCCACGAGGCGGAGGGCCGCGTTCTGGTCGTGCAGCACGTGGGCGTCCTCGATCGCGAGCACCTCGAGGCCCTCGATCATCCGGATGTACTTCGACGGATGCACCGTGGCGAGATGCGCGATCAGCTCATCGAAGCCCGCGACGGCGACGGTGTGCCCGCGTTCCGCGAGCGCGGCCACGCTCCGGCGCAGCGACTCCTCGTCGACCGCGACGGCCTCGCCGGTCGTGTCGCGCCGACGGTAGTCGAGTCCGTCGATGCGCAGCGTCTCGAAGTTGCTCGAGAGCGCCTGGATCTCGCGCAGGAAGTCGGCCGCCGCGAACCGCCCCTCCCCGAGCGCGTTCGGCGGGGTGTTCGACGTCGCCGCCACCCGCGTGCCGCTCGCCATGAGCTCGCCCAGCAGGCGGGTCATGAGCATCGTGTCGCCCGGGTCGTCGAGCTCGAACTCGTCGATGCAGATGAGCTCCGCCCCGCGGAGCAGCGAGACCGCGTTGGCGTACCCGAGTGCGCCCACGAGCGCCGTGTACTCGATGAACGTGCCGAAGTACTTCCGGCCCGGGGCCGTGTGCCAGAGCGCCGCCAGCAGGTGGGTCTTGCCGACGCCGAACCCGCCGTCGAGGTACACGCCCGGCAGCTCGGGCTTCGCCTTCCGGTTCCACGAGAAGAAGCCGCCCGGTCGCTGGCCCGACGTCCACGCACCCGCGAAGGCCCTGAGCCGGTCGACCGCCGCCTGCTGCGACGGATAGTCGAGGTCGGGGCGGTACGACTCGAAGCTCGCGTGCGCGAACTGCGGCGGCGGCACGAGCTCCGCGGCGATCTCCGCACCCGTGATCGACGGATCCCGGTCGACGAGACGGACGATCGTGCCGGGCGTGGTCGAACTCACCTTGTGGGCCTCCGTGTTGCACCGGGTTACAGTCCCCCTGACAGGGACCCACCCTCCGCGTACATTCGATGTGGATCGGCCACCAGCCTAATCCGCTCCCACCATCCGCCCCGCCCGAACGGGCGACTCCAGGAGGCCACGATGACCGTCGCACCCGACCCCGCCGAGAAGTTCCGCGCCTACGCCCACCCCGAGCGGCTCGTGTCGGCCGACTGGCTCGTCGAGCACCTCGGCGACCCCGGTCTCGTGGTCGTCGAGTCCGACGAGGACGTCCTGCTCTACGAGACCGGCCACATCCCCGGCGCCGTGAAGATCGACTGGCACACCGACCTCAACGATCCCGTCGTGCGCGACTACGTCGACGGCGAGCAGTTCGCCGCGCTGCTGGGCTCGAAGGGCATCTCGCGCGACACGACGATCGTCGTCTACGGCGACAAGAACAACTGGTGGGCGGCCTACGCGCTGTGGGTGTTCACGCTGTTCGGCCACGAGGACGTCCGCCTGCTCGACGGCGGACGCGACCTGTGGGTCGCCGAGGGGCGCGAGCTGACGACGGAGGTGCCGGCACCGGCATCCGTCGACTACCCGGTGGTGGAGCGCGACGACGCGACCGTGCGCGCCTTCAAGGAGGACGTGCTCGCACACCTCGGCAACCCGCTCATCGACGTGCGCTCCCCCGAGGAGTACAGCGGCGAGCGCACCCACATGCCCGCGTACCCCGACGAGAGCGCGCTGCGCGGCGGGCACATCCCCTCGGCGGCATCCGTGCCCTGGGCCCGTGCGGCGGCGCCCGACGCCACCTTCCGCACCCGTGACGAGCTCGATGCCATCTACAAGGGCGAGGCCGGTCTCGCCGACGGCGACGACGTGATCGCGTACTGCCGCATCGGCGAGCGCTCGAGCCACACCTGGTTCGTGCTCACCCACCTGCTCGGATTCGAGAACGTGCGCAACTACGACGGTTCGTGGACCGAGTGGGGCAGCGCGGTGCGCGTGCCGATCGCGACCGGCACCGCGCCGGGCGTGGTGCCCGGTCGGTGACCGTGCGGGCCCCCGTGCCGCCGGCGGTGGGAGAATGGACGCGATGACGACCGCACTCCCCGCACAGCTCGCCGAGATCCGCGACGACTTCCTCGCGCTCGGCGTGCGCGATCGCCTGCAGCTGCTGCTCGAGTTCTCGCAGGAGCTCCCCGAGCTGCCGGAGCGGTATCGCGACCACCCCGACCTGTTCGAGCGCGTCGAGGAGTGCCAGTCGCCGGTCTACATCTTCAGCGAGACGGATGCCTCGGGGGCCGTGCACCTGCACGCGACCGCGCCGGTCGAGGCGCCCACGACCCGCGGGTTCGCCTCGATCCTCGCGCAGGGGCTCGACGGCCTCTCGGTCGAGGACGTGCTGGCCGTTCCCGGCGACTACCCGCAGTCGCTGGGCCTGACCGAGGCGGTGTCGCCGCTGCGCATCCGCGGCATGACGGCGATGCTCGCACGCATCAAGGCGCAGCTCAAGCGGGCCGCCGCCGCCTGAGCGCTCAGCCGTGCGCCGGCTCGGTGGCACGCTCGGCGGGCGTCTCCCCGCGCGCGAGCTCGCCGAGCCAGACCGCGAGCGCGCCGTTCCAGCGCACCGGGTCGTCGTTCCACAGCTTCGTGTGGCGGGCGCGCGTGAAGCGCTCGTACGTGATGAGGTCGGGGCGTGCGGCGGCCAGCCGGTCCGACCCGGCGACCGGCACGAAGCCGTCGTCCTCGCTGTGGAACAGCAGCATCGGCAGGTCGAACTCGGCGGCACGTGCGACCACGTCGAGGCGGTCGAAGCCGATCGGCGCGCCGAGGCCCGTGAAGAGCCTGCCCCACCGACTCGAGAGCATGGAGATGACCAGGCGCGTCAGCGGCTGGGGCAGCCGGTACGACGCGCCCTGGTACGACAGGATGTCGTGCCAGTCGATCGCGGGCGACTCCAGCACCACGCCGACGACCGCCTCGCGTGCGCGCCGTGAGCGCAGCACGGTCTGCAGCACGATCGCGCCGCCCATCGACCACCCCATGAGCACGATCTCGCGGGCGCCGTTGGCGAGCGCGAACTCGATCGCCGCGTCGACGTCGAGCCACTCGGTGTCGCCCAGCCGGTAGCGTCCGTCGGGGCTCTCGGGCGCCTCGCCGTCGTTGCGGTAGCTCACCACGAGCGACGTGAAGCCCGCCGCGTGCGCCGCGGGGAGTCCGCGCAGGCACTCCTGGCGACGCACCGCGCGTCCGTGCACGTGGATGATCCAGCGACCCGAGTCCTCGGCGGCGGGCACGAGCCACGCCGGCGCCGGACCCAGCGGGGTGTCGATCATGACGTCGCGGTACGGGTGCCCGAGTTCCCACGGGCCGAGGTGGAACCAGCCGCTGAACCGGCCGCGATGCGCGGTGGCGAGCACGCCGAAGTCGACCCCGAGGAGTCGTCGACGCACGATCGTGGGCGTCTCCTCGAGCACGTCGCCCAGGCGAGCGTGGCCGGTGTCCTGGTGGAACCAGAACGAGTACTCGCCGCGCATGCGCGCATCGGGGGTCGCCCCGAGGGTGACCTCGTGGCGGGCGGCGTCGACGGCGACGACGCGCGTGTCCTCGATCTTGTAGCGCGACGGGGTGACCACGGCCCGCGCGACGAACGACGCGAGCAGGGAGGACGCGGCGCCGACCGCGCCCAGCACTGCGGAGAGCGCGATGGCTCCGCCGGCCGCGATGCCGAGCACCGCGCGGGCGCCCTCCGTGGCCGCATCCGTCCTCGCCGACCGCACCCCGTTGCCCACGTGCTCCCCCTCACGTCCGTGACCGCCAGCGACGGCGTGCCGCTGCCGCGCTCCCCTCCCGAGACTCTAGTCTGCACACGTGCCCGAGCAAGCGTCACCTCCGCCCCCGGAGTTCGCGGCCGCGCTCGACGCGCTTCGCCGCTCGTCGACGAGACCCGAGCTCGCCGTCACGGAGATCCCCGCGCCCTCCTCGCTCGCGCCCTACGCCGTCGCGCTCGCCGCCGACGTGACGCCCGCGCCGCACGGCTCGGACTCCGACCTCGGCACCGGCCGGTTCGTGCTGCTCTACGATCCGGACGAGCCCGAGGAATGGGGCGGACGGTTCCGCGTGATCTGCTTCGCGCAGGCCCCGCTCGAGACCGAGATCGGACTCGACCCGTTCCTCGCCGACGTCGCCTGGTCGTGGCTGGTCGACGCCCTCGACGCACGGGGCGCGCACTACGTGGCCGCCTCCGGCACCGCCACAAAGGTGCTCTCCACCGGCTACGGCGAGCTCGCCGGGCAGGGCGACGGCGCGCAGATCGAGTTGCGCGCATCCTGGACCCCGCTCGACCACGAGGTCGCGGCGCATGTGGAAGGCTGGGGAGAACTGCTCTGCATGCTCGCGGGGCTTCCGCCATCGACGGAGGGAGTGACCCTCCTCGCACGAAAGAGGGCCCGGCGTGGCTGACTACCAGGTGATCGACTCCCGCGACGGCCTCGCCGACGCCGTGGACGCGATCGCCTCGGGCACCGGTCCGGTCGCCGTCGACGCCGAGCGCGCGAGCGGGTTCCGCTACTCCCAGCGCGCCTATCTCATCCAGGTCTTCCGCCGGGATGCCGGCACCTTCCTCTTCGATCCCCCGCCCATCGGCGACTTCGCCCCGCTGCAGCGGGCGATCGGCGGCGAGGAGTGGATCCTCCACGCGGCGAGCCAGGACCTCGCGTGCCTGCGCGAGGTCGGCCTCGACCCGGCGCGCATCTTCGACACCGAACTCGGCGCCCGGCTGCTCGGGCGCCCGAAGGTCGGGCTCGCCGCGGTGGTCGAGGACCTGCTCGGCATCACGCTGGCGAAGGAGCACTCCGCGGCGGACTGGTCCACCCGGCCGATCCCCCAGTCGTGGCTGCGCTACGCCGCGCTCGACGTCGAGCACCTCGTCGACGTCCGCGAGCGCATGGGCGACGCGCTCGACGCCGCCGACAAGCAGGCCATCGCCGCCGAGGAGTTCCAGGCGGTGCTCGAGCGCGAGGCGAAGCCCGCGCCCGCCGAACCGTGGCGGCGGCTCTCGGGCATCCACGGGGTGCGCGGCCAGCGCGCCCTCGCGGTGGCGCGCGCACTCTGGACCGCGCGCGACGAGTACGCCCGCGACACCGACATCGCGCCGGGCCGCCTGGTGCCCGATGCCGCCATCGTCTCCGTCGCGAAGACGATGCCCGAGAGCAAGCGCGCGCTCGCCGAGCTGCGCACCTTCACCGGCCGCGCGAGTCGCACCGAGATCGACCGCTGGTGGGCCGCGATCGAGTCGGGCCGATCGACGACCGACCTCCCCGCGGTGCGGGTCCCGGCCGACACGCTCCCGCCCGCCCGGGCCTGGTCGACCAGGAACCCCGAGGCGGATGCCCGGCTGAAGCCGGCGCGTCGCGCGCTGCTGGAGGTCGCCGAGGCCATGGAGATGCCGGTGGAGAACCTGCTCACGCCGGAGTACCTGCGCCGCGTGGCGTGGGATCCGCCCGAGCCCGCGACGACGGACGCGATCGCCGCCGCGCTCGTGGATCTGGGGGCGCGCGAGTGGCAGGTTGCCGCAACCGCACAGAGAATCGCCGATGCCTTTGTAGAGGCCGCCCAAGCCGACGACGCGGCCGTCACGGCCGGTTCGTAGGAACCGGCAAACGATTCCGCGGCGCACACCCCCCTCCCTAGGATCGGACCGTTCCGAAGCGAAAGGTGGAGGCAGAGTGGCCGAAAGAGCTGATGTCGTATTCGTCGACGGGGTGCGAACCCCGTTCGGCCGCGCCGGTGAGAAGGGGATGTACTGGAACACCCGCGCCGACGACCTCGTGATCAAGGCGATGATCGGGCTGCTGGAGCGCAACCCGAACGTGCCGAAGGACCGCATCGACGACGTCGCCATCGCCGCGACGACGCAGACCGGCGACCAGGGACTCACCCTCGGCCGCAGCGCGGCGATCCTCGCCGGTCTCCCCAAGTCGGTCCCCGGCTTCTCGATCGACCGCATGTGCGCGGGCGCGATGACCGCCGCCTCCATGATGGGCGCGTCGATCGGCTACGGCGCGTACGACCTCGCCATCGCCGGCGGGGTCGAGCACATGGGCCGCCACCCGATGGGCTCCGGCGTCGACCCCAACCCGCGGTTCGTCGCGGAGAAGCTCGTGTCGGAGGACGCCCTCGTCATGGGCGCGACCGCCGAGCGCATCCACGACCGCTTCCCGCACCTCACGAAGGAGCGCGCCGACCGCTTCGCGCTGGGCAGCCAGCAGAAGGTCGCCGCCGCATACGAGGCGGGCAAGATCCAGCAGGACCTCATCCCGGTCGCGATCCGCACCGAGGAGGGCTGGGGCCTCGCCACGAAGGACGAGGCGCCCCGACCCGAGACCACCATGGAGGGCCTCGCAGGCCTGAAGACCCCGTTCCGGCCGCACGGCCGCGTCACCGCGGGCAACGCCTCGGGCCTGAACGACGGCGCCACGGTCGCGCTGCTCGCCTCGGCCGACGCCGCCGCGGAGCTCGACCTCACCCCCAAGATGAAGCTCGTGAGCTTCGGATTCGCGGGCGTCGACCCCGAGATCATGGGCATCGGACCGGTCCCCTCGACCGAGAAGGCGCTGCGCAGGGCGGGCCTGTCGATCGACGACATCGGATTGTTCGAGCTGAACGAGGCGTTCGCGATCCAGGTGCTGTCGTTCCTCGACCACTTCGGCATCGACGACGACGACCCACGCGTCAACCAGTGGGGCGGCGCGATCGCCCTGGGGCATCCGCTCGCCTCATCGGGTGTGCGGCTCATGAACCAGCTCGCGCGTCAGTTCGAGGAGCAGCCGGGCGTGCGCTACGGCATCACCGCCATGTGCGTGGGCCTCGGACAGGGCGGCACGATGATCTGGGAGAACCCGAACTGGTCGAAGAAGGCCGAGCGCAAGAGCAGGAAGGGCTGAGCACCGCGATGACCGATTACACGAAGATCGACTTCACGGAGCTCGAGGGCCTGTCGGACGACGAGGTCGTCACGCACTCGTACGTGCGCGACGTGCCGCTCTCCGACGGGCGCGTGCTCGCGCTCGTGACGCTCGACAACGGGCGCGACCACACCCGCCCGAACACCCTCGGGCCGAAGTCGCTGCTCGAGTACGCCGAGACCCTCGACCGACTCGCCGAGCGGGCGAAGGCCGGCGACATCCAGGCGGTCGCGGTGACGGGCAAGCCGTTCATCCTCGCCGCGGGCGCCGACCTGTCGAAGATCGCCGAGATCCCGAACCGCGAGATCGCCCTGCGGATGGCCCAGCTCGGCCACCACGCGCTCGGCAAGCTGCACACCGTCGGCGTGCCGTCGTTCGCCTTCATCAACGGCCTCGCACTCGGCGGCGGCCTCGAGATCGGGCTGCACGCCGACTACCGCACCGTGGACGCGTCCACGCCGGCCGTCGCGCTGCCCGAGGTGTTCCTCGGCATCGTGCCCGCGTGGGGCGGTGCGACCCTGCTGCCGAACCTGATCGGCATCGAGAACGCCCTCAAGGTGGTCATCGAGAACCCGCTCAAGCAGAACCGCACCCTCAAGGGCAAGGACGTGCTCGAGCTCGGCATCGCGGACCGCATGTTCGCGTCGGCCGCGTTCCTCGAGGACTCGATCCGCTGGGCCGACGACGTGGTCGCCGGTCGCGTGAAGGTCAAGCGCCCCAACGAGCCGGGCAAGGTCGAGCGCATGGTGAAGTGGGATGCCGCGATCGGCATCGCCACCAAGATGCTGAAGCGCCGCATCGGCGAGGTGCAGCAGTCGCCGTACGCCGCCCTCGAACTGCTCAAGGGTGCGAAGGCGAACGACCGCGAGGCCGGATTCGCCGCCGAGGACGAGGCGCTCGCCGACCTCATCGTCGGCGACCAGCTCCAGGCCAGCATCTACGCGTTCAACCTCGTGCAGAAGCGCGCGAAGAAGCCGGCCGGCGCGCCCGACAAGGCGCTCGCGAAGCCCGTCACGAAGGTGGGCGTCATCGGCGCGGGGCTCATGGCGAGCCAGTTCGCGTTGCTGTTCGTGCGCCGCCTGCAGGTGCCGGTGGTCATCACCGACCTCGACCAGGCACGCGTCGACAAGGGACTCGCCTACATCCGCGACGAGATCGGCACGCTCGAGCAGAAGGGCCGCATCTCCCCCGACGAGGCCAACCGCCTGCGTGCGCTGGTCACGGGCACGACCGACAAGGCCGACTTCGCCGACTGCGACTGGGTCATCGAGGCGGTGTTCGAGGAGCTCGGCATCAAGCAGGACGTCTTCGCCGAGATCGAGCAGCACGTCTCCCCCGAGGCCGTGCTCGCCACGAACACGTCGTCGCTGTCGGTCGAGCAGATCGGCGCGAAGCTCGCCAACCCCGAGCGGCTCGTGGGCTTCCACTTCTTCAACCCGGTGGCGGTCATGCCGCTGATCGAGGTCGTGAACGCCCCGCAGACCGACGACGCCACGCTCTCGACCGCGATGGTGATCGCCGCCAAGCTCCGCAAGAACGCCGTCATCACGCGCGACACCCCCGGGTTCGTGGTCAACCGGGTGCTCGCGAAGGTGCTCGGCGAGACGATGCACGCGGTCGACGAGGGCACGCCGTTCGAGGTCGTCGACGAGGCGGTGAAGCCCTTCGGGCTGCCCATGGGCCCGTTCGAGCTGCTCGAGCTGGTCGGCCTGAAGGTCGGCGCGCACGTGCTCGACACCCACCACGGCGCCTTCCCGGAGCGCTTCTTCGCGAGTGACAACCTGCACCGCCTCGCGGAGCACGGGAAGCTGCTCGCCCGCGACGGCAAGGGCAACGTCACGGGGTACGACACGGGCGCGGTGAAGATCGTCGCCGGCGGCACGAACCCGATGACCGCCGAGGAGATCCGCACCCGGCTCGAGGACGGCCTGGCCGACGAGATCCACCGGATGCTCGAGGACGACGTCGTGCACGCGCCCGAGGACATCGACCTGTGCATGATCCTCGGTGCGGGCTGGCCGTTCCAGATGGGCGGCGCGACGCCGTACCTCGACCGGGTGGGCGCCAGCGAGCGCGCATTCGGCGACACGTTCCACCACCCGCCGGTCGCGGGCGTCGGCGACTGACGCCGACGACGGACACGGGAGAACGCCCCGGAGCTTCGGCTCCGGGGCGTTCGTCGTTCGCGCGGCAAGCGCGACTCAGCGGGTCGAGGCCTCCTCGTCGGCGGGCACGGCGCGCGCGTGCGGCAGCTTGCTGCCGAGCACCATCGCGGTTACGTCGCGCGCGATGTGCTGCGGCGTGAGGCCGACGCGCTCGAGGATGTCGCCGCGCGAGCCGTGGTCGAGGAACTCGTCGGGGAGCCCGATCTCGGTGACCGCGGTGTCGACGTCGGCCTCGCGGAGGTCCTGGCGGATGCGCGTGCCGATGCCGCCCACGCGCATGCCGTCCTCGATGCTCACCACGATGCGGTAGTCGCGCGCGAGCTCGACCACGCTGCGCGGCACGGGCACGACCCAGCGCGGGTCGACGACCGTCGCGCCGATGCCCTGGTCGGCGAGCCGCTCGGCGACCTCCAGCCCGATGCCGGCCATCGGGCCCACGGTCACGATCAGCACGTCGCGACGGTCGGTCTCGCGCAGCACGTCGACGCCGTCGGGCGTGCGCCGTTCGGCCGGGTACTCGGTGCCCACGGAGCCCTTCGGGAAGCGCAGCACCGTCGGGGCATCCTGCACCTGCACCGCCTCGTGCAGCTCCTCGGCGAGTCGCTCCGCGTCGCGCGGGGCGGCGAGCCGGATGCCCGGCACGACCTGCAGGATCGCGAGGTCCCACACGCCGTGGTGGCTGGGGCCGTCGGGGCCGGTCACGCCGGCCCGGTCGAGCACGAACGTGACGCCCGCGCGGTGCAGCGCGACGTCCATCAGCACCTGGTCGAACGCGCGGTTCATGAACGTCGCGTAGACGGCGACGACCGGGTGCATGCCGCCGAACGAGAGACCCGCGGCACTCGCCACGGCGTGCTGCTCGGCGATGCCGACGTCGAGCACGCGGTCGGGGTAGCGCTCGGCCATGCGGTGCAGGCCGGTCGGCCGCAGCATCGCGGCGGTGATGCCCACGATCCGGTCGTCCGCGTCGGCGACGCGGACGAGTTCCTCCGAGAACACGCTGGTCCACGAGGGGGCGGATGCGGCGACGAGCGACTCCCCCGTCTCCGGGTCGATCTGCCCGACGGCGTGGAACTGGTCGGCGACGTCGCGCAGCGCGGGCTCGTACCCGCGGCCCTTCTCGGTGATGACGTGCACGATGACCGGCGTGCCGTAGTCGCGCGCCTGGACGAGTGCGCGCTCGACCGCCGCCTCGTCGTGGCCGTCGACCGGGCCGATGTACTTGATGTCGAGGTTCGAGTAGAGCGCCTCGTTGTTCGAGAAGCGGCTGAGGAACCCGTGCAGGCCGCCGCGCACGCCGCGGTACACCGCGCGGGCGGGGCCGCCGAGTCGGTCGAACGCGCGACGGCTCGACTGGTGCAGCTCGCGGTAGCCGCGCTTGGTGCGCACCGAGTTCAGGAACCGCGCCATGCCGCCGATCGTGGGCGCATACGAGCGGCCGTTGTCGTTGACGACGACCACCAGGCGACGGTTGTTGTCGTCGGTGATGTTGTTGAGCGCCTCCCACGTCATGCCGCCGGTGAGGGCGCCGTCGCCCACCACGGCCACCACGTGGCGGTCCTGCTGGCCGGTCATCTCGAAGGCGCGCGAGATGCCGTCGGCCCACGACAGCGAGCTCGACGCGTGCGAGCTCTCGACGATGTCGTGCACCGACTCGGAGCGCTGCGGGTAGCCGGCGAGACCGCCGGTCGTGCGGATGCTCGAGAGGTCGCGACGGCCCGTGAGCATCTTGTGCACGTACGACTGGTGGCCCGTGTCGAACACGATGGCGTCCTTCGGCGACTCGAACACGCGGTGCATCGCGAGCGTGAGCTCGACGACGCCGAGGTTCGGGCCGAGGTGGCCGCCCGTCTGCGAGACGCTCGCGACCAGGTACTCCCGGATCTCGCGTGCCAGTCGTTCGAGTTCTTCGGCCGAGAGCCCGTCGAGGTCCCGGGGTCCGTTGATGGTCTCGAGCAGGGTCATGCAGGGTGCCTTTCCGGTGCGCCAGTGAGTGTCCGGTCGCCGTCGCCCGAGTCTACGCCGGGAGTCTGTGGAAGCGACGAGCGACCCGGCAGCCTGGACTGCCGGGTCGCTCGCGTGGTACGCGTGGGATGCTCAGACGAGGCTGCGCAGCACGTACTGCAGGATGCCGCCGTTGCGGTAGTAGTCGGCCTCACCGGGCGTGTCGATGCGCACGACCGCGTCGAACTCGACCGTCTCCTTGCCGGCGGGCGAGTGCTCGCTCGGCTCGGCGACGACGTGCACGGTCTTCGGTGTGGTACCCGCGTTCAGTTCCTCGAGGCCGGTGATCGAGACGACCTCGGTGCCGTCGAGCCCGAGCGAGTCGGCCGACTCGCCGGCCGGGAACTGCAGCGGCACGACGCCCATGCCGATGAGGTTCGAGCGGTGGATGCGCTCGAAGCTCTCGGTGATGACCGCCTTCACGCCGAGCAGGTTCGTGCCCTTGGCCGCCCAGTCGCGGCTCGAGCCCGAGCCGTACTCCTTGCCGCCGAAGATGACGAGCGGGATGCCCTGCGACTGGTAGTTCATCGACGCGTCGTAGATGAAGGACTGCGGGCCGTCGGCCTGGGTGAAGTCGCGCGTGTATCCGCCCTCGACGTTGTCGAGGAGCTGGTTGCGCAGGCGGATGTTCGCGAACGTGCCACGGATCATGACCTCGTGGTTGCCTCGGCGCGACCCGTAGGAGTTGAAGTCCTTGCGCTCGACGCCGTGCTCCACCAGGTACTTGCCGGCCGGGCTGTCGCCCTTGATGGCGCCCGCGGGGCTGATGTGGTCGGTCGTGACCGAGTCGCCGAGCTTGGCGAGCACGCGCGCCCCGGCGATGTCGGTGACGGGAGTCGTGTCCATCGTCATGCCGTCGAAGTACGGGGGCTTGCGCACGTACGTCGACTCGGGGTTCCACTCGAAGGTCGCACCGGTCGGCGTGGGCAGGGTGCGCCAGCGCTCGTCGCCCTCGAACACGCTCGCGTACTGCGTCGTGAACATGTCCTCGTTGATCGATGCGTCGATGGTGTCCTGCACCTCCGAGGCATCCGGCCAGATGTCCTTGAGGTAGACGTCGTTGCCCTCGCTGTCGGTGCCGAGCGGGTCGGACTCGAAGTCGAAGTTCATCGACCCGGCGAGTGAGTACGCGATCACGAGCGGCGGGCTCGCGAGGTAGTTCATCTTCACGTCGGGGTTGATGCGGCCCTCGAAGTTGCGGTTGCCCGAGAGCACCGCGGTCACGGCGAGGTCGTTCTGCTGCACCGCGGCCGAGACCTCCTCGATGAGCGGGCCCGAGTTGCCGATGCAGGTGGTGCAGCCGTAGCCGACGGTGTAGAAGCCGAGGTCTTCGAGGTCTTGCGTGAGCCCGGCCTTCTCGTAGTAGTCGGTGACGACCTTGGAGCCCGGGGCCAGCGTGGTCTTGACCCACGGCTTCGCCTTCAGGCCCTTCTTCACGGCGTTGCGCGCGAGCAGGCCCGCGGCGAGCATGACCGACGGGTTCGACGTGTTCGTGCACGACGTGATCGCGGCGATCGTGACCGAGCCGTGGTCGAGCGTGTACGACGTGCCGTCGGCCCCGGTCACCTGCGTCGGCTTCGACACCGTCTTCGGCGCGTGGCTCCGGTGGTGGTGCTCGTGGTGGTTGAACTCGTCCTCCGGCGTGTTG
This sequence comes from uncultured Agromyces sp., assembly GCA_913053875.1. Taxonomy (GTDB): domain Bacteria; phylum Actinomycetota; class Actinomycetes; order Actinomycetales; family Microbacteriaceae; genus Agromyces. The sequence continues at coordinate 14,707 of CAJXGN010000012.1, read as the reverse complement.
CCGGGCGGGTCGGATGCCGGGAACGACTCCGAGATCTCGAGGTCGACCAGGTCGTGGTCGACGTCGGCGTAGTTGGTGAGGTCGGTCTCGAACTGCGTCTTCGCCTCGGAGAGCACGATGCGGTCCTGCGGGCGCTTCGGGCCGGCGATCGACGGCACCACGGTGCCCAGGTCGAGCTCCATGTACTCGGAGAACGACGGCTCGTTCGCCGCGTCGTGCCAGAGCGTCTGCGTCTTCGCGTAGTCCTCCACGAGTGCCACCTCGGCCTCGCTGCGGCCGGTGAGGCGCAGGTAGTCGAGCGTGACGTCGTCGATCGGGAAGATCGCGGCGGTCGAGCCGAACTCGGGGCTCATGTTGCCGATGGTGGCGCGGTTGGCGAGGGGCACGGATGCCACGCCGGGGCCGTAGAACTCGACGAACTTGCCGACCACGCCGTGCTGTCGCAGCATGTCGGTGATCGTGAGCACGACGTCGGTCGCGGTGACGCCGGCGGGGATCTCGCCGGAGAGCTTGAAGCCGACGACCTTGGGGATGAGCATCGACACGGGCTGGCCGAGCATGGCCGCCTCCGCCTCGATGCCGCCGACGCCCCAGCCGAGCACGCCGAGGCCGTTGACCATGGTGGTGTGCGAGTCGGTGCCGACGCAGGTGTCGGGGTAGGCGCGCGTCACGCCGTCGACGCCGCGCGAGTAGATGACCTTGGCCAGGTGCTCGATGTTCACCTGGTGCACGATGCCGGTGCCGGGCGGGACGACCTTGAAGTCGTCGAATGCGGTCTGCCCCCAGCGGAGGAACTGGTAGCGCTCGCCGTTGCGCTCGTACTCGATCTCGACGTTGCGCTCGAGCGCGTTCTCGGTGCCGAACAGGTCGGCGATGACCGAGTGGTCGATGACCATCTCGGCCGGCGAGAGCGGGTTGATCTTGTTGGGGTCGCCGCCGAGGGCGACCACGGCCTCGCGCATGGTCGCGAGATCGACGATGCAGGGCACGCCGGTGAAGTCCTGCATCACCACGCGGGCGGGTGTGAACTGGATCTCGGTGTCGGGGTCGGCCGTCGGCACCCACGAGCCGAGCGCCTCGATCTGCGCCTTGGTGACGTTCGCGCCGTCCTCGGTGCGGAGCAGGTTCTCGAGCAGCACCTTGAGGCTGAAGGGCAGCTTCTCGTAGCCCGGAACCGTGTCGATGCGGTAGATCTCGTACGAGTCGTCTCCGACTCGGAGCGTGTCCTTCGCCCCGAAACTGTTCACTGCAGACACGTTGGCCTCTCCTTCGCTCGATGCGACCGGCGCGGACCGGCCCGCCTGACGATTCTCGCGGCCGGACAGGGCCGTCTGCCAGCAAGGGTAGCCTAATCGCCGCGCCGCGGACCGGGCCTCTCGACCCGGCTCATTTATCTCGATGTCGAGATAACTGTATCACTCGCTCCGGTCGGCGCCGGACGGATACACGGCGCGCACGACGAGCCACGAGAGCACGAGCAGCACGGCGTACAGCGGCACGCCCATGAGCAGGCGCGTGAGCGCGAGCCCCTCGACGTTCGCGGCGAGGTACAGCGGGAGCTGCACGGCCAGCCGGGCGACGAACAGCCCGAGCCAGAGCACGGTGAGCAGCTGCATCGCGCGATAGCGGCGACGGTCGTGCTTCCACGCGAGGCCGTCGCCCATCAGGAACCCGACGGCGAGCCCGAGCAGGGGCCAGCCCACGAGCAGGGAGATGAGGATCGCGGCCGCGTACGCGCCGTTGGTCCAGAGGCCGATGACGAAGTTGTCCTCGCCACGACCGGTCCAGAGGGCGAGGGCTGCGGATGCCCCTGCCGCGACGAGCCCCGCGACGGCCTGCGTCACGGGCGTGCGTGCGATCAGGCGGGCGATCGTGAAGACGACGGCGAGGCCGACCGAGCCGGCCAGCGCCGGGACGAGCTCGCCCCAGATCGCGTAGATCGTGAGGAAGACGAGCCCGGGCAGGATCGCCTCGCACAGCCCGCGGATGCCGCCCAGCGCACCGAGGAGCTCACGCGCGGTGAGCGCCTCGTCGCGCGCCAGACCGCCGAGGCCCGAGCGTTCGGCCGCCTGCGCGAGCCCCGCGCCGATGCCCGCCGCGGCCTCGTGTGCGGCGAGGTCGTCCGCCTGCTCCCCCGGCTCGCGCTCGGGCTCGTCGCGGTCGCCGCGCGCGGGATCGGACACCGTGGTCACGGGGCGGTCGGCGGCTTCGCGCCGCCGCCCGAGCCCTGGGGCATGCGGAGCGGGATGAGGTCGCGCGGCGGCATCGGCGTGTTGCCGCGCACCACGACGATGCTGCGGAACAGGTCCTCCACGAGTGCGGCGGCCGCCGGGTCGACGGCAGCGTCGCCCGCGATCACGCCGCGCAGGAACCAGCGCGGCCCGTCGACGCCCACGAAGCGCGCGAGACGGGTCTGCGCCGCCTGCTGCTCGGTGGCCGGCACCGGGATCTGCGCGAGCAGCTCGGGACCGAACGTGCCCTCACGGGGCGTGATGGTGCCGCCCTGGCCGGTGATCTGCGTGGAGATCTGCTCGCGGATCTCGTGCCACAGCCCGCTCGAGCGGGGCGCCGCGAACGGCTGCACCTGCAGCGTGGAGTTCGCGTAGTCGAGACTGATCGCCACCACTCGCTTGGTGGACTCCTCGACCTCGAGGCGCAGGTGCAGCCCCTCGCGCGGCAGCACCTTCACGCCGCCGAGGTCGACGTACGGACGAACCGGGTTGGCCTCCGACTCGTCGAGCGGCCCCGCGGTCTCGCGGTCCTCCGGCGCCGACTTGGGGTGGTCGACCGGACGGTCGTCGACGTTCTCGATGTCGCTCACGCTGATGCTGCTCCTGACTGGGGTGTGGGGTGTGCGTCTGCGGCGAACCCGGTCGAGCCGAATCCGCCCTCCCCCCGATGGCTGCCCGGCAGCCGGTCGACCGGCACGAAGCGCGCCCGCGAGACCGGCATGACGACGAGCTGCGCGATGCGGTCGCCGTCGCGGATCTCGTACGGCTCGGAGGCATCCGTGTTCAGCATCGACACCTTGATCTCGCCGCGGTACCCCGCGTCGATCGTGCCGGGGGCGTTGACGATGGTGATGCCGTGCGTGAAGGCGAGGCCGCTGCGCGGGACGACGAAACCGACGTACCCGTCGGGCAGCGCCACCGCCACGCCCGTGCCGACCGTGGCGCGCTCCCCCGGCGCGAGCACGAGCGACTCGGTCGCGTGCAGGTCGGCCCCGGCATCGCCCGGATGGGCGTACGCGGGCACGCGGTCAGCGGTGATGAGCACCTCGACGGAATCGGTCACGTGTCGAGGGTAGTCGAAGAAATCTGGTCGAATGGAAGCATGCCCGTGTACCGAGAACGGCTCCTGCCGACCCCGTGGATGGTCCTCGTCAGCCTGCTGCTGGTCCCGGCGAGCATCCTGATCCTCGCGCCCGTGTCGCTGCCCGCGGGCATCGCAACGGGCATCGTGCTCTATCTCGGCGTGCAGGCCGCGTTCCTCGTCGCGTCACCGCTGATCGAGGTGACCGAGACGGAGCTGCACGCCGGGAAGGCGAGCATCCCGCTCGCGCTCACGGGCGAGGCGACGGCGCATGAAGGGGCGGATGCCACCGCCGAGCGGGGCGTGCGACTCGACGCCCGCGCCTGGCTGCTCATCCGCGGCTGGGTGCCGCACGTGGTGAAGGTGCCGATCGTCGACGACGCCGACCCGACGCCCTACTGGATCGTCTCGACGCGCCGACCGACGGAGATGGCCGCCGCGATCAACGGATCGCGACGGCCATCGGAGACTGCGTAGCGGCGCCGGTCAGGCCGCGCACTCCAGGCAGATCGGCCCGAGCTTCGTCTCGTGGTCGATCTGGGAGCGGTGCTTCACGAGGAAGCAGCTCACGCACGTGAACTCGTCGGCCTGCGGGGGCAGGACCACCACGTCGAGTTCCACGTCGGAGAGATCGGCTCCCGGCAGGTCGAACCCACCGGGGTTGTCGGCGTCATCCGCGTCGACCATTCCCGAGTTCTTGTCGGGTACGCGCTCCTTGAGAGCCTCGATCGACTCCGAGTCGTCGTCGCTCTTCCGCGGTGCGTCGTAATCAGTTGCCATTCCGGTCCATTCTTGGTGGGACGCCGAAGAAAATCGGCGGCCATAGTCTGCATCAACCGTCGTGGAAGTGCAAACGCCTCGCACGGCACGTCGATCCAGCCGCTGCAACTTCCGGCACGCCCGTGGTATTCCCCTGCGGTCGGCGACCCCCGTGGCATCCTTGCCAGCAACAGTGAGCAGGGAAGGGCCCGGCGACATGCAGGAACTGAAGGTGATCGGCGTCGAGAACGGCGCGCTGCTCGCCGCCTCCGACGAGGGGGCGAGGTTCAGGATCCCGATCGACGACGTGGTGCAGTCGAAGCTCCGCCAATCGCACCCGGAGTCGCCCAACGCGCCGAGACTGGCGCCGAGGGAGGTGCAGGCGCACATCCGCGCCGGCCTGTCGGCCGAGGAGGTCGCGACCCTGACGGGTGCGTCGCTCGAGGCGATCCGCCGGTTCGAGGGCCCCGTGCTCGCCGAACGCGAGCACATCGTGAACTCCGCGCTGGCGGTGCCGGTGCACATCGAGGGCGACTTCGACCCCGACACTCCCCCGACGTTCGGCAACGTGATCCGCGACCGGCTCGACAAGCTCGGCGCCGACCGCGGCCGCTGGGCGAGCTGGAAGGAGGAGGACCGCGGGTGGATGGTCAAGCTCGAGTTCCGCGCCGATGACATCGACCACGACGCCCGCTGGGGCTTCGAGCCGCGCAAGCGCGCCCTCCAGCCGCTGAACTCCGAGGCCGTGACGCTCTCGCAGCCCGGCGAGCCGAAGGAGGGGCTGATCCCCAAGCTGCGCGCCGTCGGCACCCAGGATCCGGACGCCTCGCGCTTCGACAGCGGCGCCTTCGCGTTCGACGACGACCCGGTGACCCCCGTGGCATCCGACCCGGCACCGCAGCCCGAGGCGCTCTCCTACTCGCGCACCGTAAAGACCTCGAGCCCCGCGGCCGCGAACGCGGCGATCAAGCGCGCCGCCGAGCCGGAGCAGGCGATCAGCGACACGGCCGACCTGCTCGAGGCGCTGCGCAAGCGTCGTGGCGAGCGCGAGTCTGCCGTCGTCGCCGCGGAGGACGAGTCCGAGCCCGCTCTCGACATCCCCCTCTCGACCTTCGACGAGGAGTTCGAGGACGCACAGCAGGAGGAGCCGGCACCCGCGCCCGCTCGTGCCCCGCGCAAGACGCCCGCCAAGCGCCAGCCCGCCGCGAAGCGCCCGCCGCAGCAGCAGCCGCAGCCGAAGGAGCCCGCGGGCGACTCCCTGTGGGGCCGCGTGGCCGCATCCGGAGAGAGCGACTCGGCCGCACCCGCTCGTTCGTCGGCCGCCGCCGGCGCGAAGAAGGGCCGGGCGTCGATGCCGAGCTGGGACGAGATCGTCTTCGGCGCGCGCAGCGACGACGACCCGGCCTGAGCCGACCCGCCCCCTTGACGCCCGTCCACCGGGCGTTGGCGTGTCGCGCCCCGGGGACGTAGCATTCGAACACATGTTCGAATGGAGGCCGCGATGCGCACGATGGAGTCGGAGACCGTCGTCTGGACGGGCGACGACGACGAACCGCTGCGCCTCGTCTGGCGCCAGGTGCGCTATCGCGTGACCGACCGCCCGACCCCGCTCGTCGGCGCCTGCCCGTGGTGGCGCCCGCTCGCCGGCGTGGGCGTGCGCGGCCCGCTCGACATCACCGGCTGGCGCTTCCAGGGCACGGCCGACGACGGGTCGGCCTCGCTGGTCTTCGACGTGGTGCTCGACCCGACGACGCTCCGCTGGGAGGTCGTGGGCACGTACGACTGAACGCTCCCTAGGCTGTGCGCATGGCGACCCCGTTCAGCGAGCAGGTGAGCTCACCCGAGTGGCTCGCCACGACCGACGGCCGGGTGCGGCGGATGCTGCGCGAGGTCGGCGTCCGGCCGACGGGGCCGCTCGAACGGCGCCGGGTACGGCCGTGGTCGACGCAGCTCACGATCGCCACGAGCGCGGGCGTCGTCTGGTGCAAGCAGAACCATCCGTCGATGGCCTTCGAGGCGCACGCGCAGGCGGTGCTCGCGGAGCTGGCGCCGGGCACCGTGCCGGCGCCGCTCGCGATCGACCAGGTGCGCGGGCTGCTGCTCACGGCCGACCACGGTGCATCCGTCGCCGATCGCGGCACGCTCACGAACGGCGCCTGGACCGGGCTCGTCGCCGAAGCGGGGCGGCTGCAGTCCGCGCTCGCCGAGCGTCGCGCCGAACTCGTGGGTGCGGGCGTGCCGGATCGCAGCATCCGGGTGCCCGAACGGTTCGCGGCATTGACCGACCTGCTGGCGGATCTTCCGGAGTCGCACCCGGCACGGCTCGAGGAGGCCGACGCGTCACGCCTGCGTGCTGCACTCCCGGCGGTCGTGGAGGCCGTCGGCGTGCTCGCCGACTCGCCGTACCCGACTGCGTGGAACCACGGCGACCTCCACCCCGGCAACGCCACACCCGCGGGTGACGGCTACCGGCTGTTCGACCTCGCGGACGGCCAGTGGGCGAACGCGCTCGAGGTGCTCGCGGTGCCGCACGACTGGATCGATCGGCGGCCGGACCTCGCGTGGGAGCCCGTGCTCGACAGCTGGGCTGCGGCGTGGGGACTCCGGACACCGACCGACGACGAGTGGCGGTCGATGCGCGTCGTGCACGCCGTCAATCGCACGGGCACCTGGACCGGCGTGCTCGACTCCATGACCGATGCGGAACTGCAGCGGTGGGCGCACTACGCGCGCGACGAGCTGCTGGGCGTGCTCCGGCACGCCGAAGAACGGGCCTAGGCCGACTTCTCCTGGCGGCGCGGCTTGTGCGGCACGATCGTGGGCGCCGCGTTGTCCATGACGGCCTCGCGCGTGACGACCACGCGGGCGACCTCATCGCTCGAGGGCACCTCGAACATGATCGGCCCGAGCACCTCCTCGAGGATGGCGCGCAGGCCGCGGGCGCCGGTCTGCCGGAGCACTGCGAGGTCGGCGATCGCCTCGATGGCGCCCTGGTCGAACTCGAGCTCCACGCCGTCGAGCTCGAACATGCGCTCGTACTGCTTGACGAGGGCGTTCTTCGGCTCGGTGAGGATCTGCATGAGCGCGGGGCGGTCGAGCTGCGAGACGGTCGTGACGACCGGCAGGCGACCGATGAACTCGGGGATGAGGCCGAACTTGTGGAGGTCCTCCGGGAGCACCTCGCTGAAGATGTCGACCTCGTCGTCCTTGCTGTGCAGTGGGGCGCCGAAGCCGATGCCGCGCTTGCCGGCACGCGACGAGATGATGTCCTCCAGCCCGGCGAACGCGCCGGCCACGATGAACAGCACGTTCGTGGTGTCGATCTGGATGAACTCCTGGTGCGGGTGCTTGCGGCCGCCCTGCGGCGGCACCGAGGCGGTCGTGCCCTCGAGGATCTTCAGCAGCGCCTGCTGCACGCCCTCGCCCGAGACGTCGCGGGTGATCGACGGGTTCTCGGCCTTGCGGGCGATCTTGTCGACCTCGTCGATGTAGATGATGCCGGTCTCGGCGCGCTTGACGTCGAAGTCGGCGGCCTGGATGAGCTTCAGCAGGATGTTCTCGACGTCCTCGCCGACGTAGCCGGCCTCGGTCAGGGCCGTGGCGTCGGCCACGGCGAACGGCACGTTCAGCCGACGGGCGAGCGTCTGCGCGAGGTAGGTCTTGCCGCAGCCGGTGGGGCCGATGAGCAGGATGTTCGACTTCGCGATCTCGACATCGTCGCGCGCGTGGTCGGCCGACGTGAGCGTCGTGCGCGCCCGCACGCGCTTGTAGTGGTTGTAGACGGCGACGGCGAGTGCACGCTTCGCGGGCTCCTGCCCGATGACGTACTCCTCGAGGAAGGAGAAGATCTCCTTCGGCTTGGGGAGGTCGAACTCGCCCTGCGTCTCCTCGCCGGATTCGGCGAGGCGCTCCTCGATGATCTCGTTGCACAACTCGACGCACTCGTCGCAGATGTACACGCCGGGACCGGCGATGAGCTGCTGCACCTGCTTCTGGCTCTTTCCGCAGAAGGAGCACTTCAGCAGATCGGCGCTTTCGCCAATGCGGGCCATGTGCGTGCCTCCTTCGATGTGCGACGGTTCGAGCCTAACCCGCCGCACCGACTCTGCGACGGAACTCGCGCGATCATGTCGTGAAACGACGAAGGCGGGAGGGGCACATGCCCTCCCGCCTTCGTGAATCGAGCGGATGCTACGGGGTGATCGACGCCGGGGTCGTCTTGCGGCTCGTGAGCACCTGGTCGATGAGGCCGTACTCGAGCGACTCCTCCGCGGAGAGGATCTTGTCGCGGTCGATGTCCTCGTGCACCTGCTGCTGGTCGCGGTTCGAGTGGCGCGCGAGCGTCTCCTCGAGCCACGTGCGCATGCGCATGATCTCGGCCGCCTGGATCTCGATGTCGGACGCCTGGCCCTGGCCGGCCTGGCCGACCGCGGGCTGGTGGATGAGCACGCGCGCGTTCGGCAGCGCGAGGCGCTTGCCGGGCGTACCGGCCGCCGCGATGACCGCTGCCGCCGACGCCGCCTGGCCGAGCACGACCGTCTGGATCTGCGGGCGGATGTACTGCATCGTGTCGTAGATCGCCGTCATGGCCGTGAACGAGCCGCCGGGCGAGTTGATGTACAGGATGATGTCGCGGTCGGGGTCCATCGACTCGAGCACGAGCAGCTGGGCCATGATGTCGTCGGCCGACGCGTCGTCGACCTGCACGCCGAGGAAGATGATGCGGTCCTCGAAGAGCTTGGCGTACGGGTCCTGGCGCTTGTAGCCGTAGGCCGTGCGCTCCTCGAAGCTGGGGAGGATGTAGCGCGAACCGGGGGCGGCGAGGGCGCCGTGCGCGGTGCCGCCGAAGTCGGGAGTCTTCATGTGGGTGTCGTTCTCTCTTCTCTCGCTGCCCTATGCCGCCGTGCCGCCGCCGCCCGAGACGTCGGTCGCCGACTCGCGGATCGCGTCGACGAAGCCGTACTCGAGGGCCTCCTCGGCGTTGAACCAGCGGTCGCGGTCGCCGTCGGCGTTGATCTGCTCGACCGTCTTCCCGGTCGCAGCGGCGGTGATCTCGGCGAGGCGGCGCTTCATGTCGAGGATGAGCTGCGCCTGCGTCTGGATGTCGCTCGCGGTGCCGCCGAAGCCGCCGTGCGGCTGGTGCAGCAGCACGCGTGCGTTCGGAGTGATGTACCGCTTGCCCTTCGCGCCCGCGGTGAGCAAGAGCTGCCCCATCGAGGCGGCCATGCCGATGCCGACCGTGACGATGTCGTTCGGCACGAACTGCATCGTGTCGTAGATCGCCATGCCCGCGGTGATCGAGCCGCCGGGCGAGTTGATGTAGAGGTAGATGTCCTTCTTCGGGTCCTCGGCGGCGAGGAGCAGGAGCTTCGCGGCGATCTCGTTCGCGTTGTCGTCTCGCACCTCGGAACCGAGCCAGATGATGCGGTCCTTCAGCAGTCGATCGAAAACACTGGGCTGCAGTGCCGGTTCGGCCATGTGTCGCTCCATTTCGGTATTCGCGTTCGGCATCGAATCTATCCGCTGCGAATCGGCGGGGTCGTGCTGTTCGCCGTGGGCGGAGGACGTGTCGCGCGAGCGCTCAGGCCGTGGGCTCGCCGGGGCGCACCAGGCCGCTCTCGTAGGCGAGCACCGCGACCTGCACGCGGTCGCGCGCGTCGAGCTTCGTCAGCAGCCGCGACACGTAGGTCTTGACCGTCGACTCGCTGAGGAAGAGCCGGCCGGCGATCTCGCCGTTCGACAGCCCGTGCGCGACGAGCCGCACGATCTCGGCCTCCCGCTCGGTGAGCGCCGGCAGCGACGCTCCGGGGCGATCGGCTGCGCCGGGCGTCGCGGCGAACCGGTCGAGCAGCCGTGCGGTGACGGCCGGTGCGAGCATGGACTCCCCGCGGGCCACGACCCGCACCGCGTGCACGAGGTCGGCCGGCGGGGCATCCTTCAGCAGGAAGCCCGAGGCACCGGCACGCACCGTGGCGAAGACGTACTCGTCGAGGTCGAACGTCGTGAGCGCGAGCACGCGTGGCGGATGCTCCGTCGCGACGATGCGCCCGGTCGCCTCGATGCCGTCCATCACCGGCATCTCGTAATCCATGGTGATCACGTCGGGACGCAGTTTTTCGGCCAGCTCCACGCCTTCCCGACCGTTGGTTGCAGCACCAACCACCTTGATCTGGCCGGAGCTGGTCAGGATTTCCGTCAGCCGTTTGCGAAAAAACCCTGAATCGTCAACGACCAGGACAGAAACTGTCATCCATTTCTCCTACACAATCCCGGAAATTCCTGCTCAGCCGTAGTGCTGCAGGAGGCTCGGCACATCAATAATCAGGGCGATACGGCCATCACCGGTGATGGTGGCGCCGGCCATTCCTGGCGTCCCCTGCAGGGCCCGGCCCAGAGGTTTGATCACCACCTCTTCCTGGCCAATCAGCTGATCAACGACAAAGCCGACCTGTTTGGTGCCCATGGCCACAATCACCACGTGCGCATTCTCCGGCTCGGCCTGACCTGCCGCACCATGCACCAGCCAGCGCTTGATATGGAACAATGGGAACACTTTGTCCCGCACGACAATGCACTCTTTGCCGTCGACAATGTTGGTCTTGGTCAGGTCCAGGTGGAAAATCTCCACCACATTCACCAGCGGCAGCGCGAAAGACTGGTCACCGAGCATGATCATCAGCGTTGGCATAATGGCCAGGGTCAGCGGCACCTTGATGATAATGCTGGTGCCCTTGCCCTGCTCGGACATGATATTGATCTGTCCATTGAGCTGGCCGATCTTGGTTTTCACCACGTCCATGCCGACACCCCGACCAGAGACATCGGAAATCTGGTCCTTGGTGGAGAAACCGGCCGCAAAAATCAGATTGAAGCATTCGTTATCGGTAAGGCGGTCTGCCGCATCCTGATCGTACAGGCCCTTCTCGACCGCCTTGCGGCGCAAGACATCAGGATTCATACCGGCGCCGTCGTCGACAATGGACAGCAGAATATGGTCGCCTTCCTGCTCCGCCGACAGAGTCACGGTTCCAGCGCGAGGTTTGCCGGCCTTTTCCCGTACGTCCGGTGCCTCGACACCATGATCCACGGAATTTCTCACCAGGTGCACCAGGGGATCAGCCAGAGCTTCAACCAGGTTTTTATCCAGGTCGGTTTCCTCACCGTGCATGACCAGATTCACTTCTTTCTTCAGACTGCGGGCCAGGTCGCGCACCACCCTGGGGAAACGGCCGAAAACTTTCTTGATCGGCTGCATCCGTGTTTGCATGACGGCGGCCTGCAGATCCGTGGTCACCACATCGAGATTGGCCACTGCCTTGTGCATGTGTTCGTCTTCGCTTTCGGAACCCAGACGCTGCAGTCGGTTACGCACCAGCACCAGTTCGCCCACCATGTTCATGATGTCGTCCAGGCGCTTGGTATCAACCCGAACCGTGGTTTCGCCCGCTGGTGCGGCCTCACGGGCAGGTGCAGGGGCCGGCTTGGCAGCGGCCTTGCTCTCGGCTTTGGCTTCCGCTTTCTTTGGTTCCGGGGCTGGTTCGGCCTTGCTTGATGGAGCCGGCGACGGCTTGGGCTCACCCGCAACAGCCCCCGCGCTCGGGCCTGCCCCCTTGCCATGCAGTTCGTCCAGCAGGCTCTCGAACTCGTCGGCGGAAATCAGATCGGCGTCGCCGGCTGATTTTTCTGAGCCACCGCTGGTATCAGTATCTGCCTTGGCTGTTTCATCTTCCGCAGGCGCGCCGGCAAACTGGCCCTTGCCGTGGAGTTGATCCAGCAGGGCCTCAAATTCATCGTCGGTAATCTCATCACTGTCTGAGCCGCCGGCGGATTCTGCCGGGGTGCTCACCTGCTCGTTGCCGACCGGTTTCTGGCCATCGGATTTTTCATCCGCCAACGCATCCAGCAGCTGCTCGAACTCTTCGTCAGTGATATCGCCCTGGTCCCCTTGCTGCCCGACATCCGCAGACGACGGCTCCTGTGCCGGGGTTGGCGCTTCCACCGCCGGTGCATCCTCGGACTCGGGTTTGGCGAGTGCATCCAGAGCTTCAATCAGTTCGTCCGGCGCGGGCGTCGGTTCTTCCCGGTTGCGGACTTCTTCGAACATGGCATTAACGTTGTCCAGCGCCTCCAGCACCACGTCCATCAGGTCCGGTGTTACCTTGCGCTTGTGATTCCGGAGAATATCAAACACGTTCTCCGCAGAGTGGCAGCAATTAACCAGTGCCTCCAGTTGAAGAAAGCCTGCGCCCCCTTTCACGGTATGGAAGCCACGAAAAATGGCGTTCAGCAGATCGCTGTCATCGGGATGCTGCTCCAGATCCACCAGTTGCTCCGACAACTTTTCGAGTATCTCGCCGGCTTCTACCAGGAAGTCCTGCAGGATCTCTTCATCAGCATCTAACGCCATGCGTCACCCTCTTTATTATCAGAATCCGAGACTGGACAGCAGATCGTCCACATCGTCCTGTCCCGAAACTACATCTTCCCGCTCATCGGCCTTGATCTGGGGGCCTACACCTTTTTCGGCCGATTCTTCTTTTTCTTCAATCTGATGCACTGTGCCGGTCAGTTGATCCACGTGGCTGGCCATCACCACCAGACCAAGAAGGTTGTCTTCCACCTCTTTCACCAACGCGGTGACTTTCTGGATGACCTGACCGGTAAGGTCCTGAAAATCCTGAGCCAGAAGGATTTCCGACAGGTTCTGGTACAGACTGTCGGAGTCTGTCGTCAGGCCAGCGAAGAACTTGTCGATGCGACCGTAAAGCTCCCGAAATTCCGCAGGCTCCATTTCACGACGGCGCAGACGCTGCCACTCATCCCGCAGGGCAACCGCTTCATCCCGCATGGCGTGAGCCACCGGCATGCTTTCCTCAACCAGATCCATGGTGCGGTTCGCCGCCTGGCTGGTCATCTGAACCACATAGGCCAGACGGTCAGAAGCGTCGCTCATCTTCGACAGGACTTCTTTCTGCTCGGCATTACGCGGGTCTATCTGGAAGTTCCGGATTGCCTCATGGAGGCTGCGGGTCAGTCGCCCCACTTCCCGATACAGACTCTGATCGCGAACCTCGCTCAGTTCATTGATCAGGGTCATCGCCTTGGCATAATTCCCGGCGTTTACATTCTCGGCCAGGTCGGAGGCCTGCTTTTGAAGCTTCTCCGCCACCTCCGGATCAAGGCCCTGATGGTTCTGTTTGGTATCACTCATGGCGAGCCATCCGACCTCTGGTTACTGGATTCGTTCGAAGATTTTCTCGATCTTTTCCTTCAGCACGGCTGCCGTGAAAGGCTTGACCACATAACCGTTCACCCCGGCCTGAGCCGCAGCCACGATCTGGTCCCGCTTGGCCTCCGCCGTTACCATCAGAACCGGCAGGTTCTTCAGATTTTCATCAGCACGGACAGCCTTCAGAAGGTCAAAGCCCGACATGCCGGGCATGTTCCAGTCAGTCACCAGGAAGTCATACTTGCCGCTTCGGAGCATGGGCAACGCGGTGTTGCCATCGTCCGCTTCATCCGTATTGGTGAAGCCGAGATCTCGCAGCAGGTTTTTGATGATGCGTCGCATTGTGGAGAAGTCATCCACAATGAGAATTTTCATGTTCTTGTCCAATGGGACCTCCAGTCAGTAACACCCGGAATTCATTCAGCCTTTTTTGAAAGTCTAGCAGGCTGCTACCTTAACCGCTTATTGTGTGGTGTTTGCGCACGTTGTAAAGCATCGTTTACCAAAAGCTACACAGCTTGCTGAAAGAGAAACACAGCACCTGGCCGATCAGTCGTTGTCACCATCCCGCCACTCGGCCAGCCGGCTGCGAAGTCGCAACGCCGCCTGGCTGTGAATCTGGCTTACCCGGCTCTCACTGACCCCTAGCACCGCACCGATTTCCTTGAGGTTGAGCTCTTCCTGGTAATACAGGCTCAATACCAGCTTTTCACGCTCAGGCAACTGCTCAATGGCGTCTGCGAGACTTCGCTGGAAAGCGCCTGAAGCAATACCGTCCAGCGGATTATCACTCGCTTCTGCTTCTTCTATCGGCAGCTCGCCGGATTCATTGAGTTCATCAAGACTAAAAAGTCTACCGCTGTTAGCGTCGGCGAGTGAGGCATGATACTCGTCCAGACCAATGCCAAGCTCTTCAGCTACTTCGGCATCCTGGGCCTCGCGCCCGGTACGATCTTCCACCTGCTTGATAGCACTGGCGATTCGCCGGGCGTTGCGATGCACTGAGCGGGGCACCCAGTCGCCTTTGCGGATCTCATCCACCATGGCGCCGCGGATGCGAATCCCTGCGTAGGTTTCAAAGGTGGCACCTTTGCCGGAAGAATAGCGCTGCGCGGCCTCCAGCAGGCCAATCATACCGGCCTGCATAAGGTCTTCCAGCTGCACTGATGGCGGCAGCCGGGCCATGAGATGAAGGGCGATTTTCTTGACCAGCGGCGCATGCTCTTCAATCAGGGCTGAAGGGCTCCTGGCGCCGGCCTGATGGTAAATTCCCAGATGTTTCGCCAATGTCATGTATCCGGTTTTCTTGTAGGACTGGATTCAGATCAGACTTCGACGAGCCGCTCCACGAAGAATTCGAGATGCCCCCTGGGAGAGGACGGCAAAGGCCAGCTATCCACTTTTTCG
>CAJXGN010000011.1 GCA_913053875.1 uncultured Agromyces sp. | reverse complement strand
GTCAAGATCGGCGAGTTCCTCCTCGATCAACTTGATCTCCGATTCCTTGGCTTCCAGTTGCGCCTGCAGGCCTTCCGCCTGTTTGTTGAACTGCCGGATTTGTTCCTGCAACTGGTCTTTCCGTCCGGCAATGCTGGCCTGACGCGCCTCCATCAGCAGTTGCTGACCGCGTTTGATATCGTCCGGAATGGCGTCATCTGAAAAGGAGATCCGTTGCCGGCTGTCCCGCTCCGCCAGAAGGCGGGCTTCCTGGGCTTTTAGTTCGCCGAGTTGCTTGGTGATCGCCGCGAGATTTGCACGTGTTACCGTGTCATCGAGGCGGATGAGCAGATCCCCGGCGGAGACAACATCGTCATCCCTGACCATGATCTCCTTGACGATCCCGCCTTCCCGGTGCTGAACGTGTTTCACGTTACTCTGCACGACAACGGTTGCCGGCGTGACGACTGCTCCGGAAATCTCGGCAATTGCGGCCCAACCGCCTATTCCGCCGACCACAATCAGGGCCGTGAAGGCGGCAATCAGCAGATGACGCCTGATGGCCCGACGCAATATCTCGTCGGAATTCCGCCTGCCTGTCTGTTTTTTACTATCCGGCATGATTAGCTCCGCGACCTCGCGGCAGGTACAGGCTGGACGACCTTCTTCAGGACTTCCTCCTTCGGGCCGAAAGCAGTCATTCGGCCTTCCTGCAGACACAGGATCTTGTCGACTGTCGCGATGGCGCTCGGCCGGTGCGCGATCACGACGACGATCGACTTGCGGTCCCGCATCGTCTTGATGGCATTGACGAGCGCTGCCTCTCCCTCCGCATCCAGATTGGAATTGGGTTCGTCGAGCACGATCAGGAACGGGTTACCGTAGAGCGCTCTTGCCAGGGCAATTCTCTGGCGCTGCCCTGCGGAAAGGTTGCGCCCGGCCCGGCCGATCACCGTATTGTAGCCATCCGGCAAAGCGACAATCATGTCATGGACATCGGCGAGCGTGGCCGCTTCGATGATTGCGCCGGAGGCGGCATCCTGGCGAAACCGCGAAATGTTTTCGGCAATCGTCCCGTCGAAGAGTTGCAGGTCCTGCGGCAGGTAGCCGATCTCGCCCGAGCGATCCACGCGGCCGCCCGTCGGCAGGGTCTCCCCTGCGAGCACCTTGGTCAGGGTGGTCTTGCCGGCGCCGTTGCGCCCGACGAGCCCGATCTTGTCGCCGTCGGCCACCCGGAAGTTCACGTGCTCCATGAGCACGCGCGCACCGACGCGGATCTCGAGGTCGTGGACGGCGAGCACAGTGGAACCCTTCGTGAGGTGGTGTGAGGCGGGGATGCGGGCGGCGACGGCGCAGCGGCCCAGTCTACGCGGTCGCGGCGGGGTCGCCGCGCGGGCGCACGCCGCGTCGGCGGTTCGCGCGAGAATCGGGGCATGGCCTCATCACGTGCCGAGCGAGCCCTGGTGGCGGCGCGAGCCCGCGCGCACGGGCTCGTGGACCCCCTGGCGACGCCCCGCGAGGTGGTCGAGCGGCTCTGCTGCGTGCAGGCCCAGGACCTGCCTGCGGCGAAGTGGGCGATCGGGGCCAGGGCGAGCGGATGCCTCGAGGCCGACGTCGACCGCGTCCTCGACGACGGCGCGGTGGTGCGCACCTGGACGATGCGCGGCACGCTGCACCTCGTGCTGCCGGAGGACGTGCGCTGGCTGCTCGGCCTGACGGCAGAGCGCATGCGACGCGCCTCTGCGCGGCGGCGGGAGGAACTCGGGCTGACCGACGACGACGCTGGCGCTGCTGCCGATGCCGCCGTCGCATCCCTCATCGGCGGGCGCTCGCTCGACCGCGCCGGGCTGTTGGAGGCGTGGAGCCGCGCCGGCATCGACACGTCGGGCCAGCGCGGGTACCACCTCATCTCGCTGCTCGCGATCGACGGGCTGCTCGTGCAGGGGCCGGCCGATGGCCGCGCGCAGCGGTTCGTGCTGCTCGACGAGTGGGCGCCTCGACAGCGGTCGTTCGACGGCGACGAGGCGCTCGCGGAACTCGTTCGCCGCTACCTGCGCGGCCACGGGCCGGCGGGCGAACGCGACGTCGCCTGGTGGGCCGGGCTCCCGGTCGGGGCGGTGCGCCGCGGCATCGCGGCGCTGGGCGATGCCATCGAGCAGGACGCCGACGACCGGCTCGCGCTCGGCGATGCGCCCGCCGCGGCGCACGGTCCGCTCCCCCACGCCGTGCTCCCCGCGTTCGACGAGTACTACCTCGGCTACGCGGATCGGGACGCGATCGCGGGGCCCGACAGCTTCGAGCGCATCGTCCCCGGCGGCAACGGCGTGTTCCGCCCCGTGGTCGTCGCCTCCGGGCGCGTTTCCGGAACGTGGCGTGCGGTCCGCGCGCGCGGTCGCGCGGACGTCGACCTCGACGCCTTCCGCACGCTGTCGGGGCGGGAGCGCGCCGGCCTCGCGGCATCCGTGCGCCGTTGGGGGCGCTTCACCGGGCTCGACGCCGAGCTGCGGGCCTCAGCCCGTGTCGACGGCGAGTGACCGCCGCAGCGTGAACACGCGCGCGACGGATTCGTCGAGCGCATCCTGGTCGATGCGACCCGACTCGACCGCAGCGGCGATGCCGGCGATCAGCGCATCGACGTCCACGCCGACGGTGGACGGGTCGGCGGGCAGCACGTAGAGCAGCAGGTCCTGCCCCGACTCGAGGGCGCGCACGGCGTTCTCGACCGGGTCGGCGAACTCGGCGACGCCCGAGCGCTGCAGCATGAGCATGTCGTCGGTGATCGCGACCCCGTCGAACCCGAGGTCGTCGCGGAGCACGTCGATCCACGCCGCCGACATCGTCGCGGGCGCGTCGTCGACGGCCGTGAACCGCAGGTGGCCGAACATCACGAGCTCCGCGCCCGCGTCGATGCCCTCCCGGAACGGCACCGCGTCCCGCGCCTCCCAATCGGCGAATGCCAGATCGGTCTGCGGGATGGACGAGTGCGAGTCGCCGGGCGCCGCCCCGTGCCCCGGGAAGTGCTTCAGCGTGCTGTACACCCGGCCCTGCTCGGCGTCCACGGCCGCTGCGACGCGCTCGCCGGCCGCCGCGGGGTCGGTGCCGAGCACGCGCGAGTAGATGAACGAGCCGGGGTCGGCCGTCACGTCGGCGACGATGCCGAAGTTGACGCTCACGCCGGCGTCGTCGAGCAGGCCCGCGCGCACGTCGAACGCCTCGGTCGTGGCCGCGACCGGCTGGCCCTTCAGCACGTCCGGCCCCGCAGCGGTGTCCCACGGCAGTCGCCGCACGATGCCGCCCTCCTCGTCGATCGCGACGAGCGGCGGCAGGTCGGGGTCGACGGTGAGCCCGTCGGTCAGTGCGCGCAGCGACGCGGGGTCCGCGGGCACGTTGTCGCCCATGAGGATGACGCCGCCCAGGCCGTACTGCGCGATGTCGGCGCGGATCGGCGCCGGGTCCAGCCCCGGGCGATGCAGCATCAGGAGCGACGCGGCCTTCTCCTCGACGCTCATGCCCGCCATCGCCGCCTGCACGTACACCGCGACCGGGTCGAACGGCTCGGGCGTCGCGGGCGCCGCGGGCACGGGACGCGGTTCCGGGGTCGGTGTCGTCGAGGCCTCGGGAGCGGACTGCGCCCCGGAGCATCCGCTCAATGCGGCGATCGCGAGGATCGCCGGCGCGACGGTGCGGAGCGGGCTCATGGCCGCCGAGTCTAGCCGCCGCACCCGACCGTCGAGCGAATGCGACCGGTCGTCCGAGCGTCTGCAACGCTACGCTGAGAGCAGGCCGCATGGGGAGGGGGCGATGACGCAGCAGTCGAACGGCTCGGACCGCACACCGATCGATGCCATCGACCGGCGCATCGTCGCGGAGTTGAGCAGGGATGGCCGGCTCTCGGTGCGCACCCTCGCGGAGCGCGTGCACATCTCGCGCACGTCCGCGCACAACCGCGTGCAGTCGCTCGTGCGCCGCGGCGTCATCACCGGGTTCGGCGCGCAGGTCGACCGCAGGGCGATCGGACTCAACGTGACCGCGCTCGTCGTCGTGCGCATCCAGGACGCACCGTGGGAGCGCATCGCGGAGCAGCTCGCGCAGCTGCCGTTCGTCGAGAAGGTGCAGGCCGTCTCGGGCGACATCGACATCATGCTCACCGTGAGCGCGCCCGACCACGAGCAGCTCAGCCAGGCGATCCTGCGCGACATCCACGACATGCCCGGGGTCGTGTCGACCCGCTCGCATCTCGTGCTCTACGAGACCGACGGTCGGCCGCCCGCGCAGTCGCTCGACATCTGGCAGTAGGGGTCGTATGCCCCTGGGCCGGCGCCCGGCCTAGAAGAACTCGTCGGGAGTGCCCGCGGCCCGCTCCACGTCCTTCGTGTCGGCGCCCGCGCTGCGGAGCTTCGCCACCGCGACGCGCAGGCCCGACTCCATCTGCGCCGACCATGCGTCCGACTCGCGCGCCGTCGCCTCGGCGGCCCGTGCCCGCTCCTCCGCGACCTCCGCCGCGGCACGTGCGGCGTCGACCTGCTGCATGGAGAGCGACACGGCGTAGTACGCCGCGACCATCGTCGCGATCGGCACCGAGATGACCGCGAGGGCGCTGATCGCCTCGCCGCTCACGTTGAAGGCGATGAGGAGCGCGAACGCGAGGAAGAGCGCCACCACGCCGGCGAGGACGATCACCATGAACCGCAGGTTCGTGGGCCACTCCGGTGTCGAGCGCTTCTTGGGTGCCGCCTCGGAAACATCCTCCTGCTCGGCCTGGTACGCGTCCGCGTCGTCCTCCCGCACCTCGGGCTCGGGCGCGGTGCGACCGGCGATGGTCGGACGGGAAAACTCTGCTGACATGTCTGACTCCCCTCGACGTCACGACAGACGTACTCGACAAGTCTGGTTCTCCCCCGTCCGGGGGTCAAGGCGACGCGCTCGAATGCTCGGGAGACGTGCCGGTGCCGGAATGCGTCCATGTGGCGGCGTCGGGGCGCCGGGTCCACTCCTGACGCGGCCCGTTCCACTCGCGTGCGACATCGCGGAGCCAGATCGTCGAATCGGGCGCCCAGCCGGCGATGACCGATGCATACTCATCGTCGATCTCGATCGCCTCGGTCGCGGCGGAGAGGTACCCGAGCGTGGTGAGGTGCACGGCATCCCATCGCTCGGCGACGCGCTGCCAGTCGGGGATCAGCCACCTGCCGTGGCGGCCGGTGGCCCGATACCAGTCGTGTCGGCGTGAAGCCGTGACCTCGACCGGGTACTCACGGCACAGGTCGGCCCACTCGTCGGGCGCTCGGATCTCGAGCGTTCGGCCGGTCCCGCGCACCGCGACGACCGTCGCCACCTCCCAGCCGAGGGAGTCCTCCACGAGTTCGAGCACGTCCGGAATCCGTGCGCGGGTGGTGAGGAGGGCCGTCGGTACGGACCACCAGACACCGGAGAGGTTCGCGCGCGGGTCGACCGGGCGCTCCCGCTACGCTCGTTCCTCCTCGAGGCGTACGCTCGTCGTCCAGTCCGCGAGCAGCGCAGCGGGGTCGGTCGGCAGGGGTCCGCTCTCGCCGAGCGCGCGCCAATCGACCGCCCACTGCTCCGCTGCGCGCGAGACAGAGAGATCGGGCAGCGCCTCGACGAGCCGCTCGGCGATGGGCCGCAGCGCGCGCCGCACCGGCGGAAGCGAGGCGACCGCATCGGAACCGTCGGGCTCCTGCCAGTACCGCGCCAAGTCCACGGTCGCCCGCAAGGCGTCCCGCACGGTGCCCTTCCGCGTCGGCATCGGCGGGATGCGGTCGATCGACGTCGCGACCTCCTGCGGGGTGAGGGTGGGATCCTCTCGGCGATCAGGCACGTCGCCGATCATGCGGAGCAGCGTGCCCGGGTTCGGGTCGTGCCCACGCGCGAGCCAGAACACCGCAGTGCGCACGGCCTCGTCGACGAGCGACGCGTACTCGAGGCACAGCCGCCGGCCTCGTACGCCGCGCAGGAGGAGGTCGACCTGGTCGGGCACCATCCCACTCTGGCACGACGAAGCCCCCGGGTGTCGGGCGACTCCCAGGGGCTCGGTTGGTGGATCTGAGGGGACTCGAACCCCTGACCCCCTGCATGCCATGCAGGTGCGCTACCAGCTGCGCCACAGACCCGTTCTGCCTCATCGGAGGCAACTCGACAAGCTTACAACATCTTCCCGAGCACGGAGAAATCGAGTGCGCTCAGGCGCCGTTCGGCAACAGCGACGCGACGTCGATCACCGGGCAGTCGCGCCAGAGACGCTCGAGGCCGTAGTACATGCGCTCCTCCTCGTGGAAGACGTGCACGACGAGGTCGCCGAAGTCGAGCAGCACCCAGCGGCCCTCCGCGCGGCCCTCGCGACGCACGGCATGCACGCCGTGCTCGCGCAACGCGTCTTCGACGCCGTCGGCGATCGCGACGACGTTGCGCTCGGAACGTCCAGAGACGAGCAGGAAGACGTCGGTCAGCGGCAGCGGCTCGGTGACGTCGAGGGCGACGAGATCGGTGCCGCCCTTCTCGTCTGCAGCGGCCGCGGCGATGCCCAGCAGGTGGCGGGCGTCGTCGGTTGCGGTCATCGTGCGGGATGCCCCTCTCAGAACAGGTTCAGGACGTAGCCGGCCACGAGCGTGCCGACGACGCCGAGTGCGAGGACGCCGGCGGTCACCGCGAGCACGAGCGGCACGTTCACGCCCTCCTTCTTGGGCGGCGTGATGACCCCGCGCTGCGAGGTCTGCGTGCTGATCGCCCGTGCGGCCGAGATGGGAGCGACGCCGCCGCCGGTGTCCTCCATCTGGTCGAACATGCTGTCGAGGTCGGGCGAGTCGATGTGGCTCGGATGGGCGCCGGTCGAGCCGTAGCTGCGCGGCAGGTCGATCGACCCGGTGACCATCACCTCGCCCGTCGCCGGGTGCGTCATCGCACCGGGGTTCGGCAGGCTCGGCAGGATGAGCGCGTTCGTGGTCGTCGAGCCGCCGCGGCCCGACCCGCCGCGTGCGAGCAACTGGTCGAACGGGGTGGGCGCCTCCGGCTCGTCCTCCGCCATCTGGAGGCTCCAGTGGCCCGTCGGCGTGGAGGTTCCCGTCGGAGTCGGGGTGTCGACCGAGACGGGCTCGAACGAGGGTGCCGGAGCCTGGTCGGCGGCATGGTGCGAGGTCATGGCGACCGGGGTCGCGGAGCGCTCGGCCACGGGTGCCTGCCGGGCCGGCGGAGCGGGCGGCAGCGACGGAGCGTCGAGCTCGTCCTGCGTGCTCTCGCCCTGGCTCTCGAGCAGCGCACGGAGCTCGCGTCGGGTCAGCGTGCGCTCGGGAGCGGACTCGCGGGCTGCGGGAGCGGGTGGCTGCGGCGCCGACTCGGAGGCCGGGCGCACCGGTGGAGCGGGCGGCGGAGCCGCCTGGGGCGGCGCCTGCGACGACCATGCGGGAGCCGCGGGAGCCGCCTGCGCGGGCTGCGGGAAGCTCGGCTGCGGAGCCGGCTGTACCGGCGGCGCGGGTGCGGCCTGCGGCGGTGCGGGCTCCTGCGGCGCCTGCTCGGGCGCTGCGGCAGGGGCATCCGGGGTCGGCGACGCGGCCTGCTGTGCCAGCAGGCGCTCGCGCTCGCGAGCTTCGCGGCGCGTCAGTGGCGGATCCTGCCACGACGTCATTCGAGACTCCGATACAGACGGTGCTTGGAGATGTACTGGACGACCCCGTCGGGCACCAAGTACCACACCGGGTCACCCCGGCGCACCCTGTTCCGGCAGTCGGTGGACGAGATCGCAAGTGCCGGAACCTCCAGCAAGCTTACGTCCGCCTCGGGCAAACCCGAAACGGAGAGCACATGTCCCGGTCGACTCACAGCAACGAAGTGGGCCTGCTCCCAGAGCTCGCCGACGTCCTTCCACGAGAGGATCTGCGCGACGGCGTCGGCGCCGGTGATGAAGTAGAGCTCCGCATCGGGCCGTTGGCGGCGGATGTCGCGCAGGGTGTCCGTCGTGTAGGTCGGCCCCGCACGGTCGATGTCGACGCGGCTCACGGTGAATCGGGGGTTCGACGCGGTCGCGATCACCGTCATGAGGTAGCGGTGCTCGGCCTCGGTCACCGCGTCCTTGTGCGAGGGCCTGCCGGTCGGAACGAAGACGACCTCGTCCAGGCCGTACGAGTGCGCCACCTCGCTCGCAGCGACGAGGTGGCCGTGGTGGACCGGGTCGAACGTCCCGCCCATCACTCCGATGCGCGGGCGCCCCGACTCGTCGGCCACGGTGGTGCCGATGCTAGTGGTGGTCCGGTTCCTCGCCGGCGGCCACGCGAGCGGCGTACGCCTCCGCCTTCTCGCGGTGACGGTTCGCGACGTCGCGGTACGACCAGGTGACGAAGCCCAGCGCGATGAAGATCACGAGGGCGATGAGCCCGTAGACGATCGGGTCGATCGGGAGCTCGCGGGCGAACTCCGTCTCAGCGAGCACCGTGGTCAAGACCTGCATCAGCCGTTCCTCCATCTTGCGCGTCGGGAGCGCGCGTCACCCAGTCTAGCGAGCCCGTCGCGGTCAGCCGCGCACCTGCCCGTCGCCGCGCACGAGCCACTTGGTGCTCGTGAGCTCGGGCAGCCCCATCGGTCCGCGCGCGTGCAGCTTCTGCGTCGAGATGCCGACCTCGGCACCGAACCCGAACTCGCCGCCGTCGGTGAAGCGCGTCGAGGCGTTCACCATGACCGCGGCCGCGTCGACCTCGGCGAGGAAGCGCTCCGAGGCGGCGAGGTCGTCGGTCACGATCGCCTCGGTGTGCCGCGTCGAGAAGCGATCGATGTGCTCGAGCGCCTGGTCGAGGTCGTCGACGACGCGCGCCGAGATCTCCAGCGCCATGTGCTCGCTCGCGTAGTCCTCGTCCGTCGCCGGGAGCACCTCGCTGCGCACGGCGCGCACGGCGTCGTCGCCGCGCACCGTCACCCCCGCCTGGAGCAGTCGATCGAGCACGGCGGGCAGCAGGCGCTCGGCGGCCGCCCGGTGCACGAGCACCGTCTCGAGCGCGTTGCAGACGCTCGGCCGCTGCACCTTCGCGTTGTGCACGAGCTCGACCGCGCGCTCGAGCGGCGCGCTCTCGTCGAGGAACATGTGCACGACGCCCGCACCCGTCTCGATGACGGGCACGGTCGACTCCGACACGACGGTCTCGATCAGCCCGGCGCTGCCGCGCGGGATGAGCACGTCGATGCGTCCCCGCGCGTGCATCATGGCGCGAGCACCGTCGCGACCGAAGTCGTCGACCGTCTGCACCGCACCCTCGGGCAGGCCGGCCGCCGCGAGTCCCTCGCGGAGCACGCCCACCAGCACCTGGTTCGTGCGCTCGGCGGCCGAACCGCCGCGGAGCACGACGGCATTGCCGCTCTTGATCGCGAGCGCGGCGATGTCGACCGTGACGTTCGGTCGCGCCTCGTAGATCGCCCCGACCACGCCGAGCGGCACGCGCACCTGCTCGATGCGGATGCCGTTGGGCAGGCGGCGACCCCGGACCGACTCGCCGACCGGGTCCTCGAGGCGCACCACGTCGCGCACGGCGTCGGCCAGCGCGGCGACGCGCTGCGACGTCAGCGTGAGGCGGTCGAGCAGCCCGTCGCCGAGGCCGTTCGCGCGGCCCGCGGCGATGTCCTGCTCGTTCGCGGCGAGGATGGCGGGTTCGTGCGCGAGCAGCGCATCGGCGATCGCGTCGAGCGCGGCATCCTTCACCCCCGTCGGCCGGGTGCCGAGCACCCGCGCTGCGGTGCGCGCCTCGTCGAATCGGGAGGCGAGCACGGGGTCGATGGCGACGGTCGACTGCATGGGGCAAGCCTATGCGAGCCGGGAGCCCTCAGGGGCGGGGCCGGGCGCGAACCAGGTGCCCACGGACGCGGTCGTGAGCGCCTCGCCGACGAGCGACGTCGCCGTGATGAGCACGGCGGTGCCGGCCTCGGCGGCGATGCGCGCCGCGCTCACCTTGGTCTCCGCTCCCCCGGTGCCGACGCCCGAGCGACCGGCGCTGCCGATCTCCACCCCGTCGAGGGTGTCGCCGAACGGGACCTCGTCGATGCGCTGCGCGCCGGGCAGGTGCGGAGGCATGGTGTACAGCGCGTCGACGTCCGAGAGGAGCACGAGCAGGTCGGCGCCGATGAGCTCGGCGACGAGCGCCGCGAGCCGGTCGTTGTCGCCGAAGCGGATCTCGTGCGTCGCGACCGTGTCGTTCTCGTTCACGATGGGGAGGATCCGCAGGCCGAGCAGCCGCTCCATCGCACGCTGCGCGTTGCTGCGCGGCGTCGCGTGCTCGAGGTCGCCCGCGGTCAGCAGCACCTGCCCGGCGATGATGTCGTATCGGTCGAGCGCGTCCTGGTAGCGGAACACGAGCAGGTTCTGGCCCACGGATGCCGCGGCCTGCTGCGTCGCGAGATCGGTCGGCCGTTCGTCGAGACGCAGGTAGGGCATGCCGGTCGCGATGGCGCCCGACGACACGAGCACGACCTCGACGCCGCGACCGTGTGCGGCGGCCAGCGCATCGACGAGCGGGGCGATCTGGCCCGCCTGGTCGCCGCTGATCGACGACGAGCCGACCTTGACGACGATGCGGCGCGCGACGCCGATGTCGGTGCGGTGCAGGGGCGTCATTCGTCCTCGTCCCACATGCCCGACTCGCGCTCGCGCTCGAGTTCGGCGCGCGCCTCGGCTTTCGCGTCCATGCGGTCGTGGTAGTCGCTCCGGCGCTCGGCGCGGGTCGCGCGCCGGCTCTCGTCGAGGCGCGGGTCGGCGCCTCGGGGCGCGACCATGACCTCGGCGGCCGAGGTGAGCGTGGGCTCCCAGTCGAAGACGACGCCCGAGCCCGGACCGATCACGACGGTCGAGCCGGCGACCGCTCCCGCGCGCACGAGCTCGTCCTCGACGCCCAGACGCGCGAGGCGGTCGGCCAGGTAGCCGACGGCCTCGTCGTTGGCGAAGTCGGTCTGCGCCACCCACCGCTCGGGCTTCGCACCGAGCACGCGGTACATCGTGCCGTAGGTGCCGCCCTCGGGCTTCACCGTGAACTCGACGCGGTCGACCGCCTTGGGACGCAGCACGATGCGCTCCGGCTCGGGCTCCGCGGCAGCGGCCTCGCGTGCGGCGGCGACGAGCTCGCCCAGCGCGTAGCCGAGCACCTTCAGCCCCTCGTGGCTCACCGTCGAGATCTCGAACACCCGGAAGCCGCGCTCCTCCAGCTCGGGGCGCACGAACTCGGCCAGCTCGCGCGCCTCGGGCACGTCCACCTTGTTGAGCGCGACGAGCTGCGGACGCTCGAGCAGCGGCGTCTGCCCCTCGGGCACCGGATACGCGCCGAGCTCGCCGAGGATCACGTCGAGGTCGCTGATCGGGTCGCGGCCCGGGTCGAGTGTCGCGCAGTCGAGCACGTGCAGCAGCGCGGAGCAGCGCTCGACGTGACGCAGGAACTCGAGGCCCAGGCCCTTGCCCTCGCTCGCGCCCTCGATGAGGCCGGGCACGTCGGCCACGGTGAACCTGGTCTCGCCCGCCTGCACGACGCCGAGGTTCGGATGCAGGGTCGTGAACGGGTAGTCGGCGATCTTCGGCCGGGCCGCGGACATCGCGGCGATCAGGCTCGACTTGCCGGCGGACGGGTAGCCGACGAAGGCCACGTCGGCGATGGTCTTGAGCTCGAGGACGACGTCGCCCTCCCACCCGGGCGTGCCGAGCAGCGCGAAGCCCGGCGCCTTGCGCTTGACCGACGCCAGTGCGGCGTTGCCGAGGCCGCCGAGGCCGCCGGATGCCGCGACGAACCGCATGCCGGGCGCGTCGAGGTCGGCCAGTTCGACGCCCCGCTCGTCCTTCACCACGGTGCCGACCGGAACGGGCAGCTCGAGCGGCTCGCCCGTGGCACCCGACCGGTTGTCGCCCATGCCCGGTGAGCCGTTCTCCGACGAGCGGTGCGGGCGGTGATGGTAGCCGAGGAGGGTGGTGACCTGGGTGTCGGCGACGAGCACGATGTCGCCGCCGTTGCCGCCGTTGCCGCCGTCGGGGCCCGCGAGCGGCTTGAACTTCTCGCGACGCACCGAGACGCAGCCGTTGCCGCCGTGGCCGGCGCGCAGGTGCAGCGTCACCTCATCGACGAAGCTGACCATCTCGGTTCCTCCCCCGTGTGGAAATGCGTGAGGGCGAGCCGAAGCCCGCCCTCACGTGTGATCTGTCCGACTACTCGGCGGCCGCCACGATGTTGACGACCTTGCGGCCGCCCTTCGTGCCGAACTCCACCGCGCCCGCCTGGAGGGCGAACAGCGTGTCGTCCCCGCCGCGGCCGACGCCGGCGCCGGGGTGGAAGTGCGTGCCGCGCTGGCGGACGATGATCTCGCCCGCGCCCACGACCTCGCCGCCGAAGCGCTTCACGCCGAGGCGCTGCGCGTTCGAGTCACGACCGTTGCGAGTGGAACTCGCACCCTTCTTGTGTGCCATCGCTGTCTCCTCTTGGCTCTACTTGATGCCGGTGACCTTGACGCGCGTGAGCTCCTGACGGTGGCCCTGGCGCTTCTTGTAGCCGGTCTTGTTCTTGAACTTCTGAATGACGATCTTGGGACCGCGGAGGTCGCCGAGGACCTCTGCCGTGACCGTGACCTTCGCGAGCTTCTCGGCGTCGGAGGTGATCGTCTTGCCGTCGACCAGGAGGACGGCGGGCAGCACGACGTTGCCGTTCTCGTCTGCCGTCACGCGGTCCATCGTGACGATGGTGCCGACCTCGACCTTCTCCTGCCGGCCGCCGGCGCGCACTACTGCGTAAACCACTACTCGTACCAATCTCCAGGGAGCCTCATCGGCTCCATCGTGTTGTTGAGGATGTCACTGCGCGGAAGACCCCAGCGGGAAGGAGGGTCGTAGCTGCCAGAAAACCTTGGGCGCACCCGGGATAAGCGGAGACGCACCAACAGACGATTCTACGTGACGCGAGGCGGGCGGTCAAACGGACGCCGTCGGCGCGTCGCCCGTAGACTCGACCGCATGGCCGTGCTGATCGATCGCCCGATGTGGCCGGCCCACGGCACCGTCTGGTCGCACCTGGTCAGCGACACCTCCCTCGACGAGCTGCACGCGTTCGCACGCGCGGCCGGGATCCCCCCGAGGGCGTTCGACCTCGACCACTACGACGTGCCCGCCGAGCGCTACGACGACCTGGTCGCGGCGGGCGCGGAGCCCGTCGCCAACCGCGACCTGGTCATGCGCCTGCGCGCGAGCGGCCTGCGCGTCACGCAGCGCACGCGACGCGGGCGCTGACCGACCGCGTCACTCC
Organism: uncultured Agromyces sp.; assembly: GCA_913053875.1. Classification (GTDB taxonomy): domain Bacteria; phylum Actinomycetota; class Actinomycetes; order Actinomycetales; family Microbacteriaceae; genus Agromyces. The sequence goes on along the minus strand of CAJXGN010000011.1, from coordinate 80,659 downwards.
GACGGCGAGTCCCGCCGGGTCACGATCGGCTGCGCCGCGTTGCCCTGCAGTGCCGCCGTGGTCACCCGGCGCGACTTGGCGCGTCCCTCCCCCGGCTGCTTCGGCTGCGGGAGCGCGTCGAGCACCGAACCGAGCAGGTGCTCGGCGTCGGCATCGGGCAGGCGGCGCTTGGGGCGCGACTGCCCCTCGACGGGGATGTCGAGGATCTGCACCCGCTCGGGCGCCGACTCCTCGGCCGGAGGTGCTGCGGGCGCCCCCTGCAGGGTCTCCGCCTCGGCGACGGCGGCCGCGTCCTCCTCGTGACGTTCGTGCGCGAGCGTGGAGGCGGCGATCTGCGCGAGCGCGTGCTTCGCGTCCTCGGTGATGCCGTGGGTGCCCGTGTGGCCGTTCGACTTCTGCTCGCCCTTGCCGCCGCCCTGCTGCGACTGGCCGCCGCCGCTGCCGCCGTTGCCACCGCCACCGCCGCCGCGTCCGCGACGACGCTCGGGCTGCTGCGACGAGCGGTGCTTGGCGATCGGCTCGTGGTGCACGATGATGCCGCGGCCGGCGCAGACCTCGCACGCCTCGCTGAACGACTCCAGCAGGCCGAGGCCGAGCTTCTTGCGGGTCATCTGCACGAGGCCGAGCGAGGTGACCTCGGCGACCTGGTGCTTGGTGCGGTCGCGCGAGAGGCACTCGACGAGCCGGCGCAGCACGAGGTCGCGGTTGGACTCGAGCACCATGTCGATGAAATCGACGACGATGATGCCGCCGATGTCGCGCAGGCGCAGCTGGCGCACGATCTCCTCGGCCGCCTCGAGGTTGTTCTTGGTGACGGTCTCCTCGAGGTTGCCGCCCGAGCCGACGAACTTGCCGGTGTTGACGTCGATGACGGTCATCGCCTCGGTGCGGTCGACGATGAGCGAGCCGCCCGAGGGCAGCCAGACCTTGCGCTCGAGGGCCTTCTCGATCTGCTCGGTGATGCGGTACTCGTCGAACGCGTCGCGGTCGCCCTCGTACTTCTCGACGCGCTCGAGCAGGTCGGGTGCGACTTGGCGCAGGTACCGCTCGATGGTCGACCGGGCGTCCTCACCCGAGATGATCATCTTCTGGAAGTCCTCGTTGAAGACGTCGCGCACGATCTTGATGAGCAGGTCGGGCTCCGAGTGCAGCAGCGCGGGCGCCTGCGCCTTCTCGAGCTGCGAGCTGATGTCGGCCCACTGCGCGGTGAGGCGGTTCACGTCGCGCGTGAGCTGCTCCTCGGTCGCGCCCTCGGCCGCGGTGCGGACGATCACGCCGACGTTCTCGGGCAGCACGTCCTTCAGGATCTTCTTCAGGCGCGCACGCTCGGTGTCGGGGAGCTTGCGGCTGATTCCGTTCATCGAGCCGTTCGGCACGTACACGAGGTAGCGACCGGGCAGCGAGACCTGGCTGGTGAGGCGCGCACCCTTGTGACCCACGGGGTCCTTGGTGACCTGCACGAGCACGCGGTCGCCCGGCTTCAGCGCGAGCTCGATGCGGCGCGGCTGGTTCTTCTCGCCGTTCTCGGCGGCGGCCTCCCAGTCGACTTCGCCCGAGTAGAGCACGGCGTTGCGGCCGCGGCCGATGTCGACGAACGCGGCCTCCATGCTCGGCAGCACGTTCTGCACGCGGCCGAGGTAGACGTTGCCGATGAGCGACGCGTCCTGGTTGCGCGCGACGTAGTGCTCGACGAGCACGTCGTCCTCGAGCACGCCGATCTGGATGCGACCCGACTTCGCGCGCACGACCATCTGGCGGTCGACGGCCTCGCGCCGGGCGAGGAACTCGGCCTCGGTCACGACCGCACGGCGGCGTCCCGCGTCGCGACCGTCGCGACGGCGCTGCTTCTTCGCCTCGAGGCGGGTCGATCCCTTGACCTTCTGCGGTTCGGTGATCGGCTCCTGCTCGCGGGGCTTGCGCACCTTGACGACGGTGTTCTCGGGGTCGTCCGATCCGGGCGCGCGGTCCTCGCCGCTGCGGCGGCGTGCCCGGCGGCGCTTCGACGAGCCCTGGCGGGGCTCCTCGTCGTCCTGCTCCTGTCGGCGGCCGGGGCGCGCGGGCAGCGGCGTCACGTCGGGCGCGTGGAAGATGAGCGACGTCGTCGTCAGCGAGTCCGGGATCGGGCTCGGCGCGGGCGCGTCGGTCTCCTCGGAGCCGGCGGCGTCCTCGGCGGCCGTGTCCGATTCGGCGGCGGATGCCTCGGGGCTCGCGTCCTCGGCGGGCGCTGGCGCCTCCGCGTTCGGCGTCTCCGCCTCGTCGGGCTGCTCCGCAGCCGGCGTCTCCTCCGCCGGGGCGGACGCCTCGGCCGAGCCCGACTCGTCGGCGGCGGTCTCCGAGTCCGCAGCGACCTCCGCCTCCTGCGGCGCCGTCGTCTCGGCCTCGGTCTCGCCCGCGGCATCCGTCACCGTCTCGGGCGCCTGCTCGACCACCTGCTCCTCGGCGCGGCGTCGCCCGCCGAACAGTCGGGCCCGTCGCTCCTGCGGCTGGTTCGTCTCGTTGGTCTGCTCGTTCGTACCTTCCACCATCGCTGGTGCACTCCTACACCGGGTGGGTGACCGCGTCACCCTCCCGGTACTCTCTCGAGCGGCGACCCCTCATGGGTCTCCGCGAATCCTTCGCTTCGCAGCCGGACCGGTGTCCTGGCTGCCACATCTTCCGGTCGTCCGACCGTCATCCGGATGCCCCTGCACCCGCAAACCTTCGTCAGCGCCACCGGACGCGGTCCGGACGGCTGGCTCGATTATCGCATGGACGCGGGCGCCTGCGCTGACCGACGCGTGACATAATCGCCCGGTGACCGCGACCGCAGACACCGACCGCACCGAGACCGAGGCGCCGCCCCGGCCGATCGCACTCGCCGTCTTCCTCGTGATCGCGGGCGTCACGGGCCTGATCGCGGCGTTCGAGCTCATGGTCGAGAAGATCGCGGTACTCGAGGATCCGACGCACTCCGTGTCGTGCGACTTCAGCGTGCTCGTGGGCTGCTCCACGAACCTCGCGTCGGAGCAGGGCGCCGTGCTCGGCTTCCCGAACCCGATCATCGGCCTGGTCTGCTGGCCCGTCGTCATCACCGTCGGCATGGCGCTGCTGTCGGGCGCCCGGTTCTCCCGTTGGTTCTGGATCGGCTTCAACGTCGGCGTCACCGCAGCGCTCGGCTTCGTGTGCTGGCTCATCTTCCAGAGCATCTACGTGCTCGACGTGCTCTGCCCGTGGTGCATGCTCACCTGGGCGGTCACGATCCCCACGTTCTGGACGGTGACCCTGCGCAACGTCGCCGAGGGGGTGTTCGGCGGCGGAGCATCCGTTCGCCGCGTCGGTGCCGCGCTCGCTGGCTGGATCCCGTTCATCACCGTCGTCTGCTACCTCGTGGTGGTGCTCCTGGCGCAGCTGCGCATGGACGCGATCCCCCGCATCTGGTTCGACCTGTTCGCCTGAGCACTCGCACGCCGCGCCCGGCCAGGTGGGCGAAGGCGAGCGGATGCCACTGGAGAACGTGGGCGGCCGGTGGCATCCTGCCGCCATGGGAACGCTCGTCTACTCGACCATCGGCTCGCTCGACGGCTACGTGAACGACGCACGGGGCGCATTCGACTGGGCGGAGCCGCCCGAGGACGTGATCGGCAGCATCAACGACGTGCTCGAGGGCGTCGACACGTACCTCTACGGCCGGCGCATGTACGAGGTCATGCACGTCTGGGAGACCGACCCCGACTTCGCCGGCCCCGGGCTGTCGCCCGAGACGGCACGGTTCTCACGGGGCTGGCGCGTCGCCGAGAAGGTCGTCTTCTCGGCGACGCTCGCGACACCGGTGACGGCCCGCACCCGCATCGAGGCGCGGTACAGCGCCGACGCCGTCCGCGACGTCGTCGACGCCACGGACGGCGCCGTCACCATCGAGGGGCCGACGCTGGCCACCCACGCGCTGCGCGACGGACTGGTCGACGAGGTGCACCGGTACGTCGCCCCCACGCTCGTCGGCGGCGGCACGCCCGTGTTCCCGGCGGGCATCCGGCTCGACCTCGAGCTGGTCGAGCAGCGCCGGTTCGACCGCGGGTTCGCGCTGCTGCGCTACGCCGTGCGCTAGTCGAACCAGAGCGCGAGCTCGCGCTCGGCCGACTCGGGCGAGTCGGAGCCGTGCACGAGGTTCTGCTGCACGGGGAGGCCCCAGTCGCGTGCGAGGTCGCCGCGGATGGTGCCGGGCGCGGCCGTGGTCGGGTCGGTGGTGCCCGCGAGCGAGCGGAAGCCCTCGATCACGCGGTTGCCGGCGACGCGCATGGCGACGGTCGGGCCCGACTGCATGAACTCGACGAGCGGCTCGTAGAACGGCTTGCCCTCGTGCTCGGCGTAGTGGGCGGCGAGCAGCTCGCGGTCGGCCTGCAGCAGGCGCACGTCGACCAGCGAGTACCCCTTCGCCTCGATGCGACGGAGGATCTCGCCGGTCAGGTTGCGGGCGACGCCGTCGGGCTTGACGAGGACGAGGGTCTCTTCGATGGGCGTGGTCATGCGGATTCCTTCCGTTGGCGGTCGATTCGTGCCCCGGCGACCATGGCGTACCACCACATGCCGCCGAACAGGGCTCCCACGAAGAACATCGCGGGGTTGAGGAAGCCCGTCGCCAGGAGGATCCCCTGCAGGACCCAGCCGGCGACGTACGCGCCCTCGTAGCGCAGCAGCGCCATGATCGCGAGCAGCCCGACGAGCAGCACCCCGCCGCCCACGAGGGCCCACCACCGCGGGATGCCGTCGTCGCCGAACGGCGCGGGCGACAGCCCGAAGATCGTGAGCGACGCGAGCAGCACGATGAACAGCTCGAAGCCGAGCACGATGCTCGCGAGGCTGCGCCGCACGGAGCGCGGTTCGGGCGCGGGGCCATCGGGCTGTTCGGGCAGCCCGGGATCCGCCGCGGTCACGGCTTCCACTCCCGGTCCTCGGCGAACGCCATGGCCTCGGCGACGAGCGTGATCGAGCCGGTGACCACCACGGCACGGCGCGGCGCCTCGGCCGCCCAGTCGTGCGCGGCCTCGAACGCATCCTCCGCCCGGTCGTACGAGCTGATGCGCTCCGGGCCCACCGTGGCCGCCGCCTGCTGCGCCAGCACCTCGGCTGGGATCGCACGATCGGACTCGGACGCGGTCACGAGCATCACGTCGGCGATGGCATCGAGCTCGCGCAGGATGCCCGCGGCATCCTTGTCGCCGAGCACGCCCACGACCACGGCGATCTCGTCGAAATCGAACACCTGCCGCACGGCCTCGACGAGCGCGTGCGCGCCGTGCGGGTTGTGCGCCGCGTCCACGAGCACCGTCGGCTCGACGCCGACGAGCTGCATCCGCCCGGGCGAGGTGGTGGTCGCGAACGCCTCCTCGACGACCTCGCGCGAGAGCGCGTGCTCGCCCGAGCCGAGGAACGACTCGACCGCGGCGACCGCGACGGCCGCGTTCTGCGCCTGGTGCGCGCCGAGCAGGGGCAGGAACACCTCGGCGTACTCCCCCGCGATGCCGCGGATCGACAGCAGCTGCCCGCCGACCGCGACGGTCGCGGCGGTGGTCTCGAAGGCATCCCCCTCGATGGCCAGCGACGCCTCGCTGAGCCGGCTCGCTGTGGCGAGCACGTCGGTCGCCTCGGGCGACTGGCGGGCCGAGACGACGGATGCCGCGGGCTTGATGATGCCCGACTTGGTGCGCGCGATCTGCGTGACCGTCGAGCCGAGGCGCGACATGTGGTCGAGGTCGATCGGCGTGAACACGGCGACCTGCCCGTCGGCGACGTTGGTGGAGTCCCATTCGCCGCCCATGCCGACCTCGACCACGGCCACGTCGACGGGGGCGTCCGCGAACGCGGCGAACGCGAGCGCCGAGAGCGCCTCGAAGTACGTGAGGGGCACGTCGCCGGCCTGCTCGAGCTCGGCGTCGACCATCTCGACGTACGGCGTGATGTCGTCCCAGTTGCGAGCCACCGCCTCGTCGGTGATCGGCTCGCCGTCGACGAGGATGCGCTCGGTGAACCGTTCGATGTGCGGGCTCGTCAGCAGGCCCGTGCGCAGGCCGTGCGCGCGCAGCAGGCCCTCGATGAGCCGGCTCGTGCTGGTCTTGCCGTTCGTGCCGGTCACGTGGATGACCGGGTAGGCCCGTTGCGGGTCGCCGAGCAGGTCCATCAGACGGCGGGACGGCCCGAGCCGAGGCTGCGGCGCCTGCTCGCCGATGCGGTCGAGCAGGGCGGAGAACACCCCGTCGGCCGCGTCGCGGAACTCGTCGGTCATGCCCGGGTCACCTCCACGGCGAGCTTGGCGCCGCCGGCCAGCGTGGTCGCCTCGTCGCCGAGGCCGTCGACGGCCACGTCGAACGCGACGGCGAGCGTCTCGTCGGCGATGAGCACGCGGTGCGCCTCGAACGCCGGTGCGGCGTGGGCCTCGGTGACCAGGCGCAGGCGGATGCGGTCGCTGACCTCGAGCCCGGCGGCCTTGCGGGCGTCCTGCACCGCGCGCACCGCGTCGCGGGCGAGGCCTTCGGCCTCGAGCTCGGGCGTCGTCGCCGTCTCGAGCAGCACGAAGCCGTCGCCCGGCAGCAGCCCGATCGCACGCGACTCGGTGTCGGCGTCGCCCGAGACGAGCGCGAGCTCGTACTCGCCCTCGACCAGCTCGATGCCGCCCGCGACGACCACACCGTCCTGCTCGGTCCAGTCGCCCTCGCGCGCCGCGCGGATGGCGGCCTGCACCTGCTTGCCGAGGCGCGGACCGGCCGCGCGGGCGTTGACGGAGAGGCGACGCGAGATGCCGTACGCGTCCGCGCTGCCCTCGTCGAGGGTCACGAACTCGACCTGCTTCACGTTGAGCTCGTCGCGCAGGATGCCCGCGTAGGGCGCGAGGCCCGAGGCATCCGCCGTCACCACCGTGAGCGACGCGAGCGGCAGGCGCACGCGCCGCCCAGCCTGCTTGCGCAGCGCGAGCGCGGTCGAGCTGATCTGGCGCACCGCGTCCATGGTCGCGACGAGCTCGGGGTCGGCGGGGAACTCGTCGGCGGTCGGCCAGTCGGCCAGGTGCACGCTGCGCCCGCCCGTGAGCCCGCGCCAGACGGTCTCGCCGACGAGCGGCACGAGCGGTGCGGCGAGCCGGCAGAGCGCCTCGAGCACGGTCCACAGCGTGTCGAACGCCTCCCGGCCCGTGCCGTCGTCGGCGACGCCCTCCCAGAACCGGTCACGCGAGCGGCGCACGTACCAGTTGGTCAGCACGTCGGCGAAGTCGCGCAGCTTGGCCGACGCCATCGTCGCGTCGAAGCGCTCGAGGTCGTCGGTCACGCCCGCGACGAGGTCGTGCAGCTTCGCGAGCAGGTACCGGTCGAGCACGTCCTGCGAGGAGGTGGAGCGCTCCGCCTCGTACCCGGAGGCGTTGGCGTAGAGCGAGAAGAAGTACCACGTGCTCCACAGCGGCAGCATGAACTGGCGCACGCCCTCGCGGATGCCCTCCTCGGTGACGATGAGGTTGCCGCCGCGCAGCACCGGGCTCGCCATGAGGAACCAGCGCATCGCGTCGGAGCCGTCACGGTCGAAGACCTCGTTCACGTCGGGGTAGTTGCGCAGCGACTTCGACATCTTCTGCCCGTCGCTGCCGAGCACGATGCCGTGGCTGACCACGTTGCGGTACGCGGAGCGGTCGAACAGCGCGGTCGACAGCACATGCATGACGTAGAACCAGCCGCGGGTCTGCCCGATGTACTCGACGATGAAGTCGGCCGGGTGGTGGGTGTCGAACCACTCCCGGTTCTCGAACGGGTAGTGCACCTGCGCGAACGGCATCGAACCCGAGTCGAACCACACGTCGAACACGTCGGGGATGCGGCGCATGGTCGACGTCCCCGTCGGGTCGTCGGGATTCGGGCGCGTCAGCTCGTCGATGTACGGGCGGTGCAGGTCGGGCTCGCCGTCGGCGTTCAGCGGCAGTCGGCCGAAGTCGCGCTCGAGCTCCTCGAGCGAGCCGTACACGTCGACGCGCGGGTACGCGGGGTCGTCGCTCTTCCATACCGGGATGGGCGAGCCCCAGTACCGATTGCGGCTGATCGACCAGTCGCGCGAGCCCTCGAGCCACTTGCCGAACTGGCCGTCCTTGACGTTCTCGGGCACCCAGCCGATGCCCTGGTTCAGCTCGACCATGCGGTCGCGGAACTCGGGCACGCGCACGAACCAGCTCGAGACGGCGCGGTAGATGAGCGGGTTGCGGCAGCGCCAGCAGTGCGGGTACGAGTGCTCGTAGCTCGCCTGGCGGAGCAGGCGCCCCTCGGCCTTCAGCAGCTGCGTGAGCGGCTTGTTCGCGTCGGACCACAGCTGCCCCGTGACATCCGTGACCGCGGGCAGGAAGCGACCGCCCTCGTCGAGCGAGATGACCACGGGGATGCCCGCGGCCTCGCAGACCTGCTGGTCGTCCTCACCGTAGGCGGGCGCCTGGTGCACGATGCCCGTGCCGTCGGAGGTCGTGACGTAGTCGGCGACGAGGATGCGCCAGGCGTTCTGGAGGCCGTACGCCTCGACGTCGGCGTAGTAGTCGAACAGGCGGTCGTAGGTGACGCCGTCGAGGTCGGCGCCGCGCACCGTGCGCGAGATCGCGGCGACCGCGTCCTCTGCCGACTCGTAGCCGAGGTCCTTGGCGTAGTTGCCGACGAGGTCGCGCGCGAGCAGGTATTCGCCGCCCAGCACCTCGGTGTCGCTCTCCCCCGCCCGCTCGCGCAGCACGGTGGCGTCGGGCGTGCCCGCCGGGCCCGCGGGCACGACGGCGTACTCGATCTCGGGGCCGACGGCCAGCGCGAGGTTCGTGGGCAGCGTCCACGGCGTGGTCGTCCAGGCCAGCGCGCGCACCGCGGTGAGCCCGAGCGCCTCGGCCCTCGCCCCGGTGAGCGGGAACGTGACCGTCACCGTCTGGTCCTGGCGCATCTTGTAGACGTCGTCGTCCATGCGCAGCTCGTGGTTCGACAGCGGCGTCTCGTCGCGCCAGCAGTACGGCAGCACGCGGTAGCCCTCGTAGGCGAGGCCCTGCTCGTGCAGCTGCTTGAACGCCCACACGACCGACTCCATGAAGGTCACGTCGAGGGTCTTGTAGTCGTGCTCGAAGTCGACCCAGCGCGCCTGGCGGGTGACGTACTCCTGCCACTCACGGGTGTAGCGCAGCACCGACTCGCGGGCGGCGGCGTTGAACGCCGCGATGCCCATCTCCTCGATCTGGCTCTTGTCGGTGATGCCGAGCTGGCGCTCCGCCTCGAGCTCGGCGGGCAGGCCGTGTGTGTCCCAGCCGAACCGGCGGTGCACCTGGCGGCCGCGCATCGTCTGGAAGCGCGGGAAGACGTCCTTGGCGTAGCCGGTCAGCAGGTGGCCGTAGTGCGGCAGGCCGTTCGCGAAGGGCGGGCCGTCGTAGAAGACCCACTCCTCGGCGCCCTCGCGCTGGTCGATCGAGGCCTGGAACGTGTCGTCGCTCGACCAGAACGCGAGCACCTGCTGCTCGAGTTCCGGGAAGTTCGGGGAGGCTTGGACCTCGCCGCGGTCGTTCGGAGTGCGGGGATACAACGGGTCTCCTGGGAGGACGTGCGTTCGGCCCGAGGACGTCGGTCGCCCCTCGGACGCCGTCGCGGTACCACCTCGATTGCCCCGGTCGCCCGGTGCCACTCGTTCCTTGGCTGTGACGGGCCAGCCCCGTCCGGTTCTAGTGACGGGCGGATGCTCCGCACCAGCCCGCGTTCTTCCGGAGACTCCCCGGTGATGGCCGGATCGACGTCGTTGGCTCCAGTGTATCGCCCGCCCCGGGGCATCCGTCACCCGCATTGGGGGTGGCCCGGCTGTGCACAGGCCGCCCACCGGACCCGACGCTCCCCTACCCTCGGACGCACGAGCGGATGATTCGGCACCCGACACGGAGGACGCCATGAGCGACGACGGAACGAACCGCCCCGAGGACCCTGACGCCACGCGCCCGATCGACCACGCCGAGACGGTGCCGATGGCGCCGGTGCAGGCGGATGCCCCCGACGAGTCGCCCGAGGGTGGCGGGCGTCGCACCGCGCTGATCCTCATCTCGATCCTCGCCGGCGTGCTGCTCATCGCCGTGATCGTGCTCGTGGTCGTGCTGCTCACGGGCGGGTCCGACGAGGAGGAGCCGGTGGCCGCCCCGACGCCCACCGCCACGGAGACCACCGAGCCCGAGCCGACCGAGTCGGAGGAGCCCGAGGACGACACCGAGGACGGCGGCGACGGCGGCTCGACCGACGGCGGCGGCGATGGCGGCTCGACCGACGGCGGCGGCGAGACGACGCCCGCCCCGGTCTTCACGACGACGGCGTTCGAGCCCGAGGTCGCCCTCTGCGACGGCGTCTCGTCGGTGCCGCTGCGCTTCCAGTGGATGTCGGACGGCGCCGAGCAGGCCTGGTTCGGCGTCGGCACGACCGACGCGAAGGCGGCGCCCTACGAGGAGGTCTTCCCGAACGAGGAGGTCTACGAGGGCGTGAGCTTCCAGTGCACCGAGGCGAGCGAGATCTACACGGTCACGCTCGAGGGCCCGGGCGGCGTGACGAGCCACACGTGGGAGGTCGTTCGCGGCTGACCGGCCGCGAGGCCCCGCAGCGCGCGTAGGATGCCGGGCGTGACCAACGCACCTGCCGCACCCGCATCCGACCTCGACCGCGCCCCGCGTCCCGTCCGCCGGGTCGCGATCGCGTCGTTCGTGGGCACCGCCCTCGAGTCGTACGACTTCTACGTCTTCGCGTACTTCGCGGCGTTCTTCGTCGGGCCGCTGTTCTTCGAGCCGCTCGGCGTGTTCGGCGGCACGCTCTCGGCGTTCCTCTCCATCGCGCTGGCCTTCGTCGTGCGGCCGCTCGGCGCGATCGTGTTCGGCCACCTCGGCGACCGCATCGGCCGCCGCAGCACCCTCATCGTCACCATCACGCTCATGGGCGTCGCGACCGGCCTCATCGGCGTACTGCCCGACTACGCGACCGCCGGCTGGCTCGGCGCGATCGGCCTCGTCGTCCTGCGCATCCTGCAGGGGCTCTCGCTCGGCGGCGAGTGGGGCGGGGCGGTGCTGCTCGCGACCGAGCACGCCGACCCGCGCCGGCGCCCGTTCTTCGCGGCCGTCCCGCAGCTCGGCTCCCCCGTCGGCTCGATCCTCAGCGCCACGGTGTTCCTCGTGATGACCACCCTCCTCACGACCGAGGCCATGGTCGCGTGGGGCTGGCGCATCCCGTTCCTCACCGCGATCCCGCTGCTGCTCGTGTCGCTCTACCTGCGCTGGTCGATCGACGAGACGCCCGTGTTCCGCGAGCTCGTCGCCGAGCACCGCCGCGACCGGGTGCCGTTCCTCGCGATGTTCGCCCGCCAGCCCGTCGCGATCGTCGTCGCCGTCGGCGCAGCGCTGCTCGGCATCGGCTCGTACTCGCTCATGAACACGTACACCGTGAACTACGGCGTGACCGAGCTCGGCTTCAGCTTCCAGGACCTGCTGGTCGCGACCACCATCGGCGGGCTGCTCCAGCTCGTCACGATTCCCACGTTCGGCTGGCTCGCCACCCGCGTGGGCTCCGCGCGGGTCGTCGCGTGGGGCGCGCTCGGCACGCTGCTCATCACGTTCCCGATGTACTGGCTGCTGCAGTTCGCCACGTTCCCGATCCTCGTCGGCACGATGATCATCGGCGGCATCCTGCCCACCATGGCCTGGGCGAGCCTCGGCGGGCTCATGGGCGACCTGTTCGACGACCACTACCGCTACTCGGCGCTGTCGTTCGCGTACAGCATCGCGGCCGTGATCTCGGGCTTCGTGCCGGCGCTCACGCTGGCGCTCGGCGAGGCGACCGCCTTCGAGTGGTGGCACCCGGGCGTGGTGCTCGCGACCATGTCGGCGATCACGCTGGGCTCGGCCCTCGCCGCGGGCACGATCGCCCGGAGCCGGGCGGCCGCGCCGGCCGCGGACTGACGCGCGTCGACGCACTGCCGGCTCCCCGGGGCATCCGGCTAGAATGCACTGCAATCGCACACTCAGGCACCTCCACATTGACTCGGTGCCGCACATATCGAACCGGAGTTCCCACATGACCGCGTCGCGCATTCCCGACAAGCCCGCCCTCGAAGGACTCGAGCAGAGCTGGGGCACCGTCTGGGAGGACCAGGGCACCTACCGCTTCGATCGTGAGGGTGCGACGAAGGAGACCATCTACTCCATCGACACGCCCCCGCCGACCGCGTCGGGTTCGCTGCACATCGGCCACGTGTTCTCGTACACGCACACCGACGTGGTGGCGCGCTTCCAGCGCATGCGCGGCCGCAGCGTGTTCTACCCGATGGGGTGGGACGACAACGGCCTGCCGACCGAGCGCCGCGTTCAGAATTACTACGGCGTGCGCTGCGACCCGTCGCTGCCGTACGACGCCGAGTTCACGCCGCCGCACGAGGGCACCGAGGGCAAGACCATCAAGCCCGCCGATCAGGTGCCGATCTCGCGCCGCAACTTCATCGAGCTGTGCGAGCGGCTGACCGCCGAGGACGAGCAGCACTTCGAGGACCTCTGGCGAACGCTCGGACTCTCGGTCGACTGGACCCAGACGTACCGCACCATCGCCGACGATGCGATCACGACCTCGCAGCGCGCCTTCGTGCGCAACGTGGCCCGCGGCGAGGCGTACCAGGCGCTCGCGCCCACCATGTGGGACGTGACGTTCCGCAGCGCCGTGGCGCAGGCCGAGCTCGAGGACCGGGAGCAGCCGGGCCACTACCACCGGGTGACGTTCCACCGACCCGACGGCGGCACGATCGAGATCGAGACCAGCCGGCCCGAGCTCATCCCCGCGTGCGTGGCCCTCGTGGCGCACCCCGACGACGAGCGCTACCAGCCGCTGTTCGGGCAGACCGTGACGACCCCGGTGTTCGGCGTGGAGGTGCCCGTGGTGGCGCATCACCTCGCGCAGAAGGACAAGGGCACCGGCATCGCAATGATCTGCACGTTCGGCGACGTGACCGACGTGACCTGGTGGCGCGAGCTGAACCTGCCGAACCGCGCGATCATCGGCTTCGACGGCCGCATCGTGCCGGACGCCCCCGAGGCGATCGACTCCGAGGCCGGCCTCGCCGCGTTCGCCGAGCTGGCCGGCAAGACCGTGTTCAGCGCGAAGAAGGCCATGGTCGACCTGCTGCTCACCTCGGGCGACCTGCTCGGCGAGCCGAAGGCGATCACGCACCCCGTGAAGTTCTACGAGAAGGGCGACCGCCCCCTCGAGATCGTCTCGACGCGCCAGTGGTACATCGCCAACGGCGCGCGCGACGAGGCGCTCCGCGACCGGCTCATGGAGCGGGGTCGCGACATCGACTGGCACCCCGACTTCATGCGCGTGCGGTACGAGAACTGGGTGGGCGGCCTCTCGGGCGACTGGCTCATCTCTCGGCAGCGCTTCTTCGGCGTGCCCATCCCGGTCTGGTACCCGCTCGACGCGGACGGCGAGCCGGTGTTCGACGAGCCCATCGTGGCGACCGAGGACCTGCTGCCGGTCGACCCGTCGTCGCAGCCCGCTCCCGGCTTCGCGGAGTCGCAGCGCGGCCAGGCGAACGGCTTCATCGGCGAGCTCGACATCATGGACACCTGGGCGACCTCGTCGCTCACCCCGCAGCTCGCGGGCGGCTGGGAGCGCGACCCCGAGCTGTTCGACCTCGTGTTCCCGTACGACCTGCGCCCGCAGGGCCAGGACATCATCCGCACCTGGCTGTTCTCGTCGACGCTGCGCGCCGAGCTCGAGCACGGCGTCGCGCCGTGGGGCAACGCCGCGATCTCGGGCTTCATCGTCGACCCCGACCGCAAGAAGATGTCGAAGTCGAAGGGCAACGTGGTGACCCCGGCGGGCCTGCTCCAGCAGCACGGCTCCGACGCGGTGCGCTACTGGGCGTCGTCGTCCCGCCTCGGTACCGACGCCGCGTTCGACCCGCAGAACCCGACTCAGGTGAAGATCGGCCGTCGCCTCGCGATCAAGGTGCTGAACGCGTCGAAGTTCATCCTCGGGTTCGAGGGCACGGCGGATGCACCCGTGACCGAAGCGCTCGACCGCAGCATGCTTGCCACTCTGCAGGGCGTCGTCGAGCAGGCGACGGCCGCGCTCGAGGCGTACGACCACGCGCGGGCGCTCGAGCTCACTGAGACGTTCTTCTGGACGTTCTGCGACGACTACCTCGAGCTCGTGAAGGAGCGCGCGTACGGCGAGGCCGGCCCCGAGCAGGCCTCGGCCGTGGCGGCCCTCAACCGCGCCCTGTCGACGCTGCTGCGCCTGTTCGCCCCGGTGATCCCGTTCGCGACCGAGGAGGCGTGGTCGTGGTCGCACGAGGGGTCGGTGCACCGCGCGACCTGGCCGGTTGCCGACGAGCTCGCGCTCGACGAGGCCGGCGACCCCGAGCTGCTGCGCCTCGCGAGCGCCGCCCTCACGGGCATCCGCCGCGCCAAGACCGACGCGAAGGCCTCGCAGCGCACGCCGGTCTCGACCGCCCGCATCGGGGGCCCCGCGGCCGGGATCGCGCTGCTCGCGCTGGCAGCGGGCGACCTGCGTGCGGTGGGCCGGATCGAGACGCTCGACTTCGACGAGGCCGACGAGCTCGCCGTCAACGAGGTCGTGCTCGCACCCGCGGAGGCCTGATGCAGCTCGGCACCCGCTGGCCCGCCGGCACCGCCGCACCCGCGTCGGTGCCGGAGCCCGTACGCGCCGCGATCGCGGACGCCGAGGCCGCCACCACGTCGCTCGAGGGGCAGTACTGGACCCTCACCTGGCTCGAGGGCCTCGCGATCGCGACGCTCGACGACGGCACGCGGGTGCGGCAGCGTCCCGGCGGTCTCGCGCCGATCACGGAGCCGGCCGAACCGGAGGCGAACGCCGACGACGACTGGTGAGTCGTGGCGCCGAGCGCTCGGGCCCGGTTCAGCGCATGCCCACCCCGGCGCGGAGGCGGAACTCGGAGAGCTCGCCCTCGCTCAGGCGGCGGGCGGTACTGGGCTGCATCAGCGAGCGACGAGCGCGCCGCCGGCTCGCCCAGCGGGTGAGCTCGACGCCGACGCGGGTGGCGAGTCGTTCGAGACGGTCGGCCGGCACGCGACGGGTGCCGCGGATCGGCAGTGCGGTGGCGGTCATTGCGGGAGTTCCTCTCCATCGACGAGCGGGAATGCGTTGAGTTGCAGTTCGACCGGGCGAGACCCGGGCAGGTCCATGCTGCGGTAGCGGGTGACGATCGCCTCGACCGCGTGCGCGAGCTCGCTCGACGCCTCGTCGAGCTGCTCGCGCGTGAGTCGCAGGTGCGCCGTGGACATGACGCTCGCGTGGAGCCACTCGTCGGGCAGCTCGTGCATGCCGCGATCGAGGAACTCGCGCAGGTGCGACTCGCGCTCGTGCTGCACGTGGTCCATGACGACCTGGGTGGCGGCCTTCACCGCCGGATCCGACCCGTGGTCGGGCGGCACGGTGAGCGCGCCGGGCGTGCGCTCCCACCAGCGTTCGCGGGCGGTGCCGCGGCCGACGACCTCGCGCACGAGGTCGTACTGCGCGAGCTGCCGGAGGTGGTAGCTCATCGCGCCGCTCGACTCCCCCAGCCGCTCCGCGAGCATGCTCGAGGTGGCGGCGCCATGCAGCGACAGCGCATCGAAGATCTGCATGCGCAGCGGATGCCCGAGGGCCTTCAGCGTGCCGAGGTCCGCGATGCGCGGGGGTGGCGCGGCGGCCGCCGATGCTGCGTGCTCGGGAGTGTCCATACCCGAGACGCTACTCTTGCAAAGAACTCTTTGCAAGCCTTTCTTTGCAATGGGAGCTTTGCATGAGGTGGACGGTCGCTGGTGCGGAGCATCCGCCCCTCGTGCTCACCCGTGCGCGATGACCTCCCCGTGCGGCATGAGCACCCAGCCGTCGTCGTGCGCCGCCCACTCGCGCCACCCCGCCGCGATCTCCTTCAGGTCGCCCCAGCCGGCGTGTCCCGACTCGATCGCGTGCGCGGCGAACGTCGACTCGACCGCCCGCTCGGCCCAGGACCCGCCCCACCACTCCCGCTCGGCGGGGCTCGAGAAGAGCCAGACCGACGCGCTCACGTCGACCCGCGCGAAGCCGGCGTTCACGGCCCAGTGCTTGAGCGTGCGCCCGGCCAGCGGGTCGCCGCCGTTCCACACGTGCACCCGGCGGTAGACGTCGAGCCACTTGTCGAGCGCAGGGATCAGCGGGTACCAGATCACGCCGCCGTAGTCGACGTCGCGCACCCCGGCCACGCCGCCCGGCTTCAGCACGCGCCGGAACTCGCGCAGCGCGTCCTCCGGGCGGCCGAGGTGCTGCAGCACCTGGTGCGCGTGCACCACGTCGTACGTGTCGTCCTCGGCGTCGAGCCGGTACGCGTCGTCGACCGCGAACTCGACGTTGTGCACGCCGTTGTCGGCCGCGAGTCCCGCGGCCTGCGCGACGATCTGCGCCGAGGCGTCGACGCCCCGCACCGGTGCCGGATCGACCCGCCGGGCGATGTCGATCGTGATGCTGCCGGGCCCGCTGCCCACGTCGAGCACACGGGCGCCCGGCTGGAGGTGCGGGATGAGATACTCGGCCGAGTTCGCCACCGTGCGCCACGCGTGCGTGCGCACCACGCTCTCGTGATGCCCGTGCGTGTACTCGTCCCGTGGCGCGACCTCCGACCGGTCGATGTCCGTGTCCATGACACGAGCCTAGAACCGTCCGTCGGCGCCCATGCCGCCTAGGCTGGACGGATGGCCCAGACCGTCAATCCGCTGCTCACGCCGAGCACGCTCCCCTACCAGTTGCCGCCCTTCGCCGAGATCCGCGAGGAGCACTACGGCCCCGCCCTCGAGCAGGGCATGGCCGAGCAGCTCGCCGAGGTGCGCGCCATCACCGAGCAGCTCGACCCGCCCACGTTCGCGAACACGATGCTGCCGCTCGAGCTCAGCGGCCAGACCCTCCGTCGCGTGCTCGAGGTGTTCTCCAACCAGAGCTCGGCCGACTCCACGCCCGCCACCGACGCGCTCGAAGCGGAGTTCGCGCCGCGGCTGGCCGCGCACGAGGACGCTATCCGGCTCGACCCGGCGCTCTACCGGCGCATCGACGCCCTGCACGCCGACATCGACGCGCTCGACCTCGACGCGGAGTCGCGCTACCTGCTCGAGCGCACGCACCGCGAGTTCACGCTCGCGGGCGCCGCGCTCTCCCCCGACGAGACCGAGCGTCTCAAGGAGCTCAACCAGCGCCTCGCCGCCCTCGCCACGCGGTTCGAGAAGCACCTGCTCGCCGACACGAACGACCTCGCGGTGCAGGTGACGGATGCCTCCGATCTCGACGGCCTCTCCGACGGCGAACGCTCGGCCGCAGCGGCCGCCGCCGCCGACCGCGGGCTCGACGGCTTCCTCATCACGCTCGTGCTGCCCACGGGCCACCCGTGGCTCGCCTCGCTCACGAGCGAGGCCACGCGCGACCGCGTCATGGCCGCCTCCCGCGCCCGCGGCGCGCGCGGCAACGAGCACGACACGCGCGCGACGGTGCTCGAGATCGTGCGCCTCCGCGCCGAGCGCGCCCGACTGCTCGGCTTCGCCAACCACGCCTCCTACATCACCGCCGACCAGACCGCGGGCAGCCCGGAGGCGGTCGCCGAGATGCTCGGCTCGCTCGCGCCGGCCGCCGCGCGCAACGCGCGCGCCGAACGCGACCGTCTCGCCGCGGTCGTCGCCGAGACCCCGGGCGCGCGGCCGCTCGAGGCATCCGACTGGCCGTACTACTCGGAGCAGGTGCGCGCCCGCGACTACGCGGTCGACACCGCGGCGATGCGCCCCTACTTCGAGGCCGAGCGCGTGCTGCGCGACGGGGTGTTCTTCGCCGCGACCGAGCTCTACGGCGTCACGTTCACCGAGCGGGACGACCTCGTCGCGTACCACCCCGACGCGCGGGTCTTCGAGGTGCACGAGGCCGACGGCTCCCCCGTCGGACTGTTCGTGTTCGACCTCTACACGCGCGACTCCAAGCGCGGCGGCGCCTGGATGAACCCGATCGTCACCCAGTCGACGCTGCTCGGCACGCTGCCGGTCGTGGTCAACAACCTCAACGTGCCCAAGCCCGCCGCGGGCGAGCCGACGCTGCTCACCTACGACGAGACCCGCACGCTGTTCCACGAGTTCGGCCACGCGCTGCACGGGCTCTTCGGGAGCACGACGTACCCGAAGCTCTCGGGCACGAGCGTGCACCGCGACTTCGTCGAGTTCCCGAGCCAGGTGAACGAGATGTGGATGCTCTGGCCCGAGGTGCTCGCGAACTACGCGGTGCACCACGAGACGGGCGAGCGGATGCCGCAGGAACTCGTCGACCGCCTCCTGGCCGCCGAGCAGTGGGGCGAGGGCCACGCGACCGTCGAGTACCTCGCCGCAGCGCTGCTCGACCAGGCGTGGCACCGGCTCACCGCCGACGACGTGGTCGACGACGTCGGGGCGTTCGAGGCGCAGGCGCTCGCCGACGCGGGCCTCGACGACCCGCTCGTGCCCACGCGCTACTTGAGCACCTACTTCGCGCACACCTTCTCGGGTGGCTACAGCGCCGGCTACTACTCCTACATCTGGAGCGAGGTGCTCGACGCCGACACGGTCGAGTGGTTCCGCGAGCACGGCGGGCTCACGCGCGAGAACGGCGAGCGGTTCCGCCGGCGCCTGCTCGGCGTGGGCGGCGGCGGCGACCCGCTCGAGGCGTATCGCGACTTCCGCGGGCGCGACGCCGAGCTCGAGCCGCTGCTGCGGCGCCGCGGGCTCGACGCGTAGGACGCACTTCACGCGAACGCGCCGCCACCCGGTCGGGTGGCGGCGCGTGCGAACGTCGCGTGGTGCGTGCGGCCGACGGGTCAGATCGCGAAGCCGAGGGCGCGCATCTGGTCGCGGCCGTCGTCGGTGATCCGCTCCGGACCCCACGGCGGCATCCACACCCAGTTGATGCGGAACGCGTCGACGACCCCGTCCAGGGCCTGCGCGGTCTGCTCCTCGAGCACGTCAGTCAGCGGGCATCCGGCGCTCGTGAGCGTCATGTGGATGATCAGCGCGTCGTGCTCGTCGTCCCAGCCGAGGTCGTAGATCAGGCCCAGGTCGACGACGTTGACCCCCAACTCGGGGTCCATGACGTCCTTCAGCGCCTCTTCGACCTGATCGAACTTCTCGGGTGCCAGCGTCGAAACCATGGGATCAGCTTACGACCGCACCGTCGAGATAGCGATCGTAGCCCTCCTCCTCGAGACGGTCGGCCAGCTCGGGGCCGCCCTCCTCGGCCACGCGTCCGGCGACGAACACGTGCACGTAGTCGGGCGTGATGTAGCGGAGGATGCGGGTGTAGTGCGTGATCAGCAGCACGCCGAGGCCCGTCTGCTCCTTCGCGCGGTTGACGCCCTCGGAGACGATCTTGAGCGCGTCGACGTCGAGGCCGGAGTCGGTCTCGTCGAGCACCGCGAAGTCGGGCTTCAGCAGCTCGAGCTGCAGGATCTCGTTGCGCTTCTTCTCGCCGCCCGAGAAGCCCTCGTTGACGTTGCGCTCCGCGAACGCGGGGTCCATCCGCAGGTTCGCCATCGACTCGCGCACGTCCTTGACCCAGCCGCGCACGGCGGGGGCCTGGCCGTCGATCGCGGTCTTCGCGGTGCGGAGGAAGTTGGTGACGGTGACGCCGGGGATCTCGACCGGGTACTGCATGGCGAGGAACAGGCCCGCGCGGGCGCGCTCGTCGACGCTCATCTCCAGCACGTCCTCACCGTCGAGGGTGATGGAGCCGGAGACGACGGTGTACTTGGGGTGGCCGGCGATCGTGTAGGCCAGCGTGGACTTGCCTGAGCCGTTCGGGCCCATGATCGCGTGGATCTCGCCCTTGCGGATGGTCAGGTCGACGCCGCGCAGGATCTCGCGGGTGCCCTGCTCGGTCTCGACGTTGACGTGGAGGTCCTTGATCTCGAGGACAGACATGTTGTTGCGTTCACTTCCCGGCGCAGACGCGCCGTGGTCGGGGGTTCAGACGTTCAGGGTGACGGTCGGGTCGATGAAGACGCCGCCGTCGGCGAGCTCCACCCGGTACACCGGGACGGGCTCGTAGGCGGGGAGGGTGAGTGGCTTGCCGGTCGTCAGGGAGAACTTCGACCCGTGCGCCCAGCACTCGAGCGTGTCGTCCTCCACGAATCCCTCGGCGAGCGAGATGTCGCCGTGCGTGCAGGTGTCGCCGATGGCGTGCACGTCTCCGGCGGCATCCTTCACGACCGCGATAGGCGTGCCATCGACGACGAAGCGCTGGGCCTGGTCGGCCTCGAGCGCGTCGACGTCGCAGACGCGGACGGCACTCACGACGGGAGCACCCCGCCCGCGAGCTCGGCCTCGATCGCCTCGGCGAGGTGCGCCTCGAGGTCGGGCACGCCGATCTTCTGCACGATCTCGGCGAGGAAGCCGATGACGACGAGGCGTCGGGCCTCGTCCTCGCGGATGCCGCGCGCCTGCAGGTAGAACAGCTGCTCGTCGTCGAAGCGTCCCGTCGCGCTCGCGTGGCCGGCGCCCTGGATGTCGCCCGTCTCGATCTCGAGGTTCGGGATCGAGTCGGCGCGCGCGCCGGGCGTGAGCACCAGGTTGCGGTTCGCCTCGTACGAGTCGGTGCCGACCGCGTCGCGCCCGATCAGCACGTCGCCGATCCACACGCTGCGGGCCGTCTCACCCTGCAGTGCGCCCTTGTAGAGCACGTCGCCGCGCGTGTGCGGGCCCTTGTGGTGCAGGAACACCTGGCTCTCGAAGTGCTGGCCGGCGTCGGAGAAGCTCAGGCCGTACAGCTCGGCCTCCGAGCCCTCGCCCGCGAGCTCGACGCTCGGGTTGAGGCGCACGACCCCGCCGCCGAACGAGACGACGACGTGGCGGAGGTAGGCGTCGCGGCCGACGCGCGCCTGGTGGGCCGCGGCGTGGATCGCGTCGTCGGCCCACTCCTGCACGCTCACCACGGTGAGGTTCGCGCCCTCGCGGACGAGCACCTCGACGTTCTGGGCGAACGTGGTGCTGCCGGCGTGGCGGAGCACGATCGTGCCGCGCGAGTTGGGCTTGGCCTCGATCACGACGTGGCCGTTGGCCCGGCGCTCCACACCGTTGCCGGTGAGCTGCACCACGACGGGCTGGTCGAGCTCGACGCCCTCCGGCAGCACGACGTGCAGCGCCTCGCCGGTGTGCTTCCAGGCGAGCGCGCTCGGCAGGTCCTCGGGGGTGAAGGCCTCGCCGCGCGGCGCCTGGCCGACGGCGAGCGTTCCCACCTCGACGGCGTCGGCGCCCGACAGCTGCCAGTCGACCGCGGGGTCGCCCGGACGGTCGTCGGTCTCGACGTCGCCGAACACGCCGGCGATGCGCTGGATCGGGGTGTGCTTCCAGTCGACCTCGGTGCCCGCGGGCACGCCGAAGTCGGCGGGGTCGTAGGAGCGAGTGCGCTCGGTTCGGGTCTGCACCGGCACGAACGCACCGGCTCCGTCGCTGTGCGCCCTGCTACCGGGGGCGACGGGTGGCGTCTGGATTGCGGACGTCATTCAGCCGACGGATCCTTCCATGCTCATCTCGATCAGTTTGTTGAGTTCCATCGCGTACTCCATGGGGAGCTCGCGGGCGATCGGCTCGATGAAGCCGCGCACGATCATGGCCATGGCCTCGTCCTCCGGCAGGCCGCGCGACATGAGGTAGAACAGCTGCTCCTCGCTCACGCGCGACACGGTCGCCTCGTGGCCCAGGTGCACGTCGTCGACGCGGATGTCGATGGCCGGGTACGTGTCGGAGCGCGAGATCGTGTCGACCAGCAGCGCGTCGCAGCGCACGGTGTTCGCAGAGTGGTGCGCGTTCGCGTCCACCCGCACCTCACCGCGGTAGCCCGCTCGGCCGCCGCCGCGCGCGATCGACTTCGAGACGATCGACGACTGCGTGTGCGGCGCCATGTGGATCATCTTCGCGCCGGCGTCCTGGTGCTGGCCGGGGCCTGCGAACGCGACCGACAGGGTCTCGCCCTTGGCGTGCTCGCCCATCAGGAAGATCGACGGGTACTTCATCGTCACCTTGGAGCCGATGTTGCCGTCGATCCACTCCATGGTGGCGCCCTCGGCGGCGGTGGCCCGCTTCGTCACGAGGTTGTAGACGTTGTTCGACCAGTTCTGGATGGTCGTGTACCGCACGCGGGCGTTCTTCTTCACGACGATCTCGACGACCGCGGAGTGCAGCGAGTCGCTCTTGTAGATCGGCGCCGTGCAGCCCTCGATGTAGTGCACGTACGAGCCCTCGTCGGCGATGATGAGCGTGCGCTCGAACTGGCCCATGTTCTCGGTGTTGATGCGGAAGTACGCCTGCAGCGGGATCTCCACGTGCACGCCCGGCGGCACGTAGACGAACGACCCGCCCGACCACACGGCCGTGTTCAGCGCGGCGAACTTGTTGTCGCCGGCCGGGATGACCGTGCCGAAGTACTCCTCGAAGAACTCCGGGTGCTCGCGCAGCGCCGTGTCGGTGTCCATGAAGATGACACCCTGCGCCTCGAGCTGCTCGTTGATCTGGTGGTAGACGACCTCGGACTCGTACTGCGCAGCGACGCCCGCGACGAGGCGCTTGCGCTCCGCCTCGGGGATGCCGAGCTTCTCGTACGTGTTCTTGATGTCCTCGGGCAGGTCCTCCCACGTCTGGGCCTGCTTCTCGGTGGAGCGCACGAAGTACTTGATGTTGTCGAAGTCGATGTCCGACAGGTCGGCGCCCCAGCTGGGCATGGGCTTGCGGTCGAACAGCTGGAGGGCGCGGAGGCGACGCTTGCGCATCCACTCCGGCTCGTCCTTCAGCTGCGAGATGTCGGCCACGACCTCGGGCGAGAGCCCGCGTCGCGCCGACGCTCCGGCCACGTCGGAGTCGGCCCAGCCGAACTCGTACTGGCCGAGGCCCTCGAGCTCCGGTCGGTCGATGAGGACGTCGGTCATCGTTCTCCTCTTCTCCACCCCCCGGCTATCAGTCCGGCTCGCTCCCCTCTCCGCGTTCGAGGCGCAGCGCGGTTCGGGAGCGATGTGCGGGTGGCTGCAGTGCGTACCTAAGATGGAAGCCGAGCACCGGCCGCATTCCTGCGTCCTGCGCGCCTGCGCGTGCTCGTCAACCACACAAGTCTATAGGGTCGCGAACCCTCAGGGGCAGGACTCCCAGCGCCGTCCCAGACCGTCGCGTCCGGATCGAGTACCGTGAACCGTTTCGTCGCCTGGCTCCCCGACCACGTCGACCGCCGCATCCGCATCACCGCGTGGGTGTCGTTCGTGCTGAACGTGCTCATCATCGCCACCGGCGGCGCGGTGCGCCTCACCGCCTCCGGCCTCGGCTGCAGCGACTGGCCCGTGTGCGTGCCCGGCTCGCTCACGCCGACCCCCGAGATGGGCATCCACGGCGTGATCGAGTTCGGCAACCGCACCATCAGCGGGCCACTGCTGCTCGCCGCGCTCCTCGTCGTGCTCTTCGTCTGGCGCCTCCGACGCGAACGGAAGGACCTCTTCCGGCTCGCCCTCCTCGTGCTCGTGCTCGTGCTCGTGCAGGCGCTCGTGGGCGCGTTCGTCGTCTGGCAGGAGCTCGCGGCCGCGCTCGTGGGCTTCCACTACACGGTCTCGGTCGTCATCGTCTGCATCGCCGCCGCGTTCCTCGTGCGCATGCACGCGCCCGCCGGTCGCCGCGAGCTCGCGGTGCCGAAGGCGTTCGCGATCCTCACCCACGTCACCACCCTCGTGCTGGCCGTCACCGTCCTCGTCGGCGTGATGACCACGGCATCGGGTCCGCACTCGGGCGACGACGACGTCGTGCGCACCGGGGTGGACGCGACGCTGCTCGCGCACGTGCACTCCTGGCCGGGCTACCTGCTCGGCGCGCTCCTCGTCGCACTCGTCGCCTGGGCCGCAGCGGCCCGCCTGCGACCGCTGAAGTGGCTGCTCGTGCTGACCGCCGTCGTGCTGGTGCAGATCGCCGTGGGCGTCTTCCAGGCCCGCAACGGCCTGCCCCCGCTCGCGGTCGGCGTGCACATGGTGCTCGCGGCCCTCTCGGCAGCCGCGATGACCACGGTGGTCCTCCACCTGAAGGCGCCCGCGCAGGTCGACGCCGACTCCCCCGCCCCCGCCGAGGCCCTCCGCGGCTAGAAGGGCAGCAGGGGGTCGATGCCGACCGCGAGGAAGAGCAGCGACAGGTACGCGATCGACGAGTGGAAGACGCGCATGCCGGACGCGGGCTGGTTGCGGATCGCGAGCCCGTACAGGCGGTGCGTCTCGGCGACGAACCAGCCGCCCGTGACGAGTGCGACGGCCGTGTAGACGAGCCCCATGCCGGCGACCGGGATGAGCAGCAGCGAGCACGCGAGCGTCGCCCAGGCGTAGAGGATGACCTGCAGGCCGACCTGCGCACGGCCGCGGACCACGGCGAGCATCGGCACGCCTGCCGCCGCGTAGTCCTCGCGGTACTTCATCGACAGCGGCCAGTAGTGCGGCGGGGTCCAGAGGAAGATGATGAGGAACAGGATGAACGGCGCCCAGCTCAGGTCGCCGGTCACGGCCGCCCAGCCGATGAGCACCGGCATGCAGCCCGCGACGCCGCCCCAGACGATGTTCTGCGATGTGCGGCGCTTGAGGACGAGGCTGTAGAAGACCACGTAGAGCAGGATCGCGGCGAGCGACAGCGCGGCGGCGAGCCAGTTGGCGAACACGCCGAGCCAGACGATGGATGCCGCGCCCAGCGCGTAGGCGAACACGAGCGCCTCGCGGTCGGTCAGCTCCCCCGTCACGAGCGGGCGGTTGCGCGTGCGGCGCATCACGCGGTCGATGTCGCGGTCGATGTAGCAGTTGAAGGCGCCCGCGGACCCGGCGCTCATCGCGCCGCCGATCAGCGTCGCGAGCAGCAGCCAGAGGTCGGGCAGGCCGCCCTGCGCCAGGATCATCGTGGGTGCGGTCACGACGAGGAGCAGCTCGATGACCCGCGGCTTCGTCAGCGCCAGGTAGGCGGCGGCCTTGCGACGGAACCCGATGGCGGTGCGCGGCTCTCGGGTGCGTACGGCTTGGTCCATCGTTCCTTCTCGGTTGCGCGCACGGGCTCGGCTGCGCGATCGTCCCGGTCAAGTCTAGGCGATGCGATCCGCCCGTCGCGCCGCCGCCGCACGGCGTCGCGTGCCGGGTTTCCGGCGGCTCACAGCGACCCGGTTACGCCGTGAGCGTCACGCAATCTCAGCGGAACACGCTCCTCGCTATGCTGAGGGTGCTCGCCTCGACGCGGCATCCACCCCCTTTCCGTTCCGACGGATCGCGTGCTGCCCGTCGACGTGGCACTTCACGAGGGGTGCAGGCGGAGTGCCCCGGCCTCACGCGAATGATCGAAGGGATCAGAACAAGGTGGCAGCACTGCAATGGCAGCCGATCGACGACAAGGCCGTGGACACCGCCCGTGTCCTCGCAGCGGACGCGGTGGAGAAGGTCGGCAACGGCCACCCAGGTACCGCGATGAGCCTCGCGCCGGCGGCGTACCTCCTCTTCCAGAAGGTGATGCGTCGGGACCCGTCCGACCAGCACTGGCTCGGACGTGACCGCTTCATCCTCTCCGCCGGGCACAGCTCGCTCACGCAGTACGTGCAGCTGTACCTCGGCGGCTACGGCCTCGAGCTGGAGGACCTCGAGTCGCTCCGCACGTGGGGCTCCAAGACCCCGGGCCACCCCGAGTACGGCCACACCGACGGCGTCGAGATCACGACCGGCCCGCTCGGCCAGGGCCTCGCCTCGGCCGTCGGCTTCGCGTACGCCGCCCGCTTCGAGCGCGGCCTGTTCGACCCCGACGCGCTGCCCGGCGAGAGCCCGTTCGACCACCACGTCTACGTGATCGCGTCCGACGGCGACCTGCAGGAGGGCGTGACCAGCGAGGCATCCTCGCTCGCCGGCCACCAGCAGCTCGGCAACCTCGTGGTGCTCTACGACTCGAACCAGATCTCGATCGAGGACGACACCGACATCGCCTTCACCGAGGACGTCGCGGCGCGCTACGAGGCCTACGGATGGCACGTGCAGACCGTCGACTGGAAGAAGACCGGCGAGTACGTGGAGGACGTGCGGGAGCTGCACGCCGCCATCGAAGCCGCGAAGGTGGAGACCGGGAAGCCCTCGATCATCGTGCTGAAGACGATCATCGGCTGGCCCGCCCCGAACAAGCAGAACACCGGCAAGATCCACGGCTCCAAGCTCGGCGCCGAGGAGCTCGCGGCGACCAAGGAGGTGCTCGGCTTCGACCCCGAGCAGCACTTCGCCGTCGACCCCGAGGTGCTCGCCCACACGCGGCTCGCCGTCGACCGCGGCGCCGTCGAGCGCTCCGAGTGGGAGCTCTCGTTCAACACCTGGGCCGAGGCGAACCCCGAGCGCAAGGCGCTGCTCGACCGCGTGCTCGCGGGTGAGCTGCCCGATGGCATCGCCGACGCACTGCCCGTGTTCGAGGCCGGCAAGGACGTCTCGACGCGCGCCGCGTCGGGCAAGGTCATCAACGCGCTGGCCGCGCAGCTGCCCGAGTTGTGGGGCGGCTCGGCCGACCTCGCCGAGTCGAACCTCACCACGATCAACGGCGCCGAGTCGTTCATCCCGACCGAGCACTCGACGCACGAGTTCCACGGCACCCGGTACGGTCGCGTGCTGCACTTCGGGATCCGCGAGCACGCGATGGCGGCGATCGTCAACGGCATCGTGCTGCACGGTCCGACCCGCGCGTTCGGCGGCACGTTCCTGATCTTCAGCGACTACATGCGCCCCTCGGTGCGCTTGGCCGCGCTGATGGACATCCCGTCGATCTACGTCTGGACGCACGACTCGGTCGCGCTCGGCGAGGACGGCCCGACGCACCAGCCGATCGAGCAGCTCGCATCGCTGCGCGCCATCCCGAACATGACGGTGGTGCGCCCCGGCGACGCGAACGAGACCGCGTACGCGTGGCTCGAGCTGCTCAAGCGCCGCGGCGGCCCCGCCGGCATCGCGCTGACCCGCCAGAACATCCCGGTGTTCGAGCGCGGCGAGTGCGAGGCATCCGGCGACACCCTCGCGTCGGCCGCCGGCGTGGCCAAGGGCGCCTACGTCATCGCCGAGGCGCCGAACGGCACCCCCGACGTGATCCTCATCGCCACCGGCTCCGAGCTGCAGCTCGCACTCGCCGCACGCGAGACGCTCGCCGCCGAGGGCGTGCAGGCGCGCGTCGTGTCGGCACCGAGCCTCGAGTGGTTCGAGGAGCAGGACGCCTCGTACCGCGAGCAGGTGCTGCCCGCATCGGTCACGGCCCGCGTGTCGGTCGAGGCCGGCCTCGCGCTCACCTGGGGCCGCTACGTGGGCGACCGCGGACGCAGCGTCTCGATCGAGCACTTCGGCGCATCCGCCGACTACCAGACCCTGTTCCGCGAGTTCGGCATCACGGCCGAGGCCGTCGTCGCCGCAGCGAAGGACACGCTCGCGTCCTGACGCGGGCAGAAGGAGAGAGAACCACCATGGCAAGCACTCCCACCGCAGCACTCTCGGAGGCCGGCGTCAGCATCTGGCTCGACGACCTCTCGCGTGAGCGCATCGCCTCGGGCGGACTCGAGGCGCTCATCGCCGACCGGAACGTCGTCGGCGTGACCACCAACCCGACCATCTTCGCGGGCGCGCTCGCGAAGGGCGACGCGTACGCGGAGCAGGTCGCCGCGCTCGCAGCGGACGGCGCCGACGTCGACCGCGCGGTCTTCGAGATCACGACCGACGACGTCCGCGACGCGGCCGACGTGTTCCGCCCCGTCTACGACGCGACCGCCGGCTTCGACGGCCGCGTCTCGATCGAGGTGGCCCCGAACCTCGCGAACGACACCGACGCCACCATCGCCGAGGCCAAGCGGCTCTGGGCGAAGGTCGACCGGCCGAACACGATGATCAAGATCCCCGGCACGAAGGCCGGGCTCCCCGCGATCACCGAGGCGATCGGGTCGGGCATCAGCGTCAACGTCACGCTGATCTTCTCGCTCCAGCGCCACGCCGAGGTCATCGACGCGTACCTCGCGGGCCTCGAGCAGGCGAAGGCCGCCGGCATCGACCTGTCGACCATCCACTCGGTCGCGTCGTTCTTCGTCTCCCGCGTGGACACCGAGATCGACAAGCGCCTCGACGCGATCGGCGGCGACCAGGCCGCCGCGCTGCGCAGCAAGGCCGGCGTCGCCAATGCCCGTCTCGCCTACCAGGTGTACGAGCAGGCGTTCGCGAGCGACCGTGCGCAGGCGCTCCTCACCGCCGGCGCGAACCCGCAGCGCCCGCTGTGGGCGTCGACCGGCGTCAAGGATCCGAGCCTGCCCGACACGCTGTACGTGACCAAGCTGGTCGCGGAGGGCGTCGTGAACACCATGCCGGAGAAGACTCTCGAGGCGACGTTCGACCACGGCGTCGTCACCGGTGACACCGTGACCGGCGGCTACGCCGAGGCGCAGGGCGTGCTCGACGCGCTCGCCGCCGTCGGCGTCGACTACGACGACGTCACCGCGACCCTCGAGTCCGAGGGCGTCGAGAAGTTCATCGTCTCGTGGAACGAACTGCTCGAGACCGTCTCGGGTGCACTGGAGGGGGCACGATGACCGTCCGCATCTCCGTCGGCGGCGCGGCCGCCGACGCCGTCCGCAGCACGGTTCCGACGCTCGTCGCCGACGGCATCGCCTCGAAGATCGCCGCGCACGACGCCACCCTGTGGGGCGAGGCGGCCGTCGACGAGGCGAGCAAGCGCCTCGGCTGGACGCACGCCGTCGAGGTCTCGCGTCCGCTCGTGCCCGAGATCCTCGCACTGCGCGACGAGCTCCGCGCGGCCGGCGTCGAGCACGTCGTGCTCGGCGGCATGGGCGGCTCCTCGCTCGCCCCCGAGGTCATCACGCGCACCGCGGGCGTCGAGCTCACGGTGCTCGACTCGACCGACCCGGGCCAGGTGCGCGCCGCGCTCGCGGATCGCCTCGCGGCATCCGCAATCGTCGTGTCCTCGAAGTCGGGCTCCACCGTCGAGACCGACTCGCAGCGCCGCATCTACGAGCAGGCCTTCCGCGAGGCGGGCATCGACCCGACCGGCCGCATCGTGATCGTGACCGACCCGGGCTCGCCGCTCGACGCGTCGGCCCGCGAGGCCGGCTACCGCGTGTTCAACGCCGACCCGACCGTCGGCGGACGCTACTCGGCGCTGACCGCGTTCGGCCTCGTGCCGTCCGGACTCGCCGGCGTCGACATCGCCGCGCTCCTCGACGACGCCGAGTCGGTCGAGGCCGCGCTCGGAGTCGACGCCGAGGACAACCCCGGCCTCGTGCTCGGTGCCGCGATCTCCGCGACGAAGCCGCTGCGCGACAAGCTCGGCGTCATCGCCGACGGCACGCACATCGTGGGCTTCGCCGACTGGGCCGAGCAGCTCATCGCCGAGTCCACCGGCAAGGAGGGCACGGGCATCCTGCCCGTCGTGCTCGACACCGAGTCGCCCGAGGTGACCGCGGGCCTGCCCGACGTGCAGCTCGTGCGGCTGGTGGCGGATGCGGGTGAGCAGCCGTTCCACGACGGCGACGAGATCCGCGTCTCGGGTTCGCTCGGCGCACAGCTCGTGACCTGGGAGGTCGCCACCGCGGTCGCCGGTCGCCTGCTGGGCATCAACCCGTTCGACCAGCCCGACGTGGAGTCGGCCAAGGTCGCCGCGCGCGGCCTGCTCGACTCCCGGCCCGAGCCCGCCCCCGCGGCGTTCGTGTCGGAGGGCATCGAGGTGCGCGGCACGCCGGACGTCATCGGCGCCGCCAGCGACCTGCCGTCGGCCATCGACGTGCTGCTCGACGAAGTGCCGTCGGACGG
Organism: uncultured Agromyces sp.; assembly: GCA_913053875.1. Taxonomy (GTDB): domain Bacteria; phylum Actinomycetota; class Actinomycetes; order Actinomycetales; family Microbacteriaceae; genus Agromyces. The sequence goes on along the minus strand of CAJXGN010000011.1, from coordinate 50,815 downwards.
CTACATCTCGGTGCAGGCATACGTCGACCGGCTCGCACTCCCCCAGCTCGCCGAGCTCCGCGACGTGCTCGCCGCGCGCTCCGGGCGTCCGGTCACGTTCGGCTGGGGTCCGCGCTTCCTGCACTCGACCGGCCAGTTCCACAAGGGCGGACCGGCCGTGGGCGTGTTCCTGCAGATCACCGCCGTGCCGACCGAGGACCTCGCGATCCCCGACCGTCCGTTCACGTTCGGCGAGCTGATCGCCGCGCAGGCCTCGGGCGACGCGAGCGTGCTCGCCGACCACGGCCGGCCGGTGCTGACCCTCACCCTCACGGCCGACGCGCAGCCGGGCACGCTGCTCGGCGCCGCGGGCTGAGCGGAGGAACCGGATGCAGCCGGCCCCGATCGCCAAGGGACAGAACCCGCTCCGTTCACCGAAGGACTACCGACTCAACCGCATCGCCGGGCCGAGCGGCCTCATCATCTTCGGCGTGACGGGCGACCTGTCGCGCAAGAAGCTGATGCCCGCCGTGTACGACCTGGCGAACCGCGGGCTGCTCCCGCCGGGCTTCGCGCTCGTCGGCTTCGCCCGCCGCGACTGGGAGGACCAGGACTTCGGCAAGGTCGTGCACGACGCCGTCAAGCAGTACGCGCGCACGGAGTTCCGGGAGGAGGTCTGGCAGCAGCTCTCGCAGGGCATCCGCTTCGTGCCGGGCACCTTCCAGGACGACGAGGCGTTCGAGCGCCTGCGCGAGACGGTCGAGTCCCTCGATCGCGAGCGCGGCACGATGGGCAACCACGCGTTCTACCTGTCGATCCCGCCGAAGTCGTTCCCCGTCGTCACCGAGCAGCTCCGGCGCTCCGGCCTGACGAAGCAGGAGGACGGCCAGTGGCGACGCGTCGTCATCGAGAAGCCGTTCGGGCACGACCTCGAGTCGGCGCGCGAGCTCAACGACGTCGTCGCATCCGTGTTCCCGCCCGACTCGGTGTTCCGCATCGACCACTACCTCGGCAAGGAGACGGTCCAGAACATCCTCGCGCTGCGGTTCGCCAACCAGCTGTACGAGCCGATCTGGAACGCCAACCACGTCGACCACGTGCAGATCACCATGGCCGAGGACATCGGCGTGGGCGGCCGCGCCGGGTACTACGACGGCATCGGCGCGGCGCGCGACGTCATCCAGAACCACCTCCTCCAGCTGCTGGCCCTCACGGCCATGGAGGAGCCGGTGACGTTCGACGCGGCCGACCTCCGCACCGAGAAGGAGAAGGTGCTGTCGGCCGTGCGGCTGCCCGCCGACCTCGCCACCGGCACCGCCCGCGGCCAGTACGCTGGCGGCTGGCAGGGCGGCGAGAAGGTCCCCGGCTTCCTCGACGAGGACGGGATGAACCCCGAGTCGACGACCGAGACCTACGCGGCCATGAAGCTCGAGATCGGAACCCGCCGGTGGGCCGGCGTGCCGTTCTACCTGCGCGCGGGCAAGCGCCTCGGCCGACGCGTCACGGAGATCGCGGTGGTCTTCAAGCGCGCCCCGCAGCAGCTGTTCGAGGACAGCCAGACCGCGCAGCTCGGCCAGAACGCGCTCGTCATCCGCGTGCAGCCCGACGAGGGCGTGACCATCCGCTTCGGCTCGAAGGTGCCCGGCGCCGGCATGCAGGTGCGCGACGTCACCATGGACTTCGGCTACGGCCACGCCTTCACCGAGGCGAGCCCCGAGGCCTACGAGCGACTGATCCTCGACGTGCTGCTCGGAGACCCGCCGCTGTTCCCGCGCCAGGAGGAGGTCGAGCTCTCCTGGAAGATCCTCGACCCGATCGAGGAGTTCTGGGCCGCGCAGGGCCGGCCGGAGCAGTACGCTCCGGGCTCCTGGGGGCCCGAATCCGCCGATGAACTGCTCGCCCGCGACGGCCGGACCTGGAGGCGCCCATGATCGTCGACCTGCCCGACACCACCACCGCGAAGGTCTCCAAGGCCCTCGTGAAGATCCGCGAGGAGGGTGGCGCCGTCGCCCTGGGCCGCGTGCTGACCCTCATCATCGAGACCGAGGCCGGCTTCGAGGAGGACGCGATCGAGGCGGCCAACGACGCCTCGCGCGAGCACCCGATGCGGGTCATCGTGATCTCGGTCGACGCGCCCGATGCGGAGGCGCGGCTCGACGCGCAGATTCGCGTGGGCGGCGACGCCGGCGCGAGCGAGGTGGTCGTGCTGCACGCCAAGGGCGGTACGGCCAGCGACCCGCAGGGCCTCGTCATGGGCCTGCTGCTGCCGGATGCCCCGGTGGCGGTGTGGTGGCCCCGTGCGGCGCCCGACGTGCCCGGACGCTCACCGCTCGGCCGCATCGCCCAGCGCCGGATCACGGATGCCTCGACGCAGCCGGACCCGCAGGCCGCGGTGCACGCCCTCGAGGGGCGCTACACCCCGGGCGACACCGACTTCGCCTGGACCCGGCTGACGCTCTGGCGGGCGCAGCTCGCCGCGGTGCTCGACCAGCCGCCGTACGAGCCGGTCACGCGGGTCGAGGTCGTCGGCGCGGTCGACTCGCCGTCGACCACGCTCCTGGCCGCCTGGCTCGGCATGCAGCTCGGTGCGGAGGTCGACCTGGAGCTGACGCCGGTCGAGGAGGGCTCGCACGGCATCCGCGGCGTGGTCCTGCACCGTTCGACCGGTCCGATCGAGCTGATCCGCGACGTGCCGTCGGTTGCGAAGCTGCGGCAGCCGGGCCAGCCCGACCACGACGTGGCTCTCCCGCGGCGCAACCTGCGCGACTGCCTCGCCGACGAGCTGCGGCGCCTCGACCCCGACGAGCTCTACGGCGACGTACTCGTCGACGGGCTGCCGCTCTGCCACCCGGAAGGATCCGCTGCATGACCAACGACCGCCGCGTCCTCGTGCACTCCGGCAAGCCGGCGCTCGCGAGCGCCGTCGCCGCACGGTTCATCACCAAGGTGCTGGACCTGCTCGACGAGAAGCCCGAGCTGCACATCGCGCTGACGGGCGGGTCCATGGGGATCGCCGTGCTCGACGCGATCCGCCACTCCCCCGCATCCGACACCATCGCGTGGGATCGCCTGCACTTCTGGTGGGGCGACGACCGGTGGGTGCCGGGTGGCGACCGCGAGCGCAACGACGCCCAGGCGTGGGAGGCGCTGCTCGACCACGTGCCCGTGGACGCCGCGAAGGTGCACGCGATGCCCGCGTCGGACTCCGGGCTCGACCTCGACGCCGCCGCCGACGCCTACGCGGCCACGCTGCGCGAGTTCGCCGCGGGAGACGACGAGCACCCCGTGTTCGACATCGCGTTCCTCGGGGTCGGCCCCGACGGGCACATCGCGTCGCTGTTCCCGCACCGGTCCGGCATCGGCGTGACCGACCGCACGGTCATCCCCGTTCGCCGTTCGCCGAAGCCGCCGCCCGAACGCCTCAGCCTCACGCGCCCGGTGCTGAACGCCTCCGATCGCATCTGGATGGTGCTGGCCGGCAGCGACAAGGCGTCGGCCCTGGGGCTCGCGCTCGCGGGCGCGAGCCGCGACGAGGTGCCCGTCGCGGGCATCAAGGGGCGCCGTCGCACGGTGTTCTTCGTCGACGGGGAAGCGGCGGCCGAGGTACCGCCGCAGCTCATCGCGCCCGACTACTGAGTCGCGGCGACCGCCGCAGACGCCGACGGCCCGACCGGATCATCCGGTCGGGCCGTCTCGTCGTTCGTGGGTCGTCAGGACCCGGAGGTCTGGCCGCGGCGCGCGCGCAGCTGCTGGAGCGCGTCGTCGAGCAGCTGCTCGGCCTCGTCGTCGCTCCGGCGCTCCTTCACGTACGCGAGGTGCGTCTTGTACGGTTCCGCCTTCTGCTCGCTCGGCGGGTTCTCCTTGTCGCGGCCCGCAGGCAGGCCGGTCGACGGGCTGTCGATGACCTCGGGGATCTCCTCGTCGGGCAGCGAGGCCGCGAAGTACCGGACCGTCTCGTTGCCGAGCGCGTCCCAGTAGCTCACGGCCACGCGCTCGGCGTGGTACCCGTGGTCCTGCTCGCCCATGGGGCCCGCGCCGACGCGCGAGCCGCGGATTGCGCTGTTTCCCGAAACCACGAGGGCCTTTCGTCAGATGCCGGTGTCGAACTTGGTGATGAGTCCCAGGACCACGATGCACGAGACCCAGACGAGCCCGAGCACCACGGTGATGCGATTGAGGTTCCGCTCCGCGACGCCGGAGGCGCCGAGGCTCGAGGTCATGCCGCCGCCGAACATGTCGGAGAGGCCGCCACCGCGACCCTTGTGCAGCAGGATGAGCAGCGTCAGCAGGAGGCTGGTGAGGCCCAGGAGGACCTGCAGCACGACCTGGAGAATATCCACGAAGAACCCTTTCCATGGCGCGGCGGTGCCGCGCAGACATCAGTCGATCATAGCAAGCTGCGGGCGTCGCGCCCGCAGCCCGCGCTCAGACGCCGACGTGCTTCTGGAACCGCGCGATGCTGGAGAACTCGTCGATGTCGAGGCTCGCGCCGCCGACCAGCGCGCCGTCCACGTTCGGCTCGCGCATGAAGCCCGCGATGTTCGCCGCCTTCACGGACCCGCCGTAGAGGATGCGGGTCTTCCCGGCGACGTCCTCGCCGAGCACCTCGGAGAGCGTCGAGCGCAGCGCGGCCGCGACCTGCTCGGCCTGCTCGGGCGTCGCCGCCTGGCCGGAGCCGATCGCCCAGACCGGCTCGTAGGCCACCACGATGTCCGCCGCCTCCGAGACGCCCGCGAGGGCGGCCTTCAGCTGTGCGACCGGCACCGCGCTGGGTCCGTGCTGCTCCAGGTCTTCCGCGGTCTCGCCGACGCAGATGATCGGCACGAGGTCGTGCCGGAGCGCCGCCTGCACCTTCGCCGCCACGACCTCGTCGGACTCGGCGTGCAGCGTGCGCCGCTCCGAGTGGCCGATGATGACGTACCCGCAGTCGAGCTGCTTCAGGAACCCGCCGGGGATCTCACCCGTGTAGGCGCCCGAGTCGTGCGCGGAGACGTCCTGCGCGCCGTACGCCAGCGGCAGCTTGTCGGCCGCGACCAGCGTCTGCACCGACCGCAGGTCGGTGAACGGCGGGAAGACCGCCACCTCGACCGAGGCGAAGTCGTGCTTCGCGTCGGCGAGGCTCCAGGCGAGCTTCTGCACGAACGCGATCGCCTGCAGGTGGTCGAGGTTCATCTTCCAGTTGCCCGCGATGAGCGGGACGCGGCTCACTGCCATCCGAGGACCTCCAGTCCGGGGAGCTTCTTGCCCTCGAGGAACTCGAGGCTCGCGCCTCCGCCCGTCGAGATGTGCCCGAAGGCGTCGTCGTCGAATCCGAGCGCGCGCACGGCAGCGGCGGAGTCGCCGCCGCCGACCACGCTGAGCCCGTCGACCTCGGTCAGCGCCTGTGCGACGGTCTTGGTGCCGGCCGCGAACGGCGCGAGTTCGAACACGCCCATCGGTCCGTTCCAGAACACCGTCTTCGACGAGCGGATGACCTCGGCGAATGCGGCCGCGGTCTCCGGGCCGATGTCGAGGCCCAGGCCGGACGCGCCGAACGGCGTGTCCTCGATGGCATCGGCCGGCCGCACGACGTGCTCGGCGTCGGCGCTGAACGACGCTGCGACGACCACGTCGGTCGGCAGCACGATCTTCACGCCGAGCCGTTCGGCCTCCGCGAGGTAGCCCTGCACGGTCTCGATCTGGTCGCTCTCGAGCAGGCTCGAGCCGACCCGGTGCCCCTGCGCGGCGAGGAACGTGAAGAGCATGCCGCCGCCGATGAGCAGGCTGTCGACCCGCGGGAGGAGGTGCTCGATGACGCCGAGCTTGTCGGACACCTTCGACCCGCCGAGCACGACCGCGTACGGCCGCTCGGGAGTCTCGGTGAGCCGGTCGAGCACGTCGAGCTCGGCCGCGATCAGCAGGCCCGCAGCACTCGGCCGCGCCTCGACGAGCTCGTACACGCTCGCCTGCTTGCGGTGCACGACGCCGAAGCCGTCGGAGACCACCGCATCGGCGAACGCCGCGAGCTTCCCGGCGAACGCGGCGCGCTCGTCGGCGTCCTTGCTGGTCTCCTCCGGGTTGAACCGGAGGTTCTCGAGCACGAGCACCTCGCCGTCGCCGAGCGCGTCGACCGCCGACGACGCCGACTCGCCGACCGTGTCGGTGGCGAACGCCACCGGGCGGCCGAGCAGCTCGCCCAGCCGCGCGGCGGCCGGGGCGAGCGAGTACTTCGGGTCGGGCGCGCCGCCGGGGCGGCCCAGGTGCGAGATCACGATCACGCGGGCGCCCTGCTCGAGCAGCGCGGTGATCGTGGGGACCGAGGCGCGCACGCGCCCGTCGTCGGTGATCCTGCCGTCCGCGAGCGGAACGTTCAGGTCACACCGGACGACGACGCGTGCACCGCCGAGCGGACCGAGCGAGTCGATGGTGCGCAGCGACATGCGGAACCGTCAGAGACGCTCGGCGACGAACTCGGTGAGGTCGACCAGGCGGTTCGAGTAGCCCCACTCGTTGTCGTACCAGCTCGAGAGCTTCACCTGGTTGCCGATGACGCGCAGGAGGCCTGCGTCGAAGATGGACGAGTGCGGGTCGGTGACGATGTCGCTCGACACGATGGGGTCCTCGGTGTACTTGAGGATGCCCTTGAGCGGACCCTCGGCAGCGGCCTTGTACGCGGCCTTGACCTCGTCGACGGTCACCTCGCGCGAGGCGGTGACGGTGAGGTCGGTGATCGAGCCGGTGGGCACCGGGACGCGCAGCGCGAAGCCGTCGAGCTTGCCGACGAGCTCGGGCAGCACGAGGCCGATCGCCTTCGCGGCACCGGTCGAGGTCGGCACGATGTTCACGGCGGCGGCGCGCGCACGACGGAGGTCCTTGTGCGGGCCGTCCTGCAGGTTCTGGTCGGCCGTGTAGGCGTGCACCGTGGTCATGAGGCCGTGCTCGATGCCGAACGCGTCGTTGAACACCTTCGCCAGCGGGGCGAGGCAGTTCGTGGTGCACGAGGCGTTGGAGATGATGTGGTGGGCGGCCGGGTCGTACTCGTCCTCGTTCACGCCGAGCACGAAGGTCGCGTCCTCGCCGGTGGCGGGGGCGGAGATGAGCACCTTCTTGGCGCCCGCGTCGATGTGCTTCTTCGCGTCGGCGGCCTTGGTGAAGAAGCCGGTCGACTCGATGACGATGTCGACGCCCAGGTCGCCCCAGGGCAGGTTCGCGGGGTCGCGCTCCGAGAAGACCTTGATCGCGTTGCCGTCGACGATGAGGTTCTCGTCGTCGAACTCGACGGTCGCGTCGAGGCGGCCGGTGATCGAGTCGTACTTCAGCAGGTGGGCGAGGGTCTTGTTGTCGGTGAGGTCGTTCACCGCGACGATCTCGAGGTCGGCGCCCTGTGCGAGGGCTGCCCGGAAGTAGTTGCGGCCGATCCGGCCGAAGCCGTTGATCCCGATCTTGACGGTCACGAAGGTTTCTCCTGTTGCTTCTGGCCTCTGCGGCTCGTGGTGGATTGAGGAGTCGGAACGACGCGGTCCCCGGGCAGGGCCCGGGGACCCTGCGTTCGCTATGACAGTAGCAGCAGCCCCGAGGTCTTCTCGCGGGCCGTCGCGAAGCGCTGCTGCACGTTCGCCCAGTCGACGATGTCCCAGAACGCCTTCACGTAGTCGGCGCGGACGTTCTTGTAGTCGAGGTAGTAGGCGTGCTCCCAGACGTCGAGCATGAGCAGCGGCACGATGCCCGCCGGGAGGTTGGCCTGCTGGTCGAAGAACTGCAGCACGACGATGCGCTCGCCGATCGAGTCCCACGCGAGCACGGCCCATCCGGAGCCCTGCACGCCCATCGCGGTCGCCGCGAAGTGCGCCTGGAAGGCGTCGAACGAGCCGAAGTGGTCGTCGATCGCGGCAGCCAGCTCGCCGGTCGGCTTGTCGCCGCCGTCGGGCGACATGTTCGTCCAGAAGATCGAGTGGTTCACGTGACCGCCGAGGTTGAACGCGAGGTCCTTCTCGAGCTTGTTCACGTTGGCGAGGTTGCCGGTCTCGCGCGCCTCGGCGAGCTGCGCGAGCGCCGTGTTCGCGCCCGTCACGTACGCCTGGTGGTGCTTCGAGTGGTGCAGCTCCATGATGGTGCCGCTGATACTCGGGGCCAGTGCCGAGTAGTCGTAGGCGAGATCGGGCAGTGTGTAGTCAGCCATTGCTTCTCCTTGTCAGATGCCGGCACGCCGTACGCGGACCGGCTTCGAGCGACCCGTTCGAGTCTATTCACGTTCCCGGGCGCGCCGGGGCCCGTGACGACATCTCACACGTCGTCGAGGTCGGGCGGCAGGCTCGCCTCGGTGTCCGGAACGCCCAGGTCGGCCGCCTTCTTGTCGGCCATGGCGAGCAGTCGACGGATGCGACCCGCGACCGCGTCCTTGGTCATCGGCGGGTCGGCGTGGTGGCCGAGCTCGTCGAGGCTGGCATCGCGGTGCGCCAACCGCAGCCGGCCGGCGTAGCCGAGGTGCTCGGGCACGTCGTCGCCGAGCAGCTCGAGCGCGCGCTCCACGCGCGCGCACGCCGCGACGGCCGCCTGGGCGGACCGGCGCAGGTTGGCGTCGTCGAAGTTGACCAGACGGTTGGCGGTCGCGCGCACCTCTCGGCGCTGGCGCAGCTCCTCCCAGTTGCGCACCGTGCCGGCTGCGCCCATCTCGGCGAGCATCGCGCCGATCGCCTCGCCGTCGCGGATGACGACCCGGTGCACGCCGCGGACCTCGCGCGCCTTGGCCGGGATGGACAGGCGTCCTGCGGCCCCGACGAGGGCCATCGCCGACTCGTTGCCCGGGCAGGTGATCTCGAGGGCCGCAGAACGGCCCGGGTCGGTGAGGCTGCCGCGCGCGAGGAACGCTCCGCGCCAGACGCCGGCGACCTCCTCGCGCGAACCGGTCGTGAGGCGGTTGGGCAGCCCGCGCACGGGCCGGCGGCGCGCATCGAGCAGGCCGGTCTGGCGCGCGAGGGTCTCACCGCCGTCGAGCACCCGCACGAGGTACTGGTCGCCCCGGCGCGACGCGCCCGACGACGTCACCGAGACGTCCGCCCGCACGCCGTAGAGCTCCGCGAGGTCGCGCGCGGCGCGCCGCGCGATCGCCACCGAGTCGACCTCGGCCTCGACCGCGATGCGGTTCGAGATCACGTGCAGTCCGCCCGCGAATCGCAGCAGCGAGGCCAGCTCGGCCGCGCGAACGCTCGTGCGACTCACCTCGAACCGGGCCAGCTCGTCCTTGACGTCGGCTGTCAGCGCCAATCGTGTGTCCATCCTGTCGATCGCCTCGCTTCGGGCGTGGTGTTTCCTATTCGCGGCCGAGGTCGCGGTGCCTGATGCTCACCGCGAGCCCGGGCACCGCCCGCAGCCGCGTCGCCAGCGCCTCGGCGATCGCCACCGAGCGGTGCTTCCCGCCGGTGCATCCGATCGCCACGGTCGCGTGGCGCTTGTTCTCGCGCTGGTACCCGTCGAACACGGTGCCGAGGACACGAGCGTACCCGTCGAGGAACTCGCCGGCACCCTCCTGCTCCAGCACGTAGCGTGCCACGGCGTCCGCCTCGCCCGTCAGCGCGCGCAGGTCGGGCTTCCAGAACGGGTTCGGCAGGAACCGTGCGTCGGCGACCAGGTCGGCGTCGGGCGGCAGCCCGTACTTGAACCCGAAGCTCATGACGGTCACGCTCAGCTCGGCGGCGTCGGCGGCCGCGAACGAGTCGCGGATCGTGGACGCGAGCTGGTGCACGTTGAGCTCGCTCGTGTCGATGATGACGTCGCTCGACGCCTTGAGCTCGGCCACGCGCGTGCGCTCGGCGGTGATGCCGTCGAGGATCGTGCCGTCGCCCTGCAGCGGGTGCGGACGACGCACCGACTCGAACCGGCGCACCAGCGCGGCATCCGTCGCGTCGAGGAAGATGACCCGCAGGTTGAGCCCCGTGCGGAGCGCCTGCACGATGTCCTGCAGCTCCGAGAAGAAGTCGCCGCCGCGGATGTCGACGACCGCGGCGATGCGGGGCAGGGTCGCCCCGGCGCGCTCGACCAGCTCCACGAGCGGTCGCAGCATCTGCGGCGGGAGGTTGTCGACGACGTACCAGCCCAGATCCTCCAGCGCATTCGCGACGGTGGAACGGCCGGCCCCGGACATGCCGGTGACGATGAGCATCTCCTGGCGTACCCGTTCGTCGCTCATGCGGTCCCGGTCCCCCTCTCGTCCACCGCGTCCCAGCCTACCGACCGGCGACCGCCTCGGGGTGCAGGTGGCGGTGCACGGCCTCGGCGGTGGCCGGCCCCACGCCCTTCACCTCGGCGATCTCGTCGGGCGTCGCCTGCCGCAGCCGGGTCACCGACCCGAAGTGGCGCAGCAGTTCCTTCACGCGTGCGGGGCCGAGGCCCGGCACCTCTGCGAGCACGGAGCCGATGTCGCGCTTGCGCCGCTGGCGCTGGTGCGTGATCGCGAAGCGGTGGGCCTCGTCGCGGATGCGCTGGAACATGAACAGCGCCTCGCTGTTGCGCGGCAGCACGACCGGGAACGGAGATTCCGGCGTCCAGATCTCCTCGAGGCGCTTGGCGATGCCGCAGACGCGGATGCCACGGACGCCGCTCTCCTCGAGCGCACGCGCGGCCGCTGCGACCTGCGGCTCGCCGCCGTCGACGATCAGCAGGTTGGGGCGGTAGGCGAACTTCCTGCGCCGCCCCGTCGTCGCCGGGTCGTCTTCCACGGGCGGCGAGCCGTCGGCCGCGGGCTCGCCGGAGGCATCCGTCGCCCCATCGACCGCGCCTGCGCCGGCGTCGTCGCCGTCGCGCAGGTACGCGAGGCGCCGGGTCAGCACCTGGTGCAGCGCCTCGGTGTCGTCGGCGTACTCGGGGATCGTGAAGCGCCGGTACTCGTCCTTGCGGGGCAGGCCGTCCTCGAACACGACCATCGACGCGACGATGTTCGTGCCGGAGAGGTGCGAGACGTCGTAGCACTCCATGCGCAGCGGGGCATCCGCCATGTCGAGTGCCTCCTGGATGTCCTCCAGCGCCTGCGACCGCGCCGTGAAGTCGGCGCTGCGGCGGGTCTTCGCCAGCATCAGCGCGTGCGCGGCGTTCTGGCGCGCGGTCTCCAGCAGCGCCGCCTTGTCGCCGCGCTGCGCGACCTTGAGGCGCACCCGGCGGCCGGCGATCGTCTCGAGCCACGCCTGGAGCGCCTCGGCGTCGTCGGGCAGCTCCGGCACCACGACCTCGGCCGGCGGCGTCTCGACACCGCCGTACACGTTCTGCAGCACGGAATCGACCAAGTCGCCCAGGTCGAGGTCGAGCTCCTTGTCGACGGTCCAGGCGCGCACCGCACGGATGCGGCCCTTGCGCACCCGGAACAGCTGCACCGCGGCCGACAGCTCGTCGTGCTCGATGCCGAACAGGTCGACGTCGACCGAGTCGCGCAGCACCACCGCGGTCTTCTCGAAGAACGACCGGGCCGCCGCGAGCTGGTCGCGCCGGCGGGCGGCCTGCTCGTAGTCCTGCGCGGCGGAGGCCTCGCGCATCTGCCGCTCGAGCTCGTCGATGATGCGGCTGTCCTGGTTCTGCATGAACGCGACGAACTCGTCGACGTGGTGGCGGTGCTCGGCGATGCCCACGGTGCCCGAGCACGGGCCGAAGCAGCGCCCGATCTGGCCGAGGAAGCACGGCTTGCCGGTCGCCATGGCGCGCTTGTAGTCGGAGTCCTTGCAGGCGCGGGTCGGGAAGATCGTGCGCAGCAGGTCGAGGGTCTCCTGGGCGGCCCAGACCTTCGGGTACGGGCCGAAGTACTTCGCGCCCGGGATGTTCGCCCGGCGCGTCACGATCGCCCGCGGCGCCTCGTCGGCGAGCGTCACCGCGATGTACGGATACGACTTGTCGTCGCGGTACTTGACGTTGAACGGCGGGTCGAACTCCTTGATCCACGTGTACTCGAGTTGCAGCGCGTCGACGTCGCCGCCGACCACGGTCCACTCCACCGAGGCCGCCGTGAGCACCATGCGGCGCGTGCGCTCGTGCAGGCTGCGCAGCGGCGCGAAGTAGTTCGACAGCCGCGCACGGAGGTTCTTCGCCTTCCCGACGTAGAGCACGCGCCCGTTCTCGTCGCGGAACCGGTACACCCCGGGGCGGGTCGGGATCTCCCCCGCCTTCGGCCGGTACGGGACGGTGTCGCGCATGCCGTTCAGCTTGCCGCCTCGACGCGGGCAGCGGGCGCCTCCTCGAGGATCTCGGCGAGGAACCGGCCCGTGTGGCTCTCCTCGACCGCCGCGACCTCCTCGGGCGTGCCGGTCGCGACGATCGTGCCGCCTCCAGAGCCGCCCTCGGGTCCGAGGTCGATCACCCAGTCGGCCGACTTGATCACGTCGAGGTTGTGCTCGATGACGATGACGGTGTTGCCCTTGTCGACGAGCTTCCCGAGCACCTTCAGCAGTTTCTGCACGTCCTCGAAGTGGAGGCCCGTCGTCGGCTCGTCGAGCACGTAGACCGTGCGGCCGTTCGAGCGGCGCTGGAGCTCGGTCGCGAGCTTCACGCGCTGCGCCTCGCCGCCGGAGAGCGTGGTGGCGCTCTGCCCGAGCTGCACGTAGCCGAGCCCGACGTCGACGAGCGTCTTCAGGTACCGGTGGATCGCCGAGATCGGCTCGAAGAACTCCGCCGCCTCGCTGATCGGCATCTCGAGCACCTCGGCGATGTGCTTGCCCTTGTAGTGCACCTGGAGGGTCTCGCGGTTGTACCGCGCTCCCCCGCACACCTCGCACGCGACGTACACGTCGGGGAGGAAGTTCATCTCGATCTTGATCGTGCCGTCGCCCGAGCACGCCTCGCAGCGACCGCCCTTGACGTTGAAGCTGAACCGGCCCGGCAGGTAGCCGCGCGCCTTCGCCTCGGTGGTCTCGGCGAACAGGGTGCGGATGCGGTCGAAGACGCCCGTGTAGGTCGCCGGGTTCGACCGCGGCGTGCGCCCGATGGGCGCCTGGTCGACGTGCACCACCTTGTCGAGGTTGTCGAGTCCCTCGACGCGCAGGTGGCGTCCCGGCACCTTGCGGGCGCCGTTCAGGCGGTTGGCGAGCACCCGGTAGAGGATGTCGTTCACGAGCGACGACTTGCCCGATCCGCTCACGCCGGTGACCGCCGTGAACACGCCGAGCGGGAACGTGACGTCGACCGCCTTGAGGTTGTTGGCGGATGCCCCGCGCACCGTGATCTCGCGATCGTGATCGACGGCACGGCGAATCGCGGGCACCGCGATGCTCCGGCGGCCGGCCAGGTAGTCGCCCGTGACCGAACGCCGGTTCTCGACGAGTTCCCGGTAGCTTCCGGAATGCACGACCTGGCCGCCGCCCACGCCGGCGCCGGGGCCGATGTCGACGATCCAGTCGGCGGTGCGAATGGTGTCCTCGTCGTGCTCGACGACGATGAGCGTGTTGCCCAGATCGCGCAGGGCGACGAGCGTCTCGATGAGGCGCCGGTTGTCGCGCTGGTGCAGGCCGATGCTCGGCTCGTCGAGCACGTAGAGCACGCCCGTGAGGCCCGACCCGATCTGCGTGGCGAGTCGGATGCGCTGCGCCTCGCCGCCCGAGAGCGTGCCCGCTGCCCGGGCGAGGTCGAGGTAGCTGAGCCCGACCCGGATCAGGAAGTCGAGGCGCAGCTTGATCTCGCGCAGCACCTGGGCCGCGATCGCCTGCTCGCGTTCGGTGAGCTCGAGCCGGTCCATGAACTCGCGCGCGTCGTCGAGGCTCAGCAGCCCGACGTCGGCGATGGAGTGGTCGTGGATGAGCACCGAGAGCACCTCGGGCTTCAGTCGCTTGCCGTCGCAGACCGGGCACGGCACCTCGCGCAGGTACTCGGCCCAGCGGGCCCGCTGCACGTCGGTCTCTGCCTGCAGGTACTGCCGCTCGATGTACGGCACCACGCCCTCGAAGCCCGACGTGTACGACAGCTCGCGCCCGTAGCGGTTGCGCCAGCGCACCTTGACCTCGAAATTGTCGCCGTGCAGCACGGCGTCCCGCACCTCGGCCGGCAGCTCGTTCCACGGGGTGTCGAGCGAGAAGTCGAGGTCTCGCGCGAGCCCGTCGAGCAGCTTCTCGTAGTAGTTGTAGAGGCTCTTGCCCTGGCTGGTCCACGGCAGGATGACGCCGCCGGCGATGCTCAGCTCGGGGTCGCCGAGCAGCAGCTGGTCGTCGACCGACATCCGCGTGCCGAGGCCCGTGCACTCGGGGCAGGCGCCGAACGGCGCGTTGAACGAGAAGGTGCGCGGCTCGATCTCGGTGAGCTGGATCGGATGCTGGTTGGGGCACGACAGCTTCTCGGAGAACGTCTGCCAGGCGTCGTCCCCCTCGCGGTCGACGAAGTTGATGCGCACGAGGCCGTCGGTGAGGCGCAGCGCCGTCTCGAGCGAGTCGGTGAGCCGGCCGAGGATCTCGGGACCCGCGACGAGCCGGTCGATGACGACCGAGATGTCGTGCTTGACCTGCTTCTTGAGCTTCGGCGGGTCGGTGAGCTGGATCATCTCGCCGTCGACGAGCGCGCGCGAGTACCCGTGCGCCGCGAGCTCGGCGAAGAGGTCGACGAACTCGCCCTTCTTCTGGCTCACGACCGGGCTCAGCACCTGGTACCGGGTGCGCTCCTCGAGCTCCATGAGCTGGTCGGCGATCTGCTGCACGGTCTGGCGCTGGATCCGCTCGCCGCAGACCGGACAGTGCGGCACGCCGATGCGCGCCCAGAGCAAGCGCATGTAGTCGTAGATCTCGGTGATGGTGCCGACCGTCGACCGCGGGTTGCGGTTGGTCGACTTCTGGTCGATGGAGACCGCGGGGCTCAGGCCCTCGATGAAGTCGACGTCGGGCCGGTCGACCTGGCCCAGGAACTGGCGCGCGTACGCCGAGAGCGACTCGACGTACCGGCGCTGCCCCTCGGCGAAGATGGTGTCGAACGCGAGCGACGACTTGCCCGAGCCGGAGAGGCCCGTGAACACCACGAGCGAATCGCGTGGGAGCTCGACGTCGACGTTCTGGAGGTTGTGCACGCGAGCGCCGCGCACGCTCAGGCGCGCGCGGGTCTCGAGATGGGAGATTGCCACCACTCGAGTCTAGGCACGCCCACCGACACCGGGGCGCGCTCTCAGGTCAGATGCCCGGCCTTCTCCATCTGGCGCAGCTCGCGCTTCAGCTCGGAGACCTCGTCGCGCAGGCGCGCCGCGAGCTCGAACTTGAGCTCTGCCGCTGCCTCGAGCATCTGGCCGTTCAGGTCGGCGATGAGCGACTCGAGGTCGTTCGCGCCCTCGGCCGCGATCCCCTCGCGCTTCAGGTTCGGCACGGGCGACTTCTTGCCGCCCTCGCGCCCGGCCAGCAGCGCCGCCGTGTCCGCCTCCTCCCGCGCGAGCACCGCCGTGATGTCGGCGATGCGCTTGCGCAGCGGCTGCGGGTCGACCCCGTTGGCGCGGTTGTACTCGACCTGCTTCTCGCGGCGCCGGTTGGTCTCGTCGATCGCCAGGCGCATCGAGTCGGTGAGCACGTCGGCGTACATGTGCACCTGGCCCGACACGTTGCGGGCCGCACGACCGATCGTCTGGATGAGCGACGTCGAGGAGCGCAGGAACCCCTCCTTGTCGGCGTCGAGGATCGACACGAGCGACACCTCGGGCAGGTCGAGGCCCTCGCGCAGCAGGTTGATGCCGACGAGCACGTCGTAGACCCCCGCGCGCAGCTCGGTCAGCAGTTCCACGCGGCGGAGCGTGTCGACGTCGGAGTGCAGGTAGCGCACCCGCACGCCCGCCTCGGTGAGGAAGTCGGTGAGGTCCTCCGCCATGCGCTTGGTGAGCGTGGTCACGAGCACGCGCTCGTCGCGCTCCGCCCGCGCCCGGATCTCCTCGAGCAGGTCGTCGATCTGCCCCTTGCTCGGCTTCACCACGATCTCGGGGTCGACGAGGCCGGTCGGGCGGATGATCTGCTCCACCACCCCGTCGGCCATGCCGAGTTCGTAGCGCCCCGGCGTCGCGGACAGGTACACGGTCTGGCCGACGCGCTCGGAGAACTCGTCCCAGGTGAGCGGGCGGTTGTCGAGCGCGCTGGGCAACCGGAAGCCGTGCTCGACGAGCGTGCGCTTGCGCGACGAGTCGCCCTCGAACATGGCGCCGATCTGCGGCACGGTCACGTGCGACTCGTCGATCACGACCAGGAAGTCCTCCGGGAAGTAGTCGAGCAGGCAGTGCGGCGGCTCCCCCGCCTCGCGCCCGTCGATGTGTCGCGAGTAGTTCTCGATGCCCGAGCAGAAGCCGATCTGCTCCATCATCTCGAGGTCGAACGTGGTGCGCATGCGGAGCCGTTGCGCCTCGAGCAGCTTGCCCTGGCGCTCGAGTTCGGCGAGACGCTCCTCGAGCTCGGTGCGGATCGTGCCCACCGCGCGGTCCATCACCTCGGTGCTCGCGACGTAGTGCGACCCGGGGAAGACCGGCACCGAATCGAGCTGCGCCACGACCTCGCCGGTGAGCGGATGCAGGTGGTAGAGCGCCTCGATCTCGTCGCCGAACATCTCGATGCGGATCGCGAGCTCCTCGTACACGGGGATGATCTCGATCGTGTCGCCGCGCACCCGGAAGGTGCCGCGCGAGAACTCGATGTCGTTGCGCTGGTACTGCATCGAGACGAACTTGCGGATCAGCCAGTCGCGATCGAGCCGCTGGCCCACCTGCAACGGCATCATCGCGGCGAGGTACTCCTCCGGCGTGCCGAGTCCGTAGATGCACGAGACCGTCGAGACGACGACCACGTCGCGCCGGCTGAGCAGCGAGTTCGTGGTCGAGTGCCGCAGCCGCTCCACCTCGGCGTTGATGGACGAGTCCTTCTCGATGAAGGTGTCCGTCTGCGGCACGTACGCCTCGGGCTGGTAGTAGTCGTAGTACGAGACGAAGTACTCGACGGCGTTGTTCGGCAGCAGCTCGCGGAACTCGTTGGCGAGCTGCGCGGCGAGCGTCTTGTTGTGCGCGAGCACGAGCGTCGGCCGCTGCACCGCCTCGATGAGCCACGCGGTCGTCGCCGACTTGCCCGTGCCCGTGGCGCCGAGCAGCACGACGTCGGTCTCGCCCGCGTTCACGCGGCCGGCCAGCTCCGCGATCGCGGTCGGCTGGTCACCACTCGGCGAGTACTCGCTGACCACCTCGAACGGGCGCACGGAACGGGTCGACTGCATGGGGTCAAGTCTAGGTTCGGCCGCCGACACCGGGGCCGGCCGCGGCTACGACTGCGCGCGCAGCTCGCGGAGGCGGGCCCAGAGGTCGTCGACCTGGCCCATCGTGTGCGCGAGCGTGCCGCCGGTGTCGATCACGACGTCGGCGACCTCGCGCCGCTCGGCGTCGCTCGCCTGCGCGTCGACGCGCGCCTGCGCGTGCACGCGCTCCAGCCCGCGCTCGTCGACCAGGCGGTCGACACGGGTGGCGGCCGGCGCCTCGGTCACGACGACGAGGTCGAACGGGTGGTCGACGGATGCCTCGACGAGCAGGGGCACGTCGTAGACGACCACCGCGTCGGGGTCGAGCCGCTCCGCGTCCGCCATGCGCTGCGCGGACAGCTCGCGCACGCGCGGGTGCACGATGGCGTTCAGGCGCTCCCGAGCGGCGTCGTCGCCGAACACCACCTCGCCCAGGCGCGCCCGGTCGAGCGAGCCGTCGGTGCGCAGCACGCCGTCGCCGAACGCCTCCCGGATCTCGGCGAGGCCGCTCGTGCCCCGTCCGACCGCCTCGCGGGCGAGCAGGTCGGCGTCGATGTGCACGGCGCCGTGCTCGACGAGACGCCGCGCGACGGTGGACTTTCCCGAGGCGATGCCGCCCGTCAGCCCGATGAGGTACACGGCTCCAGCCTACCGACACGGCGGCGCAGCGCGGCCCGGAAACGGCGACGGCCGGGCACCCCGCGGGGTGCCCGGCCGTCGTGCGGTCCGATGCGGACTAGGAGTTGCTCGAGAGCTTCTCGCGGAGCGCCGCGAGCGACGCGTCGTCGGCGAGCGTGCCGGCGCCGGCCGCCTCGCTCGTGAACGTGCTGCCGCCGAAGTCGGCCTCTGCGGCGTCCTTCGCGTTGGCAGCCGCGACCTGCTTCTTGTGCGCCTCCCAGCGAGCCTGGGCGGCAGCGTAGTCCTGCTCCCACTTCTCGCGCTGGGCGTCGAAGCCCTCGCGCCACTCGTTGGTCTCCGGGTCGAAGCCCTCGGGGTACTTGTAGTTGCCCTGCTCGTCGTACTCGGTGAGCATGCCGTACAGCGCCGGGTCGAACTCGGTGCCCTCGGGGTCGACGCCCTCGTTGGCCTGCTTCAGCGACAGCGAGATGCGGCGACGCTCGAGGTCGATGTCGATGACCTTGACGAACACCTCCTCGCCCACCGAGACGACCTGCTCGGCCAGCTCGACGTGCTTGCTCGACAGCTCCGAGATGTGCACGAGGCCCTCGATGCCGTCTGCGACGCGCACGAACGCGCCGAACGGGACGAGCTTGGTGACCTTGCCCGGTGCGACCTGGCCGATGGCGTGGGTGCGGGCGAAGACCTGCCACGGGTCCTCCTGCGTCGCCTTGAGCGACAGCGAGACGCGCTCGCGGTCGAGCTCGACGGAGAGCACCTCGACGGTGACCTCCTGGCCCACCTCGACGACCTCGCTGGCGTGCTCGATGTGCTTCCACGACAGCTCGGAGACGTGCACGAGGCCGTCCACGCCGCCGAGGTCGACGAACGCGCCGAAGTTGACGATCGACGAGATGACGCCCTTGCGGACCTGTCCCGGGTGGAGGTTCGCGAGGAAGGTCGAACGGGTCTCCGACTGGGTCTGCTCGAGCAGCGCGCGGCGCGAGAGCACCACGTTGTTGCGGTTCTTGTCGAGCTCCAGGATCTTCGCCTCGAGCTCCTGGCCGAGGTACGGCGTCAGGTCGCGCACGCGGCGCAGCTCGATGAGCGAGGCGGGGAGGAAGCCGCGGAGGCCGATGTCGACGATCAGGCCGCCCTTGACGACCTCGATGACCGTACCGGTGACGACACCGTCGGTCTCCTTGATCTTCTCGACGTCGCCCCATGCGCGCTCGTACTGGGCGCGCTTCTTCGACAGGATGAGGCGGCCTTCCTTGTCCTCCTTCTGGAGAACCAGGGCCTCGACGGTGTCGCCGACGCCGACGACCTCGCTGGGGTCGACGTCGTGCTTGATGGAGAGTTCGCGGGAGGGGATGACACCCTCGGTCTTGTAGCCGACGTCGAGGAGGACCTCGTCGCGGTCGATCTTCACGACCTGGCCCTCGATGAGGTCGCCGTCGTTGAAGAACTTGAGCGTCTTCTCGACCGCGGCAAGGAAGTCTTCAGCAGAACCGATGTCGTTGATTGCGACCTGCTTGGTTGCCTTGGTCGTTGCGGTTGTCATGTAGTAGGTGCTCCGTAATGGACAGGGTCGGGCCCGACGCGCAATGCTTTCGTATTGGTGTTTCCGCGAAGGGCGTGCGGATAGGACGTCACAAACGTGACATTCCATCCTAGCCGCGCGGTCGCCCGTCGGTCAAACGGCCCGACGCACCGCGGTCAGGCGCCCAGGATCGCCGACCGGAGCGTGTCGAGCCCCACCCCGCCCATCGCGAGCGCCTTCCCGTGGAAGTCCTTGATCTTGAAGTCGTCGCCCTCGCGCTGCCGCACCTCGTCGCGCAGCTGCTCCCAGATGCGCTGGCCGACCTTGTACGACGGCGCCTGTCCCGGCCAGCCGAGGTAGCGGTTGACCTCGAACCGCACGAAGCCCTCGTTCATGTTCACGTTCCGCGACAGGAACTCGAACGCGTAGTCGGCCGTCCACGGGCCCGAGCCGTCGGGCAGCGTCTTCTCGAGGTGCACGCCGATGTCGAGCACGACGCGGGCGGCCCGCATCCGCTGCCCGTCGAGCATGCCGAGGCGGTCGGCCGGGTCGTCCAGGTACCCCAGCTCCTCCATCAGCCGCTCGGCGTACAACGCCCAGCCCTCCGCGTGTCCCGAGGTGCCGGCGAGCAGCCGTCGCCACGAGTTGAGGGTGTCGGACTGCACGACGGCCTGGCCGATCTGCAGGTGATGGCCGGGCACGCCCTCGTGGTACACGGTCGTGAGCTCGCGCCAGGTGTCGAACTCGGTCACGCCCTCGGGCACCGACCACCACATGCGTCCGGGACGCGAGAAGTCCTCGGTCGGGCCGGTGTAGTAGATGCCGCCCTCCTGCGTGGGGGCGATCATGCACTCGAGCGTGCGGATCTCCTCCGGGATGTCGAAGTGCGTCGCGCCGAGCTCCTCGACGGCCCGGTCGCTCGTCTCCTGCATCCACGCCTTGAGCGCGTCGGTGCCGTGCAGCTTGCGGCTCGGGTCGTTGTCGAGGAACGAGATGGCCTCGAGCACGGATGCCCCGCGCTTGATCTCGTTCGCGATCGACTGCTGCTCGGACACCATGCGGGCGAGCTCGTCGAGGCCCCACTCGTAGGTCTCGTCGAGGTCGATCTTCGCCCCCAGGAACGACCGCGACTGCAGCTCGTAGATCTCGCGACCGACGGCGTCCTTCTCTGCGGCCACCTCGGCGAGCTCCGACTCGAGGAAGTCCGCGAACTCCTGGTAGGCGACGGCGGATGCCACGGCGCCCTGCTCGAGCTCGCCCCGGAGCGCCTCGGGCAGCTCGTCGCCTGCCACGCCCGCGGATGCCACGAACTCGCCGAAGAATCCCTCGGGACGCGCGTTCTTGCGTGCCTGCGCCGCCACCTCGCGCACCTGGCGCCGTGCGGGCGTGATGCCGCGCGCGATGCCCTCGCGCAGCGTCGCGACGTAGCCGTCCATCGCCGCGGGCAGTGCGGCGAGTCGACGCGACACGGCCTCCCAGCCCTCGACCGAGTCGGTCGACATGAGGTCGAAGACGTCACGCAGCTCCTGCGACGGGCTCGCGATCACGTTCAGGTCACGCAGGTAGAGACCTGCGTCGTGGCTCTCGATCGCGAGCTCCAGCTGGCTGCGCAGGTCGGTGCGCGTGATGCGATCGACGTCATCGACCTCGTCGGCCGCCTCCAGGCTCGCGAGCGTCGAGCGCGCCGCCTCGACCAGCTGCGCCTCGCCCTCGGGCGAGAGGTCGCCGTATCCGCCGTCCGCGGTCTCGCGGCCGATGTAGGTGCCCATCGTCGGGCGCAGCTCCACCAGGGTGTCGACCCACCCCTCCGCGACGCGGTCGATCTCGGTGGGGGTGCGGGTGGGCTCCGAAGTCATGGGAGCGAGCCTATCCGCTGCGGGCGACCGCCCCGTGCACGCGGCGAGGCGGTCTGTGCACAGCGCGTCGGAGACGAGCGATGCTCGCGATCAGTGCGCCGCCGCGTCCCAGTTCGGGCCGTGCCCGAGCTGCACGTCGAGCGGCACCTGCAGGTCGGCCGCGGTCGCCATGCGCCGCTGCACGATCTCCTCGAGCTGCTCGCCCTCGCCCGCAGCCACCTCGAAGATGAGCTCGTCGTGCACCTGCATGAGCATGCGCGACGCGAGCCCGGCGTCGGCGACGTCGCGCTCGATCCCGAGCATGGCGATCTTCATGATGTCGGCCGCGGAGCCCTGGATCGGCGCGTTCAGCGCCGCGCGCTCCGCGTTCTCGCGCAGCACCCGGTTCGGGCTCGACAGGTCGGGGAACGGGCGGCGCCGCCCGAAGATCGTCTCGGTGTAGCCGTCGACCTTCGCCTGTGCCACGACGTCGCGCAGGTAGTCGCGCACCGCGCCGAACCGCGCGAAGTAGTCGACCATGAGCTGCTTCGCCTCGGACTGCTCGATGCGCAGCTGCTTCGACAGGCCGAAGGCGCTGAGCCCGTAGGCGAGCCCGTACGACATGGCCTTCACCTTGGTGCGCATGAGCGGGGTCACGTCGGCCGGCTCGACGCCGAAGATGCGGGCGCCGACGAAACGGTGCAGGTCCTCCCCCGCGTGGAACGCCTCGATCAGGCCGGGGTCGCCCGACAGGTGCGCCATGATGCGCATCTCGATCTGCGAGTAATCGGCGGTCAGCAGCGTCTCGAACTCGGCGCCGTGCCGGAAGGCCTCGCGGATGCGGCGCCCCTCCCCCGTGCGCACCGGGATGTTCTGCAGGTTCGGGTCGGTCGACGCGATGCGCCCCGTGCTCGTGCCGATCTGCACGTAGGTCGTGTGGATGCGACCGTCGCCGCCGAT
The DNA here is from genome assembly GCA_913053875.1 of uncultured Agromyces sp. GTDB lineage: Bacteria > Actinomycetota > Actinomycetes > Actinomycetales > Microbacteriaceae > Agromyces. The sequence continues at coordinate 28,702 of CAJXGN010000011.1, read as the reverse complement.
CGACTTGTCGAGCGACTCGACGATCTGCCGCAGCTTCGTCGCGTCGCGGTGCTCGAGCAGGAGGCCCAGGAACGGGTGCGGGCTCTTCTCCTGGAGATCGGCCAGCGCACCGGCATCCGTCGAATAGCCCGTCTTCGTGGCGCGCGTCTTCGGCATGCCGAGCTGGTCGAAGAGCACCTCCTGCAGCTGCTTGGGCGAGCCGAGGTTGACCTCGCGGCCGATCTCGGCGAACGCGCGGGAGGCGATGTCGGCGGCGCGATCACCGAGTTGGCCGGAGAGCGCCGACAGCTCGTCGTGGTCGACCGTCACGCCGCGCAGCTCCATGTCGGCGAGCACGCCGAGGATGGGCATCTCGATGTCGGTGCACACCGGGAGCGTCGACGCGGGCAGCTCCGCGAGCACCACCGGCGCCGCGCGGAACGTGTACCAGGCCAGCTCGGCCGGGCCCGCTGCTCGGGTCTCGTCGGGCACGAGCTGGGCCGGGTCGGCGGTCGGCAGCGTCTCGCCCAGGTACCGGAAGACGACGTCGGCGAGCCCCTTCTCCTGCGCGAGGGGGTTCACCAGCCACGTCGCCACGAGCGTGTCGAGCGCCAGCCCGCCGAACGCGAGCCCGGAGCGGCGCATCGCCTTGACCTGCGGCTTCGCGTCGGTCATGAGCTTCGGCGCATCGCTCGCGAGCCACTCCTCGAACGGCGCGTAGTCGCGTCGGCCGGGCTGCCACGGCAGGAAGACCGACTCGTCGGCCCCCGACACCCCCGCGCCGATCACCTTGCCGTCGAGCATCTCGATCGTGAGGCCCAGCCCGTCGGGGTGCGCGGAGACCTGCCGGTCGAGCCACGCGTCGAGCTCCTCGTCGAGCAGCGTGCGCGGCGCGGGCGCCGTCGGGGTGGCGGATGTCGCGGGCGCGGGCGTGCCGGCAGCGGCATCCGCCCCCTGCTCCTCGCCCGCCAGCTTCATCACGCGCTCGAGCAGCGTGCGGAACTCCAAGCGCGAGAAGACCGCGGTGACGGCGTCGGTGTCGATCGGGCGAGTGGCCAGGTCGTCGAGCGCCACGTCGAGCTCGAGGTCGTCGACCAGCCGGTTGAGGCGCCGGTTGCGCACGGCGTTGTCCATCTCGGCGCGCAGGTTGTTGCCGGCGACGCCCTTGATCTCGTCTGCGTGCGCGAGCACGCCGTCGAGGTCGCCGAACTGCTTCAGCCACTTCACGGCGGTCTTCTCGCCGACCTTCGTGATGCCGGGGAGGTTGTCGCTCGTCTCGCCGACGAGCGCCGCGATCTCGGGGTACTGCGCCGGCGGCAGGCCGTAGCGCTCCTCGACCGTCGCCGGGTCGTAGCGCTTGAGCTGCGACACGCCCTGGCTCGACGGGTAGAGCAGCGTCACCTCGTCGTTGACCAGCTGGATCGTGTCGCGGTCGCCCGAGACGAGCAGCACCTCGTAGCCGTCGCGCCTGCCCTCCGCGGCGAGCGTGGCGAGGATGTCGTCGGCCTCGTAGTCCTCCTTCTCGAGGGTGCGCACGCCCATGGCCGCGAGGGCCTCCTGCAGCAGCGGGACCTGTCCCTTGAACTCCGGCGGCGTCTCCGCCCGGTTGCCCTTGTACTCCTCGTAGTCGCGGGTGCGGAACGAGTGCCGCGAGATGTCGAAGGCGACCGCGAGGTGCGTCGGCTTCTCGTTCTTCAGCAGGAGCAGCAGCATCGACAGGAAGCCGTGGATGGCGTTCGTGTGCTGCCCGTCGCGGGTGCGGAAGCTGTCGACCGGGAGCGCGAAGAACGCCCGGAATGCGAGGGAATGGCCGTCGATGACCATGAGGGTGGGCTTTACTGGTTCCGTCACCCCGCAAGCCTATAAGCGGCCGCCGACGCCGCCTGACGACCCGATCGGATGCGACGCATGACCCACGAGCAGACCGCCGACGCCCTCGACTACATCCGCACCCGCGGCATCGGCGAGCTCGCCGAGCGCATGGGCATCGAGTTCACGGAGTTCACCGTGGAGCGCGCGGTCGCGACCATGCCGGTCGCGGGCAACACCCAGCCCGCCATGCTCCTGCACGGCGGCGCGTACGTGGTGCTCGGCGAGTCGCTCGGCTCGATGTCGGCGAACCTCTGGGCCGGGCCCGGGCGGCTCGCGGTCGGCGTCGACATCAACGCGACGCACACGCGCTCCGCGACCTCCGGCAGCGTCACGGGCACCTGCACGCCGCTGCACCTCGGTCGCACGATGACCGTGCACGAGATCGTCGTGACCGACGAGCAGGGACGCCGGTGCTCGACCGTGCGGATCACGAACTTCATCAAGGGCCTGCCGACGCCCTGACGGCGTCGCGGCCCGGGCGGCGTCAGCCCTTCTTGGGCGCCAGCTGCTCGATGATCGCCTGCGCGACGTCCTTCATGGTGAGGCGGCGGTCCATCGACGCCTTCTGGATCCAGCGGAACGCCTCGGGCTCCGACAGGCCCATCTTCTCGTTCAGCAGGCCCTTGGCCCGGTCGACGAGCTTGCGCGTCTCGAAGCGCTCGACGAGGTCGCCGACCTCCGCCTCGAGGGTGAGGATCTGGGCGTGACGGGCGAGCGCGATCTCGATCGCCGGCAGCAGGTCGTTCGGAGTGAAGGGCTTCACGACGTAGGCGAGGGCGCCGGCCTCGGTGGCGCGCTCGACCAGTTCCTTCTGGCTGAACGCGGTGAGCAGCACGACCGGGGCGATGTGGCCCTCGCTCAGGCGCTTGGCCGCCTCGATGCCGTCGAGCTGCGGCATCCGCACGTCCATGACGACCAGGTCGGGACGCAGCTCGGTCGCGAGCGCGACGGCCGTCTCGCCGTCGCCGGCCTCGCCGACCACCTCGAACCCGTTGTCGCGGAGCGTCTCCACCACGTCGAGCCTGATGAGCGATTCGTCCTCGGCGACCACGACGCGACGCGGCGCGGCCTGGGTGTTCTCGGTGTCTGTCACGCCTGAAAGCCTACGGTATTCTGATCGCGGTCTCGTGCGCCGGTGTGGCGGAATGGCAGACGCGGAGCACTCAAAATGCTTTGCCCGAGAGGGCGTGTGGGTTCGACCCCCACCACCGGCACGACCCGTGAACGACCAACGGCCGGCCCCTTGCGGGGCCGGCCGTCGTCGAGGAGCCCCTAGAGGACCTCGCCCACGTTGTGCACGCGGATGTCGTTGGTGGTGCCGGGGATGCCGGGAGGGGACCCGGAGATGATGACGACCTTCTCCCCCTCGACCGCGAGGCCCTCGCGGCTCAGCACCTCGTCGACCTGGGCGACCATCTGGTCGGTGTGGGTCACGCGCGAGACCACGAACGACTGCACGCCCCAATACAGCGCCATGCGTCGGCGGATCGCAGGGTCGGGCGTGAAGGCGAGGATCGGGATATCGCTGCGGATGCGCGTCATGCGCCGCACCGACTCGCCCGACTCCGAGAACACGCAGAGGAACTTGGCCTCGACGAAGTTCGCGACGTCCACCGCGGCGAGCGTGATCGCACCCGACTGGGTGCGCGGCCGGGTGCCGAGCGGCGGCACGCGGTCGAGGCCGTGCTGCTCCGTCGAGGCGACGATGCGCGCCATGGTCTCCAGCGTGACCGTCGGGTACTCGCCGACGCTGGTCTCGCCCGAGAGCATGACCGCGTCCGCGCCGTCGAGCACGGCGTTCGCGACGTCGGAGGTCTCGGCGCGCGTAGGCACCGGGCTGTGGATCATCGACTCGAGCATCTGGGTCGCGACGATGACGGGCTTGGCCATGCGGCGCGCCGCCTCGATCGCGCGCTTCTGCACGATGGGCACGGCCTCGAGCGGCAGCTCGACGCCGAGGTCGCCGCGGGCGACCATGAGCGCGTCGAACGCGTCGATGATCTCGTCGAGCGCCTCGACGGCCTGCGGCTTCTCGATCTTGGCGACCACCGGCACGCGGCGACCGACCTCGTCCATGATCTCCCGCACGCGCGAGACGTCGGCGGCGTTGCGCACGAACGACAGCGCGATCAGGTCGGCGCCGAGCTCGAGGCCCCAGCGCAGGTCGGCCTCGTCCTTCTCCGACAGCGCCGGCACGTTGACCGCGACGCCCGGCAGGTTGATGCCCTTGTTGTCGGAGACGGGTCCGGCGACGACGACCTCCGTGCGCACGCGGGTGCCGTCGGTGTCGAGCACGCGGACGCGGACCTTGCCGTCGTCGATCAGCAGGAAGTCGCCCGGGGAGACGTCCTGCGGGAGGCCCTTGAACGTCGTGGAGCAGATGTCCTTGTCGCCGAGGATGTCCTCGGTCGTGATCGTGAAGACGTCGCCCTCGGCGAGCTCGTGCGGGCCGTCCGCGAACTTCCCGAGGCGGATCTTCGGGCCCTGGAGGTCGACCAGCACGGCGACGGCGCGACCGGAGTCGTTCGACGCCTTGCGGATGTTCTGGTAGACGCCCTCGTGCACGTCGTACGTGCCGTGGCTCAGGTTCATGCGGGCGACGTCGAGGCCGGCGTCGATGAGAGCACGGATCCCTTCGTAGCTCGCGGTCGCGGGTCCGAGCGTGGCGACGATCTTCGCGCGTCTCATGTTCTCTGTGCTCCGTGTTCCTCGCGCCGGGGCGCGGTGATCGTGGTGGTGGGGATGAAGGGCCGGTCGGTCAGATCGAGATCGCCTGCGCGGACGCCGGGATCGGGCTCGGGAGGTGCGTCTCACCCTCAAGGTACCGGTCGACGGAGGCGGCCGCAGCACGTCCCTCGGCGATGGCCCACACGATGAGCGACTGCCCGCGACCGGCGTCGCCGGCGACGTAGACGCCCGGGACGCTCGTCGCGTAGGAGTCGTCGCGCTCGACGTTGCCGCGCTGCGTGAACGCGGCGCCGAGCTGACCGGAGAGGTCCTGCGACTCGGGGCCGGTGAAGCCCAGCGCGAGCAGCACCAGGTCGGCCGGGATCTCGCGCTCGGTGCCCGCCTTGGGGACGCGACGCCCGTCGAGGTACTCGGTCTCCGCGACGCGGATCGCACGCACCTCGCCGACGTCGTTCGAGACGAACTCGACGGTCGAGGCGAGGTACTGGCGCGTGCCGCCCTCCTCGTGCGCGGTCTGCACCTCGAACAGGTTCGGGTGCATCGGCCACGGCTGGGTGTCGGGTCGCGAGATGCCCGGCTTCTTGCCGATCGCGAGGTTGGTCACCGACAGCGCGCCCTGACGGTGCGCGGTGCCGATGCAGTCGGCGCCGGTGTCGCCGCCGCCCAGGACCACGACGTGCTTGCCCTCGGCGGTGATCTGCTCGGGCACCGTGTCGCCCGCGACCGCGTGGTTCGACTGCACCAGGTACTCCATGGCGAAGTGCACGCCCGGCAGGTCGCGCCCCGGGATCGGCAGGTCGCGGGGCACCATCGCACCGGTCGCGATGACCACGGCGTCGTAGCGCTCGCGCAGCGCGTCCCAGGAGATGTCGGTGCCGATGTCGACGCCCGCACGGAAGCGGGTGCCCTCGGCCGTCATCTGGGCGATGCGCTGGTCGAGGTGGCGCTTCTCCATCTTGAAGTCGGGGATGCCATAGCGCAGGAGCCCGCCGATGCGGTCGTCGCGCTCGTAGACCGCGACCGTGTGCCCCGCGCGCGTGAGCTGCTGCGCCGCGGCGAGCCCGGCCGGGCCCGAGCCGACGACGGCGACGGTCTTGCCCGTCAGCCGACCCGGCGGGTGCGGCTGCACCCAGCCGTTCGAGAACGCCTGGTCGATGATCGAGACCTCGACCTGCTTGATCGTCACCGCCGGCTGGTTGATGCCGAGCACGCACGACGACTCGCACGGTGCGGGGCAGAGCCGACCGGTGAACTCCGGGAAGTTGTTGGTCGCGTGCAGCCGCTCGATCGCCGCGCGGCCCTCGCCCCGGTACATGAGGTCGTTCCACTCGGGGATCAGGTTGCCGAGCGGGCAGCCCTGGTGGCAGAACGGGATGCCGCAGTCCATGCAGCGTCCGGCCTGCCGGCGCAGCTGCGCGGGGTCGCCCTGCTCGTAGACCTCCTTGAAGTCCATGATGCGCACCGGCACCGGCCGCCGCTTCGGCAGCTCGCGCTCGGTCGTCTTGAGGAAGCCCTTCGGGTCAGCCACCGGTCACCTCCAGGATGCGGCCCCAGACGACGTCGCCGTCGGGGTCCAGCCCTTCGTCGACGGCGTTCTGGCGGGTCTTCAGGACGGCCGCGTAGTCGCGCGGGAGTACCTTCACGAATCGCTCCATGGTGTCGGGGGCCTCGAGCAGGCGTTCCGCGAGCGCGGACCCCGTGTGCTCCAGGTGCTGGCGGAGGAGGTCGAGCACGATCTCGTGGTCGGCGCTGCCGAGCTCGTGCAGCTGCAGCTCGCCGGTGGCGAGCGCGTCGCGGTTGATCCGCTCCTTGGGCAGGTCGAACACGTACGCCGTGCCGCCGGACATGCCCGCGCCGAGGTTGCGGCCGGTCGGGCCGAGGATGAGCGCGAGCCCGCCCGTCATGTACTCGAGCGCGTGGTCGCCCACGCCCTCGACGACCGCCGTCGCGCCCGAGTTGCGCACCAGGAAGCGCTCGCCCACGATGCCGCTGATGAACATGCTGCCCTGCGTCGCGCCGTAGCCGATCACGTTGCCGGCGATCACGTTGCGCTCAGCCGGGAAGGTGCTCGAACGGTCGGGCCGCACGATCACCTGGCCGCCGGAGAGGCCCTTGCCGACGTAGTCGTTCGAGTCGCCCTCGAGGCGCAGCGTGATGCCGGCGGGCAGGAACGCGCCGAACGACTGCCCGGCGGAGCCAGTGAGCGTCACGTCGATCGACCCGGCGGGCAGGCCGTTGACGCCGTGGCGCACGGTCACCTCGTGACCGAGCATGGTGCCCACCGCGCGCTCGGTGTTGCGGATCGGCAGGGCGATCTCGACGCGGCCGCCGTGCTCGAGCACGTCGGCCGACGCCTCGATCAGCTGGTTGTCGAAGTGCTCGTCGAGCTCGTGGTCCTGCGGACGCGCGTTCCGTCGCGGCTCCGAATCGGAGAAGTCCGGACCCACCAGCACCGGCGACAGGTCGAGTCCGCTCGCCTTCCAGTGGTCGACGGCGCGGTCGATGTCGAGCATCTCGCGACGGCCGATCGCCTCGTCGAGGCTGCGGAAGCCGAGCTCGGCGAGGTACTCGCGCACCTCCTGCGCGATGAACTCGAAGAAGTTCACGACGAACTCGGGCTTGCCGCTGAAGCGCTTCCGCAGCTCGGGGTTCTGGGTGGCGACGCCGACCGGGCAGGTGTCGAGGTGGCACACGCGCATGAGCACGCAGCCCTCCACCACCAGGGGCGCGGTCGCGAAGCCGAACTCCTCGGCACCGAGCAGCGCGCCGATGATCACGTCGCGGCCCGTCTTCATCTGCCCGTCGACCTGCACGACCACGCGGTCGCGCATGCCGTTCAGCATGAGCGTCTGCTGCGTCTCGGCGAGGCCGAGCTCCCACGGCGTGCCGGCGTGCTTGAGCGAGTTCATCGGGCTCGCGCCGGTGCCGCCGTCGTGGCCGGAGACGAGGATGACGTCGGCCAGCGCCTTGGCGGTGCCGGCGGCGACCGCGCCGATGCCCGACTGGCTCACGAGCTTCACGTGCACCCGGGCACCCGGGTTCGCGCGCTTCAGGTCGAAGATCAGCTGCTTGAGGTCCTCGATCGAGTAGATGTCGTGGTGCGGCGGCGGCGAGATGAGGCCGACGCCGGCGGTCGCGTGCCGGGTGCGGGCGACCCACGGGTAGACCTTGGTCGGCGGCAGCTGACCGCCCTCGCCCGGCTTCGCGCCCTGGGCGAGCTTGATCTGGATGTCGTCGGCATGCGTGAGGTACATGCTCGTGACGCCGAAGCGACCGGATGCCACCTGCTTGATCGCGCTCCGCCGCTCGGGGTCGAGCAGGCGATCGAGGTCTTCGCCGCCCTCGCCCGTGTTCGAGCGCGCGCCGAGGCGGTTCATCGCGATCGCGAGGGTCTCGTGCGCCTCCTTCGAGATGGAGCCGTAGCTCATCGCGCCGGTCGAGAACCGCTTCACGATCGACGACACCGGCTCGACCTCGTCGATCGGCACGGGCGGCCGCGCGCCCGTGCGCAGCGCGAACATGCCGCGCAGCGTCATCAGGTTCTCGGCCTGGCCGTCGACCATCGAGGTGTACTCGCGGAAGATGTCGTACCGCTTGCTGCGCGTCGCGTGCTGCAGGCGGAAGACCGTCTCGGGGTTGAAGAGGTGCGGGGCGCCGTCGCGGCGCCACTGGTACTCGCCGCCGGTCGCGAGCCGCTCGTGCACCGTCACCGCGACGTCGTCGGGGTACGCGCCCTTGTAGCGGCGGGCGTTCTCGGTGGCGATGACGTCGAGGCTGACGCCGCCGAGCTTGGTCGTGGTGCCGGTGAAGAACTCGTCGACGAACTCCTGGCTGAGGCCGACGGCCTCGAACGCCTGGGCGCCCGCGTAGGACGACATCGTCGAGATGCCCATCTTCGACATGATCTTCAGCACGCCCTTGCCGAGCGCCTTGATCACGTTCTTCACGGCCTGCTCGGGCGAGACGCCGGTGATGACGCCCGAGCGCACGAGCTCCTCGCAGGTCTCCATCGCGAGGTACGGGTTGACCGCGGACGCGCCGTAGCCGATGAGGAGCGCGACGTGGTGCACCTCGCGCACGTCACCGGTCTCGACGACGATGCCCACCCGCATCCGCGTCTCGGAGCGGATGAGGTGGTGGTGCACGGCCGCCAGCATGAGCAGCGACGGGATCGGCGCGAGCTCGGAGGTCGTGTCGCGATCGCTCAGCACGAGGAAGCGCGCACCGGCGGCGATGGCGCGATCGGCCTCCTCGCACAGCGCGGTGAGCCGGGAGCGGAGCCCCTCGGTGCCCTCCTCGACCCGGTAGAGGCCGCGGAGCGTCGTGGTCGTGGCGCTGTCGGGCCGCGGGTCGATGTGCTGGATCTTCGCGAGCTCGTCGTTGTCGATGACGGGGAACGAGAGCGTCACCTGGCGGGTGTGCTCGGCGCCCGAGCTGAGCAGGTTGTACTCCGGCCCGAGCGCGGTGCCGAGCGAGGTCACGACCTCCTCGCGGATCGAGTCGAGCGGCGGGTTGGTGACCTGCGCGAACTGCTGCGTGAAGTAGTCGAACAGCAGGCGCGGCCGCTCGCTCAGGACGGCGATCGGGGTGTCGGAGCCCATGGCGCCGAGCGGCTCCATGCCGGTGCGGGCCATGGGCGTGAGCAGCACCCGCACCTCCTCCTCGGTGTAGCCGAAGGTGCGCTGGCGCCGGCGGACGGATGCCGGCGGGTGCACGATGTGCTCCCGCTCGGGCAGGTCGGCGAGCCGGATGCGACCGGACTCCAGCCACTCCCCCCACGGCTCGGACGCGGCGAGCTCGGACTTGATCTCGTCGTCCTCGATGAGGCGGCCGGCGACCGTGTCGACCAGGAACATGCGACCGGGCTGCAGCCGGCCCTTGCGGACCACCTTCGACTGGTCGATGTCGAGCACGCCGATCTCGCTCGCGAGCACGACCAGGCCGTCGTCGGTCACGACGTAGCGGCCCGGGCGCAGCCCGTTGCGGTCGAGCGTGGCCCCCACGAGCGAGCCGTCGGTGAAGACGATCGCGGCCGGGCCGTCCCACGGCTCCATGAGCATCGAGTGGTACTCGTAGAACGCGCGCCTGGCCGGGTCGATCTCCGCGGCGTTCTCCCACGCCTCGGGCACCATCATCATCACCGCGTGCGGCAGGCTGCGGCCCGAGAGGCTCAGCAGCTCGACGACCTCGTCGAACGACGCCGAGTCGCTCGAGCCGGGCGTCACGATCGGCAGGATCGGGGCGAGGTCGCCAAGGAGCTCGGACTCGAGCTGCGACTGGCGCGCGCGCATCCAGTTGCGGTTGCCCTGCACGGTGTTGATCTCGCCGTTGTGCGCGATCATGCGGAACGGCTGCGCGAGCGGCCAGGACGGGAACGTGTTGGTCGAGTACCGCGAGTGCACGAGCGCGAGCTTCGACGCGAACCGCTCGTCCGAGAGGTCCGGGTAGAACGGCTCGAGCTGGAGGGTCGTGACCATGCCCTTGTAGACGAGGGTGCGGCACGACAGCGACGCGAAGTACAGCTCGATCTCGCGCTCGGCGCGCTTGCGCAGGCGGAAGGTGAGCCGGTCGAGCGCGATGTCGGAGAGGGGTGCGCCCGCCTCGGTCTCGTCGACGCTGCGCACGTAGACCTGCTGCACGTCGGGCATGGCCGCGCGGGCGAGCGTGCCCAGCTCGTCGGGGCGCACGGGGACCTCGCGCCAGCCGATGATCTCGAGGCGCTCCTCGGCGGCGATCTCGCGGAAGCGGCGCTTGACGGCGCTGCGCTGCGTGGGGTCGGTGGGCAGGAACGCGTTGCCGACCGCGTAACGGCCCGGTGCGGGCAGTTCGAACGAGACGACCTCACGCAGGAACGCGTCGGGCACCTGCGTGATGATGCCCGCGCCGTCGCCGGTGCCGGCATCGGAGCCGACGGCGCCGCGGTGCTCCAGGTTGCGCAGCGCGTCGAGCGCCGCCTGGATGATGTCGTGGCCCGCGGTGCCGCGGAGCGTGGCGACCATCGCGAGGCCGCAGGCGTCCTTCTCGTGGGCCGGGTCGTACATGCCCTGCGCCGCGGGGACCGCGCCGAATCGTGCGTGGGTCGGAGTCATCGCCACAGTGACCGTCCTCGTGAAATCAGTGAACCAGCGCGGGACGCCTTCGGCCCATCGGAATGTCGGATGTGCGCCCCAAAGGTGCGGGGACGCATTCGGGGCACGGGCCGGATCGCCCGGACTAGGAGGTCGTCTCGCGTGTGCTTGTGGCTGCGGCCGCCTCCGTGTCGCCCTCGTCCTCGGCGTCGTCGCCGATCGTGTCTCGGTCGGACTCGGTGTCGTCCGAGTCTACAGCGTCGGCCCCGGGCCACTCGCGGCCGGGCACGTACGGGCTCGACTCCTGACCGGTGTGGCGACGCGTCTGCACCACGAGGATGATCACGCCGATGAGGATGGCGGCGAACGACGCCCAGACGTTGGAGCGGATGCCGAGGAAGATCTCGCTCGGGTCGACGCGGATCGACTCGAGGAAGCTGCGGCCGACGCCGTACCAGATGAGGTACACGGCGAACGCCTTGCCCCAGCGCAGGCGGAACCTCCGCTCGAGCCACAGCAGCACCGCGACGCCCAGCAGGTTCCAGATGATCTCGTAGAGGAACGTGGGGTGGAACAGCGTGCCGGGCTCGAGGCCGGCGGGGAACGCGGGGTTGGTCGACTCGATCTCGAGGCCCCACGGCAGCTCCGTGGGCAGGCCGAAGAGCTCGTGGTTGAACCAGTTGCCGAGACGGCCGGCGGCCTGTGCGACGAGCATGCCCGGTGCCAGCGCGTCGGCGAACGACCAGAAGCGGATGCCGGTCATGCGGCAGCCGATCCAGACGCCCAGCGCGCCGCCGATCAGGGCGCCGTAGATGGCGTTGCCGCCCTCCCAGATCGCGAACACCTTCCAGAGGTCGGCGCCCTCGTAGAAGTAGTCGCCGGGGTGGGTGGCGACGTGGTAGAACCGCGCGAAGACGATGCCGAGCGGCACGGCCCACAGCGCGATGTCGAGCACGACGCCCGGCTCGGCGCCGCGCTTGGTGAGCCGGTGCGACGTGATCCACACGGCGAGCACGATGCCCAGCAGGATGCACAGGGCGTACGCGTGGATGGTGAGGGCGCCGCCCCACGGAAGCGGGATCTCGAAGGAGCTCCACTCCGGGCTGGGGATGCTGAGCGGTGCGATCACGTTCGTTCGGTGCCTTTCGTCCAGGTCGCGGGTTCGGGCCCGCGGGCGGCCTCGGCCAGCGTACTACCCCGTCGGGCGGGTGCCGCGCGCGAGCTCCGCGGCGAGGGCGGCGACGCCCTCCACGCCCCCGTCTGCGAGGGCCTTCACGAGCGCCGAGCCGACGATCGCGCCGTCGGCGTAGGAGACGACCTCGCGCACCTGCTCGGCCGTCGAGATGCCGACGCCCACGCACGATCGCGGGCTGCCCGCGGTGCGCAGTCGCTCCACGAGCTCGCGCGCGGCGCGGTCCACGTCGGCGCGCGCGCCCGTGATGCCCATGGTCGACACCGCGTACACGAACCCGCGGCTCGCCTCGACGGTGAGTGCCAGCCGGGCATCCGATGAGCTCGGAGCAGCCAGGAACACGCGGTCGAGGCCGGTGCGGTCGGATGCCGCGAGCCAGGCGTCGCCCTCGTCGGGGACGAGGTCGGGCGTGATGAGGCCCGCCCCGCCCGCAGCGGCGAGGTCGTCGGCGAAGCGGTCGACGCCGTACTGCACCACGGGGTTCCAGTAGGTCATCATGAGGACCGGCGCGTCGACCTGGGCCCGGATCGCCCGCACCGCCTCGAAGCCGTGCGCGAGCCGGAACCCGTTCGCGAGGGCCGCCTGGGTCGCGTCCTGGATGACGGGGCCGTCCATCACAGGGTCGGAGTACGGGATGCCGAGCTCGAGCGCGTCGACCCCGTTCTCGACCAGCGCGACCGCCGCGTCGACGCTCGCGCCGAGCGACGGGAACCCCACCGGCAGGTAGCCCACGAGTGCGCCGGTGCCGGCCGCCACACGTGCGTCGATGGTCTCGCCGACGCTCATGCGCCCTCCTCGCCGTCGATCAGCTCGAACCACTTCGCAGCCGTCTCCATGTCCTTGTCGCCGCGCCCGGAGAGGTTCACGAGGATGCTCGCCTCCGGACCGAGCTCGCGGCCGAGTTCGAGCGCACCCGCGAGCGCGTGCGCCGACTCGATGGCGGGGATGATGCCCTCGGTGCGCGACAGCAGGCGGAGCGCGTCCATCGCGGCGGCATCCGTCGACGCCCGGTACCGGGCGCGCCCCACGTCGGCGAGCCACGAGTGCTCCGGGCCGACGCCCGGGTAGTCGAGCCCGGCCGAGATCGAGTGCGACTCGATGGTCTGGCCGTCCTCGTCCTGCAGCAGGTAGCTCCGGGCACCGTGCAGCACGCCCGGCCGGCCCTTGCCGATGGTGGCGGCGTGGCGCTCGGTGTCGACGCCCTCGCCGCCGGCCTCGAAGCCGTAGAGGGCGACGTCGGCGTCGTCGAGGAAGGCGTGGAAGATGCCGATCGCGTTGGACCCGCCGCCGACGCACGCGGCCACCGCGGTCGGCAGCGTGCCGGTGCGCTCGAGCATCTGCGCGCGAGCCTCCTCGCCGATGACCTTCTGCAGGTCGCGCACCATCGCCGGGAACGGGTGCGGGCCCGCCACGGTGCCGAAGATGTAGTTGGTGTGGCCGACGTTCGTGACCCAGTCGCGCATCGCCTCGTTGATCGCGTCCTTCAGGGTGCGCGAGCCGTGCGTCACCGGGATCACCTCGGCGCCGAGCAGCCGCATGCGCGCGACGTTGAGCGCCTGGCGCTCAGTGTCGACCTCGCCCATGTAGATGACGCACTCGAGCCCGAACAGCGCTGCGGCGGTCGCGGTGGCGACGCCGTGCTGGCCGGCGCCGGTCTCGGCGATCACCCGGGTCTTGCCGACGCGCTTGGTGAGCAGCGCCTGCCCGAGCACGTTGTTGATCTTGTGCGAGCCGGTGTGGTTGAGGTCCTCGCGCTTCAGGAACACGCGTGCCCCGCCGGCGTGCTCGGCGAAGCGGCGCACCTCGGTCAGCGGCGACGGGCGCCCGACGTAGTCGCGCAACAGGCCGTCGAGCTCGTCGTGGAACGCCGGGTCGAGCTTGGCGAGCTGCCAGGCCTCGTCGAGCTCGTCGAGCGCGGCGATGAGCGACTCGGGCACGAAGCGCCCGCCGAAGTCGCCGAAGTACGGACCGGTCTCGGTGCGCAGGGACATCTACTCCCCCAGGAATCTCGCGAGCGTCTCGCGGGGCTCGCTCGTGACGAGCGCCTCCCCCACGAGGACCACGTCTGCGCCCGCGGCGCGGTACGCGGCGACGTCGTCGGCCGTGGAGACGGCCGACTCGGCCACCTTGACGGCGCCGTCGGGGAAGCTCGGAGCGAGTCGCCCGAACAGCTCGCGGTCGAGCTCGAAGGTGGACAGGTTGCGTGCGTTCACGCCGATCAGGCGTGCGCCGACGTCGGCGGCGCGCGCGAGCTCGTCGGCGTCGTGGGTCTCGACGAGCGCGGTCATGCCGAGCTCGCCGACGAGTGCGTGCAGCTCGGCGAGGTCGCGCTGCTCGAGCGCGCCCACGATGAGCAGCACGAGGTCGGCGCCCGCGGCGCGCGCCTCGAACACCTGGTACGGCGTGGCGATGAAGTCCTTGCGCAGCACGGGCAGCGACACCGCGGCGCGCACGGCCTCGAGGTCGGCGAGCGACCCCAGGAACCGGCGTCCCTCGGTGAGCACGCTGATGGCGCTCGCCCCGCCCGCCTCGTACTCGCGCGCGAGCGCGGCGGGGTCGGGGATGTCGGCCAGCGGGCCGCGCGACGGGCTCGCGCGCTTGACCTCGGCGATGATCTTCACCCGGTCGGCAGGTGCGAGCGCCGCCAGGGCGTCCAGCGCGGCGGGTCGCTCGCTGGCGGCCCGCTCGACGTCGGCGAGCGGCCGGTCGGCGCGCCGGGCCTCGGCGTCCGCGACCGCGTTCGCCGTGAGCTCGGACAGCACGTCGGTCAGTGCTCCGCTGCGGGGACGCGGGAGCCACCCACGCCGTAGCCCGCCTTCGCGAGCGCCCAGCCGACGATCGCGCCGAGCACGAGGAGCACGGCAGAGGCCCAGACGAGCCACTCGACGGCGAAGAAGAAGGCGACGGTGCCGATCGAGAACGCGACGAGCATGATCACCACGGCAATCCAGGCTGCGGGCGAGTGTCCGTGGCCCGGGTCGCTGATGTCAGTGCTCATGATGCTCCTTCTGGTTCGGGGACGGAGGAAGTCTATCGGCTGGCCGCGGTCAGTCCCGACCCGGCTCGGTGGGGTCCTCGCCGCGCGACAGCTCGTCCCATTCGTCGACGGCGCCTGCGGAGCCGCCGTCGGCGCGCTCGACCTGCACGGCGCGGTAGCGACGTGACGACTCGGGCCACCGCGACGAGGTCGCGAGCACCGCGATGCCGGCCACGGCCAGCACGACGCCCGACGCGGCGCCCAGCCACGGCCAGGCCGTGCCGGCGACCGACGTCACGAGGGCCGCGGCCGAGTCGCCGGCGATGCCGGTGGCCTCGGTCACGACCGGCGCCGCGGTCGCCGCGGGGTCGACCAGCGCGAGCCAGGCCGACAGGACGACGCACGCGCCGAGCACGACGGCGAGCACGCCCAGCACGAGCCGTGCCACGCGACCGGCGATCGCGAGCGCCGCGCCGAGGGCGAGTCCGGCGAGGGCGAGCGCCGCCAGCGCGGCATCCGCAACCTCGCCCGGGACCGCGAGCGCGTCGCCGGTGTCGAGCGTGATCGTGAACCAGGTCTGGGTCCACGCGACGAGGCCCAGCCCCGAGGCGCCGAGCACGGCGAGCACCAGGGTGAGCTTGCGGCGTCGTGCGGGCACGTCAGCCCAGCGTCCGCATGGCGTTGGCGACCGCGACCGCGCGCAGCGGTGCGGCGGCCTTGTTCTGCGACTCCTGGAACTCCGACTCGGGGTTCGAGTCGGCCACGAGCCCGCCGCCTGCCTGCACGCGCGCGACGCCGCCGCGGATCGTGGCCGTGCGGATCGCGATCGCGAGGTCGGCGTCGCCGCCGAACCCGAAGTAGCCGACGACGCCGCCGTAGACGCCGCGCTGCACGGGCTCGAGCTCGTCGATGATCTCGAGCGCGCGCGGCTTCGGCGCCCCCGAGAGCGTGCCGGCCGGGAAGGTCGCGCGGAACACGTCGATCGCGTCGGCGGTGGGCAGCAGGTCGCCCTCGACCGACGAGACGAGGTGCATGATGTGACTGAACCGCTCGACGCGCATGAACTCGGTCACCTCGACCGAGCCGGCCGCGCACACCTTCGCGAGGTCGTTGCGCGCGAGGTCGACGAGCATCAGGTGCTCGGCGCGCTCCTTCGGGTCGCCGGCGAGCTCGGCCTCGAAGTCCGCGTCGGCCTCTGGCGTGGCGCCGCGCGGCTTCGAGCCGGCGATCGGATGCGTGTACACGCGGCCGTCCTGCACCTTCACGAGCGCCTCGGGCGACGAGCCGACGATCCAGTACGGTTCGCCGTCCGGGTCCTCGAGGCTCAGCAGGTACATGTACGGACTCGGGTTGAGGCTGCGCAGCACGCGGTAGACGTCGATCGGCGCGGCCGTGCACTCCTGCTCGAAGCGCTGCGAGATGACCACCTGGAAGATGTCGCCCTCGCGGATGTACTCCTTGCTCGTCACGACCGCGTCGAGGAAGTCCTGCTTCGCGGTGCGCGAGGTCGGCGAGGCGGGCGTGGAGAGGTCGACCACGGCGAGGTGCGCCTCCGCGGGCGCGGCCATGGCGCGCTGCATCCGATCGAGTCGCTCCTGCGCGTCCGTCCAGAGTGCGTCGGCGTCGTCGACCCCGTCGTTCAGCGCGCTCACGATGAGCTGCACGGTGCCGCGACGGTGGTCGAGCACGACGAGCTCGGAGACGAAGCTCAGCGCTTGGCCGACGACCGCGCCCTCGGCGGGCGGGCGGTTCGGCAAGCGCTCGATCTGGCGGATGGCCTCCCACCCGATGAAGCCGACGAGCCCGCCGGTGAGCGGCGGCAGGCCGGGCACGGGCTCGGTGTGCCAGCGGGAGTACAGCGCCGAGACCGCCGCGAGCGGTCCCTCCGGGGCATCCGCCCCCAGGGCTCGCTCGGCGTCGAGGCCGTAGTCGAGCCACTCCGCGACGTCGCCGCGCTGGGTCAGCACGCCGTACGAGGCCGAGCCGACGAACGAGTAGCGCGACCAGATGCCGCCCTGCTCCGCCGACTCGAGCAGGAACGTGCCCGGGCGGCCGTCGGCGAGCTTGCGGTAGATGCCCACGGGCGTCTCGCCGTCGGCGAAGAGCTCGCGCGTGACGGGCACGACCCGGCGGCCGGGCAGCAGCGCGTCGAAGTCGGCGCGACCGGTCGTGCCGGTCTGCTCGGCGGTGGTCGGCATCGTGCTCCTCGTGGCGCGGGTGTGGGGCGGGGACTCAGGCGGGCGCGTGGCCTGCGACGACCTCGAGCGGGTCGCCGTCGAAGCAGGTGCGGGTGCCCGTGTGGCAGGCGACGCCGACCTGGTCGACGCGCACCAACAGCGTATCGCCGTCGCAGTCGAGGGCGGCCTCTCGCACGTACTGCGCGTGGCCCGACGTGTCGCCCTTGCGCCAGTACTCCTGGCGCGAGCGCGACCAGAACGTCACGCGCCCCTCGGTGAGGGTGCGCCGCATCGCCTCGCGGTCCATCCAGCCGAGCATGAGCACCT
Source organism: uncultured Agromyces sp. (assembly GCA_913053875.1). Lineage (GTDB taxonomy): Bacteria > Actinomycetota > Actinomycetes > Actinomycetales > Microbacteriaceae > Agromyces. Next base: position 11,422 of record CAJXGN010000011.1, on the reverse strand, counting down.
CGCCGGTGTCCCACCGCTGGATGACCGCCGGAATGAGCCCGTCGCCGTTGAACGCGGCCCGGTCCACGGGCGACGCGGCGGGCGCCCAGGGCTCCGCGTCGCGCTCGAGCTCCTCGTCCTCGTGATCAGTCATCGGCGCACCGTCCTCCCGTCGGCGGCGAGGGCGTCCTTGACCTCGCCGATCGTGAGCTCGCGATTGTGGAACACGGATGCCGCGAGCACCGCGTCGGCCCCCGCGGCCACCGCCGGGGCGAAGTGCTCCACCGCGCCCGCCCCGCCCGAGGCGATCACGGGCACCGACGACAGCTCGTGCATGAGCGCGACCAGCTCGGCGTCGAAGCCCTGCTTGGTGCCGTCCGCGTCGATGGAGTTGACGAGCAGCTCCCCCACGCCCAGCTCGATGGCCTGCGTGGCCCAGGCGAGCGCGTCGAGGGTCGTCTCGGTACGGCCGCCGTGGGTCGTCACGACGAACCCCGACTCGGTGGCATCCGACCGCTTCACGTCGAGCGACAGCACGAGCACCTGCGAGCCGAACCGGTCGGCGATCTCCCCGATCAGCGCCGGGCGGGCGATGGCCGCGCTGTTCACTCCCACCTTGTCGGCGCCGTGTCCCTGCAGGCGCGCGACGTCGTCGACCGAGCGGATGCCTCCCCCGACCGTGAGCGGGATGAACACCTGCTCCGCGGTGGCCTGCACGACCTCGTACGTGGTCGACCGGTCGTCGACGGTCGCCGTGACGTCGAGGAAGCACAGCTCGTCGGCGCCCTGCTCGCCGTACAGCCGCGCGAGCTCGACCGGGTCGCCGGCGTCGCGCAGGTCGCGGAAGTTGACGCCCTTCACCACGCGGCCGCCGGCCACGTCGAGGCACGGGATGACGCGGACCGCGACGGACATCAGAGCCTCGCCGCGTGGATGGCGCTCACGAGGATCGCCCGCGCCCCGAGTTCGTACAGCGCGTCCATCACGTGGTTCGTGTCGGTGCGCTTGATCATGACCCGCACGGCCGCCCACTCGCGGTCGTGCAGCGGGGAGACCGTGGGAGACTCGAAGCCTGGAGCGATGGCGGTCGCCGCGTCGAGCAGGCTCATGGGCACGTCGTAGTCGAGCATCACGTACTCGCGCGCGACGATCACGCCGTTGAGGCGCCGCACGAGGGTCGTCGTGCCGGGCGCGTGCGTGCCCGAGCCGATGAGCACGGCGGTCGAGTCGAGGATCACCGGGCCGAAGATCTCCAGGCCCGCCTTGCGCAGCGTGCCGCCGGTCGAGACGACGTCGGCGACCGCGTCGGCGACACCGAGTCGCACGGCCGACTCGACCGCGCCGTCGAGGCGCACGAGATCGGATGCCACGCCGTGTCGCTCGAGGAAGGCGCCGACGAGGCCCGGGTAGCTCGTCGCCACGCGCACGCCCTGGAGGTCGGACAGCTCGGAGAAGGCGCCGGGCGTGCCGGCGAAGCGGAAGGTCGAGCCGCCGAAGCCGAGCTCGGCGATCTCGGAGGCATCCGACCCCGAGTCGAGCAGCAGGTCGCGACCCGTGATGCCGACGTCGAGCGCGCCCGAGCCGACGTAGGTGGCGATGTCGCGCGGGCGGAGGTAGAAGAACTCGACGTCGTTGCGCGGGTCGGCGACGACGAGCTCGCGCGAGTCGCGACGACCGGTGTACCCGGCCTCGTGCAGCATCTGCGCGGCGGTCTCGGAGAGGGAGCCCTTGTTGGGCACTGCGATTCTCAGCATGGAAGCGGCTTTCGTGTGTGAACGATCAGGGAGTCGGGGGCGATCGCTCACAGATGTCGGTAGACGTCCGCCGGCTCGAGGCCGCGCGCCAGCATCAGCACCTGCAGGTGGTACAGCAGCTGCGAGATCTCCTCGGCCGTCTCGTCGTCGCTCTGGTACTCCGCGGCCATCCAGACCTCGGCCGCCTCCTCGACGACCTTCTTGCCGATCTGGTGCACGCCGGCGTCGAGCGCCGCGACCGTGCCCGAGCCCTCGGGACGGGTGCGCGCCTTCTCGCTCAGCTCGGCGAACAGGGCATCGAACGTCTTCACGTCCTACAGGCTACCGGTGCGCGTGGGTGTGCTTCGCCGCCTCGGCCCGCAGCTCCGCGATGCGCGCCGTCGGGTCGCCGCCGTACACCGCCGAGCCGGCGACGAACGTGTCCGCACCCGCCTCCGCGGCGATGCCGATCGTGTCGGCCGCGATGCCGCCGTCGACCTGCAGCCACACGTCGAGTCCCGCTGCGGCGACCGCGTCGGCGACCCGGCGCAGCTTCGGCATGGTCTCGGGCATGAACGACTGCCCGCCGAACCCGGGCTCGACGGTCATGACGAGCACCTGGTCGAACTCGTGCAGCACCTCGAGCACGTCGTCGGCCTCGGTGCCGGGCTTCAGCGCGATGCCGGCCCGTGCGCCGATGGCGCGCAGGCGGCGCGCGAGCGCGACCGGGTCGGCCGCCGCCTCGGCGTGGAAGGTGACGGAGGCCGCGCCGGTCTCGGCGTAGCCGGGCGCCCAGCGATCGGGGTCGTCGATCATGAGGTGCACGTCGAGCGGGATGGGCGACACCTGCTGGAGTCGCTCGACCATCGGCAGCCCGAACGTGAGGTTCGGCACGAAGTGGTTGTCCATGATGTCGACGTGCACGAGGTCCGCCGTCGCGATGCGCCCGAGCTCGCGCTCGAGGTTGGCGAAGTCGGCCGCGAGGATGCTCGGGTTGATCCGCGTGGTCATGACTGCGAGCCTATCGACGCCGCGGGGTCGCGCTTCGCCAGCAGCGCGATGAACATCGCGTCGCAGCCGTGCCGGTGCGGCCAGAGCTGCGCCTCCCCCGCATCGCCCGTGAACTCGAGCGGATGCAGCGCCACATCGCCGAGCACGGCGTGCACGTCGGCCCGGTCGAGGTCGTCGTGCCGGCGGAGTGCCTGGCGCACGATCGTGCGGGTCTCGGCCGTGTGCGGGGAGCACGTCACGTACGCGAGCAGCCCGCCCGGGGCGAGCGCGTCGACGGCCGAGTCGACGAGCTGGGACTGCAGGGCGGTGAGCTCGGCGACGTCGTCGGGCGACTTGCGCCACCGCGCCTCTGGGCGCCGGCGCAGCGCACCGAGGCCGGTGCACGGAGCGTCGAGCAGGATGCGGTCGAACGCGCCGGGGCGCTCGTCGCCGAAGTCGCGCCCGTCGCGCTCGTGCACCTCGACCGCGTCGTCGACGCTGTCGAGGGCTCGACGCACGAGCTCCGCACGGGCCGGTACCACCTCGTTCGCCTCGAGCACGGCCCCGCCCGCGCGTGCCTCCGACGCGAGCACCGCGGTCTTGCCGCCCGGCCCCGCGCAGAGGTCGAGCCAGCGCTCCCCCGGGCGCACCGGGCGGGCGCGGGTCAGCGCGAGCGCCGCGAGCTGCGAGCCCTCGTCCTGCACGCGCACGCGACCCGCCTGACCCGCGAGCGCACGGGTCGGGTCGCCGCCGGTCGACGTGAACCCGATCGGCGAGAACCGGTCGGGGTCGCCGAGAGCGGCCGGCTCCGGGGCATCCGGCCCGCCCAGCACCGCGTAGTTCACCGCGGGCGCGGCGTTGTCGGCGGCGAGGAGCTCGTCGAGCTCGTCGGCACGGTGCTCGTGGCCGAGCGAGGTGCGCAGCGCCCGGACCACCCATGCCGGGTGCGACGACAGCGCCGCGAGCGCGTCGTCGGGGCCGTCGGCCGCCTCGCGCACGCGCGTCGCCCATGCGTCGGCCGAGACCCGTGAGATGCCGCGCAGCACGCCGTTGACGAAGCCGCTCGCCGGGGCGGCGCCCATGGCGCGGACGAGGTCGACGGACTCGTTCACGGCGGCGTGGGTCGGCACGCGTGTCGCGAGCAGCTGGTGGGTGCCGAGGCGCAGCACGTCGAGCACGGCCGGGTCGATGCGGTCGATCGGGCGGCCTGCGGCGATCGCGATGATGCGGTCGTAGTACCCCGACATGCGGAGCGTGCCGTACGTGAGCTCGGTCGCGAGGCCCGCGTCGGCCTCGGAGAGCCCGGCGCGCGCGATGCGCGTGGGCAGCAGCAGGTTCGCGTACGCGTCGGACTCGCGCACCGCGAGCAGCACCTCGGCGGCGACGAGGCGGGCCGGCGAGACGCGCGTGGCCCGGCCGCCGCCGTCGCCCCGCGCGCGGTCGCGGCGCTGCCTGCCGCCGCTCATCCGGCCACCACGTCGGCGCCGCCCCGACCGCGCAGCCAGTCGGCCGCGGACATCGCCCTGCCGCCCGCGGGCTGCACGCGCACGAGGTGCAGCGCATCGGTCGACGTGCCGACGAGCGCCCGCTTGCCGACGAGCGCCATGCGCCCGGGCGGGAGGTGCTCGGCGGACCCCGCCGGCGCGAGCTCGAGCACCTTCAGGCGCGCACCGTCCACCTCGGTGTGCGCACCCGGCTCGGGCGTGACGCCGCGGTAGCGGTCGAGCACGACCGGCGCGGGTGCCGTCCAGTCGAGCCGGCCGTCGGCCAGGGTCAGCTTCGGCGCGAGCGTCGGAGTTCCCTCCTGCGGGCGCGCCACCGCCGTTCCGGCCGCGATCGCGTCGGCCGCGGTGACGACCAGGTCGGCGTCGTCTCGGGCGAGTCGCGCCAGCAGCTCACCCGCGGTCTCGCCGTCCGCGACCTCCGTGCGGCGCTCGACCAGCACGTCGCCGGCGTCGAGCTCGGGCACGAGGCGGAACACGCAGGCGCCGACCTCGCGATCGCCCGCGATGAGCGCGCGCTGCACCGGTGCGGCGCCGCGCCAGCGCGGCAGCAGCGAGAAGTGGAGGTTGACCCAGCCGTGCCCGGGCGCGGAGAGCAGCGGCTCGCGCACGAGCCCGCCGTACGCGACGACGACCCCGAGATCGGCGTCCCACCCGCTGATGCGCTCGGTCGCCTCGGCGTCCAGCCGGTTCGCCTTCACGACGGGGAGTCCGAGGCGCTCCGCGGCCGCCGCGACGGGAGACGGGGTCAGCACGCGCTTGCGGCCGAGCGGCGCGTCCTGGCGGGTCACGACGCCCACCACCTCGTGGTCGGATGCGGCGAGGGCCTCCAGCGACGGGACGGCCACCTCCGGGGTGCCCGCGTACACGATGCGCATCTAGCCGAATGCCTCCTGGTCGTCGAACCTCACCCTGAGTGTAGGCGGGCGTCGCACGGGCTGACCCTGCACCGGCCGCCGTCGCTCCGTCGCCACCCGGATCATCGAGGCGCGCAGCGACGCCGCGACGGCCTGCGCCCGGCCGTAGTCCATGCGCACGACCACGCGCTCGAGCCCGTCGTCGACGGGCACCGGGCCGAGCACGTCGACCCCCTCGCCGAGCGCCCGGACCTCGGCCACGGGTCGCTCCAGCACCGGTCCGCGGGCCGTGACCGTCGCGACGCGCACCGCGGGCGGGAAGCGCAGCTCCCGCCGGGCGGCGAGCTCCTCCTCGGCCCAGCGGGCCAGCTGCCAGGTCGCGAGCGCGGTGGCGATGCGCCCGCGCACGCCGACGAGGTGCACGGGGGCGTCGTCGGCGGCGAGCGCGGCGGCGTCGGCCCACCAGCGCACGCAGTCCTCCGACACCCGGAGCGCCTCGCGCAGCAGCATCCGCTCGCCGTCGAGCAGCAGCACCGCGCGGTAGCCGCCGGCTGCGACCGGCTCGGCCCCGCGGGTCGCGATCACGAGCGCGGGCTCCGGCCCGACCTCGGTGAGCGGGCGTTCGCCATCGGAGACGATCACCCGCGTGCCGGGGAACGCACGGCCCAGTTCCTCCGCCGTGCGCTCCGACCCGATCGAGACCATGCGCAGACGGTCGCCCTCGCACTCGGCGCAGCGGAACCCGTTGGCATGGGTGCCGCACACCCGGCAGGTCGGCGCGGCGCGCGGGCCGCGCTGCTCGAGACCGCCGCCGCAGGCCGCACAGGTCGCGGGCGATCCGCACCGCGCGCAGGCGAGCGCGGCCGCGTACCCCGGTCGCGCGACCTGCAGCAGCACGGGGCCCGCGCGCGACGCGTCGCGCGCCGCGCGCCAGGCGGCCGAGGGGATGCGCGCCGTGCCCGGGTCGCTGCCCGCCTCGTCGACCACCACGTGGGGACGGGCCAGCCGTTCGGGCTCGACCTGCCGGCACCAGCCGAGCCCGACGAGCCGCTGCACCTCGGTGCTGCGCGCGTGCGCGGCGAACACCAGTGCGGCGCCCGACTGCTCCTGCCGCACGAGCGCCGCGTCGCGCGCGTGCACGCCCGGGCTCAGCGGCTCGGCGAACAGCGGATCGCCGTCGTCCCAGAGCGCGATGAGGCCCAGCCGGGTCGCTGGCGCGTACACTGCGGAACGATTGCCGATGATCACGCGGGCGGTGCCGTCGAGGCAGTCGAGGAACCCGCGGTAGCGGGCGGCGCCGGTCTGGCCCGCGTCCACCCGGGTGATGCGCTCCTCGGGCACGACGTCGCGCAGCGCGTGCTCCAACTGCGCAAGGTCTCGGTGGTCGGGCACCGCGACGACGGTGGTCTCGCCCCGGGCCAGCACGTGCGCCGCCGCGGTGGCGAGAGTGACCGCCCAGCGGCCGACCGTCGCGCCTGCCGACAGCGTCGCGACCCCGGGCAGCGCCTGGAGCGCGATGCGCGCGCGCTCGGCCACGGCCCGGTCGAGCGCATCGGGCTCGCCCGGGGCATCCGTCGCCGCAGGCGCTGCCGGGGGCTCCGCACCGGGCGGATGCTCCTTCACCCACGCCTTCTCGGCACGCACGTAGCGCGAGGGGATCGCCAGCCGCAGCACGTCGCTCGCGGAGCCCGCCGCACGGTCGGCGACGCGGCGCGCGAGCGCCCACACCTCGGGCGCGAGCACGGGCACGAGCGTCGTGACCTCGTCGATCTCGCTGAGCCGGCCGTCGAAGTCGCTCTCGTCGGCGAGCTCGACGATCCAACCGCGCGCGAGCCGGCCACCGCTGCGCAGCGGCACCCGCACCGCGGCGCCCCGGACCGCCCGCTCGGCGAGGGCGTCGGGGACGGCGTAGTCGAACAGCTGGTCGAGCTGCGGCAGGGGCGAGTCGATCGCGACCCTGGCGACGCGCCCGCCCGGCATCAGAGCCGTGCGGCGCTGCGCAGGTCGTCGACGCGGTCCGTGCGCTCCCAGGTGAACTCGGGCAGCTCGCGGCCGAAGTGCCCGTAGGTCGACGTCTTGGCGTAGATCGGCCGCAGCAGGTCGAGGTCGCGGATGATCGCGGCCGGCCGGAGGTCGAACACCTCGCGGATCGCCCCGATGATGCGCTCCTCGGGCACGTGCGCGGTGCCGAAGGTCTCCACGTAGAGGCCGACCGGGGCCGCCTTGCCGATCGCGTACGCGACCTGGAGCTCGAGCCGGTCGGCGAGGCCGGCGGCGACCGCGTTCTTCGCGACCCAGCGCATGGCGTAGGCGGCCGAGCGGTCGACCTTCGACGGGTCCTTGCCGCTGAACGCACCGCCGCCGTGCCGACTCGCGCCGCCGTAGGTGTCGATGATGACCTTGCGACCGGTGAGCCCGGCGTCGCCCTGCGGGCCGCCGATCTCGAAGCGACCGGTCGGGTTGATGAGCACCTTCACGCCCGCCGCGTCGAGGCCCGTGCGCTCCACGACGGGGCGGATCACGGTCTCCTCGACCTCGGCGCGCAGCGTCGCGGTGTCGACCTTCGGCGAGTGCTGCGTCGACAGCACGACCGTGTCGACGGTGCGCGCGACGTCGCCTTCGTAGCCGACCGTGACCTGCGTCTTGCCGTCGGGGCGGAGGTAGTCGAGTTCGCCCGAGCGGCGCACCGCGGCGAGCCGCTCGGCCAGGCGGTGCGCGGTCCAGATCGGGATCGGCATGAGCTCGGGGGTCTCGTTGACCGCGTAGCCGAACATGATGCCCTGGTCGCCCGCACCCTCGGACCCCTGGTTGTCCGAAGCCTTGTCGACGCCCTGGGCGATGTGTGCGGACTGGAAGTGCAGCAGCACGTCGATCTTGGCGGTGTTCCAGTTGAACCCGTCCTGCTCATAGCCGATGGCCTTGATGGCGCGCTTGGCGGCGGATTTGAATCGCGACGGGTTGATCACGTCCTCGCCATGCTTGTTCTTCTTGATCAGCGAGGGCGGCACACGCACCTCACCGGCGATGATCACACGGTTTGTGGTGGCCAGAGTCTCCGCCGCCACGCGGATGGCGCGCGGATCGGTGCCGGTTTTCTTGGCTTCCTTGTAGACCAGATCGACAATCTCGTCGGAGATGCGGTCGCACACCTTGTCCGGATGGCCCTCGGACACGGATTCGGACGTGAAGTAATAGGATGATCTGGCCAAGGTAATCCCCAATAGTGTGCCGCTGCAGACGATGCGCCCAGTTTTTGCCAGCGGCGGCGGCGCTGGTCAAGGCGGATATAAAGAAAGGTTTATGTCAGCTTCGCCGCCTTCCCGAAATGCGTTTGCCGATCAGAACCAGCGCGGCGGAAATCGCCAGCGCAATGAAAAACGGCCAATGTTGCCAGCGCGCGAACGGCGTTGTCTCAAGCCGTTCCGGCAGCGCCCCGTCGAGCAGGCCCATCTGATCGGGCACCACCTGCCCGAGAATACGCCCCAGCGGATCGACCAGCGCGGTGATGCCGGTATTGGCAAGAATGGTATGCCGCTTTACACCGCGATGTTCCATAAAACGGACAAAACGGCGGGCATAGCGAGCCGAGACGATCGGCACTTCCAGTGCAAGTTCGGATGACGTTTCCATGTTCCTGTCTCTGAGCCGGGGGCTTCCTGGCACTTAGCCTTGAATTGTTCTGTTAGTATCATTCAAGAGGTACTATCCGGCTCCTCTCTACTCTGCGGCAGTATAGGCAGCGGGAAAGGGGGGCTTTTACGTAGCCGGTCACAAACCTGCCGCATGGCCGGATATGACAATGAAACTTTTGTCAGGTTGAAAGTGCATGATTGAAAAGCCGGAGCCTAAGGAATGTCTTCAAGCGCACTGCCCGGTTTGCCGAACCGGGCAATTGGCGCCTTTTCGGACGATTGGAGATCAGCGCTATCTTCGTTGCGGTTTGTGTCAGGCAACGGTCATGGCCCCGGAGTGTCGTTTGGCTGAGGACCGGGAGCGGGCCGTTTACGAGTTGCACGAGAATAGCGAGTCTGACCCGGGTTACCGGCGGTTTCTCACCAAACTCGCGGAGCCCTTACTGGCACGTATGGAAGCTGGCGCCTGTGGCCTGGATTTTGGCTGCGGGCCCGGTCCGGCATTAGCGAAGATGCTGGAAGAGGCCGGGTTGGCGGTGGCTCTTTACGATCCGTTCTTCTATCCCGACGACCAGCTGTTGACGCAGCGGTATGACTTTGTCACCTGCACGGAAGTCGTCGAACACCTTTACCAGCCGGCCGAGGTGTTCCAAATGCTGGATCGCCTGTTACGGCCTGGCGGCTTGCTTGGCATCATGACCTGTTTTCAGACTGACGACGACCGTTTTGACAACTGGCACTACCGGCGTGACCCGACGCATGTGGTGTTCTACCGGGAGTACACCTTTGACTGGCTGGCGCAGAACTACGGCTGGGATCTTGAGATACCGGCGAAAGATGTTGTACTCCTGAGGAAACCGGTTTGACCGGTTGTTAATCCGTTTCTGATGGACAGGCGGGGATCGCCAGGCATCCCTCCGGATTTCCCCCTTTGGACAGGATGTCATCGCCGGCTGACTCAAACCGGTCCGGTGCCAGCGTGGCCGCACAAGCCGAGGCCTTTCGAGCCTGAGCCGGGCACCCGGCATCGTTCAGTGCTATAGCGAGGTTGTTCCAGCCTTCAGAGAACCCCGGAAATTTGTTGATGACTTCCAGGAAACCGTCAGCGGCCTTCTGATGACGCCCTAGCTGGTACTGGAGATTGGCTTTTGCCATGAGTGGTGTTGGCTGCTCTTGCCATTTTGATATTGCCGTTTCGTAGGCCTGCTGAGCTGCGAGAGTATGGCCTGTTGTTTCAAGATCGTGGGCCGCCCGGAGGTATGGAAGCATTTCACCGGTGGCGGGTATCCGATCCGGTGGCAGAATGACGGTAGCCCAGTGGTCTGCCTTGGCCCAGGTGTTGTAAAACACTTTATACGGCATTTCATAATGGCGCCGGGTGTCCGTGTTCAGAATCAAGACTTGCCTCTCGGTGTCGTAACCGACTACCACGGCGAAATGCCACTGAGGCCACCAGCCCAGGCGCAGGTTCTGCATGATCAGAACGGGATTGCCAGCTTCAACCTCGGCGAGAACTGCCTCGGGCTCTGGTGGTAAACGGTATACCAGCATATCGTGGGACCGCGCACCCGCAACCATTTCCACTTGCAGAGAGCCTTCCTTGCCCGGCAGATAGACCAGTTCTTTCAGAATATCCGGATTGGTCTCCAGCCCCTGTGCGTTCAGCATCATGGCCAGCGATGCCGGGCCGCACTGGTATTTTTCTTGCGGATAGAAGGGAACACTCTCAAGCAGTGTGGCAGAGCTTGCTGATTCAGCGCTACGGGGCGTGGTATCTGGCCAGTCCGGGGTGGATGCGCACCCTGCCAGCAGAACGACGGCCGCCAGAATGACGGCCGTAGTGTGTTCAGGAAACCTGCTCGCTTTCAGCATTACAAATCAGCGAATGCATTTCACGAAGGGGAACAGATCCGTCGCGCAGAGCATATCGGTTATGATGAATACCACCAGGAACAGAACAATGATGCCGACGACCCCCTCGCCGGTTGGTGCTTCGGCCAGTTGTTGCTCGAACTCGGCCAGTTCGGCCGGCGTCAGATTCTGGATGCGCTCCGCAACCTGGGCTTCTGTCACGCCCAGTTGCTGCAGTTTTGCCTTCACGTCCTGATCTTCAAGCATTTCCAGCAGTTGTTGCCGGTCCAGATCGACCTGCTGTTGCTGGATCAACTCACCGGTACCCACCATGCCTGCGTTGGCGGACATCGAGAAGGTGGTCGCAAACGCGAGGAGTACGGCCATCGTCAGTGAGAACTTTCTTAAGTGCTTTCTGATACCGTTCATGTGAGGCTCCTTTCTCTGTTGTATTCCAGTACAGTAGATAGCGATCTGTACTCATTCAACATACAAAACGTTCACACAGCCGCTCGGGTTCCATGACTATTTGGTCATTGCGCGGGCGTTCAGGTACTCAGCGAAAAGCTTCAGCAAGTGATTGGCATCAGGGGCAGGGCGCACGCCCTGCAGCAGGCTCTGGGCGTCCAGGCCTTCGGCGACGATGTCCGGACATTGGACTTCGAGATAGGCTTTCATGATGGCTTCGGTGAATTCCGGATGAAACTGCACGCCCCAGGCATGTTCGCCAACCCGGAACGCCTGGTGTGGCTCGAAGCTTGAATTAGCCAGCAGTACAGCGCCCGGAGGGAGCTCAAGTGCTGATTGCTTGTGGGTCAGGTGGGCGGGGAATTCTGCCGGCAACTGACTGAACAGGGGGTCTGAACTGGCGCTGTCGA
>CAJXGN010000010.1 GCA_913053875.1 uncultured Agromyces sp. | reverse complement strand
ATAACAACACAGCACGCCAAGTGTTTTTGCCAACCGGGCCGCTGGCGTTTTTACCGTTGTTGACGGAGTCTGGAGACGAGCACTATTGCTCTATCGTTTGGTCACAGGATACGGCCGAAGCCCGCCGCCTGATGGCGTTGGAGACCGAGCAATTCCGGTTGGAGCTGGAGCGGGCGATTGAGCAGCAGCTCGGGGTTATCGAATCCGTTTCGCGCCGCTTTGCGTTTCCGCTGCGTCAGCGTCATGCCAAGGAGTATGTTGCCGACGGCCTGGCACTGGTGGGCGATGCTGCCCACACCATTCACCCGCTCGCCGGCCAGGGTGCAAACCTTGGCTATGGCGATGTGTCGGCCCTCATGGGCGAGCTGGGGCGGGCCAAAGAGCTCGCACTTTCGCCGGCAGACCAGACCGTATTGGCTCGTTATCAGCGCCGCCGTAAAGGCGAGAACCTGGCGATGATGGCGGCCATGGAGGGCGCCATGGCCTTCCAGAAAGGCCTCGGCGCGGTGCACGCGCTGTCGCATCCGCTGGGCGCGCTGCCCGGCCTGTCGCTGCACCATGGCACCCTCAATGCCGTGTTGCTGCCCGCCGTCTTGCGCTTCAACCGCGCGGCCATCGGCGGCAAGTGGGATCATCTCGCCGTGCTGCTCGGCGGCGCGCCGGACGAGACCATCGATCAGTTGAACCGGGACATCGGCTTGCCGGTGACGCTCTCGGCCATGGGCGTGAACGAGGCGCAGTTGCCGGGCATCGCCAGGGCGGCGCTGAAGGATCACTGCCACGCCACCAATCCCCGCACGGCCAGCGAGGGCGACTATCTCGCCCTGCTGCGGGAAGCCCTCTGACTCCTCGAGGCTGACACCGCGCTGCGCCCCCTCCCCCACGGGGGCGCGGTGGCCGTTGACAGTCCACAGAGACGGAATTTCGCGCCGAGGTAGATGGAGCCCCGCTTGGCTGTTCGTCGCACCGGTGGCGCGCAAGGAGTCGCCAAAAACAGCCTTCAGCTGCACTGCTTTTGAGTTAATTTTACCATAAATAATACATAAATATATGGTTTCCACAAAGAGGTTCCTTGCCGCCGCCCAAAAAATCAAACAGCCTGTGACGAATGAAGGTTAACGAGAGCTTTCCGGGGGGTGGTCTCGCGACCTGCACGCAACGCGCCGGCAAGGCATAGCGGAGGCTGAAGAAATGACCGAATCCTTCAACCCACAATTTGTGTCCCCGGACGCCGACCAGGCCGGCTCCGCCGGTCCGGCCTCCACCGAGAGTAGTGCTGTCGAGGCTGGCGCCGCGGGTGCCGAGACCGTCACCGGACAGGCCGGCGAGGCGATTGTCGTCAACCGCCCGGCGGCGGGCGAGTCGGTCGGGATACAGGCGGTCGCGGGCCAGACCTACGTCTTGGACTTCCCGCCGGGCGACGCGCAGGTTCTGGTCCAGGGCGACAACCTCATCCTCGGCTTCGACGACAAGGCGGTCTACGTCGAGCAGCGCTTCGTGCGCCCGGGGTCCGACGGCGAGCCCGAGGTGTACGCGAAGGGGTACATCCGCGGCCGCTTCCTCAAGCAGGGTGGCGGCACCGTGTCGGTCGCCGAGCTCATCGAGGCGATCGGCGAGGTGCCCGAGGAGATGGTCGTGCCCGAGCGGCTGCTCGAGTGGGGCCAGGGCGTGTCGCTGCCCGCCACGCGCGCGGCGGCCCCGTCGATCTGGACCTGACGGGGGCGGCGAGCGGATGCCCCGGGGCATCCGCTCGACCCGAACCGGTGGGTCGTTAGCTGAGCTCCTTCTTCGGCACCACGACCTCGCGGATGATGAGGAGGATTCCCGCGGCGATCGGGATCGCGACCAGCGCGCCCGGCAGGCCGGCGAGCGTGCCGCCGGCGAGGGCGGCGATCAGCACGAGCGAGCCCGGCACCGAGACCGCCTTGCTCATCACGCGCGGGGTGAGGATGTACGCCTCGACCTGCATGTAGATGAGCATGAAGATCAGCACGATGATCGCTGCGGTCGGCGAGACGAACAGCGCCACGATCGTCATGGCGATCGTGGTGAGCACGGTACCGATGAGCGGGATGAGCGTGATGAGGAACGCGACCGACGCGATGACGATCGCGTACGGCACGCCGACGATGACCAGCAGGATCAGGCTGTACGTGGCGTTGAAGAAGGCCAGGATGACCATGCCGCTGAGGTAGCGGCCGATCGAGTCCATGATCCGCTCCGCGTAGCCGACGACCGTCTCGCGGTGCGACGCCGAGATGAGCGAGTAGCTGGCCTGCTTCATGGTGTCCAGGGTCGCCACGAAGTAGATCGTGAGGATGAAGATGAAGAACCCGCTCGAGATGGCGTTCACGACGGTGCCGGCCACCTGCAGCGCCCCGCCGCCGACGGTCGCCCAGGTGTTCGGGTCGGTCACGAGGTCGAGCAGCCAGTCGTAGAGCCCGGAGATGGCGCCGCCGGTGAAGTCCTCGACCGCGAGGTACCAGTCCTGCGTCTGGATGTCGGCGATCGCGTCCGGCAGCCCTTGGATGAATTCGACGGCCTGGGTGACGATGAGCGGGATGACCAGCAGCAGCATGCCGACGACCACGCCGACGAACAGCAGGATGACGGTGACGATCGCCCACGCGCGCTTCATGCCGCGTCGCTGGAACCAGCGGATGAGCGGGTCGAGCCCCAGCGAGACGAAGAGCGCGGCGAACACCGCGAAGATCACCGTTGAGAGCCCGAGCGCGGCCTGGGCGAGGAAGAGTGCGAGCAACACGCCCAAGGTGGCGACGAACGCCCACCGGAACGGGTGGTTGCTCATCATGCTGACGATGGGACGGGGGGAGCCGGCGACCGGCTCCTCCACGACAGTGGCATCGGAACTGCGGCGCGACGACCTCTTCATTGCGCCAGTCTAGGGGTGCGTCACGCCGTTCCGGCGGGAACCACCAGGCCCTTGTAGTAGTCGACGTACGCGTCGCCGTAGTGCGCCCAACCCGGCGCCTCTCCACCCGAGACGGCCGCGTGCAGCGCGTCGAGGTAGTGGTCCCAGACGGGCCCGATTCGCGCGGCGTCCGCCGGCTCGCGGAGGCGCTGGCCGAGGGTCAGCGCGGTTCGCCCCGAGCCCTCGGTGAGGTGGCAGTACACGCGCACCTCGTCGGGGCCTTCGCCGAGGTTCGCGGTGAACCGGTGCGGGCGCTCGAACTCGAGCACGCTGGCGTACTCCCATTCTGAGTTCGCTCCCGAGGTGAGGACGAACTTCACGCCCCCGGTGCGCGGATTCCCGGTATACGTGCCGATCCACTTCTTCATCTCGCTGGGCTCGGTGAGCGTGAACCAGACCTTCTCGATCGGTGCCGCGATCAGTCGGTCGAACAGCAGGTACAGGCCGTCGGGCCGCTGCGCGAAGTGGCCGGTGGGGTTCGTCATGATGACCTCCAGTCGAGACCTCTGCGTCGATTCCAGCCTATTCCCGAGCGGCCCGCGGGGCCAGCGGATCCGCGGCGCGCGGCGCGCGGATCGTGCGCCCGGAGCGAACGAACGCCGTGCCCCGTGGCCGTCACCGCCGCACCCCCGCACGGCCGCTAGGATCGGGGTCATGAGCCAGCGCAACCAGTCCGACGAGCACGCCCTCGACATCACGGGCGACCGCTCCGGATGGTGGGGCGCCTTCGCCGGCGTCATCGCCATGGTCTTCGTCGCGGTGCCGATCTCCGCGGCGATCGGCCTCGCGACCCACCCGGCGACGCAGACGCTCTTCAGCGGCGAGCGCATCACCGAGGCGTCGCAGTTCGGCTACTCGGCGTTCTGGTGGATCGTCGCCCTCGTGCTGATCGCGCTGCCCTTCGGCATCGGCTTCCTCATCGCGAAGGCCTCGACCCGCGCCCTGCAGGTCGTCGGCGCGATCGTCGTGCTGTTCGTCATCGCCGTCATCGTGCTCGGGCAACTCTTCGTCTTCTAGTGGCCCCGGCCGCGCGCACGGCCGTTCCGCCCCCGTCTGGGGGACACCCTCGCGAAGGGAATTGCGACAGGTTTGAAGCATCCCCTACGCTCGCATGCAGATGCCCGACCCGAGGCGTCAGCGAGAGAAGGATGGTCCTGCCCGTGAATCCCCCCAATCCCCCACTCGGCGTCTCTGCAGTCGCCCTGCTCGTCTGGCTCAACGGAGTCTGGGGTCTCTACCAGACCGGCCGCCTGCTGTGGACGTTCTGGGATGCGACCGCCGTTGAAGCCTCGGGCGGCTATCCCGCGTTCATCGCTGCGATCGCCATCGGGTTCACCGTCAACCTCGTCATCATCTCGCTCGCCGGCAGCCTGCGCCGCGGGAGCGGGCTCGCACGCGTCGTCGTGACGATCTTCATCGTGCTGCACGTGATCCTCGGTATCCTGGTGCTGCTGGTCAGCGACGAGCCGGGCGTGATCATCGGCGCGTGGATCGCGACCGTGCTGAACATCCTCGCGCTCGGCGGCCTGTGGATCGCCGGACGTGCGTACTTCGCCCGGCAGGAGGTGCTGGCATGAGCGGGACGGCTTCGATGACGAGCACCGAGAACGGATGGCGCCGGTTCTGGAACCGCGGCGGCTTCTGGCGCGCGATCCTCATCACCGCCGCGTACTTCGCGGCCTACAACGGACTCCAGATCGCGATCACGACGCTGGCGGCCGACTGGATCAGCAGCGAGGGGACGTTCGCGGACCCGGCGACGGTGTTCTGGGGCACCACGGCCAGCATCCTCGCCGGCGGCCTGCTGGTGCTGGCGTTCGCGGCCACCGTCGGGTGGGTGCGTGAGATCTTCGGCCGACAGCCCATCGGGGGCAGCTGGTGGATGTGGATCGCCCCGATCGTCATCCTCGCGTTCAACGCCATCCGGTACGCATCCATCGACTACACCGTCTTCACGGTGGGCACGATCCTGATGACGCTGTTCATGGGGCTCGTGGTCGGGTTCACCGAGGAACTCCTCACGCGGGGCGTCGTGGTGAACGTCATGCGCAAGCACGGCTACGGCGAGTGGATGGTCATGTTCGTCTCCTCGCTGTCGTTCGCCCTCCTGCACAGTGGGTACTTCTACACCTCGGGCGTCCTGGTCGGCATCTACGAGGTCCTGTACACGTTCTTCTTCGGGGTGCTCATGTACCTGACCCTGCGCGTGACCGGGAACATCATCTGGCCGATTCTCGTGCACGCCAGCACCGACCCGAGCGTGTTCCTGCAGGCCGGCGCCATCGGCGACGCCGACGCGGCGGGCGGTGCGGTCGGTCCCCTCGCCGAGCTCTCCGGCTACGCGAACTGGGCCGTCATGATCGTCGGCATCGTCCTGATGATCTTCGTCCGCGGCCGGGTAGCGGCGAAGGAACAGGCCACCACGGCCTGAACGATCCGGCCGGGGCGCGCGGGGGCGCGTCCCGGCCGGGCATCCGCACGACCGCTCGCCGCGCCCGTATCCTGCGACGAGTGGACCACCGACCCAGTCAGACCACCCCAACCTGAGGGAGTACGAGCATGGACGTCAGCATCACTTCGGGACCGGCCTTCGCGATGGGCACCGTCACGTTGCCCGCGGGAGGGAGCGTGCGCGTCGAGGCGGGCGCGATGGCGATGACCCGCGGCGACATCGAGATCGAGACCTCCACCCGGGGCGGGTTCCTGAAGGGGCTCAAGCGCACGTTCGGCGGCGAGAGCTTCTTCGTCAACGACTTCCACTCGGGCAGCGGCGGCCAGGTCGGCGTGACCGCGACGCTGCCGGGAGACATGGCGAAGGTCGCGCTCGACGGAGGCACGGCGCTGATGGTGCAGTCGGGGTCGTGGACTGCGTCGGACCCGTCGGTGGACGTGGACTCGAAGTGGGGCGGCGGGAAGTCCTTCTTCAGCGGTGAGGGGCTGATCCTGCTGCGCTGCACGGGCGAGGGCGACCTGCTGATGTCGTCGTACGGTGCGATCATCGCGACCGAGCTGCAGGCCGGCGAGACGATGACGCTCGACACCGGTCACGTCGTCGCGTTCGACGAGACGGTGCAGTACTCGGTGCGCAAGGCCGGGAGCTGGAAGTCGACCATCCTCGGCGGGGAGGGCCTGGTCACCGACTTCACGGGCCCCGGCCGGGTGTGGCTGCAGACGCGCTCGAGCTTCGACCTGATCGAGTGGATCAAGCGGGTCAACCCGCAGCAGCGCTCGAACTCCTGACCTGCCCCGGACCCTGCGAGACCGCCTCGCCTGCGACGGCCGACACACGCGCTCGTGTGCCTCGCGTCGAGTAGAATCTCCCGATGCCCGCGCGCCCTCGCGTGAGCTGCAGGGAGTGGTCAGATGTCCGGCGATCCCGGGCGAGAGGTCTCGGAGGCGATCAGCCGGTTCAGCGGCGAGGTCACCCGGCTCATCGACCGCGTCTTCGGCGCCGACCTGTCGGCGAACGAACAGGTCCTTGCGCTCACGCTCGTCTTCGAGGGCGCAGAGGTGACGACGCGGGAGATCGAGCGCCGCAGTCGGCTCGGCCGGCGGGCCGTGAACCGCCTCGTGGTGCGACTTCGCACCGACGGTCTCGTGAGCGAGACGCGATCGACCGGGGACGGTCGGGCCATCGCCGTCGCACCGACGCCGGCCGGCGCAGCGTGCGCGCGCGTCTTCGCCGAGGAACTGGACCGCTACTTCGCGAGCTTCTCGGCGGACGCCGGGGCCGTCGTCGCGGGCCTCGGCGGCCATCTCGACGATCAGGCTCCGCATGCCGAGATCGACCCGCTGGCACTGCTGCGGCGCCTCGCGTTCGCCGGAGTCCAGCTCGCCGACGAGGAGGTCGCGCTGACGCCCACCTTCAGACTGGTCGGCCGACAGCGATCCGCGCTGGAGCGGGTCGCGGTGCTCGGCCCCATGCAGCCCAGCGATCTCGCCTCGTCCCTCGGCATCTCACGGTCGGCGACGACCTACGTCATCGATCAGCTCTGCGCGCGAGGCCTCCTGGTCCGCCGAGCCGACGCGAGCAGCGGCGACCGCAGACGCATGCTCATCGAAGCGACCCCGGAGGGCGAGCTCGCAGCGGACGCGATCATCCGCGCCTACGAACGACAGCGCGAATCGCTCATCGCAGTGTTCTCCGACGTCGCGCGATGGCCGACGCGCACCGGGTGAGGTCGACCCGCCCGCGACCGCTCAGCCAGCGAGCGCCTCGACCACGGCCATCGCCGCGTTGTGCCCGCCGATGCCCGAGACCGCGCCGCCGCGCACCGCGCCCGACCCGCACATGAGGATGCGCGGGTGCGCCGTGGCCACGCCCCAGCGCTCGGCGGGCGTGCCGGCGGGGTCGTCGGCCTCGCGCCAGGGCCACGACAGCGGCCCGTGGAAGATGTTGCCGCCGGGCATCGCGAGGGCGCGCTCGAGGTCGCGCGTGGTCTTGGTCTCGATGCAGGGCCGGCCCGAGGCATCCGTCGCCAGCAGCGACTCGATCGGCTCGGCGAGCACCGAGTCGAGGGAGTCGAGCACCGCGCGCTCGGCGGCGCGGCGCAGTTCGTCGTCGCCGAGCGCGTCGACCAGGCGGTCGGGCACGTGCAGCGCGAACACGGTGAGGGTGTGCGCACCCGACGCGGCGAGCTCGGGGGAGAGGATGCTCGGGTCGCTCAGCGTGTGGCAGTAGACCTCGCAGGGCATCGGGTCGGGCAGGCGCCCGGCGGAGGCCTCGGCGTACGCGGCCTCGAGCTGCGACGCCGTCTCGTTGACGTGCAGCGTGCCGCCGAACGCGGCCTCGGGCGAGACCGACGTGTCGCGCAGCCGCGGCAGGCGGGTGAGCAGCAGGTTGACCTTGAGCTGGGCGCCCTCGGGCCGAGCGGATGCCTCGGGCTCACCGAGCAGCCGCGCGAGCACGTGCGGGGCGACGCCCGAGAGCACCGTGCCGGCCGTGACCGTGTGCTCGGCGCCGTCACGCGTGTACCGCACCTCGCCGTCGGGCGTGATGCCCGTGGCATCCGCCCCCATCACCTGCGTCGCGCCGGCCGTGCGAGCTGCCCTGGCCAGCTCGCCGCTCACGGCGCCCATGCCGCCGACGGGCACGTCCCAGTCGCCGGTGCCGCCGCCGATGACGTGGTACAGGAAGCAGCGGTTCGCGTCGAGCGACGGGTCGGTGGTGCGCGTGAACGTGCCGATCAGCCCGTCGGTCTCGACGACCCCGCGCACCAGGTCGTTCGAGAAGCGCGCCGCGACCGCCTCGCCGAGCGGGCGGCGCACGAACTCGTCCCAGACGCGGGCGTCGTCGACCAGGCGTCGCACCTCGTCGCGCGTCGGCAGCGGCTCGGTGAGCGTCGGGAAGATCGCCTTCGCGAGTCGCACGGTGTCGTCGCCGAAGGAGCCCCAGGCGAGGGCGTCGGATGCCGCGCCGATGCGCTCGAACGCCCCGTAGCCGGCGCCGTCGCGTTCGATCAGCAGCCCGCGGGTCGGGTCGTGCGGGTCTGGTGTGTACGAGGAGTGCGCGCGCCGGACGAGCCGCAGGTCGAGCCCGAGGTCGTCGATGATGCGCTGCGGCAGCAGGCTCACGAGGTAGGAGTAGCGGCTGAGCCGCGCCTCGACGCCCTCGAACGCGGGGGCCGAGATCGCCGCGCCGCCGAGGTGGTCGTCGCGCTCGAGCAGCAGCACGTCGAGGCCCGCGCGGGCCAGGTGGGCGGCGGCGGTCAGCCCGTTGTGTCCGCCGCCGACGATCACGACATCGCGCTGTTCCGGCATGCGTCGAGGCTACCCGGGCGGGCGGATAGGCGGCTGGCTACGGTGGAAGCATGGGTCGACGGGCGTTATGGATGCCGCTGCTGCTGGCGCTGCCGGTGGGGGCGGCCGGAGGGGTGCTGCTGGCCGTCGCCGTGTATGGGGCGGGCAACGCGGACTACCGTGCGCAGGGCGGGTGGGGCGCGTTCGGCTCACTGGTCGGCGCCGGCGCGATGCTCGGCGCGATGACCGCGCTCGCCGCGGCCGTCGGTGCAGTGGTCGCCGTGCTCGCCGTCGCGCGTGGGCGCCGGTCGGCCCGGGGGCCGGTGCTCCTCGGCGCAGCTGGCGGCGCCGCCGCTGTCTGGCTCGGCATCGGGGTCGTCAACGCCGTGGTCGTTCCCGGGGGTGCGTCGTGGTTGCCGCTCGCGATGATGATCGCGTGCGTCGCTTCGCTCGTGGCGCTCGCGCTGGCGGCACTGCTGCTGCGACTGGCGTCGACTCGCGAACGTGCACCCGCGGCGGCGCATGCCGACGAGATCTGCCGCCGCTAGCACCCCGCCCCGCCCCGGCCGAGTTCGCCGAGGGTGCTCGATGTCGCGCCTGAGCGGCCCGAGCTGGAGGCTTCGCGAGCGACATCGAGCACACTCGCCGGGAGGGCGGGCAGGGCGAGGGCGGGCAGGGCGAGGGCGGGCAGGGCGAGGGCGGGCGGGGCGAGGGCGGGTCAGGCAGACGGCGTCACGACCGACGCCGTCGCGCGCAGCGCCTCGCGCACGGCGATGACGCCGGGGCGCTCGGCCGCCGCGAGGCGCGTCGCCGTGAAGATCTCGCGCGAGGGGCGGCCGGGCAGGTCGTGCAGGCGCACCGAGGGTGCGTCGCCCGCCCACACCAGGTCGGGCAGCAGTGCGGCGGCGTTCCCCGTGCGCACGAGGCGGATGTGTGCGACGAGGTCGGTCGTCACGTAGCGCACGTCGGGCTCGAAGCCCGCCGCGCGGCACTGCTGCAGCGCCCACTGTCGGGCCGCGCTGCCCTCGGGCTCCATCACCCAGGGCAGGCGGGCGGCGCTGCGCAGGTGCGCGAGCGCCTCGCGGTCCGCCTCGGGGGAGGACCCGGGGTCCGCGTCGACCACATCGGCGAGGGCGGCGGATGCCTCGGGGCCACGCCCGCCCGAGGCATCCGTCACCGGTGGCAGCGCCAGCCGGATGGGGTCGCTCGCGAGCCGCACCCGGTCGAGCCCCTCGTGGTGGGGGCGCGTGTGTCCCGGGTACTGCTCGGCGATGACGAGGTCGGCGTCGCGCGCGACGGTGTCGAACAGGCCCTGCTCGGGCGGGCGCTCGACGAGCTCGACGCGCAGCTCGGGGTGGGTGCGGGCGAGTCGCGCGAGCGCGTCGGGCATGAGGGCGTGCGCAGCCGACTGGAACACCGCGACGCGCACGGTGCCCGTGATCGTGGTGAGCGAGGCGGCGACGTCGGACTCGGCGCGCTCGAGCCGATCGAGCACCACGCGCGCGTGCTCGACCAGCAGCAGCGCCTGCGGGGTGAGGCGCACCCGGCGGCCCGCGGGCTCGAGCAGCGGCACACCCGCCTCCCGCGCGAGCTGGTCCAGCTGCTGCGACATCGACGACGGGCTGTACGAGAGGGCGTCCGCGACCGCGGCGAGCGTGCCACGCTGGGAGAGCTCGACCAGCAGGCGCAGGCGTCGGACGTCGAGCACGGCACCTCCCGGGGCATCCGATCATTCATCGGTTGATCTGATCAGTATCAGTCAGAATCATTCGCTGTACCGAATGGACACGGCGACGCAGACTGGAGACGCACGGCGCCCCTACGCCCGGCAACGCCCGCTCGGAAGGACACTGACCACATGGCCACCTCGATCGAGACCCCCCGCGCCGTCCACGGCGACCTCGCCAACCGCGCGATCTCCCTCGTGCAGCGGTGGCTCGCCGAGAGTGCGGATGTCCCGGTCGACCCTGCCGCGCGCAACCTCGCCGGCGTGCTGGAGGACCCGAAGGGCCTCGACTTCACGGTCGGGTTCGTCGACGGCGTCATGCGGCCGGAAGACCTGCGGGTCGCGGCGCGCGCCCTGCAGCGGGTCAGCGAGCAGACGCCGAAGTTCCTGCCCTGGTACCTGCGCTGGGCGGTGCAGCTCGGCGGCGCGTTCGCGCCCGTGTTCCCGTGGCCGATCGTGCCGATCGCCCGTCGCGTGCTGCGCAACATGGTCGGTCACCTCGTGCTCGACGCGACCCCCGACAAGCTCGGCCCCGCGATCGCGCACCTGCGCGAGTCGGGCAACCGGCTGAACCTGAACCTCCTCGGCGAGGCCGTGCTCGGCGAGCAGGAGGCCGCCCGTCGCCTCAAGGGCACGACCGAGTTCCTCGCCCGCCCCGACGTCGACTACGTGTCGATCAAGGTGTCGAGCGTCGTCAGCCAGCTCTCGATGTGGTCGTTCGACGAGGCCGTCGACCGCGTGGTCGAGCGGCTCACCCCGCTGTACGAGCTCGCCGCGTCGAGCCCCACGCCGAAGTTCATCAACCTCGACATGGAGGAGTACCACGACCTCGACCTGACGATCGCGGTCTTCACCCGGCTGCTCGACCAGCACCGGCTGCGGCGCCTCGAGGCCGGCATCGTCCTGCAGGCCTACCTGCCCGACGCGCTCGGTGCGCTGCAGGAGTTGACCGCGTGGTCTCGCCGGCGTCGCGCGGCTGGTGGTGCGCCGATCAAGGTGCGCGTCGTGAAGGGCGCGAACCTCGCCATGGAGCGCGTCGACGCCGCCGTGCACGGCTGGCCGCTCGCCACCTACGGCAGCAAGCAGGACTCCGACACCAACTACAAGCGCGTGCTCGACTTCGCGCTCACGCCAGAGCACACCGACGCGGTGAAGATCGGCGTCGCCGGCCACAACCTGTTCGACCTCGCGTTCGCCTGGCTGCTCGCGAACGACCGCGGCGTCGCCGACCGCATCGACATCGAGATGCTGCTCGGCATGGCCACCGGCCAGGCCGCCGCGATCACCCGCGACGTCGGCCGGCTGCTGCTCTACACGCCCGTCGTGAACCCCGCCGAGTTCGACGTGGCCATCGCCTACCTCGTGCGCCGACTCGAGGAGAACGCGAGCTCCGAGAACTTCATGTCGGCCGTGTTCGACCTCGCGTCGAACCGCAGCCTCTTCGAGCGCGAGCGCGACCGGTTCCTGCGATCGCTCGCCGCGCTCGACCAGACGGTGCCGCGGCCGAACCGCACGCAGGACCGCCACACCGAGTGGGAGCACAAGTCGGTCCCGCCGGTCACGCCGCGACTGTCGATGAGCGAGACGGATGCCCCTGAGGCCGACGCCTCCCTCACCGCCGAGGTGCTCGGTCTGACCCGCGGGTCCGACGGGCTCGACGCGCTCGCCGAGGCGGGCGGCGCTCGGGGTGCCGGGGTCGCGTCGGCAACGGGCGGCGAGCGCGCTCCGCTCACCGCGGCGCTGCAGGTGCCGGGGGACGCCGGCCCCGCGGCATCCGACGCGTTCTCGAACGAGCCCGACACCGACCCGTCGTTGCCGGCGAACCGGCTCTGGGGTCGGCGCATCCTCGAGCGGGTTCCCGGCTCGCGACTCGGCATCGACACGATCGAGGCCTCGCGCATCGGCGACGCCGCCACCCTCGAGCGCGTCGTCGCGACCGTGACCGCGGCCGGCCGCGCCTGGGGCGAGCTGCCCGGCTCCGAGCGCGCCGCGGTGCTGCACCGCGCCGGGCTCGCGCTCGCCGCGAACCGCGACCGACTGATCGAGGTCATGGCCGCCGAGACCGGCAAGACCATCGCCGAGGCCGACCCGGAGGTGAGCGAGGCGATCGACTTCGCGCACTACTACGCCGAGCGCGCCCGCGAGCTCGACCACGTGCAGGGCGCGATCTTCGTGCCGTCGAAGCTCACCGTCGTCACGCCGCCGTGGAACTTCCCGGTCGCGATCCCCGCCGGCGGGGTGCTCGCGGCGCTCGCCGCAGGATCGGGCGTCATCATCAAGCCCGCCGCCCTCTCGCGCCGAAGCGGCGCCGTCATGGTCGAGGCACTCTGGGAGGCGGGCGTGCCGCGCGAGCTGCTCGCGCTCGTGCAGCTCGACGACCGCGACCTCGGCACGCAGCTCGTCGCGCACCCGTCGGTCGACCGGGTCATCCTCACCGGCGCGTACGAGACGGCGAAGCTGTTCCGCTCGTTCCGCCCCGACCTGCCGCTGCTCGCCGAGACGAGCGGCAAGAACGCGATCATCGTCACGCCGAGCGCGGACCTCGACCTCGCGGCATCCGACGTCGCGAAGAGCGCGTTCGGGCACGCCGGCCAGAAGTGCTCGGCGGCGTCGCTCGTGATCCTCGTCGGGTCGGTCGGCAGCTCGAAGCGGTTCCTCAACCAGCTCGTCGACGCGACTCGGTCGATGCGCGTCGGCTACCCCGAGCACCCGGCGACGCAGATCGGGCCGGTGGTCGAGCCCGTGCACGGCAAGCTGCTGCACGCCCTCACCCAGCTCGACCCGGGGGAGCGGTGGCTCGTCGAGCCGAAGCGCCTCGACGACACGGGTCGCCTGTGGTCGCCCGGCATCCGCGACCACGTGAAGGCCGGGTCGTACGTGCACCTCACCGAGTTCTTCGGGCCGATGCTCGGCATCATGCGGGCGCGCACGCTCGACGAGGCGATCGAGATGCAGAACGCGGTCGACTACGGGCTCACGGCCGGCATCCACACCCTCGACTCCGACGAGCTCGCGACCTGGCTCGACCGCGTCGAGGCGGGCAACCTCTACGTCAACCGCGGCATCACCGGCGCGATCGTGCAGCGGCAGCCGTTCGGCGGCTGGAAGCGCTCGGCCGTCGGCGCGGGCGCGAAGGCCGGCGGGCCGAACTACCTCTTCGGCCTCGGCGACTGGATGCCCGCGCGAGCGAGCACGCAGAGCTCGACGCTGCACCTGCGCGGCCTCGACGCGCGCGTCTCGACGCTCATCGAGCACGCCCAGCCCGCGCTGTCGTTCGAGGAGTTCGAGCTGCTGCGCCGCTCGGCGCTGTCGGACGCGATCGCGTACCGCGACGAGTACGGCGTCGCGCGCGACGTCACCGGGCTGGGGGTCGAGCGCAACGTGTTCCGGTACCGGCCGACGCCGGTCACCGTGCGCATCTCCGAGGGCGCGAGCCTCGGCGAGGGGCTGCGCGTGATCGCCGCCGCGCTGCTGGCGCGCTCGCCCATCGAGGTGTCGACCGCGCTCGAGCTGCCCGTCGGCGTGGTCACGGTGCTGCACGCCGCCGATGCACCGGTCGAGGTCGAATCGGATGCCGCGTGGCTCGAGCGCGCCCACCGGGGCGGCATCGAGACCACGCGAGTGCGCCTCGTCGGCGGCGACGCGTCCGCGCTCGCCGGAGCGCTCGCCGGCACGCCCGACGTGGCGGTGTGGTCGCACGCGGTCACGCCGTCGGGCCGGGTCGAGCTGCTGCCCTTCCTGCACGAGCAGGCCGTGTCGATCACGAACCACCGCTTCGGCAACCCGACGGCGATCTCCGACGGCGTGATCTAGGCGTTGCGCTCGCGCTCGCGCTCGCGCCCGACCTCTCCGGCGGCACGTCCGCTCGGCGTCTGATCCCGCTTGAGGGCCGTTCCTTGCGCTGAGGGCCGGAGCTTCGGCCCTCAGGCGAAGATCTGGCCCTCGAGCGGGATTCGTGCGGTGGCGACGACGCCGCAGGTCAGCGGTCGGCGCGGAGCGCGGCGCGGGCGTAGGCGAGCGCGGCCGCCTCGTCGACGCCGAGTGCGGCCATGCGATCGGCGAAGGCGGATGCCGCGAGCTGCGCCTGCTGCTCGGTGGGGTCGCCCGTCGCCGAGACGAACGTGCCGTTGCGCCCGCGCGTCTCGATGACCGCGTCGGACTCGAGCGCGCGGTACGCCTTCGCGACCGTGTTCACGGCGACGCCGAGGTCGGCGGCCAGCGCGCGCACCGTGGGGAGCTTCGTGCCCGCGGCGAGGTCACCGGAACGCACGGCGTCGCGCACCCGCATCCGGATCTGCTCGAATGGCGGGGCGGACGACTCGGGGTCGAGGGGAATCGCGATCACGGGGCATCCGCTCGATTCTGCTGCGGTCGGTGCTGCACTGCTCAGTCGCGGGGCCGGTTGACCAGTCGCGAGAACACGATGGCGCTGCGCGTGTGGTCGACGTTCGGGGCGACGCGCAGGCGCTCGAGCGCGTCCTCGAGGCTCGTGATGTCGCGGGCGCGCATCTGCACGATCGCGTCGGCGCTGCCCGTGACGGTGCCGGCGTAGACGACCTCGGGTACGTTCTGCAGGATGCGCTGGAGCTCCTCGGGCGCGACCGTGCCGCGGCAGAACAGTTCGACGTACGCCTCGGTGCTCATGCCGTCGACGGTCGGGTCGACCTGGATCGTGAATGCGCGGATCACGCCGTCGGCGACGAGCCGGTCGACGCGGCGCTTGACCGCCGAGGCGGACAGCCCGACGGTCGAGCCGATGTCGCCGTAGCTCGCGCGGGCGTTCTCGCGCAGGAGGTCGAGGATGCTGCGGTCGAGGTTGTCCATGCGTTGGGAGTGTAGGGCGGATCGTTGCGTCGCGGGACCCCGTGACGCCGTATCTCGTGCGCTCGTGATCGAATCGATGCGGAATGCGCCGGCTGGAGATCGACACCGACCCGCTCGCCTGCGGCGCCTCCTCCACAACCCCGCGGTTTGTGCGGGATGCATGTCAATAGCGTGTTGACATCCGCACCGGGGGTTGTCGTCATTACATTGACGGCGTGGAGATCAGATCGAGCGCCCGGAAGCACGGCATCGTCGATGCGGACATCCGGCATGCGATCCACGCCGATGAGCTCCGCCTGAACTGGTACGACCTGCTCTGAGAGGTGATCAGCATGACGAAGACGAAGGCCAGCACGGAGGAGTGGCTTGACGAACTCCAGCTCGAGAAGTCGGACATGCGCGACGGCACGCACCTCGCGCGGATCGGCGCCGCGCTCGACGTGATCGAGGCTGCGGAACGGGAACTCGTCGCCGTCGTCGCCGCGGCCCGCGCGGCCGGCGACTCGTGGGCGGCAATCGGTGCGGTGCTCGGCACGAGCCGGCAGGCGGCGCATCGGCGGTTCGCGTCGCAGGTCGACACGCAGCGCTGAGCGGCGACGGCAGCGAGCGGATGCGACGGGGCGCACGCCTGCACAGCGGCATCCGCCCGCCCTTCTCCCCAGTTCTCGAATCGATTCGGCAATCGCGCGCGGTCGCGAATAGCGTGGAGCACATGCTTACTGACATTCCGGTGCGCCTCGGCGTGCAACTCCACCCCCAGCACACGACGGCCCAGCACATGCGCGACGCGGTGATGCGTTGCGAGGACCTCGGCGTCGACATCGTCTTCAACTGGGACCACTTCTTCCCGCTCTACGGCGAGGCCGACGGCCAGCACTTCGAGTCGTGGACGCTGCTCGCGGCCTGGGCCGAGCAGACCGAGCGGGTCGAGCTCGGCGCGCTCGTGAACTGCAACAGCTACCGCAACCCCGACCTGCAGGCCGACATGGCCCGCACGATCGACCACATCAGCGCCAAGGGCGGCGAGGGTCGGTTCATCTTCGGCACCGGGTCGGGCTGGTTCGAGCGCGACTACGACGAGTACGGCTACGAGTTCGGCACGGTCGGCTCCCGGCTCGACGACCTCGCCGAGGCGCTGCCGCGCATCGAGGAGCGCTGGGCGAAGCTGAACCCGGCGCCGACGCGGGAGATCCCGGTGCTGATCGGCGGCAAGGGCGAGCAGAAGACCCTGAAGCTGGTCGCGAAGCACGCGCACGTCTGGCACAGCTTCGTGAAGCCCGAGGAGATCGCGCACAAGGTGTCGGTCATCGACGCGTGGGGCGAGAAGGTCGGGCGCGACACCTCGGACATCGTCGTGTCGAACGAGCTCGCGCGCGCCGACGACGAGAAGGCGAACGCCTACTACGACGCCGGAGTGCGCCTGTTCACGCTCGGCCTCAACGGGCCTGACTACGACATGGTGGAGGTGTCGCGCTGGCTGGCCTGGCGCGACGCCAAGAACTCCTGACAACGGGTGATTCACCGCACGGATGCTGCGTGCCGACGCTGAGCACGCAGCATCCGTGCGCCAGAATCGCTGTCGCGCAGCGCTCGGGCATGTGACACTGGAGTTGGCGTCCCGCACCGCCTGCGGGGCTCGAGGAGAGTGACCTGGTCCGCCGACACCCTGCGGCGTCGCCGCGGCTGCCGGTCCTCGCCGGCACCGTCGCACCGCCGCCCGAGTGAAGGAGGCGCGATGTCGATCGCTACCGACCACCCCACCGACGACCGGACACTGACCGCCGCCGAGCCTGCCGGTCCGACCGCCGATACCGCGCCCGCCACCGCGCGCCCCGAGCGCACCGCCGTGCGCAAGTCGGTGCTGATGTGCCGCCCCGAGCACTTCACGGTCGTGTATCGCATCAACCCGTGGATGAACCCCGCGCTGCCGACCGACACGACCCTCGCCGTGCAGCAGTGGGAGGCGCTCTACGAGACGTACCTGCAGCTCGGCTACGACGTGCAGCTCATCGACCCGGTCGAGGGCCTGCCCGACATGGTCTACGCCGCGAACGGCGGCTTCGTGCTCGACGGCATCGCCTACGGCGCGAGCTTCACCCACCCCGAGCGGCAGGCCGAGGGCCCCGCCTACATGGACTGGTTCGGCGACGCGGGCTTCGACGTGCGCCGCCCGCTCGAGATCAACGAGGGCGAGGGCGACTTCCTGCTCGTCGGCGACGCGATCCTCGCGGGCACCGGGTTCCGCAGCGACTCGCGCTCGCACGAGGAGATCGGCCGCGTGTTCGGCCGCGAGGTCGTCACGCTCCGGCTCATCAACCCGAGCTACTACCACCTCGACACCGCGCTGGCGGTGCTCGACCCGACGCCCGGCCGCGAACACATCGCCTACCTGCCGAGCGCGTTCGATGAGGCATCCCGTGCCCTGCTCGAGGCCCGCTATCCCGACGCGATCATCGTGTCGGAGGAGGACGCGTCGATCCTCGGGCTCAACTCGTTCAGCGACAACCGCAACGTCGTGATCGCGTCGCGCGCCACCGGCTTCGCCGAGCAGCTGCGCACCCACGGCTACACCCCGATCGGCGTCGACCTCTCCGAGCTGCTGCTCGGCGGCGGCGGCGTCAAGTGCTGCACCCTGGAGCTGCGCCGATGACCACGACGACGGATGCCACCGAGAACGCCATCGCCCTCGAGGAGGCGCACGCGGCGCACAACTATCACCCGCTGCCGGTGGTCGTCGCCTCCGGCGAGGGCGCCTGGGTGACGGATGTCGAGGGGCGACGCTACCTCGACTGCCTCGCCGCCTACTCGGCGGTGAACTTCGGGCACGGGCATCCGCAGCTGCTCGCCGCCGCGCACGAACAGCTCGACCGCATCACGCTCACCAGCCGCGCCTTCCACAACGACCGGCTCGGGCCGTTCGTGACCGAGCTCGCCGAACTCGTCGGCATGGACATGGTGCTGCCGATGAACACGGGCGCCGAGGCGGTCGAGTCGGCGATCAAGGTCGCGCGCGCCTGGGGGTACCGGGTCAAGGGTGTGGCGCCGGATGCCGCGAACATCGTCGTCATGGCCGGCAACTTCCACGGCCGCACCACCACGATCGTCTCGTTCAGCGACGACCCCGACGCGCGCGCCGACTTCGGTCCGTTCACGCCGGGCTTCCGGGCGGTGCCCTACGGCGACGCCGACGCGGCGGCCGACGCGATCGACCAGAACACCGTCGCGGTGCTCGTCGAGCCGATCCAGGGCGAGGCGGGCATCGTGGTGCCGCCGGCCGACTTCCTGCCCCGCGTGCGCGAGCTGTGCGACGCGCGCAACGTGCTGCTGATCGCCGACGAGATCCAGTCGGGCCTCGGGCGCACGGGCTCGACCCTCGCCTGCGACCTCGTCGGCGTGCGGCCCGACCTCGTGACGCTCGGCAAGGCGCTCGGCGGCGGCATCGTTCCGGTGTCGGCGGTCGTCGGCAGTGCCGATGTGCTCGGCGTGCTGCGGCCCGGTGAGCACGGGTCGACGTTCGGCGGCAACCCGCTGGCGGCGGCCGTGGGCCTCGAGGTGGTGCGGATGCTCGCGAGCGGCGAGCCCCAGGCCCGGGCGCGCGAGCTGGGTGCGCGGCTGCGCGCGCGGCTCGACGCGCTCGTCGGCCGCGGCGTGGTCGCCGTGCGCGGCGCCGGGCTCTGGGCGGGCATCGACATCGACCCCGCACTCGGCACGGGTCGCGAGGTCTGCGAGGCGCTCATGCGCCGCGGCGTGCTGGCGAAGGACACGCACGGGTCGACGATCCGCCTCGCGCCGCCCATCGTCGTCGAGGCATCCGACCTCGACTGGGCCGTCGACCAGCTGGAGGCCGTGCTCGCCGAGCTCGCCGCCCGCTGACCGCTCAGCGGCGGGGGTCCGTGATGCGGGTCGCGACGACGGCGAGTACGAGGAACGTCGACGTCGATCCGATGAGCACGACGAGCGGCAGCGCCCAGCCTGCCGTCGCCTCGTGCAGTGCGCCGAGCACGGGCGGGCTGAGCGCGGCGATCAGGTAGCCGCCGCCCTGCACGATCGCCGACATGCCACCGGCCTCGCGGTCGGTGCGCGCATGCCGCACGATCAGCGTGAAGATCACCACGAACCCGCCGCCCTGGGCGATTCCGCCGAGGAACTCCCACACGAGGTACGACTCGGGCGCCAGCAGCAGCCCGACCGGCAGGCTCACCCAGAGCGAGCCGACGACGGCCGCCGGCACCCACTGCGGCGCCCGGGCGCCGAGCAGCGGCACGCCGAGTGCCCCGATGATCGCCGCGACCTGGAAGATCGACGAGGCGGCGCCGGCCGCGACGTCGCCGATGCCGCGCAGGTCGGCGAGCATCGTCGGCAGCCAGCTCGTGACCCCGTAGTACCCCCAGGCCTGGGCCGCGAAGGCGGCCGTCAGCACCCAGGTCAGCGGGTTGCGCCAGGCCGAGTCGGATGCCGCGGGGCGGGCGCGGTCGTCGACGATCGCGATTCCCCCGGTCATCAGCTCCGCCGTGGTGGGCGCCGGCCCTGCATCGTGCGCGCCGATGCGCCGTCGCCGACGCAGGTACGCGCCCCAGGCGACCAGCGCCGCGAGCACGAACACCCCCCACGCGGCCGTCGCGAGCCGCCAGCCCACCAGGTCGGCGAGCGGCGCGGTCGCGAGTGAGGTGATCATCGTGCCGACGTTGAGCATCGCCGTGTAGACGCCGGTCACGAGCGCGGCGCGCTCGGGCGGCACGTCACGCCGGATGACGACCGGGATGACCACGTTGCCGATCGTGATGGAGACGCCGATCACGACCATGCCGGCGAACGCGGCGGGCGCTCCGCCGGCCGAGCGCAGCACGGTGCCGGCGAGCACCCCGAGCAACGCGATGAGCACCGCGCGCTCGGCGCCGCTCAGGCGGATAACGAGGGCAGCGACGGGCGTGGCGAGCGCGAAGCACAGCACCGCGAGGGTCGTCAGCAGGCCGGCCGTGGCGGGCGTCAGTCCGAGGTCGGCCTCGATGCGCTCGAGCACCGGCGCGAGCGCCACGATCGGGGCGCGCAGGTTGAGCGCGACGAGCATGATGCCCGCCGTGAGCAGCCACGGGAACGCGCGGGCCGCGGCGTCCCGGGATGGAGGTGTCACTGCGCTCGATCGTACGCGTGGCGCCGGCGCGGCGCCGGGCTCGTGGCATCCGTCGCCCTCGCCCTCGACCCGCGGGGCACGACGGGCATAGCATGACGCCATGAGCGACGACGTCGCGAAGCCGGCGCCGGGGGACGCGAGTCCGTCGGAGGGGGAGCCGAGACTGCCGGGGGTCGGCACGCAGGACGACCACGGGTTCTTCGGCCAGCCGCGCGCGCTCGCGAACATCTTCGGCGTGGAGATGTGGGAGCGCTTCAGCTTCTACGGCATGCAGGGCATCCTGCTGCTCTATCTCTACTATTCCGCGTCCGAGGGCGGCCTCGGCATGGAGCAGTCGACGGCCGCGGGCATCGTCGGCGCGTACGGCGGCGCGGTCTACCTGTCGACCGTGCTCGGTGCGTGGATCGCCGACCGGCTGTTCGGCTCCGAGCGCGTGCTGTTCTGGAGCGCCGTGGTCATCATGCTCGGCCACATCGCGCTCGCGCTGCTGCCGGGGTTCTGGGGCGTCGGCGTCGGGCTGATCCTCGTGGCGCTCGGCAGCGGCGGGCTGAAGGCGAACGCCACGGCCGTGGTCGGCACGCTCTACCGCCCGGAAGACCCGCGCCGCGACGCGGGGTTCTCGCTGTTCTACCTGGGCATCAACCTCGGCGCGTTCCTCGGGCCGCTGCTGACCGGGCTGCTGCAGTCGAACCTCGGCTTCCACTGGGGCTTCGGGCTCGCGGCGGTCGGCATGGCGATCGGGCTGATCCAGTACTCGTTCGGTCGCCGTCGCATACCCGACATCGCGCGCGAGGTGCCGAATCCGCTGCCGCGGGACCGCCGCATCATCGCGGTCGTCATCGCCGTGATCGCGATCGTGCTGATCACGGTCGGCGCGCTGCTCGGCCTCATCACCGCCGACAACCTCGTGACCCTCGTCATCGCGGGCACCGTGATCGCCGCGATCGCGTACTTCGCCGTGATCCTCACCTCGCAGCGCATCACCGGCACCGAGCGGTCGCGCGTGTACGCCTTCATCCCGCTGTTCATCACGAGCGTCGGGTTCTGGTCGCTCTACCAGCAGCAGTTCACGGTGCTGACGATCTACTCCGACGAGCAGCTCGACCGCACCATCCTCGGCTGGGAGATGCCGGTGCCGTGGGTGCAGGCGATCAACCCGATCTTCATCATCATCCTGTCCGGCGTGTTCGCCGCGCTCTGGACGAAGCTCGGCACCCGGCAGCCGTCCACGCCCGTGAAGTTCGCACTCGGCACCGTCGTCATGGGCGTCGCGTTCCTGCTCTTCCTGCCGTTCGCCGACGGCGGGAAGAACTCCACGCCGCTACTCTGGATGGTGCTCATCCTCTTCACCTTCACGGTCGCCGAACTGCTGCTGTCGCCGGTCGGGCTGTCGGTCGCGACCAAGCTCGCGCCCGCGATCTTCCGCACACAGATGGTGGCGCTGTTCTTCTTGTCGATCGCACTCGGCACGTCGATCGCGGGCCTGCTCGCCGAGTTCTACACGAGCGTGAACGAGGCGACCTACTTCGGGGTGCTCGGACTGATCGCGATCGCGATCGGCGCCTCCCTGTTCCTGGCGGTGCGGCCGGTACTCACACTCATGCGCGGGGTGCGCTGACCCGCGGATACGATGACGGGATGACGCTCCCGCTCGTGGTGATCCCCACGTACGACGAGCGCGACAACATCGGCCCGATCATCGCGCGCGTCCGTGCCGCGGTGCCCGAGGCATCCGTGCTCGTCGTCGACGACGGGTCGCCCGACGGCACCGGCGAGCTCGCCGACGAGCTCGCCGCGAGAGACGACGCCGTGCACGTGCTGCACCGCACGGGCAAGCAGGGCCTCGGCGCCGCCTACCTCGCCGCGTTCGACTGGGCGCTCGAGCGCCGCTTCAACCCGATCGTGCAGCTGGACGCCGACGGGTCGCACCTGCCGGAGGAGCTGCCGCGACTGCTGGCACGGCTCGAGGCGACGGATGCCTCCCAGCCGACGCCCGACCTCGTCGTGGGGTCGCGCTGGGTCGACGGCGGCTCCGTGGAGAACTGGCCGGCGTATCGGCAGGCGATCTCGCGGCTCGGCAGCGCCTACGCGCACCTGATGCTGCGCCTCCCCGCGCGCGACGCGACCGCGGGCTACCGCGTCTTCCGCGCCGACGCGCTGCGGCGCATCGACCTGGCCGACGTGCACACCCGCGGGTACGGGTTCCAGGTCGACGTGCTCTGGCACGCGCACCGGGCCGGACTCGTCGTCGTCGAGGAGCCGGTGCGGTTCGTGGAGCGCGAGCGGGGCGCGTCGAAGATGACCGTCGGCATCGCGGTCGAGGCGGCGGCCCGCGTCACGTGGTGGGCGATCCGCGCGCCGTGGACCAGGCGGCGCACTGATGCGGGCTCGGCCGGTCGGTCAGACCGCCAGGTGCAGCGGGTCGGCGAGCAGCCGCGTCCGGGCGGTGGCGAAGCCGCCGAATAGGGCCGCGTCGGGCCCGGCAGCGCCGGCGACCACGAGCGGCGCCTGCTCGGTGTCCGCGGCGAGGAAGCCGTCGGTGGCGACCGCGTCGGCGATGTCGCCGACCAGGTCGGCCCAGTAGCCGCCGATCACGATCACCTCGGGGTCGAGTGCGGCGTCGAGGGCGCGCAGCGCCCGGCCGATCCAGAGCACGGCGTCGTTCCACGACCACACGGCGGGCTGGTCGTTCGCCGCGATCCGCTCGCGCAGCTCGTCGAGCGCGACGGCGAGCCCCTGCTCGCGTCGGAGTTCGGTGAGGCCGGCACGCTCGAGCACGATCTCGGGGCCGGCGATGGTGACGAGGCATCCGAGTTGCCCGCATCGGCACGGCACCCCGGTCGGGTCGATCGCGATGTGGCCGAAGGAGCCTGCGGAGTCGTGCGCGCCCGCGGCGGGAACGCCGCCGGCGACGATCGCGCCGGCGAGGCCGGTGTGGCCGGAGAGGTAGAGGAAGTCGTCGAGGCCGTCGAGCGCGTCGCGCTCGGCACGTGCCGCGGCTGCGCCCTCGCCGATCAGCGCCAGGCCGTTCGGCAGCGTGGGCTCGAGCTCGCCCAGCCGGGGCAGGCGCTCGCGCAGCCCGCCGAACACGTCGACGTCGCGCCACCCGAGCTCGTGGTCGACGCGCACGACCGCGGGTGCGCCGCCGACGACGCCGGGCACCACCACGGAGACCGCGCCCACGCGTCGGTCGCGGCTGTCGGCGCCGCCGATCGCCGCGTCGAGCACGGGTGCCAGCACGTCGAGCACCCGATCCGGGTCTTCGAGCGGGCCGCCGTGGCGAGCGGTGAAGCGCGCGAGCTCGTCGCCGGAGATGCCGTGCAGCACCGCGACCGCCGTGTCGGCGTCGATGCGCGCGGTGACGATGGCGAGGTCGTCGGTCGCGAGCCGCAGTACCGTCCGGGGCCTGCCGGAGCCGTCGCCGCCGACGGTGGCCTCGCGCACGACCCCGGCGTCGATGAGCGTGGTCGTGAGCGTGCGGATCGACCCCTTGGCGATGCCCGTCTCGCGTGCGAGCTCGGTGCGCGACGACGGCCCGTCGGCCGCGAGGCGCCCCACGACGAGTGCGAGGTTGCGCGTGCGCTCGTCCGGATCGGCCATGCGGGTGGCGTGCTGCTGGTCCCCGGTCCGTTCCCCTCGGATCATGTCGCCAGCATGGCACAGGGGTGCGCCCGTGCGGCAGACCCTACCCGGCGGCGCGCGACCCCGGTCCGGGGGTGGCGAGCAGCCCGACCAGGTACTCGAGGTGCGCGGCCATGTCGAGCTCGGGCTCGAGCAGCCACTGCACCTGGAGGCCGTCGGCGGCGGCCGCGAGCAGCGCGGCGGCGCGGTCGGCGTCGAGGTCGGCGGGCAACTCGCCCGCGTCGCGGCGGGCGCGGAGCAGCTCGGCCATCGTCGCGCGGAACAGGCGGTACCGCTCGACGAAGTAGTCGTGGGCGGGGTGCGACGGGTCGGCCGCCTCGATCGAGAGCTGCGCGTAGAGCTGCACGAGCCCGGGTACCGACGCGTTGCCGCGCACGACGTCGACGAAGCCCGTGAGCGGTTCGCCGCGGTAGGGCTCGGCCGCCGCCTCGTCGCGCTGGTCGCGGGTGCGGAGCACCTCGACGAAGAGGTCCTCCTTGGTGCCGAAGTAGTGCAGCAGGCCCGCTTGGCTGAGCCCGACGGCGTCGGCGAGCTCCTTGACGGATGCTCCGCGGTAGCCGTTGCGCGCGATCACGTCGAGCGCGGTGGAGAGGATCTCCTCGCGCTTCGCGATGCCCTTCGCGTACGAGCCCCTGCGTGCCATGCGCCTGATCGTAGCGGGGCGGACGCGCATCCCGTGAAAACCGAGCGATCACTTGTAAATCAAATCCAAGTCTTCTATGGTTTTGGTACCGCGTCGCCGCGTCCTCCGCGTCCCGCGACCCGGTTCTCAGGACGAAGGAGCATGATGACCGACACGCTGACCCCGGCCGCGGCGAACGGCGGCGCGACCGTCGCAGACCTCACCCTCGAGGAGAAGGCGTCGCTCACGAGCGGCGCGAGCTTCTGGACGACGAAGGCGATCGACCGGGTCGGCATCCCGTCGATCATGCTGACCGACGGCCCGCACGGCGTGCGCAAGCAGCGCGCCGGCGCCGACCACCTCGGCATCGGCGACAGCGTGCCCGCCACGTGCTTCCCGCCCGCGGTCGCCCTCGGCTCGTCGTTCGACCCCGAGCTGCTCGAGCGCGTGGGCGTGGCACTCGGCCAGGAGTCGCTCGCCGAGGACGTCGGCGTGCTGCTCGGCCCGGGCATCAACATCAAGCGCTCGCCGCTGTGCGGTCGCAACTTCGAGTACCTCTCCGAGGACCCCATCGTCTCCGGCGTCATGGGCGCGGCCCTCGTGCGCGGACTCCAGTCGCAGGGCGTCGGCGCGTCGCTGAAGCACTTCGCCGCGAACAACCAGGAGGCCGACCGCATGCGGGTCTCGGCAGACATCGACCCGCGCCCGCTGCGCGAGATCTACCTCCGCGGCTTCCAGCGCGTCGTGCAGGACGCCCAGCCGTGGACCGTCATGTGCTCGTACAACCGCCTCAACGGCGTCTACACCTCCGAGGACCCGTGGCTGCTCACGACGGTGCTCCGCGACGAGTGGGGCTTCGAGGGCCTCGTCGTCTCCGACTGGGGCGCGGTGAACGAGCGCGTCACGGGCCTGGTCGCCGGCCTCGACCTCGAGATGCCGGCGAGCGGCGGCCGCACCGATGCGCAGCTGGTCGACGCCGTGCGCTCGGGCGACCTCGACGAGTCGGCCCTCGACCTTGCCGCGCAGCGCAACCTCGACCTCGTGCGCAAGGTCGTCGCAGGGGCCCGGCCGGATGCCTCGTACGACGCCGCTGCCCACCACGCGCTCGCCCGCGAGGTCGCGGCCGCGAGCATCGTGCTGCTGCGCAACGAGGGCGGCGCGCTGCCGCTCGACCCCGGGGCATCCGTCGCCGTCGTCGGCGAGCTCGCCCGCACCCCGCGCTACCAGGGCGCCGGCTCGTCGCTCATCAACCCCACGAAGCTCGACGACGCGCTCACCGAGATCCGCGCGATCGCCGGCGACGACGTGCCGTTCGCGGCCGGCTACGCGCTCGACGGCACGGCCGACGCCGCGCTCGCCGACGAGGCGGTGGCCGCCGCGTCCGCCACCGGCACCGTGCTGCTCTTCCTCGGCGTGCCCGCCGAGCTCGAGTCGGAGGGCTTCGACCGCGACGACATCGAGCTGCCCGCCCCGCAGCTCGAGCTGGCCGAGCGCGTCGTCGCCGCCAACCCGAACACGGTCGTCGTGCTCTCCAACGGCGGCGTCGTTCGCCTCCCGTTCGCCGACCGGGTGTCCGCGATCCTCGAGGGCTGGCTGCTCGGCCAGGCCGGCGGCGGCGCCGTCGCCGACGTGCTCTACGGCCGGGTCAACCCCTCGGGCAGACTGGCCGAGAGCATCCCGAACCGCCTCGAGGACAGCCCCGCGTTCCTCGACTTCCCCGGCGAGCACTCGCACGTGCGCTACGGCGAGGGCCTGTTCGTCGGCTACCGCTGGTACGACGCGCGCGCGATCGACGTGGCCTTCCCGTTCGGCCACGGTCTCTCGTACACGACCTTCGGGTACTCGGACGCCTCGGCCGAGGCGACCGCCGACGGCATCGTCGTGCGCGTGAGCGTGACCAACACCGGCGACCGCGACGGCGCCGAGGTCGTGCAGGTCTACTCGGCGCTGCCGGGCTCCGGCGTGGTGCGCGCCCCGCGCGAGCTCAAGGGCTTCGCGAAGGTGTTCGTGCCCGCGGGCGAGTCGCGCGTCGCCGAGGTGCACGTGCGCCGCGACGACCTGGCCTACTGGGACACGCGCGCCGACGCCTGGGTCGTCGAGGGCGGCGCCTACGAGCTGTCGATCGGCGCGTCGAGCCGCGACCTGCGCGAGGTCGTCTCGGTCGAGGTCGAGGGCGACGAGGTGCAGGTGCCCCTCACGATGGACTCGTCGATCGGCGAGCTCGTCGAGCACCCGGTCGCCGGCCCGATCGTGCGGCAGGCGATGGGTGGCGAGGGGTCGTTCATGGCCGACCCGGCGATGTTCAAGATGCTCGCCTCGTTCCCGATCGGCCGCCTCTCGACCTTCCCGGGCTCGCCGATGGGCCGCGACGACGTGGAGCAGCTGCTCCAGGCGGCCAACGCCGGGGCGTAGCATCCGCTCGCCTGCTCGAGGCGGGTCGCTCCCTCGCGGGCGGCCCGCCTCGACTCGTTCAGTCGAATTCGACGACCTCGCGCAGGAACCGGTCGAGCTCGGCGGCCATGTCGACGCCCTCGGGGTCGAGCAGCCACTGCACCTGCAGGCCGTCCATGACGGCGACCGCCTGCCGGGCGGCCGACGCTGCAGACGTGCCCTCGCGGAGCCGGCCCTGCTCGCGGCATCCGTCGAATGCCCGCTCGAGTATGCCGACGGTCTCGGTGTAGCGCCGGACGAAGTACTCGTGGGCCGGATGCTCCGGGGCCGTCGCCTCCGCTGAGAGCGTGCAGTACAGGGCGACCACGCCGGGCACCGAGGCGTTGTAGCGCGCGAGCTCGACGAGGCCCGCGAGCGTGGCGAGCGGCTCGGCGTCGTCGCCCAGCACCTCGCGCGACCGCTCGTCGCGGTGCTCGAGCACCGCCTCGAGCAGGGCGGACTTGGTGGGGAAGTGGTGCAGCAGGCCCGCCTCGCTCATGCCGACCGCCGTCGCGATGTCGCGAATCGATCCGGCACGGTAGCCGCCGCGCGCGAACACGTCGAGCGCGGCGTCGAGGATCGCGGCGCGCGTCGCCTTCGTCTTCGCGTACGGCCCGCGCTTGCGGCTCGCCGCGGCGACCTGCTCCATCATGCCCGTGTCTCCTGCCCCGTCGCTGACGAGCGTACCGGGGCCGGTCAGGCGGCGGGCTCGACCCGCAGGGTGGTCGCGACGGCACCGGGAGCGACCATCGCGCGGGTGGAGCCGGTGTCGCCGTACTTGGCGAAGAACGCCTCGTCGATCGCGTCGTCGTGGGCGTCGTCCGGGTGATAGGCGACGTCGCGCTGCTGCCCGCTCCAGCTGATCGCGCCGGTCAGGCCGCGCAGCACGCCCTGGTACCACTTGCCGTCGGCGCCCTTGTAGGAGCGCACGTAGACGGCGCCGTCGACCACGACGGCCCAGACGATCGTGAGCGGGCGGAGCGAGCCGTCGTCCCGGCGGCCGGCGACGCGGATCTCGCGGGTGCTGCCGAGCGAGTCGAGTTCCTCGGGGGTCCACGTGGGCATGGTGCTTCCTCTCGTCATGGACGTCACCTCCACTCTGCTGCATCGCGCCGGAGCGGGACAGGCACTGCCAGTACCTGTTTCTGCGGCTCTGGGCCCGGCCGGGTCAGGCGGAGCGGTCGCGGGACGCACGGAGCGCCTCGACGAGCGTGGCGGCGTCGTAGTGGCCCTTGTGCCGCTGCTCGCCGATGAAGAACGTGGGGGTCGAGTGCAGGTCCATCACCTCGGCGTCGAGCGCGTCGTCGGTGACGCGGTTCGCGACCTCGGTCGAGTTGAGATCGTCGAGGAACCGCTCCGCGTCGAGCCCGAGCTGGTCGGCGTAGGCGCAGAGGTCGTCGACCTCGAGTTGGTTCTGGTTGGCGAACAGCAGTTGGCCCATCTCGAAGAACGCGCCCTGCTTGGCGGCCGCCTCGGCGGCGCGCGCCGCGTCGACCGCGTGGTCGTGCACCTCGGTGAGCGGCAGGTGGCGCCACACGTAGCGCAGCTCGTCGCCGAGCACCGAGCGCACGTGGTCGATCGACCCCGTCGCACGGCTGCAGAAGGGGCATTCGAAGTCGCCGTACTCGACCAGCGTGAGGGGTGCGTCGACCGGGCCGCGGATGTGGTCGCGCTCGGGGTCGACCGGCCTGGCCAACGTGCCGCCGACGGGCACCGGCGGCTGGAGCTTGTCGCTCACCCGGAACACGCACCACGCGAGTCCGAAGGCGAGGGCGGATGCCACGAGCACGCCGAACCTCGCCTCCGCCTGTGCGAGCGGGTCGTCGATCGCCACGTCGACGATGAACAGCGAGATCGTGAAGCCGATGCCCGACAGGGCGGCGCCGCCGGCGACGCGAGCGAGCGTCAGGCCGGGCGCGAGCGTGCCGAGCCCGCTCGCGCGCACGATCGCGGTCGTCGCCGTGATGCCCACGAACTTGCCGACCACGAGTCCCGCGACGATGCCCCAGAACAACAGCGACCCCAGCGCCGCGCCGACCGTCTCGGCGTCGAGGCGCACGCCGGCGTTCGCGAGGGCGAAGAGCGGGAGCACGATGTAGGTGACGTACGGCGAGAACGTGGTCTGCATCCGCTCGTTCTCGGAGATCGAGGCGCGCAGCCCGCGGGTCGCTGCCGCTGCGTACTCCGAGCTCGGGGACTGGCGGAACGCGGTCGTCAGCTCCATCGCGCGCTCGACGTCGCGCCGCCGCGGCGGGAACACCGGGATCATGAGCGCGACCGCGACGCCGGCGAGGGTCGGATGCACCCCCGAGGCGTACATCGCGACCCAGGCCGCGATCGAGAGCACCGCGTACGCCGGGCCGCGCCCGACCGGCAGGTAGCGCACGAAGAAGATGGCCGCGAGGAACGCGATCGACAGCAGCAGCGGCCAGAGCTGGATGTCGTCGCTGTAGAAGATCGCGATCGCACCGAGCGCGCCGACATCGTCGACGACGGCGAGCGTGAGGAGGAAGATGCGCAGGCGCGCCGGGAACTTCGGGCCGATGACCGCGAGTGCCCCGACGAGGAACGCGGTGTCGGTGGAGATGACGACGCCCCATGCGTGCGCCTGCTCGGTGGTGCCGGCCACCGCGAGGAAGAGCAGCGCGGGCACGACGAGGCCCGCGATCGCTGCGATCACGGGCACCATGGCCCGAGAACGGTCGGTGAGCTCGCCGATGGTGATCTCGCGCTTGACCTCGAGGCCGATGGCGAAGAAGAACAGTGTCATGATGCCGTCGTTCACGAGGTGCCGCAGGCTGATGTGCGCTTCGAACGACCCCACCGCCAGTTCGATCTCGGTCGACCAGAACTCGTCGTAGGTGGCGCTCCACGGCGAGTTCGCCCAGAGGATCGCCGCGAGCGTCGCGAGCAGCAGCAGGCCGGCGGCGGTGCGCTCGGTCGAGCCCCCGCTGAACCGCGGGCGGCGCGACCGGCCGAGCCGCATCCTGCGCGTCGGGCGCGCGGGGGCCGTGCTGAGCTCGATCGGTTCGCTCATGCCACCACCCTCCACGCGCTTGCCTCACGCTAGCGGCGCGGGGCGGTGCGATTCCACCCGCGTTCAGGGGGCTGAACGCGCCAGGCGGCGGCACCCCGTGGCCAGCGGGCCGCCGCGGTGCCAGACTGGAACGGCAGGCACGGCACCCGCGCGTGCGGGGGAGGGGAGCAGGATGGCCGGCTCGAAGAGCACCCGCGAACGCGTGTCCAAGCGCGCGAAGGCGAAGCGCGCGTCCTCGACGCGGAAGGCGCGGGCCGCGGCCGAGCGCACCGCGCAGGCGACGAAGCGGGCGCGGCGCGAAGCGGCCGATGCGGCCGACCAGACGGTGCGGGCCGCCCGCGAGGCGTCCGCGTTCGCCGCGTCGCTGCCACGGAAGGCGGGCCGCAAGGTCGACGCGGCCGTCGCCCGCGCGCAGGACGTCGCCAGCGGAGTACGCCGCGAGGCGAAGCGGGCGCCCGGGCGCGCGACCCGGTCCGCGCGCAAGGCGAAGCGCCGCGTCGAGCGGTCCGCCGATCGCGCCGAGCGTCGCACGACGCGCGCCGCGCGACGCATCCAGAAGAAGAACGCCGCGATGAAGCGCAAGGCGATCAAGCAGCGGCGCAAGCAGCTGAAGGCCGTGCAGAAGATGGCGAGCGCGGCGTCGCTCTCGGTGACGACCGCGTCGCTCGCGGCCCGGTCGAGCTCGCGGGCCGAGTGACGCCAGGGGGCATCCGGCCGGCCCGCGAGCCCGAGCCCGCCTAGGAGGTCTGCTCGTCCGTCGCGGGCGTCGAGCCGGAGCCGGAACCGGTCGACGCGGTCGCCTGCTTCGCCGTGCGTGCGCCGGCGCTCGAGGACTTCGTCGCGGCCGAACGCGTGCCGGTCGCCCGCTTCGCCGCGGAGGACTTCGCCGCGGTGGTCTTCGCACCGCCCGACTTCGCCGCCGCGGTCTTCGCGGCACCCGTCTTCGCTGCGCCACCCGTCGACCGGTTCGCCCGCACGGTCGCGGGCTTCGACGCAGACGCCAGCTCAGCGGCATCCGTTACCGTCTTGGCCACCGGCACCAGGCGCGACAGCTGGGTCACGTGCTGCGGGCCGAGCTCGTCGAGCGTCGAGACCTCGAGCAGCTTCATGGTGCGCTGGATCTCGGTGCGGAGGATCGAGATGGTCTTGTCGACGCCGCGGCGGCCGCCGGCCATGAGGCCGTAGAGGTATGCGCGGCCGATGAGCGTGAAGCGGGCGCCGAGGGCGATCGAGGCGACGATGTCGGCGCCGTTCATGATGCCCGTGTCGAGGTGCACCTCCATGTCGTCGCCGACCTCGCGCACGACGTCGGGGAGGAGGTGGAACGGGATCGGCGCGCGGTCGAGCTGGCGACCGCCGTGGTTCGAGAGCACGATGCCGTCGACGCCGCGGCCCGCGAGGAGCTTGGCGTCCTCGACGGTCTGCACGCCCTTCACGACGATCTTGCCGGGCCACATCTCGCGGATCACGTCGAGGTCGTCGAACGAGATCGTCGGGTCCATGGCCGAGTCGAGCAGCTCGCCGACGGTGCCGCCGGTCGACGACAGCGACGCGAACTCGAGCGGCGGGGTGGTGAGGAAGTTGATCCACCACGCCGGGCGGGGGATGGCGTTGATCACGGTGCCGAGCGTGAGCTGCGGCGGGATCGAGAAGCCGTTGCGCTTGTCGCGCAGGCGGGCGCCGGCGACCGGGGTGTCGACCGTGAAGAACAGCGTGTCGAAGCCCGCGGCGGCGGCGCGGTGCACGAGGCCGTACGAGATCTCGCGCTGGCGCATCACGTACAGCTGGAACCAGTTGCGGCCGTTCGGGTTGGCGGCCTTCACGCCCTCGATCGAGGTGGTGCCGAGCGTCGACAGGGTGAACGGGATGCCCGCGGCGCCCGCGGCACCGGCGCCCGCCTCCTCGCCCTCGGTCTGCATGAGGCGCGTGAATCCCGTCGGCGCGATGCCGAACGGCAGGGCGCTGCGCTCGCCGAGCACCTCGCGGCTCGTGTCGACGACCGGCACGTTGCGCAGGATCGACGGGTGGAACTCGACGTCCTGGAACGCCTGGCGGGCGCGCGCCAGCGACAGCTCGCCCTCGGCGGCGCCCTCGGTGTAGTCGAACGGCGCCTTCGGGGTGCGGCGCTTCGCGATCGCGCGCAGGTCGGCGATCGTGAGCGCGGCGTCGAGCCGGCGGTCGGTGGGGTTCAGGGTCGGGGCCTTGAACCGCATGAGCTGCGCGAGCTCCTTGGGGTTCGGCATCTGTCGCTGCACCATGTGCGTCTTCCTATCTGTGCGTGCCCGGTCGCCGCGTCGTCATGACGTGTCGCTATCGCGTGGGC
This sequence comes from uncultured Agromyces sp., assembly GCA_913053875.1. GTDB lineage: Bacteria > Actinomycetota > Actinomycetes > Actinomycetales > Microbacteriaceae > Agromyces. Next base: position 70,095 of record CAJXGN010000010.1, on the reverse strand, counting down.
GAAGCGACAGTTCGTGACGACTCGCGGCCCGAGTCGGGGTCGGGGGTCGGGGCGGGGGAGTTCTGGGCGGGCGTCGGGAGCAGGGACTCCGCGTAGTACCCGGTGATGTGGTCGCGGATGCGCGCCTCAGCGTCGGCCGAGTCGCCGCGCTCGATGGCGTGCAGGATCTCGCGGTGCTCGTGCCGCAGCCGGTCGGCGGTCGCGCCCCAGTCGCGGATGTGCGGCACGCCCTCGAGCACGTACCCCTCGATCGCGCTGCGCAGCCCGGCCATCATCGCGGTGATGACCTGGTTGCCGGATGCCTCGGCCAACGCCACGTGGAACTGCGCGTCGAGCACGAGGAACTCATCGGGGTCGAGCCCGGGCGGCTCCATCGCGTCGAGCAGCTGGAGCGCGTCGGCGAGGTCGTGGTCGTGCACCGCGGCGGCGAGCTCGGCGGCGACGGATGCCTCGAGCAGCAGCCTCGCGCGCACGACGTCGTCGACCGGGAAGCCCTGTGCCGCGACCTGCAGGCGCATGAGCGCCGACATGCCGCCGCGCGGGGTGGCGACGATGATCGCGCCGGCGTTCGGGCCCGAGCCGGAGCGGGTGCGGATGAGTCCGAGCACCTCGAGCACGCGGAACGCCTCGCGCACGCTCGATCGGCCGACGCCGAGGTCGGTCGAGAGCTGGCGCTCGCCGGGGAGCCGGTCGCCGGGCTGGAGCGATCCGTCGAGGAGTGCGCGCTCGACGTGCTCGAGCACGGTCTTCCAGGCGCGCGGCGATTCCGTCTCTGGCGGGGTGCCGGGCGTCGTCGTCACTGGTGCTCCTCGGGTGTGGTCCGACCAGAGTAGCATCCGAGGTCAGACCACAGCCAGCATCGGTTGCGTCAGGGGCTCGGTACTCAGTTGCCGGGCGACGCGGGTGCGCAGTAGAGTTGCCGCGAGGCCAGATCATCGCGGTGAGTCTGGAAGTGAGCCCGGGAGTTCCTGCCGATTGCGGGGCCCGGGCTTCGCGCTGTCAGTAGCCCTTGTTCGTGGGGACCAGCTGGATCTGATGCCGCAAGGTCTCGAAGTACGACTTGTCCCCACGGTCGCGTTCGTTGACTGCTCCGCTCACGGCGTCGGGAATCCAGAGCATCGCTTCCTCGGGGCCCGGCAGGTGATCGACCTTCAGTGGCGACTGCAGCACCCTGCGCGATCGCAAGGCGTCGAACATCCGGCGGTCGCGGTTGTCGTCGGTGGGGCCGCGTGACTCGAACAGTGCGGAATCCACGAACTGGAGGCCCTGCAGCTCCCAGGCGAGCATCTCGATGCAGCTCCGCCTCACCCGCTCCGGGCTCTCGCCTGCCGTCGAGTCCTGGTAGACGACCCAATGCATGAGGTCGAGTCGGCCGATCGTGTCGATCAGCTCGCGTCGAGCGGAGCCGACCGACTCGTTCCAGTGGAGCTTGCTTCGGTTCTTGGGGAGCAGCCGCAACAGCTCCTCCCGCATCGGGTCGCAGTCAGCGGAGAACGGGATGGTGGCGGTCAGCATGAACCTCAGCCCACTTCCCGTTCCACCGAGCTGGGACTCGTCGATGAATGCAGTGACCACACCGCAATGCTTCCAGCGGCGCACGACATGTGATCGAGGTGCTCACGAACGCGCGGACGGTCTGCACGGGTCGCATCCTGGGCGGAGACGGAGGGGAGCACCGTCAGGTGCGCAGCACCACGTTCTCGGGCTCCTCGCCCGCGAGGAGGTGGGCCACCTGGCGGCGCACGAGCGCGGCCATGCGGGGCAGCATCGCGCTCGACGCGCCGCCGACGTGCGGGCTGACCAGCACGTCGGGGGAAGCGAAGAGTGGATGCCCGTCGGGCAGCGGCTCCGGGTCGACGACGTCGAGCGCGAAGCGCAGCCGGCCCGCGTGCGCGAGGATCGCGTCGGTGTCGGCGACCGGCCCTCGCCCGACGTTCACGACGAGCGCGTCGTCGGGCAGCGCGCTGAGGAACGCGTCGTCGACGAGGCCCCGCGTCGCATCCGACAGCGGCAGCCCGACGATGACGATCTCGGCGTCGGGCAGCAGCTCGGGCAGGTCGTCGATGCCGTGCACGTAGCCGCGGTCGGTCTCCCGCGCGCGGCTCGCGACGCGCGTGACCCGTGTCTCGAACGGCAGCAGGCGGTCCTCGATGGCGACGCCGACCCCGCCGTAGCCCACGAGCAGCACGCGCCGGTCGGCGAGGCTCGGCAGGGCGACCGGCGCCCAGCGGCCCTCGTCGGCGGCCCGCACGAACCGTGGGATGCCGCGCTGCGCGGCGAGCACGAGCGCCAGCGCGAGCTCGGCGGTCGAGGTCTCGTGCACGGTCGTCGCGTTGGCGAACACGTGACCGGCCGGCAGCAGGTCGGCGACCCCGTCGTAGCCGATCGACTGGCTCTGCACGAGGCGCACGGGCACCCCGTCGAGCGCGGCGAGCACCGCGTTGCCGCCCATGTACGGGGGCACGACGAGGTCGAGGCCGTCCGCCGGGGGCGGCCCGGTGAAGTCCCACTCGAGCACCCGCACCCCCTCGGGCAGCGGGCCCAGCGCATCGCGCAGGGTGGCGTCGGGCACGGTCACGGTGAGGTCGGCGTCGGTCACCCGGCCATTCTCCCGCAGTCGTCGGCGGTGCGGCCCGCGCTCAGCCCTTGCGCGGCCGGATGCGCACCCGGTTCTGGCCGGTCGTCTCGTCGAGCTCGACCACGCCGCCGCGCGACTTCAGGAAGTCGGTGAACGACCCGAAGCCGAGCCGTCGCTCCTGGAAACCGGGGTCCATGCGCAGCATCTGGTTCTTCACCGCGCCCGACGGCTGCCACTCCTCGTCGTTCTTCGCGCGCAGCAGTTCGAGCGCCTTGATCAGCAGGCGGCCCGGGTTGCGGGTCGACGGGGTCGATTCGGCGTCGGATGCCCCGGAGTCGTCGTCCCCCGACGATGCGGCGCCCTTCTTCCGGCCGTTGCCCGTGCCGCCCGAGGCATCCTTCGCCCCCTTCGACGTCTTCGCCGCCGCTGCCTCCTCCTCGGCCGCCCGTTCGTCCTCGTCGACGTCGGCGTCGGTCTGGAGCAGCGCGTCGTAGTCGGCGAACTCGTCGCACGCGGCCGTCAGCGCGCGGCTCGTGCCGCCCGCGACGCCGATGCCGACGACGTAGCGGCTGAGGCGCTTGCAGCGCTGCGCGAGCGCGACGTAGTCGGAGTCGCCGGCGACGATCACCACGTGGGTGAGGTCGTCCAGACGGAAGAGGTCTTCCACGGCGTCGACCGCGAGCCGGATGTCGGCGCCGTTCTTCGTCGCCGACAGGGGGAAGAGCTGCACGAGGTCGACGGCTCGGTCGATGAGCTGGCTGCGGTAGCTGGCATTGATCGGGTTCGACCAGTCGGCGTAGGCGCGCGCGACGGCGATCGTGCCGAAGGTCGCGGCGAAGTCGAGCACGGCGTCGACGTCGACGGTGGCGGCCTCGAGCTTCTTGGCGGTCTCGGCCTTCGCGGTCGACGAGCGCCTGCCGGTGTCGCGCCGGTAGGACATGTCGCCGTGCAGCTGGTCGTACCGCGAGATGACGATGTTGTCGAAGTCGAGGTAGATGGCGACGCGGGGTTCCGCGGTGGTGGGCATGGAGGCCTTTCGTCGCGTGCGGGCTCGACCCGAGCCTACGCGCCCGCGGTGGTCGTCACACGCTCGACACCTGTCGGGTAATAGACTGAGGATGTGTCAGCACCTACCCGACCGCTGCGCCGCGATGCCGCACTGAACCGCGAACGCCTCCTCGACGAGGCCGAGCGATACTTCGCCGAGGCCGGCATCGACGCGTCGCTGCACGAACTCGCCGAACGCACGGGCGTGGGCATCGGCACCCTCTACCGCCGCTTCCCGACCTACGCCGACCTGATCCGTGCGCTCTACGATCGCGCCGCCGAGCGCATCGACGTCGTGATGGCCGAGCTCGCCGACCTCGACTCGGGCTGGGACCAGGTGGTCGCGTTCCTCGACGGCAACCTCGCGATCCTGGTCGACTACCCGGCCACCCCCGCGGTGCTGCACCGCATGTCGGAGCTCGACCCCGACTACCGCCCCGGCGTGCGCTGGGAGGAGGCGGTCAGGGGCTTCGTGGCGCGCGCCCACGACGAGGGATCGCTGCGTGCGGACGTCACGGGCACCGACCTCGGCATGCTGCCGCTCGCGATGGCGAGCGTGCTGCGCTTCCCGCAGCCGCAGCGGGGCGTCGCCCTGGCCCGCTACCGCCGCATCACGCTCGACGGCCTGCGTGCGTCGGACGCGGCGCAGCCGATGCCGACCGAGCCGTTCACCACCGAGGAGCTCAACACCGCGGTGCACGGGCGCACGGCCGATCACCCGACGCGCGCCGAGCGCACCTGACCCGATCGGGGCCGGCGGTAGGGCGGCGGATGCCTCGAGCCGGCGCCGCGCGACGCACCGAGCGCCTCAGCGCGCCGTGACCACCGCGTTGTCGAGCTCGTCGAGGCTGAGCCCGAGCCGGCCCGACGAGGCCACGTTCGTGAGCAGCACGAACGCCACGTCGTGCTCGGGGTGCAGCCAGAAGTCGGTGCCCGCCCAGCCGCCGTGCCCGAACGCGTCTCGCGCGAGGGCCGCGGGTGCCGCGTCGCGCAGGCACCAGGTGAATCCCCAGTGCGTGCCGCGCTCGGGCGGGTACGGGTCGATGGTCGGCACGTCGTCGGTGAGCGAGCGCCGCATCATGGCGCCCGTGAGCGGATGCACCAGCCTGCCGTCGTCCCGGAGCAGCGACACCGCGACCGCGAGCAGGTCCTCGGCGCGGGCGAACGCGCCCGCGCCGGGGTTCCGGTGCGACGCGAAGAGCTCCCAGTCGACGCCCTGCTCGGCGCACTCGATCGGCGCGTGCCGGGTCGACGCCACGTCGAAGGTCACGCCCGTGGCATCCGCCGCCGCCAGCGTCTCGAGCACCTGCTGCTCCCAGGGCGCGCCGCCCGCGTGCGCGATGAGCGCGGCGATGCCCTCGTAGGCGATGGTCGAGTAGCGCGAGATCGCACCGGCAGCGAAGTCGCGGCCGGGGGCGAGCAGCGCTGGCCGGAGCCCGCCGGGCACGTCGAGCGCCGGCTCGGGGATGCCCGCCGTGTGGCTCACGAGGTGCCGCAGGCGCACCACGTCGGCGCGGTCGGCGCCGAACTCGGGCACGGCATCGGTCAGCGGCGTCTCGAGCGTGAGCCGCCCCTGCTCGACGAGCCGCAGCGCGGCGAGGCCGACGAGCGGCTTCGTGATCGAGAACAGCGGGTAGTGGTCGCCGGTCTCGGCGTCGCCGAACGCGTCGAGCGCCACCACGCCCTCGCTCGTCGCGACGCCGAGGACCGCGCCCGGCAGGGTGCCCGCGTCGACGTGGCGGCGGGCCCAGTCGAACGCGTGGGAGTACGAGGTCATGCCTTGGGATCGTAGCGGCGCGGCGCGAACGCCGTGGCGACGAGGTCACGCAGCGACTCGAGGTCGCCGCCCGCGAAGCCCTGGGCGCGCGCCTGCACGAGCACGTTGCCGATCGCGGTCGCCTCGACCGGGCCGGCGAGCACGGGCAGCCCCGCGCGGTCGGCCGTGCGCTGGCAGAGCAGCTCGTTGAGCGCGCCGCCGCCGACCATGTGGATGGTCTCAACCGTGCGGCCCGACAGCTCGGCCGCCGTGCGCACTGCTTCGCCGAACGCCTCGGCGAGGCTCTCGATGATGCTGCGCGCGAACTCGGCCTGCGTCGACGGCACCGGCTGATCGTGCTCGCGGCACCACTCGGCGATGCGCGCGGGCATGTCGCCCGGGGCCATGAAGCGCGGGTCGTTCGCGTCGAACACGGCGACGGGTGCGGTGACGGATGCCGCCGCGGCGAGCAGGTCCGCCAGCTCCACGGTCTCGCCCGAACGCTCCCACTCCCGGATCGACTCGCTCAGCAGCCACAGCCCCATCACGTTGTGCAGGAAGCGCACGCGCGAGTCGACGCCGCCCTCGTTGGTGAAGTTCGCCTGCCGCGCGGCATCCGTCAGTACCGGCTGCTCGAGCTCGAGGCCGACCAGCCCCCAGGTGCCGCACGAGATGTACGCGGCGGTCTCGGCCCGCATGGGCACCGCGACCACGGCGGAGGCCGTGTCGTGCGAGCCGACCGCGACGACGTCGATCGGCGATGACGCGCCGATGCCATCGTTCACGTAGCCGAGGGTCGACCCGATGCGCTCGCCGGGGTCGACGAGGCGGGGCAGCACGGATGCCGGCAGCTGCAGCCGTTCGGCGAGCTCGACGTCCCACGCGTGCGTGATCACGTCGACGAGGCCCGTGGTCGAGGCGTTCGTGCGCTCGGCCACCGCCTCGCCGGTGAGGAAGTACGCGATGAGGTCGGGCACGAGCAGCATCTGGTCGGCCAGCGACAGCAGCCCGCCGTCGCGCTCGGCGGCGAGCTGGTAGACCGTGTTGAACGGCAGGAACTGCAGGCCGTTGCGGCGGTAGAGCGCCTCGAACGGCGTGACGGCGTGCACCGACTCCACGCCCGCGGCCGTGCGCTCGTCGCGGTAGTGGAACGGGGTGCCGAGCATCCGCCCGTCGCGCAGCAGCGCGTAGTCGACCGCCCACGAGTCCACGCCGATGCTCGCCACGTCGGGCGCCTCGGCGACGGCCGCGCGCAGCCCGTCGACCGCGCCGCGGTAGAGCGCCAGCAGGTCCCAGTGCAGCCCGTTGATGGTGCGCACGGGCTGGTTCGGGAACCGGCCGACCGCGTGCAGCTCGAGCGAGTTCGGCCCGACCGAGCCGAGCATCACCCGCCCGCTGGTCGCACCGAGGTCGATCGCGGCGACGTGGCCCGTGGGGGTCGACGAGCTCATCGGATGAACGCGGCGGCGACGCCGGAGTCGACCGGTACGTGCAGGCCCGTGGTGCGGCTGAGCTCGGGTCCGGTGAGCACGAACACCGCGTCGGCGACGTTCTCGGGCACCACCTCGCGCTTCAGGATGGTGCGCTGGGCGTAGAACTTGCCCAGGTCCTTCTCCTCGACGCCGTAGGTCTTGGCGCGGTTGGCGCCCCAGCCGGCGGCGAAGATGCCCGAGCCGCGCACGACGCCGTCGGGGTTGATGCCGTTGACGCGCACGCCGTACTCGCCGAGCTCGACCGCGAGCAGTCGCACCTGGTGCGCCTGGTCCGCCTTGGTCGCCGAGTAGGCGATGTTGTTCGGGCCGGCGAAGACCGAGTTCTTCGACGAGATGTAGACGATGTCGCCGCCCATCTCCTGCTCGATGAGCGCCTTGGCGGCGGCCTTCGAGACGAGGAACGAGCCCTTCGCCATCACGTCGTGCTGGAGGTCCCAGTCCTTCTCGGTGGTCTCGAGCAGCGGCTTCGACAGCGACAGGCCGGCGTTGTTCACGACCAGGTCGATGCCGCCGAACGCGAGCACGGTCGCGTCGATCGCGGCCTGCACGCCCTCGGCGTCGGCGACGTTCGCGGCCACGCCGATGGCGACGTCGGTGCCGCCGAGCTCGGCGGCGACGGCCTGCGCCTTCTCGAGGTCGAGGTCGGCGACGACCACGCACGCGCCCTCGGCGGCGAGCCGGGTCGCGATGGCCTTGCCGATGCCCGAGGCGGCGCCGGTGACGAACGCGATGCGGCCCTGGTGGGTCTTGGGCTTCGGCATGCGCTGGAGCTTCGCCTCCTCGAGCGCCCAGTACTCGATGCGGAACTTCTCCGCGTCGGAGATGGGGGAGTAGGTCGAGAGCGCCTCGGCGCCGCGCATCACGTTGATGGCGTTGACGTAGAACTCACCGGCGACGCGCGCGGTCTGCTTGTTCGCGCCGTAGCTGAACATGCCGACGCCGGGCACGAGCACGATGAGCGGGTCGGCGCCGCGGATCGCGGGGCTGTCGGCGTCGGCGTGCTTCTCGTAGTACGCGGTGTAGTCGGCGCGGTAGGACTCGTGCAGCTCCTTCAGGCGCTCGATCGACTGCTCGACCGTGGCGTTCGACGGCAGGTCGAGCAGCATCGGCTTGACCTTGGTGCGCAGGAAGTGGTCGGGGCAGCTCGTGCCGAGCTCGGCGAGCTTGGGGGCGTTGGCCGACGCGAGGAACTCGAGCACCTCGGGCGAGTCGGTGAAGTGGCCCACCATGGGCTTGTCGTGGCTGGCGAGCCCGCGGATGGTCGGGGCGAGTGCGGCGGCCTTCGCGCGGCGCTCGGCCTCGTCGAGGGGGGCGAACTTCTTGCGGGCCTTGCCGAACGGCTCCTTCTTGCCGTTGGCGGCGATGTACTCGGCGGCCGTGTCGATGATCCAGAGCGAGTTCTGCTCGGTCTCCTCGCTGGTGTCGCCCCAGGCGGTGATGCCGTGGCCGCCGAGGATGCAGCCGACCGCCTGCGGGTTCTTCGCCTTGATCTCGGCGATGTCCAGCCCGAGCTGGAAGCCGGGGCGTCGCCACGGCACCCACACGACCTTGTCGCCGAAGATCTTCTTGGTGAGGCGCTTGCCGTCCTTCGCCGTCGCGATCGCGATGCCCGAGTCGGGGTGCAGGTGGTCGACGTGCGCCGCGTCGACGAGGCCGTGCATGGCCGTGTCGATCGAGGGGGCCGCGCCGCCCTTGCCGTGCAGCGCGTAGTCGAACGCGGCGACCATCTCGTCCTCGCGGTCGACGCCCGGGTAGACGTCGACGAGCGCGCGCATGCGGTCCATGCGCAGCACCGCGAGGCCCTGCTCCGTGAGCGTGCCGAGGTCGCCGCCCGAGCCCTTGACCCAGAGCAGCTCGACGGGCTCGCCCGTGACCGGGTCGGTCTCGGTGCCCTTGGCCGAGGTGTTGCCGCCGGCATAGTTCGTGTTCTTGGGGTCGGCGCCGAGGCGGTTCGACCGCGTGATGAGGTCGGCGGCTGCGGGGTTCGTCATCTGGGTGGCTCCTTACGTGAGCGTCGGGGTCGGTTCGGTCGGGTTGCTGGTGGGGATCTGGGGTGGGGCGGATGCCTCGGGGGCGGCGCCGGCCGAGGGCTCGCGCACCCCGGCGGCGAGGTCGTCGAACCACGCGGCGACGCGCGCGACGGTGCGCGCGGCGGCGGGGTGCTCGGGTCGGTTGAGGTGCCCGTGGTCGACGTCGGGCTCGGTCTCGCAGGTGACGTCGACGCCGGCGTCGTCGAGCATGGCGGCGAACGCCTCGCCCGAGACGCGCAGCTCGTCGAGGTCGTCGTTGACGATGAGGGTCGGCGGGAACCCGGCCAGCGCATCGCGGGTCGCGGTGCCGGGGATCGCGGCGACGGGTGCGCCGTCGACGGGGCCGCCGAGGTAGCGCTCGTACATCTCGAGCACCGCGGCGGGGCCGAAGCGGTCGGCCTCGGGGTGCGCATCGAGCGCTGCGCGCAGGTCGGCGCCCGGGGCGGGCTGCACCGCGTGCAGCGTCGGGTAGGCGAGGAACACCGCGTCGGGCATCCGCTCGCGGACGCCCCCGGTGGAGGCGGCGAGCATGCGCAGCACCGCGCCGGTCACGATGTTCGCTCCCGCACTCGCACCGCCGATCACGATACGGCTCGCGCCGAGTCGGTCGGCGTTCGCGACGGCCCAGCGCCAGGCGACGAGCACGTCGTCGGATGCGGCGGGGAACGTCGTGCCGGGGCCCGCGAGCCGGTAGTCGACCGAGACGACCGGCACGTCGAGGTCGGCGAAGCGCGATGCCACCCAGTCGGCCTCGGGCATGTCGAGGTCGCCGAACGCGAACGCGCCGCCGTGCGCCCACACGAGCAGCGTGCGGTCGGTACGCGGCTCGCCCGAGGCATCCGTCGCCTCGTAGACGCGGAGCAGGTGCGCAATGCTCATGCCCTGGCGCCCCATCGTTCCCCCCGGAAGCTCGTGAAGAGGATCCCGCGGCGCGCCACCACCACGCAACGCGCCGCGGGAAGTCGGGTGCGCTCGCCGCGCGCGCCGATGGTGCGCGAGTCGTGGTCGTCCCCCCGGGAGACCACGGTTCGCGCACCGGCGCGGACGGCGAGCGTCATGTCAGGCGCCCCAGCCGGCCTGCACGCCGCCGACGCGCTCCTCGGCGATCTTCGCGAGGTAGCCCGACTCGGCGAACGCCGCCATCGGGTCGGCGGGAAGGCCACGGCTCTCGCGCCACTCGGCGAGGGCGGGGCGCACGTCGGTGTAGAACGCGTCCATGAAGATGGCGTTCGCGGCGAGCACGTCGCCCGCGACCTGCGCGGCACGCAGCGCGTCGTGGTCGATGAGCAGCGCGCGCGCGGTCATCTCCTGCACGTTCAGCACCGAGCGGATCTGGCCGGGGACCTTGTCCTCGACGTTGTGGCACTGGTCGAGCATGAACGCCACGTCGGGGTCGCCGTAGCCGCCGCCGCGGATGACCTCGACGATGATGCGGAACAGCTGGAACGGGTCGGCGGCGCCGACGATCAGGTCGTCGTCGGCGTAGAAGCGCGAGTTGAAGTCGAACGAGCCGAGCTTGCCGAGGCGCAGCAGCTGCATGACGATGAACTCGATGTTCGTGCCGGGCGCGTGGTGGCCGGTGTCGAGGCAGACCATCGCCTTGTCGCCGAGCGAGGCGACCTGGGCGTAGCTCGTACCCCAGTCGGGGACATCGGTGTGGTAGAACGACGGCTCGAAGAACTTGTACTCGAGCACGAGGCGCTGCTCGTCGCCGATGCGCTCGTAGATGGTGCGGAGCGAGTCGTTCAGGCGGTCCTGACGGCCGCGCATGTCGGTCTGGCCCGGGTAGTTCGAGCCCTCGGCGAGCCAGATCTTGAGGTCGCGCGACCCGGTCTGGTCCATGATGTCGATGCACTCGAGGTGGTGGTCGATCGCCTTCTGGCGGATGCCCGCGTCCTCGTGGGTCAGGGCGCCGAACTTGTAGTCGTCGTCCTGGAACGTGTTCGAGTTGATGGTGCCGAGCGAGACGCCGAGGTCCTCCGCGTACTTCCGGAGGTCGTCGTAGGAGTCGACCTTGTCCCACGGGATGTGCAGGGCCACCGACGGGGAGAGCGCGGTGTACTTATTGACCTGCGCGGCGTCGGCGATCTTCTCGTAGGGGTCGCGTGGGGTGCCGGGCGTGCCGAACACCTTGAAGCGGGTGCCCGAGTTGCCGAAGGCCCAGCTGGGCAGCTCGATGGCCTGCTTGGCGAGTTCGGCCTGGATGTCTGGCGTCAGGATGCTCACTGGTCGTCGCTTTCTGTGTCGGTGCCGGTTCAGTCCGGCGGGGTCGGGCCGGGCTCGGCGTCGAGCGCGGCGAGTTGGTCCTCCAGGTGGAAGACCTCGGTCAGCTGGGGGGCGCCCTGGTCGGGACGCGCGCCGTCGAGGGCGACGAAGAACGGGGCCATCTCCGCCTCCCACGCCGCGGTGCGCGGGTCGGCGGCCAGCGCGCGCTGCGCGGCCTCGTCGTCATCGGTCTCGTAGTAGCCGATGAGCAGCCCGTCGGGGCGCAGGAAGAGGGAGTAGTTGCGGCGGCCGGCGTCGGCGATCGCCTGGAGCATCTCGGGCCAGACGGCCGCGTGCCGGCGGGTGTACTCCTCGAGGCGATCGGGGTGCACCTGCAGCTGGAAGCACACGCGCCGCGGCGCCGGGGTGCTGCTGCTCATCGTCGAGCTCCGTTCGGGTGGTCGGTGGTGAATCGTTTCAACGATAGCGTCCCCGGCGTGTCGTCCGCAACTCCCGCGGCTAGGCTCGACCCGGAGTCACTCGACGCGGAGGAGCGCCCAGCATGGAACACCAGGAACGGGCGCTCGCCGCCTTCGTCGCCGAGCAGCGCGCGGCGGGCGACGCCACCGGCGTGATCGTCGTCGGCTCGGTCGCGCGGGGCACCGAGCGCGAGGACTCCGACGTGGACGTCTACCTCGTCGTGCCCGACGACCACTTCCGCCGCGCGCTCGCCGACAACCGCGTCGCGTGGGTCGAGCGCCAGGGTGCCGACTATCCGGGCGGGTACGTCGACGTGAAGCTCACCTGCCGGTGGTACCTCGCCGAAGCCGCCCGTCGCGGTGACGACCCGACCCGGGCGTCGTTCGAGGGTGCGCGCGTGGCCTGGTCGCGCGACCCCGGGCTCGGTCGCGCGATCGAGGCGGTCACACGGCTCGACGAGGGCGAATGGGACCGGCGCGTGGCCTCCCATCTCGCTCAGGTGCGCATCCACGGCGGCTACTTCCTCGACCAGGCCGTCGCCTTCGGCGACGACTTCCTCAGGGTGCACGCGGCGACCCACCTGACGCTCGCCGTCGGGCGGCTCGCCCTCGCGAAGGCGCGACGGTTCCTGCGCGGGCCCAAGTACGTGACGGCCGCGATGGCCGACCTGCCGGTGCCCGGCGACGTGGCCGCCGCGTGGCACGAGGCGGTCGGGAGCGGCGCGCCGGAGGCATCCGCCCGCCTGGTCGCGGCCGTCGAGGCGTGGACCGGCGACGTGCTGCCGGCCGAGTCCACGCTCTCGACGTTCATCCGCGACAACGAGCTGGCATGGCTCCGGGGCACGCTCCCCGCGGAGTACGCCTGAGCCATCGGCGCATCACCCCTTGACGGCGCCGCTCGTCATGCCCGCCACGATCTGCCGGTTGAAGAAGATGTAGAGGATCAGCGGCGGGATCGTGATGATCAGGATGTTCATGAACAGCAGGTTCCACTGGTTGCCCGACTGCGAGAGGAAGTTGTACAGCGTCAGCTGCACGGTCGGCTCGCCGGGCAGGAAGTAGAGGGCGTTCACGAACGTGTTGAACACGGTGACGGCCTGCACCACGATCACGGTCACGATCACGCCGCGCAGCAGCGGGAAGATGACGGTGAAGAACAGGCGCATCGAGCCCGCGCCGTCGATGATCGCCGCCTCGTCGAGCTCCTTCGGGATCGCGGCGACGAACGCCCGGATCAGCAGCACCGTGAACGCGAGTCCGAAGGTGACCTCGATCAGGATCAGGCCGATCAGCGTGCCGTACAGCTCGAGCGACTGCATGACCCAGACCGTCGGCACGACCGCCGGCGGGATGATGAGGCCGGCGAGCACGAACAGCATGACGAGCGGGTTCCAGCGCGACTTCCGGCGCTGCAGCACGTAGCCGACCATCGACCCGAGGATGACCATGATCGAGACGGCGACCACGGTCAGCACGATCGAGTTCCAGAACGCCGTCACCACCATGTAGTTGCGCGTCTCGAGCACCGCGATGAAGTTCTCCCAGAGCATCCACTGGCTCGGCGGGGTGAAGGCGAACAGCGACGCCTCCTGGCGGTCCTTGCCCGCAGTGAAGAGGATGAACAGGAACGGCAGCAGGAAGACGATGATCGAGGCGAGGATCGCGATCGATCCCATGCCGTAGCGCTGCAGCTTGGCCTTCCAGGTGAGCTTGCGGCGCTTCCGGATCTTGAGCGGCTTCTGTCCGTCGGCGACCTGGGTCGTGACGACGCGCGTCTCGGTCACTGCTCGACCTCCCTCTTCCGGAGCCACATACTGAGCGGCACGACGATGGCGGTCACGACCAGGAACAGGATCACGTTGCCCGCGGTCGAGAGGCCGTAGAAGCCGGCTTGGTACTGCTTGTAGATGACGGATGCGATCACGTCGCTCGTGAAGCCCGGCCCGCCCCTGGTCATCGCCCAGATGAGGTCGAACGAGCGGAGGCCGCCGATGAGCGAGAGCAGCACGACGGTGCTCGTCGCCGGCCAGGAGAGCGGCAGCGTGATGTGCCAGAAGCTGCGCCAGGCGCTGGCGCCGTCGACGCGGGCCGCCTCGTAGTACTCCTGCGGGATGCCGACGATGCCGGCGATGTAGATGAGGGTCGCGAGGCCGACGCCGCGCCAGACGTCGACGAGGGCCACCGAGTAGAGCGCCCACGCGGGGTCGGTGAGCCAGCCCGGGCCGTCGATGCCGAACCAGCCCAGCGCGGTGTTGATCGCGCCGTCGAACGGATCCATCAGGGCGCGGAACGTGAAGCCGACGCCGATCACCGAGACCAGCACGGGGAAGAAGACGACCGAGCGCAGGTACCCGCGGCCGATCACGCTCGAGGTGAGCAGCACGCCGAGCAGGAGGCCCAGGATGACCTTCAGGCCGGAGGTCATGAAGCCGAAGATGAAGGTGTTGATGAAGCCCTGCACGAGCGCCGGCTCGCGGAAGAACTGCACGTAGTTCTCGAACCCGATGAACTCGACGTCGAAGATCGACCACCGGGTGAGGCTGAAGTAGAACGACGAGATCGTCGGGACCAGGAACAGCACTGTGAAGAGGATGCCGGCCGGGATGTAGAACCAGAGCGGGTACGGGCTCTTCGCCGGCCGTCGCTTCTGCTTGCCCTCGGGGCGAGGGGGTGTGGTGGACTTCGCCGTCGGGGGCGTCGCTGTCGCGGTCATCGAATCTCCATTGATCAGTGTTCCGCCGACGAGCGAGGGGCCGGCGGCCGGGTGGCCGCCGGCCCCTCGCTGTCGTTGGATGACACGTTACGCGTCGGGCGCGCCTACCAGTCGAGTCCGAGCTGGGCGGCCTGCTTCTCCACGTCCTCGTCGTAGAGCGCGGCGCCGTCCTCGGCCGAGCGGATGCCCGAGCCGACCTCGACCGTGATCTGCTCGAGGGCCGGTCCCTTGATGGGGGAGAGGAACTCGAGCGCCGGAGCGGTGCGGCCCTCGTCGAAGTAGGGCTGCATGTCCTTCACCAGCTGGGGCACGTCGTCGGGCAGCGTGCAGTTGGTCATCGAGAACGGGCCGTTGGCGCCACCCGCGGTGACCTGGATCTCGCAGCCCTCGGCGGTGACGGTGAAGGCCATGAAGTCCTTCACGGCGTCGAGCGTCGCGCCCTCTGTGGTGTTCGGCACGTAGATCCCGGCCGGCTGCCACATGGTGAGCGTCGTGTCCGCGGCATCCTGCGCCGGCAGCGCGAAGACGCCCACGTCGTTCAGGTTGTCGGGGTACGAGTTCTGCAGCACGCCGACCGCGAAGCTCAGCATCGGGTAGTGCGCGGCCTCACCGGTCGCGACCATGCGCACGCCGTCGTCGTAGAGCGCCGAGGCGTAGTCCTCGTTGAAGATGTCCGCCTCGTACGCGTCCTGCTGGTTGAGGAAGCCCTGCAGCGCCGGCTGGTCGACGTACTTGGCGTTGCCCGCCGTGTACTCCTCGGCCCAGTCCGGGTCCTGCGTGTCGACGTTGCCGAAGTCGCCCAGCACGAAGAGCTGGCTCGTCCAGGTGTCGCCGTAGGTCTGCGCGATCGGGGCGACGTCGCCGGCGGCCTTGATGGCCTCGTTGTTCTCCATGAACGCGTCCCAGTCCTCGGGGACCTCGAGGCCGAGGTCCTCGTAGACCGGGATGTTGTAGAGGACGGCGCCGGCCATCGACGTGCCGACCGGCGTGCCGTACACGCCGTTGTCGGTCGAGACGACGGTGCGGAAGTCGTCGGTGAGGTCGGCGACCCAGGGCTGGTCGTCGAGGTTGGTGAGCGTCTGGTCCGGCCCGAGCGCCTGGAAGAGCGAACCCGAGTTGTACAGGAACAGGTCGTTCATCTCGCCGGTCGCGAGGCGGGTCTTGACGATGTTGTCGCCCTCGCCACCACCCGGGCGCTGCTCGATGTCGAACGTGATGTTCGGGTTCGCCTCGGTGTACGCCGCGGTGAGCGCCTCGACCATCGAGACGGTCTGCTCGCCGTTGTCGATGAGGAACGAGAGCTCGATCGCCTCGTCGCCGTTCGAGTCGTCTCCGCCGTCGGCGGAACATGCGGCCAGGGGAAGCGCCAGCAGGGCTGCTCCCGCCACCGCCACGGCGCGGGTGCGCCGGTTGCGTGTGATCTGCATCTTTACCTCCTTGTAAAGAGAGCGGACAGCCTCGGTGCGTGCTGCCCCGCCTCTGCTTTGAAACGGTTCAGTTGGACTGTATGCCCGTTGAGCGTCGCTCGTCAAATGTTTCTCGGTAACGATCGTGCAACGCATTGATTCGTTTCATTCGGATTTCGACCGAACGGTCCGCACCTCGTCGTGCGAACTGGTTGACATGATGCGTGAATCGATTCACGATGACAAGTGCCCGAGCGAAGATGCTCGGAGCGGAAGGATCACGATGAGCGACCCCCGAACCGTCCGAGTCGATGCAGGGGCTCCGCGTGGCAGCGATGTCGTCGCGTTCCCGCGGCCGCGCCTGGGCTGGGCGACCGAGACGGACACCCCCGGCTGGCTGCAGGCGTCCGCCGACCTGGAGCTCCACCGAGGCGGCGGCATCGAGACCGCGACCGTCGCCGGCCGCGACTCGGTCGGCGTGGACTGGCCGTTCGCCCCGCTCGCCCCGCGCGAGCGGGCGCGGCTGCGCGTGCGCACCACCGGCGCGGACGGCGTCACCGGCCCGTGGAGCGAGCCCCGCGAGATCCGTGCCGGGTTCCTCGCCGAGGGGGAGTGGGACGCCGCGTCGATCGCCCACGCGAACCCGGAGGCCCACGCGCAGCCCGCGCTGCTGCGCACCGAGTTCGCGCTCGACCGCCCCGTGGCATCCGCGACCCTCTACGCCACCGCGCTCGGCGCGTACCAGGTCGCGATCAACGGCGACGACGTCGACGACCAGGTGCTGAAGCCCGGTTGGACCCCGTACCGCGAGCGACTGATCCACGAGACGACGGATGTCACGGGGCTGCTGCGCGACGGCGACAACGCGATCGGCGTGCGGATCGCCGGCGCGTGGGCCACCGAGCGGTACGGGTTCCGCGAGCACGCGCGCACGATCTACGGCGACCAGCCCGCGTTCGCGGCGCTGCTCGTGGTCGCGTTCGACGACGGCACCGAGCTGCGCGTGCGCACCGCGCCCGACGCCTGGCACTCGCATCCGTCGCCCGTGATCGCGAGCGGCATCTACGCGGGCGAGTCGTACGACGCGCGCCGCGAGCTGCCGGGCTGGTCGGAGCCCGGCTTCGATGCGTCCGCCTGGGCGCCCGCCGTCGCCGGCCCCGACCTCGTCGTGCCCGAGGCCCGCACCTCGCCGTTCGTGCGGCGCATCGAGGAGCTGCCGGTCGCCGACGTCATCACCACGCCGTCGGGCGAGACCGTGCTCGACTTCGGGCAGAACCTCGTCGGGCGCCTGCGCATCACCGTGCGCGGCGCGGCGGGCGACACCGTGACGCTGCGGCACGCCGAGGTGCTCGAGCACGGCGAACTGGGCGTGCGCCCGCTGCGCGCGGCCGAGGCGACCGACCACTACACGCTCGCGGGTCGCTACGACGGCGAGACCTGGGAGCCCGAGTTCACCTTCCACGGCTTCCGCTACGCCGAGGTCTCGGGCTGGCCGGGCGAGTTCGACCCGGCCGACGTGACCGCGGTCGTGCTCCACAGCGACATGGAGCGCACGGGCTGGTTCGACACCTCGCACGAGCTCGTGCGGCAGCTGCACGAGAACGTGGTGTGGGGCCTGCGCGGCAACTTCCTGTACGTGCCGACCGACTGCCCGCAGCGCGACGAGCGCCTCGGCTGGACGGGCGACATCCAGGTCTTCGCGCCCACCGCGAGCTTCCTCTACGACGTGCGCGGGTTCCTCGACTCGTGGCTGGTCGACCTCGAGATCGAGCAGGTCGACGGGGTCGTGCCGTTCGTCGTGCCGAACGTGCTCGACGACGACCCGCCCCCCGCCGCGGCCTGGGGCGACGCCGCGACCGTCGTGCCGTGGGTGCTCGCCGAGCGGTTCGGCGACGAGCAGGTGCTCGCGCGCCAGTACCCGAGCATGGTCGCCTGGACCGAGGCGATCCTCGCCGTCGCGGGCGAGCGGCGCCTGTGGGAGGGGCGGTTCCAGTTCGGCGACTGGCTCGACCCGGATGCCCCGCCGGAGAACCCGTTCAAGGCGAAGACCGACACCGACATCGTCGCGAGCGCGTACCTGTACAAGTCGGTCGACCTCGTCGCGCGGGCGGCCGAGCGGCTCGGCCACTCCGCCGACGCCGAACGGTTCGGGCGGCTGCGCGAACAGGTGCGCGAGGCGTTTGTCGCCGAGTACGTCACGCCCTCGGGGCGCATGGTCTCCGACGCGCAGACCGGCTACGCGGTGGCGATCGAGTTCGGCATCGCGCACCCCTCGCAGCGCCCCGCGCTCGGCGCCCGCCTCGCCGAGCTCTCCCGACGTGGCGGGTACCACATCGGCACCGGCTTCGTCGGCACGCCGATCATCGCCGATGCGCTCACCCGCACCGGCCACGTCGACACCGCTCGGCGGCTCCTCACCGCCACCGGCAACCCGTCGTGGCTCTACCCGGTGACGATGGGCGCGACCACGATCTGGGAGCGCTGGGACTCGATGCTGCCCGACGGCTCGATCAACCCCGGCGAGATGACCTCGTTCAACCACTACGCGCTCGGCGCGATCGCGGACTGGATGCATCGCGTGCTCGCCGGCCTCGCGCCCGCGGCCGACGGGTACCGCGAGCTGCGCATCGCACCCACCCCGCTCGACGGCTTCGACCACGCGTCGGCCGAGCATCGCACCCCGTACGGCCTCGCGCGCGTGGTCTGGCGGCGCGACGGCGACGAGATCGCGGTGGATGCCACGGTGCCGCCGAACACCACGGCGACCGTTCGGCTGCCCGGCGCCGACGACGACCTCGAGGTGGGCTCGGGCGTGCACTCCTGGCGCGTGCCGGCCGCCCCGGCGTCGGCCGAGGCGCCCGAGGCGGTGTCGCTCGACAGTCCGCTCGCCGCCATCGTCGACGACCCCGAGGCGTACGCGACGCTCGCCGCCGCACTCGACGGCGACGAGCCGGGCAGCTCCGGCTCGCTGCTGCGCAGCGTCAGCTGGGTGCCGGGTCGCGAACTCGGCGAGGCGATCCGCATGCGCACGACCCCCGACCAGGTCGACGCCGTCGTGGCCGCGTTCGACGCACTCAACCGCGAACGGGGGCTGGCCGGGTGACCGATACCGCCGTGCGGCCGGGCGGCATCGGGCTCGCCGCACTCGCGAGCTACCTCGACGAGCGGCCCGTGCACCGGCCGGGCGACGATCGGCAGTCGGCGCTCGCCGCCGTGCTCGGCGTTCCCGCGCACGATCCGCCCGACGTGCGCGAGGTCGGCGGCTGGCGCACCGACGGCCTGCACGGCGGCGCCCTCGAGTGGAGTGCCGGGTTCGGTCCGTCGACCGAGGCGTGGTGGGTCGTGCCCGAGGGTGAGAGCCCCTTCCCGGCGGTCGTGCTGCTGCACGCCCATGGCGGCGTCACGCACGTCGGCGGTCGTCCCATGATCGATGCGCCCGGCGACGACGGGCGCATCCGCGCCGCGCGCGAGCGGCTCTATGCGGGGCTCGGCATCGGCAACGCCTTCGCGCAGGCCGGGTTCGCGGTCGTCGCGTTCGACACGTTCGGGTGGGGATCGCGCGCGGTGCGACTCCGCCCGGGCTCGTCGACGGCCGCCCTGCTCGAGGCGCTCGAGGCGACGGATGCCGCGAACGGCATGCACCTCGACGGGCTCGCGCGCGGCGACCGCGAGGCATCCGTGCTCGAGCCGTCGCTCGCCCGGGCGGCATCGCTGCTCGGCACGTCGTTCGCCGGCCTCGTCGCGCACGACGACCTGGTCGCGCTCGACGCCGTGCGCTCCCTGCCGATGGTCGACGCCGACCGCGTCTCGCTCTTCGGCTACTCGGGCGGCGGGGCGCGGGCCGCGTTCCTGTCCGCGCTCGACGGCGGGTTCGAGAGCGTCACGGTCGCGTGCATGATGACCACCTGGCGCGCGCTCGTGCCCGACCACGTCGAGGCGCACTCATGGCTCGTCAACAGCCCCGGGCTCCCCAGGCACGCCGAGCTGCACGACCTGCTCGCGGCGCCCGAGCGCCCGCGCCGCCTCGTGCAGTACGGCCTGCACGACCACCTCTTCACGGAGGGCGGGATGCGGGCGGCGCACGCCGCACTCGAGGCATCCGGCATCGCCTACCGCGGCAGCTTCCACGACGCCGGGCACGAGCTCACGCCCGCGATGCTCGCCGAGGCGGTCGCGTTCGCACGCGACGGGGAGCCGCCGCGATGATCGCGCTCCCATGCCCTACACTCGCCGTCAGGTCGACGGGGCCGGAGGGAGGGCGGACGCCATGGCGGTGAGCGTGCGCGACGTCGCCCTCGCGGCATCCGTCTCGGTCGGCACCGTCTCGAACGTGCTCAACCGCCCCGACAAGGTCGCGCCGGCGACCGTGGAGCGCGTGCTCGCGGCGATCCAGGAGCTCGGGTTCGTGCGCAACGACGCCGCCCGCCAGCTCCGCGCGGGCCGCAGCCGCAGCATCGGCCTCGTCGTGCTCGACGTGCGCAACCCGTTCTTCACCGACATCGCGCGCGGCGCCGAGAACCGCGCCGCCGAAGACGGCATGAACGTGCTGCTCGGCAACTCCGACGAGTCGATCGCGCGCGAGACCAGCTACCTCGACTCGTTCGAGGAGCAGCGCGTGCACGGCCTCGTCGTCTCGCCGCTCGATGAGGACCTCTCGCGCTTCGCCCGTCTCGCCGAACGCGGCACGCCCGTCGTGCTGGTCGACCGCGAGTCGCCCGAGGAGTCGTTGTCGTCGGTCGCGGTCGACGACGTCGAGGGCGGCGCGCTC
Organism: uncultured Agromyces sp.; assembly: GCA_913053875.1. Lineage (GTDB taxonomy): Bacteria > Actinomycetota > Actinomycetes > Actinomycetales > Microbacteriaceae > Agromyces. Next base: position 49,620 of record CAJXGN010000010.1, on the reverse strand, counting down.
GCGGTCGAGCACCTGCTGTCGATCGGGCGCCGGCGCATCGCGTTCGTCGGCGGACCGCACGGCATCCGCCAGGTCGCCGATCGTCTCGAGGGCGCGCGCAAGGCGATCGAGCAGGTGCCGGATGCCACGCTCGAGGTCGTCGCGACCACGTCGCTCTCCGTGCTGGAGGGACGCCGGGCGGGCGAGGCGCTGCGCGAGCGCTCTGCGGCGGACCGGCCGGACGCGGTGTTCGCGGCGAACGACCTGCTCGCGACCGGCGTGCTGCAGGCGCTCGTAATGATGGGCGGACTCGCGGTGCCCGACGACATCGCGCTGATCGGCTACGACGACATCGACTTCGCGCAGGCGGCGGTGGTGCCGCTCAGCTCGATCCGCCAGCCCGCGGTGCTGATGGGCTACACGGCGGTCGACCTGCTCATGCGGGAGACCTCCGACGCGGCATCCGATTCGGCCCCCGAACGCCAGCACGTCGTGTTCCGGCCCGAGCTCGTGGTGCGCGAGTCGACCGGCGGCGGCTCCTGACCCGACGCGGGTGACGCGTCCGCGTTCTCGTCAGGCCGGGGCGGACTGCAGACGTGCCGAGGCGGTCGCCATGTGGGCGGCCATGGCGGATGCCGCACGGTCGGCGTCGCGCGCGGCGAGCGCGTCGTACACGGCCCGGTGCTCGGCGAGCGCGGTCGCGGCGTGCGACGGGTCCTGCACCGCGCGGTCGACCCAGACGCGCAGCAGCGAGCGCACGATCTGGAGCAGGTCGAGCAGCACGCCGTTGTCGGCGGCGCGGGCGAGGTCCTGGTGGAAGGCGAGGTCGGCGGCGACGAACGCGTGCAGGTCGTCGGCGGCCGCGGCCATCTCATCGAGGTGGGCGGCAAGGCGCGCGAGCTCGTCGTCGGTGAGGCGCTGGGCGGCGAGGCGTGCGACGTAGATCTCGAGGCCCGAGCGCACCTCGAGCAGCTCGCTCGTGCGGTGCTCGCCGATGAGCATGCCCCAGCTGAGCGTCTGGGGCAGCAGTTCGCTCGCGGTGCCGCGCAGGTAGGTGCCCGAACCAGGGCGCACGTCGACGATGCCGAGGATCTCGAGCGCGGCGAGCGCCTCGCGCACCGCCGAGCGGCCGACCTCGAGGGTCGCGGCGAGCTGCCGCTCGGGCGGCAGGCGGGTGCCGGCCGCGATCGATCCGCTCGTGAAGAGTTCGAGCAGGCGCTCGGCGACGACCGCGACCGACGACCGCGCGGGCAGCGCGGTGAGGGCGGCGGTGATCTCCGCGGGGGAGTCGTCACGGAACACGGGCATGCGCACAACCTACCAACCGGTTGAGGCCAATCGGCCCCGGCGCGCTTGAAATTGGTCAACCGGTTTGCTTCAATGGAGCCGCCCGGCACACCGCACCCGGGCGCGCACCGACAGGAGACAGCGTTGACTCGACTCTTCAACGAGCCCGACGCGTTCGCCGACGAGATGATCGCCGGGTTCGTGGCGGCCAACCGGCGATACGTCCGCAGCGTCCCCGGCGGGGTCGTTCGCAGCACCCGCTCCCCGCAGGGACAGGTGGCCGTGGTCATCGGCGGGGGCTCGGGCCACTACCCGGCCTTCGGCGGCCTGGTCGGCCAGGGCCTCGCGCACGGCGCCGCGATGGGCAACCTCTTCGCCTCGCCCGCCACGCAGCAGGTGCACTCGGTCGCGCGCGCCGCCCAGCACGGCGCCGGCGTACTGCTCAGCTACGGCAACTACGCGGGCGACGTGCTGAACTTCGACGCCGCGCAGGAGCAGCTCCGCGCCGAGGGCATCCCGTGCGAGACCGTCACCGTCACCGACGACATCTCGAGCGCGCCCGTCGCCGAACGTCACCGTCGTCGCGGCATCGCCGGCGACCTCACCGTCTTCCGGGCCGCCGCGGCCGCCGCCGAAGCAGGCCACGACCTCGCCGACGTCGCCCGCGTCGCGCGCCTCGCCAACGAGCGCACCCGTTCCTTCGGCGTCGCGTTCACCGGCTGCACGCTCCCCGGCGCCGTCGCCCCGCTGTTCACCGTGCCCGAGGGGCGCATGGCCGTCGGCCTCGGCATCCACGGCGAGCCCGGCATCGACGAAACCGACATCCCCACCGCCGACGAGCTCGCCGAGCGCCTCGTAGGCGATCTCCTCGCCGACGCCGAGCTGCCCGACGGCGTCGACACCCCGCGCGGCGCACGCGTCGTGCCCATCCTGAACGGCCTCGGGGCGCTCAAGTACGAGGAACTCTTCGTCGTCTACCGCCGCGTCGCCGAGCTGCTCGAGGCCGCCGGCGTCGAGGTCGTCGACCCGCACGTCGGCGAGTACTGCACGAGCTTCGACATGGCCGGCTGCTCGCTCACCCTGTTCTGGCTCGACGACGAGCTCGCCGAGCTCTGGGAGACGCCGGTCGACACCCCTGCGTACCGGCGCGGCTCGGTCGTGCCCGCCGAACTCGACGACAGCGAAGCGGATGCCCCTGGGTCGACCGACCCCGCCACCCCCGCGATCCCCGACGCCACGCCCGACTCCCGCGCGGCCGCCGCCACCGTGCTCGCCGCGCTCGAGACCGTCGCGGCGACCGTCGACGCCCACGTCGAGACGCTCGGGCGCATGGACGCGCTCGCCGGCGACGGCGACCACGGCATCGGCATGCAGCGCGGGTCGCACGCGGCCGTCACTGCGGCGCGCGAGGCCGTCGAGGCGGGCGCGGGCACGGGCACCACGCTCGCCCGCGCGGGCGACGGCTGGTCGCACCGTGCGGGCGGCACCTCGGGTGCGCTCTGGGGACTCGCGCTGCGCGAGGTCGGCGCCGCCCTGGGCGACGAGGCGGCGCCGACGCGCGACGCGGTCGCCGCCGGCGTGACCGCGGCCGACACCGGCATCCGCTCCTACGGCAAGGCCGAGGTCGGCGACAAGACCATGGTCGACGCGCTCGTGCCGTTTGCCGACGCCCTGCGCCGCGAGGTCGGCGCAGGCTCCCGGCTCGCCGACGCGTGGGCCGCCGCCGCCTCCGAGGCATCCGTCGCCGCAGCCGCCACCGCCGACCTGCTGCCCCGCATGGGCCGCGCCCGCCCCCACGCCGAGAAGAGCCTCGGCACCCCCGACCCGGGCGCGCACTCGTTCGCCCTCATCGTCACCGCGGTCGGCGAGACGCTCGCCGCCGCATCCGCAGCACCGAAGGGACCCTCGGCATGACCGACACCGCACCGATCCGCATCGTCATCGGCAGCGATGACGCCGGCTTCGACTACAAGGAGATCCTCAAGCGCGACCTCGAGGCGAGCGACGGCGTCGCGTCGGTCGTCGACGTCGGGGTCGACGCCGAGGGCCACACGCCCTACCCGAAGGTCGCCGTCGCGGCCGCCGAACTCGTGCGCGACGGCGAGGCCGACCGCGCGCTGCTCGTCTGCGGCACCGGCCTCGGCGTCGCGATCGCGGCGAACAAGGTGCCCGGCATCCGCGCCGTGACCGCACACGACAGCTTCTCGGTCGAGCGCGGCGTGCTCTCCAACAACGCGCAGGTGCTCACCATGGGCCAGCGCGTCGTCGGCATCGAGCTCGCCCGCCGGCTCGTGCGGGAGTGGCTCACCTACCGCTTCGACCCGGCCTCGGCGTCGGCCGAGAAGGTCGCGGTCATCGACGCCTACGAGACCACCGGCAGCTGCTGATGCCGGCGCCCGTCTCGGTCGGCGTCAGCCTGAAGATGTACTTCGGGCACGCCGACGGACTCCACTGGCTGCGCGAGGTCGCCGCGCGCGCGCCCGCGCACCCGGCGGTCGCCGACGGGCGGGTCGAGTGCTTCGTCATCCCGTCGTACCTGCAGGTGCCGGCCGCCGTGGCCGCGTTCGCCGGTTCGCGCGTGCGCGTCGGCGCGCAGGACCTCGCGACCGAGGACCGCGGCGCGTTCACGGGCGAGGTCTCGGGTGCCGAGCTCGCCGAGGTGGGCGCTACGCACGTCGAGGTCGGCCACGCCGAGCGGCGTCGGCTCTTCGGCGAGACCGAGGACGTCGTGGCCGCGAAGACCCGGGCGGCGCTGCGCAACGGACTCGTTCCCGTGCTCTGCGTGGGCGAGGGCGAGCGGATGCCTCCGCCCGACGCCGTCACCGAGGTCGTCGGCCAGGTGCAGGGCGCCCTGTCCGGCGCGCCTTCGGGCCGCGTCATCGTCGCGTACGAGCCGGTCTGGGCGATCGGCGCCCCTGAGCCGGCGCCCGCCGACCACATCACCGAGGTCGGGCTCGGCCTGCGTGCGGCGGTCGCCGAGTTCGAGGGCCGCGACGGGTCGAACGTGATCTACGGCGGCTCGGCCGGCCCGGGCCTGCTCACCGCGCTCGACGGCGCGGTCGACGGCCTCTTCGTCGGCCGGTTCGGCCACGACCCCGACGCGTTCCTGGCCGTGCTCGACGAGGCCGCCGCGCTCGCCGACGCCAGGGGGGCCGCGCGGTGATCGGGCTCGGCACGTACGCGTTCTTCTGGCAGCACTCCGATCGGGTGCCCGACCCGCTCGACCTCGTCGGCGCCTTCGAGGCGACCCGCGCGCTCGGCGTCGACCTGTTCCAGGTCTGCGACTACGCGCCGCTGCTCGAGCTCTCCCAGCGCCAGATCGGCGACGCGGCTCGCGCGGCATCCGATCTCGGGCTCACCATCGAGCTCGGCACCAAGGGCATCGCGGCCGACCACCTCGCGCGCTTCCTGCGCCTCGCCGACGCGTTCGACGCGCAGCTCGTGCGCAGCATGGTGTTCGCCCCCGACTTCCGGCCGACGCTCGACGAGGCCGAGGAGCTGCTGGCGCGCAGCATTCGCGACTACGAGGCCGCAGGCGTCACCCTCGCGCTCGAGACCTACGAGCAGCTGCCGACCGCCGAGCTCGTCGGGCTCGTCGAGCGCGTCGGCAGCGACCGCCTCGGCATCTGCCTCGACCCGGCGAACGTCGTCGCGGCGCTCGAGCTGCCGCGCGCCACGATCGACGCCTGCGCCGCGCTCACCCGCAACGTGCACGCCAAGGACTCGGCGTTCGCCCGCCAGGACGGCTGGGTCGGTTTCACCTACACCGGCACGCCCATGGGCGAGGGCCTGGGCGAGTACCCGTACCTGTTCGAGCAGATCCGCCCGCGCGATCGCGGTGTCAACGAGATCGTCGAGCACTGGCTGCCCTGGCAGGGCGACCCCGAGACCACCGTCCGCACCGAACGGGAGTGGACGGCCACCGCACTGGAGTACCTGAGGAGCATGTCATGACCGACACCGTGCACAACCCCCCGCAGACCGACGCCCACACCATCGCCGTGCTCGGCGCCGGCGGCAAGATGGGGATGCGCGTCAGCGACAACCTCGTCCGGACCGACCACACCGTCTTCTACGTCGAGGTCGCCCCGGCGGGGCGCGAGCGCGTCGAGGCCGCCGGCCGCACGCTGACCGACCTGTCCGACGCCGTGCGCGAGGCCGACATCGTCGTGTTCGCGGTGCCCGACCTGGCGCTCGCCCCGGTCACCGCCGAGGTCGTGCCGCAGATGAAGCCCGGCGCGATCGTGCTCACGCTCGACCCGGCGGCCGCGTACGCGGGCCTCCTCACCACGCGCGACGACGTCATCCAGGCCGTCGCGCACCCGTGCCACCCGTCGATCTTCCTCCAGCGCACCACGCCCGAGGAGTACGCCGACACGTTCGGCGGCATCGCCGCCCCGCAGGACGCGATCGCGGCGATCGAGTCGGACGACCCGGCGAAGCAGGCCATCGTCGAGGCCACCGTGCGCGCGATCTACGCGCCCGTCGTCGACGTGCACTGGGTCACCATCAAGCAGCTCGCGCAGCTCGAGCCGACCCTGGTCGAGACGATCGCGTGCATGATCGGCGCCCTGCTGAAGGAGTCGCTCGACGAGGCCGTCAACACGATGGGCGTGCCCGAGGCGGCGGCCCGCAGCATCCTGCTCGGCCACACCCAGGTCGCCCTCGCGAACGGCCTGCGCGGCGACAACCCGTTCAGCGACGCGTGCCTGATCGCGATGGACTACGGCAGGGAGTCGATCATCAAGGACGACTGGAAGAAGGTCTTCCGCGACGACGAGCTCGACAAGAACCTCGCGCGGATGCTCCACCTGGAGCGCATCGAGCGCTGACCCGCGCCACCGGTACGCAAAGTGCGGGAATCCCTCGCGGATTCCCGCACTTTGCGTACCTCCGGTCTCCGGGGCGGGCCTCCGCCGCGCCCGCGCCGGCCGTCGCGCAGCGCGTTCACGGCACGTGCCCGCTACACCGGCCCGTCGAGATCACGCGGGCCCGTGATGGAGCGCGGGCCGCTGTGATTCCGGCGGGCCGGTGCGGGGGCCGGGTCGGAACTGCGCGTCAGGCGGCGACGTCGAACTCGTGCGTGCCGCTGCCGACCGCTACGGGCTCCGCGCCGGGCAGCTCCACGGTCGCCGTCGCGCCCGTCGGCACGACGACCTGCACGTGCATCCGCCCGCCCTCGATGCGCCAGCCGATGGCCGCGCGCCCGTAGGGCGTCTCGTGCGCGGCCGAGGCGTGGGTGAACCCGCCGCCGGGCTGCGGTGCGAAGCGGATGCTGCGGTAGCCCGGCGCCGCCGGCGCGAGCCCGGCGACCACCCGGTGCATCCAGTCCGCCACGGCGCCCAGCGCGTAGTGGTTGAACGACGTCATCGAGCCGGGGTTCACCGTGCCGTCGGGGCGCAGGCTGTCCCAGCGCTCCCAGATGGTGGTGCCGCCCTGCCGCACGGCGTACAGCCACGACGGCGCGCCCTCCTCGAGGAGGAGGTCGTACGCGGCATCCGCATGCCCCGTCTCGGTGAGGGCGTCGCTCACGATGGGCGTGCCGACGAAGCCGGTCGCGATGCGGTGGTCGGCTTCCTCGACCAGCTCGGCGAGCCGCGTCCCCGCGGCGCCCCGCAGCGCGTCGGGCACGAGGTCGAACGCGATCGCGAGCGAGTACGCGGTCTGCGCGTCGCTCGACATGCGGCCGTCCGACCCGACGTACGCCGACGTGAACGCGGCCCGCACCTCGGCGGCCAGCGCGTCGAACCGCGCCCGGTCATCCTCGAGCCCGAGCACCTCGGCCATGCGCGCGACGCGCTCCGCCGAGCGCGCGAAGTACGCGGTCGCGACGAGGTAGCGGTCGGTGCGCGCGTCGGCCGGGTCGTGCGGGGGAGCGGCGGGGTCGAGCCAGTCGCCGAGCTGGAAGCCGCCCTCCCAGAGCCGGTTCTCGCCGGCGAGCCGCTCCTGCAGCTCGACCCATCGGCGGGCGCTGTCGTACTGGCGGCGGAGGATCCCGGGGTCGGCGAACCGCTCGTAGAGCGTCCACGGGGTGATCGCGGCCGCGTCGCCCCAGGCGGCGCCGGGCTGGATCGGCGTCCACATGCGCTGCGCCGGGATGACGGGCACGTACCAGGGCACGGTGCCGTCGGGCAGCTGCTCGAGCGCGACGTCCTTCAGCCAGCCCGAGAGCATGCCCGACACGTCGTAGAGGAACGACGCGGTCGGCGCGAAGACCTGGATGTCGCCGGTCCATCCGACGCGCTCGTCGCGCTGCGGGCAGTCGGTGGGGATGTCGAGGAAGTTGCCGCGCATGCTCCACACGACGTTCTCGTGCAGCCGGTTCACGAGGGCGTTCGACGAGTCGAACCAGCCGGTGCGCTCCATGTCGGTGTGGTAGACCCGCGCCACGATGTCGCCGTTCGCGACGGCGGCGTCGAGGTCGCCCGGCCACTCGGTCACCTCGGCGTAGCGGAAGCCGTGGAACGTGAAGCGCGGCTCCCACTCCTCGACCCCGCGCCCCGCGAGCACGTACTCGTCGGTCGACTTCGCCGACCGCAGCGGGCGCGTGTAGATCTCGCCCTCCTGCAGCACCTCGGCGGTGCGCAGCACGACACGGTCGCCGGATGCCCCGCTCACGCGGATCCGCGTGCGCCCCACGAGGTTCTGCCCGAAGTCGAGCACGCGCGCGCCGCTGGGAGTCGTGAGCACCTCGACGGGCGCGACCTCCTGCGTGCACCGCACGGGCGGGCCGTCGGGCGCGACGAGGGTGCGCGGGTCGCGGCGGGCGGCGACCACGCGACCCCAGCCGGAGTCGTCGAATCCGGCGCTCGACCAGCCGGCCTCCTCGAGGCGGGCGTCGTGCAGCTCGCCGTCGTAGTTGCCGGTGCGCACGATGGAGCTGGGGGCGGCGCGCCACGAGTCGTCGGTCGCGACGGTCTCGGTGCTGCCGTCGGCGTAGCGCAGCTCGAGCTGGGCGAGCAGCGACAGGTCGTGGCCGTACAGGTTGCGGAACCCGGTGTCCCAGCCGATGCGGCCGCGGTACCAGCCGTCGCCGAGCCAGGAGCCGATGGCGTTCTCGCCCGCGGCGACGAGGTCGGTCACGTCGTAGGTGAGGTAGCGGAGGCGCTCGTGGTACGGGGTCCATCCGGGCGACATGGTGTCGGTGCCCACGCGGCGGCCGTTCAGCTCGACTTCGTACAGGCCGTGCGCGGTGACGTAGAGGCGTGCGGCGACGAGGCCGGGGCGGGCGGTGAACGCGCGGCGCACGATCGAGGGGCGGCGCTCCTCGGCGAGCGGGTCCTCCTGCTCGGCCGAGCCGACGGGGTAGGCGACCCAGTCGGATGCCTCGAGCAGGCCGGCCTCGACCACGCCGGGCTCGCTCCACTCGGAGCGGCTGCCGTCGGCGCCGGTGACGCGCACGCGCACGGTCGCGCGCTCGCGGGAGGCGAGGGCGGCGACCGGCCAAGGCACGAGGACCTGCTCGTCGGTGGCGATGGGGTCGGAGGTCCAGCCGGAGCCGGCGCCCGGTGCGTCGGCGAAGGTGGCGGTTCCGGGTTCCGCGGCGGCTGCGTCGCCCGCGCCCGCGGTGCCCGCCACGCCGTCGGCGCCGTCGCGCTCGACGTGCAGTTCGTAGGCGGCCTGGGTCCAGCCGGCGGGGGCCTGCGTCTTCCACGAGACGCGGGGTTCGGGGGTGCCGATGCCGAGCGCCTCGCGGTGGTGCTCGAACGTGGGTGCAGCGACGATGATGCTCATGGGAGGTCTCCTGGTGCGCGGCCGGCGCGTCGGTGCGGGGCCGGGTCGCTGCCCATCATGCCAGCCAATTGACACGTTTCAAACTCTGCGCGAGGATTGGTGCGATCATTCGACGAGGGAGTCACGATGCGCATCGCCGTCACGGGCAGTTCCGGCAAGCTCGGGCGGGCGACCGTCGAGCGCCTCCGAGCCGACGGGCACGACGTCATCGGCTTCGACCTGGTCGGCACGCCGGGCTTCGGTTTCACCCGCGTCGACCTGCAGGACTACGGGCAGGTGCTCGACGCGCTGCTCGGCGTCACGGCCCGCCACGAGGGCCTCGACGCGCTGGTGCACCTCGCCGCCCTGCCGGTGAACGGGCTGGTGCCGGATGCCGCGACCTTCACCAACAACGTCACCGCCACGTTCCACGTGCTGCACGGGGCCGTGCGCGCCGGCATCGACACGATCGTGACCGCCTCGAGCATCACCGCGATGGGCTTCCCCGACTTCGCGCACCTCGACGCGCTGCCCGTCGACGAGTCGTACACGGAGGCGAACAACACCTACGCGCTCGGCAAGGTCGCCGAGGAGGCGATCTCGGCCCAGCTCGTGGGTTGGCGCGACGGCCTCAGCATCACCGCGCTCCGGTTCACCAACGTGGTCGACCCCGACGAGTACGGCTCGTTCGAGCGCGCCGGCGACCCGGAGTACCGCAGGGACCTCCTGCACAGCTACGTCGACTCGCGCGACGGCGCCGCGGCCGTCGCGCTCGCCCTGCGCCACGCCGCCCCGGGCTTCGAGGTCTACAACGTGGCCGCGCCCGACACCGGCATGACCGTGCCGACCGCCGAGCTCGCGGCCCGGCACTACCCCGACGTGCCCGTCACCAAGCAGCTCGGCGAGTTCGGGACGCTCATGTCGATCGACAAGGCGAAGGAGCGCCTGGGGTTCGAGCCGCAGCACCTCTGGCGCGACGAGTACGCCCGCTGGAAGGCCGAGCGGGCGGGCTCGTGAGCTCAGCGCGCGGCGACCGTGAGCGTCGCGATGCGGTACAGGCTCGTGGTCGCCGTGAGGAACAGGTCGCGTCCCTCGGCGCCGCCGAAGGTGACGTTCGACACGACCTCGGGCACCCGGATGTGGTGGAGGTGCCGCCCCGCCGGCGTGTAGACGTGCACGCCGTCGCCGGCCGAGGTCCAGAGCCGGCCCTCCTCGTCGATCGCGAACCCGTCGGAGACGCCCGTCGGCACCTTCGCGAAGTGCGTGCCCGGGCCGGTCACCCGCACGCCGTCGGTCGGGTACGACTGGATGTGCGTGTCGGCCTCGTGCCCGGCGAGCGAGCCGGTGTCCGACACGTAGAGCACGCCCTCGTCGGGCGAGAAGCCGATGCCGTTCGGGTGCACGAGGTCGGTGACGACGGGCTGCACGTCGCCGGTCGCGGGGTCGAAGCGGAAGACGTAGCATCCGCCGTACTCGAGCTGCCCGGGATGCCCCTCGCGACCGCTCTGGTCGATCCCGTACGGGGGGTCGGTGAACCAGATCGAGCCGTCGGATGCCACGGCCACGTCGTTCGGCGAGTTGAACCGCCCCTCGGCCCAGCGGTCCACGAGCGTCTCGGGGCCGTCGGCGCCCTCGCGCTCGATCGCACGCCTGCCGTGGCTGCACTGCACCACGCGCCCGTCGAGGTCGAGGGCGCGCCCGTTCGTGTACTCCACCCCGTCGCGGAAGACGCTGAGGCGACCGGTCGCGGCATCCCACTCGAGGATGCGATCGTTGGGGATGTCGCTCCAGCGCACCCGTCCGAGCTCGGGCAGCCAGAGCGGACCCTCGGCCCACTCGCATCCGCTCGCGAGCTTCTCGAGCTTCGCTCCGCCCGCGATGAGTCCGATTCCGGTCATGGCCGTTCCCTTCGCACTCGTTCCGGCACCCGTTCCGCGCCGGGCATCCGCACCCGCTCGATGTCAGCGTAGCCCGCCCACACCCCCGCGAACCCCGCACCCACCCTGAGAGGACGCACTCGCATGCACTCCCGATTCGCACCGGTCGAACTGGCCTTCGTCGGGCCCGCCGCCCCGATCCCCGCCGACGCCCTGCCGCTCAGCGTGCGATTCGCGCACGCCGAGGGCCGCACGGTCGACGTGCCGGGCTTCTGGGACGGCGACGACCGCTACCTCGTGCGCTTCGCCCCCGAGGAGGAGGGCGCGTGGACCTGGACGAGCCGATCGGATGCCCCCGAACTCGACGCCCGCACGGGCGGGTTCGACGTCGGGCCCGCCGAGCCGGGCGAGCACGGCCCGGTGCGCGTCGCGGGTCGGTTCCACTTCGCCCACGCCGACGGCACGCCCTTCCGCCCGGTCGGGGCGACCGCCTACAACTGGCTGCACCAGGAGGAGCCGCTGGCCTCGCAGACCGTCGACGCGGTCGCCGGCGCCGGCATGAACAAGCTGCGCTTCATGGTCTTCCCGCAGGCGGGCGGGTACGTCGAGCACTTCCCCGACCTGTTGCCGTTCGAGCGCGACGCCGACGGCGGGTGGGACGTCACCCGTCCCGTGCCCGCCTTCTTCCAGCGGCTCGACGACGCCGTGCGCACGCTCGGTGCCGCGGGCATCCAGGCCGACGTGCTGATCTACAACGCCTACGACTACGGCCGGTTTGGCCTCGACGGGCTCACCGAGGAGCAGGACGCCGTCTACCTGCGGTACCTCGTGGCCCGCCTGTCGGCGTTCCCGAACGTGTGGTGGTCGCTGTGCAACGAGTTCGACCAGCTCGACCGGCCCGATGAGCGGTGGGATGCCGCGGGCCTGCGCCTCGCCGAGATCGACCCGCACGACCACCTGCGTTCGATCCACAACCTCGTGCGCCTGTTCGACCACAACCGGCCGTGGGTCACGCATGCATCGCTGCAGCTCGGGCAGGCGACGGAGGAGTTCGGCCGCGCGTCCCTGTTCCGCGACGCGTACCGCAAGCCGATCGTGCTCGACGAGATCAAGTACGAGGGCGACGTGCCCGATCGCTGGGGGAACCTGTCGGCCCGGGAGCTCGTGCACCGGTTCTGGGTCGCGACGGTCTCGGGCTGCTACGCCTCGCACGGCGAGAGCTTCGTGATCCCGTCGGGCAGCCTGCACATCGTCGAGGGCGGGCCGTTCACCGGCGAGAGCCCGGCGCGCCTCGGGTTCCTGCGCGGCCTCCTCGACGCGGTCGACGGTGCGGGCGTCGACCCGATCGACAACTGGTGGGACGACGCGTTCGTCGCGGGCGTCGACGGCAGCGTCTACTTCCAGTACCTCGGCCGCGAGGCGCCGGGGGAGTGGTCGTTCCGCCTGCCGATCGGCTGGCGCGGCGTGCAGCTCGAGGCGGGCGACCGGTTCGAGGTCGACGTGATCGACACCTGGCACATGACCGTCACGCCGGTCGGCCGGGTCTTCGTGATCGACGAGACCGCGAAGAACGACGCCTGGGCGCGTGCCGCGGACCCGGTCGCGCTGCCCGCCGGCGAGGCGCTCGCGCTCCGCATCCGCCGCGTGTCCTGAGCGCGCCTACTTCCGGGCGGTCGCGTCTCCGTGTCGGCGCGCCCGGCGCCTCGTCGCGCCCGAACCGCGTGCGCTGCGGGCGGCGGGCTCGGCGGGCGCCGTCCAGCCGCGCCGCGGCAGCGGGATCGGCGAGGTGACCGCGACCTCCTCCGAGAACTCGGCGGGCACGGGCGGTTCGGGCCGCGTGCGCGGGCATGCGTGCTCGGGCGGGTTCGCCGCAACGACCGCGATGGGGCTCGTGACGGCGGGCACGGGCTGGCGCACGCCGTCGACCAGCCCCGGGGCATCCGCTCGCCCCTGCCCGTGGTGGGTGACGGCGAGGCCCCAGCGCGCCGCGGGGTCGCGCACGACTCGGAGGCCCCGGGCGACGATCATCCAGGCGAGGCCGATGCCGCACGCGATGACCGCGGCGACGGATGCGGCGCCCAGCGCCCAGCGGGGCCCGAGCTCGTTCGCGATCCAGCCGACGATGGGTGCGCCCACGGGCGTGCCGCCCATGAGGATCGCCATGTAGAGGGCCATCACGCGGCCGCGCACGTCGGGGTCGGTCGTGGTCTGCACGTAGCCGTTGGCCGTCGTGAGCAGCGTGACCGCGGTGAAGCCGATGAGGATGGTGGATGCCGCGAAGCTCCAGTACGTGGGCATGACTGCGGACGCGAACGCGGCGACGCCGAACAGGCCGGCGGCGACGATGATCACCCGCAGGCGGGCGCGATCGCGACGGGCGGCGAGCAGCGCGCCGGTGAGCGAGCCGATCGCGAGGATCGACGAGAGCACGCCGTACTCGCCCGCGCCGCGGCCGAACTCGACCGCCATGGTCGAGGAGAAGATCGGGAAGTTCATGCCGAACGCGCCCAGGATGAACACGATCGTGAAGACCACGATGAGGTCGGGCCTGCGCCGCACGTAGTGCAGGCCCGCAGCGAGGTCGCCGCGCCCGCGCTTCCGCGGCGCCCGCGGTCGCAGCTGGTCGACCCGCAGGGCCGCCAGCGCACCGAGCACCGCCAGGAACGTGACCGCGTTCACGATGAACACCCAGCCCGAGCCGATCAGCACGATGAGGAAGCCGGCGACCGCCGGGCCGATGAGGCGGGCGGCGTTGAACGATGCCGAGTTGAGGGCGACGGCGTTCGACATGTTGTGCTCGGCGACGAGGTCGGCCACGAACGTCTGGCGGGCCGGGGCGTCGACCGCGTTCACGATGCCGAGGGCGAGCGCGAAGGCGTAGAGGTGCCAGATGGTCGCGTGCCCGAAGATGAGCAGCGCGCCGAGCGCGAGGCCGAGCAGCATGAGCGAGGTCTGCGTGACCATGAGGATCTTCCGCCGGTCGAACCGGTCGGCGATGAGCCCGGTGATCGGCACGAGCACGAGCTGCGGCCCGAACTGCAGCGCCATGGTGACGCCCACGGCGACGGCGTCGTTGTCGGTGAGCTCGGTGAGCACGACCCAGTTCTGGGTCGTCGCCTGCATCCAGCTGCCGATGTTCGACACGAGGGCCCCGATGAACCAGAGGCGGTAGTTGACGCTCGAGAGCGAACGGAACATGGCACTCAATGCGAGACGATCTCCTCCATCAGCTCGACGGCCCGCGCGAGCACGCCGCGGTCCTCCTTCGGCAGGTCCTTCACCCGGGCGGTGAGCCACGCATCGCGCTTGGTCACCGTCTCGCTCACGATCGACGTGCCGGCGTCGGTCAGCGAGATGTTGGTCTTGCGGCCGTCGTCGGGGTCTGCCGAACGTTCGACGTACCCGGAGTCCTGCAGGCAGTTGACGGTGCGGTTCATCGACGGGGCGGAGACCCGCTCGCGCTCGGCGAGCCCCGTGAGCGTGTGCGCACCGTCGACGTACAGCGCCGCGAGCACTGCGAACTGCCCGTCGCTCATGCCGTCGTCGGCCTTCTGGGCCCGCAGCCGGCGCGAAAGTCGGAACACCGCCATCCGCAGGTCGGAACCCTGCTCCGCGATCGTCTTCTGCACGAACGCTTAGCCTAGCTCATTAGCCTTGCTAAGGAAAAGCCCGGCTGCTCCGCACGCGCGATCGGGCGAGGATGGCGCAGGGTACCGGGACGGGTCAACCCCGGGCACGCATGGTGCGACATCGGTAACATCGCCGTAATCGCATCCTGAAAGGCTGCACGAATGGCGACACTCTTCGACGACTACGCCGCAACCCGCAAGGGCCGGCGGAGGCGGAAGGGGGCGACGCCCTGGGACGAGATGTTCCCCACCGACGAAGTCGGCGTCCGCCCGCCCTACCGCCAGATCCACACCGCGCTCGCGCGCATGACGCAGGACGAGTTGCGCGGCCGCACCGAGGCCCTCGCGAGCTCCTACCTCGCGCAGGGCGTGACCTTCGACTTCGCGGGCGAGGAACGGCCGTTCCCGCTCGACGCGGTGCCCCGGGTCATCTCCGCGAGCGACTGGGCCGGGGTCGAGGCGGGCGTCAAGCAGCGCGTCACGACCCTCGAGCGCTTCCTCGCCGACGTCTACGGGCCGCAGGCCTGCGTGCGCGACGAGGTGATCCCGGCATCCCTCATCTCGACCTCCAAGCACTTCCATCGCCAGGCGGTCGGCATCGAGACCCCGAACAACGTGCGCGTGCACGTCTCGGGCATCGACCTGATCCGCGACGAGGTGGGCGCGTGGCGCGTGCTCGAAGACAACGTGCGCGTGCCGAGCGGCGTCTCCTACGTCATCTCGAATCGCCGGGTCATGGCGCAGACGCTGCCCGAGCTCTTCGTCTCGATGCGCGTCAAGCCGGTCGGCGACTACCCGAACCGGCTGCTCCAGTCGCTGCAGGCGAGCGCCCCCGAGGGCGTCGAGGACCCGAACATCGTCGTGCTGACGCCCGGCGTCTACAACTCGGCGTACTTCGAGCACACCCTGCTCGCGCGCCTCATGGGCGTCGAGCTGGTCGAGGGGCGCGACCTGTTCTGCTCGGGCGGCCGGGTCTGGATGCGCACGACCGCCGGCCCCACGCGCGTCGACGTGATCTACCGCCGCGTCGACGACGAGTTCATCGACCCGCAGCAGTTCCGGCACGACTCGGTGCTGGGCGCCCCGGGCCTGCTGCTCGCCGCGCGCCTCGGCAACGTGACGATCGCGAACGGCGTCGGCAACGGCGTCGCCGACGACAAGCTCACCTACACGTACCTGCCCGACCTCATCCGCTACTACCTCGGCGAGGAGCCGATCCTCCCGAACGTCGACACCTGGCGGCTCGAGGACCCGGGTGCGCTCGAGGAGGTGCTCGACCGCCTCGACGAGCTCGTGGTCAAGCCCGTCGACGGCTCGGGCGGCAAGGGGCTGGTGGTGGGGCCGGATGCCTCGCGGCAGGAGCTCGCCACGCTCCGCGCGCAGCTCCAGGCCGACCCCCGCGGCTGGATCGCCCAGCCCGTCGTGCAGCTGTCGACCATCCCGACGCTCGTCGACGACGGCATGCGCCCGCGGCACGCCGACCTCCGGCCGTTCGCCGTGAACGACGGCGACGACGTGTGGGTGCTGCCCGGCGGCCTCACCCGCGTCGCGCTGCCCGAGGGGCAGCTCGTGGTGAACTCCTCGCAGGGCGGCGGCTCGAAGGACACCTGGATCGTCGGCGACGGCCCGGCCGCGCCGGTGACGGCGACGCCCGCGCACCGCGACGCCGGCCAGCTCGTCGGCGAGCAGGCCTCTGGCCCCGCGACCGGCGTGCTGAACATCCTCGACCTCGAGAACGAGGAGGCGATGGCGCCGATCGGCGGCAACGGCCCGACCGTCGAGCCGGCGCACGTCGCCCCGCCGCTGACGAGCGCGCCGGAGGACGAGGACGCCGACGCCCGGCTGCAGCAACAGCAGCAGCAACAGCAGCAGGCGAGCGACGGGGGTGCGCCATGCTGAGCCGCATCGCCGAGTCGCTGTTCTGGATCGGACGCTACGTGGAGCGCAGCGACGGCACCGCGCGCATCCTCGACGTGCACCTCCAGCTGCTGCTCGAGGACCCGTGGATCGACGAGGACACCGCGTGCCGCTCGCTCATGTCGGTCATGGGCTCCGAGCCGAACGACGACGTCGAGCTGAACCGCGCCGACGTGATGGACCTGCTGGCCGTGGACCGCGACCACGTGGCCTCCATCGCCTACTCGATCGCGAGCGCCCGCGAGAACGCCCGCCGCGCGCGTGAGATCGTCTCGACCGAGCTCTGGGAGTGCCTCAACACCACCAACGCGCGCATGCCGCGGACGGTCGCGAGCGACAAGACGCACGAGTTCTTCCGCTGGGTGCGCGACCGCGCCGCCCTCGCCATCGGCGTCGCCAACACCGGGCACAGCCGCGACGAGGCCTGGCAGTTCTTCTCGCTCGGCCGGGCGATCGAGCAGGCCGACATGACCGCGCGCCTGCTCGCGACGAGGTCGCTGACCGAGGCATCCGGCCCGTCGTGGACCACCCTGCTGCGCAGCTGCGGCGCCTACGAGGCGTACCTGCGGAGCTACCGGGGCATGCCGAGCTCGGAGTCGGCCGCGGAGTTCCTGATCCTCGACCGGCTGTTCCCGCGTTCGATCCTCTACTCGGTGAGCCGCGCCGAGGAGGCGCTGCGCGAGATCGATCCGCGCTCCGGCCGGGTCGGCGTCGAGGACCAGGCGAGGCGCCTGCTGGGGCAGATCCGCGGCGAGCTCGAGTACCGTCCGATCTCCGACATCACGGTCGACCTCTCGGGCAAGATGGAGCACATCCAGGAGGTCACCTCGGCGGCGAGCGAGGCCATTCGCAAGCGATACTTCCCGACGAGCGGGATGCCGGTATGGACGGGGGAGATCACGTGAGCAGGCTCCGCATCGTCCACCGCACCGGCTTCACCTACGCCGAGCCGGCGACCGCGTCGTACAACGAGGCCCGGCTGTTGCCGCACTCGGGCGGCGAGCAGTTCGTGCTCGCATCGAACCTCGACATCCGCCCGGCCGCGGCTCAGCACGCCTACCTCGACTACTGGGGCACGCGCGTGTCCACGTTCGAGGTGCTGACCCCCCACCGCGAGCTCTCGGTCACCGCCTCGAGCCTGGTCGAGGTGCGCCCGGTGCCGCACGAGCCCGTCGACATCGCGTGGGACGACCTGCACCGGCTGGCCACGTCGACCACGGAGTTCGTCGAGCAGATCACGCAGACCGATGCCACGCGGCCGCCGGCCGAGGTGCTGGAGCTCGCCCGGTCGATCGCCGACCGCGGCGGCTCGGTCGCCGAGACGGCGCTCGCCGTGGCGCAGGCCGTCGGCGAGGCGCTCGAGTACATGCCCGGCGTCACGGGCGTGCACTCCACCGCGACCGAGGCGTGGGAGCACCGCAAGGGCGTCTGCCAGGACATCGCGCACGTCACGCTCGGCGCGCTGCGCTCGATCGGCATCCCGGCGCGGTACGTCTCGGGGTACCTGCACCCGAACCACGACACCCCGCTCGGCGTGACCGTCACCGGCGAGTCGCACGCGTGGGTCGAGTGGTACGCGGGCGACTGGCGCGGCTACGACCCCACGAACCTCATCGAGATCGGCGAGCGGCACGTGCTCGTCGCACGCGGCCGCGACTATCACGATGTGGCGCCGTTGCGCGGGGTGTACGCGAGCCCCGGGGCATCCGAGATGTTCGTGACCGTGAAGATCACGCGCGAGGCCTGAGCGTTTCGGCCGCGAGCCGGCACGGGCGCTCTGCGAGGATGAGCGCATGGAGCGGTTCACCGACGCGCACGGCGTGCACATCCACTACCTGCGCCGCGAGGCCGACCAGCCGCGGGCCGTCGTGCAGTTCGTGCACGGCGTCGGCGAGCACGTGGGGCGCTACGACCTGCTCTTCGATGCCCTGGTGGATGCCGGGTACAGCGTCTTCGCCGACGACCACCGCGGCCACGGGCAGACCGGGTTCGAGCAGCACGGCGGCGACCTCGACCGCATCGGGCGGCCCGGTCCCGGCGGCATCCGCGGCCTGATCGACGCGGTGCACCAGCTCACCGGCATCGCGCGCGAGGCGCACCCCGACCTGCCGCTCATCCTCATCGGCCACTCGCTCGGGTCGCTCGTGTCGCAGATCCTGCTGAACCGGTACCCGCACGACCACGACGCCGTCGTGCTCACCGGTTCGGCGTACCGCACGGTGCTCCACATGGAGTCGGGCGACCTCAACAAGCGCTTCCGGCACCTCGGGCCGACGCCGGTCGAGTGGCTGAGCCGCGACCGCACCGTCGCCGAGGCGTTCATGGACGATCCGTACTGCACGTCGACGCCCACCCAGCAGCTGTTCGGCCTGGTCGACTCGGCCCGCCTGCTCGGCCGCCCGGCCCGCCACCTGCCGCCCGAGTTGCCGCTGCTCCTCATGGTCGGCGAGCTCGATCCGCTGGGCGGCGAGGACAGCAACGTGCGCCTCGCCGAGTCGTACGCGCGCCGCTCGGGCCTCATCGACGTGGAGCTCATCGTCTACCCGGGTGCGTTCCACGAGATCTTCAACGAGACCAACCAGGACGAGGTGCGCGCCGACCTGCTCGCCTGGCTCGACGCGCGCTTCCCCGCCCGCGCCTGACCCCGCCCCGGTTCTCGAGACCCGTCAAAAGACTGCGTTCTGGGCGCGGGAAGCGCAGCATTTCGACGGGTCTCGAGCGCGGCGGGGAGTGAAACGTTCGAAGGGCGCGGGCCCCTTGACAGGGACGGGGCGGCGGGCGATGCTGGGGATCGATCGAGTCGTGAGAGCGCTCTCACGAGGCATCCGCCGCACCGAAGCGGCCGAACAACGGAGTTCACCGATGACGAATCCCTCGACGACGAGGACCCGCCCGACCACGCCCGACGACCCCCGCCCACCGGGCGCCCGACGCGCCCTGCGCGCCGGGCTCGCCGCCGTCGCGGCACTCGCCCTCGCGACGCTCGCCGCCCAGCCGGCCCATGCCGCGAACGACGTGCTCCACCCGGACGCCGACCTCTGGGCGAACCCGTCGAGCACGACCTACGAGGCGGCCGAGTCCCTCACCGGCGACGCACGCGACGACGCCCTGCTGCTCGCCGGCATCGGCTCGGCGTCCTGGTTCAACGGCGGCTCGCCCATCGACGTGAAGCAGCGCGTCAAGCAGGCCGTCGTGCACGCGCACGCGGTCGACGAGGTGCCGGTGCTGGTCGCGTACAACATCCCGTTCCGCGACTGCGCGCAGTACTCGGCGGGCGGCGCCACGACCGTCGCCGAGTACGAGGCGTGGATCGACGGGTTCGCCAAGGGCATCGGCAACAAGGACGCCGTGGTGATCCTCGAGCCCGACGGCCTGGGCATCATCCCGTGGTACACCTCGGTCGACGGCGTCGCCGAGTGGTGCCAGCCCGAGGAGGCCGACGAGGCGACCGCCGCCGACGAGCGCTTCGCGATGCTGAACTACGCGGTCGACGCGTTCGCCGCGCTGCCGAGCACGGCCGTCTACCTCGACGGCGTGCACAGCGGCTGGCTGAACGTCGGCGACATCAGCGACCGGCTCATCCGGGCCGGCGTCGAGCGCGCCGACGGGTTCTACCTGAACGCGTCGAACTACCAATACACGGCGAACCTCGAGGCGTACGGCCGCTGGATCTCGTCGTGCATCGCGCTGCTCACCGAGCTCGGCGCAGGCGTCGACGGCTGCGGCAACCAGTACTGGAACGGCGGGCCGGCGAACGGCTGGAGCGGCGTCGCGATGAGCCCGTACGGCGAGTGGAGCTCCGGGGCATCCGACCCCGCCCTCGACACCGCCGGCGTCGACTCCCGCTACGCGGCCTCGCTCGGCGATGTCGAGCCGTCGACGCACTACGTGATCGACACGAGCCGCAACGGCGCCGGGCCGTGGCAGGTCGCCGCCGGCACGTACCCCGACGTGCAGGACTGGTGCAACCCGCCCGACCGCGGCCTCGGCCTGCTGCCCACGACCGACACGGGAGTCGACCTGATCGACGCCTACCTCTGGATCAAGGTGCCCGGCGAGTCCGACGGTGAGTGCTTCCGCGGCACCGGCGGGCCGGAGGATCCCGAGCGCGGCATGATCGACCCCGCCGCGGGCGCCTGGTTCCCCGAGATGGCGGCCGAGCTGATCGAGCACGCGTCGCCTCCGCTCCCGTAGGCAGGGCCGAGCGGATGGCCCGGGGCGCACGCCGCACCCGGGGCATCCGCCCGAATAGGCTGGGGCGCATGCACGGTGAGTACAAGGTGCCCGGCGGCAAGCTCGTGGTCGCGGACTTCGACGTCGAGGGCGACGTCATCGCGAACGCCCGCATCTCGGGCGACTTCTTCCTCGAACCCGACGACGCCCTGGACGCCATCAACGGCGCGCTGAACGGCCTGCCCGCGGCATCCGACGCCCGCCACATCGCCGCGGCGATCACGCGCGCACTGCCCGAGGGCGCCACCCTGCTGGGGTTCAGCCCGGAAGGCGTGGCGGTCGCGGTGCGGCGGGCGATGACGGATGCCACGAGCTGGACCGACTACGAGTGGGAGGTCGTGCACGACGCGGCCGTGCCCCCGCGACTGCACCTGGCGCTCGACGAGGTGCTCGCGAACCGCGTGGGCGAGGGGCGACGCAAGCCGACGCTCCGCATCTGGGAGTGGGACGAGTCGGCGGTCGTGATCGGCAGCTTCCAGTCGGTGCGCAACGAGGTCGATCCCGAGGGGGCGGCGAAGTACGGGTTCGACGTCGTGCGGCGCATCTCCGGCGGCGGCGCGATGATGATGGAGGGCGGCAACGTCGTCACCTACTCGCTGTACGTGCCCGGCGAGCTCGTGCAGGGCATGAGCTTCGCCGACTCATACGCGTTCCTCGACGACTGGGTGCTGCAGGGGCTGCGCTCGATCGGCGTGGAGGCGACGTACCAGCCGCTGAACGACATCGCGAGCCCGCTCGGCAAGATCGGCGGCGCCGCGCAGAAGCGCCTCGGCGGCGGCGGGGTGCTGCACCACGTGACCATGGCGTACGACCTCGACAACGCGAAGATGCTCGAGGTGCTGCGCATCGGCCGCGAGAAGATCAGCGACAAGGGCATCGCCTCGGCCGACAAGCGCGTCGACCCGCTGCGCAGCCAGTCGGGCCTCAGCCGCGGCGCGATCATCGACGCGCTGAAGGGCACGTTCACCCAGCTCTACGGGGCGACGCCCGGCACCGTCGCGCCCGACGAGCTCGCCGAGGCGGAGGCGCTCGTCGCCTCGAAGTTCGCGACGGAGGAGTGGCTCAACCGCGTGCCGTAAGATGCCCGCGTGGACTGGTGGGTGCTCCCCGCGATCATCGCGGTGGCCGTGGTGGCGGTGATCGTCGCGACCCGGCTCGGCTGGATCGACTTCTCGAACAAGGCGGGCCGCACGTCCGGCAGCGCAGGGTTGGTCGGCATCGGCGACGAGGTCTTCGCGCCGCGCAAGCACGAGGCGCAGGTCGAGCTCGACCGGCAGACGCTCCTGCCCGCACCGGCGCCGCTCCCCGGCGACGGTGACAAGGGCATCGTCGAGGCGGCGGATGCCGCTGGGCCGGCCGCGTCCGACGACGACGCCCTGCCGCAGCTGCTGCCCGAACCGCAGCGTCGCGCGGCCGCGCCCGACCGGTTCGCCGGCCGCATCCGCCTCGACGTCGACTGACGTTGACCGGGGCCCTGCGGCAGACTGGGCGGGTGCCGCTCGACGGGCCCGACCGCATCTTCCACGCCGACAACCTCGACGTGTTGCCCGGGCTGCCCGACGGCGCCTTCACGCTCGTCTACCTCGACCCGCCGTTCAACTCGGGGCGTGCGCAGGAGCGTCGCGCGACGACGAACGTGCGCAGCGCGACCGGCTCGGTGGTCGGCTTCCAGGGGCAGCGCTACGAGCGCATCCGCGGCGACCTCGTGCGCTACGACGACCGGTTCGACGACTACTGGGGCTTCCTCGAGCCGCGGCTCGCCGAGGCGTGGCGCCTGCTCGCCGACGACGGCACGCTCTACCTGCACCTCGACTACCGCGAGGCGCACTACGCGAAGGTGCTGCTCGACGCGCTGTTCGGCCGCGAGTGCTTCCTGAACGAGATCATCTGGGCCTACGACTACGGCGGCAAGTCGAAGCGGCGCTGGCCGAGCAAGCACGACACGATCCTCGTGTACGTGAAGGACCCGAAGCGGTACTACTTCGACTCGACCGCAGTCGACCGCGAGCCGTACATGGCGCCGGGGCTCGTGACCCCCGAGAAGGTCGAACTCGGCAAGCTGCCGACGGATGTCTGGTGGCACACGATCGTCTCGCCCACGGGGCGCGAGAAGACCGGGTACCCCACGCAGAAGCCCGAAGGGGTCCTCCGCCGCATGATCCAGGCCTCGAGCCGCGAGGGCGACTGGGTGCTCGACTTCTTCGCCGGCAGCGGCACGACCGGCGCGGTCGCGGCGGCGCTCGGCCGTCGGTTCGTGCTGGTCGACCAGAACCCGGCGGCGATCGAGGTCATGCGCGGCCGGTTCGGCGAGATCAGCGGGGTCGCGTTCGAGACGGCGCCGGCGGCCGGGTGATGCGGGCCGAAGACGGTATGCGCCCGTCATGAGCGCGGTTGTGCGGTGAGCGGATGCCTCGCTAGCCTGTGTCGCGTACACCGACCTGCCGTGAGTGGCACGCGCGTGCCCGCCCCCCTGTCCCGGAACCGGTGCGGAGGGGGAGTCGCATGTCGATCGGCATCGAGGAGTTGCGCGCC
This sequence comes from uncultured Agromyces sp., assembly GCA_913053875.1. Classification (GTDB taxonomy): domain Bacteria; phylum Actinomycetota; class Actinomycetes; order Actinomycetales; family Microbacteriaceae; genus Agromyces. Next base: position 26,453 of record CAJXGN010000010.1, on the reverse strand, counting down.
GAGGTCGGGGGCAGCGTGGTCGCGCCCGGCGACTTCGGCTACGACCGGGCGCGGGTCGTGTTCAACGGCATGATCCAGCGCCGTCCCGCGGCCGTGGTGCGGTGCGCGGGCGTCGAGGACGTACGTGCCGTCGTGCGCGCGGCGGCGGCGACCGGCGACGGGCTCGCCGTTCGCGGCGGGGGGCACAGCGTGCCGGGATACGGAACGGCCGACGACGTGCTCGTCGCCGACCTGGGCGATCTGTCCGGGGTGCGTGTCGACATGCAGGCGCGCACCGCCGTCGTGGGCGGAGGCGCCACGTGGCGCGCCGTCATGGACGCGACCGAGCCGCACGGTCTTGCGACCACGGGTGGGCTTATCTCGACGACGGGCGTCGGCGGGCTGACGTTGGGCGGCGGGATCGGGTTCCTGTCGCGACGGTTCGGCCTGGCCTGCGACAACCTCGTCTCGGCCGAAGTAGTGCTGGCCGACGGGAGCGTCGTGACCGCGAGCGAGTCGTCAGAGCCCGAGCTCTTCTGGGCGATCCGCGGCGGCGGTGGCAACTTCGGCGTGGTGACCTCGTTCACGTTCCGGCTGCACGAGGTGCCTCAGGTCGTGGGTGGGCCGATGTTCTTCCCCCTCGACGACGCCGAGGCCGTGCTCGCTCGGTTCGCCGAGTTCATCAGGTCGGCGCCGCGCGAGTACGGGGGTTTCCCCGCACTGGGCTTCGCACCGCCGGCGCCGTTCGTCCCCGCCGATCGGGTGGGCGAGCCGATGCTCGCCGTCGTCTCGTGCTGGACCGGCGATCCCGACGAGGGGCTCGCCCGCATCGGGACGTTCCGGGAGGTGGCCGAGCCGGTCGCCGAGCACGTCGGTCCGGTGTCGTACGCGTTCCTCAACAGCGCCAACGACGTGCTGGCGCCCCCGGGACTCCGCCAGTACTGGCGGACCGCCTATCTCGACGAAATCGGCGACGCCGTGGCCGCGGCCTGCCAGCGGTTCGGTCCGTCGCTGCCGAGCGCGGAGGCGACGGTGCACGTGTACCCGTTCGACGGCGCGGTGCACGATGTCCCACCGGAGGCGACCGCCTTCGGTGCGCGCGACGCGGCCTACGTCGTACTCGTGGCGGGCATCTGGGAGGACCCCGACGACGACGAGCGGGGCATCGAATGGGTGCGCGGCTTCCACGAGGCGATCGCGGGCGACGCCCGCCCGGGCGGGTACGGCAACTTCAGCATGGGCGACGGTGCGTCTCCGGGAGGCGGCGGCGCGGACTCGGAGCGGCTGCGTGCAGCGAAGCGGCTGTACGACCCTGGGAACGTCTTCCGCTTCAACCGCAACATCGCGCCCTGAGACGACCCGGCGGATCGCACAGCCGCCGGGTGCGTCGTCCGCATCCGTCTAGGCTCGTGGGGTGACCGACGCGACGACGCCCGTGACCGCTGCCGACCCCGTGCACGCCGGGGGAGGGGCCGTGGCGTCCCCGCACGCGGCGGCGAGCGAGGTCGGTGCCGAGATGCTGCGGGCGGGCGGCAACGCGATCGACGCGGCCATCGCGACCGCGGCGGCGTTGTGCGTGGCGTACCCGAGCATGGTGCACCTGGGCGGCGACCTCGTCGCGCTCGTGCGCACGCCCGATGGGGCGATCCGCTGCGTGAACGCGACCGGCACCGCGCCGCGCGGGCAGACGCGCGAGCGGCTCGCCGAGCGCCACGGCGACGCGCTGCCGCTGCGCGGCATCGACACCGTCACCGTGCCCGGCGCGGTGCGCGGCTGGGAGGCGCTCGCCGCGTTCGGCGGCCGCCTCGCCTGGGCCGATCGGCTCGCCCCGGCGGAGCGGATGGCCCGCGAGGGCGTTCCGCTGGCGCCGGCGATCGCACGTGGCATCGAGCGCGGCCGCCCCATGCTCGAGCAGGACGCCGGGTTCCGCGCGGTCTTCCTCTCCGGCCCCGAGCCCGCGCGCGTGGGCCGCCCGCTCGTGCAGGCCGCGCTCGCCGACACGCTGGCCCGCATCGCCGCGAACGGCGCCGACGAGTTCTACTCGGGCGACGTCGCCCGACGCTGGGTCGCCGGGCTGGAGGCGCTCGGGTCGGCCATCTCCACGTACGACGCCGCGGCCTACGCGCCCGACGTCGTCGACCCGCTCTCGGCGCGGCACGGCGACCGCACGATCCACACCAGCCCGCCGAACACGCAGGGGTACTCGCTCCTGCGTGCGATGCGGGCGGTGGCGGATGCCGCGTGGCCCGACCCGCTCGGCCGCGACGCCGGCGCCCTGGTCGACGTCTTCCTCGCGAGCAACGACGTGCGCGCCGCCCTCCTCGGCGACCCGCGCTTCGGCGCGCCCGACGGCGCGGCGCTGCTCGCGGCGACCGCCCCGACGCGCGAAGCCGACCTCGACCGGCACGCCGACGGCGACACCGTGGGCGTGGCCGTGGCGAGCGCCGACGGCACCGCGGTCTCGCTCATCCAGTCGCTCTACTACGGGTTCGGCTCCGGCATCCTCGAGCCCTCGACCGGCGTCATCTTCCAGAACCGCGGTGCGAGCTTCTCGCTCGACCCCGCTTCACCGAACGTGGTCGCGCCGGGCAAACGCCCCCGGCACACGCTCATGCCCGTGCTCGTCACGCGCGCCGACGACGTCGAGTACGTGTCGTCGTGCATGGGCGGGCAGGGCCAGCCGCAGATCCACACGCAGGTGCTGCTGCGCGCATTCGCCGGCGCGTCACCGGCGGAGGCGGTCGCCGCGCCCCGGTTCATCGCCGGGGCCGACGGCGACGACGACGGGCGCTCGGTCTCGGTCGAGGCGGACCTCGATCCGCTCGCGCGCGACGCGATCGCGGCAGCGGGGCATCCGCTCGTCGAGGTGCCCGCCCGCTCCGACGGCCACGGCCACGCCCACCTCGTGCGCGTCGACCGCGACGGCTTCACCGCCGGCACCGACCCGCGTGCCGACGGCGCGGCGATCGTCGTCTGAGTACAGTCGCTGAGGAAGCCGGCCCAGTCCTCAAGCAGACCAGAGCGCGTCGAGCGGTACAGCCGCGAGCTTCTCGCCGAGAGGCCCACTCGTGGTTCCCGTGTGCAGGACGACCCCTGCCGCAAAGCGGCTTCCGAGGCGGTCGCGAAGCTTCGCGAGCCATCGGGCGTCGTTCCTGCCGACCGACGAGGTGGCCTTCACCTCGATTCCAGCGATACGCCCGTCGTCGGCTTCCAGAATGAAGTCCACCTCATCCCCGGCATGGTCGCGATAGTGGCTGATCCGCACGATCTCGTCCGCCCATCCCAGCTGTCGACGCAATTCGCCTGCGACGAACCCTTCCAAGAGGTGCCCTGCCACCTCGGGTCGCATCGTCGGTGAAGCACCGGAGGCGGAAACACCGAGCAGCCGCGCGGCAAGTCCCGTGTCCAGCAGTGCTGCCTTGGGCCGCGATACAACGCGCTTGGTGAGGTTCGTCGACCATGCAGGGATCCGCTGTATGAGGTACAACGTCTCCAGCAGTTCCACGTGCGGGGCGAGGGTGCGCGCGGGGATGCCGGTGTCGCGGGCGATGTCGGCGACGTTCAACTCGTCGCTGTTGCGCGCAGCCAACACGCGAAGGATGAGCGGTAGTTCGCCGAGCCGCTGCAACGGAGAGACGTCCGGCGCGTCGCGCTCCACGGTTCGGGAGAGGTAGTTATCGAGCCATTGGCTGCGCCGCCGACCGGTTCGCGCGAGTGCCTCAGGGTATGAGCCGGCGACGGCCCGCTCCAAGTAGTCGTTCCGATTGAGTGCGCTGGTGTGCCCGAGGAAGCGGTCGCCGGACAGCAGTCGGTCGATGAAGTCCTCCTGACGGCCGACGACTTCACCCTGGCTGAATCCGAGAAGCTCGATGCTTTCGGCCCGGCCGGCAAGGCTGTCCTCCGTCGCTGGCAGGCGCAGCAGGTTCGCCGACCCCGTAAGGAGGAACCGGCCCGGCCGCGGGTCGCGGTCGACGACGAGCTTGAGGGCGAGTACGAGCTCAGGCACTCGTTGCACCTCGTCGATGGCGAGTAGCGCGCCCGCATTCTGGGTGACGAATGCAACCGGGTCGGCTTGCGCCGTCGCGCGGGCGACTTCATCGTCCAGGGTGAGCGCGCGTCCGCCGGACTTCGCAACGATCTCGTGCAGCAGCGTCGTCTTGCCGACCTGGCGCGCGCCTTGGATGACAACCACCCGAGTGTCCTGGAGCGCTTCCAGGATCCGCGGCTCGGCGAACCGCTCGACTTGCTCGACCACACCGTTCAGAGTAGCGCCTCGTCGCCGGATATCCATGAAGTGCTCGCCGATTTTCCAAAGTCAGCTCGCCGATTCTCCACGATGTGCTCGCCGATTCTCCGGGTCTCAGGCCGACGCGCGCAGGGTGAGCTCGGTGCTGAGCAGCGTCGTCGGCTCGACGTCGTCGCCCTCGATGAGCCGCACGAGCGTTCTCGCCATGGTCGCCCCCATCTCGAGCGACGGCTGGTGCACCGTGGTGAGCGGCGGCACGGCGGTCGCCGCGTAGTTGTCGTCGTCGAAGCCGACCACGGCGATGTCGTCGGGAATCGACAGGCCGGCCTCGCGGATGGCCGAGTACGCGCCGATCGCCATCTGGTCGTTCGCGGCGAACAGCCCGTCGATGCGCTCGCCGCGGTCGAGCAGCCGGCGCATGGCCGCCGCCCCGGTGGTGGGGGAGAAGTCGCCGTACTCGACGAGGTCGTCGGCCAGGCCCTCCTCCTGCAGCGCGCGGCGCCAGCCGGCGAGCCGGTCGACGCCCGGAGGCATGTCCTGCGGGCCGGCGATCGTCGCGATGCGACGGCAGCCCCGCGCGATGAGGTGGCGGGCGGCGAGCTCTGCACCGTGCGCGTTGTCGACGTCGACCGTGTGGGTCACGCGCTCGGCCGGGTCGAGCGGTCGGCCGCCGAACACCACGGGCAGCGAGCGGCTGACGTGGGCGTACGAGTGGTCGCCGGTGTGGTGCGAGACGACGAGCGCGCCGTCGACGTTGCCGCCGAGCAGGTAGCGCCTCGTCTTGTCGACGGCCTGCTCCGACTCCATGAGCATCGACAGCGTGTACTCGGTGTCCGACAGCGCGAGCGCGACGCCCTGCACCAGGGTCGCGAAGAACGGGTCGTTGAACACCTTCGCGGTCGACTCGGGCACGACCAGGGCGATCGCGTGCGTGCGCCGGCTCGCGAGCGAGCGCGCGGCGCGATTCGGCACGTAGTTGAGCTCGGCGATCGCGGCCTGCACGGCCTCGACGATCTCGGGGGTGACCTTGGGCGAGCCGTTCACGACCCGCGAGACCGTGGCCCGCGACACCCCGGCACGGGCGGCGACCATCTCCAGCGTCGGAGTGGCGCCCGCGGCATCCGCCTGGGTCATGCTCTGCTCCCGCCTCCCGGCACACCGGTGTCGGCCGGGTTGCCCCCCACCGTACTCGCCGTGACGGCCACGGGGCGGGATGCGGCGATGCGCTGCGCGTACCGGAGCGCGGAGTCCTTCGGGGTGCGCACCATCGTCTCGTAGTCGACGTGCACGATGCCGAATCGCTTGTCGTAGCCCCACGCCCATTCGAAGTTGTCGAGCAGCGACCAGACGAAGTAGCCGCGCACGTCGGCACCGTCGTCGATGGCGTCGGCGACCGCGTCGATGTGGGCGTCGATGTAGGCGATGCGGTCGGGGTCGTGCACCGCGCCGTCGGGGGAGACCTCGTCGTCGTACGAGGCGCCGTTCTCGGTCACGTACAGCGGCGGCAGGTTCGGGTACTCCTCGCCGAGGCGCACGAGGAGGGTGCGCAACCCCTCCGGGTGCACCTCCCAGTCCATGGCCGTGCGCGGCAGCGCGCGCCAGGGCATGGTCACGTACTCGCTGCCGACGAACGGCGAGCGGCCCGGCTTGTCGGTGGGCTTCGCGCCGGGCACGTGGTCGTCCGGCAGCGGCCGGCCGCTCACGCAGTCGTCGTGGTAGTGGTTCACGCCGAGGAAGTCGATCGGCGCCGAGATCACCTCGAGGTCGCCCGGCTCGATGACCTCCTCGAGCCCCTGCCCGCGCACGTCCTCGAGCAGGTCGGCCGGGTACGCGCCGCGCAGCATGGGGTCGAGGTACATCCGGTTCCAGATCGCGTCGATGCGCCGGGCCGCCTCGACATCGGCGAGGTCGCCGGGGTTCAGCGGCACCGCGTTGGTGAGGTTCAGCGTGATGCCGAGCCGGATGTCGCGCCCCGCGGCATCCGCCCGCTCTCGCAGCAGGGAGACGGCCGTGCCGTGGGCGAGGTGCTGGTGGTGCACCGCGGCGAGGCCGGCACGCGGGTCGTTCATGCCGGGTGCGTGCTCGCCGCCGACATGGCCGATGAGGGAGGAGCAGAACGGCTCGTTGAACGTGGTCCAGTGCGTCACCCGGTCGCCGAGCACGTCGTAGGTCGCCTCGGCGTACTCGGCGAATCGCGCGACGACCTCGCGGTTCGCCCAGCCTCCCTGCTCGTGCAGCGCCTGCGGCAGGTCCCAGTGGTACAGGGTGAGCCAGGGCAGGATGCCCGCCTCGAGCAGTTCGTCCACGAGGCGCGAGTAGAAGTCGAGCCCCTCGGCGTTCACCGTGCGGCCGTCGGGCACGACCCGCGCCCAGCTCGTCGAGAACCGGTACGAGTCGAGGCCCAGCTCGCGCATGAGGGCGACGTCCTCGCGGTAGCGGTGGTAGTGGTCGACCGCCCGCTCGGGGGTGTCGCCGTTGGCCACGGCTCCGGGCACGCGCGCGTACGCGTCCCAGATGGAGTCGAGCTTGCCGTCCTCGTGGGCGGCGCCCTCGATCTGCGCGGCGGCGGTGGCCGAGCCCCAGAGGAACCCGTCGGGGAACGTGCGCGCCATCAGCCCTTCACCGCCCCGGCCATGATGCCCGAGATGAGCTGCTTGCCCGCGACCACGAAGAGGATCAGCAGCGGGATGGTCGCCATCACGGCACCCGCCAGCACGATCGAGTAGTCGATGTAGTAGCCCGACTGCAGCTGGCTGAGCGCCGTCTGCAGGGTCGGGTTCGTCGGGCTCAGCACGATCAGCGGCCACAGGTAATCGGTCCACGCCATCATGAAGGTGAAGAGGCCGAGGATCGCCATCGCCGGCCTGGCCGCGGGCAGCGCCACGTGGAAGAAGGTGCGGATCTGGTTCGCGCCGTCGACCCGCGCCGCCTCGATGAGCTCGTCGGGGATGACGTCGACCAGGTACTGCCGCATGAAGAACACGCCGAACGCGGTGACCAGCGTCGGCACGATGACCGCGCCGATCTCGCCCGTCCAGCCGAGCTCGCGCATGACCATGAACAGGGGGATGATGCCGAGCTGCGTCGGGATCGCCATGGTCGCGATGACGAAGATCATGAGGCCGTCGCGGCCGCGGAAGCGCAGCTTCGCGAAGGCGTAGCCTGCGAGCGTCGAGAACGTCACGACCGAGATGGTGATGGTCGAGGAGATGACGATCGAGTTCCACAGCGCGAGCCAGAACGGGATGGCGTCGAGCACCTGCGCCGCGTTGGCGAGGAAGTTGCCGCCCGGGATGAGCGGGAGGGTCTCGCCGCGGGTCGCGTTGGTGCCGCTCGCGACGACGTACGACCACCAGAGGGGGTAGGCGCCGCCGATGACGAACGCGGCGAGCAGGCCGTAGGTGAGGAAGCCGGGGCGGCTGCCGAGGCCGGCGTTGCCGGAGCCGCGGCCGCGGCGGGGGCGGCCGTACTTGTCGACCTTCTCCCGGCGGTCGGGCGATACCACGTCCACCTCGACGGCGGGGACGGGCTCGGGGGTTGCGGTGGTCATGCGTCGGCTCCCTTCCGGGCCGCGCGGCGCGCGGCGCGCCGCCCTCCTCGCGCATCGCCCGTGGCGACCCTGCGCGAGAGGAGGAAGTTGACGAGGCCGAAGGCCACGATGAGCAGGAACAGCAGCCAGGCCACGGCGGATGCCTCGCCGAAGTCGCGTCGGAAGAACGCGAGCTCCCACATGAACAGCACGGTGGTCTGGAACTGCCGGTCGGCGCCGCCGATGCCGCCGGCGTTCGACACGTCGAACAGGCGGGGCTCGGTGAAGATCTGCAGGCCGCCGATAGTGGCCGTGATCACGACGAAGATGAGGGTGGGGCGGATGCTCGGGATGGTGACCGAGAAGAAGCGGCGCGCCGCACCGGCCCCGTCGATCGCCGCCGACTCGTACAGGTCGCGCGGCACGGCCTGCATCGCGGCGAGCAGGATGAGCGTGTTGTAGCCGGTCCAGCGCCAGTTCACCATCGACGCGATGGCGATGTGGCTGAGGAACGTGTCGTGCTTCCACTGCTGGTCGGGGATGCCGATGAGGTTCAGCAGGTTGTTCACCAGGCCGTCGGCCTCGTTGAACACGCTCGAGAAGATGATCGCGACGGCGACCGGCGTGACGACGTAGGGGAGCAGGATGCTCATGCGCCAGAACGTCTTCGCGCGCAGGCCCTGGTCGAGCAGGTAGGCCAGCAGCAGCGCCATCGCCAGCTGCGGAATCGCGCTCAGCAGGAAGATGCTGATCGTGTTGCGGATCGAGTTCCAGAAGAACCGGTCGTTCAGGATCGCCCAGAAGTTCTCCATGCCGACGAAGTCGCCCTGGCCCTTCAGCAGGTCCCAGTCGAACAGCGAGACCCAGAACGTGTAGGCGAGGGGGAAGAGGCCGACGAGGCCGAAGAGCAGGAAGAAGGGGGCGACGTAGGCGTAGGGGCTCGCCTTGACGTCGAAGATGCTGATGCGCTGGCGCCAGGTGAGGCGGCTCGCCCGGGGCGGCCGGCTGTCGTCGCCGTCGGAGCCGGTGCCGGTCGGCGGCGTGAGGGTGGAGGTCATCGCGGGTCCTGTCGTGCGGTGCGTGCGATTCGTGGGGCGGGGTCCCCGGGCGCTGTCGTCCCGGGGACCCCGCCGTGGTGGAACCGAGTCGGTGCTAGCCGACCAGCTCGTCCAGCAGCACGATCGCCTCGTCCCAGGCCTCCTGCGTGGAGACCTCTCCGCGGTCGAGCTTCTGCAGCGGCGGGCCGAAGACGTTCTCCTGGATGACGGAGTCGTCCGGACCCTTGAACTGGGCGACCACGCCGACCGAGCGGCCGGCGAGGATCTCACCGACGGGGGCGTCGTTGAAGAACTCGTTCGGCGTCGGGTTCGCCGCGAGCTCGTCCTGCGCTGCGACGGTGCTCGGGAAGGTGCCGGCCGCCTCGAACTGCGCGACCTGCTGCTCAGGCTGGGTCAGCCAGTCGGCCAGAGCCGCGGCAGCGGCCTGGTTCTCGCTGGTCTCGGGCACCGCGAGGAACGCGCCGCCCCAGTTGGCCGCGCCGCCGGGGAAGACGTCGGCGAAGTCCCAGCCGGTGCTGGCGTCGCCGCCGCCGGCCTCGGTGTTGCCCTGCACGACGCCGAGCATCCAGCCCGGGCAGACGAACGTTGCGAAGGTGCCGTCGACGAACGACTTGCCGCCGTTCCAGTCCCAGGCCGCCTGGGCGGCCGACAGGCCGTCCTCGGTCGCCGCGCCGAGCAGCTCGAAGCGCTCCTGCAGCTCGGCGTTGCCCTCGACGTTCAGCTCGCCGTCGGCGGTGTAATAGCCCTCGTCGAGCTGGTTCACCATGGCGTTCCAGACGAAGCCCGAGTGGTCGTACCAGGCCTTGCCGGTGGCCTCCTGGTAGTCGCGGCCGACGTCGAAGAAGTGCTCCCAGTCGCCGTCGATGAGCTCGGCCACCTCGGCGCGGTCGCTCGGCAGGCCGGCCTCCTCGAACAGGACACCGTTGTAGCAGAGGCCCTCGGGGCCGATGTCGGTGCCGTAGCCGATGACGCGGCCGTCGGCGTCGGTCGCCTGGGCGTACTTCCAGTCGACCCAGTCGCCCGAGCGGTCCTCGATGCCGAAGTCGCGCAGGTCGACGAAGGTGTCGGAGACCTCCATGATCGAGCCGAGCCAGCCCTCCTCGATCGCGACGATGTCCGACAGGCCCGAGCCGGCGGCGATCTTGGTGAACGCGTCGGTGCGGGCGTTGCCGCCGGTGTCGATGTTGGTCGCCTCGATCGTGATGTTCGGGTTCTCGTCCATGTACTGCTCGTACAGGTCGTCGTAGCCGAACGTGCCGAACGTGGTGATCGTCAGCGTGATGGGCTCGTCGCTGGCCGCCTCGTCGGTGCCGCCTCCGTCGGAGGAGCAGGCACTGGCGAGGAGGGCGACGGATGCCGCGCCGGCGAGTGCCGCCGCGACCTTCGTGTGGCGTGAGAGCTTCACGGTCACTCCTTTGTGTGTGTGCGTGGGGTCGGAATGCTGCTCGCCTGAGAGCGCTCTCTTCCACATCGTGAGAGCGCTCTCACGCTTGCGGGGACGATGCTTGCACGCCGATTCGGGCGCTGTCAAGAGAGCGCTCTCACAAGTTTCGGAATCCGTGTCGATCGTGACCGTTCCGTGATCGGATCCGCGGCTGGGCGGGTGAGCGGATGCCCCTGGGTCGCTGTTCGCCCAGAGCGAACGCGCGACCGGCAGTAGGCTCGTCGGCATGGCCGCCGCTACCCGATCCCGGGCCTCGCGCCAGGGGCGCCGCACCACCACGATCGTCGTCTCCATCGTCGTGGCCGTCGTCGCCGCGCTCGGCGCGGGCGCGCTGTTCGGCGCGTTCGGCGGAGCGCTCGGCACGTCCGCCGAGCCGACGCCGACTCCCACCCCGACCCCGCGGCCAGAGCCGGCCGCCACGCCCACGGCCGAGCCCGTCGACACGTTCGACCGCCAGGTCAACTCGCTCGACGACCCGAACAGCATCTGGGTCGTGGTCAACAAGCTCAACCCGCTCGAGCCGGCGAACTTCGTGCCCGCCGACCTGGTGCAGGTGCCGGTCGCCCACACCTGGGTGCCCGAGATGCGGCAGGAGGCATCCGATGCCATCGTCGCGATGTTCACCGCCGCCACCGACGAGGCCGGCCTCGCGCTCGCCTCGAACTCGGCGTACCGCAGCTACGACGCGCAGGTCGCGATCTACACCGGCAACGACCTGCTCACCGCACGGCCCGGCTACAGCGAGCACCAGACCGGCCTCACCATGGACATCGGCGCCGCGTCCGGCGTCTGCTCGCTCGACGTGTGCCTCGCCGACACCCCCGAGGGCATCTGGCTGCGCGACAACGCCTGGCGGTTCGGCTTCATCCTGCGCTACCCGGCCGACAAGACCGAGGTGACCGGCTACCAGTTCGAGCCGTGGCACTTCCGCTACGTCGGCACCGACCTGTCGACCGAGATGCAGGAGACGGGCGTCACGACGCTCGAGGAGTTCTTCGGGCTCCCGCCCGCCCCGGAATACCCGGCCGATCAGGGGTAGCGTGAGCCGCGGGGACCGATCGGGAGGCGACATGTCCGACGGGATGCACCGCGACCGACGCACCGACTCGCGTCTGGCGATGGGCGTGCTCATCACGAGCCAGCTGCTCGCCGGACTCGGCGTGGCGACGGGCATCGCAGTCGGCGGCATCCTCGTCGAGGACCTCACCGGCGCCGTTGCGCTCGCGGGCCTCGCGCAGACCGCGGTCGTGCTCGGCGCAGGCCTGCTCGCAGTCCCGATGGCCCGCCTCGCCGTTGCTCGCGGGCGGAACGTCGCGCTCGGCGCCGGCTACGTGGCGGCGTCCGTCGGCGCTGCGCTCATCGTGCTCGCGGCGGTCAGCGGGGCGGTGTGGGTGCTGTTGCCCGGATTCGCCGGCATCGGCGCGGCCACGGCGGCCGGCCTCCAGGCGCGGTTCGCGGCCCCCGAGGTCGTGCGCCCCGAGTTCCAGGCGCGCGCGATGTCGATCGTGCTGTGGGCCACCACGATCGGCGCGGTCGCCGGGCCGAACCTGTCCGAGTGGGGCGACGCGGTCGGCCGGGGCGTCGGCCTGCCGGCGTTCGTCGGCCCGTTCGCGTTCTCGTTCGTGGTGTTCGCACTCAGCGCGGTCATCGTCGCCGCACTGCTCCGCACCCCGCCGGCCGGCACCCTCCAGGGCGAGGAGCCCGAGGCGGATGCCGGCGCCGACGATGCCCCCGCGCCGACCGCGTTCCGCGCACTCCGCACGGCCGTGCGCGAGCCCACCGCCCTGCTCGCGATCCTCGCGATCGTCTGCGCCCACACCGTCATGGTCGGCGTGATGGTCATGACCCCCGTGCACCTGCACGTGCACGGCCTCGGCATCTCGCTCATCGGGCTCGTCGTCTCGATCCACATCCTCGGCATGTACGGCGCGAGCCCGCTCATGGGCTGGCTGGTCGACCGCATCGGATCGGTGCGCGTCATCGGCATCAGCGTCGTCGTGCTGGCCGTCGCGGTCACGGTCGGCGGTGTCTGGGGCAGCGGGTTCATCGGGGCATCCCTCGCCCTCGGCCTGCTCGGGCTCGGCTGGTCGGCGGGCCTCATCGGCGGCTCGGCACTGCTCACCCACGCGGTCGACCGGCGCCTGCGCGTGCCCCTCCAGGGGGCGACGGATGCGGCCATGAACCTCGCCGCAGCCGCCTCGGCGGCGTTCTCCGGGCTGATTCTCAGCGCCGGCGGGTACGGCGCGGTGAACGCCGTCGCGGCGGTCATCCTGCTGCCGGTCGTGGTCGCCGCGATCCGCGTCGTGGTGCGGAAGTCGCCGGTCAGCTCCTGATTCCAGGGGCGGGTGAGCGGATGCCTCCGAGGCATCCGAATCTCGAACAGTGCTCATGTTCCACTCAGGAAACGTGACGGATTCGCCCAGACGGGGCTGGAACCGTATCCGGCGGCCCGAATCCGCGCGACGCTGCGCCCCCTCAGCCCCCGATTCCTCTGGGCCCCCGAACCCCCCCTGGATCTTTCGTGCAGAACACCCCCTTCCACCGTGCCCGCGCACGGGTGGCCGCGCTGCCTGCGACCACCATGCGCCGTGTCGTCCTCTCCACCGCCGCCTTCGGCGCCGTCGCCGCGTGCGCCCTGGGCGCCGTCGCGGCGAACTCCTGGGCCGCGACCGGCCCGAAGTCGCTGACCGACGCCGCGCAGGCCTCGCTCCAGAACGCCGAGCTCGTCGCATCCGTCACCCCCGCGCCGGCCGAGCCCGTCGTGTTCGACGGCGCGTCGATCGACGAGGTCCCCGTCACCGGCGGCACCGAGGTGTCCGTCGAGGGCACCGACCTCACGATGGTCGCCGCGGTCGCCGTCGACGGCGACGAGGTCGAGATCATCGAGCACGCCGACGACGCCATCGCGTTCGAGGTGCCCGCGTCCGACGCCGGCCGCACCGGCGACGTCGACGTCACGTTCCTCGACGAGGACGGCGCAGAGGTCTCGGTCGTCGACCCCGCATCGGTCGGCGACGCCGCATCAGTCGGCGACGGCGCAGCGAACGGCGCATCGGTCGCCGGCACCGAGCTCGTGCAGGTGCTGACCGACGACGGCGTACTCGCGCCGGTCGCCGACGACGCCGACGAGTTGGACGCCGCCGCCGCGGACGCGTCCGACCCCGCCGCATCCGACGCCCTCGTGCTCACGTACGTGCCCGACCCCGCCATCGAGCGGCAGATGGACTACGTCATGAAGCACTGGAACTCGTACAACAGCGCCGAGTACATCGTGATCTCGGGCGCCGACTGCGCGAACTTCACGAGCCAGTCGCTCGCCGCGCGCGGGTGGAAGTTCACGTCGCAGTGGTACTACACCGCCGCCGGCTACTCGCCGAGCTGGATCAGCTCGACCGCGCTGCGCGACTACCTCGCCACCCAGACCAACCGTGCGACCGACCTCGGCTCCGACCGCTCGCAGGTCAAGGTCGGCGACGTCGCCCAGTTCGACTGGGACAACTCGGGTGACCGGGACCACACGACGATCGTCAGCCGCGTCGAGCACACCGACTCGGGCACGAAGGTTTGGGTCGCCGGCCACACGAAGGACTCCGACTACTGGAACGTCGACGAGGCGATCGCCTCCGGCGGCTCCGTGTACTTCTGGAGCATCCACTAGTCGCCTGATTCCCCGAGTCGTCACGAACTGTCGCTTCGGGCACCTGGATTCCGACACTTCGTGACGACTCGATTGGTGCTGCGGCGGGTCAGGCCGACTCGAGCACGGCACCGGATGCTGCGGGCAGCGCCAGGCCCTCGGCCCGAGAAGTGGCCCGCAAGCAGGCCGGGTCGAGCGCGACTCGGCGGCGACCGGCTCCGCAATCGTCGGGGCATCGTGGCGCTGGCGGAGGGTGGACGATGACCGACGAGCAACTCCAGGTCCCGGTGGAAGCGTTGCGGCGTGCGGCTGACCTCCTGCTCACGCACGTCGAGACCTCTCACGGGGCCGTGATCCCGCTCGACGCCGACTACTTCTGGTCGATCCCGCCCGACCAACGGGGCGACGTGACCGCCGAGCCGGACGAGTTCACGATCGGGCAGCTCTCCGAGTCGCTCGAGCACCTCGAACGCATCCTGGGTGACCCGTCACAGGGCGTGTCCTACGCGCTGGTGTGGCTCGCCGACGTGCTGCGCGCTGTCGGCGAGGCGACCGTGCGATGACCCCGGTGGTCGGCGAACTGCCCTACTTCGGCCGATACGCGTCTGCGCGGTGGGCGATGCGGACGACGAGCAGGACTCCGCTCGCCTCGTCGAGCTGGAACAGCACGCGGTAGTCGCCTCGACGAGCGGATCGGTAGCCCTCGAGCTCGCCACGCAGGGGCTTGCTCATTCGAAGCGGGTTCTCCGGCAGGGTCGCGGTGACGAACTGTACGACCGCGCCCGTCACCCGCGGGGGGAGCCGGTCGAGTCCGCGCAGAGCCGCAGGGGCGAACCGTACCTCCCAGGTCACAGGGGCGGGAGGCCGAAGCGTGCGCGCACCGCGTCGGCGTCGACCGTGGCGCCGTTCGCGTCAGCCTCGCGCGCCTCGGCGAGATCGTCTCGAATGCCCGGCTGCGACAGCCAGTAGAGGGTCTCGTTGAGCGAGTCGAGGTCGTCCTGGCTCATCAGCACGGCGGCGCCACGCCCGTGCCGCGTGATCTGGATGATCTCGTGCTCCGACTCGACCTCGTCGACGTAGCCGGAGAGCTTATCCTTCGCCTCGCTCAGGGGAACTGACTTCATGTGGGCATTCTAGCCGAATTATTGGCATTTTACAGGCCAAAGTATCGGCTCAACTTCAGGACTCGAGCACGGCGCCGGATGCCGCGGGCAGCGCCAGGCCCTCGGGCGAGGGCGAGGCGCCGGCATCCGTCGTCAGGAGCACGCGGCCGGAGACCGGCGCGGTGACCGGCACGTCGCCGAGGTTCGCGGCGACGGCCAGCGCGCCGCGGTGCAGCACGATCCAGCGCTCGTCCTCCGAGTACTCGACGCGCACGGTGCCGAAGCGCGGGTCGGTGAGCTCGGGTCGCGCCCGGCGCAGCGCGAGCAGCTCGCGGTAGAGCGCGTGCGTGCGGGCGTGCAGGTCGCCGCCGCCGTCGCGATCGCCGTAGGGCTCGGTCCAGTCGAGCTTCGAGCGCGCGAACGTCTCGGGGTCCTGCGGGTCGGGCACGACCGACGGGTCCCAGCCCATGCGCGCGAACTCGGCGATGCGGCCCTCGGCGGTCGCGCGGCCGAGCTCGGGCTCCGGATGCGACGTGAAGAACTGCCACGGCGTCGACGCCGCCCACTCCTCGCCCATGAAGAGCATCGGCGTGTTCGGCGCGGTGAGCATGAGCAGGGCCGCGAGCCGCAGCCGGCCCTCGTCGAGCGTCGCGGTGAGACGGTCGCCGGTGGCGCGGTTGCCGATCTGGTCATGGTCCTGCGCGAACACGACGAGCGCCGACGTCGGCGTGCGCTCGCGGTCGATCGGGCGGCCGTGCGTGCGCCCGCGGAAGCTCGAGAACGTGCCGTCGTGGAAGAACCCGCGCTCGAGCACCTTCGCCAGCGCCCCCACCGAGTCGAAGTCGGCGTAGTAGCCGACGGTCTCGCCGGTGAGGTTCACGTGCAGCGCGTGGTGGAAGTCGTCGCTCCACTGCGCGGTCATGCCGAGCCCGTGCGCGGCGCGCGGGCGGATCATGCGCGGGTCGTTGAGGTCGCTCTCCGCGATCAGCGTGAGCGGGCGGCCGAGCGTCGCCGAGGCGGCATCCGTCTCGATCGCCATCTCCTCGAGCAGGTGCGTCGCGCGGTGGTCGAGCAGCGCGTGCACGGCGTCGAGCCGCAGCCCGTCGACGTGGTAGTCGCGGAACCACATCTGCACGTTGTCGAGGATGAACCGGCGCACGTCGTCGGAGTCCGGCCCGTCGAGGTTGACCGACAGCCCCCACGTGTTGGCCGCCGCGGCGTGCAGGTACGGTCCGAACTCGGGCAGGTAGTTGCCGCTCGGGCCGAGGTGGTTGTAGACCACGTCCTGGATCACCGCGAGCCCGCGGCGGTGGCACGCGTCGACGAAGCGCTGGTACGCGGCCGGGCCGCCGTAGGTCTCCTGCACGGCGAACCAGGCGACGCCGTCGTAGCCCCAGTTGTGCGTGCCGTTGAACGCGTTGACCGGCAGCACCTCGACGAAGTCGACGCCGAGGTCGACCAGGTGGTCGAGCCGGTCGATCGCCGACTCGAGCGTGCCCTCGGGCGTGAACGTGCCGATGTGCAGCTCGTAGATCACGCCGCCCGTGAGCGGCCGCCCGGTCCAGTCGCCGTCGCCCCAGTGGTGCGCGCCCGGGTCGAACACGCGACTGAGCCCGTGCACGCCACCGGGCTGGCGGCGCGAGCGCGGGTCGGGCCGCGGGGTATCGCCGTCGCCCAGCAGGAACCCGTAGTCGGTGCCGGGGGCGGCGGATGCCTCGGCCGACCACCAACCGCCCGGCCCGCCGGTCATCGGCAGGCGCTCGTCGCCCACCACGAGCGTCACCCGCTCCGGCGTCGGCGCCCACACGCGGAACTCGGTCATGTCGTCTCCCTCCATCACGCGGGCCCCAGCAGCGCCACCGGGTACGTCGCGAGCAGCTCGCCCATCGGCACCACGCCGCCTTCGAACCGGCGCCCGGTCAGCACGTCGACCGTCGGCCCCGAGTGCCGCAGCAGCACCGTGCCCGCCCACGGGTCGTCGCCGCGCGCCGCGAGTCCGACGGGCAGGCGCGTCGCCACCGCGAGCGCCCCGCCGCGATCGAACGCGATCGCGTGCTCGCCCGCGGGCCCGGTCACGGCCATCGGCGTGTAGCGCGTGAACAGCTCCGGCCGGTCGCGCCGCAGCCGCAGCGCGCGCGAGGTCACGAGCAGCTTCGCAGCGCCGGTCTCGTCGACCGGCGGCAGCGCGCCCGCGTCGATCTCGGCGAGCAGGCGCCGGCGCTCGCCGAAGTCCACGGGTCGCCGGTTGTCCGGATCGACCAGGCTCGTCTCCCACAGCTCGCTGCCCTGGTACACGTCGGGCACGCCCGGTCCGGCGAGCTGCACGAGCTTCGCCGACAGCGAGTTCGACCAGCCCGGCCCGGAGAGCTCGGCCACGAGCCCCTCGACGATGGCGCGGGCCCGGTCGTCGTCGAAGGCGGCGTCGACGGCACGGTGCATCCGCTGCTCGAATGCCTGATCGGTTGCGGTCCACGTGGTCGAGACGGATGCCTCGCGCGACGCCTTCTCGGCGTAGGCGTGCAGTCGCTCGCGCGACGCGGGCCACGACCCGACGATCGCCTGCCAGAGCAGCGCGTCGAACGGTCCGTCGCCCGTCGGCGCGATCGACCGCAGCTCACGTAGCGCCGCCGCCCACCGCCCGGGCACCTCGGCGAGCACCGAGAGGCGCGCCCGCACGTCCTCGCCGCGCTTCGTGTCGTGCGTCGACAGGGTCGTCATCGAGTGCGGCCACTCGGCGTGCCGTCGGGCGAACCGCTCGTGCAGCGCGGCCGCGTCGATCGCGAACTCCGACGGGTCGGCGCCCACCTCGGTGAGCGTGCCGAGCCTGGTCGCCCGGTAGAACGCGGTGTCCTCGACGCCCTTGGCCATGACCATGCCGCTCGTCTGCTGGAACCGCACGGCGGCCGGATGCTCCGCGTCGCCCAGCACCGCCGCGACCGCGTCGATCGTGGCGGCGAGCTCCGGCCGGCGCTCGCGCGCCTCCGCGACGGCGTGGTCGAGGTGCTCCCGCCCGTACGGCAGGTACGACCGGTACACGGGGAAGCAGCTCAGCACCTCCGCCACCGCGTCCGCCACGGACTCGCCACCACCGAGCTCGCGCGTGAGGCGCAGCACCTCGGAGCGGAGGATGCCGTCGGCGATCGCGCGCTTCGTGCCGTGGATGAGGTCGGGCCAGGCCGGCGCGGGCACGCCACCGCGCAGCTCCGTGTCGAGCGCGTCGAGCGCCGGCCCGCCGGCCGGGTCGACGAACACGCGGTCGATGTCGTCGAGTGCGTCGTAGCCGCTCGTGCCGTCGGCCTCCCAGTGCGGCGGCAGCGGCTCGTCGCCCTCGAGGATCTTCTCGACCAGCACGTACGCGTGCCCCGTCGCCGCTGCCAGGCGGTCGAGGTAGCCGCCCGGGTCGCGCAGCCCGTCGGGGTGGTCGACGCGCAGGCCGTCGGTGAGCCCCTCACGCAGCCAGCGGATGATCTCGGCGTGCGACTCGTCGAACACCCACGGCACCTCGACGCGGATCGCCGCCAGCGTGTTCACCGCGAAGAACCGCCGGTAGTTGAGGTCGAAGTCGGCCCGCCGCCAGTCGATCAGCTCGTAGTGCTGCCGGTCGTGCACGGCGACCGGGTCGTCGCCTGCGGCTGCGGTTCCGGATGCCACGGGGAACCGGTGGTCCCAGTAGTGCAGCTCGAACCGCGGCTCGTCCGCCTCGTCGTGCGCCGGGCCGGGGGCATCCGCCTCGACCAGCCGCAGCGACGCCACGTCGTCCGCCGAGCCGAGCACGGGCAGCCGCAGCCGCCCGCCGCCGAACTCCCAGTCGATGTCGAACGCCTCCGCGTACCGCGACGAGCGGCCGTGCTCGAGCACGTCCCACCACCAGCGCATCGCGGCGGGCGTCGCCACGCCGACGTGGTTCGGCACGGTGTCGACGAGCACCCCGAGGCCGTGCGCCCGCGCTGCCGCGACGGCTCGCACGAGCCCGTCGGGCCCGCCGCGCGCCGGGTCGACGCGCGAGTGGTCGACCACGTCGTAGCCGTGGTCGCTGCCCGCCTCCGACTCCAGCAGCGGGGAGAGGTAGAGCCAGTCGGCGCCGAGCGCGTGCACGTAGTCGGCGATCTCGGCGACCCGGTCGAGGTCGAAGCCCGCGCGTACCTGCAGGCGGTAGGTCGAGACCGGTCGGCGCATCAGTCCTCCGTGGGTGGTTCGGGTGGTTCGGTCGGGTCGACCCGCGCCGGGGCGTCCGGCACGGCATCGACGGGCGACGGGAACGGCTTCGTCGGGGTGCGGCGCTCGCTCGCGGCATCCGTCGCCTCGACCGCGGCCGACGCCGACCGCGGCGACGCGACCCGTGCGGCCGCCTTCGCCTCGATCTCCGTCGCGGCCTCCGCGACCGCCTCGGCCTCGGCGGCGGCCTCCCGCTCGGCGGCGTCGGCCTCGGCGACCACGGCCGCCTCGGCGGCGGCCTCGGCCTCCGCCTCGCGCGCCTCCTGGCCCGGCTCCGCGTCCTCGGTCTCGATGTCGCCGCCGCCGCGACCGAGCATCGCGTCGTACGCGGCGCTCGTCTGCACCGGGATCGCCCCGGTCTGCGCGCTGCGCACCGCGAGCGACGCGGCGACCGAGTGGTCGACCTCGGCCTCCTCGACGGCGTGGGCCCGCATCACGAGCAGCGACTTGCCCACGAGCGTGAGCCGCTGGCCGGCGCGCTTGGGCGGGGCATCCGCCGACATGCCCGACGTGTCGAGGATGATGTCCCACTGCCGCCTCGTGCGGGTGGGGATCGTGAACTTCGCCGGCTCGGGGTCGGCGTTGAAGAAGAGCAGGAAGTCGACGTCGGTGATCGGCTCGCCGCGCGCGTCGCGCTCGCGGATGCCGTCGCCGTTCAGGAACGCGCCCACGGTGCGCGCGAGCGGCTTGTCCCAGTCGGCGGGCTGCATGCGGGTGCCGTCCCGGCGCAGCCACACGATGTCGGGCAGCTTGGCGCCCTCCTCGCTCTCGACCGGGCGCCCGTCGAAGAACTGGCGGCGGCGGAACGTCGGGTGGTCCTTGCGCAGGCGCGACACCGCGGCGGTGAACTCGATGAGCGGTTCGTCCGCGGCATCCCAGTGCACCCAGCTGAGCTCGTTGTCCTGCGCGTAGACGTTGTTGTTGCCGAGCTGCGTGCGGCCCAGCTCGTCGCCGTGCAGCAGCATGGGCACGCCCTGCGAGAGCAGCAGGGTCGCGATGAAGTTGCGCTGCTGCCGGGCGCGGAGGATGAGCACCTCGGGGTCGGTCGTCTCGCCCTCGGCGCCCGAGTTCCACGAGCGGTTGTGCGATTCGCCGTCCTTGCCGCCCTCGCCGTTGGCCTCGTTGTGCTTCTCGTTGTACGACACGAGGTCGCGCAGCGTGAACCCGTCGTGCGCGGTCACGAAGTTGATCGACGCGAACGGCAGCCGGCCGCTGTTCTCGTACAGGTCGGCCGACCCGGTGATGCGCCCGGCGAACTCGCCGAGGCTCGACGGCTCGCCGCGCCAGAAGTCGCGCACCTCGTCGCGGTACTTCCCGTTCCACTCGGTCCACTGCGGCGGGAAGTTGCCGACCTGGTAGCCGCCGGGCCCGACGTCCCACGGCTCGGCGATGAGCTTCACCTGCGAGACCACCGGGTCCTGCTGCACGAGGTCGAAGAAGCTCGACAGGCGGTCGACGTCGTAGAACTCGCGCGCGAGGGTGGCCGCGAGGTCGAACCGGAACCCGTCGACGCGCATCTCGAGCACCCAGTAGCGCAGGCTGTCCATGATGAGCTGCAGGGAGTGCGGATGCCGCACGTTCAGCGAGTTCCCGGTGCCGGTGTAGTCGGTGTAGTACCGCTTGTCGTTCGCCTCGAGCCGGTAGTAGGCGGCGTTGTCGATGCCGCGGAACCCGATGGTGGGCCCCAGGTGGTTGCCCTCGGCGGTGTGGTTGTAGACGACGTCGATGATGACCTCGATGCCGGCGTCGTGCAGCGCCCGCACCATCGACTTGAACTCCTGCGCCTGCTGGCCGACCTCACCGGTGGACGAGTACTCGTTGTGCGGGGCGAAGAACCCGATGGTGTTGTAGCCCCAGTAGTTGCGCAGGCCCTTGTCGAGCAGCGTCGAGTCCTGCACGAACTGGTGCACGGGCATGAGCTCGAGCGCGGTCACGCCGAGGCGCTGGAGGTGCTCGATGACCGCGGGGTGCGCGACGCCCGAGTAGGTGCCGCGCTGCTCCTCGGGAATGGCCGGATGCAGCTGGGTGAGGCCCTTCACGTGGGCCTCGTAGATCACCGTCTCGTTGTAGGGCGTCTTCGGCGCCCGGTCGCCCGTCCAGTCGAAGAACGGATTGATGACGACCGAGTGCATGACGTGCTCGGCCGAGTCCTCGTCGTTGCGCGAGTCGGGGTCGCCGAAGTCGTACGAGAACAGCGCCTGGTCCCAGTCGAACGCACCCGCCATGGCCTTCGCGTACGGGTCGAGCAGCACCTTGTTCGGGTTCGCCCGCAGTCCGCGCTTCGGGTCGTACGGGCCGTGCACGCGGTAGCCGTAGCGCTGGCCGGGCTGCACCTGCGGCAGGTAGGCGTGCCAGACGAACGCGTCGACGTCCTGCAGCTCGACGCGCGTCTCGGTGCCGTCCGCGTCGAACAGGCAGAGCTCGACGCGCTCCGCCGCCTCGCTGAACAGGGCGAAGTTGGTGCCGCTGCCGTCGAATGTCGCGCCGAGCGGATATGCGGTTCCGGGCCACGCCTGCATGCAGTCCCCTTCCGAATGCAATGCGTCATCATCGCACCCCCGTGTTACGGGGATGTGCAGCGCGCGGGCGTCAGCCGAGCGCGCCGTCGACGATGCGCTTCGCCTCCGCTTGCACCTCGGCGAGGTGCTCCGGCCCGCGGAACGACTCGGCGTAGATCTTGTAGACGTCCTCGGTGCCGCTCGGGCGTGCGGCGAACCAGGCGTCCTCGCTCGTGACCTTCACGCCGCCGATCGCGGCGTCGTTGCCCGGGGCCTTCGAGAGCTTCGCCGTGATCGGCTGGCCCGCGAGCTCGGTCGCCGTGATGGCGTCGCCGTCGAGCTTGCCGAGCGCGGCCTTCTGGGCGGGCGTCGCGGGCGCGTCGACGCGCTGGTAGGCGGGGTCCCCGAAGCGCCCGACCAGCTCGGCGTACAGCTGCGACGGACTCTTGCCGGTGACCGCGCGGATCTCGGAGGCGAGCAGGCACAGCAGGATGCCGTCCTTGTCGGTGGTCCAGACCGTGCCGTCCTTCCGCAGGAACGACGCTCCGGCGGACTCCTCGCCGCCGAACGCGACCGACCCGTCGATGAGGCCCGGCACGAACCACTTGAACCCGACCGGCACCTCCCAGAGGGTGCGGCCGAGGGCGGATGCCACGCGGTCGATCATCGAGCTCGACACGAGCGTCTTGCCGATGGCGGCGTCGTCGCGCCACTCCGGGCGGTGGGCGTACAGGTACTCGATCGCGACCGCGAGGTAGTGGTTCGGGTTCATGAGCCCGGCGTCGGGGGTGACGATGCCGTGCCGGTCGGCGTCTGCGTCGTTGCCGGTGACGATGTCGTACTCGCCGGCGTGCTCCAGCACGGACGCCATGGCCGACGGGCTCGACGGGTCCATGCGGATCTTCCCGTCCCAGTCGAGCGTCATGAACGACCAGGTGGGGTCGACCGACGGGTTCACGACCGTGAGGTCGAGCCCGTACCGCTCCGCGATGGCCTCCCAATAGTGCACGGATGCCCCGCCGAGCGGGTCCGCCCCGATGCGGATGCCCGACTCGCGAATGGCGTCGACGTCGATGATCGAAGCGAGGTCGTCGACGTAGTTGCCGCGGAAGTCGTAGGTCTCGACGGCGCTCGCCTCGCGCATGTTCACGTCCCGCAGGTCGTCGGCGATGATCGCGTTCGCACGGTCGGCGATCCACTTCGTGGCATCCGAGTCGGCCGGACCCCCGTGCGGCGGGTTGTACTTGAAGCCGCCGTCGGCGGGCGGGTTGTGGCTCGGCGTGATGACGATGCCGTCGGCCTCGCCCTCGGCGCGGCGCTCGGGGTCGCTGTTCCACTTCAGGATCGCGTGCGACAGCGCCGGCGTCGGCACGTAGTCGCCGAACTCGTCGACGAGCACGCGCACGTCGTTCGCGACGAGCACCTCGAGCGCGCTGGTCTGCGCCGGCGCGCTCAGCGCGTGCGTGTCGGCGCCGATGAACAGCGGCCCGGTCGTGCCCTGCGCGGTGCGGTACTCGACGATCGCCTGCGTGATCGCCAGGATGTGGTGCTCGTTGAACGCGGTCGTGAGGCTCGACCCGCGATGGCCGGAGGTGCCGAACGCCACCCGCTGCTCGGGCACCGACACGTCGGGCTTCAGCTCGTGGTAGGCGTGGATGAGGGCATCGACGTCGATGAGATCGGATGCCTGGGCCGGTGTTCCCGCTCGCTCGTGCATGACCTTCATCCTTGCACCGGGGCGCGCGGGCGTCACGCCCTTGCGGGGCATCCGTCCCGCTCCCATCCTCGCCCGGGCGGGCCGCTTCGCCGCTCGCGAACGGGCCGGCACGCGCACCCGTGCTGGCTAGGCTGACACCCATGACGGATGCCGCTGCCGACGCCCCCGACGCCTACTCGTACCTCGGGCCGGCCGGCACCTTCACCGAGGCGGCGCTGAAGCAGGTTCCGGATGCCGCTGGGCACCCGTGGAACTCGGTCAACAACGTGGGCGAGGCGCTGGCCGACGTCACGTCCGGCCGGGCGGTGGCGGCGATGATCGCGATCGAGAACTCGATCGAGGGCGGCGTCTCGGCGACGCAGGACGCGCTGGCGACCGTGCCGGGCCTGCGCATCATCGGCGAGTACCTCGTGCCCGTGAACTTCGTGCTCGTCGCGCGCCCGGGCACCACGCTCGCCGACGTGCGCACCGTGAACGCGCACCCGGTCGCGTACGCGCAGACGCACGGCTGGCTCGAGCGCGAGCTGCCCGGCCACGCGCACGTGCCGAGTTCGAGCAACGTGCAGGCGGCCGCATCCCTGTTCGAGAACGCCGTGGCGGATGCCGCGGTCGCACCGCCCGGCATCGACGCGCACCACCCGGTCGACGTACTCGCGACCGGCATCGGCGACAACCCGAACGCCGTGACCCGCTTCGTGCTGGTGAGCCGTTCCCGCGGCATCCCGCCGCGCACCGGCGCCGACAAGACCAGCCTCATCGTCGAGCTGCCCGACGACGAGCCGGGCTCCCTGCTCGCGATGCTCGAGCAGTTCTCGACCCGCGGGGTGAACCTCAGCCTGCTCGAGTCGCGCCCCATCGGCGATGCCCTCGGGCGGTACCGGTTCGTGGTCGACCTCGACGGGCACCTGGAGGACGAGCGGGTCGCCGACGCGCTCATGGGCCTGCGACGGTTCAGCCCGAACGTGATCTTCCTGGGCTCGTACCCGCGCGCCGACAAGCAGCCGAACGAGTACCACTCGAAGTACGACGACACGGTCTACGTCGAGGCGCGCGACTGGCTGCGCGGCCTGCTGAGCGGTGAGCCCGAGGCGTAACGGTCAGTCGAGGAACTCGCGGTCGACGCGGATCACGACCGCCGAGGCATCCGTCTTCGCGACGATCTTCACGACCTGCCCGAACTCGTCGCCGTCGACCTCGAGCTCGTGCGCGTCGTCGCCGAGGTCGAGGCTGAACGACCGGCCGCGCAGGTACGCGATGACCGAGCGGCGTTCGGGCCCCTCGGCATCGTCGCGCAACTTGATCACGGTGCGGCCGATCGCGGTGCGCCGCAGCACGCGGTTCTCCCAGGTCACGCGTCGCCACACCTGCAGCCAGCCGAGGAAGCCCTTCGGCTGCAGCACGGCGACGTCGAGCCGGCCGTCGTCGACCTCCGCGTCGGGGATCATCTCGACGTTGCCGGGCAGGTCGCCGAGGTTGGCGATGAGCACGGAACTCACCCGGGCGCGGTGGGTGGACCCGTCGTCGAGCCGGTAGTAGACGCGGAACGGCTCGGACTCCGGAAGGGCGCGAACCGCCCCCTCGACGTAGGCGAGCCAGCCGACGCGCTTCTTCAGGTCGTCGCTGGTCTTGGCGATCATGTCGGCGTCGATGCCGATGCCCGCCATGACGAGCGAGGCGAAGGTCTCGACGTCGCCGTCGGGCCGGGTCACCTCGAGCATGATCACGTCGATCGCCCGGGGCACGCCGTGCAGGGCCGTCTCCACGGCGCGCTTCGCGTCGTTGACCGGGATGCCGAGCGTGCGCGCGAGCAGGTTGCCGGTGCCCAGGGGCACGGCGGCCATCTCGACGCCCGTGCCGCGCAGGCCCTCGGCGACCGCGCGCACGGTGCCGTCGCCGCCCGCGGCGATCACGAGGTCGACGCCCTTCGCGACGGCCTCCTCGGCCATGCCGCGGCCCGGGTCCTCGGCCTCGGTCTCGATCCAGACGGGTTCGGCCCAGCCGGCTTCCTCGATGGCGGATGCCACGTCGCGACGCAGTGCCTCGACGCCCTTCTTCGTGGGGTTGTAGATCACCGCGGCGCGCCGCTGGTCGGCGCCCGCGTTCGCCGCAGCGCGCCGTGTCGCGGAAGCGGAAGCGGTGCCGTTCAATCCGCTCTTCCTCTATGGCGGAGTCGGTCTCGGCAAGACGCATCTGATGCACGCCATCGCATGGCATCTACGTCAGACGCGTCCCGATCGGCGTGTCATCTACCTGTCGGCGGAGAAGTTCATGTATCACTTCATCCGCGCGGTCCGGTACAAGGACACGATGGCGTTCAAGGAACAGTTCCGGACCGTCGACGTGCTGATGATCGACGACGTGCAGTTCATCGCCGGCAAGGAGAACACACAGGACGAGTTCTTCCACACCTTCAACGCGCTGGTCGATCAGAACCACCAGGTCATCATTTCGGCGGACAAGTCGCCGAACGACCTTGAAGGCATGGAAGAGCGGATGAAGTCGCGCCTTGGCTGGGGGCTGGTGGCCGACATTCACCCAACCACCTACGAGCTGCGGCTCGGCATTCTGGAAGCGAAAGCTGAACAGCTCGAGGTGCCGATCCCGCAGAAGGTTCTCGAATTCCTCGCACACAAGATCACCTCGAACGTCCGCGAGCTGGAGGGGGCGCTCAACCGTATCGGCGCCTATGCCAAGCTGGTCGGACGCCAGGTGACGCTGGAGAACACCCAGGACGTCCTGCACGACATCCTGCGCGCCAATGACCGGCGAGTGACCATCGAGGAGATACAGAAGCGGGTTGCCGAGCATTACAACATTCGCCTGTCCGAAATGTACTCGGCCCGGCGGGCCCGGGCCGTCGCGCGGCCGCGTCCGGCAGGCCGGCCGACCAGCTGTGCGGCAGGACGGTGACCGCGTCGGCGCCGCCGATGCCGGCCGCGAAGGCCGCGATCGTGTTGCGAAGGACGCCCGTTTCGGCGTCCTGGCGGGTGAGCATGCGCAGCGAGGGTTCCGCATGGATCGGCATGG
>CAJXGN010000009.1 GCA_913053875.1 uncultured Agromyces sp. | reverse complement strand
AGTACTACCGTGAGATCAACCCCCAGCAGCAACCGCAGCTGGGAGAACTCGCCCTCCACTAAACCCGGGGCGATTCAGGCTGCGGCTGAACGGTTGATGTCGGGGGTTTCGGTGGATGTCTTTGGGTTCACCCTTCACCGGGTTGGTGGTGACGAGTACGGCGAGCATGCACGGCATTTCCGGTGTCGTGTGAAGCCCGATGGGCTGATTGATCCGGTGTTGTGTAGCACCGTGAGTGTCTAGAAGAGATTTTCAACAGAACGCGCTTCCTCCCGGCGCCGTAGCAAGAGGAGGAAGCAATGTCGGAAGCTTGGCAGTCTGCATGGGTTGAGGTTCTGCCCGATTTTTCGGAGTTCCGGAACCGTGCGAATTCACAGATGTCCGCGATTCTCGGTGGTGCCGCAGGTGGTGCCGGGGCGAAGGCGGGTACTACGGGTGCGGCCGCGTTCGGCGGGTCGATGCTCGCGGGCGTTGGGAAGCTGGCGGGTCCGATCGCTGGTGCTATTGCCGCGCTCGGTGTCGCCGGGGTGATCTTCGATGTCGTCAAGGTCGGTTGGGACTCGGCCTTGGACTACATCCGGGGTTCGGTGGAGCTCGGTAGTGCGCTGAACGAGTCCCGCAATGCGGTGCGGGTGTCGTTCGGTGAGGCCGCGGACGAGATTGAGGCGATCGGGAAGAACGCCGCCACGGACTTCGGACTCAGCGAGGCTGACTTCAACGCCCTGGCGACGCAGTTCTCCGCGTTCGCGCAGACGATCCGGAAGGAAGACCCTGCCGGGTTCATCGAGCAGCTGACGGGCCGCGGAACCGACTTCGCGTCAGTGTTCAACATCGACGTCGCGGAAGCGCTGCGACTGTTCCAGTCTGGCCTTGCCGGCGAGACAGAACCGCTGCGGCGCTACGGCATCGACCTGTCCGCGGCATCCGTTGAGGCGTACGCCCTCGCGAACGGCATTGCCGCGCAGGGCGAACCGTTGTCGGAGGCGCAGAAGCAGCAGGCCCGCTACGGGTTGCTGTTGGAGAGCACCGCGAAGACCGCGGGTGACTTCCAGAACACGTCGGGCGAGTTGGCGAACCAGCAGCGCATCCTTGCCGCGCGGACGGCTGACACGTCGGCCCGGTTCGGTGAGGCGTTGCTTCCCGCGTTGACGACCGTGATGCAGTTCGTCAACGACCAACTGTTGCCGATCTGGGAGGACTTCAACCGCGAGTTGGGGCCGAAGCTCGGGGAAGCGCTCGAACGAACGGTGCCGAAGCTCATCGAGCTGGGCGAGAAGGTGCTGCCGCTGGTTGAGGCGGTGCTTCCCGGCGTGATCGACTACCTCGCGCGGTCGGTGGACGCGTACGGGCGTGTGGCTGACATCGTGCTCGAGGTGAACCGCACCGTGGGCCGGTTCGTGATCGACGTGGCCCGCAACATGTCAGAGTTCGCTCGATCGGTCGGTGACCGTATCGGCGACGCGATCACCTGGTTCCGAGAACTTCCCGGGCGTATCCGTTCCGCTGTCGGCAACCTCGGCTCGACCCTGTACAGCGCCGGTCAGGATGTCATCCGCGGGTTGGCGTCGGGTATCACGTCGATGTTCTCGAGCGTGGTGTCTGCGATCACTGACACCGTGGGCGGTGCGATCGAGTGGGCGAAGGATCTGCTCGGTATCGCGTCCCCGTCGAAGGTGTTCGCGGAGATCGGTGAGCAGGTCGGGGCGGGGTACACGGTTGGTTTGAAGCACTCGACGCCGGGCGCGCTCGAGGCGACGACGAACCTGGTTCGTGCGCCGAAGGTCACGGCTGGGAGCGTGGCCGGTTCGCAGCGTGTGTCGCTCGAGGGGTCAACGTTCGTGATGGACGTTGACGGGGAGACGATCGTCGGGGTTATCCGCAAGCACGCGGCTGGCGAGGTGAAGCAGTACGACCACGCGAAGCGGTTGGCCGATCAGCGCGGATATGTCGGGGACTACTGATCCGGTTGGGGTGCGTTGGGAAGCGATCCCAGCGCACCCCGCGCGGGCTGTCGCGAGGCTGGGTTCTTGCTGGGCCTTGGGGGGTCTATGTGGTGCTTTGGTGGCTATGTACGGAGTTTTGCCGTACAGTTATTGACATGTCAGCAGCCATCAAGAAAGAGCGCCTCGATGTTCGCCTCACGGAGGAGCAGAAGAGCACGATTGAGCAAGCTGCGAGCCTTTCTGGGCAGTCTCTGACTGACTTCACTGTCAATCGGGTTGTAGAGCAAGCGCGCCAAGTTATCAAGGCAGAGAAAGAACTTCGCATGTCTGAGGCAGCTTGGGATGAGTTCAGCAAGGCGTTGGATGCGCCGGCCCGACCTATAGCGGAACTTGCGAGTCTGCTGAGTCGGCCGTCTGTCTTCGTCGACTGAGTGGCGTTCCAGCGGCCGCGGGCGATCCAGCCTGACGACGAGCTCGAGGGTTTCGATTGTGGTGAAGAGACACTCAATGAGTGGCTCATTCGCCGCGCCTACCGAAACGAACAAGCTGGTAACTCAAGGACGTTCGTCACGACTGAGGAGGGGACTAGGGCGGTCGTCGGCTACTACGCGACTGCTTCGTACTCCCTAGCCAACGATGAGCACGCTCCAAGTCGCTTGAGGCGAAACGCGCCCAACCCGATCCCCGTCGTTCTCATCGCGCGTCTGGCGGTGGACCAGCGGTTCCAGGGTCAGAGCCTTGGAGTCTCTCTACTTCGGGATGCCTTCGTAAAGTGCTTTGAGGCTGCCAGGCACGTTGGGGCGGCGGCAATCGCGGTTGATGCGATCAATGCCAGCGCGGTTGAGTTCTACCAGAGGTTCGGATTCGTGCTCATGCCGGACTCTGGGCGCTGCCTCTACATCCGGATGAAGGACGTGGAAGCGACCATCCAGCGTTGGGGCACCACGCCGGCACAGTAGCTCGTGGACACACACTGGACACACTTCGCGCTGAACTGGCGTGACTCGCGGTGACCGTTCGTCTCCCTACTTCCGCGATTTCATAGGAGTGTCTGCCGTCCGCGTCGCCAACGCTGGCTACCGCATTAGGTTTCAAATCCCACCGGTACCCCTCGCTGAAACCCCCTCCACGGAGGGGGTTTCGTCGTCTCCGGAGACCGCCCGCGAGAACCGACCGCTCGGTATGTCAGACTGGCGCGATGACCCTGCACCTCTCTGCGGACCAGCTGCTCACCACGACCCGGTCGGTCCGCAAGCGACTCGACCTCGATCGTCCCGTCGAGCGGTCGGACGTCGAGGAGTGCCTCGAGATCGCCCTGCAGGCACCGACCGGGTCCAACCGGCAGGGCTGGCAGTGGGTCGTGGTCGAGGACGCCGACAAGAAGGCGGCGATCGCGGAGGTCTACCGGGCGAACTTCCGGGAGTACCGCGCGGCACCGACGCCGGCCTACGCATCCGATGATGCGCGCGCCCGTCAGGCCCGGCGTGTGGCCGACTCGGCCGACTACCTCGCCGACAACTTCCACCGGGTGCCGATGATGCTCATCCCGTGCATCCGCGGTCGGCTCGACGACGCGCAGGTCGACGAGCAGGCAGGCGCCTGGGGATCGATCCTGCCCGCCGTGTGGAGCTTCATGCTCGCGCTCCGTGAGCGCGGGCCCGGCTCGGCGTGGACGACCCTGCACCTCCCCGACGAGGGCGAGCGGCGCGTCGCCGAACTGCTCGGCATCCCCTTCGAGCGGGTCACCCAGGCGGGCCTGTTCCCCATCGCCTACACGATCGGCACGGACTTCAAGCCGGCACGTCGTCGGCCGCTCCAGGACGTCCTGCACTGGGACACCTGGTGACCGTCCGGGGTATCCGTTCGCAGAGTGCGCGTGAGGGCCGCTGCTTCGCCTGAGGGCTGAAGCGATCGCCCTCAGACCGAGAATCGGCCCTCGACATGAAGCGCAGCGTGGGCGTCAGCGCCGCAGGTCGTCCGGATCGATCCTCGCCAGCTGCCCGGTCGGCGGGGCGTCGTACGCGAACGTCGGCACGCCCCAGCGCGTGAAGACGGAGACGATGCGGATCGCCAGGATGATCACGATCGGCACCCAGAACACCACGAGCTCGGGCACGTCGAGCTCGAGCAGCAGCACGTAGACGAGCGCGCCGATCAGCGCGGCCGTGATGTAGAACTGCCCGCCGCGCAGCACGTCGGGAATCTCGTTCGCGAGCATGTCGCGGATGATGCCGCCACCGACTCCCGCGATCACGCCGACGATCGCCGCCGCGATCGGGTCGGCCCCGGCCTGGATCGCCACGTTCGTGCCGACGACGACGAAGAGCGCCATGCCCGCGGCATCCGACACCTGCACGATGCGGTAGCGCCGCAGCAGGTCGAGCGCGCGGGTGCGCGTCAGCGGCACGACGATGAGCGCGGTGACCGCGCCGACGAGCAGGAACGTGGGGTTTGCGACCCAGAACACGGGCGTGTTGCCGAGCAGCAGGTCGCGGACGGTGCCGCCGCCGACGCTCACGATGCAGGCCAGCACCACGACCCCGACCAGGTCCATCTGCTTGCGGCCGGCGGCGACCGCACCGGAGATCGCGAACGCCACGGTGCCGGCGTACTCGAGCGACGTCTGCACGATGGCGAGCGCGGTCGAGACCGAATCGGATGCCGCTGAGCTCACCGTCACCTCCCGTCAGCGAGTCTAGGGCTGCGCGAGAGGCAATATGTTCGGACAACCTATTGACATAGCTGTAGCTACGCACCACGATGTCATCAGACGGTCATCGCCCCGGGTGTGCACTGGCACCACGACAGGTGAGCGGGACCGTCGATTTCTGGCGATGGAGCGGAGTGAGGTGCTGATGACGATCGTCGATCAGGCGTACCTCGCCCTGCGATCCGGGCGCGGAGCCCCGCGCTGACCTCACCCTCGTGCGGTGACAGCCACCGTCCGGCGTGCCCAGGCAGCACGTCCCCGATGTGTTCGAGTTGAGAAGGAAGGTTCCCCGATGGGCATTCACTACGAGTCTGGCCTGCACCCCGAGATCTTCGAGTGGATGAGGTTCGGCGAGCGGCGAGCGAACGACATCGCCGTCGGTCCCGAAGGCTCGGTCTGGATCGTCGGCGTGGACCCTCGCCCGGGTGGGTATGAGGTCGCGCGGTGGACGGGCCTGCGCTGGCAGGAGTTCGACGGCGTCGGTGCGGCCGTCGTGGAGGTGGCACCCAGTGGGGATGCCTGGTTGATCACGGATTCCGGCGAGTTGCTGGAGCCCGTCGACGGCGGATGGGCGACCTGTCCGACTCCCGCGCCCGTCCGCGACGTCACGATCGGCCCACTCGACGGTGGCGTCTGGATCGCCACGGCGCCGGTCGACGACCGGCCGGGGCAGGCGCTCCGGCGCGTCGGGTCGGACTGGGTCGAGGGGTACGGCACCGCGGTGCACGTCCCCTGGCAGTGGGACATCGTGGGCGTCAACCACGACGACGAGAACCACAACGACCCGTACGAGGGCGCCGCGCCCGTCAACCCCATCGCCATCGCGGCGATGGCCGATGGCTTGCCGTTCGTCGTCAACGAGGACGGGTCGATGCTCCGCAAGGCCGTCGACAACGACGGCTGGCTGGTCGTACCCGAAGAGCCCGCGTACGACATCGCCATCTCGGGGGATGGCGTGGTGTGGATCGTCGGGCGAGACGAGCGGGATGGCGGCCACGGCCCGTTCCGCTTCTATCACGGCACCGACTGGCACGCGAGCGAGGGTGCGGTCGTGCGGATCGCGGTCGGCCCGGACGGGCTGCCGTGGGCGGTCGACGACGAGGGCGCGATCCATCGTCAGCACGTCCGGCTCTGAGCCCGCAGCGTGCGGCGCACCGGACGACCACCGATGTTCGACCAGATTGAGAGGACGTAATGGAGAACTTCTATCGCTTCGGCGTGAGGAACGTGGACGGGGATCAGTCCCATCTCTTCGAGATGATGACTGCGGAGTGGGTGCGGGTCATCAGCACCTTCACCTCGGGAGATCCTGCTCGAGACATCGCGATCGGACCCGACGGTCGCATCTGGCTGTTGAAGAAGGCACCGGGCACGAGCCACCTCGATGACGAGGGGGTCGACTTCGAGCTCTTCGTCTACAACGGCTTCGGCCTGTACCGCCAGCGCTCGGGGTGGGATCGCGTCCCCGGCGAGGGGGTGGCGATCACGGTGGACCAGGAGGGCCATCCGTGGCTCGCACAGGCGTCCGGTGCGATCGTCCGGCACACCGACAACGGCTGGGAGCGACTTCCCGGTGCTGCCACCGATCTCTCCGTGGGAGCCAATGGAGCGGCGTGGGCGATCGGTACCGGCGAGGTGCCGGGCGGTCACGAGATCCTCCGCTGGACGGGGCAGGACTGGGAGGTCGTCTCGGGCGGGGCCGTGCGCATCGCGGTGTCGCCGACGGGGGACCCCTGGGTGATCAACGACCGGGACCAGATCTTCCGGCGAATGGGCGGCAGGTGGTATCGCGTGCGCGGAGGCGCGATCGACATCGCGTTCGGCGCCGACGGCAACTGCTGGATCAACGGCAACGACGGCGGTGGCCAGGGCGGCAACGGCGTGTACCACTGGAACGGTCGTGACTGGGACCGCACCGACGGTGCCGGGATGCGCATCGCGGTGCAGAACAACGGCATGCCCTGGATGATCAACATCCGCGGCAACGTCTACTCACGACACCTCAACCACTAGTCGGCAGGACTCCCATGAAGCTCTCGATGAACTCCACCGTGGCGTTTCACGGCACCACCCTGCGCGACGTGCAGGTGGCACGCGCGGCCGGATACGACGGAGTCGAGCTGCAGACGCCGAAGCTGTTCCGGTACCTTGACGCGGGCCGAACGGCCGAGGACCTCCTGCCCGCGTTGGACGGATTCCCCGTCTCCGGCGTCGGTGCGATCCAGGAGGCGCCCGACGACGAGTTCGTCGCGGACGCGAGCCGCCTCGCCGCATTCGCCGAGGCGGTGCGGGCGCCGTTCGTGCAGATGTGCACCGGACCGGTGGACCCCGAGGTGGTGAAGGACCACGCAGCGGGACGGTTGCGGCCTGATGACCCGCGCTTCCGGGCCGGCGTCGGACGCGAGTCCGAGGCTGTCTCCGACACCGCGCGCCGGGTCGGGATCGCCGCGGAGATCGCCGCCGACCACGGAGTGGGCATCTACCTCGAGCCGCTGGGATGGAGCCCGGTCAACCGCGTGGACCAGGCGCTCGAGATCCTCGAACGCGTGGACCGTCCCAACGTTCGACTCTGCGTCGACTTCTGGCACTTCTGGGTGTCGGGTGACACGCCCGACGATGTCGCGAAGCTTCCCGGCGACCTGATCGCGGGTGTGCACGTCTGCGACGGCCTGCCGGTGGCCCCGGGGGACGTACCCGATCAGGTCGGATCGCGGAACGTCTGGATCGGTGGCGGGAGCATTCCCCTCCAGGAGTGGATCGACGCATGCCGGTCGACCGGCTACGACGGCTGGTACTGCCCGGAGATCTTCTCCAGGAAGGTCGCGGAACAGGACGACGTCGAGGTGGCGCGGACCTTGCGGGGCTCGCTCCAGATGCTGCTCGCGTAGCGGCGACTCGGCACGCCGACCGATACGGACGAGGGGGACGATCGTGGAATTCAGGCCACTGGGCCGCACCGGGCTGTCGGTCTCGGCGGTCTCATTCGGAACCGGCTCGCTGGGAGGGACGTACGGTCCGCTCGACGAGGGCGACGCGCTCCGGCTCGTCGACGAAGTGCTCGACTCGGAGATCAACTTCATCGACACCGCACCCGTCTACGGCACTGCCGAGGCCCGTCTCGGAAAGGCGCTCACGCCCGCGAAACGGGACCGGATGATCATCGGGACGAAGGCAGGGCGATACGGCTCCGACGACTTCGACTATTCGCCGTCCCGCGTCCGTGCGGGGCTGGAGCGCAGCCTGCGGCTCCTGGGAACCGACCACGTCGACATCCTGCAGTTCCACGACATCGAGTTCGTCGACCTCGACCCGCTGCTGAGTGACGGCTACGCCGAGCTGCTCGCGCTGAAGGATGAGGGCAAGTGCCGATGGATCGGCATGACGGGGTACCCCGTGAAGACCTTCGCGCGGGTCATGGAGGAAACCGACGTCGACGTCGTGCTCACGTACGCGAAGGGCACGTTGCTCGACGACTCGGTCACCACCGAGTTGCTTCCCATCGCGAAGGCGAACGGGGTCGGCCTCATCAACGCCGCCGCCGTCGCGCTCGGGCTGCTGACACCCCGTGGGCCCCGGACCGACGAGGAACCGTCCTGGCCGCCGCATGTCGCCGAGGCCGCCAGCCGCATGCGATCGCTCGCCGTCGAGCGGGACGTGGACATCGCGTTCCTCGCGAACCAGTACGCGATCCATGCCACGGGAACGGCGACGACCGTGATCGGCGCGGGCACGGCCGAGCATCTCGACTCGGCGATCGCAGCGGCCGACACGCCGCTCGACGTCGAGCTCGCGGCCGCGTTCACCGCCCTGCGGCCGCCCGCCGGGCGGCGGCAATGGACCAAGGGTCTCCCGGAGAACAACTAGCCGGACTCGATGCGGGCGCGTCCCGGCATGGTGAGGCTGACATCGGTGGCAGTTCATACTATTGTCAGAACATGGCAACGGAAGCTCCCACCAGAATCGGAATCGTCGGATACGGCACCGGAGGGCGGCACTTCCATGCGCCGTTCATCGCGGCAGCCGAGGGGGTCGAGGTGGCCGGCGTGGTCACCCGGTCGCCGGAACGTCGGGCCTTGGTCGAGGCGGAGGTCCCGGGCGCGCGAGTGTTCGACTCGCTCTCTGCGATGATCGACGCAGGCGTCGACGCGGTCACGATCACCACGCCGCCGGAGACGCGGCGCGAACTCGTCCTCGAAGCCATCGGGCGCGGCGTCCCGGCGGTCGGCGACAAGCCGTTCGCGCCATCTGCAGCCGGCGCCCGTGAGCTCGCCGCGGCGGCCGCGGACGCCGGCGTCCTGCTGACCGTCTTCCACAACCGTCGCTGGGACGCAGACGTCCGTACGGTGAAAGCCGTGCTCGATGGAGGGGGTGTCGGCGAGTTGTGGCGGGTGCACTCCCGCTTCGACCTCGATGACCCGGTGACCTTCGAGATGGGCCCCACCGGGGGGCTGCTCCGAGACCTCGGCAGCCATGTGGTCGACCAGATGCTCTGGTTGCTCGGGCCCGCTGAGCGCGTCCACGCGCGCCTGGACCACATCGGCGACGGTGCGGATCGCACGGATGCAGGCTTCGTCATCTCGATCGATCATGTCTCCGGCGTCCGCTCGTTCATCTCCTCGAGCAAGCTCAACGGCATGCAGGTCCGCGAGTTCCGTCTCTACGGCTCTCGCGGGGGTTACGAAGCGTCGGGGACCGACGTGCAGGCGCAGGCCATCTTCGCAGGCCGGCGGCCGGCCGACGAGGGGGACCGGTGGGGGTACGACGACGAATCGCGATGGGGACACCTGCACTCGGACGGCCGGACGAGCATCGTGCCGTCCGAGCGGGGGGCCTACCAGGACTTCTACACCTCGTGGGGTCGGGCGGTCCGAGGCGAGGCGGATGTGCCCGTATCGCTCGACTCCGCCATCGAGACGCTCGCTGTGCTCGATGCGGCACGGGAGTCGGATGCGACCGGATCGGTCGTTCGGCTCCGGTGAGCCGTCGTGCCGAAGCGGCGGGCCTGGTGTCTCGAAACGGTCACGATCCTTGCATTGCTAGTATGTCGTGACATACTATTCAACTGTCGAAGCGGATGAACCCTCAGTCGTCCGCTCGGCACGAACAATGTAGTTCCGACATGCCGGGATCTTGGGCACAGGGGGTCCCGGCCAGAGCAGCAAGGACGCTTCCAATGTCACGAAATCCCGTGTTCACCTCCGTCCCCCAGTCGGGTCGGACCATTCCCCGCGGCCGAACGGCGGCCGCGATCGCACTCGCCGGCGGACTGATCGCCTCGCTCGGAGCCTGTGCGAGCGGGGACACCACCAGCACCGAGCAGGGGCCCGCATCCACCGAGATCCCCAGCGATCCGGTCGAGATCACCATGTGGACGGTGCAGACCGGCGCCGCACAGGACTCGCTCCAGGGCCTGATCGACGCCTACGAGGCGGAGAACCCGAACGTGACCATCAACCTCGACTACACCGAGAGCGCCGCGTTCTCCAGCACGTTCAAGCTCGTCATGAGCTCGGACACCGCGCCCGACATCATCGAGTGCGGTCAGGGCTACACCCAGATGGGCCCGCTCGTGCAGTCGAACCTGATCATCTCGCTCGAGCCGTACGACGAGCTCTACGGCTGGTCGGACCGCATCGCCGAAGGGTTCCTCGGACCGTCGCGCATGTCCGACGACGGCGCGTCCTTCGGGTCGGGCACCCTCTTCGGCCTGCCCATCGCCGGCAACATGATCGGCATCTACTACAACGTCGAGAAGGTCGACGCTCTGGGAATCGACCTCGACTTCCAGACCGTGGACGACTTCACGGACGCGCTCGAGACGGCCAAGGCGGGTGGCGAGGTGCCGATCATGTTCGGCAACCTGGACGGCGACCCGGGTGCCAAGGCCTGGGAGCCGCTGATGTCGGCCTACCAGGAGAAGCAGGTCAAGCGCGACTGGATCACCGGCGTCGAGGGCTCGAACATCCAGAACCCCGAGGCGATCGAGGCGACGCAGCAGCTGCTGGACTGGAGCGACGCGGGGTACATCTACGAGGGCGCGGCGGGCACCAGCCGTGCCGACGGCAACGCGCTCTACACCGGCGGCGAGGGTGTGTTCGCACTCACGGGGAGCTGGTACCTCGGCACGTACACCGAGGCGATGGGCGAGAACGTCGGCTACACCCTCTTCCCGCGCGTGAACGCGGGAGACCCGGCGCAGGCGTCCGGCGCGACATCGCAGCCGTGGTGCATCTCGTCGAAGTCCGACTACCCCGACGTCGCCGCGAACTTCCTCGACTTCACCGCGCAGGCGGAGAACGCGCAGATCCTCTGGGACGGCGGCTTCCTGCCGCTCGTCGGCGCGGAGGACGTGGTGAGCCCGAACACCGGTTCGGAGCAGGCGCTCGAGGCCTGGAACACGCTCGTCGAGCAGGACGGCCTGACGCTCCACTCCGACTGGGCCACCCCGTCGATGCAGCGCACCGAGAACCCGGGCCTGCAGGAGGTGCTCGCGGGCCGGCTGAGCCCCGAGGACTTCCTCGGCACCATGCAGCAGAACTGGGAGGACTTCCAGGCTACGAAGTAGCCGGGAAGTGAATCGGTAGACGGTGAGCAGCGAGGCTTGGAGCGTGTCGGAATGAACAGCAGAACGAGGACCAGAAGTCAGAAATCCGCGTATCTCTACATCCTTCCGGCGCTCTCCGCCTCGCTGCTCTTCGTCGGCTTCCCGCTGGCGCAGACGATGTGGTATTCACTGCACCGATGGGACGGACTGAGCACCCCGATCTGGGTCGGGTTCGACAACTACATCGAGCAGGTCATGAGCCCGCGAGTGCAGGCCGCGCTCCTGCACTCGATCGTCTTCATCTTCTTCTTCGCCCTGCTCCCGGTGTGCATCGGGCTGATCAGCGCGAGCCTGCTCTCGACGAAGCGCCTGCGGGGTCTGGGATTCTTCCGCACGGTCCTCTTCCTCCCGCAGGTGATCGCACTCACCGTGACCGGCATGGCGTGGCGCTGGATGTACAACCTCAACGGACCGATCAACGAGATCCTCGCCAGCATCGGCCTCGGGGACCTGGCCAGACCCTGGCTCGGCGACTTCGACTGGGCGCTTCCCGCCGTGGGATTCGTGGGGACGTGGATCGTCTTCGGATTCTGCATGATCCTCTTCCTCTCGGGGATCGCCCGGATCGATCCGGGGCTCTACGACGCCGCGAAGATCGACGGGTCGGGCCCGATCCAGGAGTTCTTCGCCGTCACCCTCCCCGGCGTGAAGCCGGAGCTCGGCGTCGCGCTGACCATCACGATCATCGGCGGACTGCGCAGCTTCGACATCGTGTACATGACCACTCGGGGCGGCCCGGGGACCGCGACCACCGTTCCCGCGCTCGAGATCTACCAGCAGGCGTTCGTCGACGGAACGGTCGGTTCCGCAGCATCCATCGCCGTCATGCTCGTGGCGATGATCATGGTCGCCGCCCTCGTGCTGCGGAGAATCTTTAGGACGGAACAATGACCAGCATCTTCAGAGAGCCGCGCATCGCCGACGATGCCGCACCGGCAACGGCGTCGCTGCCCGAGGTCGCGCCGCGGCGTCGGCCGCTCCGGGCCTCACTCACTCCGTCGGCGCTGTTGAACTACCTCCTGCTGGGCGTGGGGGCGGTCGTCGTGCTCGTGCCGCTCTACAGCATCGTGGCGGTGTCGCTGCAGCCGCGCGGCATCCCGGCCGCGGGCCTCGGATGGCCGGCGGATCCGCAGTGGTCCAACTACGTCGAGGCGTGGAACATCGGCACGTTCGGCGTGCTGCTCACGAACAGCGTGGCCATCGCCCTGCCCGTCGTCACCATCGCCGTGCTCTTCTCGACGCTCAGCGGGTATGCGTTCGCCACGATGCGCTTCCGCGGCAAGGAACTGATCTTCGCGTTGCTGCTGATCGGCCTCGTCCTGCCCTTCGAGGGCACGATCGTCCCCCTCTACTACACCCTGCGAGCGCTCGGGCTCACAAACACCATGTGGGGCGTCGCGCTCCCGGAGATCGGCCTGTACGTGTCGTTCGGGACGTTCTGGATGCGCTCGGCGTTCAGCCAGGCGCCCCCGAGCATCGTCGAGGCCGCCCAGGTCGACGGCGCCCGTCAGTGGCAGATCCTCTGGCGGGTGCTCGTGCCGATCTCCTGGCCGAGCATCACGACGATCGTGATCCTCTTCTTCATCTGGAGCTGGAACGAGTTCCTGGTGGCCCTGGTCATCCTGCAGGACCCTGCGTCGCGCACCGCGCCGGCCGGGCTCGGGGCGTTCGTCGGCGAATACACGTCCGACGTGCCATTGCTGGCCGCCGCCGCCGTGATCGTCGCGGTGCCGGTCGTGCTGGTCTACATCCTGCTCCAGGGCTACGTCATCCGGGGCCTCACGCAGGGCGCCGTGAAGGGGTAGACCTTCGTGCGGCGCGGTGATCGCCCGCTCGCAACCGACAGCCGAACCGAACACGCGTACGAGAAAGCAGTGCCATGCCCCAGTACACCGACGGGATCCGCCTCGAGATCTTCGAGTGGCAGCGCATCGACGCGCCGCCCGCGACCGACGTCAGCATCGCGGCCGATTTCACCCCCTGGGTGGTCGGAACCGAGCCCGACGCGGGCGGGTACCGCGTGCTCCGCCGCCGCGGGCGAGCGTGGATCGACCAAGGCGTCGCCGCCACGCGGATCGAGGTGGATCCGCGTGGCGTCCCGTGGGTGATCACCGACGACGGCCGCCTCCTGACTCGTCGGGGCGACGCGTGGGAGGACACCGGACTTCCCGGCATCGCCGTCGATTGCAGCGCCGGGCTCGGAGGGGTCGTCTGGGCGGTCTCGGCCGATGACGCCGGCTCGGGGGCGACGCGGCTCCTCCGCTTCCACGACGGCTCCTGGACCTCGGATCTCCCCCCGGCGGCGCCGGTCGTCTACCCGCACGCGATCCCGTGGACCGCATCAGACGACGACACGTACGGGATGGCACACGCCGGCGAGCAGCCGCTGGCTCCCCGACTCGTCGCGACCATGGCCGACGGGCTGCCGTGGGTCGTCGATGGCGACGGGACCCACTACCGGCGACTCGCCGGCGGGTGGCAGCGCATGCCCGATGAGCCTGCGGCCGACCTCGACATCTCGATCGGCGGAAACGTCTGGATCCTCGGCGAGGACCGACGCGACGGCGGGACGGGCCCGTGGCGCTACTACCACGGCACCGATTGGGACGCCCACGAGGGAGCGGGCACCCGGATCGCCGTCGGAGCCGACGGACTCCCCTGGATGGTCGACGCGGCCGGGCGCCTGTTCCGTCACCACGTCAAGCTCTGATCGGAAGGATTCCCACATGCTGTGGTACGACACGACCCGGGACTATCTCCGCGGAGACCAGTCTCACCTCTTCGAACAGCAGGCGGCCGAGTTCACTCGCGTGCACGACAGTGCGCGGCACAACGACCCGGCACGCGATCTGGCGATCGGGGCGGATGACTCGGTCTACGTCCTGATGCTCCCGCGGAGCGCGAACGGCGTCGATCGCGGCGACCTCGACTACGAGTTGTTCCGCTGGAACGGCCTCGAGTTCGACCGCGTCGAGGGCGAAGGCGTCGCCGTCGCCGTCGACCCGGACGGTGAGCCCTGGCTGGTGCGCAACGACGGCACGATTCGGCGGCGCGTGGCGGGGGCATGGGAGACCGTGCCGGGCACTGCGCGTGACATCTCGGTCGGAGCGGACGGCGCCGTCTGGGCCGTCGGGACCGAGTCGGTGGAAGACGGGTACGCGGTGCTCCGGTGGACCGGCTCGGCGTGGGAGCGCATCGATCGCGGTGCGACTCGCATCGCGGTGGCGCCCGATGGCGAGCCGTGGATCACGACGGATTCGGGGTTCATCTTCCGGCGGCTGGCCGGACGCTGGCACCGGCTCCCGAACGCGGCGATCGACATCGCCTTCGGCGCCGACGGCAACTGCTGGATCGCCGGCATGGACGGCGGTCGCCACGGCGGCAACTCGGTGTACCGCTACAACGGGCGCGAGTGGGACAAGATCGACGGTGCGACCATCAGGGTCGGCGCCACGTCGAACGGCATGGTCTGGCTGATCAACATCCGCGGTGGGGTCTATCCGCGACAGCTGAGCCAGTAGTCGGGCGGGTCGCCCGTGCCCGGCGTCTCCTCGCTCGCCGCGTACGCACGACGGCGTACGCGGCGAGCGTGGCCGCGAGCCACGTCGCGGCCACGAACGGGAGCGCCTCAACGCCTGCTCCATCGATGACCACGCCGCCCAGCACCGAGCCGAACGCGACCGCGCCGTTGCCCACGAGCGTCTGGAGTGCGCCAGCGAGCGTGCGCGTGCGCTCGGTCGCGGCACGCATGACGCGGGCCTGCAGCAATGCCGGGGTCGCCCCGAAGGCGAGTCCCCAGCAGAAGAGGCCGACCAGGACGAGCGGTCGCATCGTCGCGCCGAACTCCACGATCAGCACGGCGGCCACGCTGAGCGCGACTGCGGCCTCGAGCGCGACCGACGGGTAGCGGTCGCCCAGTGTCCCCGCGATCAGCAGGCCGACCGCTCCCGAGACGCCGAAGGCGACCAGGAGCACCGGGATTGCGTTCTCGTCGAAGCCGGCGGACGTCGTCAGCCAGATCGCGATGTAGGTGTAGAGGCAGAAGAGGCCGCTGACGATGAAGAACGTCGGCACGTTGGCGAAGACCATGTCCACCCGGTCCGCTCGGAGCTCGCGCCGGGTGGTCGGCGTGGCGGCGTGCGCGCGCCCGGCCGTGCCGACGTCGGGAAGGAGCACCGCGACGGCGCAGGCGCCAGTGGCGGCGAGCATGGCGACCAGGCCGAACGCGATACGCCAGCTCCCGATCTGCGCGAGAGCGGCCCCGAGCGGAATGCCCAGGCACATTGCCAGGCTCGCGCCCCCGGCGACGGTGGACACCGCGCGTCCCATCGCGTCGCGCGGTACGGCGGCGCCGACGTAGGCAAGGACCGAGGCGGAGAGGAGGGCGTGGGATGCTCCGCTGAGGATGCGGGTCGCCAGTAGCACGCCGAACTCGGGCGCGAGCGTGGCGATCACGTTCGCGAGGGTGATCGAGCACATCGCCGCGAGGATCGCCGTCCGACGCGAGAGCCGGGCCGTCAGGGCGACGAGCGGAGCCGTCACCAGCATCACGGTGCCGGCGAATGCCGTGACGAGGAGTCCCGCCTCGGTGACCGAGAGCTGCAGGTCAGCCTGGATGGTGAGCAGCAGTCCAGCGGGGAGGAACTCGCTCGTGACGGCAGCGAACATCGCGA
This sequence comes from uncultured Agromyces sp., assembly GCA_913053875.1. Lineage (GTDB taxonomy): Bacteria > Actinomycetota > Actinomycetes > Actinomycetales > Microbacteriaceae > Agromyces. The sequence goes on along the minus strand of CAJXGN010000009.1, from coordinate 116,255 downwards.
ACGCGAGCACGATGAGCGGGCGCCAGCGCAGGTCGGTCCGGGTGCGCGTTCGCGTCGCGATCATGTCTCGTCCTTCGTCTCGGCGGTGGTTGCGCCGGGAGGCGCGGCGAGGGTCGCGCGTCAGTTGGAGGGGCGCTTCGGGAGGCATGCCGAGTCTCGGCATCGGACCGCCCGTGGGCATTGCTAAATTGTCCTGCCAATAGGACGTTCGGTCAAGACTGCTGATAAGGTCGCGGTGCGTCCGCGTTCGCGGGCGGGGCGGCACCACCGGCGAGGAGGCCTGGGATGAGCGACGAGATCACGGAACGCACTCTGAGGGAGCTCGAGCTGGAGGAGGAGCGATTGATCCTCGACTCGCTCAGCCTCGCGGACGCCGTCGGCATCGGAGGTCGACTCCTCCGGCTGGCGACGGATCGCGGGTTTCCGGTGCTCATCGAGATACGCCGGCTCGGCCGGGTGGCGTTCCGGGCGGCGCTCGAGGGTACGACCGAACACCACGACATGTACGCTGCGGGCAAGGCGCGAGTGGTCGAGCGCTTCGGACACTCCAGCCTGCTCGAGCGGTACCGGCACATCGCCGGGGGTACCACGTTCGCCGAGGCCACGGGGCTGGATTTCCCGGAGTTCGCACCCCATGGTGGCGGGTATCCGCTCGCCGTCCGAGGGACGGGCGTCGTCGGTTCGGCCGTCGTCTCGGGCCTGGCCCAAGAAGAGGACCACCGGCTGATCGTCGAGGCGCTCGAAGGGCACTTCGCAGCGTGAGGCTCGCGTCACGGGGAGGGGACGAGGATGTCGCGCACGAGCGCATCGAGCGCGGCGTCCGCCTCGAGGAACTGGCGCAGCGTGCGCCGCGTCGCACCGAAGTCGGCGAACTCGCCGACGGTCATGCCGTCGGGCTCGTACGCCCGGCGGAATTCGGGTACCTGCTCGAGCAGGGCTTCGATGATGCGCGGGTCGACCGGGGTGTCGATACGGTGTTCGACGGGAATCCGGTTCTCGTTGATCAGGACCTGCCACTCGAACGGCGCAGAGACGACGAGGTCGCCGCCGAGGAGCTCCGACCACTGCATGTGGTTGCGGAACGCCGCCGACAGGACGCGTGAGCGGTATCCGCGCTCGACGAAGAGATGGTGCGCGCGCTTCAGCGCCGCGACGCCGGCCCACTCCAGGATGCCCGGGTCCACGAGGATCCGCTCCTTGGCCACCCAGGCTTTCAGCCAGTCGTCGAGCCGCCCGCCCATGATCGTCACGACGCTGCCGAACTCGCGTTCGGGAAGACCGGCGGCGGTGCGCCGGTCGAGCCCCCGTTCGATGGCATCGGCCACAGCGAGTGCCTGGGGCACCGTGAAGGAGACGGTCGCGTTGATGCTCACGCCGCGGTAGGTTGCCTCCTCGATCGCCCGGAGGCCCACCGCGGTCGCGGGGATCTTCACGATGATGTTCTCCGCGAGTGCAGAGAACCGGACGGCCTGCTCGACGATGGCGTCGGCGTCGCGATGCAGCCGAGGATCGGTCTGGATCGAGAGCCGGCCGTTGCGCCCACCGCTGCGCCGGAACTCGGGAACGAGCAGTGCCGCCGCGGCAACAGAGAGCTCCTCGACGACCCTCCAGCCGAGCTCGGACTCGCCTGCGGCGGGATACTCGGCTGCCAGCTGGCGAATACGTGGGCCCCAGGTGTCGAGGTCGCTGGAGATCGCCGTGAGGGCGATGACGGGGTTGCAGGTCGCGCCCACGGCGCCGAACTCGATGGAACGAGCGAGCTGGGTCGGATCGGCCGAGTCGTTCCACAGGCTCGTGGGGGTCGACTCTGCGGCGAGGCGAAGCGGTGATGTCGCGAGAGCGGTGGCGGCCGAGGTGCTCATGGTTCCTCCGGATCGGTCTGCGCACGGCGCCGGCGCGCCATCGCGATCGTAGTCTAGCAAAGTCATTCTATTGTCGGGACAAAGTTCTGCACTCTGGCGACTGCGACGTGCGGCACGCACCTGACAAACCTCGACTTTGGTAAGGAGGTGCTAATGTAAATACGTCATATCGCGACGCTGCACGAAGGGGAATTGCCATGGCAGACGGGGGTACCAGCCTTCCGGCAGACCTGTTCATCGACCTCGACCGTGCCGGTCCGGTCCCGCTCTACTTCCAGGTCTCGAACCGACTCGAGGCGGCGATCGAGGACGGCACGCTGCCCCCGGGCTCGAGGTTGGAGAACGAGGTCTCGCTGGGGAATCGGCTCGGGTTGTCCCGGCCGACCGTGCGCCGCGCCATCCAGGAGCTCGTCGACAAGGGGCTGCTGGTGCGCCGACGAGGGATCGGTACGCAGGTCGTGCATGGGCGGGTGACCCGCGGGGTCGAGCTCACGAGCCTCTTCGAGGACCTCCAGCGCGCAGGGCAGAAGCCCGAGACCCGTCTACTGGCGATGGAGCCTGCCGAAGCCGACGAACACGTCGCCGGGGAGTTGGGCGTGGAAGTCGGGAGCCCGGTGCTCCACGTGAAGCGGCTGCGTTCCGCGGATGGCGTGCCGATCGCGGTGCTCGACAACGTGCTGCCCGAAGCCCTCATGGACCTCGATGCCGACGCGCTCGCGACGCACGGGCTCTACCAGATGCTCCGTGCGCGAGGGGTGACCGTACGCGTGGCGAAGCAGCGGATCGGAGCCCGCCAGGCGAAGGCGGAGGAGGCCGCGCTGCTGGACCTGCCCAAGGGGGCGGCCGTTCTGACGATGTCGCGTACCGCCTTCGACAATTCCGGTCGTGCCGTGGAGTGGGGCCAGCATTGCTACCGCCCGGACCTCTACTCCTTCGAGATGACGCTCGTCGACCGGTAGTCCCGGGCGGAGCCCGGAAACGTGCCGCGATCGGGCGCATAATGTCCAATTGACAGGACATTCAGATCCCGGTAGCGTTCAGTTCGCTGACCGGCCCGATCGCGTGCACTCGCGTTCGGGCACGCATCGAACAAAGGGGTTTCCGTGGATTACCGACCGTTGGGGCGTACCGGCCTCCAGGTCTCGCAGGTCTCGTTCGGCACCGGATCGCTCGGCGAGATGTTCGGGCCGCTCGACGAATCCGATGCCCTCCGCTTGGTCGACGAGGTGCTCGACGCCGGCATCAACTTCATCGACACCTCGCCGTACTACGGCAGCGCAGAGCAACGCCTCGGCAAGGCGCTCACCCCCGAGAAGCGCGACAAGGTCATCCTCGCCACCAAGGCCGGCAGGTACGGGTTCGACGACTTCGACTTCTCGCCGAGGCGGGTGCGGGAGGGCCTGGAGCACAGCCTCCGGCTGCTCGGCACCGACTACGTCGACGTGCTTCAGTTCCACGACATCGAGTTCGCACCGCTCGAGCACACGCTGACCGACTACGTCGGCGAACTCCTGAAGCTGAAGGAGGAGGGGAAGTGCCGGTTCGTGGGGATGACCGGGTACCCCCTGCCGACGTTCACGCGCGTGCTGCGCGAGACGGATGTCGACGTCATCCTGACCTACGCCAAGGGCACGCTCCTGGACGACTCGATCCGTACCGAACTCCTGCCCATCGCCCAGGAGCAGGGTGTGGGGCTCATCAACGCGGCCGCCGTCGCGCTCGGGCTGCTCACGCCCGGTGGATCCAAGATCGAGATCGACCCGCCGTGGCCGCAGCACGTCGCGGAGGCGGCGTCACGCATGGTCGCGCTCGCAGAGGAGCGGGGGATCGACATCTCCTTCCTTGCCAACCAGTACGCGTTCCAGCGCAGCGGGGCGGCGACGACCGTGGTCGGCGTCGGGAAGTCCCGCCATCTGCAGTCCGCGGTCCGGGCGGCCGAATCGCCGATCGACGATGGCCTGGTGGAGGAGTTCCTCGCGCTCCGTCCTCCGGCCGGACAGCGGCAGTGGCGCATCGGCCTGCCGGAGAACAACTGAACGCTCGGCGTGATTCCGCGCCGACCCTCAATGTCGAAGGAGACATACACATGGCAGCATCACTCGGTGTCGCCGTCATCGGTGCGGGCATGGCGGGCAAGGCACACGCCGCCGCGTACCGCATGGCGTCGGCGCTCTACGCCCCGGTACTCCCACCGATCCGGCTCGTCTCGATCGCGGATGTCGACCCGCGGTTCGGAGAGCTCGCGGCTCGTCGCTTCGGATACGAACGCTGGGACGACAACTGGCAGGCGATCGCCGAGGCCGACGACATCGACGTTGTGAGCGTCGTCATCGCGAACTCGCTGCATCGCGAGGTGGTCGAGGGGCTGCTCGCGGCCGGGAAGCACGTGCTGTGCGAGAAGCCCCTGAGCGACACGTTGGAGGACGCCCGGGCCATGGCGCGGGCCGCTGAGGAAGCAGCGACGCTGGCACGAATCGGATTCAGCTTCCGCCGTGCCCCCGGCATCGCGTTCGTCCGCGACCTCGTACAGTCCGGACGCCTCGGGGAGGTCCTGCACTTCAGCGGCCGGTACTGGGCGGACTACGCGAGCGACCCGCAGGGGCCGATGAGCTGGCGATATCAGGGACCACCCGGCTCCGGCGCGCTCGCGGACATCGGGAGCCACCTCTCCTACATCGCGGAGTTCATCTGCGGCGACGTCGAGTCGGTGAGCGGTGGTCGCCTCAGCACAGTGATCACCCGACGGCCCACACCGCTCGGCGCCACGCACGGGCACGATCGGAGCGCGGTGAGCGATGAACTCGAGACCGTGGAGAATGACGACTACGCCACCTTCTCCGCGGAGTTCGAACACGGCGTCGGCGCGTTCGAGGTCTCCCGGGTCGCCAAGGGGCACCCGACCAGCCTCATCTTCGAGGTGTTCTGCGCCGGCGGCGCCGCCCGTTGGGACCAGCGGTACCCGGCGCAGGTCGAACTCCTGATCGACGACGGCCCCGCGGCCACGAACGGATACCGCCGGATCCAGCTCGGTCCCGAGCATCCGTATCTCGCAGGTGGCCTGCCGATGGATGCCGCAGGCGTCGGGTTCGGCCAGAACGAGCTCTTCCTCCACCAGGCCCGCGCGTTCCTCGAGGAGGTCGCGGGGTTCTCCGAGGAGGAGTCCCTTCCCCGATGCGCCACGTTCGGCGACGGGGTGCACAACATGGAGATGCTCGCAGCCGTCGTGGAGTCGGCGCAGCAGGGTGGCGCCACCGTCACCGTCGAACCGGAGGTATTCGTATGAAGCTCGGCGTCTACAACGCGATCCTGCACGATCGGCCGCTCCCCGAGGCGATCGAGGTCGTGGCAGGACTCGGCCTCACGGGCTTGGAGCTCAACTCGGGTGGGTTCCTCCCCCCGGTGCACATCCCGACATTCGACGACATCCTCGAGTCGGATGCGGCACGCGACGACTTCCTGGGGCTCTTCGAGGGGACGGGCGTCGAGATCGCCGGCCTGAACGCCAACGGGAATCCGCTCCACCCCAACCCCGTGATCGGGGAGGCTCACGGCGAGGACGTGCGCCGGAGCATCCGGCTCGCGAACCGGCTCGGTCAGCACCGCGTGGTGACGATGTCCGGCCTGCCCGGCGGCGAACCGGGGGCCACTCATCCCAACTGGATCGTGAACGCATGGAACAGCGGAGCGCTCGACGTGCTCGACTACCAGTGGGAGGTCGCGACGCGGTACTGGCGGGAGACGGATGCGCTCGCGCGCGACCTCGATGTCCGAGTCGCGCTCGAGCTGCATCCGCAGAACCTCGTGTTCAACCCGTTCGACGTGCGCAAGCTCGTCGAGCTGACCGGCGCCACGCACCTCGGCGTCGAACTCGACGCGTCCCACCTGTTCTGGCAGCAGATGGACCCGGTCGCCGTCATTCGCGACCTCGGGCCCCTCGTGCTGCACGCCGCTGCCAAGGACGTGCGCGTGAACACGGAGTACGCCGCCGTCTACGGGGTGCTGGACAACCGCTTCCGGCGACTTCGCCCGGATGAGCCGCGCGTCAACCTGGGCGGAGACGAGTGGGCCAACGAGTGGCCGAAGGACTCGGCGTGGGACTTCGTCGCACTGGGCAAGGGCCACGACGTCGACTACTGGACCGAGTTCCTTCGAGCGCTCCACGAGGTGGACCCCGGGATGCTCGTGAACATCGAGCACGAGGACGTCTCGCTGGGGCGGATCGAAGGCCTGGAGGTCGCCGCGGGGGTGCTGCTCGAGGCCGATGCGCGCCTTCGGCAGAGCAGTGTCGCCTCGGGCGACTGAGCGCGGGTGCCCATGACCCGGGCGGCACGGCGGGGATCCGTCGCGACGGTCGACCCGACGCCCGGCGGTGTCCCCGGGGTCGAGCACCGGGCGCGGATCCGGACGCTCGGTGCGGTCGCGCTCGCCTACGGAGTCGTGATGGCGGGCACGACGCTGCCCACGAGCATCTACCCGGACCTCCAGCGGGAGTTCGGGCTCGACACGGCGGGTGCGACACAGCTGTTCGCGACCTACGCGGTCACTGTGCTCCTCGGCCTGATCGCGTTCGGCGCGATCTCCGACCGCGCAGGCAGGCGAGCCGTCCTCATGCTGGGCCTGGCCGCTGCGATCGGCAGCGGGATCGCGTATGCGGCTGCGAGTTCGACGCCGACGCTCTTCCTCGCCCGTGCGATCTCGGGGCTCAGCGCCGCGCTCGTGACCGGCACGGCGACCGCCTACCTGGTGGACATGGCGGCTCGTCCGCGCCGCGGCTCCGCGATCGCCAGCGCCGCCAACATGATCGGCCTCGGGTGCGGGCCGATGCTCGCAGCCGTCGTCGCGTGGCTGATCCCGCTGCAACCCGGGCGCGCTCCGTTCGTCGTGCATGCAGGGCTCAGCGCGCTCGCCTGCGGTGCGCTCCTGTTCGCGGACGACGCGCCCCGTACCTCGTCCGGCATGGCCGTGCGAGTGGTGCTGCCGTCGGTGCCGCGGGAATTGCTGAGGCGGTTCCTGCGCGCATCCGCTGCCTCGGTCGGGTTCATCGTCATGGGTGCGTGCACCGCGATCACGGCGATCCTGATCACGGCGGAGCTCGATTCCCCGAGCATCCTGGTGGTCGGCGCGGCGGGCTCGATGATCTTCCTCGCAACTGCCGCGGGGCAACTGATCGGAGCACGCCTCGGAGGGAGATGGCGGACCGGAGGGTTCACGGCGCTCTTCGTGGGGTTGCTCGCCATGGGCGCTGCGCCCCTGCTCGACGCTCCGAGCTGGTCCATCGTCGTGTACGTCCTCGGCCTGGTCTCAGCGGGGTGCGGGCACGGCGTGCTGTTCCCGCACGCGCTCGCGCTCACGGTCGCCGACGTGCCGTCCGCGCGCCGCGCCCAGGCGAGCACCGCGTACTGGTGCGTCGCGTACGCGTTCTCGGCACTCGGTGCGGTGATGGTGGGTGCGCTCTGCGGCGCCCTTGGTGAACACATTGGCGTGAGCGCCTTCGCGGTGGCAATGCTCCTGGGCACGGTCGCGTGTGCGGCGGCCTCGCGTGGCCTGACCGGCGCTGCGGATCGACCTCGGAGGGCCCGCGGCGCGGACCCCCTCAGCCGGCGATCCCGGGGAAGCGGTCGCGTTGATACGTGATGTGGGTGTAGCCGTGCGGGGTGGGATCCCCCTGCTCGTCGAGCCCCACGAACACGATGCGCTCGATGGTCAGGATGCTCCGCCGCGTGATCATGTTGCGCGCCTCGGCGCGCATCGTCAAGGAGGTGCGGCCGAAGTCCACCGCTTGGAGTCCGATCTCGATGAGGTCTCCTTGTCGGGCGGACGCGAGGAACTCGATCTCGGAGACGTACTTCGTGACCACGCGGGTATTGCCGAGCTGGATGACCGCGTAGACCACGGCCTCCTCGTCGATCCACCGCAGCAGGCTGCCGCCGAAGAGCGTCCCGTTGCCGTTGAGGTCCTCGGGGCGCACCCACTTCCTCGTGTAGAACGACATCTCATGATGCATGTGCGGACAATAGCACAATATGACTCAATCCCGTGGCCGCCTCCGGCTCAGAGGCGGTGCCGGCCAGGACACGCGCTTGCCAGCCGGCTATGTTGTGCTATTGTTAGGACATAGGGATCGATACGATCCTGTACGAGCGATACAGAAGGTTGTACAGCGGAGTATGACGGAGCACACCCTCCCACGTGACGTCCTGGCGATCGGTCGCCTGGGCGTCGACATCTATCCGCTCCAGGACGGCGTGGGACTCGAGGACGTCGAGACGTTCGGCAAGTACCTCGGCGGCAGCGCGGCGAACGTCTCGGTCGCCGCAGCACGCTACGGACGACGAAGCGCGCTGGTGTCGCGGGTCGGCGATGATCCGTTCGGTCGCTACCTCCTCAGGGAGCTCGAGCGCCTCGGGGTGGACCCCGCCTACGTCGGCGTCGATCCGCTGCATCCGACGCCCGTCACCTTCTGCGAGATCTTCCCCCCGGACGACTTCCCGATCTACTTCTACCGCGAGCCCAAGGCACCCGACCTGAACATCGATGCGAGTGACCTCGACCTCGATGCGGTGCGCGCCGCGCGCATTCTCTGGTTCACGGCCACGGGACTCACCCAGGAGCCCAGCCGCTCGACCCACCTCGACGTGCTGGCCGCGCGGACCGACGGACATACGATCTTCGACCTCGACTACCGCCCGATGTTCTGGTCGAGCGTGGCCGAGGCGCGAGAACAGGTCGGACGTGCCCTCGCCCATGCGACGATCGCGGTCGGCAACCGTGAGGAGTGCGAGGTCGCGGTCGGTGAGACCGAGCCGCTTCGCGCAGCCGATGCGCTGCTCGACCGGGGCGTCGAGTTGGCCATCGTCAAGCAGGGTCCGAAAGGGGTGCTCGCGAAGACGCGGAGCGAGACCGTCGAGGTGCCTCCGCACTGGGTGGACGTCGTGAACGGGCTCGGCGCTGGCGACGCGTTCGGCGGGGCGCTCTGCCATGGGCTCCTCGCCGGTTGGGACCTCGAGCGCACCCTCCGGTTCGCCAATGTGGCGGGGGCCGTCGTGGCCTCACGGCGGGAGTGCTCCACCGCGATGCCGTCGGAGGGCGACGTGCTCGCACTCCTCGAGAAGGGCGACTGAGATGGGGAACGGAACGCCGAGCGCCGCCGACTTCGGGCGCCTGCGGGAGCTGCGCGCACGCCACCCGGAGCGGCTGCGATCGATCTACGGGGCACGCAGGCGCCGCGAGATCCTCAACGGCGACGGACGTCTGTTCATCGTCGCGGCCGACCACCCCGCGAGGGGCGCGCTCGCCGTCGGCAGCGACGAGATGGCCATGGCTGACCGGTATGGACTCCTGGAGCGGCTCGCTGTCGCGCTCAGTCGTCCGGGCGTCGATGGCGTGCTGGGTACTCCCGATATCATCGACGATCTCGCGGCGCTCGGACTGCTGGACGACAAGATCGTGGTCGGCTCCATGAACCGTGGCGGCCTGCGTGGGGCTCGATTCGAGATGGACGACAGGTACACGGCCTTCGACGTGCCGCGCATGGTCGAGTGCGGCGTGGACTTCGCGAAGACGCTGGTGCGGGTCAATCTCGAGGATCCGTCCACCGCGGCGACGCTCGAGGCCACGGCCGCTGCCGTGACCGCTGCAGCGTCGGCCGGGCTCCCGGTCATGCTCGAGCCCTTCATGAGTCGGTGGGTCGACGGCCGCATCGTCAACGACCTCTCGACCGACGATGTGGTCCTGTCGATCTCGATCGCCTCCGGCCTCGGTGCGAGTAGCGCGTACACCTGGATGAAGCTGCCCGTCGTGCCCGACATGGAGCGGGTGATGGCGGCCACCACGATGCCGACGTTGCTCCTGGGAGGGGACTCCGGCGACGATCCCGACGAGACCTTCGCAGCGTGGCAGGACGCGCTCGCATTGCCCGGCGTCCGCGGGCTCACCGTCGGCCGCACGTTGCTCTACCCACCCGACGGCGACGTCGCCCGGGCCGTCGATACCGCCGCCGGCCTCGTCCACACCGATCTGCTCACCTCACGTTGAAGGAGTTACTGATGAGCCTCACCGAAACCACCACCGACATCTCCGACGCGGAGACCGACGTGCGCGTCATCCCGCACTGGATCGACGGTGCAGAACGCCCCTCGACGAGCGGGCGCACGGCGCCTGTGTACAACCCTGCCACCGGGCAGGTCTCGGCTCAGGTCGCATTGGCCGACCAGGCCGAGATCGATGAGGCCATCGCCTCGGCGCAGCGCGGGTTCGAGGTCTGGAGCGGCTACTCGATCGCCAAGCGCCAGACGGTGCTGTTCGCGTTCCGGGAGCTGCTGAACGCCCGGAAGGGCGAGCTGGCGGAGATCATCACGGCCGAGCACGGCAAGGTCGTCTCCGACGCGATGGGCGAGATCCTGCGCGGGCAGGAGGTCGTGGAGCTCGCGACGGGCTTCCCGCACCTGCTGAAGGGTGCCTACACCGAGAACGCGTCGACCGGCGTGGACGTGTACTCGCTGCGCCAGCCGCTCGGGGTGGTCGGCGTGATCAGCCCGTTCAACTTTCCGGCGATGGTGCCGATGTGGTTCTTCCCGATCGCGATCGCGGCGGGCAATGCGGTGGTCGTCAAGCCGAGCGAGAAGGACCCGTCCGCGTCGTTGTGGCTTGCGCGGCTGTGGGCCGAGGCGGGCCTTCCCGACGGGGTGTTCACGGTGCTGCAGGGCGACAAGCTCGCCGTCGACGGGCTGCTCACCAGCCCGACGGTGCAGTCGATCTCGTTCGTCGGGTCGACGCCGATCGCACAGTACATCTACGAGACGGCGTCGAAGCACGGCAAGCGGGTGCAGGCGCTCGGCGGGGCGAAGAACCACATGCTGGTGCTTCCCGACGCAGACCTCGACCTGGTCGCCGACCAGGCCGTGAACGCCGGCTACGGCGCCGCGGGCGAGCGGTGCATGGCGATCTCGGTGGTCCTCGCGGTCGAGCCGGTCGCCGACGAGCTGATCGCGAAGATCGGCGAGCGCATCGGCCGGTTGCGAATCGGCAACGGGGCGGGCGGCCCGGCGGGCGAGCCCGACATGGGCCCGTTGATCACCGACGTGCACCGTGACAAGGTGTCGGGGTATGTGGACATCGCCGAGGCGGACGGTGCCACGGTCGTCGTCGACGGCCGCGGGCTCGCGGTCGACGGCCACGAGGACGGCTTCTGGTTCGGACCGACGCTGCTCGACCGCGTGCCGACCACGTCGCGGGCGTACACCGAGGAGATCTTCGGCCCGGTGCTGTCGGTCGTGCGGGTGGAGTCGTTCCAGGAGGGCATGGACCTCATCAACTCCGGCGCGTTCGGCAACGGCACCGCGATCTTCACCAACGACGGCGGCGCCGCCCGGCGCTTTCAGACCGAGGTGCAGGTCGGCATGATCGGCATCAACGTGCCCATCCCGGTCCCGGTCGCGTACCACTCGTTCGGCGGCTGGAAGTCGTCGCTGTTCGGCGACGCGAAGGCGTACGGCGTGCACGGCTTCGACTTCTTCACCCGCGAGAAGGCCATCACCAGCCGCTGGCTCGACCCTGCCACCCACGGCGGCATCAACCTCGGCTTCCCGCAGAACCACTAGTCCGCGCACGCGGCCGGCACGACGACAGGACAGGCAGGACAGGGCACGATGAGCACCACCGACCAGCGTTGGTTCCACCCCCGCGGCGCGCTCGCGCGCGACGGGTGGGAGAGCGTCGTCGACGCGCACACACCGGGCTGGGAGCACACCGGCATCCGCGTCGCGGAGCTCGGCGCGGGGGACGGGCTCGCCCTCGAGGGCGGCGACGTCGAGCGCATCGTGGTGCCGCTGGCCGGAGCGTTCCGGGTCGTCCACGACGACGGCGGGGGCGAGACGGAGACCGTGCTCGAGGGGCGGCGTTCGGTGTTCGCGGGTCCGACCGACGTGCTCTACCTCGGGGCAGGCACGAGCGCCCGGGTCACCGGCACCGGCCGGGTCGCCGTGGCCGAGGCGCCCACGGCGGACCGCAGGCCGGTCCGGTACGTCCCGGCGGCGTCGACCCCGGTCGAGCTCCGCGGTGCGGGCGCCTCGAGCCGTCAGGTGCACAACTTCGGCACCCCGGCGGCGCTGGATGCCGCACGACTGATCGTCTGCGAGGTCGTCACGCCCGCGGAGAACTGGTCGTCCTATCCGCCCCACAAGCACGACGAGCACGTGCCGGGGCACGAGTCGCGCCTCGAGGAAATCTACTACTTCGAGTCCGCGCCGACCCGTGGAGCGAACGCCGAGGCCGATGCCGCGTTCGGCATGTTCAGCACGTACTCGTCGCCCGCCGGGGAGATCGACATCAACGCCATGGTGCGCACCGGTGACATCGCCCTCGTGCCGTACGGCTACCACGGTCCGGCGGTGGCGGCCCCGGGCTACGACCTCTACTACCTGAACGTGATGGCCGGGCCCGACCCCGAGCGCGAGTGGCTCATCAGCGACGACCCGGCGCACGCCTGGGTGCGCGACGCCTGGGCCGACCAGCCGTTCGACACGAGACTCCCCTACGGAGCAGACGAGGAGGGCCGGCACTGATGGCGGCGACGAGGCGGATGACGGTGAGCCAGGCGCTCGTGGAGTTCCTGGCGCACCAGTGGACGGTGGACGGCGACGTGCGCGAGCGCACCGTCCCGGGGATGTTCGGCATCTTCGGGCACGGCAACGTCGCGGGCATCGGGCAGGCGCTCAAGCAGGCGAACGTCGAGCAGCCCGACCTGATGCCGTACTACCAGGCGCGCAACGAGCAGGCGATGGTGCACCAGTCGGTGGGCTTCGCGCGGATGCATCGCCGCCGCGCCACGTTCGCCTCCGCGGCGTCCGTCGGCCCGGGTGCGGCGAACATGCTGACCGGCGCCGCGCTCGCCACGACGAACCGGCTGCCCGCGCTGCTCCTGCCGAGCGACACCTTCGCCACCCGTGTCGCCGACCCGGTGCTGCAGCAGCTCGAGCAGCCGTGGGACATCGGGCTGACCGTCAACGACGCGTTCCGGCCGCTGTCGAAGTTCTTCGACCGGGTGCAGCGAGCGGAGCAGCTGCCGTCCATCGCGCTCGCCGCGATGCGCGTGCTCACCGACCCCGCCGAGACCGGCGCGGTCACGATCGCCCTCCCCGAGGACGTGCAGGCCGAGGCGTTCGACGTGCCGGTCGAGTTCCTGCAGGACCGCGAATGGCACATCCGCCGACCGCTGCCCGAACGGGGTCCGCTCGAGCGGGCGGTCGCGGCGATCCGCGGTGCGCGCCGCCCGTTCATCGTCGCCGGCGGCGGCGTGCTCTACTCCGGTGCGGAGGAGCAGCTGCGCGCGCTCGTCGAGGCCACCGGCATCCCGGTGGGCACCTCGCAGGCCGGCGGCGGCGTGCTCGACTGGGACCACCCGCAATACTTGGGCGGGGTCGGGGCGACCGGCACGACCGCGGCGAACCGCAGGGCGACCGAGGCCGACGTCGTGATCGGCATCGGCACTCGCTACAGCGACTTCACGACCTCCTCGCGCACCGCGTTCCAGGACCCGGACGTGATCTTCGTGAACATCAACGTGGCCGCGTTCGACGCGTACAAGCACGGCTCCCAGCTGCCGGTGGTGGCGGATGCCCGTGAGGCGATCGAGGCCCTCGCCGCAGCCCTCGCCGGGTGGATCGTGGACGACGAGTACCGTGCGCGGGTCGCCGCGGAGAAGGAGGCCTGGGACGCGGCCGTCGACCGTGCGTTCGCACCGTCGGGGCAGGGCCTGCCCGGACAGCCGGAGATCATCGGCGCGGTGCAGTCGTCGACCGGGCCGAAGGACGTCGTCGTCCAGGCGGCCGGCTCGCTGCCCGGCGACCTGCACAAGCTGTGGCGCGTGCGCGATCCGCTCGGCTACCACGTCGAGTACGCGTTCTCCTGCATGGGGTACGAGATCGCGGGCGGACTCGGCGCCAAGCGCGGCCTGCTCGCCGACGGCGACGACCGCGACGTCGTGGTCATGGTCGGCGACGGCTCCTACCTGATGCTGAACACCGAGCTCGTCACCGCCGTCGCCGAGGGCATCAAGCTGATCGTCGTGCTCATCCAGAACCACGGCTACGCGTCGATCGGTCACCTCTCGGAGACCGTCGGATCCGAGCGCTTCGGCACCTGGTACCGCGAGTACGACCCCGAGGCCCGGAACTTCCAGGGCGACGAGGTGCTGCCGGTCGACCTCGCGGCGAACGCACGCAGCTACGGGCTCGACGTGATCGAGGTGGAGCCCGGCCCCGGAGCGATCGACGACTTGAAGGACGCGATGGCGACGGCGAAGGCCTCCACGCGCTCGACGTTCATCCAGATCAACAGCGACCCGCTGATCTACGCGCCCGACGGCGAGGGCTGGTGGGACGTGCCGGTGCCCGAGGCCTCCACGCTCGACTCCACGCTGCAGGCACGCGGCGAGTACGAGCAGCAACGTGCCGCGCAGCGACCGCTGCTCGGCTGAGCGACCACGACGCACTCGACGGAGAGACACATGACCGACACGACCTCGATCGACCGGGAGCCCGGCGGCGCGACCGGCGGCGCCCAGGGCCTGCGCATCGGCACCGCACCCGACTCCTGGGGGGTCTGGTTTCCCGATGACCTGGTGCAGGTGCCCTGGCAGCGCTTCCTCGACGAGGCCGCCGCTGCGGGATACTCCTGGATCGAGCTCGGCCCGTACGGATACCTGCCCACCGACCCGCACCGCCTCGCCGACGAGCTCGGCTCGCGCGGGCTGCAGCTCTGCGCGGGCACGGTGTTCACCGGCTTCCACAAGGGCGAGGACCAGTGGCAGCGTGCCTGGGACCAGGCACTGCGGGTCGCCGGGCTGGTCTCGCAGCTGGGCGCCGAGCACCTCGTGGTGATCCCCGACCTCTGGCGCAGCGACGCCACCGGCGAGGCGCTCGAGTCGCGCACGCTCGACGACGCGCAGTGGGCGAAGCTCGCCGCCGGGCACGACCGGCTCGGGAAGGCGCTGTGGGAGGAGTTCGGCATCCGCCAGCAGTTCCACTCGCACGCCGACAGCCACGTCGGCACGACGCGGGAGGTGCTGCGGTTCCTCGACGAGACCGATCCGCGCTACACGAACCTCTGCCTCGACACCGGGCACTTCGCGTACTACGGCGGTGACAGCCTCGGGCTCGTGCGCGAGCGCCCCGACCGGATCGGCTACCTGCACCTCAAGCAGGTCGACCCCACGCGCTTGTTCGACGTGCTGAAGAACGACGTCTCGTGGGCCGACGCCGCGGCCGAGGGCATCATGGTCGAGCCACCCGGGGGGATCCCCGAGCTCGGTCCCGTGATCGAGGCCGTCGCGGCGATCGATCCGGAGATCTTCGCGATCGTCGAGCAGGACATGTACGGATGCCACGTCGACGCGCCCTTCTCCATCGCATCCCGCACGCGGGAGCACATCTTCGCCTGCACGCACCTGGCGCGCGTGCGGTGACCGAACCGAACCGGGGAGACACACCATGAGCAACGACCTGCGGATCGGCGTCGTCGGCGCCGGACTGATGGGGGCCGACCACGTCGCGCGCATCACGGATCGCATCAGCGGCGCCGTCGTGTCGGCGGTTGTGGAGCCCGACGACGGTCGCGCGGCCGCAGCCGCCGACGCGGCTCCCGGCTCGCGTGCCTTCGGGCGAATCGAGGACGCGATCGACGCCGACGCCCTCGACGCCGTGCTGATCGCGACGCCTGGGCGCTTCCACGAGCCGGTGCTCGTGCCGTCGCTCGAGGCGGGGCTCCCGATCCTCTGCGAGAAGCCGCTCACGCCCGACTCCGAGTCGTCGTGGCGCATCCTCGAGCTCGAGCAGCGGCTCGATCGACCGCACATCCAGGTCGGCTTCATGCGGCGCTTCGATGCCGAGTACGAGGAGCTCCGCGCGCTCATCGCGTCGGGCGACGCCGGCGAGCTGCTCATGCTCCGCTGCGTGCACCGGAACCCGTCGGTGCCGGAGAGCTATGTGCAGGAGATGCTCATCAACGACTCGGTCGTGCACGAGTTCGACGTCGTGCCCTGGCTGGCGGGTTCGCCCGTGGCATCCGTCGAGGTGAAGTATCCCCGCCGGAACCCGCTGTCGCCGGCGCACCTGCGCGAGCCCATCCTGGTGCTCATGGAACTGCAGAACGGCGTCTTCGTCGATGTCGAGATGAACGTCAGCGTGCAGTTCGGCTACCAGGTGGGCACCGAGGCGGTCTTCGACCGCGGGCTCGCACGCATTGGCCAGCCCGCGGGCCTGCAGCGCTGGCAGGACGGGCGTTTCGGCGTCGCCGCGCACGAGAGCTTCGTGACCCGCTTCGCCGACGCCTACGACCGCCAGGTCCAGCGCTGGGTCGACGCCGTGCGCGTCGGCACGCTCGTGGACGGGCCGAACGCGTGGGACGGCTACCGCGTCGCGATCGCCTGCGAGGCGGGCGTCCGCGCGCTCGAGGGCGGGGTCGTGCCCGTCAACGCTCCCGACCGCCCCGACTTCTACGCCTGATCGAAGGAGATCCGATGGTCCGCATCGCACTCGACCCGACGCCCTACCACCACGACCACTCGCTGCTGGAGTTCCCGGACGTCGCCGCACGGCTGGGCTACGAGCACCTGCAGCTCACGCCGCACGTCGACTTCTCGCCGTTCTTCCGGCATCCGAGGGCGGACGACGCGCTCGTCGAGCGGTTCCGGAAGGCCTCCGCCGACGCCGGGGTGTCGATCCCCGCGATCCTGCCCGTGCAGCGCATCTCGTGGCCGGACGAGCCGGAGCGCCAGGCCGCGGTGCGGAACTTCCGCCGCATCATCCAGCTCGCGGTCGAGCTCGGGGTCCCGACGATCAACACCGAGTTCTCGGGCCGCCCCGAGCGCTCGGAGGAGTCGGAGGCCGCGTTCTACCGTTCGATGGACGAGCTGCTGCCGGTCATCGAGTCCGAGGGATTGCGCCTGAACGTCGACCCGCACCCCGACGACTTCGTCGAGGACGGGCTCGAGGCCTGGCGGGTGCTGCGCGGCCTGAACTCCCCGGTCATCGGATTCGTCTATGTGGCCTCGCACACGTTCCACTACGGCGACCGCGCCACGACCCTGCTGCCCGAGATCGGCGATCGGCTCGGCGCGGTGTACGCCGCCGACACGTTCGACCACACCCGCTCGCACGGGCTCCGCTACATCTCGAACCCGCCGGGCAACACCGCCCGGGTGCACCAGCACCTCCGCATCGGCGACGGCGACGTCGATTGGAGCGAACTGTTCACGACGCTGCGCTCGACCGGCTATCTGGACCGCCCCGACGCGCTGATCGTCTCGAACGTCTTCGCCGAGGACGAATCGGCCGACGAGGTGTCGCGCTTCCAGCTGGAACGGCTGCGTGCCCTCGTCGGCTGAGCCTCGGATCGCCTGGGCGAGTTACCCGTACGACGGTGCCGTCGTGCTCGTCACCGGCGGAGGCTCGGGCATCGGTCGTGCGACCGCGGGCGCGTTCCTCGAGCAGGGTGCGCGCGTAGCGGTCGCGGGCCGGCGCGGGGAGCAGCTGCGGGAGACCGTGGGCATCGACCCCGAAGCCGAATCGTGCGTCGTCGTCGCCGACCTCGCGACGGCGACGGGCGTGCAGGCGTGCGTTCGTGCCGTGGTGGAGCGATGGGGGCGGCTGGACATCGTGATCGCGAACGCCGGCCTGTCCGAGCCCGGCACGATCGACCACCTCGACGAGGCGGCGTGGTCGCGCATGCGCTCGATCAACCTCGACGGCCTGATCCTGCTGGCCCGTGAGGTCGTGCCGTGGCTGCGCCGCTCGAGGGGAACCTTCCTCGCCATGTCGTCGGTCGCCGGATTCGGCGGCGACTGGAACCAGGCCGGCTACAACGCCACGAAGGGCGCCGTGAATGCCCTCGTGCAGTCGATGGCGCTCGACCTGGGCCGCGACGGCGTGCGGGTCAACGCGATCGCGCCGGCCTTCACGGCGACGCGACTCACGCAGGAGCGGCTCGACGACGCCGACTTCCACCGCGCGCTGCTGGATCGGCTCGCGCTCGACCGGCCGGCCGTCCCGGAGGATGTCGCGCGTGCTGCGCTCTTCCTCGCGAGCCCCGATGCGGCCTACCTGACCGGCGTCATCCTGCCGGTCGACGGCGGAACGACCGCTTCCACCGGAACGCCCCGGCCCATCGGCTGATCCCGCGCGCAGCGACGCCCGACAGACTCTCCATCGCGGGATCCTCGCTCGATGGTCCGTGCTGCGGGGCCGTGGCACAACGGCCCCGCAGCACGGGGTTTCAGCGGCGGACGAGCCGTTCGCGGCGGCTGACCGTCGAGATCGCCTGGGTGCGGAAGTCGGTCTCGAGGGTCTCGAGCGATCGGCCCTTCGTCTCGGGCACCGCCGACCACACGAAGTAGAACGAGACCGCGTTGATGCCGGCGAAGATCAGGAAGGTGGGAGTCGAGCCCAGGCCCTCGACGATGATCGGGAAGACGAAGGAGATCGTCGCGTTCACGGTCCAGAGCACGAACACCGCGAGCCCCATCGCGAGGCCGCGGATCGCCAGCGGGAAGATCTCGCTGAGCAGCAGCCAGACGCAGGTGCCGATGAAGGCCTGCACGAAGGCCACGAAGATCATCATGCAGCCGAGAATGACGTAGCTGGCCGCATCCGATGGCGGGAGCGTGAACGCCAGCGAGAGCACGAGCTGGGAGCCGACGACGCCGCCGAAGCCGATCATGAGCATCACGCGGCGCGGCACGAAGCCGAGCAGCCAGATGCCGAGGATCGTCATCGTCACGCTCGTGATCCCGACGCCGATGGTCGCGATGAGTGCAGCCTCGTCGCCGAGCCCGGTGCGGGTGAGGATGCTCGGCGCGTAGTAGTTCACCGTGTTGATGCCGGTCGCCTGCTGCACCGCGGCGAGACCGAATCCGATCCAGAGCAGGCGCCGCATCCAGCGGTTCTCGCGCAGGGCGCGCCAGGCGTGCTTCCGGCTGTTGCCCTCGGCGCGGGCAGTCGAGACGATCTCCTCGATCTCCGCGTCGGCCTGCGCGGGGCTGCGGCTGAAGCCGAGCACGCGGCGCGCCTGGTCCATGAGCCCGCGCGCGCCGAACCAACGGGGCGACTCGGGCAGGAGGAACATCCCGAACAGCAGTGCGACCGCGGGCACCGCCGCGACGGCGAGCATGATGCGCCAGACGTGCGGGTCGCTGATCAGTACCGCGAGCAGCGCGTTGATCATGAAGGCGAGCATCTGGCCCGTGACGATCATCAACTCGTTGATGGTCACCATGCGGCCGCGGGTCTCGGCGGGCGCCATCTCGGCCAGATACAGCGGTGCGGCGACCGCGGCAGCGCCGACGCCGAAGCCGAGCAGGATGCGAGCGACGACCATGAGCGCGACGTTGGGAGCGATCGCGCAGGCGAGCGCTCCGACCAGGAAGATCACGGCGCAGACGATGAGGCTCCGCTTGCGACCGAGCGCGTCCGCGATGCGGCCACCGAGCAGTGCGCCGACGGCGGCGCCCGGGAAGAGCAGCGAGCTGACGACCCATGCCTCTTCGACGGCGTTCATCGCGAGGTCGTCGCGCATGTAGAGGAGCGCACCGGAGATGACCCCGGTGTCGTATCCGAAGAGGAGCCCGCCGAGGGTGGAGATGACGGTCAGTTTGACCAGGAAGCCCTTGCGGCCGGCC
This sequence comes from uncultured Agromyces sp., assembly GCA_913053875.1. Lineage (GTDB taxonomy): Bacteria > Actinomycetota > Actinomycetes > Actinomycetales > Microbacteriaceae > Agromyces. The sequence goes on along the minus strand of CAJXGN010000009.1, from coordinate 96,722 downwards.
GGCGCTGCCGATGCGGCTGAGGGGGTGGTGTGCGACACGGGGACGCTCCTTCGCGTGCGGATCGGTGACGGCCGATCAGTATTTGTAAGGACATACTGTCATGAATAGGGTCGGTGTGCAAGCGGAGCTCGGGCCTGTGATAAAGTAATAATGTCAGGACAAAGATTGGAACGCGCCATGCCCCTCGTCCGAATCGACCACAGTGATGCCCGCACCAACCCGCAGGAGATCTCCGGCGCCGTGCATGACGCCATCGTGGCCGTGTACGGAATCCCCGTACGCGACAGGTTCCAGGTCGTCACGTCCCGGCCTGCGCACACGATCGTCGCCGAGGACGCCGGGCTGGGGTTCGAGCGCACCGACCCGGTCATCATCCAGATCTTCACCCAGCGCGGCCGCAGCGACGCGGCCAAGCAGTCGCTGTACGCGGCAATCGTCGATCACCTCGGCACGGTCGGCGTCGCGCCCGAGGACGTGTTCATCGGGTACGTGGAGAACGGGCCCCAGGACTGGTCCTTCGGGTTCGGGCGCGCGCAGTATCTCACCGGTGAGCTCGCGGTGCCCGCGTCCGACGCAGTCGGCGGCTGATCGTCGTCTCGGCAGGTGTCGTGCGACGGCTCACTCGTACCGCTGGCCGAAGTGGTGGGCGCGTCAGTGCGGGGCCCGTGCAGCGACGCGCGCCGCCACGGCGAACGACCCGACCGCGATACTCGCGCAGGTGACCATGACGATCGCGAGCGGCAGCGACGTCGACTCGCCTCCGATCCCCACGAGCGGTGCGACGGCCGCACCCAGGGCGAACTGGGTCGCGCCGAGTACGGCCGAGCCCGTGCCCGCGGCGCGCGGCACCGCCCCGAGGGCGAGCGCCGTCGCGTTGCCCATGACCAGCCCGAGGCTGCTCACGCACAGGAACAGGGGCACCGCGAGCCATCCGGCCGGTGCCCCCGACAGCGTGAGCACGAGGAACGCCAAAGCGCCGCTCAGGATGGCGGACAGGCCGACGGCGACGAGCCTGACCGGTCCGACGGATGCCGCGAGCCGGGCCGCGACCCAGGTCATCGCCAAGAGCCCGAGGGCGTTCGCGCCGAACCCCAGGCCGTAGACGAGCGGACCCACGCCCATCATCTCCTGGTATACGAAGGGCGAAGCGGCGATATACGCCATCATGACGGCGAATCCGAAGCCGAACGCCAGCGTGTTGCCGACGAACACGGCGGATGCCAGATCGCGCGCGCCCGAGCCCTGGGTCGCGGCGAGCCGGCGCAACTCGTCGCGGCGGTTGCGCGGGAGGGTCTCGGGAACGACCGCCAGCACGCCGACGAGCATCAGGACCCCGAGGCACAGCACGATCCCCAGCAGGCCCCGCCAGCCGAGCGCCTCGGCGAGCAGGCCGCCGATGAGCGGGGCCGCGACCGGTGCGACCCCGACGACGAGCATCATGAGGCTGAACGCGCGGGCGGCCGCCCGGCCGGTCGCACGGTCTGCGATGACCGCACGCGCGATGACCATGCCCGCGGCGCCCGCGAGTCCCTGCACCAGGCGGGCGCCTGTGAGCACCGCGATGGTGGGCGCCACCACGGTGACCACGCTCGCGACCACGTAGATCGATGTACCGACGATCAGCGGTACCCTGCGGCCGAAGCGGTCCGAGAGCGGTCCGAATGCGAGTTGGCCGGCGGCGAGCCCCAACAGGAACGCCGTCAGGGTGCCCTGAACGGCGCTCGCGGACGTGTCGAGTTCGACCAGCATCTCGGGGAACGCGGGGAGGTAGAGGTCGGTCGCGAACGGCGCCACTGCCGTGAGGAGCCCGAGCGTGACGAGCAGCAGCGGTGTCACACCCAGCCGCGCCGACTCCGCCGACCCCGGCTTGCGCGACGGGATCGGGGGCATCGGGCGGGCGCTCATCGACTGCCAACCTACTGCCGGCGTCTCCGGCCGGCCAACGCGGATGCGCGGGTGCCTCAGCGAACCCTCAGCAATCCGCGAAGACTCGCGCCGCGGTGACCGGCAGCATCGAGGTCGGGGGGAGTCTTCAGCGCGCCCCGAACGACTTGAAGGAGCACCACGCATGGCCACCGCATCCGCCACCAGCACCACCGCCGACGACCGCCGCGAGTGGCGCACCCGCGCCGCGAGCGCCCCGCGCCGCGACTGGTTCGCCCTGCTGTTCGACGCCGGGCCGGTGACGATCACCGGCTTCGCCGAGCTCGCCGGCATCCACCCCGAGCGTGCGGCGCTCTGGATCGGGGAGCAGGTCGGCTCGGGCGTGCTGCGCGTCGTAGGCTTCGACGAGCGGCTCGAGAGCGAGGTCATCCTCCCCGGCGAGCACGTGACCGCGCTGCTCGGCGACGACCTCTCGCCCGCGCTCGACGGCGCACGCGAGATGGCCCGCGCGCACGCCGAGCGCATCGCTCCGATCGTGCGGGAGCTCGCCGACACGGCCTGAGCCGCATCCGCCCCGCCCCGCCCAGCCGCCCTCCCGCTCACCGGAATCCGACCGGCTCGGGCTCGGATCGCTTCAGGAGTTGCCGGCGACGTCCTGCAGCTTCTCCAGCACCTGGTCGATCGTGAACGACGCGGGCCGCTGGCGCACCGGGAATTCCTCGAGCGTCGCGAGCATGTTCGCGACATACGCCTGCGCCGGCACGAACAGGAAGACCCGGTCGAGCAGCCAGTCGTAGTAGGTGTTCGACGTCTGGTCGGCGCGCTCGTACGGGTCGGTGCGCAGGTTGAACAGCTTCGGCGCGCGCAGTTCCACCCACGGGTCGAGCCAGACGGCGAGCGTGCCCTGCGTGCGCTGCTCCAGGAACACGATCTTCCAGTTGTCGTAGCGGATCGCGGTGAGGTCGCCCTCGTCGGAGACGTAGAAGAAGTGCTTGCGCGGGCTCTCGTCGACCTCGCCGGTGACGTAGGGCAGCAGGTCGTGCCCGTCGAGGTGCACCTTGTAGTGCGACCCGGCGAGCTCGGTGCCCGCGGCGAGGCGGTCGGCCACGTCGTGGTCGCCCACGGCGGCGAGCAACGTCACGAACCAGTCGTCGTGGCTCGCGATGCCGTTCAGCACCGTGCCCTCGGGGATGTGCCCGGGCCAGCGCACCATCGCCGGCACGCGGTAGGCGCCCTCCCAGTTCGAGTTCTTCTCGTTGCGGAACGGGGTCATCCCGGCATCCGGCCAGCTGTTCATGTGCGGGCCGTTGTCGGTCGAGTACATCACGATCGTGTTCTCGGCCAGGCCCAGCTCGTCGAGCAGGTCGAGCAGGTCGCCGACCAGTTCGTCGTGGTCGATCATCGTGTCGTGGTACTCCGACTGCCACCGCCCGGCCTGCCCGCGGCTCGACTCCTTGGTGTGGGTGCGGAAGTGCATGTGCGTGGAGTTGAACCACACGAAGAACGGGGTGTCGTCGTCGGCCTGCCGCCGGATGAAGTCGGCCGCCGCGTTGCGGAACTCCTCGTCGCAGGTCTCCATGCGCTTCCGGGTCAGCGGCCCGGTGTCCTCGACGCGCTGGGTGCCGTCGCCGTTCGCCCACGAGTGGATGACCCCACGCGGCCGGAAGCGCTCGCTGAAGTTCGGGATCTCGTCGTCGGTGGGGTAGTCGGGGTGCTCCGGCTCCTCTTCCGCGTTCAGGTGGTAGAGGTTGCCGAAGAACTCGTCGAACCCGTGCATGGTGGGCAGGAACTCGTCGCGGTCGCCCAAGTGGTTCTTGCCGAACTGACCCGTCGCGTAGCCGTGCTCCTTGAGCGCGGTGGCGATCGTCGGGTCCTCGGCGCGAAGGCCTTGGTCGGCGCCCGGCATCCCGACCTTGGTGAGGCCAGTTCGGTAGGGGTTCTGCCCAGTGATGAAGGCCGCGCGGCCGGCGGTGCAGCTCTGCTCGCCGTAGTAGTCCGTGAAGCGCACGCCCTCCTCGCCGACCCGATCGATGTTCGGGGTGCGGTACCCCATCAGTCCGTCCGAGTAGGCGCTGACGTTCGAGATGCCGATGTCGTCGCCCCAGATGATGAGGATGTTGGGCGTGTCTGCCATGACGTGTCCTTCCTGCGTCGATGGGGGAACCGTCGAGTGGGGGAACACGGCCATACAATCACCCCCTGCGCCGAGGCGACAGGGCAGCGGCGTGAACGGCGAGGGGCGAGCGGATGCCTCGGGCGCCACGTGCGGCGCCAAGAGCATCGCGTACACGCGTAGCATGGAGGTCCAGAGATAGCCCGGGGGTATCCGTGAGCGGTCCAATGACACGTCGCCAGGTGCTGGCGCTCGGTGTGGTGGGCGTCGGCGCGGTGGCCGTCGGTGGAACGGCCCTCGTGGTCGCGGGCCGCGGACCCGAGACGACGACGGATGCGCCCTGGCCCGCCGCTCCGACTCCGCCCCGTGCACCCGGTTGGCACGAGCCCGAGGTGGTCGAATCCGTGGCCGGGGTCCTCGACCTCGACCTGGAACTCGCTCCCGCCGACGTGGTGATCGACGGCACGACGGTGCGCATGCTCGCCTACAACGGCACCGTGCCCGGGCCGACCCTGCACCTGCGACCGGGCGACCTGCTCCGCGTGCGCCTGCGCAACGGGCTCGACGAGCCCACCAACCTCCACACCCACGGGCTCGTCGTCTCCGCGGCGGTCAACAGCGACAACCCGTTCCTGCGCATCGCCCCCGGCGAGACCTTCGACTACGAGATCGCCCTGCCGGACGACCACCCGGCCGGCGTGTACTGGTACCACCCCCACCACCACGGCATGGTGACCGACCAGCTGTTCGCGGGCCTCTACGGCACGATCGTGGTCGACGACGAGGACTGGGCCGAGGCGGCGCCCCGGATCGTCGTCGTGTCCGACACGACGACCGCGTCGGGAACGGTCGCCGCCGTCTCACAGGCGGAGCGCATGCTGGGACGCACCGGCGAGACCCTGCTCACCAACGGCGTGGTCGCTCCCGAGCTCGCCGCACCTCCCGGCGAGGACCAGCGGCTCCTCATCGTGAACGCCTGCGCGAGCCGATACCTCGACCTGCGGCTCGACGGGCTCGGGGCACGCGTCCGAGGGATCGACTCGGGGCACGTGGCCGAGATGGCTGTGGACCGCGTGCTGCTGGTTCCCGGCAACCGTGCCGACGTGGTCGTCACTGCGGCGAACACACCCACGGGCGTGACGGCCGTCGGCTACGACCGCGGCGGCATGGGCATGGGCATGATGAGCGGCGGATCCACGGTCGCACCCGACGCCCTCGTGCTCACCGTCGTGCCGGATGCCGCTGCCTCCGCGCCGTCCGTCGCGGCCGCGACCCCGGAGACGCACCCCGACCTGCGCGACGTGGCGCTCCACGGCACCCGTACGCTCACCATGCAGATGGGCATGGGGATGGGCGCCGGCGGCATGCGCTTCCTGATCGACGGCCGCGAGTTCGACGCCGAGCGCGTCGACCAGCAGGTGCGCATCGGCACGGTCGAGGAGTGGACGATCGAGAACACGTCGCCCATGGACCATCCGTTCCACCTGCACATCTGGCCGATGCAGGTCGTGCGCGCCACCGGCGGCGAGGTCGACGGCGTCGCCGTGCGCGACGTGGTCGACGTGCCCGCCGGCGGCTCCGTCACGGTGCGGATCGCGTTCGACCGCTTCCCCGGCCGCACGGTGTACCACTGCCACATCCTCGATCACGAGGACCTCGGCATGATGGGTGTCATCGAGGCGAGCTGAAGGGGGCGCGTGAACGACAAGCTGATCAGCCTGCCGGGTTCCGTGGCGCTCGGCACCGGGGTGATGATCGGCGCGGGCATCTTCGCGCTGGTCGGGCAGGTTGCGGGCCTGGCGGGCGGTTGGTTCCCCCTCGCGTTCATCGCCGGAGCGCTGGTCGCCGGCGCGAGCTCGTACGCATACGCCCGCTACTCGAGCGTGAACCCGTCGGCGGGAGGCATCGCGATGCTCCTGAAGGACGCCTACGGTCCGGGGGTCGTCGCCGGCTCGTTCTCGATGTTCATGTACGTGTCGATGGTCATCGCCGAGAGCCTGCTGGCACGCACCTTCGGCACCTACCTGCTGCGGCCGTTCGGGCTGCAGGACTCGGCGGTGCTGGTACCGGTGCTGGGCATCGTCGCCATCGTCGCCGCAGCCGTCGTGAACCTCGTCGGCAACCGGCTGGTCGAGGACTCCGCGCTGGTGACCGCCGTCGTGAAGATCGTCGGCATCGCGGTGCTGGCCATCGCCGGCCTCATCGGGGCCGCGGTCGCCGGGGGCGGGTTCTTCGCGGCGGATGCCGGTGAGACACCGGATCCCTTGGGGGCGATCGCGGCGATCGCACTCTGCGTGCTCGCCTACAAGGGGTTCACGACCATCACCAACCAGGGCGACGACGTCCGCGACGCCACGCGGAACATCGCTCGATCGATCGCGATCTCGATCGCCATCTGCGCGGTGCTCTACCTGCTGATCACCGTGTCGGTGGCCGCGAGCATCGGCGCGTCCGGCGCGGTCGAAGCGCGCGACTACGCGCTCGCCGAGGCGGCGGAGCCCCTCTTCGGCGCCTGGGGCGTCGGCATCACGGTCGCGGTCGCGGTCGTCGCGACGCTCTCGGGGCTGCTCGCCAGCCTGTTCTCCGTGTCGCGCCTCTACGGGATGCTGCAGGACATGGGCCAGGCGCCGTCGCTGCCCGCCCGGGTGCCGCACCAGCCCCTGCTGACCACGGCCGGCGCCGCCATCGTGCTCACCGCGGTGTTCGACCTGAGCAGCATCGCGGCGCTCGGCGTCTTCCTCTACCTGACGATGGACATCGCCGTGCAGTGGGGCGTGCTCGCCCGGCTGCGCGAGAAGCTCGACGCGCGGCGTTGGCTGCCGGTCGCGACGATCGTCCTCGACGCGGCGATCCTGACGGCGTTCGCGATCGAGAAGGTGCGATCCGACCTGCTGACCGTCGCCGTCGCGGCCGGCATCGCCGCGGTGGTCTTCGCCGGCCAGGCCGTGGCGGTCCGTCGGCGGGCTCGCGACGCGTGAAATTGGGTCGAACTGCGAGCGGATGCCTCAGGCGTCGCGCGCGCACCGGAAGCCGATGTGCGACTGTCCGGTGTCCTCGGCCTGGGGCGAGCGTGCGGCCGGACGGAATCGCAGGCAGTAGTCGGGCGAGCACAGGTGCGACCCGCCCTTCAGTACCCGGCGGGGGATGTTCGGGAAGCCCTCCTGGGCGCTCGCCGTGGCGAGCAGGTTGGTGCGGCGGCCCGGGTCGACCGGGGTGTCCGACAGCTGCACGTGCCGGGGCGTGTAGTAGTCGCTCGTCCACTCCCAGACGTTGCCGGTCATGTCGAACAGCCCGTAGCCGTTGGCGGGGTAGGAGCCGACCGGTGCCGTGCCGCCGACCCCCTGGTTGTCGTACGGGAAGCGCCCCAGCCAGGAGTTCGCGAGCGCCTCGCCGCCGGGGTAGGGCTCGTCGCCCCACGCGAACCGGACGCCGTCGAGTCCGCCGCGGGCCGCGTACTCGTGCTCGGCCTCGGCGGGCAGGCGTAGGCCGGCCCACTCGGCGTAGGCGGTCGCGTCCTCGAACGCGACGTGCACGACCGGATGCTCCGCCAGGTCGTCGACATCCGAGTCGGGTCCGAACGGATGCCGCCAACTGGCGCCCGGCTGCCACCGCCACCAGTTCCGCCACTCGCGCAGGTCGACCGGCCCGTCCGTCGGCGTGAACACCATCGATCCGGTCACGAGCTCTGCGGGGTCGACGCCGGGGAAGTCGGCGGGATCGAGCGGGCGCTCGGCCACCGTCACGTACCCGGTCTCGTCGACGAACGCGGCGAACTGCGCGTTGGTGACCTCGTAGCGGTCGATCGCGAACGCCTCGACCCGCCGCTCGTGGACCGGCCGCTCGTCGGGGTAGAAGTCGTCCGAGCCCATGCGGAAGGTACCGCCGGGGAGGAGCACCATGTCCCGGGTCGCCGTCGTCATGGAACCCACGCTAGTCGCTGGTCGGTCGAGCCCCGGTCAGCGCCGGTGCGGCACGTATCGCGGTACCCACACGCTGAACCCGGCCGCGCCGAGCAGTCCGGCGACGCCGATCACCGCCGTGGCGACCGGCAGGCTGACCGCGGCGGCGACGCCGGCGATCACGAGCGGCGCGGCGGCCGCGCCCACGTCGGTGAGCATGCGCCACGAGCCGAGGAACGGGGCGGGCTCGGCCGGCGGCGCGACATCCGCACCGAGGGTCATGAGGATGCCGCTGGAGAGCCCGTTGCCGACGCCGACGACGACCGCACCGGCGACGAACCAGCTCTCGGCGCTCGCGAGATCGTGCGTGAACGCGAGGCCGACGAACGCGCCGCCCATGAGCACCATGGACGGCAGCGCGGCCCAGAGGCGTCCCCATCGATCCATGATCTGCCCGCTCGAGTAGAACAGCGCGAACTCGAGGGCGCCGGTGATGCCGACGACGAGTGCGATGACCTCGGGCGCGAGGCCGAGCGAGACGCCCCAGAGCGGCAGCAGGTAGACGCGCGCCTGCCGGAGGCCGGAGAGGGATGCCGCGGGCAGGCCCAATCGGGCGAGCACCCCGCGGTTGCGCCACATCGTCACCCAGACCCCGTCGCCACGCGCGCGCTCGCCGGAGGCCGACCGGTTCGCGGTGGGCAGCAGCTGCTCGGAGCGGAGCTGCTCCTCGGGGTCGCGGCCGAGCAGCACGAGCGCGACGAGTCCGACCAGGCAGGCGATGAAGCACCAGACGGCCGACGATTCCGTGCCGGTGAGTGCGAGCAGTGCGGCGGCGACGAACGGACCGACGAACATGCCGAGGCGGAACGAGCCGCCGAGCACCGAGAGCGCCCGGGCGCGGTAGTGCAGCGGCACGCGCGTCGTCATGAACGCGTGCCGGGCGAGGCCGAACGCCGCCGCGCAGAGCCCGATGAAGAACACCGCGACCGCGAGCAGCGCGAGGGTGGGGGCGAGCAGCACGCCCACACCGCCGGCCAGCGCGAGGCATCCGGCGATCGCCATGGTGCGCCGTTCGCCGATGCGCGCCACGAGCCACCCGGCGGGCAGGTTGCCGATCAGTCGCGCGAACACGATCACCGCGGCGATGAGGGCGGCCTGGGCGACGTCGGCCCCGAGGCCGGCGGCGATGACCGGTAGCAGCGGCAGCAGCGCGCCCTCGCCGAGCCCGAAGAGCAGGGTCGGCCCGTAGATCATCGGCGCGAAGCGCGCGAGCATGCGCCGGGTCCCGGGGTCGAGGGACGAGTCGGGTACCGCGACGCGCGAGGTCATGCCGGCGAACCGGCCCGGCGCATGACGAGTCCCATCGGTTCAGCATCGCCGTTCGTGCGGGCGCGGGCAAGTCGCGGCGGGGGTCGATCGTGCACGCGTTGCGTGCCGATCCGTCCGCAGGTGCGCGTCCCGCATCCCTCCTCAGGAGTTCCTCACCCGACCCCTGAGTCTGCCGGCCCCGGTTCCCTGAGCATCGACTGGGCGCCACACGACGGTGCCCGTCACACCGCCGAGGCCCGACCGGGGCCGCGGCCGAACACAGGGGAATCACATCATGGAGCGCACTTCCGACGGCAGCAGCGCCGTCATCATTGGGGCGGGCATCGCCGGCCTCCTCGCGGCCCGGGTCCTGAGCGACCACGTCGACCGCGTCACGATCTTCGAACGGGACCTCCTCCCGTGGACTCCGGCGCCGAGGCGAGGGGTGCCGCAGGGCCGCCACGGCCACGTCATGCTCGCCGCGGGCCAGAAGCTGCTCGACGAGTGGTTCCCGATGCTCTCCTACGAGCTGCGCGACCGCGGTGCCGTGCCGCTCGAGGCGAAGGACCTGGTCTGGGCGCAGGCCGGCGGGCACCGCGCCCGCTCGAGCCTCGGCTTCCTCGCCATGTCGATGTCGCGACCGATGCTCGAGGGCGCGGTGCGCTCCCGCCTGCTGGAGGACCACGCCAACGTCACGATCGAGGACGGCGTGCGCGTGCAGCGACCGCTCCTCGACGACGAGGGGCGCGTCATGGGCGTGCGCGTCGGCGGCGAGGACCGCTTCGCCGACCTGGTGGTGGACTGCTCGGGTCGCAACTCGCGCATGCTCGCCGAGCTCGCCCGCACCGGCTACCCCGAGCCCGAGACGCAGGGGGTGCGCATCGACGTGGCCTACCGCACCCGGACCGTGCGACGCCGACGCCGCGACCTCGACGGCACCGCCGCCGTGCTGATCCAGGAACCCGAGCGCGGAGGCCGCGTCGGCACCATGCTGCCCGTGGAGGGCGACCGCTGGATGATCACCACCGCCGCGTTCCACGGCGACCCGGTACCCGACGACGAGGTCGCGTTCGAGCGGTTCACCTACTCCCTGCCGTCGCACGAGATCGCCCAGGTGGTCGACCGCGCGAGCGCATCGCCGGATGCGTCCGACGACATCGAGCGCATGGGCATCCGTACGAGTCGTCGTCGTCGCATGGAGCGGCTGCAGTCGCTGCCCGCGGGGTTCGTGCTGCTCGGGGACGCGCTCTGCAACTTCAACCCGGTCTATGGCCAGGGAATGTCGTCTGCGGCGATGCAGGCGCGCGAGCTCGGCAGGGTCGTCGAGCTGTTCGGTGCGGATGCCCCGGCGATGCCGACGGCGTTCTACCGGCGCGCCGCCCGGGTGGTCGACGCTCCGTGGAGCATCGCCGCGGGTGCCGACTTCGCCGACCCGCGCACCACGGGCGATCGTCCGCTCGTGACCCGCCTGCTCAACCCGTACCTCGCCCGCGTACTGCGCGCCTGCCACACGTCGGTGCCGGTCGCCGACCAGATGATGCGGGTGCAGAACCTCCTCGCGCCGCCCGCGTCACTGCTCACGCCGACGATGCTGTGGCGTGTGCTCACCGCACCCGCGACACCCGAGGTCGCGGACGCCCGCCGCTCCCGCCGCCGGCTCCGGCGCCGTGCCGCGATGGTGCCCACCGGCAAGCCGTGGCGCACGCCCGTGCGCCCGAGCATCCCCGACGACCACATGCTGCGCAGCGCGCTCACGGGTGGCGCCGCCATCCGCTGGATGAGCGACTACCGAACGCGCGCGTGATCGAGGCGATCGCCTGGGTCGGCTCGGCGCTCATCATCTGGGCGCTCCTCCAGGGGGGCATCCGCATGCTGCGCTGGGCCGGCCTCGCCGTCGCGGTCGGGCTCGTCGTCGTGAACGCGATCATCGGCGTGGAGTCGATGGTGCTGATCGGCATCGTGCTGGTCGCGGTGTGCGCATTCCAGCTCGGCGGCGGCCGTCCATTCGGTGGGGACCGGGGGCGGTCGACCGTCGTCTCACTCCGCGAGGAACTCGTCGAGCTGGGCGAGGAACTCCGGCCAGGCGGGCTCTGACGGGCTGAGGAGGTGGTTGCCGCTGTCGAGCAGCGCGAGCCGGCTGTTGGGGATGAGTGAGGCGAGCTCGTACGCCTGCGAGGCGGGCACCCGCACGTCGTCGCGCGAGTGCAGGATGAGCGTCGGGCACTGCACGAGGTGCGCGATGTCGGAGACGTCGATGTCCGCGAACTCCTGCAGGAAGCGCACGGCGTTCCCGGCCGAGGTCGTCGCGCGCTGGAAGCTCGTGAACTCGTCCCACTCCTCCTGGGTGCCCTGAGGCAGGAACTGCGAGGCGAACACCCGCATGAAGCTCGGGTCCTGCTGCGCCCAGCCGACCCGCGCGAGGTCGAGGTCGAGCGCAGCGGCCGACCGTTCCGCGTCGGTGGTCGCGCGCACGAGCCGTCCCCGCGCGTACCCGCCGGCGAGGACGAGCTTCGACACCCGCTCGGGGTGGCGCACGGCGTAGGCGAGCGCCACGGCTGCGCCCTGCGAGATGCCGATCAGCGGGAACCGCTCGATGCCGACCGCGTCGACGACCGTCTCGAGGTCGCTCACCCAGTCGTCGAAGGTGAACTCGCCGACCTCCCAGTCGGAGAGGCCGCACCCGCGCTCGTCGTAGCGGATGAGCGTGCGTCCCGCCGCGAGGCCCTGCATCCAGTGCGCCCAGACCGGGCTGCTCCACTCCAGGTCGAGGTGCGTGATCCAGTTCGCAGCCTTCACGAGCGGCGGCCCGTCGCCGACCTCGGCGTAGGCGATGCGTGCACCGTCGGCGGCCCGGCAGAACCGGATCTCCTGGCGCTCGGCGAGCGGCCGGGGCGAGGGCGGTGTGGATGCCCCTGAGCCTGCCGTCACCTCGACGCGCGTCTCCGCGATGAACTGGTAGCCGCGCCCGTGCACGGTGCGCACGACGCGCTGCGCATCGCCGCTGTCGCCGACCGCACGCCGCGCCGTGCGCAGCGCCGTGGTGAGCGCGGCTTCGCTGACGAACCGGTCGCCCCAGACGGCGTCGAGCAACTCATCCTTCGTCACGACGCGGTCGCGCCGCTCGGCGAGGTGCACCAGCACGTCGAACGCGCGGGGCTCGACGTGCACCGCGTCCCCGCCACGTCGCAGTTGGAGCCGCGCGGTGTCGAGGGCGTACTCGTCGAAGAGGTACGTCTCGCCTGCCACGCAGGCGAGCCTACCGGCGTGCAGAGTCCGGCGCGCTCGACTCCCGGCCGATACCGGGGAAGGCACTGAGCCGCGATCTCCGGGGCATCGTCAGTCGACCGGTTCGAGGAGCCGGCTCGCCCGCGCGATCTCGATCTCCTCCTCGGTGAGCGCGATGCCGTACGAGCTGCGCTCCATGAGCCGTGCGGGCGTGGTCAATGCATCGGTGTAGGGCACCCCGAGGTTCGCAGCGAGGTACATCGCCGGAACCTTGCCGGGGGGATCGGTCAATCCGGGCCGCATGACGACGCCGTTGAAGCCCGTCCACGCGTAGCCGGCGCCCGACCCGGCGCAGTCCGCGATGTAGAACCGGATCGGCGCGGGGTCCTCGTAGCTCTCCCCGAGCGCGTGGGCGTAGGCCAGGAACTCCCTGCTGCAGCCGCGGATCATGAGGGCAGTCTGATGCAGCTCGATCGTCGGCAGGAAGTCCACGGTGATGCCGGCCGCAGACCAGATCTCGTTCGTGCGCGCGTCGTAATCGCCGACCGGCGCGCACTCGCTCCCGTCGTCGAGGCAGACCGAGATCGGCTGCACGCTGACGTGCAGCTGCTGCACTCCGGGGTCCGCCGCGCCGTCGTCGCCGCTCCCGCCGTCGTCGCCGCCACCGGGAGGCGCTGGCGCAGGCGCCGCCGCGTCGGCCGTCGAGTCCTCGGGCGACGGGGTCGGCGAGGCCGACGGGGTCTCCGCGACCGGCGTCCCAGGGACATCCGTCGCGCTCGCCGCCTCGACCACCGGCGGGGTCTGCGACCGGACCATCGCCGCACCCGCGACCATGCCGAGTGCGACCGATCCCGAGATGAGCAGCACCATGGCGCCCGCTCCGGCGGCGACGAGCCCGATCGTGCGCTTCGACGGCCCGCCGCCGGAGCGCGGCTGCCCGTCGGCCGGGGCCGCGTCGTCGGTGCGGGGCTCCTCGCCGGCTCCGTCGCTCATCCGGCCACCCTAGCCAGCGACCGGCTCCAGGAACCGGGATTCCCGAGCCAGTGCGATCTCGTTTTCGAGGAGCAGGTTCCCGGCGTCGAGCAGGGTCGGGTTCATCAGCGCGCCCGGCCGGTAGGCGGGGTCGTAGGTGCTCCGGGTCGACAGCCCGAGGTTGTGGCCGACGTACTTGGCGACGACGATCGGTGCCGCGACGATCATGTCGGGATGCGCGGTCATGCCGTTGAATCCCACCCACGCATTGCCACCCACCTCGTCGCAGTGCGCGACGTACAGGCGCAGCGGGGCGGGCTCGCGGAGGCTGTCGGGCAGCACGGCCTCGACTTCGTCGAGGAGTCCGCCCCCGCACTGGGCGTCGACCAGCTGCGTCGAATCGAGCGTCGTCACGGGCAGCAGCTCGACATCGATCGCCGCCTGCGCCCAGATCTCGTCGAGCAGTGCCTCGTCGACCGTCGCGGGCGCGCATTCGGTGCCGTCGTCGAGGCACACCGATATGGGCTGCACGCGCACCCGCAGCGGTGTCAACGGCTGGGGCGCGGGGTCCGACTCGAGGGTGCTGCAGACGAGCCCCCCGTCGGCGATGCCGGTGACGAAGGTGCCCTCGGGGCACCGCTGGTCGGGCAGTTCGCCGGGCTCGCCCTGCGGGCCCTGCTCGCCCTGCGGCCCCTGCGGGCCCTGCTCGCCCTGCGGGCCGGCCGCGCCCTCGGCGCTCCACGACACCGCGGTCTCCTTCGGTCCGCACTCCGTGGGGTCGCCGCCGAACGTCACCTCGCTCAGCCGCCCCTTGTCGTCGAGGCATGCGTGGAACTCGGTCGGCGGCTCGTCCGCGGCCACCGCGGTGCCGCCGACGAGCACCGCGACGAGCGCGACGAGCGTCGCCCCGGCGGCGGCGCCCCGCCGTCCCGCGGCGCGCGGGCGAGCGGGGCGATCGGGGGTACGTGCGGACTCGATGCTGGCCATGCTCCGGACGCTACCGACGCCCGATCCGCGCCCGCATCGGTCGTCGGACCGATCATGGCCGCAGGGTTACCAGTCGGAACACACCGCGGGCAAGGGCTTCCCCCGGACGCCCGGTGGTGGTTTGCTGAGCACTACCTGAATGAAAGAAGGGCACCCCATGGGATTCTTCGCATTTCTCATCCTCGGCCTCATCGCCGGAGCGATCGCCAAACTGATCCTCCCCGGCAAGCAGGGCGGGGGCTGGTTCATCACGCTGCTGCTCGGCGTGGTCGGCGCGCTCCTCGGCGGCTGGCTGGGCAGCGTTCTCTTCGGCATCGGCCTGGAGAACTTCTGGAGCTGGCAGACGTGGATCGTCGCCATCCTCGGATCGATCGTCGTCCTCCTCATCTTCGGCCTGTTCACGCGCAAGCGCTGAGCACGAACGACGGATGCCGCGGCGGAGCGTTCCGCCGCGGCATCCGTCGTCTCCGGGCGATGACGCCCGCCAGTCCCTCGTGCGCGGTCCTGAGCGGGCTGGCAGCGCGTTCGCCGCAGCAGTCATCGGTTTCGGCTGGAAGAACGTCATTCTCCGACGGCAAATTACACTGATGGCCCGGTAAAGTGTAATTGTGGACCTCGAAATGTTCGTCAATCGCGACTCGGGCGTACTTGTGCCGATCGCGGGTACCGACCCGGTGCTCGGTGATTGGACGCATCAGGCGTTCGTTCCCAACCCCCTTCCGGGAGGGACTCCTGAGTTGTCCGCGCGCACCTACTTGGCCGTTGCGAATGCCCGCGCATCGATCGCTGCTCTCGACAGCACTGCAGGTCGGCTGGAGAACCCGACTCTGCTGCGTCTGCCCACCCTGCAACGCGAGGCGCAGAGCACATCAGCGCTCGAGGGCACCTACGCGCCGCTCGCCGCCGTCTACACCGCCGACGACGAGTCTCCCGAAAGCGACGAGATCGCTGAAGTGCTGAACTACGTGCGCATGGCCAACCGAGGCTTCGCACGCATCGCCGAGGGCCAATCGCTCACCCCGTCTCTGCTTGCTGAACTCCAGGGGATGCTCATGCGCGGGACTCCACTCGAGAAGCAGTCGGGTCGCCTCCGCGACGGCCAGGTCGTCGTCGGACGTCGGCCCGACGCCAATCCAGCCGGCTTCGCCGTGCACAACGCACGGTTCGTTCCCCCGCCTCCGGGGATCGCGTTGGAGGCCGCGGTCCGCGATCTCCTCGACTGGATCTACTCCGACCACTCCGGTTCGATCGACCCCATCGTGTCTGCGGCGATGTCGCACTACCAGTTCGAGACGCTCCACCCGTTCCGCGACGGCAACGGCAGGCTCGGGCGCTACCTCATCGTGCTGCACCTCATGAGCACGGGCACGCTGTCGGAGCCCACGCTCACGGTGTCGCCGTGGTTCGAGGCTCGACGCACGGAGTACTACGACCGACTCCTCGCGGTCAGCACGAACGGCGACTGGGACGGATTCGTCGGCTTCTTCGCCGCGGGCATCCACCATGCCGCCGAGCGCACGCGCATACAGGTGCTCGACCTGGTCGCGGTCGAAGCAGAGCTTCGGGAGGAACTCCGACGCTCGAGCCTTCGCGCCGAGAGCGCGCACAAGCTCGTGTCGTTCGCAGTCGCGACGCCGTCGTTCACCGTGCGCCGCGTGCAGGACGCGCTCGGCGTCGGCTACGTGCGAGCGAACACCCTCGTCGGCCAACTCGTCGAACTCGGCATCCTCGCTGCCGTCCCTCCAGGCATGTACAACCGTCGCTTCTACGCGCCTCGCGTGATGGACGTGCTCTCGCGCGACGAGGCGTGAACTCCGGCTCTTGCCGAGTACGAGACGCTCTCGCTCCCGGGCAGGAGCGCCGCGCACTCCCCTCTACCCGCTCTTGCGCGCCCGCGCCGAGTCGACGCTGCGGCGCAGCGCCTCCATGAGGTCGATGACCTCGCCGCCTTCCTCGCCCTCCTCGCGCTCGCCGAAGGTTGCGGCGGTGTCGATCGCCTCGCCCTGCTCGATCTTCGCGTCGATGAGCTTGCGCAGCTCGACCTGGTAGGCGTCCTCGAAGTTCTCGGGGTGGAAGTCGTCGGCGAAGCTCTCGACGAGGCTGTTCGAGAGGTCGAGCTCCTTCTGCGAGATCCTCACCTCCTCGTCGATCGAATCGAACTTCGCCTCGCGCACCTCGTCGGCCCAGAGCAGCGTCTGCAGCACGAGCACGTCGTCGCGCACGCGCAGCGCCGCCAGCCGGGTCTTCTGGCGCAGCGCGAAGCGCACGATCGCGGTGCGGTCGGTCGACTCGAGCGTGCGACGCAGCAGCACGTACGCCTTGGGCGACTTCGAGTCGGGCTCGAGGTAGTAGCTGCGCTCGAACATGAGCGGGTCGATCTGGTCGTTCGGCACGAACTCGACGACCTCGATCTCGCGGCTGCGCTCGGCGGGCAGCGCGTCGAAGTCGTCCTTGGTGAGGATCACCGTGTGCTCGCCGTCGTCGTACGCCTTGTCGATGTCCTGGTACTTCACGACCTTGCCGCACACCTCGCAGCGCCGCTCGTAGCGGATCCGCCCGCCGTCGGCCTCGTGCACCTGGTGCAGCGAGACGTCGTGGTCCTCGGTGGCGCTGTACAACTTCACCGGCACGTTGACGAGCCCGAAGGTCAGCGCGCCCTTCCAGATGGAACGCATACCCCTCAGTCAACACCCGAACGGATGCCACGGCCAGCCCTCGCGCGGCAGGATGGGGGCATGCCGGGGTCGGGGGAGCAGGTCGTGCAGGTCGGCGGACGCCGGCTGCGCATCACGAGCCTCGACAAGGTCATGTACCCCGAGGCCGGCACGACCAAGGGCGACGTGATCGGCTACTACGCCGAGATCGCGCCCGTGATGCTGCCGTACGTGGCCGGTCGCCCGTGCACCCGCAAGCGCTGGGTCGACGGGGTGGGCACCGCGGATGCCCCGGGCGGCACGTTCTTCGCGAAGGACCTCGGCCAGGGCACACCCGACTGGGTGCGGCGCGCGCGCATCCCGCACTCCGACCACGACAACACCTACCCCGTGGTCGACGACCTGCCGACGCTCGTCTGGCTCGCCCAGCTCGCGGCGCTCGAGCTGCACGTGCCGCAGTGGCGGTTCGACGCGGCCGGCACCCCGCAGCACCCCGACCGGCTGGTGCTCGACCTCGACCCGGGCGAGGGGGTGGGGCTCGGCGGATGCGCCGAGGTGGCGTTCCTCGTCCGCGAGATCCTCGACGGCATGGGCCTTGCCTCGGTGCCCGTGACGAGCGGGTCCAAGGGCATCCACCTCTACGCGCCGCTCGACGGGACGCTCTCGAGCGACCAGGCCAGCGCGCTGGCCCGCGAGCTCGCCCGCAGCCTCGAGGCCGACCACCCCAAGCTCGTCGTGAGCTCCATGAGCAAGTCGGTGCGCCCCGGCCGGGTCTTCCTCGACTGGAGCCAGAACAACGGCAAGAAGACGACCATCGCGCCGTACTCGCTGCGCGGCCGGTTCCGTCCGACGGTGGCGGCGCCGCGCACCTGGGAGGAGCTGGCCGACCCCGACCTGTGCCACCTCGAGTACGGCGAGGTGCTCGCGCTGGTCGCAGAGCGCGGCGACCCGATGGAGCCGCTCCGCCAGGGGCACGTGGGCGCGTCGCCGGGGGAGTTCATGGCGACGGTGGCCGACGCCGCCGCCCAGGGGGCATCCGATCGCCTCGGCCGCTACCGCGAGAAGCGCTCGGCCGACCGCACGCCAGAGCCCGTGCCCGCCGCAGGTGCCGCGCCGCCCGCGCCGGGCGACCTGCCGCGCTTCGTGATCCAGCACCACTTCGCCAGCCGCGAGCACTACGACTTCCGCCTCGAGCACGAGGGCGTGCTGGTGAGCTGGGCCGTGCCGAAGGGGCTGCCCGAGGAGTCCGGGCGCAACCACCTCGCGGTCATGACCGAGGACCACCCGCTCGAGTACGCCACCTTCGAGGGCACCATTCCGAAGGGGGAATACGGTGCCGGCCGGGTCGACCTGTGGGACACCGGCGTGTACGACCTCGAGAAGTGGCGGGACGACGAGGTGATCGTGACGCTGCACACCGACCGCGGCGGGCCGGCGGGCGACGGGCGGTTCGCGCTCATCCGCACCGACGGGTCGGGGGAGAAGTCGACCTGGCTGCTGCACCGCATGAAGCGGCCGGCGGTGCGCACGAGGCGGCCGCCGCGGCCCGAGCCCGTGCCCGCCGAAGCCGAGCGGCCGTTCACCTGGCAGCCGATGCTCGCCGCCACCGCGAAGCCGCACGACCTCGCCCATGGCGAGTGGGTCGCCGAGATGAAGTGGGACGGCATGCGCGCCCTCGTCGAGGTCGACGGCGAGCGGCTCCGCATGTTCACGCGCAACGGCATCGAGGTGTCGGCGCGCTACCCCGAGCTCGAGGGGCTGCCCGCACGGTTGGCGGCCGGTTCGGCGGTGCTCGACGGCGAGGTGGTCGCGCTCGACGCGACCGGGCGCCCCGACTTCGGGCGCATGCAGCAGCGGATGCACCTGACGGCGCCGCGCGAGATCCGCCGCGGAGCCTCGGAGGTGCCCGTGCGCCTGCTGCTGTTCGACGTGCTCTCGGTCGACGGCGAGTCGGTGGTCGACCGGCCGTACCGCGAGCGCCGCGACCTGCTCGAACGCCTCGTTCCCCCCGCGGCGGGGTCGCCCGTGCAGGTGCCGCCCGCGTTCGAGGGCGACGTCGTCGCCGCGATCGAGCAGAGCCGCGCGCTCGGCCTCGAGGGCGTGGTCGCGAAGGACGCCGACTCGCGCTACCGGCCCGGCGCCCGCTCCACCGACTGGCTGAAGGTCAAGCACGAGCGCGTGCAGTCGGTGGTGATCGGCGGCTGGCGGCCGGGCAAGGGCATGCGCGACGACACGTTCGGGTCGCTGCTCATCGGCATCCCCGGCGACGGGGGCCTCCGCTACGCGGGCCGAGTCGGCACGGGATTCACCGACGCGCAGCTCGCCCGCATCGCGGGGCTCCTCGAATCGCTGCGCCGCACGGACAGCCCGTTCGTCGAGGTGCCGCCGGCCGAGGCATCCGACGCCGTGTGGGTCGAGCCGCGCCTCGTCGGCGAGATCGCGTTCGGCGAGTGGACGCCGACGGGCGTCGCCCGCCACCCCACCTGGCGGGGCCTGCGCCCCGACGTCGACCCCGCCGACGTGGCCGAGGAGAGCTGAGAACTCAGCCGAACAGCTCGGCGAACCGGGCGAGCATGGTGCGGGGCCAGGTGACGGATGCCCCGTTGATGCGGGCCTCGACCGCGGCGAGCTCGCGCGCCGGGAAGTAGCCGTGGTGGCGGTAGACGCGGGCACGTGCCACGAAATCGGCCGGGGTCACCTCGGGGTGGAACTGGGTCGCATAGACGCGGGTGCCGACGCGGTAGACCTGCACCGGACAGGTCGGCGAGCCCGCGAGCAGCGTGGCGCGCTCCGGCAGCCGCACCGTGGCTTCCTTGTGGCCGACGAGCGCGTCGAACGCGGGCGGCAGCACACCCGTGAGCGCATCGAGCCGCCCGTCGTCGGTCAGCTCGACGCGCACGGCCTGCGCCTCCTCGCCGTGGTCGAGCCCGACCTCGCCGCCCAGCACCCGGGTGAGCACGCCGATGCCGTAGCAGGTGAAGAGCACGGGCACGTCGCCGGCGAGCCCGCGCTCGGCGACCCATGCGAGGTCCTCCTCGACCCGGCGCTGCACGTCGGAGACGTGCTCGGGAGCGGTCGTCACGTTGAACGGGCTGCCGCCGACCACGATGCCGGCGAACGCGCCGAGGCGCTGGCGCTCGAGCGCGGAGACGTCGAGCCGGTGGTGCTCGAGGCGACCGGCGTCGGCGCCCATGGCCGAGCGCACCGACTCGTACTCGGGGCCGACGGCCTCGACCTCGGGCCTCGCGGAGAGGAACAGGAACGGCTTCACCGGCGGCGCCCCCGTCGGCTGCGGCTGTCGCGGCCCGAGCCGGGTGCGCGCCGGGCCCGGCGGTCGCGGCTGGCTCGTGTGCTCTTCGCGCCCGTCGCGGTGCGGGCGTCGTCGCGCGCGGGTGCGGGCTGATCGGATGCCTCGTCGGCGGCCCCGCGCGAGGACCGCGCCGTGCGTCCGCGCACGACGCCCACGAACTCCTGGATGTCGGCGTCGTCGCGCTCGACGCGCCAGACCAGCGCGATGCGGGTCGTCGGGGCATCCGTCACCGGCACCGCCACGACGTCGCGGCGATGGTGCAGGCGGGCGATCGAGTGCGGCACGATCGCGACCCCGGTGCCGGCCGCGACGAGCTCGATCGTGCCCTCGGGAGACGGCTGCACGGGTGCGCGCGGCTCGTCGTCGAGGTCGGCGAGCATCACCTCGTCGACCGCCGCGATCGCGTGGTCCTTGGGGGCGACGACGACGGCGACCTCCTCCCAGAGGGGGATGGCGTGCAGGCCGTCGGTGGGAACGGGGAGGCGCACGAACGCCAGGTCGGCGTCGCCCGACTCGAGAGCGGTGAGCTGCGAGGCATCCGGCACCCGCGCGGCCTCGAGCGGGAGGTCGGGGCGCCGGTCGGCCCAGGCGCGCAACCACTTCGCCGGGCTCACGCCCTCGACGTAGGTCAGCCTGAGCGCCACGAGTCCCGATCGCCTTCCCGGCCGCACCCGTGCCGCGGCCATGCCAAGGCTATACGCTGGCGGGATGAGTGCAGGCGGGCAGCAGACCATGAAGCCGGAGACCGCGGCGAAGAAGCTCGGCATCCTCTTGGCCGCCGCGCCCGAGGAGTTCCGCTCCGCCCCGGTCACGCGCGACGCGCTCGACGGGCTGCAGGCGGACCCGCCCGAGTGGCTGCAGGTGCTGCGCCGCGAGGGGCCGCATCCGCGTCCCGTCGTGGCCCGCAAGCTCGGCGTCTCGAACTCGGGCCTCGCCCGTGCCGGCATCGACGAGCCGCTCACGACCGCGCAGATCCAGGAGCTGCTCGCCGAGATGCCCGAGTGGCTGTCGGCCGAGCGGGCGACCCAGGCGCAGGTGCGCGCCGAGAACCGGCGGGTCAAGGAGCGCGACGCCGAGCGCGCCGCGCGCAACGCCGACGACGCTCAGGCGTAGCGGCCGCGCAGGAACGCGGTGACGTCGGCGAGCTCGAGCTCCGACACCGCGTGGCCGAGCCCCTCGTAGATGCGCGCGTCGAGGTCGACCCGTTCGGGCAGCCACTCCTGCGTGCGCGCGATCGCGTCGGCCGGAATCACGGTGTCCTCCGTGCCGCGGCCCCAGAACACGGCGGGCTGCCGGTCGGCCAGTGCCGCATCGCCGTCGCGCTCGCCGGGCAGTACGAAGCCCGCGAGCGACACCGCGAAGCCGAACAGGTCGCTGCGCCGCCGCAGCAGCTCGATCGAGAGTGCGCCGCCCTGCGAGAACCCGAGCAGCCCGATCGCGGTGGGCGCCGGGTCGAGCGACTCGGCCCACGCGATGACCGCGTCCGCCGCCGCCTCGGCTCGTCGTGCCTCCGCCTCGCCGAGCCCGACGCCGCCGTCGGCAGCGACCTGCAGCGGGAACCACGCGAACCCGTAGCCCGTGTGCAGCGGCGCCCGCAGCGAGGCCACGACCGGCTGCAACGGCAGGTACGGGGCGAGTCCGAACAGGTCGCCCTCGTGCGAGTTGTAGCCGTGCAGCAGCACGAGCAGCGGTCGGTCCTCGCGGTCGGCACCGGAGGCCGACCACAGCACCGCGCCGTCGTCGATGGTCACGGGTTCGCGTGCGTCGATGTCGGTCCCCTCCCGTCGCGCCCGTCGGGGCATGGGGTCCATCCTCGCATCCGGCCGGCACGAGCCGGTGCGCGGGATGCACTGGACACGCGCAGCCCCTGAGACACAATGGAGCCATGAGCGTGCGCACCCCCGACCCCGATCCCGACTGGGAGTCCCAGGGCGAGCCGGCCGCGCCGCCGGCCAACCCGGCCTGGCTGAGCGACATCGAGCTCGAGGAGGTGCGGCAGCGCCTGCCCCTCATCTACGTCGAGGCCGTGCCGGTGCGCGTCGACGGGCTCGGCACGGTCGTCGAGGTGGGCGTGCTGCTGCGCGGCACCCCGACCGGCGAGATCACCCGCACGCTGGTCTCGGGCCGCGTCATGTTCGGCGAGACCCTGCGCGACGCGCTCTTCCGGCACCTCGAGAAGGACCTCGGCCCCATGGCGTTCCCGCTGCTGCCGGCGAGTCCGGTGCCGTTCGCGGTCGCCGAGTACTTCCCGATGCCCGGCATCTCGCCGTTCACCGACGACCGCCAGCACGCGGTGTCGCTCGCCTACGTCGTGCCGGTCACCGGCACGTGCGAGCCGCGGCAGGACGCGCTCGAGGTCACCTGGATGACCCCCGAGGAGGCGTGCGCGGCCGAGGTCGCCGCCGAGATGGAGGGCGGCCGCGGCACCCTCATCCGCCAGGCGCTGGCATCGGTCGGGCGCCTGCCCTAGCGGCATCCGCCCGCCCGCCGCGTCAGCGGACCAGGCGCACCTCGTGGATGGTCTCGCCGAGGAACGGCTCGTCGTGCTCGACGCCGTCGCGGGTGAAGCCGTTGCGGTCGTAGAAGTGCAGCGCGTACTCGTTGCTGCTGGGCACCCAGCAGTAGACGGATGCCTCGCCGACGGCCGCGTCGAACAACTGCTGGCCGATGCCCTGACCGTGGAACGCGTCGAGCAGGTGGATGAAGAACAGCTCGCGCTCGCGCGGGGCGTCGTCGTCGCGGGCCGGGCCGGCACCGGCGAAGCCGACGATCTCGCCGTCGACGAGCGCGGCGACGTGCGTGTAGTCGTCGCCCTGGTTCACCCAGTGGGTCCAGAGTTCGGCCATGCGACGGGGCGACAGGTTCGCGAGCGTGGCCGCGTCGACCAGCTGGTCGTAGTCCTCATGCCAGCACTGCGCGTGGACCCTGCCGAGCGCTTCGGCGTCCACATCGCGAATCGGACGGATGACGACTTCTGCAACGACCTCGGTGCCCATGGCTCATAAGGTAAGCCAGCCCGGGCCCGATGCGAAATCGAGCGGATGCCACGGGCCGGTCGCCGCGCGACCGGCCCGCGAATCAGCCCTGGGCGCGTCGGTTCGTGCGCGGGCGACCGGCCGACTGGGCGGCCTGCGGGCGCTGCCGCTGCGCGCCCGAGGTCTGCGCGCCACGGCTCTGGCCGGAGCCGCGGCGGGGCGCCTGCGCCTTGACGTCGGCGGGGCGGCCCGAGCGGTCCCGGCGGGGGCGTGCGGGCGCCTGGTCGGCGGTGCCGGGGTGCACCGCGTCGCGCGATCCGCGGCCGCGGCCGCCGCGCCGCGAGCCCTGACCGCCGCCCTGCTGGCCCTGGCCGTTGCCGCGGGCGTCGCGGGCCGCGCGCTTGCGCTGCGCGTTCGCGCCCTGCGAGCGACCGCCGCCGCCCTGCTGGCGCTGCTCGCGCGGTGCGGGCTTCACGTACGGGGCGACCTCGCCGATGAGCGCGACGACGGACGCCGACTCGGGCGTCACCTGCTCGGGCGTGACGGTGATGGCGGCCTTGCGCAGCAGCGACTTCAGGTCGCCGCGCTGCGTGGGCAGGCAGATCGTCACGACGTCGCCCTCGCTGCCGGCGCGTGCGGTGCGGCCCGAGCGGTGCAGGTACGCCTTGTGCTCCATCGGCGGGTCGACGTGGATCACGAGCTCGACGTCGTCGACGTGCACGCCGCGCGCGGCGACGTCGGTCGCGACCATGACCTTCACCGAGCCGTCGTGGAACGCCGCGAGGTTGCGGTCGCGCGCCGGCTGCGACAGGTTGCCGTGCAGGTCGACGGCCGGGATGCCGGCATCCGTCAGCTTCTTCGCGAGCTTCTTCGCGTGGTGCTTGGTGCGCATGAAGAGGATGCGGCGGCCGGTGCCCGACGCGAGCGCGCGCACGAGGTCGTTCTTCGCGTCGACGTCGGCGACCTCGAACACGTGGTGGGTCATCGCGGCGACCGGCGAGTTCGCCTCGTCGACCGAGTGCAGCACCTCGTTCTCGAGGTAGCGCGCGACGAGCCTGTCGACGCCGTTGTCGAGGGTCGCGGAGAACAGCATGCGCTGGCCGCGGTTCGGCGTCTTGTCCATGATGCGGGTCACGACGGGCAGGAAGCCGAGGTCGGCCATGTGGTCGGCCTCGTCGAGCACCGTGATCTCCACGGCGTCGAGGGTCACGAAGCCCTGCTTCATCAGGTCCTCGAGCCGGCCCGGGCAGGCGACGACGATGTCGACGCCCCGGTTCAGGGCCTCGACCTGGCGCTTCTGGTTGATGCCGCCGTAGATCGTGGTGGTCACCAGTCCGTACGCGTCGGCGAGGGGCTGCATGGTCGCGGCGATCTGCGTCGCGAGCTCGCGAGTGGGGGCGAGCACGAGGCCGAGCGGGCGACCGGCGCGGCGGCGGCCGCCGGCGAGCTCGCCGCCGAGGCGCGCGACCATGGGCAGCGAGAACGCGAGGGTCTTGCCCGAGCCCGTCTTGCCGCGGCCGAGCACGTCGCGGCCGGCGAGCGTGTCGGGCAGCGTGTTCTGCTGGATGGGGAACGGCTCGGTCTTGCCGTCGGCCGCGAGGGCGGCGACGAGCGGGGCGGGCACGCCGAGCGCGCCGAAGGTGGGGGAAGTCATGTGGGTGGTGCCTTTCCGGCATCGAGCTCCGCCCGCGCAGGGTTCGGCGGGGGAGCGGGTGGCGAAGGCGCGGGATTCCGCGCATCCGATTCGCCGTACGAAGAGTCATCGGGCGCATGCCCGGCAGAAGCGTTCTACGACGCGTGGCGGGCGCAACGGCGCACCGGCCGACCACGAGCCTACTGGATGCGCGCTGTGGGTGTGCTGTGCGCGGCACGCGCCGCCTCGGCGGCGTCGGCGTCGGCGGTGCCCGGCGGGTCGTACGACCACGTCGGCGCGAGCGCCTTCAGGCGGGCCCCGCGCCACTGCCAGAACGCCCACGTCGGGTACCAGGCGACGAGGTCGATCGCTCCGCCGCCCGCCAGCAGCTGGTCGCGGTAGAGCGTTCGCCCGCTGCCGTCGGGGGCGGGCGAGACGGCCATCCGGTGGTCCCAGCGGTCGAACGCGGCGAACACGCCGCTGCGGCCGCCGCCGGTGTCGCGCAGCATCCGCACGCCCTCCGGCAGGCCGTCGGGGTGGTCGAGGTCGATGACCTCCTCGCCCGTCGGGAAGCGCCGGAACGCGAGCGACATGACCCGGTGCGGGCCGTCGGCCTCCCAGCGCGTGGGCAGCCCGCCCTCCTCGAGCGACGAGAAGTCGAGCCACGGCGCGACGACCTCGCGGAGCACCGCGGGGCTGTGCAGGGCACGCCACGCGGCATCCGGAGTGCAGTCGAGCACCAGCTTCAGCAGCAGCCGCATGACTCCACGCTACGGGCGCGTCGGGAGCCGCGGAAGGGGGCGGCTAGCCTGTGCGGGTGAATGCCCCGCAGACCGATCCGTTCGACCAGACCACGTACCAGGTGCGCCTCGAGTGGGGCGACGCCGGGGTCGACGCCGTGGCGACCCACGCGGACGTCGTCGTGCTGGTCGACGCCGTGCAGTTCACCACGGCCGTCGTCGTCGCCGCCGAGCGGGGCATCGCCGTCGCGCCGTGGTGGGGCGAGGGGGCCGAGGAGCGCGCCGCCGAACTGGGCGCCCGGCTCGTCGCCAGCCCGTCGACGGCCGCGCTCGCCGAGGAGCCCGAGGGGGAGGAGGGCCGCGTCGTCGTCCTGCCCGCGATCAACGGCTCGCGCCTCGCGCACGGGCTCGCCGACTCGCCCGCACGCGTGGTCGCCGCGTCGCTGCGCAACCGGAGCGCGGTCGCACGGTACATCCACGCGGTCCAGGGGGAGCGGCAGGCCCGCACCTCGGTCGCGATCATCGCCGCCGGCGAGCAGTGGCCCGACGGCACCCTCCGCGTCTCGGTCGAGGACCAGCTGACCGCGGGCGCCGTGGTCGACGCGCTCATGGAACTCGGCATCGACCACACCTCGCCCGAGGCCGCGGTCGCCGCGGCCGCCTACACGGGCCTCGGCCGTGCGGCGCACCACCTCATCAGCGCCACCGGCAGCGCGCGCGAGCTCGCCGCCGACGGCCGCCGGGCCGACGTCGCGTTCGCCACCAAGGCCGACGTGACCGACCTCGTGCCCGTGCTGCAGGACGGCGTGTTCCGGGCCTGACGCCTACGCCCGCCCGGGGTCGGCGCTCGCCGCGGCACGCCGTCGCATGGCCGGCGTGATCTCGCGGTGGCGCCAGGTGATGAGGTTCGCCCGGTCGAACCCGCGCGAGCACTCGCCGCAGCTGACCGCGCGCGTCGGCTTGCGGTAGCGCACGTGCCGGTGCCCGGCGAGGCAGGTGCCCACCCACGGCGCGAGCTCGTCGGCGATCTCGCCGTCGTGCGTGCGCCGGCCGACGTACCCGATGCGCGCCGCCTCGGCCTTCCAGCGCGGGCCGTGCCCGGCGTTCGGCCCGGCGAGGGCGTGCGCGACCTCGTGCAGCAGGATCTGGTGGATCTCGTCGTCGTCGTAGCGTGCGGCCAGGTACCGCGACACGGAGATGCGGTGCGCCTGGAAGTCGCACAGCCCGGCACGCTTCTTCGCGTTGTCGAACGCGAAGGTCCAGACGGCGGGGTCGAGGTGCAGCACGATCAGCGCGTCCGCCCATCTGCGCACCCGGTCCAGTTCCGCCATGGCACGAGGATATGCGCGGCCGCCGTCAGCGCGAGACAATGGAGTCGTGTCCGGCACGATCGACGTCAACAGCGACCTGGGTGAGTCGTTCGGGCAGTGGCGCATGGGCGACGACGAGCAGATGCTCCGCGCGGTCTCGAGCGCGAACGTCGCCTGCGGCTTCCACGGCGGCGACCCGACCACGATGCTCGAGACCTGCCGCATCGCGGCCGCGTCGGGCGTGGTCATCGGGGCGCATCCGTCCTTCCCCGACCTCGTGGGCTTCGGCCGCCGTCACCTGAAGGTCTCGCCGGCCGAGCTCGCCGCCGACACCGTCTACCAACTCGGTGCGCTCGCGGGGGTCGCGACCGCGGCCTCGACCGCCATGCGCTACGTCAAGCCGCACGGCGCGATGTACGCGGCCGTCGCGGCCGACCCCGATCTCGCCGAGGCGTTCGCGCGGGCCGTCGCCGCGTTCGACTCCCGGCTGGCCGTGCTCGGCATGCCGGGGTCCGCGGTCGAGCGGGCGGCGGATGCCGCGGGGCTGCGCTTCGTCGCCGAGGCGTTCGCCGACCGGGGCTACCTGGCCGACGGCACCCTCGCGCCGCGCAACCAGCCCGGCGCGCTCGTCACCGACCCCGATGCGGCCGCGCAGCGGGTGCTGCGCATGGTCGCCGACCGCGAGGTCGAGGCCGTCGGCGGCGGCCTCGTGCGCATCGACGCCGAGTCGGTCTGCGTGCACGGCGACACCCCGGGCGCGGTCGACATCGCCCGGGCGGTGCGTGCGGCGCTCGCCGAGGCCGGCGTGCCGGTGGGGGCCTTCGCATGAGCACCGTCGCGGGCGACGGCGCACGCCGCATCCTGCCCTCCGGGGAGCACGCGGTGCTCGTCGAGTGCGCCGACGCCGACGAGGTGCTCGGGCTGCACGCCGCGCTCACCGCGTCGCGGCCCGACGGGGTCGTCGACCTGGTGCCCGCGGCGCGCACGGTGCTCGTCACGGTCGACCCCGCACGCATCGCGCTCGAGACGGCGACCTCCTGGATCGCGCACACCGCGACCGCCCCGATCGACGCGGTCGCCTCCGAGGTCGTCGAGCTGCCCGCTCGCTACGACGGGGACGACCTGACCGCCGCCGCGACCACGCTCGGCATCAGCGTCGAGGAGCTCGTCGCGGCGCACCTCGGCGCCACCTGGCGCGTCGCGTTCACCGGGTTCGCCCCGGGGTTCGGGTACCTCGTGAGCGACGACTGGCCGTACGACGTGCCGCGGCTCGCGAACCCGCGCACGCGCGTGCCCGCCGGGGCGATCGGCCTCGCCGGGGCCTACTCGGGCGTCTACCCGCGCGAGAGCCCGGGCGGCTGGCAGCTCATCGGCACGACGGATGCCGAGCTGTGGAACCCGGCCGCCGATCCGCCGGCGCGACTCGTGCCGGGTGGGACCGTGCGTTTCGTGCGGCAGGAGGGCGAGTCGTGACCGGCCGTCTCACGGTGCTCGCCCCCGGCGCGCTGAGCCTCGTGGAGGACCTCGGTCGCCCCGGCTGGGCGCACCTCGGCGTGGGCGGGTCCGGCGCCGCCGACCGTGCCGCGCTCGGCCTCGCGAACCGGCTCGTGGGCAACGCCCCGCACGCCGCGGCGCTCGAGTGCGCGATCGGCGGGCTGCACCTGCGGTTCGACGACGGCGCCTGGTTCGCGGTCACGGGCGCCTGGGGCGACGTGACGCTCGACGGCGAGGCCGTGCGCCCCGAGACCGCGACCCGCGCCCGGCCCGGCGCCGAGCTCGTGCTGCCCACGGCCGCGCACGGGCTGCGCTACGTGGTCGGCGTGCGCGGCGGCATCGCCGTGCCGCGGGTGCTCGGCTCACGCTCGCGCGACACGCTCGCGGGCCTCGGGCCGGACCCGCTCGCCGCGGGCGACGCACTGCCCATCGGCGACGAGACCGCCGGCGCCATCCCCGCGCTCGACCGGCTCACCGCGTGGGCCCCGGTCGACGACCAGGTCGTCGCGGGCCTCGTTCCCGGCCCGCGGGCCGACTGGTTCACGGATGCCGCGCGGCTCGCGCTCTTCGAGACGGAGTGGCGCGTCTCGCCGCAGTCCGATCGCATCGGCGTGCGCCTCGACGGTCCCGCGCTCGAACGCCTCGTGCCCGGCGAGCTCGCCAGCGAGGGGGTCGTGCGCGGTTCGGTGCAGGTGCCGCCGACCGGCACGCCGACCGTGCTGCTCGCCGACCATCCGGTCACGGGCGGGTACCCGGTCATCGCGGTCGTGTCGGGGGCCTCCATCGACGCCTTCGCGCAGCTGCGGCCCGGCCAGGCCGTGCGGTTCCGGCACGCGTGAGTTCGGCGCCGACCCGACCGCGGATGCGTCAGGCGTTCGGCTTGGTGAGGAACACCGACCGTGCGGGCGGCGGCGACGGCACCGCGGTCGCATCCGTCACGAACGGGGCCCCGGCGACGAACCGGTGCAGCTCGTCGCCGGCCACCACCTTCGCGGGCGCCGGGTCGCTCGCGAGCCGCCGGGGCAACTGCGCGAACGGCAGCTCGTGCGGGCTCGCGTACGCAACGACGTTGCCGAAGCGCCGGCCCTTCAGCATGCCCGGGTCGGCGGCGATCGCCACCTCGGGCAGCACGCGCGAGAGCGTCGCCACCTGCCCGCGAGCGAAGGCGAGCCCCGCGCCGTCGGCGATGTTGACCACGAGGATGCCGCGGGGCGCGAGCAGCGGCGTCAGCAGCTCGTAGAACTCGGTGCTCGTCACGTGCGCGGGCGTGCGCGCGCCCGAGAAGATGTCGACCACGACGATGTCGGCGCGCCCGTGCAGCCCGCGCGGCAGCCGGGCGGCGACCTCGCGCGCGTCGCCGTGCCGCACCCGGATCTGCGCCCCGCGCGGCAGCGGCAGGTGCTCGCGCACCAGCTCGACGAGGTCGGACTCCAGCTCGACGACCTGCTGGCGCGAGCCCGGCCGGGTGGCCGCCACGTACCGCGGCAGCGTCAGCGCGCCGCCGCCGAGGTGCACGGCCGTGATCGGCTCGCCCGGCTCGGCGACGAGGTCGATCGCGTGCCCGATGCGCCGCACGTACTCGAACCCGAGCCACTCGGGCCGCTCGAGGTCGACGTGCGACTGCGGCGTGCCGTCGACGTACAGCGTCCACGAACCCGGTCGCCCGCGGTCCTCCTCGAGCCGGGCGCGATGCCCGCTCGCGGCGAGGGTGCGTTCGGGCTCGGGCATGCGCCAACGCTACCCGAGCAGCGTGCGCGCGGCCTCGGCCGGCCCGAGCACGGTCGCGGGGTGCGGTCCGATGCGCCTGAGCGGCGCGACCCACGCGTCCAGCCGCTCCGCGTCGCCGCCGACCAGCACCACGTTGCCGCCCCGCTCGCCGGCGAACAGGTCGGCCGGCCCGAGTGCGAGCAGCTCGGCGAACGCGGCGGCGAGCGCGGGTGCGACGAGGCGCACCGACGCCAGGCCGCCGTCGTCCACCACGTTGGCGATCGCGAAGCCTCCCGGCAGCAGGTCTGCGAGCGTTCGGTACCAGTCGGCGGATGCCGCGAAGCCCGGCGCGTCGAGCCCGACGTAGGCGTCCACGATGGCGACGTCGTACCGGCCCTCGAGCGCCGGCACGAGCGCGGCGGCGTCGGCCGTGCGCACGTCGATCGACCGGGCGGCGGCCGGGCCCAGGGGCATCCGCTCGCCCACGACCCGCACGACGTCGGGGTCGGACTCGATCACCACCTGGTGCGAGCCCGGGCGGAGCGCTGCGACGTGTCGTGCGAGCGTCATGGCGCCGCCGCCGACGTGCAGCACCCGGAGCGGGGCGCCCGGGTCCGCGACCAGCGAGAGCACCCCGCCGACGCGGTGCGCGTAGTCGTAGTGCAGGCGGGCCGGGTTCGCCGGGTCGACGACCGACTGCGGGCGATCGTCGACCACCAGTTCGAGCGCCCCGGCGAAGACCGGGCTCGGCTCGACGCGCACGCGGGAACGGCTCATGGGGCACCCCTTCGGCTCGGTCGCATCCGGCTTATACCCCAGCCTTCGCGGGAGGTCAAGAATCCGACTGGACACGGCGTGGCATCCGGCCTATAGTTAACCTTTGCGCTCCCAGACCATCTCTGCCTTCATATTGCGGTCGGCTTCGTGTGTCCGGAGACATCGGCGGATTCGGCGTCCGTCGGCGTGCCCGGCACCTACGCAACACGTGAGTCTGCGGGGTACTTCCACCACTACTGACGGTAATCCGGCCCGACGGGGCCCATGGAGGTAATTTCCTTGGCTGCTGCGCGTAACGCGAACATGCCCACTCCCAAGAACGGACGCAACGCGAAGCGACTGTCTTTCGCGAAGGTCACCGACACCCTCACCGTACCCGATCTCCTCGCCCTCCAGACCGAGTCGTTCGACTGGCTCGTGGGCAACGACGCGTGGAAGACGCGTGTGGAGGAAGGGCTCGAGTCCGGTCGCACCGACCTGGCCGAGGCGAGCGGCCTCGAGGAGATCTTCGAGGAGATCTCGCCCATCGAGGACCTCGGCGAGACCATGCAGCTGAGCTTCACGAACCCGGAGCTCGAGCCCGCCAAGTACTCGATCGACGAGTGCAAGGAGAAGAGCAAGACCTACTCGGCACCGCTGTACGTGAACGCCGAGTTCATGAACCACCTCACCGGTGAGATCAAGACCCAGACGGTCTTCATGGGCGACTTCCCGCTCATGACCCCGAAGGGCACCTTCGTCATCAACGGCACCGAGCGCGTCGTCGTCTCGCAGCTCGTCCGTTCGCCCGGCGTGTACTTCGAGCGCGCCCAGGAGAAGACCTCCGACAAGGACATCTACTCCGCCCGCGTCATCCCGAGCCGCGGCGCCTGGCTCGAGTTCGAGATCGACAAGCGCGACCAGGTCGGCGTGCGCATCGACCGCAAGCGCAAGCAGTCGGTCACCGTCTTCCTCAAGGCCCTCGGCCTCACCTCGGAGGAGATCCTCGAGGAGTTCGCCGGGTACGAGTCGATCGCCCTCACCCTCGAGAAGGACAACATCCTCACGAAGGAGGAGGCGCTCAAGGACATCTACCGGAAGCTCCGTCCGGGCGAGCAGGTCGCCGCCGAGGCCGCCCGCGCGCTGCTGGACAACTTCTACTTCAACCCGAAGCGCTACGACCTCGCCAAGGTCGGCCGGTACAAGATCAACAACAAGCTCGGCCTCGAGGCCCCGCTGACCGACTCGGTGCTGACCGTCCAGGACATCGTGTCGACCATCAAGTACCTGGTCGCCCTGCACGACGAGCGCAAGACCCTGCCGGGTCGCCGCGGTGGCAAGGACGTCGAGATCCGCCTCGACGTCGACGACATCGACAACTTCGGCAACCGTCGCATCCGCGCCGTCGGCGAGCTGATCCAGAACCAGGTCCGCACCGGCCTCTCGCGCATGGAGCGCGTGGTCCGCGAGCGCATGACCACCCAGGACATCGAGGCGATCACGCCGCAGACCCTGATCAACGTGCGCCCCGTCGTGGCCGCGATCAAGGAGTTCTTCGGCACCTCGCAGCTGTCGCAGTTCATGGACCAGAACAACCCGCTGGCCGGCCTCACGCACAAGCGTCGCCTGTCGGCGCTCGGCCCCGGCGGCCTCTCGCGCGACCGCGCGGGCGTCGAGGTCCGCGACGTGCACCCCTCGCACTACGGCCGCATGTGCCCGATCGAGACGCCGGAAGGCCCGAACATCGGCCTCATCGGCTCGCTCGCGTCGTTCGCGCGCATCAACTCGTTCGGCTTCATCGAGACGCCGTACCGTCGCGTCGAGAACGGCCGGGTCACCGAGCACATCGACTACCTGACCGCGATGGACGAGAAGGACCACGTCGTCGCCCAGGCGAACGCCCCCCTCAAGAAGGACGGGCACTTCGTCGAGGAGCGCGTCCTGGCCCGCAAGACCGGCGGCGAGGTCGACCTCATCCCCGCCGACGAGATCGGCTACATGGACGTCTCGCCGCGCCAGATGGTGTCGGTGGCGACCTCGCTCATCCCGTTCCTCGAGCACGACGACGCGAACCGCGCCCTCATGGGTGCGAACATGCAGCGCCAGGCCGTGCCGCTGCTGCGCAGCGACTCGCCCTACGTCGGCACCGGCATGGAGGGCTACGCGGCGATCGACGCCGGCGATGTGCTCACCGCCGACGCGTCCGGCGTGGTCTCCGAGGTCTCGGCCGACTTCGTGACGGTCGACCTCGACGAGGGCGGCACGCACACCTACTGGCTGCGCAAGTTCGACCGCTCGAACCAGGGCACCTCGTACAACCACCGCGTGATCGTCAACGCCGGTGAGCGCATCGAGGCCGGCGAGGTCATCGCCGACGGCCCCGCGACCGACAACGGCGAGCTCGCGCTCGGCAAGAACCTCCTCGTGGCGTTCATGCCGTGGGAGGGCCACAACTTCGAGGACGCGATCATCCTCAGCCAGAACCTGGTGAAGGACGACGTCCTCTCCTCGATCCACATCGAGGAGTACGAGGTCGACGCCCGCGACACCAAGCTCGGCAAGGAGGAGATCACCCGCGACCTCCCCAACGTGAGCCCCGACCTGCTGGCCGACCTCGATGAGCGCGGCATCATCCGCATCGGCGCCGAGGTCCGTCCCGGCGACATCCTCGTCGGCAAGGTCACGCCGAAGGGCGAGACCGAGCTGAGCGCCGAGGAGCGCCTGCTCCGCGCGATCTTCAACGAGAAGAGCCGCGAGGTGCGCGACACGTCGCTCAAGGTCCCCCACGGCGAGCAGGGCACGATCATCGGCGTCAAGGTGTTCGACGCGCAGGACGGCGACGACGAGCTCGGCTCGGGCGTCAACCAGCGCGTGGTCGTCTACATCGCCCAGAAGCGCAAGATCACCGAGGGCGACAAGCTCGCCGGCCGCCACGGCAACAAGGGCGTCATCTCGAAGATCCTGCCGGTCGAGGACATGCCGTTCCTCGCCGACGGCACGCCGGTCGACGTGATCCTCAACCCGCTCGGCATCCCCGGCCGCATGAACTTCGGCCAGGTGCTGGAGACCCACCTCGGCTGGGTCGCCAAGCAGGGCTGGAAGGTCGATGGCAACCCGGAGTGGGCCGAGCGCCTGCCCGAGGTCGCCCGCGAGGCGGAGCCCGGTTCGAAGGTCGCCACGCCCGTGTTCGACGGTGCGCTCGAGGAGGAGATCGCAGGTCTCCTCGACTCGACCCACCCGAACCGCGACGGCGAGCGCCTGATCGACTCCAGCGGCAAGACGCAGCTGTTCGACGGCCGCTCCGGCGAGCCGTTCCCGTACCCCACCTCGGTCGGCTACATGTACATCCTGAAGCTGCACCACCTGGTGGACGACAAGATCCACGCGCGCTCGACGGGCCCGTACTCGATGATCACCCAGCAGCCGCTCGGCGGTAAGGCCCAGTTCGGCGGCCAGCGCTTCGGTGAGATGGAGGTGTGGGCGCTCGAGGCCTACGGTGCCGCGTACGCACTGCAGGAGCTGCTCACGATCAAGTCCGACGACATCCTCGGCCGCGTCAAGGTGTACGAGGCGATCGTCAAGGGCGAGAACATCCAGGAGCCCGGCATCCCCGAGTCCTTCAAGGTGCTCATGAAGGAGATGCAGTCGCTGTGCCTGAACGTCGAGGTGCTGTCGGCAGACGGCACGGCGGTCAGCCTGCGCGACACGGATGACGAGGCCTTCCGCGCTGCGGAGGAGCTCGGCATCAACATCTCCACCCGGTTCGAGTCGTCGAACATCGACGAGATCTGAACCAGGCCGATAGAAGAACCTCAGGAAATCTCTAGGAGAGAAATTGCTCGACGCAACCACTTTTGACGAGCTTCGCATCGGCCTGGCCACCGCCGAGGACATCCGCCGCTGGTCGTACGGCGAGGTCAAGAAGCCCGAGACGATCAACTACCGCACGCTCAAGCCCGAGAAGGACGGCCTCTTCGGCGAGCAGATCTTCGGACCGAGCCGCGACTGGGAGTGCTCGTGCGGCAAGTACAAGCGCGTCCGCTTCAAGGGCATCGTCTGCGAGCGCTGCGGTGTCGAGGTCACGAAGTCGTCCGTGCGCCGTGAGCGCATGGGCCACATCGAGCTGGCCGCGCCCGTCACACACATCTGGTACTTCAAGGGCGTGCCCTCGCGCCTCGGGTACCTGCTCGACATGGCCCCGAAGGACCTCGAGAAGGTCATCTACTTCGCGGCGTACATGATCATCGACATCGACGAGGAGGGTCGCCACGCCGACCTGCCCGGGCTCGAGAACGAGCTCCGCCTCGAGATCAAGACGATCGGCGACCAGCGCGACGCGCGCATCGCCGAGCTCATGACCCGCAAGGAGGAGGAGCTCGCGCAGCTCGAGGCCGACGGTGCCAAGAGCGACCAGAAGAAGCGCGCCGAGGCCGCCGCCGACAAGGAGATGGCCGGCGTTCGCAAGTCGGCCGACGAGCAGGTCGCGCACCTCGAGCGCGTCTGGGACGAGTTCCGCACGCTGAAGGTCGGCGACCTGAAGCCCGAGGACCCGGTGTTCCACGAGCTCCAGGACCGCTTCGGCATCTACTTCGACGCCTACATGGGCGCCGAGGCGATCAAGCAGCGCCTCGAGAGCTTCGACCTGAAGGCCGAGGCCGACGACCTGCACCTGCAGATCGCCGAGGGCAAGGGCCAGAAGAAGATCCGTGCGATCAAGCGCCTGCGCGTGGTCAACTCGTTCCTCGCCACCGGCAACTCGCCGGCCGCGATGGTGCTCGACGTCGTCCCGGTCATCCCGCCGGAGCTGCGCCCGATGGTGCAGCTCGACGGTGGCCGCTTCGCCACGAGCGACCTGAACGACCTGTACCGCCGCGTGATCAACCGCAACAACCGCCTCCGTCGTCTGCTCGACCTCGGCGCGCCCGAGATCATCGTGAACAACGAGAAGCGGATGCTCCAGGAGGCCGTCGACGCGCTGTTCGACAACGGCCGCCGCGGCCGCCCGGTCACGGGCACCGGCAACCGTGCGCTCAAGTCGCTGTCCGACATGCTCAAGGGCAAGCAGGGCCGGTTCCGCCAGAACCTGCTCGGCAAGCGCGTCGACTACTCGGGCCGTTCGGTCATCGTGGTCGGCCCGCAGCTGAAGCTGCACCAGTGCGGCCTGCCCAAGCAGATGGCGCTCGAGCTGTTCAAGCCGTTCGTCATCAAGCGCCTGATCGACCTGAGCCACGCGCAGAACATCAAGGCCGCCAAGCGTATGGTGGAGCGTTCGCGCCCGCAGGTGTGGGACGTGCTCGAGGAGATCATCCGCGAGCGCCCCGTGCTGCTGAACCGCGCGCCCACGCTGCACCGCCTCGGCATCCAGGCCTTCGAGCCGCAGCTCGTCGAGGGCAAGGCCATCCAGCTGCACCCGCTCGTCTGCGCCGCATTCAACGCGGACTTCGACGGCGACCAGATGGCCGTGCACCTGCCGCTGTCGGTCGAGGCGCAGGCCGAGGCCCGCATCCTGATGCTCGCGTCGAACAACATCCTGAAGCCGTCGGACGGCCGTCCGGTGACCCTGCCCTCGCAGGACATGATCATCGGCCTGCACCACCTGACGACCGAGAAGGAAGGCGTCGCCGGTGAGGGCCGTGCGTTCTCGTCGATCGCCGAGGCGATCCTCGCGTTCGACCAGAACTCGCCGCTGCGCACCGAGCTCGACCTCAACGCGAAGGTGAAGATCCGTCTCGACGGGCTGCACTTCGGCGAGGGCGAGGCGCCCGAGGGCTTCGAGCCGGGCAAGCCGTTCGCGCTGGAGACGACCCTCGGTCGTGCCCTCTTCAACGAGGCGCTGCCGACGGACTACCCGTACTTCAACGCGCAGGCCGGCAAGGGCCAGATCTCGTCGATCGTCAACGACCTCGCCGAGCGCTACCCGAAGGTGGAGGTCGCCGCGACCCTCGACCGGATCAAGGACGCCGGCTTCCGCTGGGCGACCCGTTCCGGCGTGACCGTCGCCCTCTCCGACGTCGTCGCACCCCCGCAGAAGGCGGAGATCGTGGCGAAGCACGAGAAGGAGGCCGCGAAGGTCCAGGCGCAGTTCGAGAAGGGTCTCACGACCGACCTCGAGCGTCGTCAGGAGCTCATCCAGATCTGGACCAAGGCCACCGACGAGGTCGCCCAGGCCATGCGCGAGAACTTCCCGGAGGACAACACCATCAACCGCATGGTGTCCTCGGGCGCTCGCGGTAACTGGCTGCAGGTGCGCAACATCGCCGGTATGCGCGGTCTGGTGAACAACCCGAAGGGTGAGATCATCCCGCGCCCGATCATCTCGAGCTACCGCGAGGGTCTGACCGTGGCGGAGTACTTCATCGCCACGCACGGTGCCCGCAAGGGTCTCGCCGACACCGCGCTCCGCACCGCGGACTCGGGCTACCTGACGCGTCGTCTGGTCGACGTCTCGCAGGACGTCATCATCCGCGAGGAGGACTGCGGCACGACCCGCGGCCTGGCGTTCACGATCGCCGAGGCCGACGAGGCGGGCGTGCTCCGCGAGGCGGCCGACGTCGACAACTCGGTGTACTCGCGCAACCTGGCATCCGACGCCGTCGACGCCAAGGGCGAGGTGCTGGCCGAGGCCGGCGCCGACGTGGGCGACGTGCTCATCGACCGCCTGGTCAAGGCGGGCGTCGAGTCGATCAAGGTCCGCTCGGTGCTCACCTGCGAGTCGAGCGTCGGCGTCTGCGCGAAGTGCTACGGCCGTTCGCTCGCGACCGGCAAGCTCGTCGACATCGGCGAGGCCGTCGGCATCATCGCGGCCCAGTCGATCGGCGAGCCCGGCACGCAGCTGACCATGCGTACCTTCCACACCGGTGGTTCGGCCTCGGCCGACGACATCACGCAGGGTCTGCCCCGCGTGCAGGAGCTCTTCGAGGCCCGCACCCCCAAGGGTGCGTCGCCGATCGCGGAGGCCCCCGGCAAGATCACGATCGACGAGACCGAGAAGCAGCGCAAGGTGATCCTCACCCCCGACAACGGGGACGAGCCGATCGCCTACAACGTGCTCAAGCGCTCGACCCTCCTGGTCGAGGACGGCCAGCACGTCGAGCTCGGCGAGCAGATCATCGTCGGAACGGTCGACCCGAAGGAGGTGCTCCGCGTCAAGGGCGTCCGCGCCGTGCAGAAGCACCTCGTCGAGGGCGTGCAGGACGTGTACCGCTCGCAGGGCGTGCCGATCCACGACAAGCACATCGAGGTCATCGTGCGCCAGATGCTGCGCAAGGTCACGGTCGTCGACCACGGCGACACCGACCTGCTGCCGGGCGAGCTCGTCGACCGCAGCCGGTACAACGAGATCAACCGCGCGTCGCTGACCGAGGGCAGGAAGACCGCCTCGGCCCGCCAGGAGGTCATGGGCATCACCAAGGCCTCGCTCGCGACCGAGTCGTGGCTGTCGGCCGCGTCCTTCCAGGAGACGACCCGCGTGCTCACGCAGGCCGCCATGGAGGGCAAGTCCGACCCGCTCGTCGGCCTCAAGGAGAACGTCATCATCGGAAAGCTGATCCCGGCCGGTACCGGGCTCGGCAAGTACCGCAACGTGACGGTCGAGGCGACCGAGGAGGCGAAGGCGGAGCGCTACCCGAACCGCATCTTCTCCGAGGACGCGGTGTTCTCCGAGGGCGACCTGAGCTTCGTCGACTTCGACTCGTTCTCGAGCGACGACTTCACCCCCGGCAACTACCAGTAGTCACGCCGACACGAGACGAGGGCCCCGGAGCGATCCGGGGCCCTCGTCGTGTCTGGCGGGGCCGGGCCAGCGGCCCCGCGACACCCGTGCGCGCCGTCCGGCTGAGGGCGGCTCGCGTTGCTAGAGTGACCGCGACGGGGCGCTCGGCGCGCCCGGAAGGGGTGCCACATGAGCGACACGACGCCCGGATCTCGACCCGAGGACGAGCCCACGAGCACGCCGCAGGCCGACACCGGTGAGACCGACACGACGACGGGTGCGGATGCCCCGCCAGCCGACGCCGCACCGACGTCGGAGCAGCCCGCGCCCCCGGCTCCGCCCGCCGACACCGCGCAGGAGTCCGACACGTCGGAGCTCGACGCAGCCGTGCAGCGGGCGCAGGCCGAGCACCCGGCGCCCGATGCCGCCACCGCGGACGAGCCGGTCTCCGACGGCGCCACCGCCGACGAGCCCGAACCCGCGCCCGAACCCGCGCCCGTCGAGCCGGAGACCTCGACCGAGCAGGTCCCGGCCGCCGACGAGGCGCCCACGACCGAGCCCCCCGCACCCGTGGCTCCGGCAGCCCCGGCGCCGCCGGCCGAGCCCGAGCAGCGGGCGATCTACGTGCAGGCGCCCACTCCGCCGCGTCCGCGGGGCAACCGCGGCTTCGGCGTGCTCGTCGGCCTCATCGCGACGGTCGCGTTCGCCGCGCTGTACGCGCTCGCCGGCTACCTGCTGGTCTTCGTGCAGGGCTCGACGGCGGCGCCGATCGACGCGTTCCTGCAGTTCCTCGGCCACCCGGCGTTCTGGGTGCCCGTGCTCGTCTTCTTCCTCTCGTTCATCCTGCTCGCGGCGATCGTCAACCGGAACGGCTGGTGGGCGTACGCGGTCTTCGGCCTGCTGGTCGGCATCGTCGTGTACTTCTCGTACGTCGGCGGCGCGCTGCTCGGCGAGGCCTGGAACCTCACCTCTGCCGAGGTGGGCGACTTCGTCGCGGCGCGCTGGCTCGACCCGCGCGCCATTCTCGCGGGCGTCTTCGCGCGCGAGGTGACGCTCTGGTTCGGTGCGTGGGTGGCCGCGCGCGGCCGCACCGTCACCGCGCGCAACCGGGCGGCGTACGAGGAGTACGACCGCCAGCTCGCGGCGGGGCCGCAGCTCACGCGTCCCTGAGCGCAGGTTCCGGATGCCGCGGGCGGCCGCCGCCCGCGGCATCCGTCTGTCCACGGCGCGTCGCGGTCGCGCAGCCGAGGGGCTCCGTCGCACGTAGGGTGGGAGTCCGGTGGTGACCGCTCCCCATCGACGGCGAGCCCGCGAGGTGTTCTCCTCGGATGCAGGTGCGTGCGCGCCGCCCGATCGAGGTGCGCGACCGCGCCGACGAGGAAGGAACCGGCGTGAGCGTCACCCCACAGGCCGCAGTCGTCCGCGAGCCCGGCACGAGCGCCGGCGGCATCGCGGACCTCCACGACGCCGACGTGCTCGGCGTGCGGTCGGCGCCCACCGGCCGTCGCGTGCTCGCGTTCGCGCTCGACGCGACGATCTGGTCGGTGCTCGCCGCCCCGGGAGTCGTCGGGGCGGTGCTGCTGTTGCGCGTGCTGCTGCCGGTCGCGCTGGGCGAGGCATCCGCTGCCGCCCCGTCCGACCTGGTGCTGCCGTTCGTGCTCGTGCTCGTCAGCCAGGTGCTGCTCGCGGTGTTCGGGCTGGTGCAGCTCATCCTGCACGGGCGGCGCGGCGTGACCGCGGGCAAGGCGAGCGCGGGGCTGCGCAGCGTGAGCGT
This sequence comes from uncultured Agromyces sp., assembly GCA_913053875.1. Lineage (GTDB taxonomy): Bacteria > Actinomycetota > Actinomycetes > Actinomycetales > Microbacteriaceae > Agromyces. Next base: position 56,270 of record CAJXGN010000009.1, on the reverse strand, counting down.
GGTCACCTTCGGCCGCCCGGGCTTCTGGCGCATCACCTGGCGCGCCACGGTGCTCTGGCTGTCGTGGTCGTTGCTGCCGCTGCTGGGGCCGGCGCTGCTGTTCGCGTCGGGCCTCTGGGACCCGGCCCGTCGCGGGCGGAGCTGGCTCGACCGGCTCGGCTCGGTCTGGCTGGTCGACGCGCGGCACGCGCTCGACCTCGCCGACGCGAAGGCCGTGCGGCAGGCGCGGCGCGCGCTCGTCCCGGCGCCGTCGACCCGACGCGAGTCGCTGCCGTCACTGGCGACGGATGCCCCGGGCTCGGCCGCGTTCATCCCCGCGGCGAGGTCCGCCTCGGGTGTGGTCGCCGCGCCCGCCGCCGACGAGGCGTGGGTGCCGCCCGCGCTCGGTGGCGCGCCTGCGGGAGACGGCCGGCCGGCGGGAGACGGCCGCATCGGCGCGGTGCTCGTGCTCGACGACGGCAGCCGCATCGACGTGACCGGCGACGGACTGCTCGGCAGGGCGCCCGAGCCGAGGGCCGGCGAACGGGTGGGGCAGCTGCTGCCGCTCGACGACCCGCGCATGGAGATTTCGAAGACGCACGCCGCGTTCGGCGTCGACGAGTCGGGGTTCTGGATCGCCGACCGCGGCTCGACCAACGGCACCGAGGTGCGCGGGCCGGACGGCGAGCCCGTGACGCTGACCGCCGGGGAGCGCACGTCGCTCGCCTGGGGCGCCCGGGTCGAGGTCGGCGGCAGGTCGTTCACGGTCGAGCGCGCGGAGGTCGGCGCATGAAGGTCAAGCTCTCCTACCGGCGCCCCGGCGGCGACGATGTCGACATCGTGGTCACCTCCGATGCGACCGCGACGGTGGGCGACGTCGCGCGTGCGATCGCCGGCAGCGACCCGCGCGGCACCGGCACGGCGGGCGTGCCGCTGACCCTCGCCGTCGCGGCCCCGACCGCCCGCGAGGCCACCACGCTCGCGTCGAGTGCGCTGTTCGCCGACGCGGCGATCGGGTCGGGCTTCCGCGCGGCGGTCGTGCCCGATGCGGGCGCGCGCCAGGGCGGGCGGCGCACGGGCCCCGCCGCGGTGCTCGAGGTGCGCAGTGGCCCCGAGGCGGGCCGTCGCATCGACCTGCCCGAGGGGCACAGCGTCATCGGTCGCGGCGGCGACGCCGACGTCGTGCTCGCCGACCCGCTCGTGTCGAAGCGCCACGCGCGCATCGACGTCGGCCACGGCATCGAGCTCGTCGACCTGAACTCGGCCAACGGCATCCTCGTCGACGGCGGGCTCGTGCCCCGCCTCACCGTGATCCCCGGCCAGGCCGTCGTACTGGGCGACACCGAGGTGGCGATCACGCCCGTCGCATCGGCCGAGGTGGAGCACGACCCGGTGCTCGAACGGGGCGGCGCCCTGATGTTCAACCGGTCGCCGCGCGTGGAGCCGCGCTATCCGGGCACCGAGTACCCGCACCCCGACCTGCCCACCGAGGCGACGCCGCGCATGTTCCCGTGGCCGATGATCGTCGCGCCTGTGATCATGGGGCTCTCGATCTACGCGCTGACCCAGCGCGTGCTCTCGCTGGTCATCGTCGCGATGGCACCGCTCATGCTGCTCGCGAACTGGTTCGGCCAGCGGAGCTTCACGAGCCGGAAGGTCCGCCAGGAGATCGAGACGTTCGAGCTCCAGGCCGAGGCGCTCGAGGAGCGCCTGACCGCGGAGGTCGAGGTCGAGTTCGACCGCCGGCAGGGCGAGGCGCCCGCGGTCGCGACGGTCTACGAGCAGGCCATGCGCCTCGGCCCGATGCTCTGGACCCGGCGCCCCGAGCACTGGAACTTCCTGTCGTTCCGGCTCGGCACGGGTCGTGCGGCGAGCCGCAACTCGATCGCCCCGTCGCCCGGCGGGGGCGGCATCCCGGAGTACGCCGCTCGGGTGGAGGACCTGCGGGAGCGCTTCGCCAGCATCGACGACGTCCCCGTCGTGGAGCTGCTGCCGAGCGCCGGTGCGCTGGGCGTGGCCGGCCCCCGCGGCGTCGCCGCCGACGTCGTGCGCGGCCTCGGCGTGCAGCTGTTCGGCCTGCACGCGCCGAACGAGATCATCACGGCCGCGATCGTCGATCCCGGCTGGGCGCGCGAGCTGGAGTGGCTGAAGTGGATGCCGCACACCACGAGTCCGCGCTCGCCGTTCGCGCAGTTCGCGCTGGCCGACAGCCAGGCCACGGGCACCGCACTGCTGAACGCGCTCGAGGAGACGATCCTGCAGCGCCTGTCGGGCACGGCCACGCGCCGCGGCCCGCTCCGCGACGCCGACACCGCGATGGAGCTCGGGGCGCAGATCGGCGAGGCGATCGAGCAGGGCGGCGAGGTCGAGGGCGACATGGCGCTCGTGCTGTTCGTGTCGGCGGATGCCCCGGTGGACCGGCCGCGCCTCACCCAGGTCATCGAGCGGGGTGCCGACGCGGGCATCTACACGATCTTCCTGGGGTCGAGCGTCGAGTCGCTGCCCGCCGCGTGCCGGTCGTACATCGATGCGTCCCGGGGGCTCGAGGATGCCACGGTCGGACTCGTCCGCGCCGGCCGCACCTACGAGCAGGTGCGCGTCGAGGGCGTCTCGGCCGCCTACGCGGACGTGTTCGCGAAGCGCCTCGCGCCCGTCGTCGACGCGAGCACCGTGGTGGCCGACTCGAGCGACCTGCCGCGTTCGGCGTCGATGCTCGGGCTCATCGGCCACGACCTCGCCGACCAGGCGTCGAGCGTGGTGGAGCGCTGGCGGCAGAACGACTCGGTCGCCGACCGGTCCGGTGCGCCCCTGCCCCGCCTGAAGCGCGCCGGCACGCTCAAGGCGTTCGTGGGCCAGTCGAGCCCCGACGCGATGACCCTCGACCTGCGCAGCCAGGGCCCGCATGCGCTGGTCGGCGGCACGACGGGCTCGGGCAAGTCGGAGTTCCTCCAGGCGTGGGTGCTCGGCATGGCGGCCGAATACAGCCCCGACCGCGTGACGTTCCTGTTCGTCGACTACAAGGGCGGGTCGGCGTTCGCCGACTGCGTCGACCTGCCGCACTGCGTGGGCCTCGTGACCGACCTGAGCCCGCACCTCGTGCGGCGCGCGCTCACGAGCCTGCGGGCCGAGCTGCACCACCGCGAGCGCCTGTTCAACCGCAAGAAGGCGAAGGACCTGCTCGAGCTCGAGCGGCGGCGCGACCCCGAGTGCCCGCCGGCGCTCGTGCTCGTGATCGACGAGTTCGCGGCGCTCGCGAACGAGGTGCCCGAGTTCGTCGACGGCGTCGTCGACATCGCACAGCGCGGGCGCTCGCTCGGCATCCACCTGATCATGGCGACGCAGCGGCCGGCCGGCGTCATCAAGGACAACCTGCGTGCGAACACGAACCTGCGGGTCGCGTTGCGCATGGCCGACGAGTCCGACTCCCGCGACGTGGTCGGCGACGCCGTCGCGGCGGGCTTCGACCCGTCGCTGCCCGGGCGCGCGATCGCGAAGACGGGGCCGGGCCGACTGGTGTCGTTCCAGGCGGCGTACGCGGGCGGCTGGAGCGCCGACGAGCAGACCGAGGCCGAGGTGCGCGTCGCCGAGCTGCGGTTCGGCGGCGTGGTGCTCTGGGAGGCCGACGCCGAGCCGGAGGCCGCCGACCTCGGTGCGGATCCCGGTCCGAACGACCAGAAGCGCATGGTGCGCAGCTTCGTGGAGGCGGCGACCCTGGCGTCGATCCCCACGCCGCGCCGGCCCTGGCTCGACGACCTCGCCCCGGCGGTCGACCTCGTCGACCTGCCGGTCGCGGGTGACGCGCAGGTGGTCGTCGGACTCGCCGACCGTCCGGAGCGGCAGCTGCAGGAGCCGGTGCACTTCGTGCCCGACCGCGACGGGTCGATGCTCGTCTACGGCACGAGCGGCGCTGGCAAGTCGACCGCGCTGCGCACGGTCGCCATCGCGGCCGGCATGCGCCCCGATGCCGGCGTGGCGCAGGTGTACGGCCTCGACTTCGGCTCGGGTTCGCTGCGGTCGCTCGAGGCGCTGCCGCACGTCGGCGCGGTCGTCCCGGGCGACGACCCCGAGCGGATCCAGCGGCTGCTGCGCACCGTCGGCGACCTGCTCGACCGTCGCGGCCGCGAGTTCAGCGCGGTCAACGCGGCGAGCCTGACCGAGTACCGCGAGCTGACCGGACGCAGCGAGCCGCGCGTGTTCGTGCTCGTCGACGGGTTCGCGCAGTTCCGTGCGGAGTGGGACGGCGCCGCGGTCCGCGCGCCGTTCTACAACGCGTTCATGCGCATCCTCGGTGAGGGCCGGCCGCTCGGCGTGCACGTGGTCGCCACGGCCGACCGTGCCGGCGCGGTGCCCACCGCGGTCGCGGCGAACATCACCAAGCGCATCGTGCTGCGCCTCTCCGAGGAGACCGCCTACCAGGTGCTGGGCGTGCCGAAGGACGTGCTCGACGAGCGCTCCGCACCGGGGCGCGCGATCGTCGACGGCGCCGAGGCGCAGGTCGCGGTGCTCGGCGGCTCGACGAACGTCGCGATGCAGACCACGGCGCTCGAGGCGCTCGCGGCGCGGCTCCGCCGGGAGGGCGCACCCGAGGCGCCGGGCATCGGCGCACTGCCCGTCGCGTTCCCCGCGGAGCACCTGCCCGAGCAGGTCGCCGGCGAGCCCGTGCTCGGCCTCGCCGACGAGACGCTCGGCCCGATCGGCTTCGAGCCGGTCGGCACGTTCGCGGTGACGGGCCCGCCCCAGAGCGGCAAGTCGCAGGCGCTGCGCGGCCTCGTCGACGCGATGCGGCGGTTCGACCCCGACGTGCGCCTCTTCCACTTCGCCGGTCGTCGCGCACAGCTCGGCGACCACGCGCCGTGGACCCGCAGCGCCACGAACGTGGCCGACGCGAAGGCCCTGGCGAAGGAGCTCGTCGAGCTCATCCCCGACGAGTCGATCGGTCACCGCATCATGGTGGTGGTCGAGCAGGTCACCCAGTTCGCCGACACGGAGGCCGAGCGCCCGCTCAAGGAGCTCTTCCAGGCCGTCAACCGCAGCGACCACTTCCTCGTGGGCGACGCCGACGTGTCGCTGCTGTCGAGCGGGTTCGGCTTCATCGGCGACTTCAAGGCCGGGCGGCGCGGCGTGGCGCTGCGGCCCGACGCGTACGACGGCGACTCGGTGTTCAAGGTGCCGTTCCCCAAGGTCAAGCGCGCGGACTTCCCCGAGGGTCGTGGCATCTTCGTGCAGAACGGCCGCATCCAGACGGTGCAGCTGCCGCTGTCATGACACGGATGCCGCCGATGGGGATCGGTCCCCATGTTCCCGACGCCCGGGCCGGCAATAGGCTCGCCATCGCCGGCAGCGAACCGGCGGAGACCCGAGGAGGCGCAACATGTCGGACGTGCTGATCAGCTACTCGGTGCTGAACGAGCTCAACGGCTCGCTCAAGCAGATCCTGGTCGAGCTCGACGAGGCCTCGAACCGGTCGGACCAGCTCGAGGAGGCGATCGGCACGCCGTGCGGGCGCGGCGAGCTGCGCTCGAAGGCGAGCAGCTTCGAGTCGGGCTGGGACGACCGCAGGCGGTTCCTCCGCGAGGACATCGCCAAGGTGCAGCAGCACGTCGAGGAGACCGGCGCCGCGTGGGAGGACTGGGACGTCGAGGCGTCGAAGTCCCTGAGCGTCGACGCCGGCGAGACCCGCGATCTGCCGCGCGGCTGAGCGACCACCTTCCGACTCACGACGAGGAGCGACACGCATGGATCCCACCCGCCTGGGCCGCGAGATCGAGTGGATCGAGGGCCACCCCGGCGACATCACGCGCCGCGGCGACGAGATCGTCGACCTCGGCATGCAGATGCGCGAGTCGGCCGGGCTGCTCAAGGCGATCGCCGAGGGCGCGGAGGGCATGGAGGGCCTGAGCGTCGACGCGCTCCGCGAGGTCGTCGGCGACGTGCACGAGGAGCTGCGGCTCGCGGGCGAGCGCTACTCGCCCACGGGGCTGGCGCTGAAGGCCTACGCGGGTTCGCTCGAGGAGGTCCAGACCGGTCTCCGCACGCTCCTCGACGACTGCGAGCAGGCGTGGATCACCTACACGTCGCGGCACATGGAGTACGCGACCATGCCGCTGCCCATGCCCGACCCCGACACCGGCGTGGCCGACGACACGACCCGGGAGAACGCTCGGATCGCGCGCGAGCAGGCGCACGACGCCTGGGAGCTGCTCGCCGACGACTACGACGCGCGCTACGACACGTGGGAGGAGGCGTTCGAGCGCGCGACCGACGCGATCGGCACGGCGACCGACGGCGGCATCGAGGACTCGTGGACCGACGACCTCGCAGGATTCGCCGACACCGCGCTCAAGGTGCTCCAGGTGGTCGGCATCGTGCTCGCGGTGCTCGCGATCGTCATCGGCGGGCCGCTCATCGCGGTGCTCGGCACCATCGCCGGGATCCTCGCGCTTGCGCTGACGGTGTACATGAAGTTCTACGGGCGCGCGTCGTGGAGCGACGTCGCGTGGGCGATCGTCGGCGTGATCCCCATCGGCAAGCTCGGCGCATTCGCCGAGGGCGGCGAGGCGGGCACGAAGGCGTTACTGAAGGGGTTCGTCGCGGCCGACGAGTTCGGCCCCGCGATCGGCCAGGTCCGCAGCGGCTGGACCGCCGTGCGGACCGGCTTCACTGCGGCCGGAAGCGGGGTGCCCGGGCTGGCCGGCGCCGGGCGCTCGCTGTTCACCGAGATCTCCGGCGAGATCGGCGGCGGAGCCGACATCTTCGCGCGGTACATGGGCGTCGCCGACAACGTCGCCCTCCAGGCGGCCACCGACAACGGGGTCAACGCGGCGCACCTCGTGGCGGGCCACATGGACGTCAACATCAAGACCACGATCTCGAACGTCGTGGGCGTGTTCGGCGCCGAGACGCCGCCGGAGCCGCCGGTCGACACCTGGCGCGAGCAGCTGGCCGCGACCTCGTGACCTGCACGGCGAGGCCGTCGGTTCGCGTGCGCCCCGCGGACGCGCGAGGATGTGACGGATGTCACTGAGAGACGAGCTCCTCGGCACCCGCCCCGAGGTCCCCCCGTTCCAGCTCATCCTCCCGCCGGGGTGGGTCGAGCACGCACCCGATCAGGCGGGGGAGCAGGCGATGCTCGCACGGGCATCCGATCGCCTGCGTCGCCAGCACCGGCCCGACCTGAACGCCCAGCTGCGCACCCTGGCCCGCCAGGCGTTCGCCGACCTCCGCCGCCTCGACGCGGTCGCGTACTTCGTGCAGGACTCCGCGCCCGACGATGCGATCATGCCCATGTCGATCACCGCGACGCGCATGACCGCGCCCGACGGCGGCACGCTCGACGCGCAGGTGTCCGAGCTCATCCGCAGCCACGGCGCACGCGCCCTGAACGAGGACCGCGCCATGATCCGCTGGGAGCGCTCGGGCACGCACGAGGTGAACGGCGACCGCATCGGCTCGCACACGGTGTCGTACCTCACGCCCATCCCCGGGACGCGTCGTCGCAGCGCCCTGCGCTTCGCCGCGGTCATCGCGCACCCCGTGGGCACGGCCCCCTCGGAGCATCCGCTCGCCGGCTTCATCTACACCGCCGACGCGATCATGGGCACCTTCGCCTGGATGCCCCGGACGGAGGACGCACGGTGAACGCGATGGAGCTCGACCTGCAGGTGCCGGATGCCTCGTGGAGCGTCGTGCCGCGCGAGGCGCCGGCCGAGCGGTGGGACGCGTTCACGTCCGAGCTCGAGGCCGGCTACGCCGTCGGGCGCGACGGGTTCGGCGACGAGCAGCGCATGGCGCTCCGCGTGATGCTCGACGAGGTGCGCGCGCAGGTCGCCCCCGACGACGCGCTCACCCTGCTCTTCCGCCCGTACTCGGTGCCGGTCACCGCGGTCGTGCACGTGCGCGTCGCCGCGATCGCCGAGGGCGACGACGTCGAGGCGGGGCTGCGCCACGCGCTCACGCCCGACCTGCCGCTCGCGATCCCGCCCGTTGTCGAGGACGTGACCGCGGCGGGCCTCGGTGCCGGGCGCCGGTCGACCTTCGTCGCGGCGGCACCGGATGCGGCGGGGCACCCGGTCGGCGGCATCAGCTACGCGTTCGCGGCCGACGGGTTCGCGGTGCACGTGCTGACCTCGCCCACGCGGCCGACCGTGCTCGGCCTGCTCGAGGAGCAGCTCGAGCAGATCGTGCAGACCCTGCGCATCCTGCCGTCCCATGGCTGAACCGGCGGCTCCCGAGCCGGTCGATGGCGAGCGGATGCCCCGGGCCCATGCCGCCGCCGACTGGGCCCGTTCCCTGCGCGTCGCCGGCCCCGCCGAGCTCGCCGACCTCGACCGTCGGCTGCTCGCCTCCGCGCCGGACGTGCTGGCCGCCGTCGAGCGCGAGGCCCGCGCATACGGCGAGGAGGTGGCGGCGGCCGACCGCGCGCATGGCGGCGCCGCCGCGATCCGGCGCATCGCGGCACGTGCCGGGTCCGACCATCCCCGTGCCGGGTGCGCCTCGCTGCTGCTCACCGGAGCGCTCCTGCTGCCGGTCACGGCAGCCTTCGCGCTCCTCGTCGCGCGCGGCGCGATCGGGCTGGCCGACGCCCTCACGGTCGGCGGCGTGCTCGCGGCGGTCTCCGGCGTCGCCGCGCTCGTGCTGCTCGTCGCCGCGCTGGCCGCGCCACGGCTGCTGCAGCCCCTGCCGCGGGTCGCGATCGGCACCGGCGCGGTGGGTGTGGTGACCGCCGGCCTCGCGCTCCATCGGGTCGCGGACGACCCGCTGAACGCGGGCTCGGCCGACGGCTGGCTGCCGGTCATCGTGGCGTCGGTCCTCCCGATGCTGGTGCTCGCGATCGTGGATTCGGTGCGTCGGGTGCGGATGCGCGCAGCGCTGGTGGCCGACACGGCCGACGACCGGGAGATCGCCGACCCGTTCCTCGCCGACGTCGCCGACGCGCGGCTGCGCGCGGTCGACGGAGTCGACGGGGCGCTCGCGGTGCTGTCGGACGATGAACGAGCGGCGATGGAGGCGGCACGCGCGGCCGCGCTCGATCGACTGTCGCGGCGCGGCCTGCTTCCCCCGCGACGGGTGCGCGCGATCGCGGCGGATCCCGTCGGCGCCCTGCTCCTCGACGCGGCTGACGCGCCGTTCCTGCCGTCGGGAGCACCGGGCCCGGCGTGAGCCGGCGTCCGTCCACGGGTGGGGAGCGCTGCCCATCGCCCGACGGTGCGGGCCGGGTTAGCGTAGGTGTCGTTCGGTCCGCGAGGGACCGGTGGAGACGATCGGGAAGGTGGAACTCATGGCGGACTTCGGAGCGTCGTACGGCGAGATGGAGGCCATGGCGGCGAAGCTCGGCGACGCGCGGGACGACATCCAGGCGCAGCTCGACCAGCTGAAGGCGTCGGTGGACAACCTGCTGGGCGAGGACTTCCGCACCCAGCACGCGTCCGGCCGGTTCGGGCAGGGCTACGAGGAGCTGACGACGGGCCTCAAGTCGGCCGTGGACGGCATCGGCGAGATGGGCGAGTCGCTGCGCGCGATGATGCACGCGATCCAGGACCTCGACCAGCAGCTCGCGGGCGGCTGATCGGCGGAAGACGCGGAACGAGGGGGAGGCGCGAGCCTCCCCCTCGGCGCGTCCGGGCCCGGTGCGCGGCGTAGGCTCGGACGATGGACGCCGACCAGCGGAACTACGCCCGGGCGCTCGCCCCGTTCGCGACCGCGACGTACCTCGCGGCCCTGGTCTGCGCGTTCGGCTTCCTCGCCCTGCTGTTCGGCGGCGACCCGATCACGCTGCCCGACGCGAGCCTGCTGCTCGGGCCCGCGATGGTCGGGGTCTCGGTGCTGGTGCTGCTGGCCATGCTGCTGTTCGCGGTGCCGGGTCGCCTGTTCCGCGACCAGGCCGCCTCCACCTGGTTCGGCATCTGGACGGGCGTGGCCGCGTGGGCCGGGTACGTCCTGACCGGGGTGGTCGCCTACGGCGGCGCGGTCGACTCGCTCGACTTCGCCGTCACCCTCGTGCTGAGCCCGTTCACGTCGATCGTGGGGCTCTTCGCGGCGGCGGTCACGTGGGCCGACATCGCCCTCGTCCGGCGGCGCGGCCGCAGCGCCGGGCCGCCGCGCTGGCCCTGGGAGGAGCGCACGTGACGCGCCGTGCGTCCGCCGCGCGGTGCATCGGAGGCGTGCACGCGCTAGCGTGAACCGCGATGGACGGGTCGATCGAGGCTCGGGTCAGCCACGAGGTCGACAACTGGCTCCGCTGGCTCCCGCGGTGGCGCCCCGGCACCGCACGTGCCCGGGTGCGGCTCTGCCGACGCTGCTTCGGCTCGCCGATCCTCGCCGCGGCCGGCCTCGAGGTCGACGTGCCGCACGGCGTGCAGCACGCCCTGTCGATGCGCATGAAGGGCATCATCGACGTCGCGGTCGACGACTACACCGACCGCAACCTCCCGCTGCTGCACCGCGAGCTGCGGCAGGCCGAGGAGCGCAAGGCGCGTCGGCCCTACCGTCCGGGCGATGGGCTCGACCCCGAGTACCGCGGGCTCGAGCTCGACCCCGACCCGTCACCCGACCAGCCGTTCCTGTTCACGATCGGCGGGCTCGAGCGCGACGCGGCGGAGGGCGCCGAGGCGGAGCATCCGCGCCCCCTCTCGGCCGAGGAGAAGGCCGCCATCCGCGAGGAGGTCCGGCTGGCCGACGAGTTCGCGAAGCAGATCGGGCGCCGCATCTGCGCCGCGCTGCGCGACCACCGCGCGCGCATCGCGGAGGGGATCGCCGGCGTCGTCGAGCCACAGGTCGCCGAACTGCTGGCCGACCTCGACCGGGAGCTCGACTCGCCGATGTGGCCGGGGCCCTGAGCCGGTCCCCGAGCAGACGCCGGGGTCTCGCGCCGCCATTTGACCACCTCCGAGGCCCCGGGTAACATTGATCTGGTGTGCGCTTCGCCGCGCGCCTGCAGCGTGCCCCCGGGCATGCACCGGGTAGCGATCGGATCCACACTCCAAGGGAACTCTGGATGAGTTACCCCCACGGCATACCCACCATACGAAGGCACTGCAGCTCTGCGGTGCCGGTGGGTCATGATGCGACACAATCCATCACCGCTGTCACCGTGCAGCATGAACAAGGAGAACGAGTGCCCACCATTCAGCAGCTGGTCCGCAAGGGCCGCTCGCCGAAGGTCGACAAGACCAAGGCCCCGGCCCTGAAGGCCAACCCCCAGCAGCGCGGCGTCTGCACGCGCGTCTACACCACCACCCCGAAGAAGCCGAACTCGGCGCTGCGCAAGGTCGCCCGCGTGAAGCTCTCCAACGGCACCGAGGTGACCGCCTACATCCCCGGCGAGGGCCACAACCTGCAGGAGCACTCGATGGTGCTCGTCCGCGGCGGTCGTGTGAAGGACCTCCCCGGCGTCCGCTACAAGATCATCCGCGGCGCGCTCGACACGCAGGCGGTCAAGAACCGCAAGCAGTCGCGCAGCCGCTACGGCGCGAAGATGGAGAAGAAGTAATGCCTCGCAAGGGACCCGCTCCGAAGCGCCCCGTCGTCGCCGACCCGGTCTACGGTTCGCCCGTCGTCAGCCAGCTCGTCAACAAGATCCTCGTCGACGGCAAGAAGGACCTCGCGCAGCGCATCGTCTACGACGCGCTCGAGAACGTCGCCTCGAAGTCCGGCCAGGACGCCGTCGTGACCCTCAAGAAGGCCCTCGACAACGTGCGCCCGACCCTCGAGGTCCGCTCGCGTCGCGTCGGCGGCTCGACCTACCAGGTCCCCGTCGAGGTCAAGCCGCACCGTGCGAACACCCTGGCGCTGCGCTGGCTCACCAGCTACGCCAAGGCCCGCCGCGAGAAGACCATGACCGAGCGTCTCACCAACGAGATCCTCGACGCCTCGAACGGCCTCGGTGCCGCGGTCAAGCGCCGCGAGGACACCCACAAGATGGCCGAGTCGAACCGCGCCTTCGCCCACTACCGCTGGTAACCGGCTGAGCGGATGCCGCGCGGCATCGGCCCCGCGGCATCCGCTCACCACCCAACCCATCCACGAAATCCCCCGGAGGAACCTGTGGCACAGGATGTGCTCACCGACCTGACCAAGGTCCGCAACTTCGGCATCATGGCGCACATCGATGCCGGCAAGACCACCACGACCGAGCGCATCCTGTTCTACACGGGCATCACGCACAAGATCGGCGAGGTGCACGACGGCGCCGCCACGATGGACTGGATGGCGCAGGAGCAGGAGCGCGGCATCACCATCACGTCGGCCGCGACGACGTGCTTCTGGAACAACATCCAGCTGAACATCATCGACACGCCCGGCCACGTCGACTTCACCGTCGAGGTGGAGCGCAACCTCCGCGTGCTCGACGGCGCGGTCGCCGTGTTCGACGGCAAGGAGGGCGTCGAGCCCCAGTCCGAGACCGTCTGGCGCCAGGCCGACAAGTACAACGTGCCGCGCATCTGCTTCGTCAACAAGATGGACAAGCTCGGTGCGGACTTCTACTTCACCGTCGACACCATCGTCAGCCGCCTGGGCGCGAAGCCGCTCGTGCTGCAGCTGCCGATCGGCGCCGAGAACGACTTCGTCGGCGTCATCGACCTGATCGAGATGCGCGCGCTCGTGTGGCCCGGCGACGCGAAGGGCGACGTGACGCTCGGCGCGAAGTACGAGGTCCAGGAGATCCCGGCCGACCTGCAGGACAAGGCCGACGAGTACCGCCAGACGCTGCTCGAGACCGTCGCCGAGACCGACGACGCGCTGCTCGAGAAGTACTTCGGCGGCGAGGAGCTCACGGTCGCCGAGATCAAGGGCGCGATCCGCAAGCTCACGATCAACAGCGAGATCTACCCGGTGCTCTGCGGCTCCGCGTTCAAGAACCGCGGCGTGCAGCCCATGCTCGACGCGGTCGTGGACTACCTGCCGTCGCCGCTGGACATGCCGGCCATCGAGGCGCACGACGCCCGCGACGAGGAGACCATCGTCCCGCGTCACGCCGACGCCGACGAGCCGTTCGCCGCGCTCGCGTTCAAGATCATGACGCACCCGTTCTTCGGTCGCCTGACCTACATCCGCGTCTACTCGGGTCGTCTTGACTCGGGCGGCCAGGTCATCAACACGGCCAAGGGCAAGAAGGAGCGCATCGGGAAGATCTTCCAGATGCACGCCAACAAGGAGAACCCGGTCGACTTCGTCACCGCCGGTCACATCTACGCGGTCATCGGCCTGAAGGACACCACCACCGGTGACACCCTGTCCGACCCGAACGAGCAGGTCATCCTCGAGTCGATGACGTTCCCCGACCCCGTGATCGAGGTCGCGATCGAGCCGAAGACCAAGGCCGACCAGGAGAAGCTCGGCACGGCGATCCAGAAGCTCGCCGAGGAGGACCCGACCTTCCGCACGGAGCAGGTCGCGGAGACCGGCCAGACCGTCATCAAGGGCATGGGCGAGCTCCACCTCGACATCCTGGTCGACCGCATGAAGCGGGAGTTCAAGGTCGAGGCGAACGTCGGCAAGCCGCAGGTCGCGTACCGCGAGACCCTCAAGCGCAAGGTCGAGAAGCACGACTACACCCACAAGAAGCAGACCGGTGGGTCGGGCCAGTTCGCGAAGATCCAGTTCTCGATCGAGCCGCTCGAGGTCACCGCGGAGACGACCTACGAGTTCGACAACAAGGTCACCGGTGGTCGCATCCCGCGGGAGTACATCCCCTCGGTCGACGCCGGCTTCCAGGACGCGATGCAGTACGGCATCCTCGCCGGATACCCCATGGTGGGTGTCAAGGCGACGCTGCTGGACGGTGCCTCGCACGACGTCGACTCCTCGGAGATGGCGTTCAAGATCGCCGGCTCGATGGGCTTCAAGGAAGCCGCTCGGAAGGCGAACCCGGTTCTGCTCGAGCCGCTGATGGCCGTCGAGGTGCGTACGCCCGAGGAGTACATGGGCGACGTCATCGGCGACCTGAACTCGCGTCGCGGGCAGATCCAGTCGATGGAGGACGCCAGTGGTGTGAAGGTGATTCGCGCCAACGTCCCGCTGTCGGAGATGTTCGGTTACATCGGCGACCTGCGGTCGAAGACCTCGGGCCGTGCGGTGTACTCGATGACCTTCGAGAGCTACGCGGAGGTCCCGAAGGCGGTCGCCGACGAGATCGTCCAGAAGAACAAGGGCGAGTAGCCCTCGCACAGCGCGCAACCAGCCGGTTCGCGTAACATACCCAACACACCCCGTAGATCACCGAGCGCAATCCGGCGCCCGGCGCTTCTACACGTAAGTCCTGAGGAGGACCCACAGTGGCTAAGGCCAAGTTCGAGCGGACCAAGCCGCACGTCAACATCGGAACGATCGGTCACGTCGACCACGGCAAGACCACGCTCACCGCTGCCATCTCGAAGGTGCTCGCCGAGAAGTACCCGTCGGACGTCAACGTGCTGCGCGACTTCGCTTCGATCGACTCCGCTCCCGAGGAGCGCCAGCGCGGCATCACGATCAACATCTCGCACGTCGAGTACGAGACGCCGAAGCGCCACTACGCGCACGTCGACGCCCCGGGTCACGCCGACTACATCAAGAACATGATCACCGGTGCGGCCCAGATGGACGGCGCGATCCTCGTGGTCGCGGCGACCGACGGTCCCATGGCGCAGACGCGTGAGCACGTGCTGCTCGCCAAGCAGGTCGGCGTGCCGTACCTGCTCGTCGCGCTGAACAAGGCCGACATGGTCGACGACGAGGAGATCCTGGAGCTCGTCGAGCTCGAGGTCCGCGAGCTCCTCTCGAGCCAGGGCTTCCCGGGCGACGACGCTCCGGTCGTGCGTGTCTCGGGCCTCAAGGCCCTCGAGGGCGACGAGCAGTGGGTCAACTCGGTGCTCGAGCTCATGGAGGCCGTGGACGACTCGATCCCGGACCCCGTGCGCGACAAGGACAAGCCGTTCCTCATGCCGATCGAGGACGTCTTCACGATCACCGGTCGTGGAACCGTCGTCACCGGCCGTGCGGAGCGCGGCACCCTGAAGATCAACTCCGAGGTCGAGATCGTCGGCATCCGCCCGACGCAGAAGACCACGGTCACCGGTATCGAGATGTTCCACAAGCAGCTCGACGAGGCGTGGGCCGGCGAGAACTGCGGTCTCCTGCTCCGCGGTCTCAAGCGCGAGGAGGTCGAGCGCGGCCAGGTCGTCGTCGCTCCGGGTTCCGTCACGCCGCACACCGAGTTCGAGGGCACCGCGTACATCCTGTCCAAGGACGAGGGTGGCCGCCACAACCCGTTCTACGCGAACTACCGTCCGCAGTTCTACTTCCGCACCACCGACGTCACCGGCGTCATCACGCTGCCCGAGGGCACCGAGATGGTCATGCCCGGCGACACCACCGACATGACGGTCGACCTGATCCAGCCGATCGCCATGGAGGAGGGCCTCGGCTTCGCCATCCGCGAGGGTGGTCGCACCGTCGGCGCCGGTACGGTGACGAAGATCATCAAGTAGCGAACCGCTCCACGAGGAGCATCGCGACCGACAGGGGTCGGGCCTGCGGGCCCGGCCCCTTCGTCGTTCCCGCAGGCGCCACCCGCTCGCCTAGAATCGCTGGGGACGCATGCGCGGGTGACCCGCCCGCGCGACGGTGCCGGTCACGAGCCGGTGGCCGACGCGATTGACGCCGTGGCCGCCTGCGGCCTCGAGAGGAGCCTTCGTTGACCGAGATCGCCCCCGCGCCGATCACCCTGCGCCCCGAACGCACCGAGCCGGTGGCGCTCGGCGAGGTCGCGGCCGCAGCAGGTGCCGAGGTGGCGCCCGACGCGGCGGACGTGCAGGTCACCGGCGTGACGTTCGCTTCGGGTCAGGTGCGCCCGGGCGACCTCTACGTGGGCATCCGCGGCGCGAACGCGCACGGCGCGCAGTTCGCCGGCCAGGCCGCCGAGGCGGGCGCCGTGGCCCTGCTGACCGACGCCGAGGGGGCGGCGCTGGCCGAGGCATCCGCTCTGCCCGTGCTGGTCGTTCCCGCGCCGCGCGAGGTGCTGGGCGCCGTCGCGGCGCGCCTCTACGACTACACCGAGGGCTCGCCCCAGCTGCTCGGCGTGACCGGCACGAACGGCAAGACGAGCACCGTGCACCTGCTCGAGGGCATGATCGGCGCGCTCGGCGAGGTCGCCGGGCTCAGCTCGACCGCGGAGCGGCGGGTCGCCGGCGAGGTCGTGGTCGCCGGGCTCACCACGCCCGAGTCGAGCGACATGCACTCCCTCATCGCGACGATGCGCGAGCGCGGCGTCGCGACCGCCGCGATCGAGGTCTCGGCGCAGGCACTCACGCGGCACCGCATCGACGGCGTGCGCTTCCAGGTCGCCGCGTTCACCAACCTCAGCCACGACCACCTCGACGACTACGCGTCGATGGAGGAGTACTTCGACCAGAAGGTGGCGCTGTTCCAGCCCGACCGGGCCGAGACCGGCGTGGTCTCGCTCGACACCCCGTGGGGTGCGCGGGTCGTGGAGCGCTCCGGCATCCCCGTCCAGACGATCACCTCGCGCGACGACGTCGAGGCCGACTGGCGCGTGCGCACCACGGCGGTCTCGCGCGAGGGCACCCGCTTCGCGCTGGAGAGCCCCGACGGCGAGCGACTCGAGGCGATGATCCCCGCGATCGGCGAGCACCATGCGGCGAACGCGGGCCTCGCCATCGTCATGCTGATCGCGGGCGGGCGCTCGTTCGACGTCGTGCGCGACGCGCTCGCACACGACGGCGCTATCCCGCCGATCCCCGGTCGCACCGAGAACGTCGCGGCGCCGGGCTCGCCGGCGATCTACGTCGACTTCGGCCACAGCGCGGACGCGTTCGCGAAGACCCTCGACGCGGTGCGCGCGGTGACCACCGGCAAGGTGATCATGGTCTTCGGCGCGGACGGCGACCGCGACACGACGAAGCGGCACGACATGGCCGCCGAGGCCGTGCGGCGCAGCGACATCCTGGTCGTCACCGACCATCACCCGCGCTTCGAGGATGCCGCGTCGATCCGCCGCACGCTCGCGGAGGGCGCGCTCGCGGCGCGACCCGACGCGGAGTTGCACGTGGTGTCGCCGCCCCCTCGTGCGATCCGGCTCGCGGTCTCGCTCTGCTCCGCAGAGGACTCGATCCTCTGGGCGGGACCGGGTCACCAGAACTACCGCGAGATCCGCGGCGTGAAGACGGCGTACTCGGCTCGCGAGCAGGCGCGCCAGGCGCTGCGTGAGCAGGGCTGGCAGGCGCGCTGACGCGCTGATCGGGGCCACCGGATGCTCCCCGCTGGGAGTCCGCTGGGCGACACGCCGATCGCGACACGCCCGGGTTGCACGAACGACGTGCGATGTGGCAAACTCGTTGAGTTCAACATTTCGAACGCGTGGCGAACGTGCGCGCATTTCGGATCACTGCCAGGCAGTGCATAACCACCTCGGGCGATGCTCACGGGGGTCAGGTTAGGCCGCGGGCAGCAGAACACGACTCAACCGACGAATGCAGGATGCGGCGCAGCCATGTCCGCGAGCGGGTTCGCGCCCGCGCGCACGAGTCGGTGACAGGTTCGACGGTCGAGCGTGTCGAGGCGATCGGATCCGCGAGGATTCGCGGTGGTCTCGACAGGCTCGATCACGAGCCGTTGACAGAAGAACAGTGGTGCACCACACGGAGTGCTACGACGGCGTCCAATGCAGCGCGAGCTGTACGACGCCTTGACAGAGAGAGAGTCAGCCATGGCGGGACAGAAGATCCGCATTCGACTGAAGTCGTACGACCACGAGGTCATCGACACCTCGGCGCGCAAGATCGTCGACACGGTGACCCGCGCGGGTGCGACCGTGGTCGGCCCGGTGCCGCTCCCCACGGAGAAGAACGTGGTGTGCGTCATCCGCTCGCCCCACAAGTACAAGGACAGCCGCGAGCACTTCGAGATGCGCACCCACAAGCGCCTGATCGACATCGTCGACCCGACCCCCAAGGCGGTCGACTCGCTCATGCGCCTCGACCTTCCGGCCGACGTCAACATCGAGATCAAGCTCTGAGGTAACCCATGTCCACGACTGCTACCAAGACCGTCAAGGGTCTCCTGGGCACCAAGCTCGGCATGACCCAGGTGTGGGACGACCAGAACCGCGTCATTCCGGTGACCGTCATCGAGATCGCCCCCAACGTCGTCACCCAGCTCCGCACCCCCGAGAAGGACGGCTACAGCGCCGTCCAGATCGCCGCGGGCCAGATCGACCCCCGCAAGGTGCTGAAGCCGGCCGCCGGCCACTTCGAGGCCGCGGGCGTCACCCCGCGTCGCCACCTCGCCGAGGTCCGCACGGCCGACGCCGCCGACTACTCGCTGGGCCAGGAGCTCACCGTCGAGGAGACCTTCGAGGCCGGCCAGCTGGTCGACGTCGTCGGCACCTCGAAGGGCAAGGGCTTCGCCGGTGTCATGAAGCGCCACAACTTCAAGGGCGTCTCCGCATCGCACGGTGCCCACCGCAACCACCGCAAGCCCGGTTCGATCGGCGCCTCGTCGACCCCGAGCCGCGTCTTCAAGGGCATGCGCATGGCCGGCCGCATGGGCGGCGAGCGCGTGACCGTGCTGAACCTCAAGGTGCACTCGGTCGACGCCGAGAAGGGCCTGCTGCTCGTCAAGGGCGCCGTCCCCGGCGCTCGTGGCCGCCTCGTTTTCGTCCGCAACGCAGTGAAGGGAGCGTAGTCCATGGCTACCTCACTCGACATCGTCGACGTCAAGGGCAAGAAGGCCGGCTCGATCGAGCTGCCCGCCGAGCTCTTCGACGTGCAGACCAACGTCCCGCTGATCCACCAGGTCGTCGTCGCCCAGCTCGCCGCCGCGCGCCAGGGCACGCACAAGACCAAGAACCGCGGTGAGGTCTCCGGCGCCGGCCGCAAGCCCTTCAAGCAGAAGGGCACCGGTCGCGCCCGCCAGGGTTCGATCCGCGCGCCGCACATGACCGGCGGTGGCGTCGTCCACGGCCCGACGCCGCGCGACTACTCGCAGCGCACGCCCAAGAAGATGATCGCCGCAGCACTGCTCGGCGCGCTCTCCGACCGTGCCCGCGGCAGCCGCGTGCACGCCGTCGAGGGTCTCTTCGCCGGCGAGACGCCGAAGACGAAGGCCGCGATCGAGCTGCTCGACTCCGTGGCCGCGTCGAAGCACGTCCTGGTGGTGCTCACCCGCGACGACGAGCTCAACGAGCGCGCCGTCCGCAACATCCCGACCGTGCACGTGCTGCCGTTCGACCAGCTGAACGCCTACGACGTGCTCGTCTCCGACGACATCGTCTTCACCAAGGCCGCGCTCGAGGGCTTCATCGCCTCGAAGGCCACGAAGGAAGAGGTCTCCGCATGAGCGCCGCATGGAACAAGGACCCCCGCGAGATCATCATCGCGCCGGTGGTCTCCGAGAAGAGCTACAACCTGATCGACGAGGGCAAGTACACGTTCATCGTGGACCCCCGCGCCAACAAGACCGAGATCAAGCTCGCCATCGAGCAGATCTTCAAGGTCGAGGTCGCGCAGGTGAACACCCTCAACCGTCAGGGCAAGACCCGCCGCACCCGCTTCGGCATGGGCAAGCGCAAGGACACCAAGCGCGCCATCATCACGCTGAAGTCGGGCTCGATCGACATCTTCACGGCTGTCGGCTAAGGAGCAACCGAGAAATGGCTATTCGCAAGTACAAGCCCACGACCCCGGGTCGTCGCGGTTCGTCCGTCGCCGACTTCGCGGAGATCACCCGGTCGACGCCGGAGAAGTCGCTGCTGAAGCCCCTGTCCAAGTCGGGCGGGCGCAACAACCAGGGCCGCATCACCACCCGCCACATCGGCGGTGGGCACAAGCGCCAGTACCGCGTCATCGACTTCCGTCGCAATGACAAGGACGGCGTGCCCGCCAAGGTCGCGCACATCGAGTACGACCCGAACCGCACCGCGCGCATCGCGCTGCTGCACTTCGTCGACGGCACCAAGCGCTACATCCTGGCGCCGAGCCGCCTCTCGCAGGGCGACCTCGTCGAGTCGGGTCCCTCGGCCGACATCAAGCCGGGCAACAACCTGCCGCTGCGCAACATCCCGACCGGTACCGTCGTGCACGCCATCGAGCTCCGCCCCGGCGGCGGCGCCAAGATGGCCCGCTCGGCGGGCGCCTCGGTGCGCCTCGTCGCCAAGGACGGCCCCTACGCGCAGCTCCGCCTGCCGTCGGGCGAGATCCGCAACGTCGACGCGCGCTGCCGCGCGACCGTCGGCGAGGTCGGCAACGCCGAGCAGTCGAACATCAACTGGGGCAAGGCCGGCCGCAAGCGCTGGAAGGGCGTCCGCCCGACCGTGCGCGGTGTCGCCATGAACCCGATCGACCACCCGCACGGTGGTGGTGAGGGCAAGACCTCCGGTGGCCGCCACCCGGTCAGCCCCTGGGGTCAGGCCGAGGGTCGCACCCGTCGCCCCAACAAGGAGAGCGACAAGCTCATCGTCCGTCGTCGCACCGTCGGCAAGAAGCGCAAGTAGGAGTAAGAGAAGATGCCGCGCAGTCTCAAGAAGGGCCCCTTCGTCGACGAGCACCTGCTTCGCAAGGTCGTCACGCAGAACGAGGCCGGTTCCAAGAACGTCATCAAGACGTGGTCGCGTCGCTCGATGATCGTCCCCGCAATGCTGGGTCACACGATCGCCGTGCACGACGGCCGCAAGCACATCCCGGTGTTCGTCACCGAGACCATGGTGGGCCACAAGCTCGGCGAGTTCGCGCCCACCCGCACCTTCCGTGGACACGTGAAGGACGACAAGAAGGGCCGCCGCCGCTGACGCGGTGGCGTGAAGGAGGAGAGAAATGGTGGAGTCGATCGCACGCGTGCGTCACATCCGCGTGACCCCCATGAAGGCCCGCCGCGTCGTCAACATGATCCGCGGCAAGCAGGCTCAGGAGGCCCTGGCCATCCTGAAGTTCGCCCCCCAGGGTGCGAGCGAGCCGGTGTACAAGCTCGTCGCCTCGGCCATCGCGAACGCTCGCGTCAAGGCCGATGCCTCGAACACCTACCTGGACGAGCAGGACCTCTACGTGTCGCGCGCATTCGTCGACGAGGGCGTCACCCTCAAGCGATTCCAGCCGCGTGCCCAGGGTCGTGCGTTCCGCATCAACAAGCGCACCAGCCACATCACTGTTGTGCTCGCCACTCCCGAGGAGGGTACGAAGTAATGGGTCAGAAGGTAAACCCGTACGGCTTCCGTCTCGGCGTGACCACCGACCACGTGTCGCGGTGGTTCTCCGACTCGAACAAGCCCGGCCAGCGCTACTCGGACTACCTCGCAGAGGACGTCCGCATCCGTCGCCTGCTGCAGACCTCGCTCGACCGCGCGGGTGTCTCGCGCATCGAGATCGAGCGCACGCGTGACCGCGTCCGCGTCGACATCCACACCGCCCGCCCGGGCATCGTGATCGGTCGCCGCGGCGCCGAGGCCGAGCGCATCCGCGCCGACCTCGAGAAGCTCACCGGCAAGCAGATCCAGCTCAACATCCTCGAGGTGAAGAACCCCGAGGCCGACGCCCAGCTCGTCGCGCAGGGCATCGCCGAGCAGCTCTCCGCCCGCGTGGCCTTCCGCCGCGCGATGCGCAAGGGCCTGCAGGGCGCGCAGCGCGCCGGCGCCAAGGGCGTCCGCATCCAGGTCTCCGGCCGCCTCGGCGGCGCCGAGATGAGCCGTTCGGAGTTCTACCGCGAGGGTCGCGTGCCGCTGCACACCCTCCGCGCGAACATCGACTACGGCTTCTACGAGGCGAAGACCACCTTCGGCCGCATCGGCGTGAAGGTCTGGATCTACAAGGGCGACATCACCAACAAGGAGCTCGCCCGCGAGCAGGCCAACCAGAAGTCGTCGCGCCCCGAGCGCGGAGACCGTCGTCGTGCGCCCAAGTCGCAGGAGCCGGTCGCAGCAGGAGTTGAGGCATAACCATGTTGATTCCCCGTCGAGTCAAGTACCGCAAGCAGCACCACCCGGGTCGCCGTGGCCAGGCCACCGGCGGCACCAAGGTGTCGTTCGGCGAGTACGGCATCCAGGCCCTGACGCCCGCCTACGTGACCAACCGCCAGATCGAGTCCGCTCGTATCGCGGTGACCCGTCACATCAAGCGCGGCGGCAAGGTGTGGATCAACATCTACCCCGACCGTCCGCTCACGAAGAAGCCGGCCGAGACCCGCATGGGTTCCGGTAAGGGTTCGCCCGAGTGGTGGGTCGCCAACGTCAAGCCGGGCCGCGTCATGTTCGAGATCTCGGGTGTCTCCGAGGAGCTCGCACGCGAGGCGCTGACCCGTGCAATCCACAAGCTGCCCCTGAAGGCACGCATCATCAAGCGCGAGGAGGGCGACGCATAATGGCCGTCGGATCCAAGGAGCTCGCCCCCGCCGAGCTCGACACCTTCGAAGACGAGCGACTCGTCGACGAGCTGAAGAAGGCCAAGGAAGAGCTGTTCAACCTGCGCTTCCAGGCCGCCACCGGTCAGCTCGAGAGCCACGGCCGCCTGAAGGCCGTCAAGCGCGACATCGCTCGCATCTACACCGTGATCCGCGAGCGCGAGCTCGGCATCCGCGCCACCCCGGCCCCGGTCGAGGTGCCCGCGAAGGCCGAGAAGCCCGCGAAGAAGACCAAGAAGGCAGCGGCCGCCGAGGCCGACGCCGAGACGAAGGAGGCCTGACATGGCTGAGACCAAGAAGGCTGCGGCCGAGGTCGCCGAGAAGGCCGAGCTCGTCCGCCCGTACCGCAAGGTGCGCCGCGGCTACGTCGTCAGCGACAAGATGGAGAAGACCATCGTCGTCGAGGTCGAGGACCGCGTGAAGCACCCGCTCTACGGCAAGGTCATCCGCCGCACCTCCAAGGTGAAGGCGCACGACGAGCAGAACACCGCCGGCATCGGCGACCTGGTCGTCATCAGTGAGACCCGGCCCCTGAGCGCTACCAAGCGCTGGCGCCTTGTCGAGATCCTCGAGAAGGCCAAGTAAGCCCCGCGGGCTTGCTTCGTAGAAGGAGTACACAGTGATTCAGCAGGAATCCCGGCTCAAGGTCGCCGACAACACCGGCGCCAAGGAGCTGCTCACCATCCGCGTGCTCGGCGGGTCGAGCCGGCGCTACGCCGGCCTCGGCGACACCATCGTCGCGACCGTCAAGGACGCGATCCCCGGTGGCAACGTGAAGAAGGGCGACGTCGTCAAGGCGGTCATCGTCCGCACGGTCAAGCAGACCCGTCGTCCCGACGGCTCGTACATCAAGTTCGACGAGAACGCCGCAGTGATCCTCAAGAACGACGGTGACCCCCGTGGCACCCGCATCTTCGGCCCGGTCGGCCGCGAGCTGCGCGACAAGAAGTTCATGAAGATCATCTCGCTGGCGCCGGAGGTCATCTAAGTCATGGCGAAGATCAAGAAGGGCGACCTCGTCGAGGTCATCTCGGGCAAGAGCCAGGACCGCGGCGGAGACCGCGGCAAGCAGGGTCGTGTCATCGAGGTGTTCCCGAACGACGACCGTGTCGTCGTCGAGGGCGTCAACTACGTCACCAAGCACGTGCGGGTCGGCCAGACCCAGCGCGGGTCGAAGACGGGCGGCATCGAGACCCACGAGGCGCCCATCCACGTCTCGAACGTCGCGATCGTCGACCCCGAGACCAAGAAGCCGACGCGCGTCGGCTTCCGCACCGAGACCGTGACGAAGGACGGCGTCGAGAAGACGGTCCGCGTTCGTTACGCCAAGAAGTCAGGTAAGGACCTGTAGCAATGACCGACACTGCAGTGGGAACTGGCAAAATCCAGCCCCGTCTCAAGCAGAAGTACCAGGGCGAGATCATCGCGAAGCTGACCGAGGAGCACGGCTACACCAACGTGCACCAGGTGCCCGGCCTCACGAAGATCGTCGTGAACATGGGTGTCGGCGAGGCCGCACGCGATGGCAAGGTCATCGACGGCGCGATCGCCGACCTCACCAAGATCACCGGCCAGAAGCCCCAGGTGACCAAGGCACGCAAGTCGATCGCGCAGTTCAAGCTGCGCGAGGGCCAGCCCATCGGCGCGCACGTCACGCTCCGTGGCGACCGCATGTGGGAGTTCCTCGACCGCCTGCTCTCGCTCGCGCTGCCCCGCATCCGGGACTTCCGCGGCCTCTCCGACCGCCAGTTCGACGGTCACGGCAACTACACCTTCGGTCTCACGGAGCAGTCCGTGTTCCACGAGATCGACCAGGACAAGATCGACCGCGTCCGCGGCATGGACATCACCGTGGTGACCACCGCGACCACCGACGAGGAGGGCCGCGCGCTGCTGACCGCGCTCGGCTTCCCCTACTCGGCCGGCTCGAACGCGCAGTAGGACCCCGCGGATGCCGCGCCCATCGCGCGGCATCCGCACCCGATCCGGGCAACCGTCCGGATCACCACCACAGGTCGGTTCCCGTGTAACGGGCCTCGAAACCTGGTGAACGAAGGAAACACATCATGACGATGACCGATCCGGTCGCTGACATGCTGACCCGGCTGCGCAACGCCAACTCCGCGCACCACGACAGCGTGTCCATGCCGAACTCGAAGCTCAAGGCGCACATCGCCGAGATCCTGAAGAACGAGGGCTACATCGCCGACTTCGAGGTCTCCGACGCGCGCGTCGGCACCACGCTGACGCTGCAGCTGAAGTTCGGCCCCAACCGCGAGCGTTCGATCGCGGGCATCAAGCGGGTCTCGAAGCCCGGACTCCGCGTGTACGCGAAGTCGACCGAGCTCCCCAAGGTGCTCGGCGGCCTCGGCGTCGCGATCCTGTCCACCTCCAGCGGTCTGCTCACCGACCGCCAGGCCGAGAAGAAGGGCGTGGGTGGGGAAGTCCTCGCCTACGTGTGGTAACCCGACATGTCACGAATCGGACGTCTCCCCATCGACATCCCTGCCGGCGTCACCGTCTCGGTCGACGGCCGTCAGGTCACCGTGAAGGGCCCGAAGGGCGAGCTCTCGCTCGTCGTCGCGGCTCCCATCGAGGCCAAGGTCGAGGACGGCCAGGTGCTGGTCACCCGTCCCGACGACGAGCGCGAGTCGCGTTCGCTCCACGGCCTCACCCGTTCGCTCATCAACAACCAGATCGTCGGCGTGACGCAGGGCTACTCGAAGGCCCTCGAGATCGTCGGTACCGGGTACCGCGTGCAGCAGAAGGGCAGCTCGGTCGAGTTCGCCCTCGGCTTCTCGCACCCGGTCACGGTCGAGCCGCCGGCCGGCATCACGTTCACGGTCGAGGGCAACAACAAGCTGACCGTCGCCGGCATCGACAAGCAGGCCGTCGGCGAGACCGCAGCGAACATCCGCAAGATCAAGAAGCCGGAGCCCTACAAGGGCAAGGGCATCCGCTACGCCGGTGAGGTCGTTCGCCGCAAGGCCGGAAAGGCTGGTAAGTAATCATGGCCGTCAAGAGCAAGTCGGCTGCGCGTTCGCGCCGCCACGCCCGCCTGCGCAAGAAGGTCGTCGGCACCGAGCTGCGTCCGCGTCTCGTCGTGACGCGCTCGGCCCGCCACGTCTTCGTCCAGGTGGTCGACGACAGCAAGGGCCACACGGTCGCCTCGGCGTCCACCATGGAGGCCGACCTCCGTGCGTTCGACGGTGACAAGACCGCCAAGGCGCGCAAGGTCGGCGAGCTCGTCGCCGAGCGCGCGAAGAGCGCCGGTGTCGAGGCCGTGATCTTCGACCGCGGTGGCAACAAGTACGCCGGTCGTGTCGCAGCGATCGCCGATGGAGCGCGAGAGGCAGGGCTGAACCTGTGACCGAGAACAACAACAAGGAGCCGGACGTGGTCTCCGAGACGCCCGTCGAGACGGCTGCGTCGAGCGAGTCCGCCAAGAACGCCGGCGGCGGCCGTGAGGGTCGTCGTGGCGGCGGTCGCGACCGCAACCAGGGCCGCGGCCGCGACCGCGACGAGAAGAGCCAGTTCCTCGAGCGCGTGGTGACCATCAACCGCGTCTCGAAGGTCGTCAAGGGCGGTCGCCGCTTCAGCTTCACGGCGCTCGTCGTCGTGGGCGACGGCAACGGCATGGTCGGCGTCGGCTACGGCAAGGCCCGCGAGGTGCCGACCGCGATCTCGAAGGGCGTCGAGGAGGCGAAGAAGAACTTCTTCCGCGTCCCGCGCGTCGCCGCGACCATCCCGCACCCGGTGCAGGGCGAGGCCGCAGCAGGCGTCGTGCTCCTGCGCCCGGCCGCCCCCGGTACCGGTGTCATCGCCGGTGGTCCGGTGCGTGCCGTGCTCGAGTGCGCCGGCATCCACGACGTGCTGAGCAAGTCGCTCGGTTCGTCGAACACCCTCAACATCGTGCACGCCACGGTCGAGGCGCTGCAGCAGCTCGAGGAGCCCCGTGCCGTCGCAGCTCGCCGCGGCCTCGACTACGACGAGGTCGCTCCGGCCCGTCTGCTGCGTGCCGAGGCCCAGGCAGCCGAGGCTGCCGCTGCAGCGAAGGCAGGTGCCTGATGGCCGGTCGGCTCAAGGTGACCCAGATCAAGTCCAAGGTGAGCGAGAAGCAGTACCAGCGCGACACGCTGCGCAGTCTCGGACTCAAGCGCATCGGTGACGTCGTGGTCCGCGAGGACACCCCGCAGAACCGCGGGTACGTCAACACCGTCGCTCACCTCGTCAAGGTTGAGGAGATCGACTAATGGCAGAAGAGAAGAAGGACGCCGCGGCGGAGGCCCCGAAGAAGGCCCCGGCCAAGAAGGCTCCCGCGAAGGCGGCTGCCGAGAAGGCTCCGGCCGAGAAGGCGCCCGCGAAGAAGGCACCGGCGAAGGCTGCGGCCGACAAGCCGGCCGCCGAGAAGGCTCCGGCCAAGAAGGCGCCGGCCAAGAAGGCTCCCGCCAAGGCTGCTGCCGAGAAGGCTCCGGCCGAGAAGGCTCCGGCTGCGAAGGCTCCCGCCAAGAAGGCGCCGGCCGCCAAGGCCGCCGCCAAGCAGGAGGAGTCGGCCGAGCGCGAGCAGGTCCTGAAGGTCCACCACCTCCGCCCGGCGCCCGGCGCCAAGAAGGCGAAGACCCGCGTGGGTCGCGGTGAAGGCTCGAAGGGTAAGACCGCGGGTCGCGGCACCAAGGGCACCAAGGCCCGCAACACGGTGCGCGTCGGCTTCGAGGGCGGCCAGCTGCCCTACCACATGCGTGCGCCGAAGCTGCGCGGGTTCAAGAACCCGTTCCGCGTCGAGTACCAGGTGGTCAACCTCGCCAAGCTCGCCGAGCTCTACCCGAAGGGCGGGGACGTGACCGTCTCCGACCTCGTGGCCAAGGGCGCGGTGCGCAAGAACGAGAAGGTCAAGGTGCTGGGCGACGGCGACATCGCGGTCAAGCTCAACGTCGCGGTCGACAAGGTCTCCGGTTCCGCGGAGCAGAAGATCGTGGCGGCCGGCGGATCCGTCAAGTAACACCCGCACAGCAGCACGGTTGTCGAGCCTGTCGGGGCCTCGCGTAGTATTACGGGGGCCCTGACAGGCTCGAGCCGCAACAACGACCTGCTCCGCAGAGGGAGCAACAGGAGGACAGGTGTTCAACGCCATCGGGCGGATCTTCCGCACGCCGGATCTTCGCAGGAAGATCGGCTTCACCCTGGGGATCATCGCCCTGTTCCGGCTCGGCTCCTTCATCCCGGCGCCGTTCGTCGACTTCGGCAACGTCCAGGCGTGTCTCGCGGCGAACCAGGGCACGTCCGGCCTCTACGAGCTGGTCAACGTCTTCTCGGGCGGCGCGCTGCTCCAGCTGTCGATCTTCGCGCTGGGCATCATGCCGTACATCACCGCGTCGATCATCACGCAGCTGCTGCGCGTGGTCATCCCGCAC
Source organism: uncultured Agromyces sp. (assembly GCA_913053875.1). Lineage (GTDB taxonomy): Bacteria > Actinomycetota > Actinomycetes > Actinomycetales > Microbacteriaceae > Agromyces. Next base: position 28,497 of record CAJXGN010000009.1, on the reverse strand, counting down.
TTCGAGACCCTGTACAAGGAGGGCCAGGCCGGCCAGGCCCGCCTGACCCAGTACACGCGGTACCTCACCATCGCCCTCGCGGTGCTCCAGTCGACGACGCTGATCACCGTGGCCCGCAGCGGCGCGCTGTTCAACACGAACCCCATCGCCGAGTGCTCGCAGCTGCTCACCAACGACTCCTGGTACGCCGTGATGCTCATGGTCATCACGATGACGGCCGGCACCGGCCTCATCATGTGGCTGGGCGAGCTCATCACCGAGCGCGGCATCGGCAACGGCATGTCGCTGCTCATCTTCACCTCGATCGCCGCGACCTTCCCCGGTTCGCTCTGGGCCATCGGCGTCGCCCGCGGCTGGGACATCTTCGCGCTCGTGCTCGTCGTGGGCATCGCGATCGTCGTCGCGGTCGTGTTCGTCGAGCAGTCGCAGCGCCGCATCCCGGTGCAGTACGCCAAGCGCATGGTCGGTCGTCGCACCTACGGCGGCAACAACACCTACATCCCGATCAAGGTGAACATGGCCGGCGTCGTGCCCGTCATCTTCGCCTCGTCGCTGCTGTACCTGCCCGCGCTGATCGCGCAGTTCAACCAGCCGCAGCCGGGCGAGGAGCCCTCGCCGTGGGTCGTCTGGATCCAGAACTACCTCGTCAACGGCGACCACCCGCTGTACATGCTGCTGTACTTCCTGCTCATCGTGGGCTTCACGTACTTCTACGTGGCGATCACCTTCAACCCGGAGGACGTCGCGGAGAACATGAAGAAGTACGGCGGCTTCATCCCGGGCATCCGCGCCGGGCGGCCGACCGCCGAGTACCTCGACTACGTGCTGACGCGCGTGACCCTGCCGGGCTCGATCTACCTCGGCATCGTCGCGCTCATCCCGCTGGTCGCGCTGGGCCTCGTCGGCGCGAACGCGAACTTCCCGTTCGGCGGCGCGTCGATCCTCATCATCGTCGGCGTCGGTCTCGAGACCGTGAAGCAGATCGACGCGCAGCTGCAGCAGCGCCACTACGAAGGGCTCCTCCGATGACCCGCCTCCTCCTGATCGGCCCGCCCGGTGCGGGCAAGGGCACGCAGGCCGCGCGCCTCGCGCAGGCCTACGACGTCCCCGCCGTGTCGACCGGCGACATCTTCCGCGCCAACGTGCAGGGCGGCACCACGCTCGGCCTCGAGGCGAAGGCGTACATGGACCGCGGCGAGTACGTGCCCGACTCGCTCACCAACGCGATCGTGCACGACCGCCTGCAGGAGGCGGACGCGACCACCGGGTTCCTCCTCGACGGCTACCCGCGCACGATCGAGCAGGTGCACGAGCTCGACCGCATCCTCGAGGAGGACGGCACCGCGCTCGACGCGGTCGTCCAGCTCGTGGCCGACACCGACGAGGTCGTCGCGCGCCTGCTGAAGCGCGCCGCCGAGCAGGGACGGTCGGATGACACGGAGGACGTGATCCGCCACCGCATGGCGCTCTACGCCGAGCAGACCGCTCCGCTCGTGGAGGTCTACGGCGAGCGCGGCCTGGTCGTCGAGATCGACGGCCTGGGCCCGGTCGAGGAGGTCACGGAGCGGATCCTGGACGCGATGGCTGCGCGCGGGCTGCGCGCGGTGGCATCCGTCGACGACGCCTGACCCGCGTGTTCAAGCGCTCGATCTACAAGAGGCCCGAGCAGCTGCGCGCCATGCGTGCACCGGGCGAGGCGACGGCTGCGGCGCTCGCGGCGGCCCGGGCGGCGATCCGCCCGGGCGTCACCCCGATCGAGCTGGATCGCATCGCCGAGTCGGTGATCCTCGAGCACGGCGGCGAGTCGAACTTCAAGCTCGTGCCCGGTTACCGGCACACGCTCTGCGTCTCGGTGAACGACGAGGTCGTGCATGGCATCCCGGGGGAGCGCCCGTTCGCGCCCGGTGACATCGTGTCGGTCGACGGGGGTGCGCAGGTCGGGGGCTGGAACGGCGACTCGGCGTTCACCGTGGTGATCGACGACCCGGAGCGGCCCGAGCTCGTCGCGGCCCGCCGCGAGCTCTCCGAGGTCACGGAGTCCGCGCTCTGGCGTGGCGTCGCCGCGCTCGCGGGCGCCCGGCACCTGAACGAGGTGGGCGAGGCGATCCAGGAGCACGTCGAGTCGCGCGGGCGGTGGGGCATCCTCACCGATTACGTCGGCCACGGCATCGGTCGCACCATGCACGAGGAGCCGCCGGTGTTCAACTACCGGGTGCGGCCCAAGGGCCCGGAGGTGCGACCCGGCCTCGTCGTCGCGATCGAGCCGATGATCGTCGCGGGGTCGATCGACACGGTCGTGCGCGACGACGACTGGACGGTCGCGACCGCCGACGGCGCCGATGCGGCGCACTGGGAGCACTCGATCGCCGTGCACGCGGACGGCGTGTGGGTGCTCACGGCGCCCGACGGCGGCGCAGCTGCGCTCGCGTCGCACGGCATCGTGCCGGTGCCGCCGCGCTGATCGGGCGGCGGCCACGAGTCGAGCGGATGCCCCGGTGCGGGCGGCTCAGGACTCCATGACGTGCGACAGCGCGTCGATGAACGACGGGAAGTCGGTCGAGGCCGCGACGAGCTCGCGCACGTGGTCGGGCTCGGAGAACACCTCGACGAACTGGTCGAACACGCGCTGGAACGCCGCCCGGCCCTCCTCGCTGAACGCGATCAGCGCGACCACCTGCACCGCCTCGTCGCCCCACCGCAGCGGGCTGGGGCTCACCACGATGGAGATCGCGGTGCGCCGCGCGGTCATCGCCATGGCGTGCGGCACCGCGAGGTGCTCGGTGAACGCCGTGGACGACAGTCGCTCGCGCTCGAGCGCGCCCTCGACGTAGGCGTCGTCGATGATGCCCCGCCCGACCATCTCGCGACCCAGCTCCCGGATGACGCCCTCCGCACCGACGTCGGGCACGCTGCGCCGGAACAGCTCCGGGTCGAAGTACTCCAGCAGCTCCTCCGCGAGCCGTCCCCGTCGCCTGGTCCGCCGCGCCTGCGCGATGCCCGAGCGCACCCGGGCGAGGTCGTCGTCGCCCACGAAGGGGGTCACCACGATCGCGCGGTCGTCGTGCCGGCGCTCGGGCACGGTCGTGACCACGACCTCGCCCCCGAGCGCCGACCAGTCGACGTCGCTGCGGGTGATCACGTCGACGATGCGCGCGTCCGAGGCGAGCACCTCGCGGATGCGCCGCAGCGCGACCAGGTGGAGGTCCTGGTAGGCCGGCACCACGACCGAGACGTCGATGCGGTCGCTGCCGGCCGTGGCGTCCTCGAGCCGGGCGCCCACGTGCATGGCGATGTAGGCGATCTCGTCCTCGTTGACGTCGATGCCCTCCTCGCGCTGGAGCTCGCCCGCGATGAAGACGGCGAGCTCGTAGATCATCGGGTACGACGACTTGAGCGACCCCGCGATCGGGTTCCGGGCGTACGACTGCTCGCCCGCGCGCGCGACGAGGTGCTGCACGTGCATCGCGAGCCGGCCGAGGAACTCCTCGTCGTCGAGGTCCACGAGGTAGCGCCGGGTCGCCTCGAGCACGATCCGCCGCACCGACTCGAGGCGCGCCGGGTCGACGAAGCGCTCGAGGTCGGCGGCGGGCCCCGCGACCGGCGTCGCCGCTCGGGTGGCGATGAGGGAGGCGAGGTAGCGCACGTCCGCCTCGCCGAGGTCGATGCCGAAGTGCTCGGGCACGAGCTCCCGGAGGATGCCGGCGAGCGGTGCGGTCTCCGCGGTCTCCGGCACGTCCGGTTCCGAGAGCACGTGGTCGCGCGTGATGCGGTCGACCGCGACGGCGACGTGCAGCAGCACGTTGCTCAGCCCGTAGTCGTTGACGAGGTAGCCCGACTCGGTCAGCCGTTCGAGCAGGGCGGTCTTGAACTCGGCCAGGCGATCGGTCGCGAACGCCTCCTGCAGGTGCTCGACCTCGAGCATGCCGCGGCTCGACTCCTCGCGGAACAGCGCACCGAGCATGCGCCGGCGCGCCGCCTCCGTGCCGGCCACGCGCACGGCGTCGCCCTGCCGCTCGAGGCGGAGACCCGACCCCTGCAGGCGGGCGCGGGCGTGCGCGAGGTCGGCCTCGATGGTCGACTCGCTGACGTAGAGGCTCGCGGCCAGGTCGTGCACGCCCACCGGGTCGTGTGCGTCGACGAGGCGGCGCAGCACGCGCCCGCGGCGCGCCCGCGGGGAGTCGGCCGGGTCGCGCTCGAGCTCGCGGTAGCGGGCGAGCGCCGCAGGGTCGACGCGGTAGCCGCTCGGGCCGGACACGATCACCGGGGCATCCGCACCGCCGTTCGTCGCCGCGACGTAGTTGCGCACCGTGCGGGGCGTCACCCCGAGCCGGTCGGCGATCTCGCCCGCGGTGAGCGTGCCGCTGCGCTCCAGCAGCGCCAGCATGCGCTCCTGTCGCTCGACCACGGCGCCTCCTCCCGGGCGCGACGGCCCTGCGGCGTCGCACGTCCCGATCCAGAGTCAACCACCTCCGGCCGACCGGCGGGGCCCGGAACGCACGCTTTTCCGGGGGTGCGGAAACAGGTCTGGTGGTGACGGGAGGCCTCCGCTGGCCACACTGGTGACGTGCCCCGCCGGAACTTCGGCGGGGGCGCCGGCTCGTCGGGGGGTCGGCACGACTTTGCAACGGCACGGAAGCGGTGAGCGGATCGATGAGGATCCTGGTGGTCTGCGGCGCGGGGGCGTCCAGCACGTTCGTCGCGCAGCGCGTGCGTCGCAGCGCCCGCGACCGCGGGCTCGACTGCACGGTCGAGGCGGCGGGGTCGACGCGACTCGACGCCGGGCTCGACGCGGTCGACGTCGTGCTGCTCGGCGCGCACGTGGGCACGCTGGCCGATGCGGTGCGCGAACGCGCCTCCGAGGCATCCGTCGCCGTCGCCGTCATGCCCGAGCGCGTCTTCGCGGCGCGCGACGGGGAGGAAGCCCTCGATCTCGCCCTCGCCGCGGCAGGGGAGCGATCGTGAACCCGCGAGCGCGCGTCGCCGTTCCCGTGCGCGCGAGCCGGGTCTATGGTGAGAACGGGAACGGACGCCAACGACGGAGGCCGGAATCATGGTGGAACGCACTGTCCAGATCGGATCGAGCCACGGACTGCACGCCAGGCCGGCGAAGCTCTTCACCCAGGCAGCTGCCGAGTCGGGAGCCCAGGTCACGATCGCGAAGGATGGCGGTTCGCCCGTCAACGCCGCGAGCATCCTGGCCGTCATCTCGCAGGGGATCGACCACGGCGACACCGTCACCCTCACGGTCGACGGGGGAGACGAGGACGCCGTGCTCGAGCGGCTCGTGGAGCTGCTCAGCACCGACCACGACGGATAGCGGGCGCCCGCTCCCGTTCGCGAACAGGATGGGAGACGCGTGATGGAACTGCAGGGAACCGGAATCGGCCTGGGCGTCGCACTCGGGCCGGTGGTCCGGATGGCCGAGCCGTTGCCGGAGCCGGTCGACCGGCCCAGCCACCTCGACCCCGACAGGGAGGCCGAGCGCGCTCGCGGGTCGCTCGCGGTCGTCGCGGCCGAGCTGCAGGGTCGCGGGGCCAAGGCCGGCGGCTCGGCGCAGGACGTGCTCGAGGCGCAGGCCATGATGGCCGAGGACCCGACGCTCATGGACGACATCGTGAAGCGCCTGGCCGACGGCAAGACGGCCGAGCGCGCGGTGTTCGAGGCGTTCGCGTCGTTCCGCGAGATGCTCGCCGGCATGGGCGGCTACATGGCCGAGCGCGCCGCCGACCTCGACGACGTGTCGCAGCGCGTGATCGCCAACCTGCTGAAGCTCCCCGCGCCGGGCGTGCCGAATCCGGGGCATCCGTTCGTGCTGGTGGCGCGCGACCTCGCGCCCGCCGACACCGCGACGCTCGACCTCGACCAGGTGCTCGGGCTCGTCACCATCGACGGCGGCCCCACCTCGCACACCGCGATCCTCGCCCGCGAGAAGTCGATCGTCGCGGTCGTGGGTGCCACCGGCGCCGGGCAGCTCGACTCGGGCGACCAGGTCATCGTCGACGCCGAGAACGACCTCGTGATCGTCGGCCCGAGCCCCGACCAGGCCGCCGCGGCCCAGGAGCGCATCGCCGAGCGCAAGGCGCGCGCGGCCGCACCGGTGACGCCCGGCGCGCTCGCCGACGGCACCCCGGTACCGCTGCTCGCGAACCTCGGCTCGGCCGACGGCGCCGCCGCAGCGGTCGAACTGGGCGCCGAGGGCGTGGGGCTGTTCCGCACCGAGTTCCTCTTCCTCGACGCGCAGCAGGCGCCGACCGTGCGCGAGCAGCAGGAGCAGTACACCCGACTCCTGAACGCCTTCGCCGGGAAGAAGGTCGTCGTGCGCGTGCTCGACGCAGGCGCCGACAAGCCGCTGTCCTTCCTCAACGACGCCGACGAGGAGAACCCCGCGCTGGGCCTGCGCGGCATCCGCGCCCTCCGAGAGTCGGAGGCGATCCTGCGCGAGCAGCTCACGGCGCTGGCGGCGGCGGATGCGGCGACCGACGCCGACCTCTGGGTCATGGCGCCCATGGTGGCCAACGTCGAGGAGGCGCGCTACTTCACCGCGCTCGCCAAGGAGCTCGGCATCCGCACGGCCGGCGTGATGATCGAGGTGCCGAGCGCGGCGCTGCTCGCCGACCGGCTGCTGGCGGCCACCGACTTCGCGTCGATCGGCACCAACGACCTCACGCAGTACACGATGGCGGCCGACCGCATGCTCGGCACGGTCGCGACGTTCCAGAACCCGTGGCACCCGGCGGTGCTCTCGCTGGTCGCCTCCGTGGGGGAGGCGGGCCGGGAGCTCGGCCGCCCGGTCGGCATCTGCGGCGAGGCCGCGGCCGACCCGATGCTCGCCGTGGTGCTCGTCGGCCTCGGCGCGACCACCCTGTCGATGTCACCGTCGGCACTCGCAGACGTCCGCGCGTCCCTGGCGCGGTACACGAAGGACGACGCGATCGCGATCGCCCGCGCAGCACTGGCCGCCGAGGGTGCGGCCGAAGCCCAGCAGGCGGCGAAGGACGCCGCAGGCTCCGTCACGGCCGGGCACGACGTGTCCGCGCCCCAGTCATAGGAGAGGCACCATCATGACGACGACGTCATCCCCCGACGCCACGAAGCCCAAGGGCGGCGCGCGCGTCGGGATCCAGCGCTTCGGCGCGTTCCTGAGCGGCATGGTCATGCCGAACATCGCGGCGTTCATCGCCTGGGGACTCATCACCGCGTTCTTCATCGAGACCGGGTGGACGCCCGTGCCGCAGCTCGGCGGGTTCCCCGATGCGGCGGGCAACGAGTACACCGGCCTCGTCGGGCCGATGATCATCTACCTGCTCCCGCTGCTGCTGGCGAACATGGGCGGTCGACTCGTCTACGACACCCGAGGCGGCGTGGTCGGCACGATCGCGACGGTCGGCGTGATCGTCGGCACCGACATCCCGATGTTCCTCGGCGCGATGATCATGGGCCCGCTCGCCGCGTACCTCATGAAGCAGGTCGACCGCATCTGGGAGGGGAAGATCAAGGCGGGCTTCGAGATGCTCGTCAACAACTTCTCCGCCGGCATCCTCGCCGGCATCCTGGCGATCGTCGGCTACTTCGCGTTCGGCCCGGCGGTGGAGTGGATCAGCAACCTCCTCGAGACCGGGGTGGACTGGCTGATCTCGGTGTCGCTGCTGCCGCTCGTGTCGATCCTCGTCGAGCCGGGCAAGATCCTCTTCCTGAACAACGCCATCAACCACGGCGTGTTCACCCCGCTCGGCACGCAGCAGGCGGCCGAGGAGGGCAAGTCGATCCTGTTCCTGATCGAGGCGAACCCCGGCCCGGGCCTCGGCCTGCTGCTCGCGTTCGCGATCTTCGGCGTCGGCATGGCACGGGCGAGCGCTCCCGGCGCGATCATCATCCAGTTCTTCGGCGGCATCCACGAGATCTACTTCCCGTACGTGCTCATGAAGCCGCTCACGGTGCTGGCCGTGATCGCCGGCGGCATGACCGGCGTCGCCACGAACGTGCTGTTCGACTCGGGCCTTCGAGCGCCGGCGGCACCGGGCAGCATCATCGCGGTGCTCATCCAGACCGCGAACGACAGCTACCTCGGCGTCATCCTCTCGGTGGTGCTGTCCGCGGCGGTCTCGTTCGTCATCGCCTCGATCATCCTGCGGGCGAGTCGCAAGCGCGACCTCGAACGCGAGAACGCCGGCGACCTGAGCGACGCGATCGCGCAGACGCAGGCCAACAAGGGCAAGGAGAGCTCGGTGCTCGGCGGCCTGCAGGCCGAGGGCGTCGCGGCGGGCGGTGGGCTCGTCGAGGAGGGCGAGCAGGCCGCGTTCGAGCACAAGCCGATCCACTCGATCGTGTTCGCGTGCGACGCCGGCATGGGCTCGAGCGCCATGGGCGCCACGGTGCTCCGCAACAAGATCAAGAAGGCCGGCATCGACAGCGTCACCGTGACGAACCAGTCGATCGCCAACCTGAAGGACGACGTCGACCTGGTGATCACGCACCAGGACCTGACCGACCGCGCGAAGCTGCAGTCGCCCAGCGCACTGCACGTCTCGGTGGAGAACTTCATGAACTCCCCGAAGTACGACGAGGTCGTGCACATGCTGCAGTCCGAAGGGGTTCGCTGACCGCAGGGCGCGGCGGCGGGAATGAAGGGAATGGATGACATGAGCGATCAGGTACTGTCACCCGGGAACGTCCGTCTCGCCGCCGCGCCGGCCGCTCGCGAGGAGGCCATCCGCGCAGCGGGCGGCATCCTCGTCGAGGCCGGCGCGGTCACCCCGGCGTACGTCGACGCGATGCTCGAGCGCGAGCAGTCGGTGTCGACGTACATGGGGAACCTGCTGGCCATCCCGCACGGCACGAACGAGTCGAAGGACGCGATCCTGCGCTCGGCGCTGTCGATCACGCGGTACGACCAGCCGATCGACTGGGGCGGCGAGCAGGTGCGGTTCGTCGTCGGCATCGCGGGGATCGGCGACGAGCACCTCGAGATCCTCTCCCGCATCGCGCTCGTCTTCTCCGACGAGGACGAGGTCGAGCGCCTGCTCGCCGTCGGCGACGCCGACGAGCTCTACGCGGCGCTCGGCGAGGTCAACGGCTGATGAAGGCCGTCCACTTCGGCGCCGGGAACATCGGCCGCGGCTTCGTGGGGCTGCTGCTCCACGAAGCCGGGTACGAGGTGGTGTTCGCCGACGTGAACGCGGAGCTCATCGACGCGCTCGCCGCGGCGGACGCCTACCTCGTGCACGCGGTCGGGCGCGAGTCGTCGACCACGCGGGTCGACGGCTTCCGCGCGCTGAACAGCGCCACCGACGCCGACCGGGTCGCCGACGAGATCGCCACGGCCGACGTGCTCACGACCGCGGTCGGCCCGACCATCCTGCGCTTCATCGCCCCGCACGTGCTCGCGGGGCTCCGGGCCCGCGCCGACGAGGCGCCGCCGCTGCAGGTGATGGCCTGCGAGAACGCCATCAACGCGACCGACCTGCTGCGCGACGAGACCGCGGCGCTCTGCTCGGCCGAGGAATGGGCGTCGATCGCCGGCCGGGCGGTGTTCGCGAACACCGCGGTCGACCGCATCGTGCCGGGCCAGGACCCGGACGCGGGCCTCGACGTGACCGTGGAGACGTTCTTCGAGTGGGCCATCGAGCGCCGGCCGTTCGGCGAGGCGGCCCCCGCGATCCCGGGCGCGCACTTCGTCGACGACCTCGCGCCGTACATCGAGCGCAAGCTCTTCACCGTGAACACGGGGCACGCCTCGATCGCCTACTTCGGCTTCATCGGCGGGCACGTGTCGATCGCCGACGCCCTGGTCGACCCGCTGGTCGAAGCAGCGGTGACCGGGGTGCTGGAGGAGACCTCCGCGCTGCTGGTGGCGAAGCACGAGTTCGCCGAGGAGGCGCAGACGCGGTACCGCGAGACCATCCTCGAGCGGTTCCGCAACGCGGCGCTGCCCGACACCGTCGAGCGGGTCGGCCGGCAGCCGCTGCGCAAGCTCAGCCGACACGAGCGCTTCGTCGGCCCGGCGGCCGAGCTCGCCGACCGCGGCATCGCCCCGCGGGCCCTGCTCGACGCGATGGCCGCCGCGCTGCGGTTCGACGTACCCGCCGACGAGCAGAGCGTCGAATTGCAGCGGATGCTCCGCGAGCAGGACGCCGAGGCCTTCGTCGCCGGGGTCACGGGCCTGACGCAGACCCACGCCCTGTTCGCGCCGTTCGTCGAGCGCGTGCGGGAACGTCAGCGCGCCTGACGCGCGCGACCTCGGCAACCGCCGGCCCACGGGCATCCGATTGGCGAAACCGCGCCGGATGGCGTAATGTTGACCCTTGGTGTTTCGCGCCTCGATACCGCCATGCCACCGAGCGGGGCGAGCGGGGCGCGAGACGATCGCACGACCAGCAGATTCCAACCCTAGCGATAGTGAGGCTATGGCCAAGAAAGACGGTGTCATCGAGATCGAAGGTTCGGTCGTCGAGGCTCTCCCGAACGCCATGTTCCGGGTCGAGCTGACGAACGGGCACAAGGTGCTCGCCCACATCTCGGGCAAGATGCGTCAGCACTACATCCGCATCCTCCCCGAGGACCGCGTGATCGTGGAGCTGAGCCCCTACGATCTGACCCGCGGCCGCATCGTCTACCGCTACAAGTAGGTCTCTGCTGTAAGTAACGGCCCGCGGCACCCCACGGGTACGAAGACAGCGATGCAACAAGGAACCCCCACATGAAGGTCAACCCCTCCGTCAAGCCCATCTGCGACCACTGCAAGGTCATCCGCCGCAACGGTCGCGTCATGGTCATCTGCAAGTCGAACCCGCGCCACAAGCAGCGCCAGGGCTGACCTGCGCCGCCCCGCGCGGCACGACGAGCACCACAACTGAATACGACACGGCAACGCCAGGATTCCGCTTCGCGCGGATGACACCTCGGGAGAGAGGCCCGGGCACCGGCGTTGCTCCACACCTCTCGAACACCATTCAGGAGAAGCCAACATGGCACGTCTGGCAGGCGTCGACATCCCGCGCGAGAAGCGCGTGGAGATCGCACTGACGTACATCTACGGCGTGGGCCGCACCCGCGCGCTCGCCACCCTCGCGGAGACCGGGATCTCCGGCGACATCCGCGTGAAGGACCTCACCGACGACCAGCTCGTCGCCCTCCGCGACCACATCGAGGGCACCTACAAGGTCGAGGGCGACCTCCGCCGCGAGGTGGCCGCCGACATCCGCCGCAAGGTCGAGATCGGCTCCTACGAGGGCATCCGCCACCGTCGCGGCCTCCCGGTCCGCGGCCAGCGCACCAAGACCAACGCGCGCACCCGCAAGGGTCCGAAGCGCACCGTCGCCGGCAAGAAGAAGGCTCGCTAGCCCCCGGCCAGCGACGAGGATTCAGGAGAAGTCATGGCAGCACCCAAGTCGGCGGCTCGCAAGCCCCGCAAGAAGGACAAGAAGAACGTCGCCGTGGGCCAGGCCCACATCAAGTCGACCTTCAACAACACGATCGTCTCGATCACCGACACGACCGGCGCGGTCATCAGCTGGGCCTCCTCGGGCGGCGTCGGCTTCAAGGGCTCGCGCAAGTCGACCCCGTTCGCCGCGCAGCTGGCCGCCGAGTCGGCCGCCCGCCAGGCGCAGGAGCACGGCATGAAGAAGGTCGACGTCTTCGTGAAGGGCCCGGGCTCGGGCCGCGAGACCGCGATCCGCTCGCTCCAGGCCGCCGGCCTCGAGGTCGGCAGCATCAACGACGTGACGCCGCAGGCGCACAACGGCTGCCGTCCCCCGAAGCGCCGCCGCGTCTGACGCTCCGCCGGTCGGGCGCCGGCGGATCGGCCGGACCCGTGGTCCGTCGCGCCACCGCCAGCGCCCCGACCGGCGCATCCGTTCTCTCACAACTCCATATCCGGCCGGGCCAGCCACCCGGCCTCCATCGCAAAGTGTCATATAGCGGGCACTGAGCCGAAAGGAATCCATAGTGCTGATCGCACAGCGTCCCACGCTCACGGAAGAGAACATCTCGGAGTTCCGTTCGCGTTTCGTGATCGAGCCCCTCGAGCCGGGCTTCGGTTACACCCTCGGCAACTCGCTTCGCCGCACCCTCCTCTCGTCGATCCCCGGTGCCGCCGTCACGAGCATCCGCATCGACGGCGTGCTGCACGAGTTCTCCACCGTGCCGGGCGTGAAGGAGGATGTCACCGAGATCATCCTCAACATCAAGAACCTGGTCGTCTCCAGCGAGCACGACGAGCCCATCACCGCCTACCTGCGCAAGCAGGGCTCCGGTGAGGTCACCGCTGCCGACATCTCGGCCCCGGCCGGCGTCGAGGTGCACAACCCCGAGCTCGTCATCGCGACCCTGAACGACACCGCGAAGTTCGAGCTCGAGCTCACCATCGAGCGCGGCCGCGGCTACGTCTCGGCCAGCCAGAACCGCAGCGAGTTCTCCGAGGCCGGCCAGATCCCGGTCGACTCGATCTACTCGCCCGTGCTCAAGGTCACCTACCGCGTCGAGGCGACGCGTGCCGGTGAGCGCACCGACTTCGACCGCCTCGTGGTCGACGTCGAGACCAAGGCCGCCATCAGCCCGCGCGACGCCATCGCGTCGGCCGGCCGCACGCTCACCGAGCTGTTCGGCCTCGCCCGCGAACTGAACAACGCAGCCGAGGGCATCGAGATCGGCCCCGCGCCGGTCGACGCCGTGCTCTCGAGCGAGCTCTCGATCCCGATCGAGGACCTCGACCTGTCGGTGCGTTCGTACAACTGCCTGAAGCGCGAGGGCATCAACACGGTCTCGGAGCTCGTCGCACTGAGCGAGACCCAGCTGATGAACATCCGCAACTTCGGCCAGAAGTCGGTCGACGAGGTCAAGGACAAGCTCACCGAGATGGGCCTGTCGCTGAAGGACTCGGTCCCCGGCTTCGACGGCGCGCACTTCTACACCGGGTTCGACGAAGAGAACTAGCTGAGAGCGCCTCGCGCGCCTCGCACACCCCCACCACTGGAGATACAGAACAATGCCCAAGCCCACCAAGGGCCCCCGCCTCGGAGGCGGACCCGCGCACGAGCGTCTCATGCTCGCGAACCTCGCCAGCAGCCTGTTCACGCACAAGCGCATCACGACGACCGAGACCAAGGCCAAGCGCCTGCGTCCGTTCGCCGAGCGCCTGGTCACCTTCGCCAAGCGTGGTGACCTGCACGCCCGTCGTCGCGTCCTCTCGGTCATCGGCGACAAGAGCGTCGTGCACGAGCTGTTCACCGAGATCGCGCCGCAGGTGGCCGACCGCGAGGGCGGCTACACCCGCATCACGAAGATCGGCAACCGCAAGGGCGACAACGCCCCCATGGCCGTGATCGAGCTCGTGCTCGAGCCCGTCACCCCGAAGGCGAAGCCGGCGAAGGCCGCACCCGCCGCCGAGGAGCCGGTCGCCGAGGAGCCCGCCGCCGAGGAGGCCGTGGCCGAGGAGGCACCCGCCGCCGACGAGACCGCCGCCGACGAGACCGCCGAGTCGGCCGCCGCCGAGGAGGCCGACGCCGAGGCCAAGTAGGTCTCGCGTCCACCACGTCTGAACGCCCCGGGCACCCGTGCCCGGGGCGTTCGTCGTCACCGCAGCACACCCCGAGCCCCGAGAGGATGCGCACCATGACCGAGTCCCTCCACCCCGAACCCCGCCAGGAACCGCTGCGCGACCGCGTCGCATCGGCCCGACGCACCGCGACGCTCGCGCACGACGACATCGCCTCGTGGCGCCCGGCGACCCGCGACGACGTGGACCTGATCACCGCGTTCGAGCACGCGCTCGCGGCGGCGGACCACCCCGAGTGGCGCTCGGGGCGCGAGGAGGTCGCGGACATGCTCGGTCGCAGCGAGCTCGACCTCGGGCAGGACACGGTGCTCGGCTTCGCAGCCGACGGACGCCTGGCGGCGCACGGCATCGTGCTGCGCCCGGAGGGCGCCGAGTTCATGGTGCGCAGCTTCCTGTTCGGCGGCATCCACCCCGACTTCCGCGGGCGCGGCATCGGCCGCGTCCTGCTCGACTGGGAGCTCGCGCGCGCGGTCGAGCAGTTCGCGGACAGCGACTCGCTGCTGCCCGGCGTGGTGTTCGGCTACGCGCAGGAGCGCACGCCCGCGAACGGCCGGCTCTTCGAGCGCTCGGGCATGGCGGTCAAGCGCTACTTCCTGAAGTTCTCCCGCGACCTGCGCGAGCCGCTGCCCGAGCTGCCCGAGGCGGACGCCACGGTGCGGCCGTATCGCGACGACGACGCCGAGGCGGTGCGGCACGCCCGCAACGACGCGTTCCGCGACCACTGGGGCAGCGACGTCATGAGCCCCGAGCAGTGGGGGCACCTGGTGGGAGGCGAGGGGTTCCGCGGGGACCTGTCGCTGGTATCGGTCGACGGCGACCGGGTGGTCGGGTTCCTGCTCGCGAGCGAGTACGAGGCGACCGACGAGCACGAGGGCGAGGCGGGCATCTACGTCGAGTACGTGGGGGTCCGGCGCGAGGGCCGCGGGCGCGGCATCGCCAGGCGGCTGCTCGCCGGGCACCTGCACGCGGCCGCGGCGGCCGGCTTCGCGTCGAGCGTGCTCGAGGTCGACGCCGACAGCCCCACGGGCGCGAACGCCCTGTACGAGTCGATGGGCTATCGCGAGCACCACCGCGAGCTGGCGTATTCGCTGGAGTTCTGAGGTCGTACCCTGAGCTGAGCACGCCGCGCCGGAGCGGTGGACGACGGGAGGGGGCCCGGTGGATGCAGCGACGACCGAGCGCGTGCCGCCCGCACCCACCGCGCCGGGCCGCGTCGCCGGGCTGGACGGGTTGCGCGCGATCGCGGTCGTGGCCGTGGTGCTGTTCCACGTCACGGGCGGGCTGCTGCCCGGCGGGTTCATCGGCGTGGACGTCTTCTTCGTCATCAGCGGCTTCCTGATCACGACCCTGCTGCTGCGCGAGCGCGCAGCGAACGGCCGCATCTCGTTCCGGAGGTTCTGGGCGCGGCGGGCGCGTCGGCTGCTGCCCGCACTGGCGATCGTGCTGCTGGTGTGCACGGCGGCGGGCGCGCTGGTCGGCGGCGACGTGCTGGTCGGCATCGGCTGGCAGCTCGTGGGCGGTGCGACGTTCAGCTTCAACTGGCTCGCCATCGCCGCGCAGGCCGACTACCTCGGCGCGACGTCGCCCGAGCTGTTCCGCAACCTGTGGTCGCTGGCGATCGAGGAGCAGTTCTACCTCGCCTGGCCGCTGCTGCTGGTGCTGCTGCTGCGCGCGTTCGCGCCGGTGGTGCGGCTCTGGGCGGTGGGCTACGCGGCGGCGCTGTCGTCGGTCGCGATGGTCGTGGTCGCCGCGGACGACCCGACGGCGGCGTACTACGGCACGGGCACGCACGCGTTCGGGCTGCTGATCGGCGCGATCCTCGCGCTACACCTGGGGCGGCGGCCGGAGGCGGGCGGGCGACCTCCCGCGAGCCGCCCGGCGACCCGCGGGGTGGCGGCCGCGCTGCTGCTCGGGGTGATCGTCGGGCTGGTGCTGGTGCTCGATCCGGCCGCCGGGCTCGCGTACAACGGCGGCATGCTGGCCGCGAGCCTGGCGACGGCGGGGCTGATCCGCGTCGTGGTCGCCGAGCCGGCGGTGGGTCGCGTGCTCGACGCCGGCCCGATGCGGTGGATCGGCGTGCGCTCGTACGGCCTCTACCTGTGGCACTGGCCCGTGCTGGTGCTCGTGACGGCGGTGCTCGGTTCGGGGACGGTCGCCGCCCCGGGGCCCCTCGCCGCGTCGGTGGCAGTGCTGCTCACGGTCGTCGCCGCGACCGCGTCGTTCCGCTGGGTCGAGACGCCGGTGCGACGCCTCGGCTTCCGGGGCGCGGCGGGGGCGGTGGCCGCCGCGGTGCGCCGCGGTGCGCCGGTGCGGACGGCGTCGGCGATGGTCGCGACGGCGGCCGCGGCCGCGCTGATGGCCACGGCAGTGGTCGGCGTGGCGGCGGCGCCGGAGCGGTCGAGCGCCGCGGCGGCGATCGAGCGCGGTGCGGCGGCGGTGGGGGCGGATGCCACGGGAGGGCCGGCGCCGGCGGCCGAGGCGCCCGCGCCCGTCGACGCGGAGCCCGCGGGCGGCCCCGAGCCGGAGCCGGCGGCCTCGCCGGAGCCGGAGCCAGCGCCCGAGCCCGAGCCCGCCCCGGAGCCCGAGCCCGCCCCCGCACCCGAGCCGGAACCCGAGCCCATCGCGGCGGCCGCGATCCCGGCGGGCGACCGCATCAGCGCGATCGGCGACTCGGTGATGCTCGCCGCGGCCCCGGAGCTGCAGCGCCGGTTCCCGGGCATCGCGATCGACGCGTCCGTGTCGCGCCAGATGCGCGAGGGCCCGGCCGTGGTGGCCGCGCTCGCCGCCGCGGGCCGGCTCCGCAGCTACGTGGTCGTCGGCCTCGGCACCAACGGCGACGGGCCCGATTCGGTCTACGAGCAGATCATCGACATCGCCGGCCCCGACCGTCGGGTGGTGTTCGTCGACGTGGCGGGCCCGATGAGCTGGACGGCGACGGTGAACGACCGGCTGGCGCGGGTCTCGGGCGCCAACGCGACGGCCACCGTGAGCGGGTGGCGGGCGGCGGTCGCACCGCACCCCGAGGCGCTCGCGAGCGACGGAACGCATCCGCTCGCGCCGGGCGGCGCGCTCTACGCCGACGCGCTCGCCGCCGCGTTCGGGCGCCTGCCCTGACGGTGGGCCGCACGGGCGGTCGCGCGCCGAACCGTAGGCTGGGATCGTGAGCGACGAGCAGACGGATGCCGCGGGCGAACGCGCGCCCGCGGACGCCTCGCCCACCCGCATCCGCCTCGACCTCGCCTACGACGGCACGGCGTTCAACGGTTGGAGCGCGCAGCCGGGGCAGCGCACGGTGCAGGGCGTGCTCGAGCAGGCGCTCGCGACGCTGTTCCGCCGGACGGGAACGGCCCCGCGGCTGACGGTCGCCGGGCGCACCGACTCCGGCGTGCACGCGCGCGGCCAGGTCGCGCACCTCGACGTGCAGCCCGACGCGCTCGAGGAGGTCACGCGTCCGCGGCGCGGCGACCCGGCCTCGGGCCGCGCGACCGATCCGGCCGGGGTGCTGCTGCGGCGACTCACCGGCATCCTCGGCGCGCACGACGCCGACGTCGTCGTGCATGCGGCGACGATCGCGCCCGACGGGTTCGACGCACGCTTCTCGGCCGTGTGGCGCCGCTACGAGTACCGGGTGGCGGATGCGTCCGCGACGCGCGACCCGCTCGCACGGGCGCACACCGTGTGGCATCCGGCGCCCCTCGAGGTGGCGGCGATGGACCGGGCGGCGGGCTCGCTGCTGGGGCTCGGCGACTTCGCCGCGTTCTGCCGTCCGCGCGAGGGCGCGACCACGATCCGCACGCTGCAGGCGTTCACGTGGCGCCGCGAGGCGGACGGCGTGCTCGTCGCGGCGCTCCAGGCCGACGCGTTCTGCCACTCGATGGTGCGCGCGCTGGTCGGGGCGTGCGTCGCGGTCGGGCAGGGCAAGCTCGGGGTCGACGAGCCGCTCGCGCTCATGCGGGCGGGCGAGCGCACGAGCGCGTTCCGCGTCATGCCGGCGAAGGGGCTCGTGCTCACCGAGGTCGGCTACCCCGACGACGCGGAGCTCGCGGCCCGCGCCCGCCAGACGCGGGCACGGCGCGAATTGCACGCCGACGGGGTCGTGGGCTAAGCTGTCTCTTTGGTGCCGCCACCTGCGTCGGCACCCGAAGATGAGCCCTCCACCGGGCGTTCGACCGCATCGCGGGCGAACTCCCACGGAGCGGGATTCACGAACCCCTCTCTCGATCAGAAAGCAGCACTTCCGTGACGCGCACCTACACCCCCAAGCCGAATGAGATCCAGCGCGACTGGGTCGTCATCGACGCGACCGACATCGTGCTCGGCCGCCTCGCCAGCCACACCGCAGCCCTGCTGCGCGGCAAGCACAAGGCGATCTTCGCGAACCACGTCGACACCGGCGACTTCGTGATCATCGTCAACGCCGAGAAGGTGGCCCTCACGGGCCAGAAGCTCGAGCAGAAGAAGGCCTACCGCCACTCGGGCTACCCGGGCGGCCTCTCGGCCGTCGGCTACGCCGAGCTCCTCGAGAAGAACCCCGTCCGCGCCGTCGAGAAGGCGGTTCGCGGCATGCTCCCGAAGAACTCGCTCGGTCGCGCCCAGATCAAGAAGCTGAAGGTCTACGCAGGCCCGGAGCACCCGCACGCCGCGCAGCAGCCGAAGGCGTACACCCTCACCCAGATCGCCCAGTAACGGCGCTCCCTTCTCGACGTACAAGACCAAAGGATTCATTCATCGTGGCGAAGATCGCAGACCAGATCGACCAGGCTCCCGAGAGCTACACCACCGAGAGCGCGCCGACCGAGACCCCGGCCTCGGAGCGCGTCATCCTCAACGTGTCCGGCGCAGCCGTCGGCCGCCGCAAGCAGGCCATCGCGCGCGTGCGCGTCGTGCCCGGCGCCGGCTCCATCACGGTCAACGGCCGTGAGTTCGCGGACTACTTCCCGAACAAGCTCCACCAGCAGCTCATCACCGACCCGTTCACCGTGCTCGACCTGCGCGGCAGCTACGACGTGATCGCACGCATCACCGGCGGCGGCCCCTCGGGTCAGGCCGGCGCGCTGCGCCTCGCGATCGCCCGTGCGCTGAACGAGATCGACCGCGAGCACAACCGCCCGACCCTCAAGAAGGCCGGCTTCCTCACCCGCGACGCGCGCGTGATCGAGCGCAAGAAGGCCGGTCTCAAGAAGGCCCGCAAGGCTCCGCAGTTCTCCAAGCGCTGAGACGCGACGGCTCCATGCCCCGCCTCTTCGGCACGGACGGCGTTCGGGGGCTGGCCAACCGGGAACTCTCGGCTGTGCTGGCCCTCGAACTCGCCCAGGCGGCTGCCCT
Source organism: uncultured Agromyces sp. (assembly GCA_913053875.1). Lineage (GTDB taxonomy): Bacteria > Actinomycetota > Actinomycetes > Actinomycetales > Microbacteriaceae > Agromyces. The sequence goes on along the minus strand of CAJXGN010000009.1, from coordinate 9,620 downwards.
CGTGCTCACGCAGGGCCGCCACGCGGACTCGATCCGCGCCGCGGGCCGGAAGCCCGTGGCCGTCGTCGCGCGCGACCCGCGCATCTCCGGTGAGTTCCTCACCTCGGCGGTCGTCGCGGGCCTCGCGAGCTCCGGCATCGACGTGCTCGACGCCGGCGTGCTGCCGACCCCGGCGACCGCGTACCTCATCGCGAGTGAGCACGCCGACTTCGGCGTGATGATCTCCGCCTCGCACAACCCGGCGCCCGACAACGGCATCAAGTTCTTCTCGTTCGGCGGCACGAAGCTGCCCGACGAGGTCGAGGACCGCATCGAGGCGCGGCTCGGCGGCGAGAAGCTCACCCCGATCGGTGGCGACGTGGGTCGCATCCGACGCTTCGCCGACGCCGAGGACCGGTACGTGCTCCACCTCGTTGGCACCCTGCCGAACCGGCTCGACGGCCTGCACGTCGTCATCGACTGCGCGCACGGCGCCGCGGCCGGCGTCTCGCCCGAGGCGTTCGCGCTCGCCGGGGCGAAGGTGACCGTGATCGGCGCCGACCCCGACGGGCTCAACATCAACGACGGCGTCGGCTCGACGCACCTCGAGGTGCTGCAGGCCGCGGTCGTCGAGCACGGTGCCGACCTGGGCATCGCGCACGACGGCGACGCCGACCGCTGCCTCGCGGTCGACCACCGCGGACAGGTGGTCGACGGCGACCGCATCATGGCGATCCTCGCGATCGCGATGCAGCAGCGCGGCAGCCTGACCGACGACACCCTCGTGACCACGGTCATGAGCAACCTCGGCCTGCGCCGCGCCATGGACGAGCACGGCATCCGCGTCGTGCAGACCAAGGTCGGCGACCGCTACGTGCTCGAGGCGCTCGCCGCCGACGGGCTCGCGCTCGGGGGCGAGCAGAGCGGCCACGTCATCATGACGGAGTTCGCCACGACCGGCGACGGCGTGCTCACCGGCCTGCACCTCGCGGCCGAGGTCGCGCGCACGGGCCGGTCGCTCGCCGACCTGGCGGACGTCATGACCGTCTACCCCCAGGTCCTGCTGAACGTGCGCGGCGTGGACCGCGACGCGCTGGCGGGCAACGAGGCCATCGACGCCGCCACCCGCGACGCGGAGGCCGAGCTCGGCGAGTCCGGGCGGGTGCTGCTGCGCCCGTCGGGCACCGAGCCGATGGTCCGGGTCATGGTCGAGGCGGCCGACCAGGACGTCGCCCAGCAGCACGCCGAGGCGCTCGCCGAGGTCGTGCGCGCCGAGCTCGCCGTCTGACGCTCCCGCGCCGCTCGGCGCACGTGGCAGAGGGGCTCAGATCTTCCGCAGCAGCACGCTCGACACGGCGTGGTCGGAGTCCTTGCGCAGCACGAGCGATGCGCGCGAGCGCGTGGGTCGCACGTTCTGCTCGAGGTTCGGCTCGTTGATCGAGCTCCAGATCTCGCGTGCCCGGGCGCGCGCCTGCTCCTCGGTGAGCTCGGCGTACCGGTGGAAGTAGGAGTTCGGGTTGGTGAACGCGCCCCGCTGCAGTCTGAGGAACCGCTCCTCGTACCAGCGGGCGATGTCCTGCGTGCGCGCGTCGACGTAGATGGTGAAGTCGAACAGGTCGCTGACCGCGAGCCGGTGGCCCGGTGCGGGCGGCTGCAGCACGTTCAGGCCCTCGACGATGAGCACGTCGGGCTGGCGCACCGTGATCTGCGCATCGGGCACGATGTCGTAGCTGAGGTGCGAGTAGAACGGCGCGCGCACCTCGGGTGCGCCTGCCTTCACGTCGCTCACGAAGCGGAGCAGCGCCCGCCGGTCGTACGACTCGGGGAAGCCCTTGCGGCTCATCAGGCCGCGGCGCTCGAGCTCGGCGTTGGGCAGCAGGAACCCGTCGGTCGTGACGAGCTCGACGCGAGGGGTGTGCTCCCACCGCGACAGCAGCTCGCGCAGCAGCCGTGCGATGGTCGACTTGCCCACCGCGACCGACCCGGCCACGCCGATCACGAACGGCGTGCGCTCGGCGCGCTCGCCGAGGAAGTCACTGGTCAGGCGGTGCAGGTGGGTCATGCCGCCGACGTAGAGGTTCAGCAGCCGGCTGAGCGGCAGGTACACCTCGGCGACCTCGTCGTGGTCGAGCGGCTCGCCGAGGCCGCGCAGCTGCACCAGTTCGATCTCGCTGAGCGGGAGCGGCATCGACGGCGCGAGCGCGGCCCAATCCGCCCGGTCGAGTTCGACGAAGGGGGAGATGTGCTGCGTCGCGACGGGTGCGGTCGTCGGATCGGACATCCCGGACAGTCTAGTCGCGCGTCGGTCCACCGCCCGCGGCTGTGCACGGGCGGTGCCGTCGCGTGCAGCCGGTGCACCGGCCGGCGCGGATACAATCGCCCCCATGTGTGGAATCGTCGGGTACGTCGGGCCGGCCAACAGCCTGGACGTCCTTCTCGGAGGCCTGCGTCGCCTCGAATACCGCGGCTACGACTCGGCCGGAGTCGCCGTCATCGATGACGAGGGCAACCTCGGCACGAGCAAGCGGGCGGGCAAGCTCCAGACGCTCGTCGACGAGCTCGCCGAGCACCCGGTGCCCCGCGGCGGCACCGGCATCGGCCACACCCGGTGGGCGACCCACGGAGGCCCGACCGACCGCAACGCGCACCCGCACCTGGCCGACGAGGGGCGCCTCGCCGTGATCCACAACGGCATCATCGAGAACTTCGCCGCGCTGCGCGACGAGCTGCTCGCCGACGGCGCGGAGTTCGCCAGCGAGACCGACACCGAGGTCGCGGCCGTGCTGCTCGGCCGGGAGTACCGCGCGACGGGCGATCTCGTCGAGGCGTTCCGCCGCACGGTCGTGCGGCTCGAGGGCGCGTTCACGCTGCTCGCGCTGCACCGGGACGCCCCCGGGCTCGTCGTCGGCGCCCGGCGCAACTCGCCGCTCGTGATCGGCCTGGGCGAGGGCGAGAACTTCCTGGGGTCGGATGTCGCGGCCTTCGTCGAGCACACCCGCAACGCGCTCGCCATCGGCCAGGACCAGATCGTGGCGATCACCGCCGACGAGGTCGTCGTGACCGACTTCGACGGCGGCGCCGTGACGGTCGAGCCCTTCGAGGTCGCCTGGAACGCGGACGCCGCCGACAAGGGCGGCTGGTCGAGCTTCATGCAGAAGGAGGTCAGCGAGCAGCCCGATGCGGTCGCGAACACGCTCCGCGGCCGGCTGGTCGACGGCACCGTCGTGGTGGGCGAGCTCGAGGAATTGGGCGACGACGTGCTCCGAGGCATCCGCCGCATCACCGTCATCGCGTGCGGCACGGCCGCCTACGCGGGCATGGTCGCGAAGTACGCGATCGAGAAGTGGGCGCGCGTACCGGTCGACGTGGAGCTCAGCCACGAGTTCCGCTACCGGGAGCCGGTCATCGGGCCCGACACGCTCGTGATCTCGGTGAGCCAGTCGGGCGAGACCATGGACACGCTCATGGCCGTGAAGTACGCCCGCGAGGCGGGCGCGCGCACGATCGCGGTCTGCAACACGCAGGGCGCGACCATTCCGCGCGAGTCGGACGCGGCGATCTACACGCACGCCGGTCCGGAGGTCGCGGTCGCGTCGACGAAGGCGTTCGTCGCCCAGATCGCGGCGCTCTACCTGTTCGGCCTGCACCTGGCACGCGTGCTCGGCACGGCGTCGCCGGCGGAGCTCGAGACCGCGGCGCACGAGCTCGAGCAGGTGCCGGGCAAGCTCGCCACGGTGCTGGAGCAGGGCGAGCGCATCGCCCAGCTCGCGCACTGGATGGCCGACACGCGCTCGGTGCTCTTCCTCGGCCGGCACGTGGGCTACCCGATCGCGCTCGAGGGCGCGCTGAAGCTGAAGGAGCTCGCGTACATCCACGCCGAGGGCTTCGCCGCGGGCGAGCTGAAGCACGGGCCGATCGCGCTCATCGAGCCCGGCCAGCCGGTCTTCGTCGTGGTGCCGAGCCCCCGCAACTCCGGGTCGCTGCACCCGAAGGTGGTCTCGAACATCCAGGAGATCCGCGCCCGCGGCGCGCGCGTCATCGCGATCGCCGAGGCGGGGGATGCCGCGGTGCTGCCGTTCGCAGACGAGGTGCTGCCCATCCCGCTGGCGGGCCCGCTCTTCGAGCCGCTGCTGGCTGTCGTGCCGCTGCAGATCTTCGCGATGGAGCTCTCCGCGGCCAAGGGCCTCGACGTCGACCAGCCGCGCAACCTCGCCAAGTCGGTCACGGTCGAGTAGCCGGGGGAGCGGGCACGTGATCGCCGGGATCGGGGTGGACGTCGTGGACGTGGCGCGCTTCGAGCGCGCCATCACGCGCACCCCGGGCCTGCGCGAGAGGCTCTTCACGGCCGGCGAGCGCGACCGGCCGGCCCGTTCGCTCGCGGCGCGGTTCGCGGCGAAGGAGGCGCTCATCAAGGCCCTCGGCGGGCCCGACGTGATGCGCTGGCACGACATGGAGCTCGTGAACGATCCCGAGGGCAACCCCGACTTCGTGCTGCACGGCGCGCTCGACGCGCACGTGCGCGAGCGCGGTATCGCGCACGTGCACGTGTCGATGAGCCACGACGCGGGGGTCGCGACGGCGTTCGTCGTGCTCGAGGGGGCGTCGTGAGCCCCGTCGCTCCCGGCCCGTTCCGCGAGGCGGTCGTCGACCTCGACGCGATCCGCGCCAACGTCGCGCGCATCGCCGACGTCGTGGCGCCCGCCGCCGTCATGGCGGTCGTGAAGGCCGACGCGTACGGGCACGGCGCACTGCCGGTCGCCCGCGCTGCGCTCGAGGGCGGGGCGGGCATGCTCGGGGTCGCCGACGTCGACGAGGCGCTCGCGCTCCGTGCCGCGGGCATCGACGCGCCGATCCTCGCGTGGCTGCACGACCCCGGCCTCGACTTCGCGCCGGCGCTCGACGCGGGCATCGCCATCGGCGTCTCCTCCGCGAGCCAGCTCGAGCAGGTCGCGGGCGCCGTCGCGCGCGGCGCCGTCCCGGCGACCGTGCACCTGAAGGTCGACACGGGGCTGAGCCGCAACGGCGTCGAGCCCGCCCGGTGGGACACGGTGGTGGAGCGCGCCCGCGAGCTCGAGGCATCCGGCACCCTCACCGTCGACGGAGTGTTCAGCCACCTCGCGAACGCCTCCGACGCCGACGACGACGCGCAGCTCGCCGCCTTCGCGGCGGCGCTCGAGGCGGCGGATGCCGCGGGCCTGCGCCCGACCCACCGCCACCTCGCCTCGACGGCGGCCGCGCTGCGTCGACCCGATGCGCGCTTCGACCTCGTGCGCGTGGGCATCGGCATGTACGGGCTCACCCCCTACGGCGACGGCACCACGGGCGCGGACCTCGGCCTGGTGCCCGCCATGACCCTGCGCGGTCGAGTGGCGGCGGTGCGTCGCGTCGGCGCGGGCGCGGGCGTGTCGTACGACCTCACCTGGCGCGCGAGCGCACCGACCACGCTCGCCCTCGTGCCGCTCGGCTACGCCGACGGCGTGACCCGGCACGCGTCGGGGCGCGGCAGCGTGCTGCTCGGCGGCGCCGTGCGACCGATCGTGGGACGCGTCGCGATGGACCAGTTCCTCGTCGACGCCGGCGACGTCCCGGTCGAGACCGGCGACGAGGTGGTGCTGTTCGGCGACCCGTCGACCGGTGCGCCGACGGCCGACGAGTGGGCGGATGCCACGGGCACGATCGGCTACGAGATCGTCACGCGCATCGGGCCGCGCGTGCCGCGCAGGTACCGGGGCGCGCCGTGATCGTACACGAGGTGCCCACCGCCGACGCCATGGAGCACGCCGGGCGCGCGCTCGCCGCCGACCTGCGACGCGGTGACCTCGTCGTGCTCACCGGGCCGCTCGGGGCGGGCAAGACCACGCTCACGCGCGGCATCGGCGCGGGCCTCGGCGTCCGCGGACCGGTGCAGAGCCCGACCTTCGTGCTCGCGCGCACGCACCCGAGCCTGGTCGACGGCCCGCCGCTCGTGCACGTCGACGCGTACCGGCTGGGCAGCGCCATGGAGCTCGACGACCTCGACATCGACTTCGCCGGGTCGGTCGTGGTGGTCGAGTGGGGCGCGGGCATGCTCGACGGGGTGGCCGACTCGTGGCTCGAGGTGGAGATCGCGCGCCCGACCGGCGCAGCCGAGGGCGTGGCCGTGCCCGAGGCATCCGGCGACCTCGACGACGACGAGCCGCGCACCCTGCGCGTCATCGGTCGCGGGCCGCGCTGGGCGGGCGGCCGCTACGCCGACCCGACGTAGGCTGTGAGCATGCTGCTCGCGATCGACACCTCGGCGGGCACCGGTGTCGCCGTGGTCGACGAGTCGGGCCGCGTGCGCGCCGAGCGCGCCACCGACGACACCATGCGCCATGCGGAGGCGATCGGCTCGCTCATCGCGCGGACGCTCGACGAGTCCGGCGTCGCCGCGCGCGACGTGACCGGCGTGGTCGCGGGCATGGGGCCCGGCCCCTTCACCGGCTTACGGGTGGGCATCGCCGCCGCGCACGCCTTCGCGTTCGGAGCCGGATGCCCCGTGCTGCCCGTGGTCAGCCACGACGCGATCGCGCTCGAGCGGTACCTCGCGGGAGGGGATGGGCCGCTGCTCGTCGTGACCGACGCGCGCCGTCGCGAGCGGTACTGGAGCGCCTACGACGGACTCGACGCGAACGGCGTGCCGATCCGCGTGGACGGCCCCGGGCTCGCCAAGCCCGACGCACTGCCGGCGCCCGCCGGGGAGCGGTTCGACGCCCACGTCGTCTCCGCCGCGGCGCTCGGCACGCTCGCGGCTCGCATCCTCGCCGGCGGCCTGGCGTTCGCGCCCGACGAGCCGCTCTACCTCCGCACGCCCGACGTGACGCCGTCGGCGGGGCCGAAGCGGGTGAGCGCATGAGCTGGATGCTGCGGCGAGCCGCGGCCGACGACCTCGACGCGATCATGGCGATCGAGCGGTCGGTCTTCACCTCCGACGCGTGGTCGGCCGACTCGATGGCCCGCGAACTGGTCGACGAGCACGGCTATTACCTCGTCGCGACGCCGGCCGACGAGCCCGATGCGGTGGTCGCGTACGCGGGCCTCCTCGCGCCGCGCGGTTCCGGCCAGGGCGACGTGCAGACCATCGCGGTGGCGCCCGACGCGCGCTCGGGCGGCCTCGGCCGCGCACTCATGCAGGCGCTGCTCGCCGAGGCGTGGCGGCGCGGCGCGCGCGACGTGTTCCTCGAGGTGCGCGACGACAATCCGGTCGGACAGGCGCTCTACCGCTCCCTCGGCTTCGCCGAGCTCGGCCGGCGCCGCGGCTACTACCAGCCCGACGGCGTGGACGCGCTCGTCATGCGCGCACAGCTGACCGCGCCGGTCACCGGCCCCGCGGCATCCGTCGTCTCGGAGGTGGCCGAGTGAACCGCGCCGACCCCCTCGTGCTCGGGATCGAGACGAGCTGCGACGAGACCGGCGTCGGCATCGTGCGCGGATCGACCCTGCTCGCCAACGTCATCGCCTCGTCGATGGAGGAGCACGCGCGCTACGGGGGCGTCGTGCCCGAGGTCGCCGCGCGCGCCCACCTCGAGGCGCTCGGCCCCACGCTGCGCGAGGCGGTCGACCGCGCGGGCGTGACGCTCGACGAGGTCGACGCGATCGCGGTGACGAACGGCCCCGGCCTCGCCGGCGCGCTCATGGTCGGCGTCGGGGCGGCGAAGGCGCTCGCCCTGTCGCTGGACGTGCCGATCTACGCCGTCAACCACCTCGTCGGCCACGTCGGCGCCGACATCCTCGCCGAAGACGAGCCGTTCGAGTACCCGACCGTGGCGCTGCTGGTCTCGGGCGGGCACACGTCGCTGCTGCTCGTGCGTGACCTCACGAGCGACGTCGAGCTGCTCGGCGAGACGATCGACGATGCGGCGGGCGAGGCCTTCGACAAGGTCGCCCGCGTGCTCGGGCTCGCCTACCCCGGCGGGCCGCGCATCGACGCCGCAGCGGTCGACGGAGACCCGCGCGCGATCCGCTTCCCGCGCGGGCTCACCAAGCCCAAGGACCTCGACCGGCACCGCTACGACTTCAGCTTCTCGGGCCTGAAGACCGCGGTCGCGCGCTGGGTCGAGCAGCGGGAGGACGCGGGCGAGCCGGTGCCGGTCGGCGACGTGGCGGCGAGCTTCCGCGAGGCGGTCGCCGACGTGCTGGTCGGCAAGGCGATCGCCGCGTGCGTCGACCTCGGAGTGCCTCGGCTGCTGCTGGGCGGCGGCGTGGTGGCCAACGCGCGCCTGCGAGGCCTGGCCGAGGAGCGGGCGGATGCGGCGGGAATCGCCCTGCGCATCCCGCCCCTGTCGCTGTGCACCGACAACGGCGCGATGATCGCCGCGCTCGGCGCCCAGCGCATCATGGCCGGGCACGCACCGTCGACCCTCGACTTCGGCGCCGACTCGACGCTGCCGGTCACGACGATCCAGTCCTGAGACGCGCCGCGACATCTTCGGGTTAACCCTCCTGCGGTCGGGCGAGGCGCACCGCTATGGTGAGGTACGAGCGCCGCTCAGCAGTGGCGCCCGGGTGTGCGCGCGACGCGGCATCCGTCGTCCTGCACCGTCCCGTTCCGAGGAGAGTTCATCGTGACCGACCCCAACACCCCGCAGCAGCCCGACTACTCCGCCGCGCCCGCGCCCTCGGGCCAGTACGCAGCCGCGCCGAACGCGCAGAAGACCAACGTCCTCGCGATCATCTCGCTCGTGTCGGCGTTCTTCATCTCGCTCGCCGCGGTCATCACCGGCCACATCGCCCTCAGCCAGATCAAGAAGACGGGCGAGCAGGGCCGCGGCCTCGCGATCGCCGGCCTCGTCATCGGCTACATCGGCCTGGTGGTCGGCCTCATCTTCATCATCATCTGGTTCGCGGTGCTCGGCCTGGCAGCGAGCAGCGGCAGCCTGACCTACTGACCCCGGGGCCCGGGCGACCGGGCCGCACACGCACGAGGGACACGCCATGACCGACCCGAACACCCCGTCCGAGAAGCCCGAGGAGCCGGAGACCCCGGCGCCGACCGAGCCCGACACGCCGGCGCCCGCCGAGCCGACGGTGCCGACTCCCGCGGAGCCGGCGCCCCCGGCACCGGACGAGCCGCTCGCGCCGACCCCGGCCGAGCCGGACGTGCCCGCCCAGCCCGAGACGCCGACGGCGCCGCCCTCCCCGCCCGCACCCGAGCCGACCGCACCGCCGGTCGCTCCGCAGGCGGCCGCGTCGACGCCACCGCCTCCCGCGCCCCCGGCCTACGGGCCGCCCGCGGGCCAGGCGTCGTACGGCCCGTCGCAGACCCCGGCGCCCGCGTCGGGCGAGTCGGCGCCCGTGCTGTCGATCATCTCGCTGGTCGCGGGCATCATCGGCATCGTGGGCTCGCTGGCCGTGGTGTGGATCCCGATCGTCGGCGGCATCCTGCAGCTGTTCATCCCGGCCGCCGCGGTCGTGCTCGGCTTCCTCGGGCGGAAGAAGGAGCCGAAGGGCAAGGGCATGGCGCTCGCCGGCATCATCACCGGATTCGTGGGCATCGCGATCGGCCTGATCTCGATCATCGGATGGATCGCGCTCATCGCGGCCGCCCCGTTCGAGTACTACTACTGACGTCCGCGATGACGTACGACGACGGGCGCGCCCGGCCGCAGGAACCTGCGGCCGGG
>CAJXGN010000008.1 GCA_913053875.1 uncultured Agromyces sp. | reverse complement strand
GAGAAGGCGCTCTGGGACGACGAAGGCCGGCGGACGATCAACACCGTTGCCGTCTCCGCCCAGACCATCGCCGCAATCGCCGGCTTCGAGATCCCGCAAGACCGCAAGTTCATCATGGTCGAGCAGGACGAGATCGGTGCCGGGATTTTCGTTGAGCGCAATCATCGCGGAGCCGAAGTCTTCCGCCTCGGTGATGACCGGCGGCTCGAAATCGTCGCCGAGCGGAATACTGATGGCGGATTTGATCGCATCCCGAAACAGGGGATGGTCATCCGCTACCAGAATATGAACCGCCATCAACGCACTCCCCCGAATCGTCCGCATGCCGTCCTCCCGGCATGACGCAATTATGACGAGGGCTATACACCTGCTGTCAAGGCAGGCAACCTCATCTCAGGCCTTCGGGGCATGAATACGGGCCAAAAGAGCCGGAAACCGTAAAATAAACCAGACAATCGTCCAGATATTGCCAAGAAAAGGGATTGGCGCGATCCACAGCGCCGCGCGCCAGTTGCGTTCCGCCGCGACAATGACGACGGACGACAGCAAAAAGCCCAGATAGAGATCGGCGAGCGTCACGATCCCCCAGGGATCGGTGGTCAGCCATGCGCCGGCGGCCCAGAAATCGCCGGCCAGCACGGCCCGGACGATCAGTCCCGCGAAACACGCGGCGAGAACGGCAAGAAGAATGCGCAGCGCGGTCATCGGTATCTCCCACTGGCGGCCCGCGACCAAGGAATGGCACGCGGCCGCACGTCGTGATACGCCGGTTTCGCCCGACCCGATCATTCGAGCGACAGGAAAACTCCATGACATATTCCGGCAAACCGAACTGGCCCGCGGCGGAGGCTTTCACCGATGCGGCGATCGCGCCGGAGGTCAACGCCTTCAACGCCGACATTCTCGACAGGCTGACGAAAGCGCCGGACATCTGGAAATACTCGCTGCCGGAAATCCGAACCGCACGGGCCGCCGGCCGCGGTTCCTTCCCGCTGTGCCCGCCCGACCCGCATGCCGAAATCTACATGGCCGACGGGCCGGGGCACGACATCCCGCTGCGCGTGCTGCATCCGCGCACGCGAAAGGCGCGCGGCACCTATCTGCACATTCACGGCGGCGGCTGGGTGATGGGCACGCCGTCGGAAAACGACGAAAGGATGCGCCGGCTCTGCGAGAACACCGGGCTCGTCACGGTTTCGGTCGACTACCGGCTGGCGCCGGAACATCCCTACCCGGCCGCGCATGACGATTGCGAGGCGGCGGCGCTGTGGCTGATCTCGTCGATGGGGCACGACATTCCGCGCGACTTCCTGGCCATCGGCGGAGAATCCGCAGGGGCGCACCTGTCGGCGGTGACGCTGCTCAGGCTGCGCGACAAGCACGGCGTGTGGCCGTTCAAGGCGGCCAATCTCGTCGCCGGCTGCTACGATCTCGGCGGCACGCCGTCGGTGCGCAACTGGGGGCCGGACAAGCTGATCCTGTCGACGCGCGACGTGTTCAAGTTCACCGAGAATTTCCTGCAGAACAAGGAGGGCACGCGCGATCCGGACGTCTCGCCGCTCTACGCCGAACTCGACCGGCTGCCGCCGGCGCTGTTTTCCTGCGGCACCAGGGACCTGCTGCTCGACGACACGCTGTTCATGGCGCAGCGCTGGCACGCGGCGGGCAACGGCGTCGAACTCGGGATCTATCCCGGCGGCTGCCACGTGTTCCAGGGGTTCGCGACCGCCCAGGCCGAGGAAAGCCTTGCCCAGATGGACGCTTTCCTCAACCGGATGATCGAAGAGGCTACTTGATGAGCCCGGCGACCTTGTCGCAATAGGCCTTGGAGACCGGGTTCATGCGCTTGGCGGCATGGCCGGCATTGTATTTCAGGATGGTGCCGCAGGTGGTGCCGCCCGACAGCTTGTAGGCGCCGCCGAGATATTTCATGCCGTAGGCGATGTTCGTCTCGGGGTCGTAGAGCCCCTTGGCGGAGCCCTTGTAGCCGACGCCGCGCGCGGTGGCGAGCTTGAGCTGCATCAGGCCGATCTCGCCGGCCTTGCCGCGCGCATCCGCGCGATAACGGCTCTCGGTGAAGACGACGGCGTGGGCGAGTTCTTCCGGCACGCCATATTCGTCGGCATATTTGGCAATGATGTCATCGTAGGGCTTCTTTTCCGCCTTGGCTGCATAGGCCAGGGGTTTGGCCGTGTCCGACCCGGTGGTTTGACAGCCGGCAACGGCCAGCGACACGAGCACGAGCGTGCCAATGACTGCGTGTTTAGACATTTTGTCCCGTATTGTTGTTTACGACGAGCCGCGCTGATCGGAGCCAAAAGTGGCGGGGTTCCGGCATCCGCCTTCAAACTTTGTGAGCAGTTGCAACAAAGCCGTTACGGGGCAGATGCTTGCGGCGGTTTTCTACGACGCCCAGGACGGCAGCGCGGACAACAGCCGGTGCAGCGTTTCGATGGTGGACGCGTCGGCGACGCCATCGACGCGTTCGGGACGGAAGTGCCGCTGGAAGGCGGCGACATCGGCGGCGGTGTTCTCGTCGAAAACGCCGGTGATCCCGACATCGTAGCCGTAAATGGCCAGCATCGACTGGATGGCCTCGACCGGTTGTCCGCTGTCGCCTTCCTGCATGAAAATGCCGCCGGCCGCGTGAACCGGGTCCACGTAGTGGCCGAGGCCGTGCTTGCGGCGCGAGAACCAGGCGAAGTGGAGGAGGGTCCGGAAGAACATGTGCACGGGTGCACTGTAGGACAGGGCGGATGCCCCGGGGCATCCGTTGGCGCTCTCGGACAAGCCCGCCCGCCGCGTCGGTGCGCCCTCCTTGTACCCTTCCGCCAGCGGGTCAGCGGTTGGGCACGTGCCGCTCGTCGGAGCCGTCGTAGACCGACAGCGGGCGGATCAGCGAGTTGCCGTCGAGCTGCTCCATGATGTGCGCGGTCCAGCCGACGACTCGGCTCGCGACGAACAGGGGCGTGAACGTCTCGGTGTCGAAGCCCATCACGTGGTAGGTCGGGCCGGCCGGGTAGTCGAGGTTCGGCTTGATGCCCTTGCGCTCGTCCATGGCCTGCTCGAGCGTGACGTAGAGGTCGTAGAGGTCGGGGCGGTCGTAGTGCTCGAGCATGCGCTCCATCGCGTCGCGCATGGTCGGCACGCGCGAGTCACCGTGCTTGTAGACGCGGTGCCCGAAGCCCATGACCTTCTTCTTCGAGGCCAGTGCGTCGTCGAGCCAGGCCTCGGCCCGGTCGGCCGACCCGATCTCGCCGAACGCGTGCATGACCGCCTCGTTCGCCCCGCCGTGCAGCGGGCCCTTCAACGCGCCGATCGCGCCGACGACTGCGGAGTAGATGTCCGACAGCGTCGACGTGATCACCCGCGCCGTGAACGTCGACGCGTTGAACGAGTGCTCCGCGTACAGGATCATCGACACGTCGAACGCGCTCACGACCGGCAATTCGGGCAGCTCGCCGAAGGTCATGAAGAGGAAGTTCGCCGAGTAGCCGAGGTCGTCGCGCGGCTCGACCATGTCGAGCTCGTGGCGGCGACGCTGGTCGTACGCGACGATCGACGGCAGCTGCGCGAACAGCCGCATCGCGATGTCGAGGTTCACGTCGGGTGACGACTCGCGCGCCTTCGGGTCGCGTGCGCCGATGACGCTGACCGCGGTGCGCACGACGTCCATGGGGTGCGCGGTGAGCGGCAGCTCGTCGATGACGCGCTTCACGGTGTGGTCGAGCCCGCGCAGCGACCGCTCGCGCTGCTCGAACGCGGCGAGCTGGCGCTCGTCGGGCAGCTCACCGTTCCAGAGCAGGTAGGCGACCTCCTCGAACGTCACCGACGCAGCGAGCTCCTGCACGGGGTAGCCGCGGTAGAGCAGCGAATTCGTCTCGGGGTTCACCTTCGAGATGGCCGTCGTGTCGACGTACACCCCCGCGAGGCCCTTGCGGATCTCGGGCTCGGTCTGCTGCTCGTTCATGGCGCCCCCGTCACGTCGGCTGGACCTCCAGCCTATTGGTGGGGGCCGCCCCGGGGCATCCGCTCGCCCTGCCCCGCGCACCCGGGTCGTTCAGCGCGCGACGCGGAAGTTGAAGACCGACGAGTCGAACCGGTTGTACCCCTCGTAGTCGATGAGGTCGTACAGCTCGGCGCGATGCTGCATGGCGCCGAGCTTGCCGACCAGGTTGCCGGATGCCTCGAGCTCGTCGAGTCCCGCCTCGGCGGCGCCCATCGCGAGGCGCAGCAGCGACACCGGCCAGATCACGATGTTCATGCCCACGTCTGCGAGCTGCTGCGCCGTGTGGAGCTCGCCCTTGCCGAACTCGGTCATGTTGGCCAGCAGCGGCACGTCGACGGCGGCGCGCATCGCGGCGAACTCGTCGAGCGAGGCCATCGCCTCGGGGAAGATCGCGTCGGCGCCGGCGTCGACGAGCGCCTTGGCACGGTCGACGGATGCCTCGAAGCCGTCGACCGCGCGGATGTCGGTGCGCGCCATGATGAGGAAGTTCTCGTCACGCCGGGCGTCGGCGGCGGCGCGGATGCGCTGGAGCGCGGTGTGCTCGTCGACGACCTGCTTGCCGTCGAGGTGGCCGCAGCGCTTGGGGTTCACCTGGTCTTCGATGTGCAGGCCCGCGAGCCCGGCGTCCTCCATCTCCTGCACCGTGCGGGCGACGTTCATCGGCTCGCCGAAGCCGGTGTCGGCGTCGACGATGGCGGGCAGGTCGGTCATGCGGGCGATCTGCTTGGCGCGGCCGGCGACCTCGGTCAGCGTGGTGAGGCCGATGTCGGGCAGGCCGAGGTCGGCGGAGAGCACCGCGCCCGAGATGTAGACGCCGTCGAACCCCTTGCGCTCGATGAGCCGGGCGCTCAGCGGGTTGAACGCGCCGGGGAAGCGGAGCAGCTCACCCGAGGCGAGTCGTTCGCGGAAGAGGCGTCGCTTCTCGGCGGGCGCGGTCTGTGCGTAGAGCATGCGCCCAGCCTACGGCTGCGCCCCGGGGCATCCGCCGCCCGCTGGTTGGGGCACTTTTCAGGAGTTGGGTGCCCAAACTGACATAACCGGGCGCGACACGCCGCATGTACGAATCTGTTCGACACCTGACTCCTGAAAAGCGCCGCCTCGCGCCTCGCGCCTCGCGCCCCGCGGCCCGCGGCTAGAACAGGCCCTCGGGCGTCTCGATCGCCGTGAGCAGGCCCGGGGCGGCCGTGAAGGTGAGCGCGCCGAGCTCGTCGGGTGCGAGCTCGGGCAGGCGCACGGCCAGGTCGAGGAAGCGGTCGATCTCGGATGCCTCGAGCGAGCGCTCGGCGAGCGTGCGGAACTTCTGCACGTACTGGTCGCGCCCGAACGGGCGGGCGCCCAGCGGGTGGGCGTCGGCCACCGCGATCTCGTCGGTGATCTCGCCGCCGTCGGCGAGCCGGATGACCACCCGGCCGCCGAACGCCTTCTCCGAGATGTCGAGCGAGTGGTAGCGGCGCGTCCACTCCTGGTCCTCGACGGTCGTGACCTTGCGCCAGAGCTCGATCGTGTCGGGGCGGCCGGCGCGCTCGGGCGCATACGAGTCGACGTGGTGCCAGGCCCCGTCCTGCAGCGCCACGGTGAAGATGTACGGGATCGAGTGGTCGAGCGTCTCGCGCGACGCGGTCGGGTCGTACTTCTGCGGGTCGTTCGCGCCCGAGCCGATCACGTAGTGCGTGTGGTGGCTCGTCTCGAGCACGATCGACTCGATGCGGGCGGGGTCGTCGAGCAGCAGCGGGTACTCGTCGTGGAGCTTGCGCGCGAGGTCGATCCACGCCTGCGCCTGGTACTCGGCCGAGTGCTCCTTGGTGTACGAGTCGAGGATCGCCCGCTTCGGCTCGCCGAGCTCGGGCAGCGGCACCTCGTACGACCCGTCGGGGCCGTCGAGCAGCCACGCGATCACGCCGTCCTCGCCCTCCCAGATCGGCACCGGGCTGGTCTGCCCGCGCATCGCCCGGTCGACGGCCTCGATCGCCATCTTCCCGGCGAAGGCCGGCGCGTGCGCCTTCCACGTGGAGATCTCGCCCTTGCGCGACTGCCGGGTCGCTGTGGTCGTGTGCAACGCCTGGCCGATGGCCTGGAAGATCGTCTCCTGGTCGAGCCCGAGCAGCGTGCCGATGCCCGCCGCCGCGCTCGGCCCGAGGTGGGCGACGTGGTCGATCTTGTGCGCGTGCAGCGAGACGGCCTTCACCAGGTCGATCTGCACCTCGTACGCCGTCGCGATGGCGCGCACGACGTCGCGGCCCGCGATGCCGCGGTGCGCGGCGAGGTGCTGGGCGACCGCGAGGATCGGCGGGATGTTGTCGCCCGGGTGCGAGTAGTCGGCGGCGAGGAAGGTGTCGTGGAAGTCGAGCTCGCGCACGGCGACGCCGTTCGCCCAGGCGGCCCACTCGGGCGAGGTGCGCCGGGCTGCGTCGGCGCCGAAGACGGTGGCCCCGGCGCCGCCGATGGAGACCGGATGCGACAGGGCCTGGCTGCGCGCCGAGACGACGGGTGCGCGCGTGAGCGACGCCGCCGCGACCGCCGCGTTGTCGATCACGCGGTTGACGACCATGTCGGAGACCTCGGCCTCGACCTCGACCGGGTCGAGCGCGAGGCCCGCGAACTGCCAGGCGAGCTGGCCCTCGCGGGCCAGGTGCTCGTCGCTTCGGTGGGTGCGCAGGTGGTGGATCTTCACGTGCTCCACCGTACCTGCGGCACGCTCAACTTCCGGGAACGGCCTGCGCCGCGTGCACCTCGATCTCGCACCCGCCGGGCATGTTCAGGTGCGGGTGCACCTTCGCCAGCTCGACCGCGGCGTCGAGGTCGGATGCCTCGATGATCGTGTAGCCCGTGACCTCGCGCTCGCTCGGCGCGGTGAGGCCGCCGGGCATCACGCGCACGCCCTCCGCGAGCGGCGTGCCGAAGTCGACCATGTCGTCGCCGACCTGGCCGGCCCAGCCCATCCAGGCGCCCATGACCTGGTCGATCTCCTCCTGCGACGGCGGAGTCGCGTCGGCCGGCGGCATCGGCGCGTGGTAGATGAAGACGAATTTCGCCATGATCTGCTCCCTGTGCTCCTTGCGGTCCGGAGCGCCGGTCGGCGCCCGGAGTCGGTGTCAGTCGGCGCTCGGCACGCCCACCTGCTCGGCGACCAGCGCCGACATCGAGTCGAGGCATCCGCGCCAGCCGTCGCCGTGGCGCGCGGCCGACTCGGCGGTCGTGAATCGCGAGTGGGTGAGCTGCACGAGCGTGCCGCCCGCGTCGCCGTCCGTGAAGGCGACCTCGACGAGCGTCTCCTCCTCGCTGCCGTCCCACTGCCAGGTGTAGGCCAGCCGGTCGTGCGGTTCGAACGCGACGAACGTGCCCGACATCGCGAGCGGGCCGTCGGGCCCCTCGAGCTCGAAGCGGTATCGCCCGCCGGCTCGCGCGTCGACCTCGGCACGGGTCTCGCCGTAGGTGGTCGTCGAGGGACGCATCCACCGTTCGAGGTGCCGTGCCTCGGTCCAGAGCGCCCACATGCGCTCACGGTCGACGGGGAAGGTGCGGGCGATGTCTGCGCGCAGTTCGGTCATGCGGATTCGTCCTCCAGGTCGGCGATGTACTGGTCGAGGGCGTCGAAGCGCTGCTGCCAGAAGGCGCGTGCCTCGCCGATCCACTGCTGGGCGGCGGCGAGGGCCGCGGCGTCGAGCTCGAGCACCTTCTCGCGGCCTCGCGGCACGCGGCGCACGACGCCGGCGCGTTCGAGCGCGGCGGCGTGCTTGTTGAGCAGTTGCGGCGAGAGCCCGTGGGCGGCGGCGGCGCGCCCCATGGTGAGCGGCGCGTCGGCACGCGCGAGGCTCTGCACGAGCTCGCGGCGCACCGGGTGCGCGAGGGCGGCGAAGACCGCGTCGAGGCGGTCGTCGGCGGCCGCGTCCGCTGCACCCGAACCATAAACCATGTGGTTTAGTATTGCCGTCGCGCGCAGCTCGCGCAACCCCTCGGGGCGATCGTCCGCTCAGTCGTCCCAGAGGGGCGCAGGCAGCGGATGCCGCATGGCGGCGTCCACCACGTCGGGCTCGAGCCCGTCGAGCGAGGCCGGGTCCCATCGGGGCGACCGGTCCTTGTCGATGACCTGGGCGCGGATGCCCTCGGCGAGGTCGGGGTGCTCGAGGAACCACGACACCAGGCGGAAGTCCTGCTCGAGCACCGGGCGGAGGGCGTTCAGGGCACGCGCGGAGCGCACGGCGTGCAGGGTCACGGCGAGCGCCGTGGGCGCGCGCTCGGCGAGGGCATCCGCCGTCTCGGCCGCCTCGGCGCGCGACGCCGCGTCGAGCGGCACCATGGGGAACTCCGGCGCACCCGCGCGCGTGCGCGCGGGCCGGGTGCCGTCGGCGAGCTCGCGCAGCCGGGTCAGCACGCCCGGCACGTCGTCGGCGGCGAACGCGTCGTCGATCCAGTGCCGCTTCGCCTGCAGCGGCGAGGGCTCCGGCGACTCGTCGAAGAGCATGACGATCTCGCTCGGGGTGCCGGGGTCGGCGCGCTCCCGGAGCGCCTGCGCGAGCGACGGCAGCGATGCGCTCGGCACGAGGAAGTCGGCGAACCCGGCGTCGATGGCCGCGGCATCCGTCATCGACTCGGAGGTGAGCGCGAGGTACTCGCCCAGCCGGCCCGGCGCGCGGCCGAGCAGCAGAGCGCCGCCGACGTCGGGCGTGAAGCCGATGCGCGTCTCGGGCATGGCCAGGCGCGACCGCTCCGTCACGATGCGGATCGCAGCGTGACCGCCCAGCCCGATGCCGCCGCCCATCGTGATGCCGTCGAGCACGGCGACGACGGGCTTCGGGTACTCGGCGATCATCGCGTCGAGGCGGTACTCGTGACGGAAGAACGCGCGCACGTCGTCGCGCCGGTCCGCGGCGATGCCCTCGAACATCTCGCGGATGTCGCCGCCCGCGCAGAACCCGCGCTCCCCCGCGCCGTCGAGCAGCACGATCGAGACCTCGGTGTCGTCGCGCCAGGCGGTGAAGATGTCGGTGAGGCGCAGCAGCATCCGGTGGTTCAGCGCGTTGAGCGCCTCGGGACGGTCGAGCGTGACGTGCCCGAGCCCGTCGGCCACGTGGATGCGGACGTTGTCGGCGTTCGGGGCGAGACTCACGGATGCCACGCTAGCGCGGGCCGCACGGCGCTCGCCCAGCCGCGGCCGGTAGCATCGCCCGGTGCCCGTCGCCAAGATCCTCCTCTTCTACCGGTTCGCGCCGGTCGCCGACCCCGAGGCCGTGCGCCTCTGGCAGCGCGACCTGTGCGAGTCGCTCGGCCTGCGCGGGCGCATCCTCGTCTCGGAGCACGGCATCAACGGCACGCTCGGCGGCGAGATGGACGCGCTGAAGCGCTGGCGCCGGAAGTTCCGCGACTACGCGGCGTTCCGCGACGCCGACCTCAAGTGGAGCGACGGCACGGGCCTCGACGCCGACGGCCGGAGCCTCGACTTCCCCAAGCTCAGCGTGAAGGTGCGCGACGAGGTCGTGAGCTTCGGCGCCCCGGGCGAGCTGCGCGTCGACGACGACGGCGTGGTCGGCGGCGGCACGCGCCTCGACCCCGACCAGCTGCACGAGCTGGTCGCCGAGCGCGGCGACGAGGTCGCGTTCTTCGACGGGCGCAACGCGTTCGAGGCCGAGATCGGGCGCTTCCGCGGCGCGATCGTGCCCGACGCGACGACCACGCGCGACTTCGTCGAGCTGCTCGACTCGGGCACCTACGACCACCTCAAGGGCCGCCCGGTCGTGACGTACTGCACCGGCGGCATCCGCTGCGAGGTGCTCTCGAGCCTCATGGCGAACCGCGGATTCGGCGAGGTGTACCAGCTCGACGGCGGCGTCGTGCGGTACGGCGAGCGGTACGGCGACGACGGGCTGTGGGACGGCTCGCTCTACGTGTTCGACGGGCGCGGCGCGGTGACGTTCAGCGACCACGCCGAGGTGCTGGGCCGCTGCGCCGGCTGCGGCGCGCCCACCGACCGGGTCGCCAACTGCACGGATGCCGCGTGCCGCACGCGCGTCGTCGCCTGCGCGTCCTGCGACGCGGCCGCCTGCCCGACGCACACTGCCGACGCCGGTGCCACGACGACGAGCCGAGCGGATGCCACCCCGGAGGCCGCGCGATGACCGACGCCACGACCGGGCTCGCGCCCGCCGCGTCGCACGGCGACCTGACCGTGCGAGAGGCGACCGCCGCCGAGCTGACCGAGCTCGGCCGCGTGCTCGTCGCCGCCTACTCGAGCCTCGACGGCTTCGCCTCCCCCGAGGAGTCGCCGCAGTACTACGAGATGCTCGCGAACGTCGGCGCATTCGCCGAGCGCCCGGGCGTCGCCGTGCTCGTCGCAGTCGACGCCGACGGAGCCGTGCTGGGCGGCGTGGTCTCGTTCGACGACATGGCCGAGTACGGGGTGCGTGCCGACTGGCCGGGCCTCGATCGCGCAGGCGGCATCCGGCTGCTGGGCGTCTCGCCCGACGCGCAGGGCCGTGGAATCGGTCGCATGCTGATCGAGGCATGCGTGCTCCGCGCCCGCGCGGCCGGCCGAGACCAGATCGTGCTGCACTCGACCGAGCCGATGCGCGTGGCGCGTGCGATGTACGAGCGTCTCGGCTTCGCGGCGTCTCCCGAGCTCGACTTCATGCCCGGCACGCTGCACGTCTACGGCTACCGGCTGGCGCTGTAGCCGCCCGGCCGCGTCGGGTTCAGGGTGCCGTGACGGTGCCGGTGAGGATGCCCCGGGCGATGCCGTGGAAGTGCGCCTGGAACGCGAGCGTGCTGGGCGTGGTCTCGGGGCCCGCGTCGAGCCGCGGCACGTCGAGTGCCGTCACGACGAAGATGTACCGGTGCACCCCGGTGCCCGCCGGCGGGTTCGGGCCGCCGTAGGCCGGCACCCGGCTCTCGTTGACGACCATGAACGCACCATCGGGCAGGCCGCCCTCGCCGAGTGCGCCGGCGCCCGCGGGCAGCTCGGTCGCCGTGCCGAGCCCGTTCACCGCCCAGTGCCACCACCCGGCACCGGTCGGCGCGTCGGGGTCGAGGCACGTGAGTACGAACCCCCGGGTCTCGGCGGGGAACCCCGACCACGCGAGCTGCGGCGACACGTCGCCGCCGCCGGCCCCCTCCGCCCGGTTGCGCAGCGGGATCTCGCCGCCGTCTGCGAAGTCGTCGCTCGTCACCTCGAACGAGGGCAGCGGCGCGAAGCGCTGCAGTGCGGCGTACGGGTCGACATCGAGCATCGTGGCCTCCTGGCATCGTCGGTGGGAGCTGCCTCCAGCCTAGGAAGCCGACCGCTTCGGGGGAACCCGCGTCTCGCGCGAGCGGTCGCGGCGGGCGTAGTCGCGCGCCGAACGGCTCGAGAGCGCGAGCAGGATGAGGATGTCGAGCGCGAGGGTCAGCAGCGTCGTGTCGAGCCGGATGTCCTGGTCGCCCGTGAAGTACTCGATCGCCGACCCGGTGACGCTCAGGGTCGCGACGACCATCACGACGATGCGCGCCCAGTTCGCGCCCCGGTAGACGAACCACGCGACGCCGAGCTCGAAGACCAGCACCAGCGCCCCGATGGCGAGGATCACGATGAGTGCGACGGTGAACGCCGCGGGGTCGTCGAACGTGAGGTCGAGCTCGACGTCGGCGGTGAGCTCGGGCCAGAGCAGCGCGAGGCCGCCGAGCCACGCGAAGCCCGCGAGCACGCGCAGCACGACGAGCACCGCACCGAGCGACGTGGTGAGCGGACGCCTGGTCGGCGCCGGCCCCGGAACCGGCCGGATCAGCTCCGGGGTCGGCTCGAACGCGGCGCGCTTCGCGGGCTCGTCCATCACACGCCGCCCGAGAGCTCGGTGACCGGCACCGACCGGTCGATCTCGTCGGCCGGCAGCGGCTCGCCGTTGCGCAGCAGGCGCCGCACGTCGACGATCGGCAGGTCGCCGTCGGTGCGGATCGAGTCGCCGCCGCCGTTGCGCGAGTGGTAGCCGGTCGCGAAGTCGCGGATCACGGTCACCCGCACGGCGGGGTCGGCGCCCGCGAGCGTCGAGACGATGTGGTCGCGCTCGATGTCGGTATCGGCGTCGATCTTGTGCGTGACCTGCAGCGTGAACAGCGAGAGGCCGACGGCGCGGTCGAACGTGCCGGCCGCGAGCCAGTCGACCCGGTAGCCGCCGGGCAGCAGCCAGCCGTCGGGGCACCGCCAGAACCGCACGTGGTGGCGCTTGGCCGGGTTGCCCTCGACCTCCTGCTGGTACGCGAAGTCCTGCATCCGCCCGAACAGGAAGAGCGGGCTCACGGGCGCCTCGTCGTACGACCGACGCGTGAGCGTCGAGGCGATGATGCGCCAGGTCGAGCCGAGCGTGATGTCGTCGGCGCGGGTCCAGCGCGCTGCGGCGAGCGCCGCGTGCAGCTGGTCCTCGCTGCCGAGCACGGCGACGTTCACCGGGTCGCCGAGGAGGCCGTCGCTCGTGCGCGCGCGACCGATGAAGTAGTCGGGCACGTAGATCGAGGTGAGGATGCGGTGCAGCCGCGGCAGCACCAGGTAGGCGAGCACGACCCAGAACGCGATCGCGAGCAGCAGGCCCCACCAGCCCCACTGGAACGACTCGTCGAGCAGCAGCCACGCGAGCCACACCGCGGCGAGGCCCGCGAACACGAAGAAGAACCCGTCGAGCAGGGCGTTCACCGAGAAGCGCCTCGCCGACGGCGCGCGGTCGGCCGCGGAGCCCGTCATGCGCTCACCCTACCGACGCCGTCAGGCCACGACGCGCAGCCCTCAGGTGTCGTGCTCGATCGGCGCCTCGTCCTCGCGGTGGTCGTCCTCGCCGCCGGGCGGGTACTCCGACGACTCGGGGCGTCGCCGGAGGTACAGGATGCTCGCCACGAGGCCGCCCCACACCACGAGCAGGGCGATGATCAGGAACGCGATCGCGATGCCGGTCATGTGCGATCCTCCTTCCCGGCCGGGCCGTCGGGCGCGTCGGCACGAGGCATCCGATCACCCGCCCCTGCGGCGGGATACGGCGGCCAGACCCGGAAGCGCTCCGGATCGAAGCCCCAGCGCACCACGGTCAGCACGAGCGCACCGAGCAGGATGACCGCGATGGTGCCCCACCCGAACACGACCAGGTACCAGCTCGGCAGTTCGCCGTAGCCGTCGACGATGAGCGACACGATGCGCTGGATGAGCATGTAGCCGAGCACCACCGGTGCGAGCACGCCGACCAGCACGATCCAGAGCCCGCCGAGCTTGAACGTCGACACCGCGTTGAGGTGGTAGCGCAGCTCGGATCCCTTGCGCAGCACCCAGATGACGAGCACCGTCGTCAGCACGGCGGATGCCACGATGCCGACGTTGTTCGCCCACTGGTCGGCCACGTCGAGGGCCAGCAGCCCCGTGGTCGTGGAGAAGAGCAGCACCGACAGCAGGGCCGAGACCGCGCCGACCCGCACGGCCGCCTGCCGCGGGTTCAGGCCGAACTTCTCCTGGAAGCCCGCCGACACGACCTGCAGCACCGACAGCAGCGACGTGAAGCCCGCCATCGTCAGCGAGCCGAAGAACAGCACGCCGAAGATCGGCCCGCCCGGCATCTGCGACACGATCGCCGGGAAGGTGATGAACGACAGCCCGACCCCCGTGAGACCCTCGAGCTGGTCGACCGCGACGCCCTGCTGGAACGCGAAGAAGCCGAGCGTGGCGAACACGCCGATGCCGGCGAGGATCTCGAAGGACGAGTTCGAGAACGCCACCACGAGGCCCGGGCCGGTGAGGTTCGAGCGGCGCTTGCGGTAGGACGCGTAGGTGATCATGATGCCGAACGCGATCGACAGCGAGAAGAAGATCTGGCTGTACGCGGCGATCCAGACGTTCGGGTCGCCGAGCGCCGCCCAGTTCGGGGTGAAGAACGCGTTCAGGCCCTCGGCCGCGCCGTCGAGGAACAGCGCGCGCACCACGAGGATGAGGAACGCGACGACCAGCAGCGGCAGGAAGACGACGTTCGCCCGCTGCACGCCCTTGGCGATGCCCGCGCCCAGCACGATGAGCGCCAGCAGCCACACGATCGCGAGCGGGATGAGCACGCTCGGCACGAACTGGAGGCTGAAGCCCGGGTCGCTGACCTGGAGGTAGTCGCCCACGAAGAAGCCGGCCGGGTCGTCGCCCCAGCGCAGGTCGAACGAGAAGACGAAGTAGCTGAGCGCCCACGCGATGACGGCCGTGTAGTAGAGGCCGATCACGAACGCGATCATGACCTGGAACCAGCCGAGCCCCTCGAGCCAGCGCCCGCCCAGACGCCGGAAGGCGGTGGGTGCCGCGCCGCGGAAGCGGTGGCCGATCGCGTAGTCGAGGAAGAGGATCGGGATGCCCGCCGTGATCAGCGCCACGAGGTACGGGATGAGGAACGCACCGCCGCCGTTCTCGTACGCGACCCCCGGGAACCGCCAGATGTTGCCGAGCCCGACGGCCGAGCCGATGGCCGCGAGGATGAAGCCGACCTGTCCGGTCCACTGCTCGCGCGGGCGTCCCGCGCCGACGTGCTGTGCCTGGTTCGCCATGCGTCCCCCTCCGGCGCCGACGGATGCCTCGCCGCCGCAGCATCGCGAGGGCCGTCACCCGCACGCTAGCACTGCGCGCGCGGCGTGCGCGAGGGGTGCATCCGCCCGCTCGAGCACCGGCAGGCAGCGGTGCGGATGCCGCGGAGCGACCTCAGCGGTAGTAGTAACCGAGCAGCGCGCCGTCGACCTCGCGCACGTCGATGTCGACGTCGTACACGGCGGCGAGCACGTCGGGGCGCATCACCTCGGCGGGCGTGCCGTGCGCGATCACCCGGCCGTCGCGGAGCGCGACGATGCGGTCGGCGTGCACCGAGGCGAAGTTGATGTCGTGCATGACGACCACGACGCGCTTGCCGAGCTCGTCGGCCGCGCGCCGCAGCAGGCGCATGATGTCGACCGCGTGGCGGAGGTCGAGGTTGTTGAGCGGCTCGTCGAGCAGCAGGTACTTCGTGTCCTGCGCGAGCACCATCGCGATGAACGCTCGCTGGCGCTGCCCGCCCGAGAGCTCGTCGAGGAAGCGCCCGCGGAAGTCGTCCAGGTCGAGGTACGCGATGGCCCGGTCGATGTGCTCGCGATCCTCGATCGTGAGGCGCCCGCCCGAGTGCGGGAACCGGCCGAACTCGACGAGGTCGTGCACGGTCAGGCGGGCGGCGATGTGGTTGTCCTGGCGGAGCACGGCGAGCGTCCGCGCGAGCTCCCGGCTCGGCGCCACGGCGACGTCGAGCCCGTCGACGTGCACGCTGCCGGCGTCGGGGCGGATGAGCCGGCCGACGAGGCCGAACAGGGTGGACTTGCCCGCGCCGTTCGGGCCGATGAGGGCCGTGACGCCCACGTCGCCCAGCTCGAGCGATACGTCGTCGAGCACGGCCTGTCCGTTGTAGCGCTTGGTGGCGCCGTCGAGCGCGATCATCGCGCCCCCTTTCGCAGCACGAGGTACAGGAAGAAGAGACCGCCGGCGAACTCGATCACCATCGCGAGGCTGCCACCGAAGCCGAGCAGCTGCTCGAGCACGAGCTGCCCGGCGAGGAGGCACACCACGCCGATGAGGGCTGCGGTCGGCAGGGTCCAGGCGTGCCGGAACGAGCCGGCGTACGAGTACGCGAGGTTCGCCACGATGAGCCCGAAGAAGAGGATGGGGCCGATCAGCGCCGTCGACGCGGCGACCATGACCGACACGAGCAGGAAGAGCACCATCACCACGAGGCGGTGGCGTACGCCGAGGCCGACCGCGGCGGGCTCGCCGAGCGTGAGCACGTCGAGCGTGCCGAGCAGCGGCACGACCGCGGCGCAGGCACCCGCCACGAGCACGGCGCTCAGCACGAGCAGGGTCTCGTCGGGACGGGCGAGCGACGCGAACGCGACGTCGGTCAGCACCTGGAACTCGAGCGGGTCGAGCATCGCCTGCATCCAGGACGTCGCGCTGCGGAAGAACGTGCCGAGCACGATGCCGACGAGCAGCATCAGGTGGATCGACCGCCGCTTGCCGCCGAACAGCCACGTGAACAGCAGCACGCTGAACCCGACCATCACGACCAGCTGCCCCGCCCAGAGCACGATCGGTTCGGCCCGGAGGAAGGCGGTCGCGCCGAACACGAACACGAGCGCCGTGGCGATCAGCAGGTACAGCGCGTCGAAGCCCATGATCGACGGCGTCAGGATGCGGTTCTGCGTGATCGTGTGGAACAGCACGGTGGAGACGCCGACCGCGACCGCGACGACGATCATCGCGGCGACGGTGAGCCCGCGCACCTTCAGGGCGAACGCGAGCGAACCGGGCACGTCGGTGAAGAAGTAGAGCGCGACGAGCACCCCGACGACCGCGGCGAGCACCCCGAGGCGCACCCGCGGGTCGGCCCACGAGAGGCGTCGACGCGCGGCGACGGGCGTGCCGGAGGCATCCGTCGACCTGGGTTCGAGTTCAGTGCGCACGGCTCCCTCTCCGCAACAGCAGCCAGAGGAACAGCCCGGCGCCGACGACGCCGACGACGACCCCGAGGGGGATCTCGTACGGGAAGCGCAGGGTGCGCGCGACGATGTCGCACGCGAGCACGAACACGGCGCCGAGGCCGGCGACCCACGGGATCGACCGCCGCACGTTGTCGCCGATGATGAGGCTCACGATGTTCGGCACCACGAGGCCGAGGAACGGGATCATGCCCGCCGTCACGAGCACCGCGGACGTGATCACCGCGATGACCACCATGCCGATCGCGACCACCCGCCGGTAGTCGAGCCCGAGGTTCGTGGCGAACTCCTCGCCCATGCCGATGACGCTGAACCGGTCGGCGGCGACCCAGGCGACCACGACCATGACCGCCGCGATCCAGACGTACTCGTAGCGGCCCTGCATGATCGTCGCGAAGCTGCCCAGCGACCACTGCGACAGCGACTGCAGCAGGTCGAGGCGGTACGCGATGAACCCGGTCACCGCGCCCACGATGCCGCCGAGCATGATGCCGACGAGCGGGACCAGCACGAGTTGGCGCACGGGCACCTGTCGGATGACGCGGAGGAACACCCACGTGCCCACGAGGCCGAACACCGCCGCGACGCCCATCTTGCCGAACACGGGCATCCCCGGCCAGAAGACGAGCGTGATGAGCATGCCGAGCGTCGCGAACTCGGTCACGCCCGCGGTGCCGGGCTCGACGAACCGGTTGCGCACGAGCATCTGCATGATCAGGCCGGCGATCGCGAGCGACGCCCCCACGAGGATGGCGCTCACGGTGCGCGGCACGCGACTGACGAGGAGGAGGTACGCCGCGTCGCCGTCGGGCCCGCCGGCGACGATCGACGCTGGCGTCACGTCGGAGACGCCGATGAACAGGCTCGCGACGGCGAGCACGGGGAGGGCGACGCCGATGAGCACCCCCACCCACGTCCGCCGGGGGCGGATGCGGGCGGGGGTGCTCGTGGCGTCTGCTGCGAGAGCGGTCACTGCGTGGTGCGCGTCAGTTCAGCGCGCTCACTCGGCGATCGCGAGCACGTCGTCGATCATGAGCTGCGTCGTGTCGATGCCGCCGAAGACGATGTACCACGCGACCGGGTCGAGGTAGATGATGCGGTCCTCCTGGTAGGCGGTCGTCTGCTGGACGATCTCGTTGTCGAGCACCTCGGCGGCAGGCTGGGCGTCCTCCGCACCGGTCGCGGCGTCGCGGTCGACCACCCAGAGGGTCTCGGGGTCGTACTCGAGCAGGAACTCGAACGAGACCGGCTCGCCGTGCGTGGCCGACTCGATGTCGTCGACGACGGGCGTGACGCCGAAGACGTCGTAGATGAGCCCGCCGCGCAGGCCGCGACCGTCCTCCCCGCCCGAGGGCGACAGTGCGCGCAGCTCGCCACCGGTGACCATGACGCCGAGGCCGTTCTCGACCGAGGCGGTGGCCTCCTGGGCCTCGGCGATGCCCGCCTCGAGCTCCTCCAGTGCGGCGGCGGCCTCGTCCTCGGCGCCGAGCACCTCACCGAAGAAGGTCACGCTGGTCTCGAGCCCCTCCTCGAAGGTGCCCGCGGGCGACAGGTCGACGGTCGGGGCGATCTCGTTGAGGTCCTCCCAGAGGGCGCTCGACCGGCCGCCGATGACGATCAGGTCGGGCTGCTGGGCCTCGATCTCGATGAGGTCGGCCTCGAACAGGGTGCCCGCGTTGAACGCGTCGTCCGCAAGGTAGCCCTCGAGGTAGTCGGGCACGTTGTCGAGCGGGGCGCCGGCGATCTCGCCGCCGAGGGCGCCGATGGTGTCGAGGCTCGCGATGTCGAACACGACGATGGTCTCCGGGTCGACCGGCACCTCGACGGTGGTCGTCTCGTACTCCGGGTCCTCGTCCTCACCGGCGATGTTGCGGTCCCACGAGAACGACACCGTCGCGTCGGTCGTCTCCTCCGCGGCATCCGTTCCCGCGTCGCCCGCGGTGGCGCAGCTCGCGAGGGCGAGGGCCGCGACGAGTGCGATCGGGGCCGCGAACAGGGGCCTGGTCAACTTCACGGTCATGTGTGTGATCTCCTGGTTTCGGACAGCACGAAGCGGCGTTCGCGGGCATGCGGAAGCGCCGCCGACGACGCCGTCGATCTCGTGTGGTGAGGCCGTTCGCACAGCGCGTGGCCTCGGACGAATGTAGGTTAGCCTAACCTTATGCAGCCGTCCACCACGAGCCCCTCGCCCACCGCCGACACGACCTTTCGCCGCGAGCGGCGCCCGATGGACCTGCGCTTCCGCCGCGCACGTCTCGCCGAGCGCGGCCAGCTGTCGCCGAACTACGTGCGGCTCCGCCTCGAGGGGCCCGACCTGCGCGGCTTCGACTCGCCCGGTGCCGACGACCACATCCGCGTCTTCTTCCCCGCCGGCGACGAGCCGGAGACGATCGAGGCGTACCGCGAGTCGCCGAGCCGCGAGTACACGCCGCTCGCGTGGGACGCGGAGGCCGGCACGCTCGACCTCGAGTTCGTGCTGCACGGCGACCACGGCATCGCGGGTCGTTGGGCGGCGGATGCCCCGATCGGTGCGCCCGTCGCCGTCGGGGGCCCGCGCGGGTCGGCCGTGTTCGACGGCGCCCCCGAATCGTGGTTCCTCGCGGGCGACGAGACCGCGGTGCCCGCGATCCGGCGCTTCCTCGAGATCGCGGGCCCCGACGCCCGAGGCCGCGTGGTCGTCGAGGTGCCCGACGCCGCGCACGAGCTCAACCTGGCCGCGCCCGCGGGCGTGCGCGTCGACTGGGTGCACCGCGGGGCCGATCTGGCCGCGCGCACCACCGCGCTCATCGCAGCGCTCGACGCCCTCGGCCCCGACGACCGCCCCGAGGGCGACCTGTTCGCGTTCGTCGCCGCCGAGCAGTCGGTCGTGAAGCCGGGGCGTGCCCTGGTGCACGACCGCTGGGGCGTCGGCCCCGACCAGTCGACCGTGAAGGGGTACTGGAAGGGCGGCGACGCGGAGTACCACGCGCCGCACTGAGTCGCTGCGGTGTCGCGCCGACCCCGCTCGCTAGTCTGAGTGCGACGGAAGGGGTGTGCCTGATGCCGACCGGCGTGCCGATCGAGATCGACGGGCTGTCCAAGCACTTCGGCGGCGTGACCGCCGTCGACGACCTGAGCTTCACCGTGCAACCCGGCCGCGTGACCGGGTTCCTCGGCCCGAACGGGGCCGGCAAGACGACCACGCTGCGCGTGCTGCTCGGTCTCGTGCGCGCCTCGCAGGGCACCGCCACCTTCGGCGGGCAGCGCTACCGCGAGCTCGAACGCCCGCTCGAGACGGTCGGCGCGGCGCTCGAGGCGGCGAGCTTCCACCCCGGCCGCACGGCCCGCAACCACCTCGCGATCTCGGCGGCGGCCGGCGGCGTCGCGCGTTCGCGCGTCGGCGAGGTGCTCGACCTCGTCGGCATGACGCCCTACGCCGACCGCCGCGTCGGCGGGTTCTCGATGGGCATGCGCCAGCGCCTCGGCCTCGCGAACACCCTGCTCGGCGACCCGGGCGTGCTCGTGCTCGACGAGCCCATCAACGGGCTCGACCCCGAGGGCATCCGCTGGATCCGAGGGTTCCTCCAGCAGCTCGCGGGCGAGGGCCGCACGGTGCTCGTCAGCTCGCACCTGCTCAGCGAGGTGCAGCAGAGCGTCGACCGCGTCGTCATCATCGCCAAGGGCCGCCTCGTGCACGAGGGCACGCTCGCCGAGCTCGAGACCGACTCGCTGCCCCGCGTGGTCGTCGACTCCCCCGACCGCCCGGCGCTCGCCGCCGCGCTCGAGGCCGAGGGGCTCGAGTTCACGACGGGCCGCCAGGGCCTCATCGTCGACGAGCCCGACCCCGCTCGCATCGGCCATCTCGCGTTCGTCGCGGGCGTCGAGCTCCACGCGCTGGCCCGCCAGAAGTCGGCGCTCGAGGACTCGTTCCTCAACCTCGTCGGCGAGCAGGGCGTCTCCGCAGACGACGGTGGGGCGGATGCCCCGGAACCGACGAGTGCCACCAAGGCGACCGACACCGCAGACGACGCCGCTGCGGAGCATCCGTCACCGCCCGACGAACCGGAACCGACCGACGGGAAGGGAGCCGAGTGATGCGCTTCCTCCCCGCCATCGGCGCCGAGTTCGCGAAGATCTTCACCACGCGCATGTGGTGGGTGCTCGCGCTCATCCTGTTCGTCTACATCGGCCTGCTCGCCGGCGGCCTCGCGGCCTTCTTCGGCTGGCTCGTCGCCAACCCGGAGGAGAGCGGCGCGGGCGGCGCGACGGCGATCCCGCCCGAGGCCGACCTCGCGGGCCTGATGTACAGCTTCGCCACGTCGGTCGGATACGTGTTCCCCGTGCTGCTCGGCGCGCTCGCCGTCACGAGCGAGTTCCGGCACCAGACGCTCACGCCCACGTTCCTCGCGAACCCGCACCGGGCGGTCGTGCTGTGGGCGAAGTTCGCGGCCCTGTTCGTGGTCGGCGGCGTGGTGTTCGGCGTGATCGGCTGGGCGGCCTCGATCGGGCCGGCCGCGGGCGCGCTCGCGCTGTCGGACCTCGACCCCGCACTCGACGACCCCGAGACGTGGGCCATGGTCGGTCGCGGCATCCTCGCGATGGCGCTCTGGGCGGCGGTCGGCGTCGGCCTCGGCGCGCTCGTGCCGAACCAGGTCGCCGCGATCGTGATCGTGATCGCGTTCACCCAGTTCGTCGAGCCGATCCTGCGGCTCGTCGCGACGCTGAACGACGTGACCGCCGAGATCGGCAAGTACCTGCCGGGTGCGGCGAGCGATGCGCTCGTGGGCGCGTCGTTCTACTCGATCGCCGCGATGGGTTCGGGCGAGATCCTCGAGTGGTGGCAGGGCGGGCTGGTGCTCGCCGCCATCGCGGTCGCGACGACCCTGATCGGCTACTTCACCAGCTGGCGCCGCGACGTCACCTGACGCGGCGGCCGTCCGGCCGGGATCAGCTCGACGCGGCGGCCTCGCGCGCGGCGCGCTTGTCGGCGATGGTCGTGCCGCCGTTGGCCCAGTGCGACGCGGGCACGGGCGTGACGATCACGCTGACCGCCTCGCGGCGGGCGCCGATGGCGCGCACGGTCGCGTCGGTCAGTTCGGTGACGAGCGTGCGCACCTGGTCGTCGGTGCGGCCCTCGCCGATGGAGATCTGGATGAGCGGCATGGTTCCTCCTGGGGTGGGATCGTTCAGTCGGGGTCCGACGGATCGACGGGCGAATGGTGGTCGAAGGCGCTGGCGCCGCGCTTCCAGTAGCCGCTGAGCGCGACCCGGTCGGCGGGCAGGCCGAGCTCGCGCCGCAGGTGGCGGCGCAGGGGCACAAGGGCGGATGCCTCGCCGGCGGCGAACACGTAGGTGCCGTCGTCGACGCCGGCCGCGTCGATCGCGTCGACGACCGCGTCGGCGTCACCGGCGGGCACGTGGTCGATCGCGATGTCGGTGCGACCCGACGTCTCGGCGAGGTACTCGGGGATCCAGGCGCCGTCGTCGTTCGCGACGGCGATCACGTGCACCGCGGTTGCGACGGGCACCTCGGCAGCCCATCTGGTGGCTGCGGGCAGCGCGGTCTCGTCGCACGCGAGCAGCACGCGCGACGCGCCCTGCGGCGCGCGCTTCGACCCGCGCGGCCCGACCACGACGAGCTCGTCGCCGTGGCGGGCGCCGGCGGCCCACCGCGAGGCCGGCCCGGGCGACGGATGCAGGTAGAAGTCCACGTCCACCGCGCGGCCGGGTCCGGCCCAGCCGGTCGCCGGCAGCGGCGTGAAGTCGCGCGCGTGGGTCGGCGATTCGGGGCGCACGATGCCGTCCTCGTGGGGCCCGACGGGCTCCGGGGCGATGAGTGCGCCCGTCTCGGGGTCGGGGAAGAACACGCGCATGTGGTCGGTGGGCCCGAAGCTCGCGAAGTCGTCGAGATCGGGGCCGGCCAGCCGCACCCGCGCCATCTCCGGGGCGACCTGCGCGACGTCGACGACGTGCACCCGGCGCGCGGTGAACCGATGGCGCGCGCCCTCCCGGTGGAACGGGTCGGGCGCCGTCATCGAATCGGCGCGTGCGGTTCGGTCGGTCATGGCATCTCTCCGGCACCCCCGTCGGGGGGCCCGTTCCCAGCCAACCACGCGGGATCGGAGGCAACCGTGCACGATCCGTCAACCTAAACGTGCGCCCGTACGGCTGGCACCCGATCCGGGGGCGGGGTTAGCGTCGCTTGCACTGGAGCCGCCGTGGCTCGCCGAAGACCGGTCGCCGACGACCGCCGCCGGCACGCAGCACTCGAACGTGAGGAATACCGTTGTTCATCGTCGATTCACAGATCCACCTCTGGAAGGAAGAGACCCCGGACCGTCCCTGGGTCCCCGGCGCGCGTGAGCGCATCCGTCTCAACGGCCACCGGGAGGAGGCCTTCCTCGCGGAGGAGGCCGTGTCGCTCATGGACGAGGCCGGCGTCAACCGGGCCCTCATCCTGCCCCCGTCGTGGGAGGGCGACCGCATCGACTACGCCCTCGAGGCGTCAGAACAGTACCCGGGCCGGTTCGGCATCATGGCGCGCATCCCGCAGAACGACCCCGAAGAGGGTGAGCGCCTGCTGCACGAGATCAAGGACAACCCGCACATCCTCGGCACGCGCCTGACCTTCCACCGCCCGCAGGACC
Source organism: uncultured Agromyces sp. (assembly GCA_913053875.1). Lineage (GTDB taxonomy): Bacteria > Actinomycetota > Actinomycetes > Actinomycetales > Microbacteriaceae > Agromyces. The sequence goes on along the minus strand of CAJXGN010000008.1, from coordinate 134,209 downwards.
GCAACTGGATGATCGACGGCACCAACGACTGGTACTGGCCGATCGCCGAGAAGCTCGGCATCCCCACGATGGTGCACGCCCCCATCTGGAAGCGCGAGCTCGGCCAGATCGCCGAGAAGCACCCCGACCTGAAGATCATCATCGACCACATGGGCATCATGGCCCGCTGCGTCGACGACGCGATCGGCTACTGGGTGCAGGAGACCGCCGACCTGCACGTCTACCCGAACATCTCGGTCAAGGTCTCGGCCATCCCCGGCTACTCGACCGCGCCCTTCCCGAACCTCAACATCGAGAAGTACGTGCGCGAGGTCGTCGACAAGATGGGCCCGGAGCGCGCACACTGGGGTACCGACATCACCCGCCTGCTCGGCCACGGCCTCACCTGGACCGACACGATCGAGCAGTTCACCAAGTACTTCAGCTTCTCGGCCGAGGAACTCGAGTGGATCATGGGCAAGGGCATCTGCAAGGTGCTCGACTGGGACATCCCGGAGACGGAGAAGGTCGGCGTCGCCGCGGCGACGGCGGGAAACTGACGCACATGACGCAGACGTACGACGGCGGTGAGCTGCTCATCGACGCGTTCACCGACCTCGGCGTCGACGTCGTCTTCTGCTCGTCGGGGTCCGAGTGGGCCCCGGCGTGGGAGGCGTTCGCTCGTCGCCGTGCCGCCGGAGAGCCAGCGCCCCGCTACCTCGACCTGACGCACGAGACCGTGGCCGTGGGCATGGCCACCGGCTACGGCCTCGTGACCCGTCGCACCCAGGCGGTGCTCCTGCACGCGACGCCGGGCCTGCTGCAGGGCTCGATGGCCGTGCACGGCGCGCTGCTCGCCGGTGTGCCGATGGTGGTCGCCTCCTCGGAGTCGACGACCTACGGCGACGGCCCGGGGCAGGACCCGGGCGGCCAGTGGTACCGCAACCTCTCGATCGTCGGCGGCACCCACCCCGTGGCCGAGCCGTGGACCAAGTGGTCGCAGCAGGTCGGATCGGTGAGCGTGCTCTACGAGCTCGTGAAGCGCGCCGGCGAGCTCTCGGCTCGTCAGCCTGCCGGGCCCGTGTACCTGAACGTGCCGCTCGAGATCCTGCTCGAGGAGACGCCCCCGCCTGTGCAGCGCAAGGAGGTCGTCACCCGCGGCCGCCGCGTCAGCGCACCGGAGGACGTCGCCGAGGTGGCCGCGCTGCTCGCCGCCGCCGAACGGCCGATCGTCATCACCGAGACGGCCGGCCGCGAGGAGGGCGGGTACGACGCGCTGCTCGAGTTGTGCGACGCGCTCGGCGTCGGCGTCATCGAGCCGAGCTCCGCGGTGTGCGCGAACTTCCCCAAGGGGCATCCGCTGCACCTCGGCGGCGAACTCGACCCGTACGTCGACGAGGCCGACCTGATCCTGCTGGTGAACTGCCGGGCGCCCTACTACCCGCCCAGCCGCAAGCCGGCCAAGGCCAAGACGGTCGTCATCGACGAGGTGCCGCAGCGCCCGCACATCGTGTACCAGGTGCTGAACGCCGACCACTACCTCGAGGGCGCACTGCCCGAGACCCTCGCGCAGCTGCGCGAGGCGACCCTCGCCGCGGGCGACGCCGAGCGCTTCCGAGCGCGGGCCGCCACGTACGCGCCGGGACACGACGCGTGGGCGGCGAAGACCGAGGCGGCCGAGGCTTCGGCAGGGGCATCCGGCGTCATCGAGCCCGTGCTGCTCGCCAAGGAGCTGCGCGCGATCGTGCGGGAGACCGGCGCGACGGTCGTCGACGAGACGATCACGCACAGCCGGGTCGTGCAGCGGCACGTCGGCTGGGACCGCCCCGACGCGTACTTCTACGTGCAGGGCGGCCTCGGCCAGGGCATCGCGGTCGCGCTCGGCGTGAAGCTCGCGGTGCAGGACGGCGTCGTGATCTTCACCGTGGGCGACGGGGCGTTCCTCTACAACCCGATCGTGCAGTCGCTCATGACCGCGAAGGACCTCGGCCTGCCGGTGCTCATCGTCATCTTCAACAACAAGAAGTACCTGTCGATGAAGATGAACCACCTGCGCTTCTACCCAGAGGGCTCCGCAGTGCAGGAGGACGACCACCTGGGCGTCGACCTGTCGACGCAACCCGAGCTGAGCGCGTTCGCCGCGCCGTTCGACATGTACCACGCCGCCGTCGACGACCCCGACGAGCTCCCCCGGGTGCTCCGCGAGGCGACCGACGCCGTCATCTCCGGGACGACCGCGGTCGTCAACGTCGCGGTCTCGCGCTAGTCCTGCGCGGGGCGCGACCGTGCTTCCCGCCCCGCGCACCACCACCGAAAGGCTTCAGCCCATGCCAGTCACCGTCTCCCCCTCGGTCTTCGAGGGATTCATCCGCGACATCTTCGAGGCCGTCGGCGTGTCCGCCGAGGACGCGGCCGCCGCCGCGCCGTCATTCGTCTGGGCGAGCCTGCGCGGCGTCGACTCGCACGGGGTCTCGCGCGTTCCCCGGTACGTGGAGATGTTCGGCAAGGGGGTCGCGAACCCGACTCCCGAGATCACCGTCGACGACTCCGCACCGGCGGTGTCCGTGATCGATGCCGACTTCGCACCCGGCCCCGTGGCGCTCACCCGTGCCGTCGGGATCGCCGTCGCCAAGGCGAAGACCCAGGGAGCGGCCGTCGTGTCGGTCCGCAACACCGTGCACACCGGGGCGATCGGGTACTACGTGTCCCTCGTCGCCGAGCAGGGACTCGTGGGCATCGGCATCGCCGCCGGCTCGCCGATGATGTCGTACGAGGGCGCGGTCGGCGCCTCGGTCGCCACCAGCCCGCTCGCGATCGCCGTTCCCCGCACCGGCGCCAAGCCTCCGGTGCTGCTCGACATGGCGAGCTCGCTCATCGCGATGGGCAAGATCGCCCAGGCGAAGCGCACCGGCACGCCGCTCCCCGAGGGGTCTGCCACGACCGCCGACGGCACGCCCACGACCGACCCCGAACTCGCCAAGGTGCCGACGCCGCTCGGCGGCGCGAAGGGCTCCGGCCTGTCGCTCATGTTCGAGCTGCTCACCAGCGTGCTCGTCGCCGCGCCGATCCTCACGCCGTACCACGGCGGACAGAAGAAGCACCGCCAGAACGCCACGCTCATCGTGCTCGACCCCGCCGCCTTCGGCGGCGCCGAGGCGTTCGCCGCGGGCGTCGACGCGACTGTCGACACGATCCACGACCTGCCGAAGTCCGAGGGCGTCGAGCGCATCCTCGTTCCCGGCGAGCGCAGCGCGGCCACGGCCGCGGGCCGTTCGGCCGACGGCATCCCCGTGGGCGACAAGCTCTGGACCGAGCTCGTCGAGGTCGCCGGGACGCTCGGCGTCACCGTGCCGGAGGTGGGCTGACCATGGCGCACCGCTGGCAGCTGCCCGAGTACGGCGGCATCGACGCGCTCGAGTACGTACCGGCCGAGATCGCGGCCCCTGCGATCGGTGAGGTCACCATCCGCCTGACCGCCGTGGGCGTGAACCCGTCGGACGCGAAGTCCCTCGCGGGTGGCTGGAACGCCGACCCGTCGAAGCTGCCGCTTCCGGTCGGCCAGGAGGCCGCGGGTATGGTGACGGCGATCGGGCCGGACACGGAGATCGCGACCGGACCGGTGGCGGTCGGCGACCGCGTCGTGGCGTTCAAGATCGCCGGCGCCTTCGCCGACGAGGTCACGGTCGCCGCGAAGGACGTGTTCGCCCTGCCCGACTCGGTCGACGACGAGACCGCCGCGGGCCTGCTGCACGTCGGCGTCGTCGCCGCCGAGCTGCTCGCGCTCTCGGGCGCGAGCGAGGGCGAGACCCTGCTCGTGCACGGCGCCTCAGGGTCGGTGGGCGTGCTCGTCGTGCAGCTCGCGCGCCGCGCCGGCGTGCGCGTGATCGGCACCGCGTCGGAGGCGAATCGTGACAAGGTCGCCTCGTTCGGCGCCGAGCCCGTGGTCTACGGCGACGGGCTCGCCGATCGCGTGACCGCCCTCGCCCCGAACGGGGTCGACGCCGCAGTCGACGCGGCGGGCACGGCCGAGGCACTCGAGGTCTCGCTCGCCCTGGTCGGCGACCACGCCCGCATCGCGACCCTCGCGCCCGGCAAGCCGGCGCAGGAGGCCGGCGTGCACATCTCCGCCGGGATGCGCCCCGACTCCATCGCCCGGCGCGGGCCCCTGCGCGCCGTCATCCTCGGGCTCGCCGCCGACGGAGCGATCGCGCTCCCGATCGCGGCCACCTACCCGCTCGTCGAGGCCACGGACGCGCTGCGGCTCGTCGCATCCGGCCATCCGGGCGGCAAGGTCGTGCTCACCCCCTGAGTGCACGACCCGTGCGCAGCCAGGTGCGCACGTTCCCCCTGAAACAGTCGTCCCCCGGTAGCCGCGAGGCTCCGGGGGACGACTGCGTTCGGCGGGGTCGGCTCCGGGCGAACCCGGCCCACGGTTCGGCTATCTGCAGCGTAGAAGTGCTGCCATGTGTAGCGTTCGGCGTCAGCGGCCGCCCATCTGGTCTTCTGCGGTGAGGTGCTCGACGGTCTTGCCCGTGTCGGCGAAGGTACGGGTGACGTAGGCGCCCGGGTAGATCCAGAGGATGCGCATGGGCACGTCACCCGTGTTCTGGTAGCGGTGGAAGACGTCGGCCGGCACGTACGCGGTGTCGTCCTTCACGAGTTCGCGGCGGATCAGCCCCTCCTCGGGGTCGTGCACCTCGACGAAGCCCTGCCCGTCGAGGATCAGGACCTGCTCGCCGCAGTTGTGCGAGTGCAGCGGCGCGCCCGCGCCGACCGGGTACACGCTGATGCCGGTCGTCACGTCGTTGTCGCCGCCGGCGGTGTCCTTCGTGATGAGCGGCCAGGTCTTCACGGCGCCGCCGCGGTCGAGCACCTCGATCTCGGAGAAGATGCGGATCGTGGTCATGGGGTACCTCCTGGGTCGGGCTGTGGTGCGGGTTCGGTCTGGGCGTCGCGCAGTGCATCGGACACTGCGGCGAGGGTCGCCTCGTCGGCGAAGATCAGGGCGTCGCGGATGCTGCGGCCGGGCGTGTACAGGGCGTTCGCCCGCACCGCGTTCGCGAGGAACCGGTTCGGGCGTTCGGCCAGGGTGGCGTGGAACGCGCGGTACGCCTCGGGTGCGTCGACGAGGTCGGCCAGCGACCCGTCGAGGTCGACGGGCGGCGCGGCCGGCGCAGCATCCGTCGCGCACCACCACTCGTGGCTGCCCGAGCCGACCTCGTGTCGGTTGCCGTCGGGGAGTTCGACCACGGCAGTGGTGTTGGCGGGCACCTCGGCGAACACGCGCAGGCGGTCACCGACGCGCTCCCAGCCCGATGCGGCAGGGCCGTACGGCGTGAGGTGGCTGGCGTTCGCGTGCGTCAGCCGGGTGAGCGGGCGCGGGGCGATGCGGATGCGACGGTAGCCCGGAGCGTCCGGCGCGAGCCCGGCCACCGCGGTGTGCAGCCAGTCGGCGACCGAGCCGAGGGCGACGTGGTTGAAGCTGACCATTGCGCCGGGGTTCAGCGAGCCGTCCTGGCGGAGGCCGTCCCAGCGCTCCCACACCGTGGTCGCGCCGACGGTGACCGGGTACAGCCACGACGGCGACTCGGTCTGGAACAGGAGTCGTTCGGCGGCATCGACGTGCCCGGCCGCGGTGAGCGCCTGGGCGATGATCGACGTGCCGACGAGGCCGGTGGCGATGCGGTAGCCGTCGCGGCGCACGACGAACGCGAGCCGGTCGCCGACGCGCCGACGGAGCGCGGGGTCGTCGACGAGGTCGAAGGCGATCGCGAGCGCGTAGGCGGTCTGTGTGTCGCACATCATGCGGCCCGACGGCGAGACGAACGCGTCGACGAAGGCCCGGCGGGCCGCGGCAGCGGCGTCGGCGTACCGGGTCGCGTCGTCGACCTCGCCGAGCGCCGCCGCGATCTCGGCGGTGAGCTGCGCGGTGCGTGCGAGGTACGCGGTCGCGACGATGTCGGTGTCGGTGCGGCCGCGCGCGGGCGCGTTCGGCGGGGCGTTCGGGTCGAGCCAGTCGGCGAGCTGGCGGCCGCTCGTCCAAAGCCCCTCGGGGTCGCGCCGGCCGAGCACGAGGTCGAGCCATGCGCGCATGCCCGGGTAGAACTCCTCGAGGATCGTCCGGTCGCCGGAGGCGTCGGCGAGCACGCGCGGCACGATCGTGATCGCGTCGCCCCACGCGGCCACGGGCCCGCGGTCGGAGAACCCGGGCACCACGTCGGGCGCGAACAGGGGCACCAGCCCGCCGAGGCGGCGCTGCTCGATGGCGAGGTCGCGCAGCCAGGAGCGCAGGAACGCGTGGCAGTCGACGAGGAACGCCGCGGTGGGCGCGAACAGCTGGGTGTCGCCGGTCCAGCCGAGGCGCTCGTCGCGCTGCGGGCAGTCCTGCGGAACGGCGAGGTAGTTGCCGCGCACCGTCCAGACGACGTTCTCGTGAAACCGGTCGAGCGTGGCATCCGAGCTCTCGAACCACCCGGTGCGACGCAGATCGCTGCCGAGCACCACGGCCTCGACCGCGGTCTCGTCGAACTCGCCCGGCCACCCGTCGAGGTCGGCGTAGCGGAATCCGTGGAAGGTGAAGCGCGGCTCGAACACCTCCTCGCCGGCACCGGCGAGCGTGAACGAATCGGTCGCCTTCGCGCGCCGCAGCGGGCGCAGCGCGAGCTCGCCCTGGTCGAGCACCTCGGCGTGGCGGGCGGTGATGGTCGTGCCCTCGGGGCCGGTGACGCGCAGGCGCAGGCGGCCGACGAGGTTCTGGCCGAAGTCGAGCAGGATGCGGCCGCTCGGCGTGCGCGTGACCGCGACGGGTGCGCGGGTCTCGATGCGACGCACCGGCGGCGCCATGCGCGCCTCGACGCCGGCGAGCGGGTCGTCGGTCACGACCGCGGCGGGCCAGGCCGAGTCGTCGAATGCGGGCAGGTCCCAGCCGGCGGGCAGGCGCCGCGCGTCGACCTGCTCGCCGTCGTACAGGCTGCTCGACACGACCGGTCCGCGGCTCGCGCGCCAGCGGTCGTCGGTGGCGACCACCTCGCGGCGGCCGTCGCGGTACTCCAGCTCGAGCTGCGCGGCGAAGCGCGGCTGCTCGCCGTGGAAGCGCTTCGGCGCGGTGAGCACGTGGTACTCCTCGGTGAACCAGCCGCCGCCGAGCATCGCGCCGAGCGCGTTCACGCCGGGTCGCACGTCGGCCGTGACATCCGCCGTCTCGTGCACCACCCGATCGCGATAGCTCGTCCAGCCGGGGGTCAGCACGGCGTCGCCCACCTCGGCGCCGTTCAGGGCGACGTCCACGACCCCGAGCGCCGTCCAGTACAGGGTCGCGCGAGCCAGGTCGCCCTCGACCACGAACTCGCGGCGCAGCAGCGACGGCTCGCCCGGCGCGACGGGGTCGGGCAGCGCGATCGGCTCGGCCACCCACGCCTCGGGGAACGCCGCCCACACGTCGAGCGGTGCGCTCCAGTCGGTCACGTCGCCCGCGGTCGATGCCGCGCGCACGGAGATCCGCGCGTGCTCGCCGGGGGCCAGGGGTGCGAACGGCCAGTCGACCAGCACGCTGTCGCGACCGTCGACGCGGTGCACCTCGTCGCCGCGCCGCAGTTCGGCCCACGCCTGGAGCCAGCCGGGGGTGCCGGCCGCGACCGTCCACGACAGGCGCGGCACGGGAGTCGCGACGGCGGACGAGTCGGAGCGCAGCTCGGCGGTGAGCGCGGAGATCAGGTGGGGCACCAGATCACGCTACGCGCGGGCACGGTTCGTGCGATGCACGCTGAGGTTGCCGCCCGCGCCCTCCCGGCGGGCGGTCGCGCCGCCTACGCTCGGCCCCATCACCAGCGCATCGCCGCGCCCACGCGCCACCCAGGAGGACCCATGCGACTCGACGTCACGCCCTACGACGACATGACCGACCGGCAGCGCGAGCTCGCCGACCGCATCATCGCCAAGCGCGGCAAGATCGGCGGCCCCTTCAAGGTCTGGCTGCACAGCCCCGAGCTCTGCGACCGCACGGAGTCGCTCGGTGCGTTCGTGCGCTTCGACTGCAGCATGCCCGAGCGCATCCGCGAGTACAGCCTGCTCGTCGCCGCCCGCTACTTCGACGCGCAGTTCTCCTGGAACGCCCACGTCGACAAGGCGATCGAGACCGGCGTGCCGGCCGAGGCGATCGAGGCGCTCGCGAACTGGGGCGAGCCCGACTTCGGCGACGACGCCGAGCTGGCGGCCTTCCACGACTTCGCGGTCGAACTGCTCACCACGCACTTCGTCTCCGACGAGACGTTCGCCCGCCTGAAGGAGCTGTTCAGCGACCAGCAGCTCGTCGACGCCATCGGCCTGCTCGGCAACTTCACGATGCTGTCGATGTGCCTGAACACGTTCCAGGTCGACCTGCAGCCGAACCGCACGCCACCGTTCCCCGACGTGCGCGGCTACGCGAAGGTCGAGCCCGCGGAGGCGTGAGCCCGGGGCATCCGCCCGCCGTCGCTCAGGCTTCGGCGGGCTGGCTCCGGAACCAGTCGGTCATGAAGTCGAGGAAGACCTTGACCCGCTCGGGCGTGCGTCCGCCCGGGCCGTGCACGGCGTACAGCGATCGCGCCGGCGGCGCGTGCTCGGGCAGCAGCTCGACGAGCGACCCCTCCGCGAGCCGCTGCACCGCCGGACGCCGCGGGATCAGTGCGATACCGCAGCCGGCCTCGACGAGCTTCTCGATGACGAGGTACGAGTTCGCCACCACGGCGGGGTTCTGCACCTTGTGGTGGATGGTCTCCGAGCCGGAGCCCAGGCGCCAGACCGGGTCGTTCGGATGCAGGATGCAGTCGAATTCCGCGAGCTCGGCGACCGTCGCGGGCCGGCCCTTGCGCCGTACGTACTCCTCCGACGCCACGAGCAGGAACGGCAGCTCGGAGACGCGGCGGATCAGCACGTTCGAGTCGCGCAGGTCGCGCGTGTGGAACGCCACGTCGTAGCCGCGGTCGAGGAAGTCGTAGTTGCGGTCGGACATGCCGCCCAGCTCGAACTTCACGTGGATCTTCGGATGCTCCCGCACGAACGCCGCGATCGCGGTGCCGAGGTCGAGCGTGCCGATCCACTTCGGGCAGATCACGGAGATCGGCCCCTCCGGGGCATCCTGCGAGTGCGAGAGCTTGTGGTCCTCGTCGTCGATCTCGTCGAGGATGCGCTCGGCGAACTCGGCGTACTGCTGGCCGGCCTCGGTCAGGCTCACCGAGCGTGCCGTGCGGTTCACCAGGCGCACGCCGACCTGCTTCTCGAGGTCGGCGACGTGACGCGAGACGAGCGAGCCCGAAATGCCGAGTTCGCGCGCAGCGCCGCTGAAGCTCGACGATCGAGCGACCGTGACGAACGTGCGCATGATGACCAGGCGGTCCATGTGCTGCCTCCTCCACGCCGACGTGGACGGCGCCGGCACCGGTGACCAGCGTAGCCCGACCATCCACGGACGGTCGGTCGTGCGCCGCCGCCGATGCGAGGATGGAGGCAGCCGCACGAGCTTGCACCATTAGCTTGCGGCTCTGGGTATATCTGGCATCGGCGCAGATACGTAGCGTGTGGGCACAGCACCACCGGTGAGCCCGACCAACCCGCAGGGCGCATCGCATGAACACGCTCGACCCGCGTGAAACGGGTCACTACGCAAGGAGGCGTCAGAGCATCATGAAGTCCATCGCACTGAGGGCGGCGGTCCCGCTGGGAATCGCCGCACTCCTCCTCACCGGTTGCACGTCGACCGATGAGACCCCGGAAGAGACCGCAGCAGAGGCATCCGGCACCCTGCGCCTGAACTTCGGCGCATTCCCCGAGACCTGGACCCCCGGGTACGAGTTCGAGGGCGGTCCCATGCGGATCGTCTACGAGAACCTCATCACGCGCGACGACGCGGGCGAGCTCGCCCCGGGTCTCGCGGAGAGCTGGGAGCTGAGCGACGACTCGACGTCGCTCACCCTGAACCTCCGCGAGGGCGTCGTGTTCCACGACGGGGAGCCGTTCAACGCCGAGGCCGTGGCGGTGAACGTCGACACCGTCAAGAACACCCCCGGCCCGTTCGGCGCGCAGCTCGCGGTCATCGAGTCGGTCGACACGCCCGATGAGAACACGGTCGTGCTGAACTTCGCCGGCCCGACCCCGTCGATGCCGGTGACGCTCTCGACGCGCGTGCTGCCCATCGGCAGCCCGGCCGCGATCGAGGACGGCAGCATCGCGACCGACCCGATCGGCACCGCACCCTGGGCGTACGACGCCGAGGGCTCGACCGCCGGCACCGTCATGAGCTTCACCCAGTTCGACGACTACTGGGGCGACGCACCCGGATTCGAGAACATCGAGCTCTACGCCATCCCCGACGACGAGGCCGCAGCCGCTGCCGTCGTGAACGGCGAGATCGACGTGACCGACACCGAGGAGGAGGTGCTCCCCCGTTACGACGGCACCACCGTCGAGACGTTCGAGTACCCCGCCATCCGCAACAACGTGATGTTCTTCGACCGTGGCCCCGGCGGCCTGTTCGAGGACGTCGAGGTGCGGCAGGCGATCTGCTACACGTTCGACGTGCAGCAGATGGTCGACGTGAACGGCGGCGAGGCTGCGACGCAGCACTTCCTCGAGGGCACCCAGGGCTACAACCCCGACATCACGGGCTACCCGACCGACCTCGACGAGGCGAACTCCCTCTGGAGCTCGGCCGGCACCCCGACGATCGACGGTGAGATGATCGCCGCGCCGTTCACCACGACGCAGTCGACCATCTACATGGACCAGGCGAGCCAGCTCGACGGCTTCGGCATCTCGGTCTCGACGGTTCCCCCGCCCGAGTGGTTCCAGGGCTGGAACAGCGGCACCTACCCGATCGGCCTGGGCTCGAACGACGAGCTCACCCCGTTCGAGTGGTACAGCGCATGGTTCGCAGCGGATGCCGGCGGCAACCCGTCCGGCGTCGAGAGCGACGAGCTGAAGTCGGCCGCCGACGCGGCCATCGCGGCCGGCGACTCCGAGGAGGCCGACGAGCTCTGGGCCGAGGTCACGAAGATCATCGCGGACGAGGCGCTCACCTGCGCTCACGCACGCGGCTTCGAGGTCATCGCGTACAACTCCGACACCGTCACGAACGTGAACGCCCCGGCGTACCCGTTCGAGGCGAACAACCTCAACCTTCGTGAGATCACTCCCGCGGGCTGATTCGACACACGGATACCAGTGATACACATGCAGTACACGGCGAGGTGGGAGGACTGATGGGCAAGCTCATCTCCTTCCGCCTCGCCCTTGCGGTCCCCCAGCTCATCCTGGTCGCCCTGGTCGTGTTCCTCATGACCTACCTGGTGCCCGGCAGCCCCGCAGCGGCCATCCTCGGCACGTCGGCGAACCCCGAACGGGTCGCCGCCGTCGAGGCGCAGCTCGGCCTCGACCAGCCGTTCTTCACCCGGCTGTTCACGTGGTTCGGCTCCGCCATCCAGGGCGACCTCGGCAACTCGTACGCCGTCGGCCGGCCGGTCACCGACATGCTCCTCGAGCGCATGCCGGCGACGCTGTCGCTCGTCTTCGGCGGCCTCGTGGTCGCCGTGCTGATCGGGCTGACGCTCGGCCTGCTCGGCGGCACCCGACCCGGCTCGACCACCGACCGGGTGACGACGACCATCACCGCGATCACGGTCGCGATCCCCGAGTTCTGGCTCGGCATCATCCTGCTGCTCGTCTTCTCGGTGCAGCTCGGGTGGGTGCCGGTGCTCGCCTACACGCCGATCGAGGTCGATCCCCTCCGGTGGGCGCAGGGGCTCATTCTGCCGTCGATCGCGCTGGGAGTCGGCTCGGCCGCGCTCATCGCGCGCTCCATGCGCACGTCGATGGCGGAGACGCTCTCGGCGCGCTGGGTGGACACGCTCACCGCGACCGGCATGTCGCGCCGCCGCGTGATCTTCCGGTACGGCCTGAAGAACGCGCTCATCCCCGTGCTCGCCTCGACCGGCCTCACGGTGAGCATCCTGATCGGCGCGAGCTTCGTCGTCGGCCAGGTGTTCGCCTTCCCCGGCATCGGCGACCTCATGCTCCGCAGCGTCATCGGCAAGGACTTCCCGGTCGTGCAGGGCGGCGTGCTCATGATCGCGGTGCTCGTGATCGTGGTGAACCTCGTCCTCGACATCTGCTACGGCCTGCTCAACCCGAAGGCGCGCCCCGAATGACCGACACCTACAGCATCAACCTCACCCGCGCACCGAAGCCGGAGAAGGGGACGAAGTCCCCGTCGAGCGCGAAGCGCATCTTCGACCGCGTGCGTCGCCAGCCGCTGACCGTGGCCGCGTTCTTCGTGATCGTGTTCCTCGCGCTGGTGGCGATCTTCGCCCCGTTGATCGCGCCGTACGACCCGAACCAGTCGGACTACTCGACCCTGCTGTCGGGCCCGACCTCCGCGCATTGGCTCGGCACCAACGACCTCGGCCAGGACGAGCTCAGCCGGCTGCTCTACGGCACCCGCGTGGCACTCGTGGTCGCGCTCGGCTCGGTGCTCATCGCCGCCATGCTCGGCGTGCCGATCGGCCTGCTGCTCGGCTACCGCGGCGGCTGGACCGATCGCCTGGGCTCGCGGCTCGTCGACGTGGCGCAGGCGCTCCCGGGCATCCTGGTGGCCCTCGCGGTCATCGCGATCCTCGGCCGCAGCCTCTGGACGCTGATGTTCGCCATCGGCCTCATCTTCACGATGGGCTTCGCGAGGCTGACCCGTGCGGTCACGCTGACCGAGCGCCACAAGCTCTACGTCGAGTCGGCGCACGTGGTCGGCATGAAGGAGCGCGTGATCATCTTCCGGCAGGTGCTGCCGAACCTGGTCGGCCCGATCATCATCCAGGCCGCCGTGTTCTTCGGCTCGGCGATCATGATCGAGTCGGGCCTCAGCTTCCTCGGCGTCGGCCTCGACCGCGACACCCCCACCTGGGGTGGCATGCTGAGCGGCGCGGTCGAGCACCAGGCGCAGCAGCCCTTCCTCGCGTTCGCTCCCGGCATCGCGATCATCATCACCGTGCTCGCGTTCAACCTCTTCGGCGATGGACTGAACGACGCCATCACGGGCGGCGTGCGCAAGTCGCCGCGGAAGAAGCTGACCACAGCCGAGCTGCCCGGCATGAGCAACGCCCCGACCGCGTCGGCGGCCACGCTCCCCGGGCAGACGTACTCGATGGGTGCGCAGGATGCCGCGACGGCCGCGCCCGACGCGACGAGCCCGTGGGACTCGCGCGCCGACGAGATCCGCACGCCCACCGGCGCGACCGAGACGCTTCCCGACCCGGTCGAGGGCGCGGTGCTCGACGTGCGGGGCCTGTCGGTCTCGCTCGAGCGCCCCGAGGGCGACGTCGTGCCGCTCGTCTCCGGAGCCAACCTGTCGATCGAGCCCGGCGAGATCGTGGGCCTGCTCGGCGAGTCCGGATCGGGCAAGTCGATGTTCGCGAAGGCGGTCATGGGCCTGCTCCCGCCGCGGACGCGCCTCTCGGCCGGCTCCATCATGTTCGACGGCGACCAGATCGCGTTCCAGTCCCAGAGGGCGCTGCGCGCGGTGCGCGGCGCGGGCATCGGCGTGGTCTTCCAGGACCCGCTGTCGGCCCTCTCCCCCGTGCACACCGTGGGCAAGCAGCTCATCGAGCCGCTGCGCGAGCACAAGGGCATGTCGGTCGCCGAGGCGAAGGAGCGCGCGGTCGAGCTGCTCGACCGCGTGGGCGTGACCGAGGCGCGCAGCCGTCTCGACCACTACCCGCACCAGTTCTCGGGCGGCATGGCCCAGCGCGTCGCGATCGCGATGGCGCTCGCCGCCGACCCGAAGCTGCTCATCGCCGACGAGGCGACCTCGGCGCTCGACGTGACCACGCAGGCGCAGGTGCTCGACCTGATCCTCGACCTCCGCGACGAGTACGGCATGGGCGTGCTGCTCATCACGCACGACCTCGGCGTCGTCGCCGAGACGTGCGACCGAGCGGCGATCATGTACGCGGGCGAGATCGTCGAGGTCGGCACCACGACCGACCTGTTCCACGCCCCGCGCCACCCCTACACGTCGGCGCTGCTGGCCGCGAACCCCGCGTCCGACGCGCAGGTCGACCGTCTCCCGACGATCTCCGGCCGCGTGCCGCTCGCCGGGGAGTGGCCGGTCGGATGCCACTTCGCGAACCGTTGCGCGTTCGCGACCGAGGCGTGCACGTCGGCCCCCGTCCCCATCGTCGACCAGGTGCGCTGCGTGCGGGCCGACGAGCTGACCCTCGAGGCGGTGCCCCGATGACCACGACCACCCCGAACACCTCGCATGAGACCGAGGCGTCCCGCGCGGACGAGCCCCTGCTCGTCGTGGAGGACCTCGCGGTCGAGTACGAGTCCGCCGGTGCGGTGCCGTGGCGCCGCAAGGTGTCGCGCGCGATCGACGGCGTGAGCTTCGAGATCTTCCCGGGCGAGACGCTGGGCCTCGTCGGCGAGTCGGGCTCGGGCAAGAGCACGACGGGCCGCGCGATCCTGCGCCTGAACGACGCGGCCGCCGGGTCGATCCGGTTCCAGGGCACCGAGGTGACGACGCTGGGCCGCCGCACGCCGCTGTCGTACCGGCGCGACGTGCAGGCGATCTTCCAGGACCCGAACTCGTCGCTGAACCCGCGCCACGTGGTGGGGCGGTGCGTCGACGACACGCTGCGCACGCACGGCGTGACCGACCCCGGCGAGCGCCGCGCGCGCGCCGAGCAGGCGTTCGACCAGGTGGGCCTGTCGACCGACCACATGCACCGGTTCCCGGCCGAGCTGTCGGGCGGCCAGCAGCAGCGCGTCGCGATCGCCCGTGCGCTCGTGCTGGAGCCGAAGCTGGTCGTCTGCGACGAGGCCGTGAGCGCGCTCGACCTGTCCACCCAGGGCCAGATCATCAACCTGCTGGCCGACCTGCAGGCGATCACGGGCGTGAGCTACCTGTTCATCGCGCACGACCTCGGCATCGTCCGTCACATCTCCGACCGCATCGCGGTCATGCAGCGCGGGCACCTGGTCGAGATCGGCGAGGCCGAGGAGCTGTTCACGAACCCGCAGCACGCGTACACGCGCAAGCTCCTCGGCGCGAGCCCGGCGTCGAAGCCCGAGGGTCGCGACGAGCGGCGTGCGCGGCGCGAGGCGTTCCGCCAGATGCACGAGGCCGAGACGCAGCTGGCCTGACTGCCGCGAGGGCGCCCGTGTCGAGTCGGCACGGGCGCTCTCGCGTCTGCACCGGTGACCGGCCCGACGGGTGCGGCACGCCGGCGCACCGGCATCCGATCAGCTCTGCGCCTGCCACCGCGGCAGGCCGCGCGCCTCGTAGAGGTCCTGCAGCTCGGCGAACGGGATGACCCCGTGCGCGTCGGCCCACTCCTGCCACTGCGCGGCGAGGGACTCCACGAGCTCCGGATGCTCCGCGGCGAGGTCGTACAGCTCGGCACGGTCGACCTCGAGGTCGTACAGCTCCCACGGCGCGCCGAACTCGCGGGCGAGCTTGTACCGGCCGACCCGGATCGCGGCGTTGCCGATGTGCTCCCAGTACAGGGGGCGGTCGGATGCCTCGCCGCCGCGCAGCACGTCGAGCACGTCCGCGCCGGCGATGCCGGAGGGGGCATCCGTGCCCGTCGCCGCCGCGATGGTCGGCAGCAGGTCGGTCACGTGCGCGGGCGCGTGCACGAGCGAGCCCTGCGGGATGCCGCCCGCCGGCCAGGACGCGATGAGCGGGGCCGCGATGCCCCCCTCGTGCACCCATTTCTTGTAGCGGCGGAAGGGCGTGTTCGACAGGTTCGCCCACGGACGGCCGTAGCTCGTGAAGGTGTCCTCGCGCCCCGGCTCGATCGACGGGTCGTTGCCGATCGCGACGTCGCGGCCGTCGCGCGTGGTCGCGGGCGTGACGTGCGGCGAGAGGAAGCGGCCCACGCGCAGCTCCTCGGCCTCGGCGCCGTTGTCGGAGAGGAAGAGCACGAGCGTGTCGTCGAGCCGGCCGCGCGCCTCGAGGTCGTCGAGGAGGCGCCCGACGCCGCGATCGAGCGCAGTGACCTGTGCGGCGAAGACCTCCATGCGGCGCTGCTGCCAGTCGCGGTCGGCGGCGTCCTCCCACGCGGGCTCGTCGGGGTCGCGCGGCGAGGCGGGGAACGGGGCGGGGAACAGCCCGAGCTCGGCCTGGCGGCGCTCGCGGGCCTCGCGCGCGGCATCCCACCCCTCGGCATAGCGGCCCCGGTGCGGCGCGATGTCGTCCTCGCGCGCCTGCAGCGGCCAGTGCGGTGCGGTGTACGCGAGGTACAGGAAGTACGGGCGCTCTTCGCGCGCGGCCCGGTCGACGACCTCGAGGGCGTGGTCGGTCAGCGCGTCGGTGAGGTGGAAGGCGTCGTCGGCGGGCACGTCGACCGGCTCCTCGCCGCGATAGAACGCCTTCGGGTTGAAGTAGCTGGTGCCGCCGCCCATGATGCCGAAGAAGTCCTCGAAGCCACGGCGGGTGGGCCAGGTCTCGTTCGGCTCGCGCACGTCGGCCGAGAGGTGCCACTTGCCGGTGAGGCTGGTCAGGTAGCCGGCGTCGGCGAGCAGGCCGGCGACGGTGGGCACGTCGGGGTCGAGCGAGCCGCGGTAGCCGACCGTGCGGGTGAGCACGCCGATGCCGACCTCGTGCGAGTGGCGCCCGGTGAGCAGCGAGGCGCGCGTCGGGCTGCACCGCGGCGTCGTGGTGAAGCTCGACATCCTCGCGCCGCGCGCCGCGAGTCGATCGAGGTTCGGCGTGGGGATCTCGCCGCCGTACGAGGCGAGGTCGGAGAACCCGAGGTCGTCGGCGAGGATCACGATCACGTCGGGGCGGTCGGTCGGTTCGGGCACGGCACTCCTTCGGGCGTAGCAGTCCGTCCCAGTCTCGGGCCTGCAGGCGTGCACGAGTCGCAAGCATTGCCGACGCCGGGCGCGCACGCTCCCCCTTGCCGACGTCGGCGCGGCGACATACGATTATGAATCGATAACCACTTCGGCGAGGAGGCCCCATGGACGACACCGACGTCGACGCGACGTTCGTCGAACTCGCGGCGGTCGCCAACGACATCGTCCGCGAGATGCGCGTGCGCAGCGCGGCCACCGGCACGGATGCCCCGCTCACGCAGAACCTCAGCCAGATCATGAGCTGCGTGCACGGCGCGCCCGGCAGCACCCCGTCGCAGATCGCCACCCGCACCGGGCTCCAGCGGGCGAACGTCAGCACCGCGCTCAGGGAACTGCGCGAGCGCGGCTTCGTGGAGTCGGTGCCCGACGAGCACGACCGCCGTGTCGTGCGCATCTTCTCGACCCGAGCCGCGGACGACACGCTCGCCTCGCTCCGCTCGGGCTGGGCCGCCGTGCTCGCCGACGCGTGGGACGGCGACCCCGACGCGCTCGCCCGCGCGACCCGCACCCTCACGGCCCTCCGCGACCGCCTCACCGCGGCCGCCGAGCCTGCCGACCTCTCCCTCCCCACCCGCTGAAAGGCCCACCGCAATGGCGATCGAACGCATCGAGTCCGTCACGTACGGCGTCGACGACATCGACGAGTGCGTGCGCTTCTTCAGCGACTTCGGACTGTCGCTGCGCGAGCACGCCCCGGAGCGTGCCGTGCTCACGACCCAGGTCGGTCAGACCGTGGTGCTGCGGCCGATCGGCGACCCCGACCTGCCCCCGTCGGTCGAGCCGGGCAACCCGGGCATCCGCGAGGTGGTCTGGGGCGTCGACTCGCAGGAGGCGCTCGACGCGCTGGTCGAGGGTCTCCGCACCGACCGCGAGGTGACCGTCGACGCCGACGGCGTGGCCCACACGGTCGACGAGACCGGCTACGGCGTGGGGCTCGCCGTCACCGAGCCCGAGCACCTCGACTTCGACGTGCGCAAGTACAACAGCCGCGGTCGCGTGGAGCGCTGGAACGAGTCGCACCAGGCGATCCCGCAGATCCGCCCGATCCGCATCTGCCACGTGGCGCTGAACATCCCGAAGGAGGGGCGCTGGGAGGCGATGCACTTCTACACCGATCGCCTCAACTTCCGGGCCACCGACATCGTGAAGCCCATGGGCGTCTTCATGCAGATCGAGGGCGACGACGACCAGCACAACTTCCTGCTCTGCCACCGGCCCGACCGGGCCGGCACCAACCACACGTCGTACGAGGTCTCGGGCTTCGACGACGTGATCGAGGGCGGCAACCACATGATCGAGAAGGGCTGGCGCGAGGCCCGCCGCCTCGGTCGCCACACCGTCGGCTCGAACGTGTTCCGCTTCGTGCACTGCCCCGCCGGCGGCCGCGTCGAGTACGCCGCCGACATGGACCGGGTCGACGACAGCTACGGCCCCAACGTGCACGAGACCACCCCGCCGCACCACATCTGGGTGCTCGAGACCAACCGCGACGCCGAGCGCGGCACCTTCCCCGGCCGGGAGGGCGTCCACGAGCCCTCCGCACCCGAACCCGCCACCCCGCGAGGAGACCGATCATGACGCTCATCGAACCCACCACCCGCAGCCACGCCGCCGAGGTCTACTCGACCGCCCGGCTCGGGCTCTACATCGACGGCGAGTGGCGCGAGGGCGCCGCCGGCCGCAGCTTCGAGGTGCTGAACCCCGCCACCGACGAGGTCGTCGGGCACGTCGCGCGCGCCGAGGCGAGCGACATCGACGACGCGCTCGCCGCCGCCGAGCGGGCCTTCCCCCTCTGGCGCGACACCTCACCGTTCGAGAAGAGCCGCATCCTCATGAAGGCCGTCGCGCTGCTGCGCGAGCGCGCCGAGCGCATCGGCGAGCTCATGGCCATCGAGCAGGGGAAGCCGCTCGAGGCCGCCGTGACCGAGGTGCGCCGCGTCTCGGGCACGCTCGAGTGGTGCGCGCAGGAGACGCGCCGCATCTACGGCCGCGTGATCCCCGCCGACGTCGACACCGACCTGACCGTGCGCTACGAGCCCGTGGGCGTCGTCGGCGCGATCGTGCCGTGGAACTTCCCGGCCGGCTCGCCCATGCGCAAGATGTCGGCCGCCATCGCCGCCGGCTGCGCCCTGGTCATCAAGGCCTCGCAGGAGGTGCCCGCGACCGCGTGCACCCTGGCCGAGGTCTTCCACGACGCCGGGCTCCCGAAGGGCGTGCTCAACCTCGTCTTCGGCCGCGGCGCCGAGACCGCGGAGCGCCTCATCGACGCCCCGCAGACGCGACTCATCGCGTTCACCGGCTCGGTGCCCGTCGGCAAGGAGCTCAACGCGCGCGCGGGCGCGCTCATGAAGCCGACCATCATGGAACTCGGCGGTCACGCCCCCGTGATCATCGCCGCCGACGCCGACCCGATCCAGGCCGCACGCCGCACGTCGGCGGCGAAGTGGGCCAACGCGGGGCAGGTCTGCACCTCCCCCAGCCGCATCTTCGTGCACGAGTCGATCGCCGAGCCGTTCATCGCCGAGATGGTGCGCCTCGCGTCGGAGCTCGTCGTCGGCGACCCGCTCGACCCCGAGACCACGATGGGCTCGCTCATCAACGCCAAGCGCGTCGAGTCGACCGACCACCTCGTGCAGGACGCCGTCGCGCACGGCGCGACGGTCGCCTTCGGCGGCACCCGCCTCGGCGAGCGCGGCCAGTTCTACGCGCCCACGGTGCTGACGAACGTGCCGCTCGACGCCGAGGTCATGAGCGAGGAGCCGTTCGGCCCCATCGCCCCGATCACCACGTTCACCGACGTCGACGAGGCGATCCGCATCGCGAACTCGCTGCCGTTCGGCCTGGCCGCGTACGGCTTCACCGAGTCGGCGTCGACCGCCGACATCCTCGCGCGCGGGTTCGAGGCCGGCATCCTCTCCATCAACCACTGCGGCGGCTCGGTCACCGAGGCGCCGTCGGGCGGGTTCAAGGAGAGCGGCATCGGCCGCGAGTCGGGCCCCGAGGGCGTGCAGGCGTACCTCCAGACCAAGCGCGTCAGCCACAAGCTGCGCTGAGAGGGAGGGACGGCGAGGACATGCGGTACGCACGGTGCGCGATCGACGAGCGCGAGACCTTCGCGCTGGTCGAGGGCGACGAGGTCGTCGAGATCTCGGATGCCCCGTGGCGCACGCACGACCGCGGAGCGCGGCATCCGCTCGCCTCGGTTCGCCTGCTGCCGCCCGTGGTGCCGCCGACCTTCTACGCCGCCGGGTTCAACTACCGGGCGCACAACCGGCACCACGCCGACCTCGGCTACGACCCCGTGCAGGTGGGCGACCGCCCGCAGGTCGGGTACCGGGCGCAGAGCGCGCTCGTCGCGCACGGCGACGCGATCGTGAAGCACGCCGGCATCGAGGGGCGGTTCGAGACCGAGGCCGAGGTGGTCGCGGTGATCGGGCGCACCCTGACCCGGGCGAGCCGTGACGAGGCGCGCGACGCGATCTTCGGCTGGACGATCGGCAACGACGTCAGCGCCCGCGAGTGGCAGCACGCCGACCGCACGTTCTACCGGGCGAAGAACTCCGACACGTTCAAGCCCATGGGGCCGTGGATCGAGACCGACGTCGACCCGCTCGGCCAGACCACGACCGTGCGCCGCAACGGATCGGTCGAGGCGTCGTTCGCGACCGGCGACATGATCTTCGACCCGTACGACTTCATCGTCGAGATGACGAAGACGATCACCCTCCACCCCGGCGACGTGCTGTGGATGGGGGCGGACGGCAACACGCAGATGTCCGTGGGCGATGTCATCGACATCGAGATCTCGGGCATCGGCACCCTCACCAACACCGTCGTCGGCGCACCCGGCGACACCACCCACCAGGAAGGACTCGCATCATGAGCATCACCGACACCGCTCCGAAGCACGTCGAGAAGGGCTTCCAGCTCCCCGAGCCGAAGTTCGACGACCAGGGCCGCAGCATCGAGCCCAAGTACATCCACCACGTGAACTTCCCCACCACCAACGTCGACCGCACGGTCGAGTGGTACTCCAAGGTCTTCGGCCTGAAGCGCGTCATGCCGAAGTCCAACACGCGCGTCGTCCTCATGACCAAGGGCCGCTTCGACCTGCACTTCACGCCGGTCGAGGAGATGGACCGCATGGCGCCGTACCACTTCGCGGTCGAGGTCGAGGACTGGGAGGGCTTCCTGGGCCACCTCGACAACCTCGGCATCCGCCACACGCGCGAGGTCGAGCGGCCCGAGAACCAGTCGAAGTTCTGCTACATCCACGACCCCGACCACACGATGATCGAGCTCGTCTTCCACGGCAAGCGCCCCGCGTAGGCCCGGCCCGACCCACCACACCCGACACGGGTGCGCCCACGCGCGCCCGAAGCACAGCAAGGACGCTCATGCCCAGAGTCGACAACGACGGCACATCCATCTACTACGAGGTGCACGGCGAGGGTTCGCCGATCGTGTTCGTGCACGGTTCCGGCGGACACCACGCGGCGTGGTGGCAGCAGGTCGTCGCCCTGCGCGACGCGCACACGGTCGTCACCCTCGACCTGCGGGGGTTCGGCAACTCCGACTCCGACGAGACCTACGACAGCCTGAACTTCCCGGGCGACATCGTCGCGGTGCTCGAGGACGCCGACCTCACCGACGCCGTGCTCGTGGGCCAGTCGATCGGCGCGGCGGCCGCGCTGAAGGCGGCGCTGCGCGTGCCCGATCGCATCCGCGGGGTCATCCTCGCCCACTCGCTCGGCGGCATCGACGCCCCCGAGGTCACCCCGCTCGTGCGGGCCGACCGCGCCGAGGCCGAGAAGCTGCCGGTGATCGACCGGCTGCTCACGAAGGCGTTCCGCGCGGAGCAGCCGGCGAAGACGTTCCTGTTCACGCAGCAGGGCACGTTCAACACGGCCCGCATGCAGGACCTGCGCAACCTCGCCACCGATGGCCCGACCCCCGCCGACATCGCGGCCTCGGGCCTGTCGGTCGCGTTCCTCGCCGGAGAGCAGGACGCCGTCATCAGCCCCGCGACGGTGACCGCGGCGCACGAGCTCGTGCCCGGGTCGCTGCTCGAGGTCGTCCCGGGCGCGCCGCACTCCATGTACTGGGAGGCGCCCGAGAAGTTCAACACCGCAGTCAAGCAGCTCGTCGACGCGCTCGCGCGTCAGAAGGAGGAGGTGGCCTGATGGCCAACGTCATGCAGGAGGGCGCCGAGGCGATCATGGAGATCGCCGAGCGGGAGGCCCTGCGCCTGGGCAAGGGACTCTCGATCGCGGTCGTCGACTCGGGCGGGTTCATCGTGAGCATCCGCCGCTTCGACGGCGCCCGCCCGATGACCCCGATGATCGCGCTGTCGAAGGCGTACACGTCGGCCGTCATGCAGCGCCCGAGCGCCATGCTGAAGCCCTGGTCGAACTCCGACCCGGCGTTCTTCAGCCAGGTCTCCACGATGGGCCACTTCCCCATCGTCGCGACCGGCGGCGGCGTCACCCTCAAGCGCGACGGCGAGTTCATCGGCGGCGTGGGCGTCTCGGGCGGCACGCCGCAGGAGGACGAGCAGCTCGCGCAGGCCATCCTGACCGAGCTCGGATACGACACCGACTTCGCCGAGTGGGCGGGCGCGAAGAAGCCCGTCGCCGGCACCGACTGAGAGAGGCGCCGACGATGGCGAACTACTACACGTACCGGATCGACAACCACGGCGACGACATCCGCCCGAACGACCTGCAGCTGGCCCGCACGGCGGCGCGGGCGGGCGAGATCACCGCCGACGAGCTGCGTCAGGCGGAGGACGAGGCGATCATCGCCTGGGTGAAGGCCCAGCGCCACCTCACCCTCTCGTGCCTCACCGACGGCGGGTTCCGCAACGGCGACTACCGCAGCCCCGTGCTGCACTCGGTGGCCGGCTTCACCCGCGACCCCGACCGCATGGGCCCGGGCGGCTTCGGCACCTGGGTGGTCGATGCACCCCTCAAGCTGAAGAAGCCGATCGCGAGCGACGACGCCACGTTCCTGCTGGAGCAGACCGGGTTCCCGGTGAAGGTGAAGCTGCCCTCTGCCGCGCACCTCGCCGCCCAGTGCTACGACGAGCAGAAGACCGTGCGCGCCTACCCGGGTGCCGCGGCCCTCGGCGACGCGATCGCCGAGCTGTTGCACGACGAGATCGAGCACCTGTTCGAGATCGGCGTGAAGTTCGTGCAGCTCGACAACCCCGACTACTCCGCGTACCTCGTGGGCGGCGGCAGCCCGCTGCTCACCTTCGACGAGGCCGTGAGCATCGACCAGGCGGTCGTCGCGGGCCTCGAGCGCGAGGAGGACCAGAAGGTCGGCCTCACCGTCGGCTGGGGCGACGACCTCGACGGCACGGTCGACGTCGACCGCGTGCAGCGCCTGTTCGGCACCGACTACGACAAGTTCACGGTGCCGTTCCACACCGAGGCCGCGGTCGCGCAGGACCTGCCGCGGCGCGTGCCCGAGGGCAAGCAGGTCGGCATCGGCATCGTCGACGCGACGGTCGCCGAGCTCGAGGACATCGACACGGTCGTGCGGCGCATCGAAGACGTCGTCGAGGTGCACGACTACGACCGCATCGGGCTGCTGCCCCAGAAGGGCTTCCAGCAGGCCCACTACATTCCGGCGGCGCTCACCATCGAGCAGCAGCGCAAGAAGATCGAGCTCGTCGAGACCCTCGCCACGATGATCTGGGGGAACGAGGCGTGAGCGGCGAGATCACCGTGGTCGCGCGGCTGCACCCCGCGCCCGAGTCGATCGAGCAGGCGTCGGCGGCGGTGCGGGCGGCGCTCGCCGGCATCCGCGCAGAAGACGGATGCCACCAGTACGACCCGCACCTCGCGGACGACGGCTCCTTCCTCATCGTCGAGCGCTGGGCCTCGCGCGAGGCGCTCGACGCCCACAGCACCGGTGCCGCCGTGCAGGTGCTCCGCGACGGGCTCGACGGCCTCACGACCGCTCCCGCCGAGGTCACCGTCGCCGAGTCCCTCTGACCGTCCGCACGCTCGCCGAGTGTGCCCGGAACAACGCTCAGCCCGCCCGGTTTCACCGGGCGGGCTGTCGTTTCGGGCACACTCGGCGGTGGGTGTCCCGATGGGAAAAGGGGTCAGGGGGTGAGGAGGGTGAGGACCTCGTGGGCCCAGGCGACGCCGAGGGGGCCCGGGTCCTCGCGGGAGAGCTCGTCGTGGGCGCCGAACGGGCCGACGCGCTCGGCACCGAGGCCCGCGAGCAGCTCGTCGAACTGCTTCGCCCCGCGGTTGTAGCGCTCGCCGTACGACGAGTCGCCGAGGCCGAACATCGCGTAGCGCACGCCCGTCAGGTCGGGCTGCAGGTCGAGCAGGTCGTCGTGCAGGAACTGCGCGAACCCGGGCAGCTCCCCGCCGCCGTGCGTCGCGCACGCGATGAGGTACAGCGTGTCGGGGGCGAATACGTCGGTGCCGGCATCCGCCATGTTCACCGCCTCGACCTCGTGGTCGCCCAACGCGGCACGGATCGCGAACGCGACCTCCTCGGCATGACCCGACTCGGTTCCGAACAGCGCGGTGATCTTCATGCGTCTAGTCTGCGGCCGCGTGCTCGCCCAGGTAGTGCTCGACGACGTAGTCGGCGATCGCGATCGAGCTCGTCGCCGCCGGCGACGGCGCGTTGCGCAGCAGCGTCACGGGGCCGACCCGGTCGACCGCGAAGTCGTCGAGCAGCTCGCCCGCGCGGCCCCAGGCCTGCGCGCGCACGCCCGCGCCCGACTTGTGCGTGAGGTCGCCCATGGTGAGTTCCGGCACGAACCGGCGCGCCTTGCGGAACCAGAGCGGTTTGATGAGCGAGCTCGAGATCTCGTCGACGCCCATCCGCCAGTGCTGCTTCGCGAGCGGCCACGCGCCCGGCCAGCGCAGCGACTCCCAGGTGTCCTTCGCCGACCACTGCAGCCAGTTGTAGCCCTCGCGGCGCAGCGCCGGCACGGCGTTCGGGCCGACGTGCACGTTGTCGTACACGCCGCGCGTGAAGTGCACGCCGAGGAACGGGAAGCGCGGGTCGGGCACGGGGTAGATCATGCCGTTCACGAGGTCGGTGCGGTCGGACGCGAGCTCCCAGTACTCGCCGCGGAACGGCAGGATCTTGGGCGATGGGTCGCCGCCGACGAGCTTCGCGACCACGTCGGACTGCAGGCCCGCACACACGATGAGGCGGTCGAAGACGTCCTCGGAGACCGGGGTGACGACGCGCACCCGACCCTGCTCGACGGCGAGGTCGGTGACCTCGTGGCCGAGACGGATGCTGCCGCCGGCCGCCCGCACGTCCTGCGCCATGGCCTCGGTGATCGACGCGTAGTCGACGACCGCGGTGTGCGGCGAGTGCACGGCGGCGACGCCGGCGACGTGCGGCTCGATCTCGCGCAGGCGACCCACGTCGTCGATGCGGGTGAGGTCGGGCACGCGGTTCTCGTGCGAGCGGCGCTCGATCTCGGCGAGCGCGTCGAGCTCGGTCTCGTCGACCGCGACGACGAGCTTGCCGACCTCGCGGTAGGGCAGCCCCTTCTCGAGGCA
Organism: uncultured Agromyces sp.; assembly: GCA_913053875.1. Lineage (GTDB taxonomy): Bacteria > Actinomycetota > Actinomycetes > Actinomycetales > Microbacteriaceae > Agromyces. The sequence goes on along the minus strand of CAJXGN010000008.1, from coordinate 108,794 downwards.
GAAGTCGCGGATGGACGCGCGGCCCGCAGCGCAGAGCGTCGCCTTGAGCGACCCCGGCTTGTAATACAGGCCCGCGTGCACGACGCCGGAGTTGTGGCCGGTCTGGTGCTGGGCGAGGCGGCCCTCCTTCTCGAACACCGTGACCTCGTCGCCGCGCTGTGCGAGGGCGCGTGCGAGCGCGATGCCGACGATGCCGCCGCCGACAATGCCGGTCGTGCCCGCCATCAGTGGGTCCGGACCGCGGCGGTCTTGACCCGCGTGTAGAAGCGCAGCGCCTCGGTGCCCTGCTCCTTGAACGGCGAGCCCGACTCCTTGAAGCCGCCGAACGCATGGTGGATGTCCCACCCGCTCGTCGGCTGGTTGACCGAGACCTGGCCGGTGTCGACGGCGTCGACGAAGTGGAACGCCGTGTCGAGGCTGCGCGTGAACACCGCGCTCGAGAGCCCGTAGGCCGAGTCGTTCACCGCGGCGATCGCCTCGTCGAGCGAGTCGACCACGAGCATCGTGAGCACCGGCCCGAAGATCTCCTCGCGCCAGAGGCTGTTGCCCTGCTCCGCCGTCACGAGCAGCGGCTCGACGAAGCAGCCCGACTCGAGCAGGGCCGGGTCGACCGGTGCGCGCCCGATGACCTCGGCACCCTCGGCGATGCCGGCCGACACCCGGCGACGGATGTCGTCCTGCGCGGAACGGCTCACGACCGGGCCCATCTGGGTGCCCTCGGCGCCGCCCGCGCCGACGCGCAGCGCTCCGACGGCCTCGGCGAGGCGGGTGCGCACCTCGTCGGCGACGGCCCGCTCGACGATGAGCCGGCTGGTCGCCGTGCAGCGCTGGCCGGCCTGGCCGAAGCTGCCGGCGACGAGCACGGGCACCGCGAGGTCGAGGTCGGCGTCGGCCAGCACGACGGCGGCGTTCTTGCCGCCCATCTCGGTCTGCACGCGCACGCTGCGCCCCGCCATCGCCCGCTGCAGGCCGAGGCCCACCTCGGTCGACCCGGTGAACGACACGGCGGCGATGCGCGGGTCGGCGACCAGGGCGTCGCCGATCTGCGAGCCGCGCCCCGTCACCGTGCCGAGTGCGCCGGCGGGCAGGCCGGCGCGGTGGAGGATCTCGGCGAGCCGCAGCGTGATGAGCGGCGTCTCGGTCGCGGGCTTGATGACGACCGCGTTGCCCGAGATGAGCGCGGGCGCGAGCTTGCGGGCGGGCGTCAGCAGCGGGTCGTTCCACGGCGTGATGAGCACGACGATGCCGACCGGCTCACGCGTCTGCATGGCGAACGTGCCGGGGCGCCCGTCGGGCACGAGCTCGCCGAACGGCTGTCGGCCGAGGCCGCCGTAGTACTCGAAGAACTCGGCCGACTTCGCGACCTCGATCGTCGCCTCGGCGCGGGTCTTGCCCATCTCGGCGACGATGAGCTCGACGAGGTCGGTCGCCTCGTCGCGGATCAGCCCGGCGGCGTCGAGCAGGATGCGGCCGCGCCCGAGCGGCCCGGCGGCGCGCCAGGTGCGGGCCCCCGCCTCGGCGGCGTCGAACACCGCGCCGAGGTCGGCCGCGGTCATCGCCGGCACGGCGCCCACGATCGAGCCGTCGGCGGGATTGGTCACGTCGATCGAGGCATCCGGTGCCGCATCGACGAACTCACCCCCGATGAGGTTCGGCAGCGTGCTCGTCGTCATCGATGACCTCCTGGTACTCGGGCGCGCCGCGCAGACGGCGGGCACCACACCAGCATGCGCGGCCGGAGCGCCGACGACAATGCACCGACGCGCACGCATATCTTGCCGGGCATTCACGTGGCATCCGTCGCCCTCGCCCGCACGGCGTCGCGCGCCCCGCCCGCTCGCGCCGCACGCCGCGAGTACGCTGGCGCCCATGGCCGTCATCGCGAGCATCGTCGTCGCCCTCGCCGCCCTGCTGCACGCGTACATCTTCGTGCTCGAGAGCGTGCGCTGGTCGAGGCCCTCGACGTGGCGCATCTTCGGCGTGCGCAGCCAGGAGGACGCCGACACGCTGCGGCCCATGGCGTACAACCAGGGCTTCTACAACCTGTTCCTCGGCCTGGGGGCGGGTCTCGGGCTCGTGCTCTACTGGGTCGGCCTCACCGCGGCGGGCAGCGCGCTCGTGCTCTTCACGACGGCGTGCATGGTGCTCGCGGCGACCGTGCTGGTGACGACCGGGCGCGGATACCTGCGGCCGGCGCTGATCCAGGGCACGCTGCCGCTCGCGGGATTCGTGCTGTTCCTGTTCGCCTGAGCTGCGGGTTCGGCTGGGGCGGATGCCCCGCCGGGGCGGAGCCGGCTACTCGTCGGGCGTCTCGGCGTCGGCGAGCTTCAGCGACTCGATGAGCTCGACGGCCCGGTTGGTGCTGACGACGAGGCGCGCGTACTCCTCGCCCGCGACGTCGAGCACGACGGCCTGGCGCTTGCCCTTCACGAGCACGAAGTCGATGCCGCCGTGCGACTTCCACTCCCCCACCGCGACGACGAGCGGCACGACCGAGCCGCGGTGGCGGATGCCGCGCACCCAGATCCACGGATCCTCGGTGATGATCGCCGAGCGGATGTCCTCGCGCTGCACGACCACGTCGGAACGGCGGAACGACAGCGCCTTCTCCGCGGCGGTGAGCTGCAGCTCGAGCCGATCGGAGTGGACGCGGAGGTTGGCCATGCACCCAGTGTGCCCGACTCGTATGCCGGATCCGGTATCGGACGCGCACAAAGCCCGAGTCGGGCTGTGCACGAAACCACGAAGTCAGTCGGCGGGTGCCGCAGCAGCAGCCGCCTTCGCGGCGTCGGGCAGCGCGGCGACGATGCGGTCGATGATCGATTCGTCGTGCGCGGCCGTGACGAACCACGCCTCGAACACCGACGGCGGCAGCGAGACGCCGGCGCCCAGCATCGCGTGGAAGAACGGCGCGTACCGCCACGTCTCCTGGCGCTGCACGCCCGCGTAGTCGTGCACGCCCCCGGCGACCTCCTCGCCGAACGCGAAGCTGAACAGGTTGCCGGCCCGCTGCACGGCGTGCGCGACGCCCTCGGCCGCGAGGTGGCGCGACACCTCGCTCGAGATGACGGATGCCGCCTCGTCGAGCCGCGCGTACACGTCGTCGTCGGCCGCGCGGAGCGTCGCGAGCCCCGCCGCCACCGCGACCGGGTTCCCCGACAGCGTGCCGGCCTGGTACACCGGGCCCGACGGCGCGAGCAGGTCCATCACGTCGGCGCGACCGCCGAGCGCAGCGACGGGCATGCCACCGCCGATGACCTTGCCGAAGGTCATGAGGTCGGGCAGGTACTGGTCGCCCGGGTTCGCGAACACCGACGGCCCCTCGGTCGCGTTCTCGAGGCCCCACCAGCCGCCGGCCGAGACGCGGAAGCCCGTGAGCACCTCGTCGGAGATGACGAGCGCACCGTGCTGGTGCGCGAGCTCGATGAGGGCCGCGTTGAAGCCCGGCGCGGGCGGCACGACGCCCATGTTCGCGGCGGCGGCCTCGGTGATGACGGCGGCGATACGCTCGCCGTGCGCGGCGAACGCCTCGCGTACCGCGTCGAGGTCGTTGTACGGCAGCACGAGCGTGAGCGCGGTGACGTCGGCGGGCACGCCGGCCGACGCCGGCAGGGCGAAGGTCGCGAGGCCCGACCCGGCCTCGGCGAGGAGCCCGTCGGAGTGGCCGTGGTAGTGGCCGGCGAACTTCACGATCACGTCGCGGCCGGTGAACCCGCGTGCGAGGCGGATCGCGCTCATGGTCGCCTCGGTGCCCGTCGAGACGAGCCGCAGGCGCTCGACCGGCGAGACGCGCTCCTCGATGAGCTCGGCCAGCTCGGTCTCGACCGGGGTCGATGCGCCGAAGGAGAGGCCGCGGCTCGCGGCATCCTGCACCGCCTCGATCACCCGCGGATCGGCGTGCCCGAGGATCGCGGGCCCCCACCCGGCGACGAGGTCGACGTACTCGCGGCCCTCGACGTCGGTCACGGTGGCGCCGCGCGCCTCGACCAGGAAGCGGGGGGTGCCGCCGACCGAGCCGAAGGCGCGCACGGGCGAGTTCACCCCGCCCGGGATGGCCCGGCGGGCACGGTCGAACAGCTCGGCGTTGACGTCGACGTGCGCGACGCCCGCGGCCTGCTGGGTGCTGAGGTCGGTCATTCGATGTCTCCTGCGGTGATCCAGCGGGCGAGCTCGGTCGCCCAGTAGGTGAGCACGGCGTCGGCGCCGGCGCGTCGGATGCCGAGCACCGATTCCGCGACGGCGCGGCGCCGGTCGATCCAGCCGTGCGCGGCGGCCGCCTCGATCATGGCGTACTCGCCCGACACCTGGTACGCCCAGACGGGCACGTCGCTGGTCGCGGCGACGTCGGCGAGCACGTCGAGGGAGGTGCCGGCGGGCTTGACCATCACGACGTCGGCGCCCTCCTCGATGTCGAGCACGGCCTCGCGGGTGCCCTCGCGGCGGTTGGCCGGGTCGAGCTGGTAGGTGCGGCGATCGCCGTCGAGCGTCGACTCGACCGCGTCGCGGAACGGGCCGTAGAACGCGCTCGCGTACTTGCCCGAGTAGGCGAGCAGCGCGGTGTCGGTGTGGCCGGCCGTGTCGAGCGCCTCGCGCACGGCGGCGACCTGGCCGTCCATCATGCCCGAGAGGCCGAGCAGCTGGGAGCCGGCGCGCGCCTGCTGCAACCCCATCTCGGCATAGCGCTCGAGGGTCGCGTCGTTGTCGACCACGCCGTTCGCGTCGAGCAGGCCGCAGTGGCCGTGGTCGGTGAACTCGTCGAGGCACAGGTCGGTCTGCACCACCAGCGCGTCGCCCGCCTCCTCCCGCACCACGCGGGTCGCGACGTTGAGGATGCCCTCGGGATCGGTCGCCCCCGAGCCGCGCGCGTCGCGCACCTCGGGCACGCCGAACAGCATGACGCCGCCGACGCCGGCCTCGGCGGCATCCGTCACCGCACCTCGCACCGAGTCGAGGCTGTGCTGCATCACGCCCGGCATGGAGACGATCGGCATGGGCTCGCTCAGCCCCTCGCGCACGAAGATCGGGAGCACGAGGTCGGCCGGGTGCACGCGGGTCTCGGCGACCAGGCGGCGGAACGCGGGCGACTGGCGGAGCCGGCGGGGACGGATGCGGGGGCGGGGCGCGGCACTCACCCGACCAGCCTACGCGGGCGTCGCTGCACGCTCCCCGGGAGCGCCGTCCCCCGGGAAGTGCGGCACTTTTCAGGAGCGCCGGCGGGGCCGGTGGTGGAATCCGGCACATCCGGCCCGAGCGCGCTCGAAACCGGCCGTGTCTCGTCAGTTCGACGCCGGATTCCACCACGCCCCGCCGGCCGCTCCTGAAAAGTGCCCACCACCCACGGGATTCGGGGGCGGGCGGGGCGGCGTGCTAGCGTCCTGCGACGACCGGCGGCGAGGTGGCCGCGGGCGGAACCCGAGGACCCCCATGCGCACGACCCCCCAGCCCAGCCCCGCACCCGCGAACGAACCGGTCGCCCGGCGACGGCGCCGCAGGCTCCGGCTCGACGGGGCGGTGTGCGTTGTGACCGGCGCGGCGAGCGGCATGGGGCTCGAGTCGGCGCGGCTGCTCGCCCGCCGCGGCGCGCGCCTCGCACTGGTCGACCGCAATGCCGACGTGCTCGCGGAGCTGGTCGAGGAGTTCCGGGCGGTCGGCACCGAGGCATCCGCCCATGTCGTCGACCTCACCGACCTCGACGCCGTCGCCGCCCTGTCCGACGCGGTGCTCGCCCACCACGCCCGCGTCGACGTGCTGCTGCACTGCGCCGGTGTGTCGATGCTCGGCACGTTCGAGCAGCTCACGCTCGACGAGTTCCGCTGGGTGGTCGACGTGAACCTGTGGGGCACGGTCGCGCTCGCGAAGGCGTTCCTGCCGCTGCTGCGCGAGCGGCCCGCCGCGCACCTCGCCAACGTCTCGAGCCTGTACGGCCTCGCCGCGCCCGCCGGACGCGTGCCCTACGTCACGTCGAAGTTCGCGGTGCGCGGGTTCACCGACGCGCTGCGGCACGAGCTCGAGCGCACCGACGTGACCGTCTCGGCCGTCTACCCGGGCGGCGTGCGCACGGGCATCATCCACCACGCGCGCGTCGCGGCGACCGTCGACGCCGACGTGGCCTCGCGCGCCGCCGACGCGCAGGCCGCCCTCTACAAGACGACGCCCGAGCAGGCAGCCGAGACCATCGTCGACGGCATCGAGCGCCGCCGACCGCGCATCTTCGTGGGGCGCGACGCGCGCCTCAGCGACCTCGTCACGCGCGTCGCGCCGGTCGGCTACTGGTCGGTCATGCGCGGCATCGTCGCGAAGGCCGGCGACACGGCGCCGACGGCGAGCGCTGCCGCGAACTGAGCGGATGCCCCGGGGCATCCGCTCGCCCGGCCCTGACCGGGCCGGCCGTCAGACCTGCTGGGTCGCGGCCTTCACGACCGCCTCGATGAGCGACTCTGCGCTGCGCTCGGAGGCGACCACGTCGACCCGCAGACCCAGCTCTTCCGCGTCGTGCATGGTCTGCGGCCCGATGGCCGCGACGAGGGTGTGCTCGGGAATCGGTCCGAACTGCTCGTGCACCTGCTCGGCGACGCTGCCCGAGGTCACGAGCAGCGCGCGCACGTTGCCGGCGCGCACGTCGTCGATGACGCTCTGCGCGACCGGCACGCCGACGGTGCGATAGGCGACGACGGCCTCGACGTGGTGGCCGATGGCCGCGAGGCCGATGCTGAGCACCTGCTTCGCGATGGCCGAGCGCAGCGCGAGCACCCGCAGCGGGAACGCGCCCTCGGTCGCCGCGCTCCACTCGTCGAGCAGGCCCTGGGCGGAGTTGTCCTCCGACGGCACGAGGTCGGCACGGTACCCGGCGGCGATGAGCGCGGCGGCGGTCGACTCGCCGACGGCGGCGACCTTGGTCGTGGGCGGGATCACGGCGCGGTGCGAGCTCAGCACGTCGACGGTGGTGGCGCTGGTCACGGTGACCCAGTCGAACGCGCCGGCGGCGAGCCGGCCGAGCGCCGCCTCGAGGGCCGGTGCGTCGTCGGTGGCCGCGAAGTTGATCATGGGGGCGATGATCGGCGAGGCGCCGCGCATGCGCAGGCTCGCGGCGACGCTGTCGCCCCAGGGGCCGCCGCGGGGCACGAGCACGCGCCAGCCGGTGAGCGGCTTGTCGGGGCGCGGGTTGGGGAGGTTGATGGCGCCGGTGACCGGCTCGTATTCGCTCACGGTGCCTCCTCCTTCGGTGCGAGTTCGGCGGCACCGTTGCCGAGGAGCTCTTCGACCGCACGCGCGGCGACCTCTCGGGCGGCATCGGCGAGGTGCGACGCCTGGCGGCTCTCGGGGGTGGCCGCGTGCGAGCTGGTCACCCGCTGCGTTCCCTCGCCACTGTACACAGTGGCCGTGAGGAAGATCAGGTCGTCGTCCACAAAGGAATGGGCCGCGATCGGTGCGGAACATCCGGCCTCCAGGCCGGCCAGCACGAGGCGCTCCGCGAGCACCGTCGCGCGGGTCGTGCCGTGGTCGACGGAGCGGAGCCCGCGCTCGAGCTCGCGCGACGCGCGCTCGGCCCGCACCTCGAGCGCGAGGGCGCCCTGCCCCGGCGCGGTGGGCCAGTCGTCGATCGAGAGCAGGTCGGTCGCGGCATCCGACCGCCCCAGTCGGCCGAGGCCCGCGGCCGCGAGCAGCACCGCGTCGAGCTCGCCGTCTGAGACCTTGCCGAGGCGGGTGTCGATGTTGCCGCGGATGTCGACGGCAGTGACGTCGGGCCGCGCGGCCCCGAGCTGCGCGATGCGGCGCGGCGACCCGGTGCCGACGCGCGCGCCCTCGGGCAGCGTGTCGAGCGTGCGCCCGTCGGCTGCGCAGAGCGCGTCGCGCGCGTCGGCGCGCTTGGGCACGGCGCCGAGGCGCAGCCCGTCGTGCTCGGCGGTCGGCAGGTCCTTCAGCGAGTGCACGACGACGTCGCACTCCCCCGCCAGCAGCGACTCGCGCAGCGCGGTCGCGAAGACCCCGGTGCCGCTGAGCGACGCGAGCGAGGCCCGCGAGACGTCGCCCTCGGTCGTGACGGTGACGTACTCGATCTCCGCTCCGGCCGCCTTGGCCAGGCGCTCGGCGACCTGACGCGTCTGCGCCAGCGCGAGTGCGCTGCCGCGGGTGCCGACGCGGATGACCGTCACGGCGCGATCCCCGCCAGTGCGGGCCGGAACCCGAGGCGCACGTTCTCACAGCAACCGGGCCGGCAGACGTCGTACCAGGGGCCGAGCGGGGTCACGCGCGGCCGCTCGGCGGCGGGCGTGCCCTGCACGCGCTCGAGCACGAGGTCGATGAGCCCCGCGACGTAGGCCGGGTGGGTGCCGGGCGTCGGTACGCGCACCGCGGCGAGCGAATGCTCCTCGGCGGTCTCGAGCGCCTCGTTGTCGAGGTCCCAGAGCACCTCCATGTGGTCGCTCACGAACCCGAGCGGCACGATCACGATCGCGCGGCGGCCGGCCGCGGGCAGCTCCGCGATGGCGTCGTTGATGTCGGGCTCGAGCCACGGCATCGACGGCGGCCCCGAGCGGGACTGGTACACGAGCTGCCAGGGCACGTCGGATGCCGCGGCCTCGCGCATCACGACCTCGGCGACCGCGAGGTGCTGGGCCGCGTAGGCGCCGCCCTCGCCGAAGCCCCGCTCGGCGGGACCCGACTTCGCGGCGTCGGTCGACGGGATCGAGTGGGTCGCGAACAGCACCTCGACCTGGTCGCGGGAGAGCTCCGGGTCGTCGGCGAGCAGCTTCGCGAGCCCGTCGCGCACGCCCTCGACGAAGGGCGTGACGAACCCGGGGTGGTCGAAGAACTGGCCGACCTTGTCGATCTGCACCGTGTCGCCGAGGCCCGTGTCGGCCAGCGCGTCGGCGAAGTCCTCGCGGTACTGGCGGCAGCTCGAGTACGAGCTGTAGGCGCTCGTCGCGATGGCGATGAGGCGCGTCGCACCCGCATCCGCCGCCTCGCGCAGCGCGTCGTTCAGGTACGGATCCCAGTTGCGGTTGCCCCAGATGACCGGCAGGTCGATGCCCCGGCCGGCGAGCTCGGCCTCGAGCGCGGCCTTGAGGTCGCGGTTCTGCTGGTTGATCGGGCTGACGCCGCCGAAGTGGCGGTAGTGGTGCGCCACCTCCTCGAGCCGCTCGTCGGGGATGCCGCGGCCGCTCGTGACGTTGCGCAGGAACGGGATGACGTCGTCCTGCCCCTCGGGCCCGCCGAAGCCGGCGAGCAGGATCGCGTCGTACTCGACCGGCTCGGTGACGTGCTCGGGACCCTGCTGCGCGGCCGGCGTGGCGCCGGGCACGATGGCGCCGACGGCGCAGGGGGCGGATGCCGCGGGGCCGGGCTTGCGGCCGCGGGCGACGTCCCGGCCGGCATCCTCCGCCCCGGTGGAGCCGAGGTTGGCGGCGGCCATTACTGCAGCACCTCGACGATCTCGGCCGTGGTGATGCGTCGGCCGGTGTAGAACGGCACCTCCTCGCGCACGTGCCGTCGCGCGTCGGTCGCGCGGAGGTCGCGCATGAGGTCGACCAGGTCGGTGAGCTCGTCGGCCTCGAGCGGCAGCAGCCACTCGTAGTCGCCGAGGGCGAAGGAGGCCACGGTGTTGGCGACGACGCCGCGGAAGGCGGCGCCCTTGCGCCCGTGCTCGGCGAGCATGCGCCCGCGCTCCTCGGGGTCGAGCAGGTACCACTCGTAGCTGCGCACGAACGGGTAGACCGTGAGCCAGGAGCGCGGCTCCTCGCCGCGCAGGAAGCCCGGCACGTGGGCGCGGTTGAACTCCGCGTCGCGGTGCACGCCCATGGCGTTCCACGTCGGCAGCAGCGCCTTCAGGAGGCGCGAGCGACGCAGTTCGCGCAGCGCCCACTGCAGGCCCTCGGCGTCGGGGCCGTGCATCCAGATCATGACGTCGGCGTCGGCGCGCAGGCCGGAGACGTCGTAGAAGCCGCGCACCGTGATGCCCTCGGCCTCGACGACGGCGACGACGTCGTCGAGCTGCCCCACGACCCGCGGCACGTCGTGGCCATCGAAGTCGTCGGGGCGCGCCGGGTCGATGCGCAGGACAGCGAACAGGGTGTAGCCCTGCGGAGCGGCGGAATCGGACTGGTTCGCGTCGGCTGCCGCTTCGGCAGCGGGGTCTGACATAGCACTATCCTCCCCCCGACCGCGCGAACCGCCAAAAGCCGTGTCGCGTGAGAGCGCGCCTCACGCCACGACCGTTACCCGAGCGTTATGCGACGGACCAGACGCGGAACGTTTCAACTCCTCGCCGCCCCGATTCGGGCCCGGCGGCCGGAGCGCACTACCGACGCAGGGCGCTGAACCGGAAGGCCGCGAAGCCCTCGATCGGCAGCACCTCGACCCGGCCGAAGCCCGCCTCGTGCGCGTACGCCTCGAGCGTCGACTGCCGCATGACCGTGCCCGTGCCGACCGAGCCGGGCGTCGAGCGCCCGTCGGGCAGGCAGATGAACAGGCTGTAGCCGTACATGATGCGGTCGACGTCCTCGGCCGGGGCGGTGAACGACTCCGCCACCGCCTCGTCCATCACGACCACCACGCCGTCGGGCACGAGCGCCTCGCGGATCGACCGCAGCACGTCGACCGGGAACGGCATGTCGTGCAGCGCCTCGAACACGAAGGCCACGTCGTAGGTGCCGGGCGCCGCGAGCTCCTCCCCACCGGCGCGGAAGAACGCGACCCGGCCGTCGACGCCGGACTCGCGTGCGTGGTCGCGCGCGGACTCGAGCGACGGCACGTCGATGTCGTGCCCGTCGATGCGCGCCTCGGGGTAGGCGTGCGCGAGCGCGACCGACGACCAGCCGTGCCCGCAGCCCACGTCGGCGATGCGCGCGCCGGGCCGGGAGAGCAGGTCGTGCAGCCAGGGCACGCTCGCGAGGTCTGGCGCGAGCCGGTGCTCGAACCAGGGCCGGTTGACGTCGCCCTGCGCTTCGCGGGCGTCGTCGCCGAGCTCGGCCCAGGACACCCCGCCCCCGCCCCGGTAGGCGTCGAGCAGCGGGTCGATCGCCCGCGCCGCGGCGGCGAACATGCGCGCGAGCGGCGCCGAGAACGCCAGGGAGTGCCGGTCGGCGAGCACCTCGGCGTGGGCGGGCGGCAGCGTGAAGCGACGGGTGGCGGATGCCTCGGGGCCGGGCTCCGCGCTCGCCTCGAGGATGCCGTAGGCGGCCTGCTGCTCGAGCCACTCGCGGGCGTAGCGCGCGTCGGTGCCGGTCGCCGCGGCGAGCTCGCCGGCGGTGCACGGCTCGCGCGTGAGCACGTCGTACCAGCCGAGGCGGTCGCCGACGTGGATGCTCAGCGTCTCGAACGCGCCGAGCACCGACCCGAAGACGCGCTCGGCGAACGCGTCGACGTCCGGCTCAGGGGCATCCGCCCCGCCCTGCTCCCCCGTCGACATCGTCGCCCCCCGGGTGTTCGCCGCCGGCCCTGCGCCGGCGGCGCGTCAGTCGTCGTCGCCCAGCGCACGCACCACCAGCAGCACGCCCGCCGCGACCACCGCGACGGCACCGAGCCCGATGCCGATCAGGGTGCCGGGCGAGTCGGCGCGCATGCGGCGGAAGCGGGCCATCGCCCGGTCCTTCGCCAGCGCGGCCTGCTTGGGCACGTTCAGCTTGTCTTCCAGCAGGTCGAGGGTCGCGGCGAGGTCGGCGCGGGCCACCGCGGCCTCGGCGCGCGCCTCGACGCGCGACAGGTTGCGCTTCGCCTTGGCGGCGTCACGGGTCTCAGCGCTCATAGTCGCCCACTCCCTTGATCGCGTCGATGTCCTTCTTCACGCTGTCGGATGCGTCGTCGCCCGGAGGCTCCGCACCGCGCTTGAACATCACGATGCCGATGCCGACCAGCACGGCGATGACGAGCAGCAGGATGCCCGACACGATGAGCGCGGCCGCCCAGGCGGGCAGCACGAGCGAGAGCGCCAGGATGCCCGTGGCGATCAGCGTGCCGAGCAGGAAGATCGCCACGAACGCGGCGGCGACCATGAGCCCGGCGCCGATGCCGAAGTGCTTCGCCTTGTAGGCGAGCTCGGCCTTGATGTGCGCGATCTCGGCCTGGACGAGTGCCTGTACCTGCGCCGGAACGTCGCCGACGAGCGTGAAGAGCGAGCGATCCTTGTCCGTGGGTGCAGCCATGCCTGCCCTCCTCAGGTCAGCTGTCGGAGGTGTCCGACGACTTCGACGTGGTCTTCGCACCCGACTTCGTCGTCGAGGACTTGGCGGCCGGCTTCTTCGCGGCCGGCTTCTTCGCGGCGGTCTGCTTGGCCGCCGGTTTCTTCGCGACGGTCTTCGCCTCGGAGGCGCCCTCGGCAGCTGCCTCCTGCACGCTCGACGCGGCCTTGGTGGCCTGCCGCACGAGCTTCTTCGTGCCGTCGAGCACCTTGTCGCTCACGTCGCCGACGCGGGACAGCGCGAATTCCTTCGCGGTGTCGACGCCCTGCTGCACCGACGGCTGATTCCACACCCTCTCGGCTGCCGACTTGATCTGCTCGTAGCGCTCGCGCCCCGCGCGAGTCCCGAGCACGTATCCGGTCGCGAGACCGACGACGAACAGGAGCTTGCCCTTCATGCGTTCCCCTTCTGCGTGCGAGCGAGTCAGAACCCAGCGTAGACCCCGACCCGACCGGCGCAAGGGGTTGCGCTCCGATCCATACCGGTTTCGCCATACGTCAGGCGTCGGTCGGGGCCTCCCCGGCCGCGTCGATGGCGTCCCGACGGATGCGGGCAGCGGCATCGATCGCGTGCGGCACGACGGACGCGAGTCCGGTGCCCGAGACCCACGAGCCGGTGACGACGAGGTCGGTCATCTCGGCGAGCGCGTCGTCGAGACGTGCGACGCGGTCGTCGCGGCCGATCAGCGCGTGCGACGGGGCGTCGCGCCAGCTCGTGCGCACCGAGTCGAGCAGCGCGTCGCGGGTGAGCGGGGTGCCGAGCAGTGCCGATGCGTCGGCGAGCGCGAGGTCGGTCAGCGCCTCGTCGCCGAGCGCGGCGACGCCCGCCGAACCGGCTCGCCCGTAGGACAGGCGCACGAGGTGGCGGCCCGGCCCCGCGGCATCCGCCAGCCACGCCCACTTCGACGTCGAGTGGGTGAGGGCCTTCGCGGTGACCCCGGGCGTGCCGGGCGCGACGAGCACCCCGGTGCCGCGCGGGGCGGCGTCGAGCCCGGGCGCGTCGAGCAGCAGGGTGACGATGTCGAGCGCGGTGCCCTGCGGCCAGTCGAGGTCTGCGAGGCCGGCCCACTCGGCGCGGGCGCCCGCGAGCAGGGGCACGGATGCCTCGGCAGGAGCCGCGAGCACGACGTAGCGCGCGTGCGCCTCGACGCCGTTCGGCGCGTCGGGCGCGTCGGGCGCGTCGCTGCCAGCGACGAGCACGCCGCCGCCCTGCGGGTCCGGGAGCGTCGGATCGGCGTTCACGACCCACCCGCCGCCGTCGACGGCGGTGAGCCCGGTCGCGCGCAGCCCGGTGCGCACGTCGCCCGCGTAGTAGGAGAGGTCGCCGGCGAGCGCGTCGACGAGGCCGCGCATGCCGCCCCGGAACCCGCGGATCGCGCCGCCGGCCCGCCGCTCCGCCGCGAGCTGCGCGACGCCGCCCTGGAGCGACCCGGTGCGGGTCATGGCCTGGTTGAGGCCCGGCGCCACGCGGTCGACGTCGAGCGCGTCGGGGTCGGCCGAGTAGACGCCCGCCGAGATGGGCGTGACGAGCCGGTCGAGCACGGTGTCGCCCATGCGGCTGCGCACGAGCTGCCCGAGGCTGGTGGCCCGGCCGATGCGGAGGATGGGCTGGAGCCGGTCGCGATAGGCGCGCCACGCGCCGCTCCAGCCGATGACGGCGCGCACGTCCTCCGCGAACGGGTTCGCGGGGATGCCGAGCACGCCGGTCTTCGGCATGGGCAGCAGCTTCGGTCCGGCCGCGTCGCCGGGCAGCGCGATCCAGGCGCCCGCCGGGTTCGGCGTCACGATGTCGGCTTCCAGGCCCAGCTCGGTGGCGAGGGTGGCGACCGCATCGTTGCGCGTGGCGAACGACTCCGCACCGGTGTCGACGCGCAGCCCGTCGGCGGGCTCGCCCGTGGCATCCGCCCCGCTCGTCTCGGTCGCGCCGATGACGGCACCGCCGACCACGCCGCCGACCTCGTCGCGCGCCTCGAACACGAGCACGGACAGGCCGACGTGCAGGCACTGGCGCGCGGCGACGAGGCCCGCCACGCCGCCGCCGACGACCACCACGTCGACGTCGACGCGTTCGCGGTCGGGTGCGAGGGCCGGCTCGGGGGCATCCGCTGCGCTCATCGGGTCGGTGCGCATGGGCTCCGTGCTCATGGGCTCAGGCCTCCCAGGCGTGCACGAGCTCGACGATGCGGGTGAGCGCGTCGGGATCGGTCGACGGCGGCACGCCGTGGCCGAGGTTGAACACGTGCGCGGGCGCCGAGCGGCCGCGCTCGAGCACCTCGTGCACCGCGCGCTCGAGCACCGGTGCAGGCGCCGCGAGCAGCGCCGGGTCGAGGTTGCCCTGCAGCGGCACGCCCGCGCCGACGCGCGCGGCGGCGACGTCGAGCGGCACGCGGTAGTCGACGCCCACCGTGTCGGCGCCGACCTCGCGCATGGCGCGCAGCAGCTCGCCGGTGCCGACGCCGAAGTGCACCACGGGCACGCGCGCCTCCGCGCCGTCGAGGGGGTAGGCGAGGTCGTGCACGAACTCGAGCGCGCGCGCCGAGGCGGGCGCCACGTGCGTCTCGTAGTCGGCGAGCGAGAGCGCACCGGCCCACGAGTCGAAGAGCTGGGCGGCGGATGCCCCTGCCAGCACCTGCGTGCGCAGGAACCGGCCGGTCACCTCGGCCGACCACGCCATGAGCGCGGCCCACGCGCCGGGGTCGGCGTGCATGAGCGTGCGGGCGGCCAGGTGGTCCTTCGAGGGGCCGCCCTCGGCGAGGTAGGCGGCGAGGGTGAAGGGCGCGCCGGCGAACCCGATGAGCGGGGTGTCGCCGAGCGCCTCGACCGTGCGGCGCACCGCCTCGGTGATCGGGCCGGCCGCGTCGTCGAGGGTCGCCGGGTCGATCGCGGTGAGCTCGGCGACGGCCGCCGCGTCGCCGTAGGCGCGCCCGAAGACGGGGCCGCGACCGGGCTCGATCTCCACGTCGACGCCGACCAGGCGCAGCGGCACGACGATGTCGCTGAAGAAGATGCCCGCGTCGACGCCGTGGCGGCGCACCGGCTGCAGGGTGATCTCGCTCGCGAGCGCCGGGTCGAGGCACGCGTCGAGCATGCGCGTGCCGACGCGCAATTCGCGGTACTCGGGCAGCGACCGACCGGCCTGCCGCATGAACCACACCGGGGTGGCGTCGGGGCGCTCGCCCCGGTAGGCGCGCACGAGGCGCGACGAGCTGGTGCGGGCGGCGGTGAGCGGGTGCCGGTCGGGAAGGATCACGCGCACCATTGTCGCCCACCGCGGCTGGGCGGTCGCCGGGCGATCGTCGCATGCGTTGTGGACTGCGGCTGCACGATTCAGGCACCTCGCGTACGATGGCGCGCGGCGGACCGGGGGATTCGCCGTGATCCACCACGCACCCCCGGAGGCGAATCGACGAATGGCACCCCCACCGACCGCGTACCGCATCGTCAAGTGGCTGCTCGTCTTCGCCGCACTGGTCGCCGTGGCCGCCGCGGTCGTGGGCGACGGCACGATCGCCCGCATCATCCCCCGCCTGCCCGAGGTGTCGTTCGACGAGCGCGTCATCCTCACGATCCTCGGCGCCGCGGGCCTCGTCATGGTCACGGTGCTCGCGACCCGGCTCGCCTCGATGGCGCGCAGCGCGCGTCGTGTGCGTGCGCTGGAGCGCGCGACGGACGGCGTGGTCACCCCGGCGCTGCGCAACCCCATGCTCGTGAGCGGGCTGCGCACGCTGTTCGACGGCCTGCCCCGCATCGGCTCGCGCGTCGCGGTGCTCGCCGACCTCGAGGGCGTGAGCATCTGGGGCGGCGGCCGCAAGCCGCGCCTCATCGCGACCGCGCCGTGGAACGAGGTGCGCACGATCCGCGCCGACTCGATCGTCGTGGGCGACCGCGAGGTCTCGGTCATGGTGCTGCGCATCCGCCGCGGCGGCACGAGCGCCGAGCTCCCCGTCGCACTCGGCACCGGCCGCGCGGCCGCGTTCACCCTCGGCGGCGCCGACTTCTTCGCCCGCCTGCGCCAGATCAAGTCGTGGCACCGCGCCGAGATCGCCGCAACGACGGGCTCGATCCCGATCATCCGCCCCGAGCAGCTCCAGCCCGCGACCTGACGCGGCCCGCTCCCGCGCGCGCCCTTCGGCTTGAGGGCCGATCCCTCGTCTGAGGGCGAGAACTTCCGCCCTCAGGCGAACAAGTCGCCCTCGGGCGCGGAAGAACCGGCGCGCTCGGCGCAACCGGGTCAGCGAATGCCCTGACGGGGGCGCTTTCCGGGTCGACTACAATCGTCGGGTGCTCATCTGTCTGTCCGCGAGTCACAAGAACGCCGACTTCGATCTCCTGGAGAAGCTGTCGGTGGCGCCGGGCGACCTCGGAGCACGCATCGTCGGCAGCCACGAGTCGCTCGGCGGCTCGGTGATCGTCGCGACCTGCAACCGGTTCGAGGCGTACCTCGACCTCGACGAGCCGTACGGCACCTCGCCCGTCCCCGCCATCCAGGCCGCGCTCCGCGAGGTCGGCGGCGCGACCGGCGTCGACCCCCGCATGCTGCGCTCGACCGTCGAACTCGTGCACGGCAACGCGGTCGCGGAGCACCTCTTCGCCGTGGCATCCGGCCTCGAGTCAGTCGTCGTCGGCGAGGGCGAGATCTCCGGCCAGGTCAAGCGCTCGCTCGAGAACGCCCGCAGGGGCGGCACGACCACCCCAGAGATCGAGCGCGTGTTCCAGCGCGCCGCTCGCGTCTCCCGCTCGGTCAAGAACCGCACCGGCGTCGGCTCTGCCGGCCGCTCCCTGGTGCGCCTCGCGCTCGACCTCGCCGAGAGCCGCATCACCGACTGGGCCGCCACGCGCATCCTGCTCATCGGCACGGGGCAGTACGCCGGCGCGTCGCTCGCGGCGGTGCGCGACCGCGGGGCATCCGACGTGCGCGTCCACTCCCCCTCGGGCCGCGCGACGCGCTTCGCCCGCACCCACGACATCGCCGCCGTGCGGCCGGGCGAGCTCGCCGCCGAGGCATCCGCCGCCGACGTCATCATCACCTGCACGACGGTCGACCACCACGTCATCGACGCCGCGCTGCTGCGACAGGGCCGGGCGGATGCCGCGGGGCAGGCGCCCGTGGAGCGACCCCACCTCGCGCTGGTGCCCGCCGACGACGCGCACGCGCCGGCTGCACGTCAGCTGCTGATCGACCTCGGCCTGCCGCGCAACATCGACCCCGACGTGGCGAGCATCGACGGCGTCGAGCTGCTCGACCTCGAGACCATCCGCATCCACGCCCCGATCGAGGAGCTCAACGCGACCGACGCGGCGCGCACGATCGTCAACCGCGCCGCGCGCGAGTTCTCGGCGCACGGCGAGGAGCTCGACCTGGCGCCGGCCGTGGTCGCCCTGCGCTCGCACGTGTTCGACGTGCTCGACGACGAGATCGCCCGCGCGAAGGCCCGCGGCGACGATGACGGGCGCACCGAGCAGGCGCTGCGCCACATGGCCGGCGTGCTGCTGCACACCCCGATGGTGCGCTCGCGCGAGTACGCCCGGGCGGGCGAGCAGCGCGCGTGGATGGACGGGCTCGAGGCGCTGTTCGGCATCGTGCCCGAGGCATCCGCCGACGCCCCGGCCGCTGCCGAACCCGCCGGAGCGGGAGACGCCGGCACGACCGACGCCGACTCCGCGACCGCCTGAGGCACGCCATGTCCGAGGCCGCGTCCGAGACGTTCGAGCGGCTCATCGGGTCGCGCGGCCGCACGCTCGAGTCGCTCGCGCTGACCGCGGGCATCGTCTCGTTCGCGCTCGTGGGCGCGATCGCCATTCCGGTGTTCGGACTCGAGGACGCACCGATCTCGGGGCCCGACTCGATCGGCCAGTACTCGGCGATCGCGTGCGGCGTCATCGCGATCATCGCGTTCGTGGCGGGACGACTCATCGTCTCCGCGCGCGAGGGCGGCCTGCGGATGCGGGTGCTCGACGTGCTCGACCTGGCGGCGATCGCACTCGCCCACGGCGCCATCGCGCTGCTGACCTGGACGCTCGCATCGGTGCTGCTCGCCGACGCGTTCATCGGCGCGGAGGTGTTCGCCCTGCCGCTGCTCGTGATCGCCGGGGCGGCCGGTGCGCTGACCGGCTACGTCGCGTTCTCCTCCGCCGTGATCATGGACCTCTCGCTGCTCGCGGTCGTGCTCGCCGTGTTCCTCGTCGAGGGGATGCTCGCGAGCATGCTCACCGCCACCGACCCGTTCTGGTGGCAGGAGCACCTGAGCGCGCTCGGCATGTCGGAGAACGTCTCGGCGCGCGCGTTCAACCTCACGCTCATCGTCGCCGGCTTCCTCGTCACCACGCTCGTGCGCCGTGTCACGGTCGACCTCCCCTCGTCGCATCCGCGCGGCCGGCGCAACGTGCGCGTCTGCCTCGTGCTCGTCGGCGTGCTGCTCGCCTGCGTCGGCATCGTGCCGGTCGACGTGAGCTTCTGGCTGCACACCGCGGTCGCGTCGGGCATGGCGGTGAGCTTCTTCGTGCTGGTGATCCGGCTGCGCAGCTGGGTGCCGGGACTCTCGCGCACCTTCCTCGTCATCGGCTGGACCTTCATGGCCGTGATCGTGCTGCTGGCCGTGTACTACGCGGTCGGCTGGTACACGCTCACCGCCGTCGAGCTCGTCGCGGGGATCCTCGTGTTCACGTGGATCATCCTCTTCATCCGCAGCGTCGAGACGCTCGGGAACGACGATGCCCGGGCGAGGCATCCGCTCACCCGGGCATCGGACGACGACTGATCAGCGGAAGAAGGCGTTCGCCTTGCTCGTGTAGAGCAGGATCAGGCCGATCGCGGGGAACAGGATGGCCCCGATCGCGGTCCAGAAACCGCCGTCGATCGCGAAGACGACGTAGAGCGATGCGGCGATGTTCAGCACGAAGACGATCGTGACGACGATGCGCGCGCCGTTGCTGCCGCGGAACAGGCCGAGGCTCACGAAGATCGTGATCAGGCCGATGATGATGGCCACGATCGCGTAGGTGAGGTCGCCGCCGAAGAGCGCGAATACGCCGGGGATGATCTGGAACAGGCCGGTCAGCCACGCGAGGATCGCGACGAGGGTGACGCCGAACGGACGAGCGGTGGACATGCAGTGCCTCCTGGGGAACGTGCGCGTTCGTCCCGCATCCGGTGAGGGGGATCCCGGCGCCACGGCCAGCATGTCGGATGCAGGAGCGCGGCGGCAACGGTTCCGTCCGTGTGTCGGGCGGGCTGCACATGGCGTGCACAGGCAGCCGGGCTACGCTGTTCAGCGGATCCACGACCGGATCCCCGGACGACGGATCAGTACCCGGAACGCGACAAGACTGGCCAGGAGCACAGTCATGTCGTGGATCATCCTCATCGCGTCCGGCGTCCTCGAGGCCGTCTGGGCCACCGCGCTCGGCAAGTCCGAGGGCTTCACCAAGCTCTGGCTGAGCGTCACCTTCGGCGTCGCGCTCGCGGCCAGCATGGCCGGCCTCGCCTGGGCCATGCGCGACATCTCGACCGGCACCGCCTACGCGGTCTGGGTCGGCGTCGGCGTCTCGCTCACCGTCGGCTACGCCATGCTCACCGGCGACGAGGCGTTCTCGATCGTGCGGATGCTGCTGATCATCGGCCTCGTCGGCTGCGTCGTCGGACTGAAGCTCGTCGGGCACGAGTAGCGGCGTGCATCTGCGAAAGGGAAAGCCCGGAGCGTGGGATAGGTAAAGTACCGATGCTGGGAAAGGTAAAGTATAAAGCATGGTTTTGGTAAAGTAGAACCATGACCGAGTACGCCCGCCGCATCGTCGACGACGAGCTGGACGAACTTCTCCCCTCCCTCGCAGCAATCAGCCTGGACGGCCCGAAGGGGGTCGGCAAGACGGCGACCGGCAGCCGACGTGCGGCGACGGTGCTGTCGCTCGACCAGCGGGAGACCGCCGACCGGCTCACCGCGGACCCCGGGCTGCTCTCTCGAGCGCCTGCACCGATCCTCCTCGACGAGTGGCAGCGGCTGCCCGAGTCGTGGGACCTCGTGCGGCGCGAGGTTGATCGCGATCGCACCGGCGGTCGGTTCCTGCTCGCGGGCAGCGCAGCCCCGGTCCACGCACCGACGCACTCGGGCGCAGGTCGCATCGTGAGCATGCGGATGCGGCCGCTCTCCGTGGCGGAACGCGCGTCGGATCCGGCGACCGTGTCGCTCGCCTCCCTCTTCGACGGGGATGCGGTGATCGACGGGTCGACCGAGTGGTCGCTCCGCGACTACATCCGCGAGATCGTCGCATCGGGGTTCCCCGGCATACGCGACCTGCCCGGGCGCGCCCGCCGCCTGGCGCTCGACGGCTACCTCACTCGCATCGTCGAACGCGACATGGTGGAGCAGGGCTACCGGGTGCGCGCGCCCGCCTCGATCCGCGCGTGGCTCCGCGCGTTCGCGATGGCCACCAGCTCGACCGCGAAGTACACCACGATCCTCGATGCAGCGACGGTGGGTGACGCGGACAAGCCCACCAAGCCGACGACGATCGCATACCGCGCCGTGCTGAGCCAGCTCTGGCTCCTCGACCCGGTCGAGGCCTGGCACCCGTTCGATGTCGACCTGGGGCGCATCTCGAAGGCACCGAAACACCACCTCGCCGACCCCGCGCTCGCCGCCCGCCTGATGGAGCTCGACGAGGACTCGCTGCTCGACGTGCGCGAGCACGCGATGATCGGCCCCCAGCACGGCGCCGCACTCGGCAGGCTGTTCGAAGGGCTCGCGACGCTCAGCATGCAGACCTACGCACAGGCTGCCGAGGCTCGCCTGTCGCATTTCCGCGATCAGGCGGGAACACATGAGGTGGACCTGATCGCTGAGCGCCAGGGTCGCGTGGTCGCGATCGAGGTGAAGCTCTCCGCCTCCGTCGAAGCGAAGGACGTGAAGCACCTCACGTGGCTGCGCGAGCGCCTCGGCACCCGGCTCGCGGATGCGGTCGTGGTGACGACCGGTCCCGCCGCCTACCGGCGACCGGACGGCATCGCCGTCGTCCCGCTCGCGCTCCTCGGGCCGTGAGCCGGACCGTCAGGAGCGGTGCACGACCTGCGCCGAGGTCTGGTCGCGGGCCAGCATGAGCATCGTGTCGATGTTCACGTGCGCGGGGCGGGATGCCACCCAGACGATCGCCTCGGCGATGTCCTCGCCGCGCATCGGGGTCATGCCCTCGTAGACCTTGGCGGCCTTCTCCTCGTCGCCGCCGAAGCGCACGGTCGCGAACTCGGTCTGGACGAGGCCGGGGTCGATCTCGGTGACGCGCACGGGCTGGCCGAGCAGCTCGATGCGGAGCACGCGGGTGAGTGCCGCGACCGCGTGCTTCGCGGCGTTGTACCCGCCGCCGCCGCGGTAGGGCTCGCGCGCGGCGATCGAGCCGATGTTGATGACCATGCCGTCGCCCGAGGCGATGAGCTTCGGCAGCAGCGCGCGGGTCATGCGCAGGGTGCCGAGCACGTTGCTGTCGAACATGGCCTGCCACTCGGCGTCGTCGGACTCCGCGATCGAGGCCGCGCCGAGCGCGCCGCCGGCGTTGTTCACGAGGAGGTCGCAGCGCTCGAGCTCGGCGCAAAAGGCGTCGACGGATGCCTGGTCGGTGACGTCCAGCGGCAGCGCGCGTGCGCCGATCTCGTCGGCGAGCGCCTGCAGGCGGTCGACGCGCCGGGCGCCGATGACGACGTCCCATCCCTGCTGGGCGAGCTGGCGGGCGGTCGCCGCGCCGATTCCGCTCGACGCTCCGGTGACGACTGCGGTGCGGGTCATGTGGTGCTCCTCCTCCGGGGCGCGCACTGGTACCGCGCCCGACGGAACCAGCTTCGTCGCTCCGGCTGGGAAACGGCAGGTCCAGTGCCCGCCGCACCCGCGGAGCCACAGTGTTTCGGGCGTGTGACGATGTGTCGGGCACGTGACGTCTGTCCCGTCATCCGCACGCCGGGTGGTGCTGGGAGCACGCTCGCGAGCGGCGAGAATTGATCGCGTGTCCGTTCCACCCGCGCCGCATCCGCGCGCATCCCGCGTCCCGTGAGCGTCGCCGTCGGTCTCGCCGCGGGCCTCGTGATCGTCGTCGCGACGGTGGTGCAGCGGCTCACGGGCATGGGCTTCGGCATCGTCGCGGTGCCGCTGCTCGCGCTCATCGCGCCCGACGTCGGCACGTTCGCCGTGCTTGTGCTGACCGTGCTGGTGATGGTCGCGGTGACCTGGGCCGAGCGTGACGCGCTCGACCGGCGCGCACTCGCGATCGCGTCGCTCGCATCGCTGCCGGGCGTCGCACTGGGCACCTGGCTCGCCGCCGTGCTGCCGCTGCGTGCGACGCACCTCGCGATCGGCGCGGTCGTCGTCGCGGGTTCGGTCGTCTCGATGGCCGGCTGGCGGGCGCCGGCCGGGCGCACCTCGCTCGTCGCGGGATCGGTCGTCGCCGGCATCCTGACCCCGGTCGCCGCGCTGCCGGGGCCGCCGATGGCGATCGTCTACCGACCAGACGACGTGCGGCGCATGCGCACGACGCTCTCGGCGTTCTTCGCGTTCGGCTCGGCGGTCTCGGCCGTGACCCTGCTGCTGGCGGGCACGACGGATGCGGGTGCGGAGCTGGTCCGCGCCGCGGTGCTCGTGCCCGCGATCGTCGTCGGCATGCTCGTCGCGATGCCGCTGGTACCGCGCCTGCCCGCACCGACGGTCCGCACCGCCACGCTGGTACTCTCCCTCGTGTCCGGGGTGGCGCTCGTCGCCCGCGCCGCCGCGGGGTTCTCCGCGTGAGCGGCACACCGGATCGGGAGGCGCGCATGACCGGGCATCCGTCGTTCGACCAGCCCGAGTTCGACGTCGAGCGCGCACGCCAGTACCTCGACCCGATGAGCTCGGATCCGCTGTTCCAGCAGGTGCGCCGGTTCCTCGAGCAGTCGCTGCTCGAGGGCCGCTTCCGCGCGAACCGGCCACTGCCGTCGTCGCGCCACCTCGCGGGCGTGCTCGGGGTGTCGCGCAACACGGTGAACGCCGCCTACCAGGAGCTCGTCGCCCTCGGGCTCGTCGAGTCGCGCCCGCGGAGCGGGTTGTACCCGATCGCCTCGCCGCATCCGTCGACGCCGACCCGCACCGCCCGCACCCCCGCACCCCCGCCTGCGGCCGGCCCCGTGCCGACCCATCAGGTCGACTGGGCGGCGCGGCTCCCCGTGCCGCGCGACGACGACCTGCAGCACGCCGCCACCCACGTCGACTGGACCCGCTACCCGTTCCCGTTCCTGCCCGGCCAGCCCGAGCTCGGCACGTTCCCGGCCCGCGGCTGGCTGCGCGCGCTGAACACCGCGCTCGACGGCCCGCACGTGGCCGCGAGCATCCGCGACTCGGTCGCGGGCGACGACGAGCTGCTGGTCGAGGCGATCCGGCGGGAGATCCTGCCGCCGCGCGGCATCTCGGCCCCGCCCGAGGAGATCATCGTGACGGCCGGCGCCCAGCAGGCGCTCGCGCTGCTCGCGGAGCTGCTCGTGGAGGAGGGCGCCCCGGTCGCGGTCGAGAATCCGGGGTACGTCGACGCGTGGCACATCCTGCGCCGCGCGGGCGCGACCCTGGTGCCGCGGGCGGTCGACGAGCAGGGCGTGCGGCGCGACGACGACTCGGGCGAGCCGCCGGAGCTCGTGTACGTGACGCCGAGCCACCAGCATCCGACGAACGTCACGCTCTCGTACACCCGGCGGGCTGCGCTGCTCCGCGACGCGCAGCGGCACGACCAGCTCGTGATCGAGGACGACTACGACTCCGAGGTGCGGTTCCGCGGCCGCCCGACCCCGAGCCTCAAGTCGCTCGACCGCACCGGCCGGGTCATCTACGTCGGCACCTTCTCGAAGTTCGTCGCCCCGGGCATCCGCCTCGGCTTCATCGTGGCCGACCGCGCGCTCGTCGCGGCACTGCGCGAGCGACGCCGGTACCAGACGAAGCACCCGCCGGGCCACATGCAGCGCGCGCTCGGCCTGTTCATCGACTCGGGCGAGTACCACCGGTCGCTGCGCCAGCACCGCCGCCACCTCGGCCGCAAGTGGGAGGCCGTCGTCGCCGCGCTCGACGAGCACCTGCCGTTCGAGCTGCCGACGCCCACCGCCGGCGGGCTCAGCGTCTGGATCGACGGACCGGACGCGTTCGACGGCACCCGCGTGACCGAACTCGCGCGCGAGCGCGGCGTGCTGGTCGACGCGGGCGAGCGGTTCTACCTGGGGCCCGGACCGCGGAACCAGCTCCGCGTCGGCTACAACTCGATCGCGCTCGAGGCGATCCCGCGCGGCATCGAGATCCTCGGCAAGGTCATCCGGGCGCAGCTCGACGAGTAGGCGCGGGCTCGGTTGCGGGCGACGGATGCTCCGGTTCGTCGCGCGCACGAGTACGGCGCCGGCCCCCGAGGGGGACCGGCGCCGTCATCGAGTGGCGCGACTACCCGGCGGCGGGCGCCGCCTCAGGGGCATCCGACTGCTCGACCGCCTCGGCCGGCTCAGAGGCATCCGCCACCGGCGTCGGGTTCTTCGGCAGGCGCAGGGTCAGCAGCCCGCCGATCACCGCGAGGCCCGCGCCGATCGCCCACACCGCCGCGTAGCCGGTGAACGAGGTGACCGGGGCCGACCCGTCGACGTCGGTGCCGGCCACGATGAACGCGGCCATGACGGTCGTGAAGACCGCGCCGGCGGCGGCACCGGCCGCCGTACGCGCCGTGTTGTAGAGGCCGGAGACGACCGCGACCTCGTCGTGGCGCGCGAGGCTCACGACCACCGTGGGCAGCACGCTGATGACGAAGCCCATGCCGAGTCCGCCGAGCACGAGCCAGACCATGAACAGGGCGAGGTTGCCCGAGGCCAGGATCATGCCGATGAACGCCGACGCTCCGAGCGCGTGGGCGATCAGCAGCGTGGTGCGGGTCGAGGTCCAGCCGACCAGGCGGTTGGCGAGCAGCGACCCTGCGAAGCCCGACAGCGCCATCGCGCTGAGGATGATGCCGGACATCGCCGCCGACAGGCCCAGGCCGAAGCCGTACTCGTCGGGGTCGACGGCCACGAAGATCGCGATGAGGCTGGTGCCGCCGAGTGCGTGCGCGCCGTAGAGCACGCCGATCACAATCGGCAGGCCGATGCCGCCGTGGCGGAGCACGTCGAGGTCGATGAACGGATCGGCGACGCGCTTCTCGACGACCACCCAGGCTCCGAGCAGTGCGGCGCCGGCGACCATCAGCACCCACGCGAGCGGGTCGCCCCAGCCGGAGACGCCGGCGAGCGAGATGCCGCCGAGCAGGCCCGCGGCGCCGAAGCCGAGCAGGGCGACGCCCGCCCAGTCGAGCCTGCCGCCGCCGGTCACGTCGGTCTCGGGCACGAAGAACGCGATCAGCACGAGGCAGACGGCGAAGTAGATCGCCGGGACGGTGAGCACGAGCACGAGGCTGTCCGTCGCGCCGTAGAGCACGCCCGAGCCGACCGCACCGAGCAGCGCGCCGATGGCGAGCGACGCGACGAGCTGGCCGATGCTCTTGCCGACCTGCTCGGGTGCACGCTGGCGCACGATGGCGAACTCGAGCGGAAGGAATGCCACGAGCGCGCCCTGGAGCACGCGGCCGACGAGCAGCACGCCGAAGTTCGGCGCGAACGCGACGAGCAGCGACCCGAGGGCGGTGATGCCCACCGCGATCATGAGCAGCTTCTTGTGCCCGTGCATGTCGGCCAGCTTCGTGAGCAGCGGGACGAACAGCACCGACGAGAGCAGGTAGGCGACGGCGACGAGGTTCAGCGTGGCCGCGCCGACGGAGTACATGTCGCCGATGCCGACGAGCAGCGGGCCGTACCAGCCCTGCAAGATTCCGCTGCCGAGTTCGGTGAGGACGAGGAGGCCGACGGCGCCTCGCCCTGCGGTGCGCGCCGTGGCGGGCGCGGTTCCGGTGGTGGTCATGAGGGGGTTCCCTTCGTGTCGATCCGGTGCCGTCAGCCGACGAGCACCGGCTCCTCGATGCGCACCGCGGCGTCCGCCACGGCGAGTGCCTCGTCGAGGATCGCGATGCCCTCGCGCGCCTCGTCGTCGGTGATCGTGCACGGCGGCACGACGTGGATGCGGTGGTACTGGTTGAACAGCAGCAGGCCGGCCTCGCGGGCGGCGGCGAGGATGCCCGCGACCGCGGGCGACGCCCCGCCGTACGGGGCGAGCGGCTCCTTGGTCTCGCGGTCGGCCACCAGGTCGAGCGCCCAGAACACGCCGAGGCCGCGCACGTCGCCGATCGACGGGTGGCGCTCTGCGAGCTCGCGCAGGCCCGGCCCGAAGACCTCGGCGCCCACGCGCGCGGCGTTCGCGACCACGTCCTCGTCGTGCATCGCGCGGATCGTCTCGACCGCAGCGGCGGCGGCGAGCGGATGCCCCGAGTAGGTGAGCCCGCCCGGGTAGGCGCGGTCGTCGAACGTGGCGGCGATCTCGTCGCGCAGCACCACGCCGCCCATCGGCACGTAGCCCGAGTTGACGCCCTTGGCGAAGGTGATGAGGTCGGGGGTCACGCCGTAGTGGTCGATGGCGAACCACGCGCCGGTGCGGCCGAAGCCCGACATGACCTCGTCGCAGATCATCACGATGCCGAAGCGATCGCAGAGCGCGCGCACGCCGGCCAGGTAGCCGGGCGGCGGCGGCATGATGCCGCTCGTGCCGGGCACCGTCTCGAGCACGATCGCCGCGATGGTCGACGGCCCCTCGAACAGGATCGTCTGCTCGAGGTGCGCGAGCGCGCGGTCGCACTCCTCCTGCTCGGTCGTCGCCTGGAAGACGCTGCGGTACAAGAACGGCCCGAAGAAGTGCACGGTGCCGGCGGGCGCGAACTCGTTCGGCCAGCGGCGGGGGTCGCCCGTGACCTGGATCGCCGTGGCGGTCGCCCCGTGGTACGAGCGGTAGGCCGACATGACCTTGGTGCGGCCGGTGTGCAGGCGGGCCATGCGCACCGCGTTCTCGATCGCCTCGGCGCCGCCGTTGGTGAAGAACACCTTGTTCATGCCCTCCGGTGCCACGTCGGCGATGAGCTTCGCGGCGAGCGAGCGCTGGTCGTTCGCGTGGGCCGGGGCGATCGTGCAGAGCACGTCGGCCTGCCGCTTGATGGCCTCGACGACGCGCGGGTGCTGGTGGCCGATGTTCGTGTAGACGAGCTGCGACGAGAAGTCGAGGTAGCGCGTGCCGTCGGCATCCCACAGGTAGCTGCCCTCTGCGCCCGCGATGACGATGGGGTCGAGGTGCTTCTGCGCCGACCACGAGTGGAAGACGTGGGCGCGGTCGAGCTCGTAGGTGGTGAGCCCCGCGGGGTCGCTGGGGATGGGCACGGTGGTTCCTTTCGATGGTGCGGATGCTGCGCCGGCGAGGTCGCCGGTCGGCCGGCGCCCGCACGTGCGAGCGCCGGCCGGATCGTGGGATCGTGGCTAGACGCCGACCGCCACGGGGGCCTCATAGTGCACGCCGCCGACGACGGTGCCGAGCACGGTGATCTCGCGGAGCTCCTTCGCCTCGGCGACCTCGACCGGGTCGCGGTCGAGCACCGCGAAGTCGGCGTACTTGCCGGGCACGATCGAGCCGACGAGGTGGTCGAGCTTCAGCAGGTAGGCCGGGCCGATGGTGACCGCCTCGAGCGCCTCGTAGACCGAGATGCGCTCCGCGTCGCCCCAGGAGCGACCGGTCGGCGTGCGGCGCTCGGCGGCGTAGGACGCCGTGGCCAGCGGGTCGAGCGGCGTGACCGGGGTGTCGGAGTGCAGGGCGATCGTGACGCCCTCGTCCAGCGCGGTGCGCGCGGCGTTCATGCGCTTCACCCGGTCGGGCCCGACGGTGAGGTCGATGTGCTGGTCGCCCCAGTACCAGATGTGGTTCGAGAACACGTTGGCGCACATGCCGAGCTCGGCCATGCGCTTGTACTGCGCGCGGGTGGTGAGCTGCGAGTGGGTCACCGTGTGGCGGTGGTTCCAGCGCGGGGCCTCGGCGAGCACGGCCTCGACCGCGTCGAGGAACACCTCGGTCGCCTCGTCGCCGTTGCAGTGCACGTGGATGTTGAGGCCGGCCGCGTGGAACGCGCGCACCTGGTCGCGGAAGGTCGCGGCATCCGTGTTCCAGATGCCCGCGTCGTGGTTGCAAACGTAGCCCGGGTCCTGCAGCTTGGCGGTGTACTGCTGGATCGAGCCGTCGAGCATGAGCTTCACCGAGCCGAGGTGCAGCTTCGGTGTGGCCCGGCCCTGCTGCGCGGCGACCGCACCCGCGAGCTGCTGCGCCTGCTCGAGGTTCTTGGTCATGCCACCGAAGGTGGCGGGCACGAGGCGCACGGCGAAGTCGTCGCGTCCGGTGACCTCGGCGAGCAGGTCGTACCCGCCGGGGCGCACGAGGTCGAAGCTCGCGAGGTCGGTCGCGGTGGTGCATCCGTGGTTCCGCGCGTCGGCGGCGAACGCGTACAGGCCGCCCTCGGTGGTGAGCCCCTTCGACAGGTCGATGCCCGCGAGCGCCATGACCGGGCCCATCGCCTGCATCTCCTGCAGCTCGCCCGTGGGCACGCCGTCGGCGTCGAGCACGACGCCCTCGACCTCGGTGCCCGGGCCGTAGCCGGCGCGCTCGAGCAGCACCGAGTTGGCGGTGCCGACGTGGCCGCTCGCGTGGGTCACGTAGATGCCGCGGGTCGTGCTGACCTCGTCGAGCACCTGGCGCGTGAGCTGCTCGCCGGGGAAGAACAGCATGTCGAGGCCGCGGGCGAAGAGCACCTCGCCCTCGGGCAGCTCGGCGTCCCACACCTTCAGCGCGTCGACGACGCCCTGCCAGGTCTGCGCGCCGGGCAGCGGCGTGCCGTCGGGCGCGGTGCGCGGGAAGTAGCCGAGGAAGTACGGGCTCGCGCCGAACTCGCCGCCGAGGTGCGAGTGCGCCTCGACGAAGCCGGGGGCGAGCACGCGGTCGGCGTAGCGGTCGTCGACCGTCGCGCCCGGGTACGTGGCGGCGAGCTCCTCGGTCTCGCCGACGGCCAGGATGACGTCGCCGCGCACGGCGACGGCGCCGGCGGTCGGGACGGCCTTGTCCATGGTGCGGACGGTGCGGGCGGGGTAGATGATCACGTCGCTCACGGCGGGTGCTCCTCGGTGGTTCGGGTCGGGGACCGATCTGATCGGGTCCTTCGATCCTCGAAGACCGAGTGCGGTTCGGTAAGGGCCAGTGATCCGGATGCCGCCTGCGCCACCGTTCACACGCTCGTCACGCAGTTCTCACGCCGGAAACACGAGCGGGTACGTGCGAAACACGCCGTTCATCTGGGCCTCCCGATTACGGAAGCGGCTCGCCCTCGTGGTGCTGTGGCAGCGCGCCGGCCCGTGGGATCCGACAGGATGTCCGCATGGCGCACGAGGTTCAGGTCATCTACTGCACGCAATGCAACTGGCTGCTGCGCGGCGCGTGGGTCGCTCAGGAGCTGCTCTCGACGTTCGCAGAAGAGTTGATGGGCGGTGGCGTCACGCTCACGCCGGGGAAGGGCGGCATCTTCGAGGTGCACGCGGACGGCGAGCGGGTGTGGTCGCGGGCGCGCGACGGAGGAACTCCCGACATCGTGGAGCTCAAGCGACGGGTGCGCGACCGCATCGCCCCCGAGCGCGACCTCGGCCATGCCGACCGTGCGCGCGGATGAGGGTGATCGGCGAAAGGCGTACACGGTCTGAGTTGGAGCGTTGCGCGCAAGTTCCAAGTGGAGCGCGATTGACTTGGAAGTTCGCCCTGTATGCAAAGCTCACTTGGAACGTCGCGAACCACCCTCACCCTCGACCCAGCGCCGGGCCAGCACCCGGAAGGCGTCGATGTCCGCGGCCGGCCAGTCCGCGATCGTCTCGGCGATCGAGCGCTCCTGCGCGGCGACGACCCGGGCGGCCAGCTCGCGACCGGCCCCGGTCAGCGCGAGGATCACCCCGCGCTGGTCGGCCGGGTCGGCGACCCGCTCCACCAGGCCGACGCCCACCAGGCGCGCGACGATCTTCGTGACGTTCGCACGACCCGTCTCGAGGCCCTCGGCGAGGTCGGTCGGGCGCATCGCGCCGTGCAGCGAGAGCTGGTTCAGCGCGAGGAAGGTCGGGATGTCGTCGATCGGGAAGCCGACCTCGGCCATGAGGTCGCGGCGCAGCCGGCTGCTGTTCGCCTGGCGGATCATCCGCTCGAGGATGCCGAGCAGGTCGTCGGGGTCGGTCGGCGCCACGGGCGAGAGGTCGACGGCGTCGACGTGCGCCAGCTGCGTGGCGGGTGGCCGTGGCATCCGTCGTCCTCTCGTCCCGGGGCTCGGTTGCGGGCGGGCCGGGTTCCCGCAGGCTACCCGACGGCCACGATGCGCACCGGGCCGACGAGGCCGTACGGGCGCACCGGCACCTGGTGGGTGCCCTCGCGCCCGCCGATGAGCAGCGCGATGTCGGGCAGCTCGTCGTAGTAGCCGCGCGCGATGAGCCGGTTGTTGAGCGAGCTCGCGGTGCGCACGACGATCTCGTTGGCACCCGCGACCACTGCATCGGTCACGTCGACGGTCGGATGCGACGTGTCGAACCCGACCGGCGCCCCGCCGTTGATCGACACCGAACCGAGCCCGCCGTTCGTCGAGCCGAGCTCGAGCACGAACCGCTCGCCGTCGGCCGGCAGGCGGTCGAGCACGATGGTCGTCCGGTACTCCCCCACGCCCGACACCTCCGGCCCGACGCCTGCCAGCTCCGCCCACGGCGCCAGCGCCGTCGCGGGCGACTCGAGGCGCGTGATCTCGGTCTCGGGGCGCACCTCGCGGGTGACGTACCCGAGCCCGCGGTCCTCCTCGATGACGGTCGTCTCGCCCGCATCCCAGCTCTCGACCGCGATGCGCCACTCCGAGGCATCCGCCAGCACCTGCCGACCCGCGGGGGCCGACTCGGTCGCCGGCTCCGACCGGTCGAGGGTGAGCAGCGCGATCTCGCCGGGCGCGAGGCTGAGCGTGACGAGCGTGCGGTCGCCCTCGACACGGATGCCCCGGTGCTCGCGCACCTGGCCGGTCCAGGCGTCGATGCGGTGCATCCGCCCCGTGCCCGGGAGCGCGATCTCGACGGTGGTGTCCTCACCCGTCTCGTAGAGGAAGTGGTACGCGTACACGTGCAGCAGGTCCCCCTCCTCGCGGAGGTAGCCGAGCACGTCGCGGTGCTCGGCGGTGAACTCGGCGCGGCCGGTGACGCCGAGGCCGCGCAGGGCGGCGACGGTCGCTGCCGGGTCGTCGATCTCGGCCACGGTCGGCAGCGCACGGAGCTCGGCGAGCGTGGCGGCGAGCTCGTCGTCGCGGCCGTCGCGGCCCGGGGTTCGGGCGGCGGCGCGCTCGTGGTGGGTGTACTCGCCCGTGGCGAGCAGCTTGAGGTCGCTCGCCCCGTTCACGAGGAGCACCCGCAGGCCCTGCCGCGCCCAGTCGCGCAGCAGCGCCGCGACGTCGGCGTCGAGCGCCTCCTGGTAGACGATCAGCGCCTGGTAGCCGGGTCCGTCGGGCTGCACGAGGCCGTCGGCGAACGAGACGTCGTCGTGCTCGAGCAGCGACCCGTCGAGGAACTCGTAGCTCCAACCGGCATCCTGCATGCCGAGGTCGCGCCACCAGTGGTTCTGCCGGTCGCGCATCCACATGCGCCCGTAGGCGACCTCGTCGGCGATGCGCTCGCCGTCGGGCGTGGTGAAGATCATGCCCGACGTGTTGTCGACGAAATGGTCGGTGCGCAGGATGCCCACGTCGATGCGCGGACGACCCTGGCGCAGCAGGTACTGCACACGGCCGACCGCGTCGTTCCAGAGCGGGTAGAACTCGGATGCCGGCTGACGCAGGTCGAATCGCTCGGAGAACATCGACCACATGCCCTCGTGACCGGGCCACTCGGTCGCGCCCTCGGCGCCCGCGACGCTCGCCCAGCCGTGCAGCACGGTCTTGGTGATGCCCGCGGCGAGCTGGGTCGCGATGATCTGGTCGAAGAAGCGGTGGTCGAGCATGTGGTTGCGCGTGGTGGCACCGGTCTCCGACGAGTACTGCCTGCCGAAGAGGTGCGCGGGGCCGGAGAGCAGCCGGTACGCGTCGATCTGCGAGCCGAACTCGAGCGACTCGGTCTCGATGCCGTCGACCTCGGGGCCGGGGCGGGTGAGCTCGAACGGCAGGCCGTAGCTGATCTCGGAGCGCAGCAGGATGCCGTTGTCGTGCAGGAACTCGGCGAACGGGCGCAGCATGTGCTCGATGTAGAGGTCGGTGAGGGTCTCGACGTAGTCGTGCCGCACCTTCTCGACCTCGATGCGGTGGGCGTCGTCGGGCTGGAAGGTGTAGGTCGTCGACGAGGCCATGAGCTCGGTGCTGCGCACGAGCAGCGGCAGCCAGGTCGTGATGTCGTAGCCGCGGCGAGCGGCGAACTCCTCGGCGACGTGCGGGCCCCAGAACATTCCGCCCTGCCCCCAGATGTTGAGCTCGAGGGAGTCCATGTACATCTGCGCCCGGGGGTTCTTCGCGATCTGCTCGCGCAACTCGGGGGTCAGCACCACGTCGCGCCAGTAGTCGATGACCGCATCGACGCCCGCGCGCTCGAGGTAGTTCACCGTGTAGTTGACGGTGGCCGAGGGGGATGCCGTCTGACCGGTGCCGTGCGCCCGGAACGTGAACAGACGCCAGTCGTCATCGGTCGGCGGGGTCCAGTCGAGGGTCTCGTCAACGACCTGTGCAGTGAGGTCCTCGGCTCGGTCGACGGCCAGCACGTCGCCCCCGACCGCGGGCACCGCGACGACGGCGACCAGCGGCTGGAGCTTCGGGGCGACCCGATTGCCGGGGAGGATGTGGCCGCCGCGCTCCTCGTCGAGGTCGATGGTCGGCAGCGCACCCGAGCGGCCCTCGGCGTCGACCTGCTCGACGACGTAGTTCAGCTCCTGCGCCGCCGCGGGGTGGTCGGGGTCGATGGTGGGCAGGTTCGCGTTCGACCAGTTCGTGCCCGAGGTGAAGCTGAACGACATGCCGCGCGCCGTCGTCTCCTCCACGACGATCGCGGAGTCGTGCACCCACTCCTCCGCACCCCAGCCGTAGCGGGCGTGGTCGATGGCCTGCTCGTCCATGGCGAGGAACTCCATGCCGCCGAAGCCGAGCCGGTGCGCCGCGTCGATCTCACGCCGCAGCGTCTCGTCGGTGTGCAGGCCCTCGGCGAGCCACCAGCGCTGCTCGGGTCGGTACTCGATGGGCGGGTGGGCGAGGTGCTCGCGGTGGGCGTCGAACGCTGCGGACATGGTGCTCCTTCGAACCGGGTCGCGACCGCCGGTCGGGATGCCGGCGAGGTCCTCGCACAAGTATTGTCTGGAGTGAAATTGATTTCAAGGGGCGGGAGCACGCTACAGCGGCTGCCCCGGCGCGTCGACGAGCTTGCGCAGGGCGAAGTACAGGCCCCAGTCCTGGTCGTTGGCGTACGGGTCGAACCCCGAGGTGCGCCGACGGTTCACGCAGTGCGGGAAGACGTACGCGCATGATGCGCGCCCGTCGTCGAAGATGAGGGTCAGCACGCCCCGCAGTGATGCGCTCGCGCGCGCGGCGTGCGCCGGCTCGCCGGTGATCGCGTGCAGGCGCAGCAGCACGTTGCCGGTCAGCGCACTCCAGTAGTGCGGGAACGTGTCGCCGTACTGCTCGCGCTTTCCGAACCAGAAGCCGTCCCAGTGGCGGATCGCCACCTCGTTCAGGTGGTAGTCGGGTTGCATGCCCTGGAACTGCTCGAGCGCCCGCAGGTGCGGTCGGGCCGCCTCGACGAAGCGCGGCTCCCGTGCAGCGATCGCGACCTGCAGCAGGATGTCGACCGCCGGCGCGACGATGCTCTGCTCGTAGTTGACCTCGTGCGCCGGGTAGGACGTTCCGGTCTGCTCGATCTGCTCCGCATGGCGCACGAACCGAGGGCGCAGTGCCTCGAGCTCGTCGTCGAGCCCGGCCGTGGCGAGCGCCTCGCACAACGCGACGATCGGGATCTCGAGGGGGTAGAAGCCCTGCCCGCCGTCGTCATAGAAGCGGTGCAGGATGCGGCAGGCCGTGCGCAGGTCGTCGACGTCGCCGTCGAGCGCGTGCAGCGAGATGAAGAATCCGGCGAACCACGGGGCGTTGTAGAGGCGCTCGTGGCTGTCGTCGCGCTGGAAGTCGTTGTAGACCGCGCCGGTCGCCACGTCGACGAGCTCGCGCACCACGTACGAGCGATACCCGTCGAGGCACGCACGCACGAGCGCATCGGTGCCGGGATGCCACGCGATCAGCACGCCGTCGCGCAGCGCGATCAGGTAGTTCGCGAGCAGCATTCCCATGCCGACCCGCTCGCGTCCCGCGTTGAAGTCGTTGACGGTGCTGTAGAAGACGCGCTCGTCCTCGTTGTCGTAGGTGAGCAGCGCACCGGCGAGGCCGCCGTCGGGCCCGCGGTACTGCTGGTGCTCGGCAATGAATCGGCAGCGCGACTCGATGAGCTCGGAGAGCGGGGGCTTGACCAGGATGCGGGTCTCGACGCACTGCTCGTCGACCTCCACCCGGTAGGACTGCTCGCCGCGTTCCGACGCGGTCATCGAGCAGCGGTAGCGCCCCCGCCCGTCGCGCGGGACCTCGGTGCCGTTCACCCGCACCACCTCGGCGTCGAACGACGGCGTGATCGTCAGGATCGACGTCTCGCCGGGGAACAGCACGTACCGCTCCCACTCCACCCGCACGAAGCGGGTGCGTGCGCCGGCCTGTGAGTGGAAGTCCTCGAGGTCGGCGAACGGGAAGATCGTCCACGAGATCGTGGTCGACTCCCCAGGCGCCAGCTCGAATGGAGACGGATGCAGCACGAAGCATCCGCGATCGTTGCTGCCGCTCGAGAGGTCGCGCTCGATGCTGTACGAGGCCAGCGAACCCGAGGTGAGCACGAGCCCGAGGTGCGGCGCCTCGCCGCCGGCACGCAGCGCCACCACGTAGCTCGACGTGCCGCCGCAGTAGAGGTGCGCATTGCAGCGGCGAGTCATCTGGTCGACGCCGAGGTCGTACCGATCCTCGAGCGGGAGCGTGAGGCCGATGTCGCCCGCCCGAGCGAAGTACGGCCGGTCACCGTCGTTGCGGATCGTGATCTCGGTGTGCAGGTCGTCGCCACGGCGGGTCGAGGCGACCGACGCGTGCAGCCCCGGCGGCCTGCCCCACACATGCCGGGCCGGGTCGGGCAGTCGCACCTGAGCGTAGGGGAAGTCGGGCCGCAGCCAGTTCATGCGGTGCGGGTCTTCGCTGAAGACGTGTTGCATCTCTCGTCTCTTTCGTGTGTGTTGCGCGCCGACGCTCGGGGGGCGACGACATCGGCGGAGCGGGGTTCGGCCGGCGGATGCGGCTGGGAACCCGCATCCGCCGACCACCCCGCGGGGGACTCAGCCCTTCACCGAGCCGGCCATGAGCCCGCCCACGATCCACTTCTGCGCGAAGACGAAGAACAGGAAGATCGGGATCAGGGCGATGACCGTGGTCGCCATGAACAGCGGCCAGTTGGTCGTGAACTGCCCGACCGCGTTGTAGACCTGCAGGATGATCGTCTCGTTCGCCGGAGACGACAGGTACACCTTCGGGATGAGGAAGTCGTTCCAGATCGACATGACCTGGAACACGATCACCGTGATCAGGATCGGACGGCACAGCGGCAGGATGATCGTCCAGTAGATGCGCCACGGACCCGCACCGTCGATGCGCGGCGCCTCGATCAGCTCGACCGGCAGCGTGCGCATGTACCCCACGATGAGGAAGTAGCAGAACACCGCACCGCTCGAGTAGAGCACGATCACGCCGAGGATCGAGTCGGTGAGACCGACCCCCGCGAGCAGGCGGTACTGCGGCACGAGCGTGGCCTGCAGGGGGATCGCGAAGGCGATCGCGAGCACGATGCCGATGAGCAACGTCAGCCGGCCGCTGCCGATGATCATCGCGTACGCCGCCATCGACCCGACGAGCAGTTGCACGGCGATCGACCCGACCGTGATCATGGTCGAGTTGCCGAACGCCATCCAGATGTCGCCCTGGGCGAGCGCTGCGCCGATGTTGTCGAACGTGATCGGGTTCGGCAGCCCGAGCGGCGACTGCCGCATGTCGCCGTCGGTCTTGAACGCGCTGATCACGACGTAGTACAGCGGGATGGCGGCGACGATCGCGATCGTGAGCATCGAGATCGACCGCACGATCGACAGTCGGCGTGCGCGGCGACGCTGGGCGGACGGGCCCGTGCGGGCATCGGGCGTTTCCGGGCCGACGAGGATGGCCCTGGTCTCGGTGACGGTCATGAGTACCTCCTGGCGACGGAGTTGGAGAGGCGCATCTGGCCGACGATGACGATGAGCGTGGCGATGGCGAACAGCACGGCGAGGGCCGAACCGACGCCGAAGTCGCTCTGGCCGACGCCGCGCTCGATGATCGACTGCGTGATGGTGTTGGTGGCGTACCCGGGGCCGCCTCCCGTGAGGGTGAACGGCAGGTCGTAGACCCTGAGGCCTGCGGTGATGAGCAGGAAGGTCGACACCGTGATCGCGGGGATCAACTGCGGCAGCGTGACGTTGAAGAACTGCTGCCGCGGCGAGGCGCCGTCGACGGTGGCCTGCTCGTAGAGGTCTGCCGGGATCGCCTGGAGGTAGGCCAGGTAGAGCGTGATGTGCCATCCGACCGCTGCCCAGATGCCGACGAAGACGACGGCGATCCTGGCGAGGTCGGCGTCGGCCAGCCACGGCAGGCTCTGGAGCCCGACCGAGTTGAGGACCGAGTTGATGACCCCCGAGTCGAGCGGCGAGAAGATGTACCGCCAGACCAGGCCGAGGATCGCCAGCGACGGAACGCCGAGGAAGAACAGCAGCGCCCGCGAGAAGTCGCGCCCGAAGAACGCGTTGTTCAGCACGACGGCGAGCGGGATCGCGAGCACGGTCACGATGACGGTGTTCAGGATGGCGAAGCCGAGGGTGAACCAGACGCCCGTGAGCAGCGCCGGGTCGGTGAACACCGTGACGTAGTTGTCGACCCCGACGAAGGTCATCTCGCCGGTGTAGAGGTTGAGCTCGGTGAACGACCAGAGCGCGGACTGCCCCAGCGGGATCAGCAGCAGGATCGTGAAGATCGCAAGGATCGGCATCAGGAACCAGGTCGCGGCGATCTGGTTGGAGCGGTTGAGTCGCCCGGGGCGACGGACGGTGGGTGAGAACGCGGATCGCGTCATTGCACTGCGTACCTTCCGTTGTGGGAACGGGGGATGAGCCGGCCGCGGCCCCGAGAGGCAGGGGGGGAAGCCGCGGCCGGCTCGGCTCACTTCGCTGCCTGCGCGTCCATCTCGGCGGCGAAATCGGCGGGCGTGGTGGTGCCCTGGAACAGGAGCTGCTGCTGCGCAGACATGGTCGACGTCATGGCGCCCGACGCGGCCGTCCACTCGAGCCAGTACTTGCGCCCCGTGAGCAGGTTGTTCTCGTAGGTGTCGCGGAACGCGTCACCCGGGTCGGTGGTGTACTCGGTCGAGATCGACATGGCGTTCTGTCCGTCGACCAGGAGCTGCACGCCCTCGGGGCTGCCGAGGTAGTTGATGAACTCCAGGGCCGCATCGCGCTGGGCTCCGTCGGAGGAGGCCGCGAGGGCGTACCCCGGGTCGGCACCGCCGTTGATGTAGGTCTCGCCGCCCGGGTACGCGGGGAACGCGGCGAAGCCGTAGTCGATGCCGGCCTCCTCGGCGGCGTCCTTGTGCCAGTTGCCGGAGCGGAACATGGCGACGTCACCCTGCATGAAGGCGGCGGTGATGCCCTCGTTGTCGAGGCCGATCTGCTCGGTCGGCATGACGCCCGAGGTGAGTGCGGTCTCCCACTCCTCGATCACCGGGGTCCAGGAGTCGGCGAAGGTCGAACCCTCGGGGCGCCCGTCGAGCACCCACTCATCGGAGGGGATCCCGTCGGCGGCGAACGACGATGCGAGCAGCGCCGTCAGCGATCCCGAAGCGATCTGCTGTTCCTCGTAGTACGGCGTGATGCCGGCGTCGAGCAGGTCCTCGCCCATGGCGACGAACTCTCCCCAGGTCTCGGGGAACTCGGCGTAGCCGGCCTCGGCGAGCAGCGCCCTGTTGTACATGATGCCGCCCATCCACGCGGTGAATGAGACGGCGTGGACGCCGTCGTCATCGCGGTACAGGTCGAGCCACGATGCCTCGACGGAGTCGACGGCGGGCTGGCCTGTCAGGTCGGCGGCCAGGCCGTTGGCGAGGATCTCGGAGCGGTTCTCGGAGACGATCTGGAACACGTCGGGGGTCTGGTTGCCCGCGATCCGGGTCTGCAGGGTGTTCGCGTAGTCGCCGCCCGAGCCCGAGTTGTAGGAGATCACGACGGAGATGTCGGGGTGCGCCTCCTCGAACGCTTCGATGACCGGGTCCATCACCGACTGGCCCTGGAAGGCGAAGAAGGTGATCTCGGTCGACCCGCCCTCCTCGCTGGTGGACGTGCCGCCGCAGGCCGTGAGCGCGAGGGCCGCGCTGCCGGCCATGGCGGTGACGAGCAGGGCCCGTCGAGTGAAAGCTGACACTTCTCCTCCTTGAGTGTGCGTATCCATCGTCGGGGGTCTCGGGTCGTTCCGGTTGTCGGGGAACCGTTGCGTCGGGTGACGCGTGCTGTTCCCGATCAATGCGATACGTATTGCGCGTTACGTATTGCATCCTGACATGAGGATGCTTCGGGGTCAAGCGCGGGCTGCGAACGACTGCGTCCGGATCTCACGACACCCGCGCAGCGCGAACGCTGGCGGGCCCGATCAGGCGCGGTCGAACCTGCGCGTGCTGGCGCGCCGGTTCAGGGTTCCCGGGGTCACGAGGTCGACGACGGGTGCGCCGCCGCGGCCGGCGAGGCGTTCGAACAGCACGTGCATCGCGCGCCCGGTCACCTCGCGCGGCACGGGTGAGACGTTCGTCACCGGCACGTCGAAGGACCGAGCGTAGTCGTCGCCGCAGAGCGCGACGAGGGAGGCATCCTCGCCGACGCGCATGTCCTGCTGCATCAGGAGACGCACCCACGCCTCGGTCGCCCAGGGCGTGCGAGCGATGAGGCCGAGCCGCTCGCCGCGGCGCGATTCGAGGGCCGCAGCGAGTGCACTGACGTCGCCCCACCGATTCGAGTGGGGAATCAACACCTCGAGCTGCAGCCCGCGTTCGCGGGCCCGCCGCACCAGCCCCTCGTGGAACTCCGTGGTCGAGCGGATGACGCTGAAGCCGGCCGGCGGCTCGCCGATCGCGAGCGCCGACTCGTGACCCGTGTCCGCCAGCTCATCGACGAGCAACTCGGCGGCGCGCCGGCCGTCGAAGTCGACCGCGTCGAGTCCGTGCGGGTCGTCGGGCCGGCCGATCAGCACGGTCGGCGTGTCGAGCGACGCCGCCGTCGGCACCCGCGCGTCGTCACGGTGGATGTCCATGAGAATCGCCGCGTCGCAGATCGAACGCCCGATCAGTCGCCTGAGCCCGGCGGGTCCCTCGTTCGCCATGACCACGACCACGTCGTACTCGCGCTCGCGCGCACGCTCGATGATCGACTCGATGTACGGCACGGTCTCGATCGCGTCGCCCTGCGACGACAGTTCGACCATCAGCGCGATGACGTTCGTGCGCGACGTCCGCAGCGTGCGGGCGCCGGCGTTGGGCTGGTACCCGAGCTCCTGCATCGCGGATTCGATGCGCTGCTTGGTCTCGGCCGCCACGGCGCGGTTGCCGCTCATCGCCGCGGAGACCGTCGCCTGCGAGACCCCGGCCAGGGCGGCCACGTCACGGCTCGTGGGTCGTCGCCGTGAGTTGCTCGTCCTGTCCACTGCTCGTGCTCCCGCCCGTCCGCGCTGGCATGCTGTCTGCACCATTGTGCACGATACGTATTGCGAGCCGTGCACGCTGCGCCCTCCTCGGCGTTTCGCGAGCGCCTCACCGTCAGCGCAGGATCACATCGACGGAGACCGGCCGAACCGCGCCGCCGACCTCCTCGCACTGGAGGTGCTCGCGCACGGCCCCGTGGCCGCCGAGATCACCGCAGCACACCGCGGAACGCGAACCGGAAGGTCTGCTCGGCCGCCGGCAGCAGGTACTCGCGATGCGCGGTGGAGCCCCACGAGTCGTCGCCGCCGACGCCGCGGCGGGCGAGAGCGGGCCGCAGAATGGTGCGCTGCACGGGCGGGAGGTCGACGTGGCGCCGCGCCTGCTCGATCTCGAACGGTGTCCACGGCAGCGCCGAGAACTCCATCTCGCGCTCGCTCTCGAGGCGGATGCCGAAGCCGCGGTCGTCGAGCACCTCGGCCCAGCGCACTCCCGTCCGGTTGCCCGCCTCCTGCGGGCGCACGTAGGGCGTCAGCTGGTCGCGCACGTCGGCCTCCCAGACGTCCAGCCTCGCCCCGCCGCGGCGGTCGGCGTAGCACTCGTCCGGGCCGTCGCCGTACCAGCGCAGCCGGTGCAGGTCGGCGTCGACGGTGAGGGTCGTGGCGAACTCGGGCAGGTCGGGCAGTCCCGCCCCCGGCCGAAGCGTCGTGGTCACCTCGACCCGGCCGTCGCCGTCGACGAGGTACGACACGTCGACCTCGCTCGTCGGAGTGGTGGGCAGCTCGTAGCCGTACGTGATCTCGACGGTGTGCTCATGGTGCGTCACGACAGGCTTCTCGAACCCCGCACGCGGCCTGCGCGCGCTGCTGGCGAGCTTCCACTGGCCGTCTCGGAACGGCATGCCCCATCCGCGCTCGTTCGACGTCGGCGCGTGCCAGAAGCTCGGATACGGCAGGTCGCGCAGCAGTTCGCGACCGCCATCGGAGGTGCGCCCGTAGCGGTAGGACACCAGGTTGGCGTAGAGCCGCGAGAACGTCGCCGAGAAGTGACGGCCGTGCAAGCCGATGTTGTTCGTGCTCTCGACCACGCGCGGGGCGGGGGGCGGGGCGGATGCGTCGGGGCGA
This sequence comes from uncultured Agromyces sp., assembly GCA_913053875.1. Taxonomy (GTDB): domain Bacteria; phylum Actinomycetota; class Actinomycetes; order Actinomycetales; family Microbacteriaceae; genus Agromyces. The sequence continues at coordinate 67,699 of CAJXGN010000008.1, read as the reverse complement.
CCTGCGCACCGGAACACAGCCTGCTCGCGGCCGACGACATGTCCGGCGCCCGCCCAAGCGGTGCGCTCGCGCAGCCGATACTCGACGTCGACCGTGTACTCGGAGGGAACCGACGGCACTTCGAACGGCATCGGCAGGGTCGTCGATGCGCCCGGCGCGAGGTCGACGCGCAGCGTCGCGTCGCGCAGCAGCGTGCCCTCGCGGCGCAGCGACACCACGATGTCGACGTCGTCGGTGCCGGTGAACAGCCGACGGTTCTCGACCTCGACGGCGTCGGTGTCGATGCGGGTGCGGAACGGCTGGTAGAGGTAGCGCACCTCCTGGTAGGCCGGGGTCGGCGTGCGGTCGGCGAACACGATGCCGTTCGCGCTGAACTCGTAGTCGGCGGGCGTCTCGCCGTGATCGCCGCCGTAGGCCTGGTACGGCCGGTCGTAGCGGTCGCGTCGCGGTAGCGTCTGGTCGGCGAAGTCCCAGATGAACCCGCCCTGGAACAGCGGCTCACGGTCGGCCAGGTCGAGGTATCGATCGACGCCGCCGAACGAGTTGCCCATCGAGTGGGCGTACTCGCAGAGGATGAACGGCTTGTCGCGGTTCGTCCGCAGGTGCTCCTCGACGAGCGCCGCGGGCGTGTACATCTGGCTCGTGATGTCGGTCGTCTCGGGGTAGCGGGGGTCGTTGGCGACGCCCTCGTAGTGCACCGGGCGCGACGGGTCGGTGCGGCGGAACCAGTCGCCGAGGTCGCGCAGCAGCGTGCCGCCGTACGACTCGTTGCCGAGCGACCAGATGATGACGCTCGGGTGGTTCCGGTCTCGCACGAGCATGCTCCGCGCCCGGTCCTCGAGCGCTGCGCGCCACTCGGGCCGGTCACCGGGAAGCGCCTGCTCGTCGGTCAGCTCACCCTGGATGACCTTGTCCCACATGCCGTGGGTCTCGAGGTTCATCTCATCGATCACGAAGAGCCCGTAGCGGTCGCACAGGTCGTAGAAGACCGACTGGTTCGGGTAGTGGCTGGTACGCACCGCGTTCGCCCCGGCGCGCTTGATGAGCCGGATGTCGTGCTCGATCTCGTCGGCGGTCATCACCCGCCCGCGCGCGCCGAACTCGTGCCGGTTCACCCCGCGGAAGACGACCCGCTCGCCGTTGACGCGGAGGATCGACTCCTCGATGGCCACGTGGCGCACGCCGATGCGCTGGGGAACGACCTCGACCACGGCACCGGCGTCGTCGAGCACCTCGAGGGTCACGTCGTAGAGGTTCGGGTCCTCGGGGTTCCAGAGCACGGGTGCGTCGATGTGCGCGACGAGGCGCCCGTCACCGGCATCCGACAGCTCGCCCACACCCGCGATGCGTCCGCGAACCGTGCCGTCGCCGACCAGCGTCGTGTCGATCGCGATCTCCGCGGACGAGTGATCGGGTGCGAGTTCCTGGACGACCAGGAGGTTCTCGAGGTGCACGGCGGGTCGCCGGTAGAGCATCACGTCGCGGAAGATGCCGTGGAAACGGTAGAAGTCCTGGTCCTCGAGCCACGACGCGGCGGTCCACTTGAACACCTGCGCGGCGATGCGGTTCTCGCCGTCGACGAGGTGGTCGGTCAGATCAAACTCCGACGGGGTGAACGAGTCGGTGGCCCAGCCGAGGTATGCACCGTTGAGCCAGAGCGCGATGCCGCTCTCGGCGCCGTGGAACACGACCGAGAGCCGCTCGCCGCGGCGGAGGGGCGCGTCCAGCGCGAAGTCGCGCACGTAACTGCCGACCGGGTTCCACGAGGTCGGCACCTCGCCGGGCTGCAGGTCCTCGAGGCCGTCCCACGGGTACTGCACGTTCGTGTACTGCGGGCGGTCGTAGCCGTGGAGCTGGATGTGCGACGGCACCGGTATGTCGTCCCACCCGTCGACGTCGAAGTCGAGTGCAGCGAAGCCGTCGATGGTCATCGACGGGTTCTTGGCGTGGTGGAACTTCCAGATGCCGTTCAGCGACTGCTCGAAGCTGCTGCAGCCGACGGCGGCCTCGGTCTCGTCGGCGAACCAGCGGTGGTCTGAGCGTGCGGGGAGACGGTGCTCTGCGACGAACTCGGGGTCGGAGATGCGGTGACGCGGAAACTGCATGGTGGGTCCTGGGGTGTGGGGGGTGGGTGCGGAGGGGATCAGCGGCACGGCGGCCGCCGTCGAGGGTGCTCAGGTCCGTCGAGGCGAGGCTCGGCTTGCGGACGCGCCGAGTCTATACGTATTGCATCGGGAATGTCAGGCCTCCCGCACTGTGCTCCGAGAGCGGTCGGGATGCCGGCGCGGGCCTCGCTCACCTGCACGGAGCGAAACCCGTTGCATGGTCGCCGCGCACCGATTGCGGGCCCGCCGGGTCCACCCCCACCGCCCCTACACTCGAGACCGGGAGGTGGGCATGGCCGATCATGCGCTCGCGAATGGGAAGCGACCGACGATCAAGGACGTCGCCGAAGCGGCCGGGGTCTCGTCGGGCACTGTGTCACGCGTCCTCAATGGGCGGAACTGGGTGTCACCGGAGTCGAAGGCCGCCGTCGAGGAGGCCATCGCCCGGGTCGGCTTCCGGCCGAACGCGCATGCCCGAACGCTCGCGACCGGGCGGACGAACTCGATCGCGTTCCTCCTCACCGAACCACAGCAGATGCTGTTCGAGGACCCGAACTTCGCTCGGCTGCTCCGCGGCGCGACGGCTGCCGCCGGCGAACGCGACGTCTCGGTCGTCCTGATGGTGGCCGACACCGCGGACGAACGGCGACGCGCGAGGGAGTTCCTCGGCGATCGTCATGTCGACGGCGTGCTGCTCATCAGCGCCGACCCCGACGACCCGATCATCGACGAGATCGGCCTCGCCCACCTCCCCACCGTGATCTGCGGGCCCGAGGTGGCACGACACGCGAACACGGGGTACGTCAGCGCCGACGATCGTTCAGGAGCCCATGCCGCGACCGATCGGCTTCGCGCGCTCGGCCGCAGTCGGATCGCCTGCATCACCGGGCCCCGGCGCGTGACCGAGCCGCGGTTTGCGGGCTTCCGCGAGGCGCTCGGCGCGGACTACGACGAGGCCCTCGTGCGTCACGGCGACTGGTCACCCGAGTCGGGGCGACACGCGATGGAGGAGCTCCTCCAGGAGCATCCCGACATCGACGCGGTCTTCATCCACTCGGACCAGATGGCGTCGGGCGCGCTGGACGCCCTCGCGGCCGCAGGACGCCGGGTGCCCGAGGACGTCGCCGTGGCCGGGTACGACGACTCGCCCGTCGCCGCTCGACTGGACCCGCCGCTCACGACCATGCGGCAACCGTTCGAGGAGATCAGTGCCGAGATGGTCCGACTGCTGATCGAGATGATCGGCGGCTCCGAGCCGCGCACGATCATGCTCCCGACCGAACTCGTGGAGCGGGCCAGCGCCTGACCGGACCGTCAGCCGCGCGACTCGCGCCAGAGCGAACGCACCGTCAGGTGCACCCCGTCCACCGCGACGAGCTCGCCGCCGTCGAGGTCTCGGCGCACCTGCGCCGCCTCGGGCACGTGCACCCGCGACTCCACTGACAGGGGCAGGACGCGCAGGACGACGTCGCGGCCCGGCAGAATGCCCGCGTCATGGCAATTGAGACGCCAGACGGAACCGTCCCAGAAGCGATCGGCCACGATGGCGCCGTCGACGCGCACGTGCCCGACGTCGCCGGCCCACGTGATCTCGAGGCACGCATCCGGATCAGCGGCGGCGTCGGGCACCTCGATGCGGTACTCGGCGGCGAACTCGTCCATGACGTGGTCGGCCGGCGCCGACGGACGGCCGTCCTGCGACCCGTAGTCGGAAGGGCGGCCTGCCTTCGGCGTCCGGAGCGGCGACACGTCGAGCTCGATCGATGACGTATCGCCCTCGACGAGGCCGAGGGGAAGGGAACCGAACCTCCGGGTGTTCGTGTCGTAGGCGGAAATGCCCGGTCGTCTCGCGGCGATGCGGGCGTCGATCCGTCCGTCGGTCGACCAAGTGAGCTCGTCGTCGCTCAGGAGCAGCCGGAGCGCGGACCCCGCGCCATCGGCCTGCACCCAGGTGCGCAGGGAATCGGCGGCCGGGAGCACGAGCAGGTCGAATGATCCGGTCGGCCCGGTGACCCGGAGCGGGCGGCGCGCGGGCTCGACTGCGGCGACGACGGGTCCACCTCCGTCGGCGAGGCCCACGGCGGATCCGTCCGCGCCAGACAGCAGCGCACCGGACTCCAGCGCGAGCTCCACCGGCACGCCGTGCTCGGCGATGGCGACCAGCGTAGGCACCTCGCCGTCGAGCAGCGTCAGGGCCGACGCCGTGAGCCACTCGATGCGGACGCCCCCGATCGGCAGTCGCACCGGCCAGCGAGCGAGCGTACCGGCCGGGATGTCGATGGGGGTCGACGGCAGGCTCACTGCGCCGTCATCGAACTCGATCCGGAACGAGGCAGACTCGTGTGTCGACAGGGGCACGTGCGGCTGGTGCCAGGCGACGAACAGGAACCCGCCGTCGGCGTCGCCCCGGTACGCCCACCGCAGCGTCTCCGTGTCGTGGACGCCCGCGGGGCGCAGGTCGGGGAGGTGGGACGGCTTCGCGCCCAGCGTCGGTCCGAACGCGGCGAGGAACGCATTCTGCGCTCGGAGCTCCGCATGCCCGTCGCCGAGGCGGCCGGACTCGCCGACCGGCGCATGGAAGTCGTACCCGAGCTGGGGCATGTCGTTGGGGTAGCCGGTCGCGTGCGACTCCTGCAGCCCCCTGCGCGGGTTCGTGCCGCCGGCGTACATGAAGTACCCCTGCCACGCCGATCCGTTGCCGATCTTGCAGTGGCCGACCGTGGTCACGTCGCGGCCGGTCGGGAGCGGACGGCGGTGGTACGCCGTGGCCATGCCGCCGCCGAGTTCGCACGTGGCAGGCGGGAACCAGTCCGACAGCGGCACGCGGCCGGGACCGGCCTCGCCGTCGCGGACGTCCGCACCGATGCCCGGATCGTCCCAGACATCCGAGAAGAAGAAGTGGTCGCGGAAGGACTCGTCCCACGGGGCCTCCGGGTCCACCCAGAAGCCATCCGCGTAGCCACCGTAGAGCGGAAAGACCTCCTCCGGCGGAAGATCGGCACCACCCCATGCGGTCGCCGTCCACAGCGGCGCGGTCATGCCGAGTTCGCGAGCGAGACGCTTCAGCGTGACGAGGTGCCCGGGCTGGTCATACAGCTCGTTCTCGAGCTGTATGCCGAGCACGTTGCCCGGCTCGCAGCGCCCGCCGAGCGCTGCCGCGAGCTGCTCCCACCAGATGCGCACGAGCGCGAGATAGGCGGGGTCGTCGGTGCGATGGGCGACCGGCGCCCGCTGCACCCAATCTGGGAAGCCGCCGTTGCGCATCTCGCCGTGCACCCACGGGCCGATTCGCAGCACGACCTCGAGTCCCTGCGCTCGAGCGAGGTCGACGAAGGCGGCGAGGTCGAGGCTCCCCTCGAACGACGCCCGCTCGCCGTCGGAGGCGTGGTGGATCCATGGCACGTAGGTCGAGACCACCGTGATGCCGCCGGCGACCAGCTGCCGGAGGCGCTCCTCCCAGCGCTCGCGGGGCACGCGCGAGTAGTGCAGCTCGCCCGAGACCGGGATCCACGGCGCGCCGTTCCGCGTGATTCCGCGGCTGGTCAGCTCGAGACCCGGCCGCGCGTCCTCGAGGTTCGCCATCCGCGGACGACGCGCCGCACTCTGCGTGGCGGATGCGCTCAGCGTGAGGGCGGAGAGGGCGGTTCCGGGATCGGTCATGGTCGCTCGGTCACTTCCTTGTCGATGGCTGCCAGGGGGAAAACGTATTCCAAATCTGTCTCGAAGAGTTGACACGTTCCACCCGTCTGGCTACTGTAACCGATTACAGGCGGGACTAAAACCGCTTACAGTGTGAGAGCCCAGCGTCGGGAGGAGGCGAAGATGCACGACGACAGCGATATCCGGTCGATCGATCAGGTGCCGTCCACGCCTCCCGCATCCCCCGCCGGCCGAGCCCCCACGATCCACGACGTCGCCCACGCCGCAGGCGTCTCCTCGGGCACGGTGTCGCGCTACCTCAACGGCCACAAGTGGGTCGGCGGCGCAAGCGCCGACGCGATCAGGGAGGCGATCGAGCAGACCGGCTATCGGCGCAATCGCTTCGCCCGCTCGCTCGCGACGGGGCGCAGCTCCACGGTCGTCTTCCTGCTGACCGAGCCCCAGGACCGCCTGTTCGGCGACCCGAACTACCCGGTCCTCCTGCGGGAGATCACGACCGCACTCGCCGACAGAGGCATGACCCTCGTGCTCATGACCGCGAGCGAGGACGATGAGCGGCGGCGTGTGATGGACTTCGTGCGCGGAGGCCACATCAACGGCGTGCTGCTCGTGTCGTCCCACCTCGACGACCCGATGACCGGGGAACTCGCCGCAGCGAGCGTGCCCACGGTCAGCTGCGGCCGGCCGATCGGCTGGGAGTCCACCATCGCGAGCGTCTCCGCCGACGACCGGGCGGGTGCCCGGGCCGCCACCGAGCACCTCATCGGTCTGGACCGTCGCCGGGTCGGCATCATCACCGGCCCCCTCGACATCGGCGGCGCGATCGATCGCCTCGATGGCTACCGCGACGCGCTCGCGGCGGCGGGCATCCCGTTCGACACCGCACTCGTCGCCACGGGCGACTGGCTCAACGTCAGCGGTCGCGAGGCGATGACGGAACTGCTCGCCTCCGCGCCTGACATCGACGCGGTCTTCGCCTCGAACGACCTCATGGCCTCGGGCGCGATGACCGCGCTCCGCATCGCCGGGCGCGCAGTGCCCGGCGACGTCGCCGTCGTCGGCTTCGACGATTCCGGCTTGGCGGCCACCACCGACCCGCCGCTCACCACGATGCGGCAGCCGTTCGCCGAGATCAGCCGCGAGATGGTGCGGCTGCTCGCCGAGCGGGTCCCGGGCGAGGCACCAGCGGTGTCGCTGCCCGCCCACCTGATCGTCCGCGACTCCACAGCGGCGCACCGGTAACACCCACACCACAACACCTGCACACAAGGAAGGGGACAGGGATGTCCAACACCAGCAAGCGGAGCCGCCGGCTCCTGATCGGCACGGGCGTCGCGCTCACCGGCGCGATGTTCGCGCTCGCGGGCTGCAGCGCCTCCGGCGGTGGCTCGAGCGACGGGCCCACCGAGGTGACCGTGATGTACAAGAGCAGCGAGTTCACCGAGGACATGATCGCGGAGTTCGAGGCGGAGAATCCCGACATCACGATCGAGTTCATCGAGTACGACCAGACCCGGCTCAACGCGATGGTCACCGCGGGCGACGCGCCCGACCTGGTGCGCGCCGGCCCCTCGGCCAACCTCTTCGCGAAGGGACTCGCCACCAACCTCGACGACTACCTCGCCTCGAGCGAGGTCCTGTCGGCCGACTCGCTGCTCCCCGCGAACGATGCGTGGCGCTGGGACGGCAGCACCCGAGGCGAGGGCAGCTACTACGGCATCATCAAGGACTGGAGCCCCGACGCCACCATCTGGCAGAACGAGGCACTCCTCGAGGAGGCCGGCGTCGAGCCGCTCAGCACCACCGAGGCGACGAGCTGGGACGACCTGCTCGACAAGGCGATCGAACTGAAGGACGCCGGCGTCGAGTACCCGCTCGGTCTCGAGTGGCAGTGGGGCATCACCAACCTGTTCCACACGATGATCCAGCAGCAGGGCGGCACCTACTACAACGACGACCTCAGCGAGGCCGACCTCACCACGGCCGAGGCCGTGCGCGCGCTCGAGTGGCTCGTCGACTACGGCACCGCGGAGGTCGGTCCGACCTCGCTCAACCCGCTGCCCGACGGTCAGGACGCACCGACGTTCATCGCCGGCAACATGGCGATGACGATGGACGGCTACTGGTTCGGCGGCAACCTGCAGGACGAGGCCGCCGCGACCGTCGCGGAGACCGCGACCATGGCGCCCGCGCCCACCTTCGGCGAGCGCATCAGCCCGGTGTTCGGCGGCGTCGGGGCGTACATCCCCGAGTCGGCCGACGACAAGGACGCCGCCTGGACGGTCATGGAGTACTTCATGGCCGGACCGCCCGCCGAGGCCCGCGCCTCGACCGGCTGGGGCCTGCCGATCCAGGAGTCGCTCTTCGAGTTCCTCCCGAGCGAGGCCGCGTACCAGCAGCAGGCGATCGAGGCCGCGACCATCGAGTCCGAGTTCGTCAAGCCGCTGCCGGACTCGCCCTACGTGACCCTGGCCCAGTGGGACCAGATCGTCGACGTCGAGGTCACCTCGGCGATCAAGGGCGAGCAGTCCGCCGCCGAGGCCGGTCAGGCGATCACCGACCAGATCAACGTCCTGCTCGCGCAGGGCAAGGACCAGCTCGGCTGATGACCAGCACCACGCTGACTCCGGTCGCGGCCGCGGGCGACACCCGCGGCCGCGGCTGGCGCCGTTACCGCTCCAGGACGTTCTACCTCTTCGCGTCGCCGTGGATCGTCGGCTTCGTGCTGCTGACGCTCGCCCCGATCACGTACGCGTTCGTCGTCAGCCTCACGAACTTCGACGGCGTCTCGCCGATCTGGCGCTTCATCGGCTTCCGCAACTACGTCGAGATCATCACCTCCGATCCCGGCGCCTGGGCCAGCCTCATCCGCACCATCGTCTTCACCCTCATCGTGGTGCCGCTGAGCGTGGCCGGCGGTCTCGCGCTCGCGCTCCTGGTGAACCGCCGCATCCGTGCACGCGGCGTCGTGCGCGCCATCTTCTTCGTGCCGTCGGTGGTGCCGGTGGTCGCGGTCGCGATCATGTGGCGCCTCATCTTCAACCGCGACGCGGGACTGCTGAACCTCATCATCGGCTGGTTCGGCGCTGACAAGGTGACCTGGCTCGCCGACCCCTACGCCTTCTACGCGCTCATCATCATGACCCTCTGGGGTCTGGGCGGCGGCATGATCATCTCGCTCGCGGCCCTCCAGGACGTGCCGGTCGAGCTCGAGGAGGCCGCCCGCATCGACGGCGCCGGCAACTGGCGCGTGATCCGGCACATCACCATCCCGATGATCTCGCCGGTGCTCTACTTCCAGGTCATCACGGGCATCATCTCCACGCTGCAGATGCTCGTGCAGCCGCTGCTGCTCGCGGAGACGAGCAGCATCGCCGCCTCGTCCAACGTGCCGCAGAGCTCGACCCTGTTCATGGTCGAGGTCTACAACGAGTTCTTCTACAACCAGCGGTTCGGCTACGGCTCGGCGATGCTCTGGATCTTCTTCGTCTTCATCCTGCTGCTCACCCTGGGGCTCCAGCGCCTGAGCAAGCGGTTCGTGTTCTACCAGGTCGCCGCCGGCGGCGACGACTGAATCGAGGCTGACAATGGCTACCCTCATCGAAGACGACGTCCGCACCCGCGCCGTGGTCCGTCCGCCGGGCGAGGCGCCGCGCAAGCGCCGCCGTCGCCTGCAGACCGAGTCGAGCAAGCCCGCCGGTGTCGGCACCTACATCGCCGTCATCATCGCGGTCGGGCTGTTCGGGGTCCCGTTCGTCTGGATCCTGCTCGCGTCGATCGCGAGCCCCACGCAGTTCTCGCAGGGCGCCGAGGGCCTCCTCGACGTCTCGTGGGACTTCTCGAACTACATCGAGGCCGTCACGCGCATCAACTTCGGCGCGTACACGATGAACTCGATCATCCTGTCGACGATCTCGGCCGTGCTGTCGACCGCGACGAGCGCGCTGGTCGGCTTCGCGTTCGCCCGGCTGCGCGGCAAGGGGCAGAACTTCCTGTTCCTCATCGTGGTCGCGACCATGATGATTCCGAGCATCGTGCTGCTGATCCCGACGTACATCCTCTTCTCGCGCATGGGCCTCGTCGGCACCTACTGGCCGTGGGTGCTCTGGGGCCTCGCCGGGCTGCCGTACCTGATCTTCCTGTTCCGGCAGTTCTTCACGGCGATCCCGCTCGAGCTCGAGGACGCGGCGATCATCGACGGATGCGGCTGGTGGCGCATCTTCTTCACGATCTTCCTGCCGCTGGCGAAGCCCGTGATCCTCACGTCGCTGCTGCTGTCGTTCACCTGGACCTGGGGCGACTACCTCGCCCCGGCGCTGCTGCTGAACTACGACAACACGACACTCGCCGTCGCGACCGCGAGCGGGTACCTCGACCCGCGCGGCAACGGCCTGCCGACGATCCAGGCGGCCGGCGCCGTGCTCTACCTGCTGCCCGTCGTGATCATCTTCCTGTTCGCCCAGAAGCAGTTCATGGGCTCGTCGGTCAGCTCGGGCGTGAAGGGCTGACACGACGAACGGATGCCCCGCCGGCAGCGCCTCGCGCGACGCCGGCGGGGCATCGTCGTTCCCTCCCGGTCAGTGCAGGCGTCGGCCGATCAGGGCGAGGTTCTGGATCGTCGCGAGGGAGCTCTGCGCCGCGTCGTTCGTGCTGATGGGCAGCTCGTCGACCGGGGCGAGCACCTCGGGCGGGAGCACCCGGCGACCCGGGCCGAGGTCGACCGGGGTCACCTCACCGCCGGCGAGGAACGCCGCCCAGGCCCGGTCGGCCGCCTCGGTGTCGCCGTCGTGGGCGGCGGCGTAGGCCAGCAGCCGCGAGTGCCACTGCGGGAAGAGGTTGCCGGTGATCTCCTGCCCGAGCGCGGCGCGCTGCTGCTCGGGCGTGGAGATGTAGAGGCGGCAGTAGTCGAGCCATGCCTCGCGGAACCCGGGCACGTCGACGAGCTCCACGAGCTCGGCGCAGAGCTCGACGAGGCCGAAGATCGCGTTGAGGTGCGACACGTCGACGCCGTCGAAGGGCTCCACGAGACGGCCGCGCTCGAGGTCGTAGCGCGCGTGGCCGTGCAGGAACCCTCGGGGCCACGACGCGATGTCGGCCATCGTGCCGAGCAGCCGGTCGCGCGAGCGCTCGTCGCCGGTGATCTCCCAGTCGGCGAGCCAGCCGCCTGCCAGGGTGCCCCACTCGGTGCCGAGCCCGACCATGATCCGGTCGAGTCGGGGCGCGGGCGGCGGGAACTCGTCGGGCCGGGCCTTCCGCCACGGGTCGATCCCCCGGTACGCCCGCTCGACGTCGCGCTGCGCGACCAGCAGGTCGCGCGAGTGCTCGTCGGCGGTGAGGAAGTAGTGCGGGCGGCGGAACATGGCCGAGCCGATGCGGGGCTGCTTGCAGCCGCATCCCCAGTGCTGCACGTTGTGGCGCGAGCCGAAGCCCGCGATCGGGCCCGAGTGGTACGCGTCCACGTCGCCGGTATGGCGGGCCATCGCCTCGGCCATGCGGAACACGTCGGCGCGGCCGGTGCGCAGGAACATGGTCCACAGCCACAGGTCGGTGGCGAGCTCGGAGTTGTCCCACGCATACCCGCCGATGTCGTACCGCCAGGCGTGCCGGTCTGCGTCATAGGTGTGCATGACGTCGCCGAAGTCCCAGAACCCGTACCAGCCGCGCTGCTCGACCTGTCCGAGGTAGAAGTCGACGATGCGGTCGAGGCGGTCCTCGAGGGCGGCGCGGGCCGGATGCTCCCGCGACACGAGGTCCCAGTCGCCGAAGACCCGGGCGGCGTGCAGCGCCTCCGGCGTCGCGGACAGGCGGGGACCCCGGGCGACGTGCTGCGCGTCCGACGCGAACTCGGCCAGGGCGGGCGTGGCCGCGTACGCCGTGACCTCGAGCTCGTGGGTCCGGGCGATGCCGGTGGCGCTGCCGAGGCCGTCCTCGTAGTCCTCGTAGGTGATCTCGAGCGCCTCGAGCTGCTCGACGTAGGTCTCCTCGCCCAGGCCGTCGTGGTAGAACCGCAGGTCCATCGGCACGGCGTCGGGCGACCAGAGCCAGGCCGACAGCTCCGCCTCTGCCGAGTCGGCGCCGCGGATGTCGAGCCCGGTGGGCGCCGACTGCCAGAACCCGGTGATGCCGACCCCGAGGCCGCCGCCGGTGTCGCCGACGTAGGCCGCGCCGTCGGAGCGGGTGCCGTGCGCCACGTGGAGCCAGGGGCGATCGGCGGCGGTGCGCTTGGCGATCGAGAACGCGTTCGGCGTGAGTTGCCGGAGCGTGTAGTCGGGCCACTCGGGAACCCACTTCATGAGGTCGCCGACGCCCTGCTCCCACTCCGCCGGCGGCGGCGTGGGGCCACCGTCGAGCTGCGCCTCGCGCACCGCGGCGCCGGGGTCGCGGCGCAGGCCCGTGACGCCCTGCACCGCCTCGCGCAGCACGCCCCCGTCGGCGCCCGCGAGGCGCAGGTGCCGGTCGACGGATGCGGCACGCAGCGGAACGCGGAACGTCAGGCCGAGCGCGCTCAGGAAGTCGCGGTTCGGGTCGCCGTCCCAGACGAAGGTGTGCACGACACGGAACGTGCGCGCGCCCGCGACGAAGACGAGCCGCAGCGTGAACGGCAGCCACGCGCGCCCGGTCTCGTCGTGGTGGCGTCCCTCGACGCGCACGACGGCGCGAACGGGCCCGGCCTGTTCCACCACGGCCCGCTCGACGGCGCCGATCGCGGGCACGCGGCCGGCGTGGTCGGGCTCGGGTCGGTCCTGCCGGCTCGACACCAGTCGCCCGGCCGTCGCCACGACACCGCCCTCGACGGCCACCGACTCGATCACGGACTCCCCCGTGCGCGCGACCGCGACCTCGAGGGATCCGGTGCCGATGGTGATGCGCTCCCCGTCCTCGCGCACGGCGACGCCGGTTTCAGGGCGGACCGCCGCAGGCCGCGCGGTCACGTGGTACGCGGGCGCGGGCGCATCGGTCGCCGCGAGCGCGAGGCCCGCCCACTTCACGCTGCCGTCGGGCCAGGTCGCCAGCGGCCATGCCTGGCAGGCGACCGGCACGCCATCGTCGGCGCGGAGGCCGAGCTCGGCGGCATCCGTCACCGCCCCTCGTGGCAGGGGCACGCCGAGGGTCGCGCCCGAGGGCAGCCGGTCGGGCGTCTCGCCGTCGATCCAGCGGAGCGGGATATCGATCTGCTCGGTCACGGACATGGCGCTGCTTCCTCCCGGACGCGTCGACGGCGTCGCTCACGACACCGGAAAACGTTTCCCGACGCGAATCCACCGTAGGCGACCCGGCGGGCCCCCGCAATCGCGACGCGCACGACCACGCGCTCTCGCTCCGCGCTCATCGCCGTCAGTACTCGACGCCCTTGAGCATCGAGGTGCTCCCGCCGGAGTTGCCGTCCTCGTTGAGGACGCCGGGGAGGAGCTCGCAGAAGGTGAAGCCGACGTTCTCCCCGGCCGCGTTGGTCACGGTGCACAGCTGCTCGAAGTAGCTGAGGTTGATGTTGCCCTCGAAGACGGGCTTGATCGTGTAGTGCTCGTCCTTCCGTCCGGGAACGTGCAGGTCCCATGCCGCAGACCAGGTCTTGCCGGAGTGCTCGATGGTGCGCGTCGTGGTGAGGGTGTAGTCGTTGAGACGCTCGCTGGTGCCGTCGGCGCGAATGTAGGTGCCGTCGACGTACTCCATGTGCGGGAACGCGAACAGCGAACCAGGTGGTACCGGTGACCTCCTCGCGCTCACCGTGCACCGAGAGGGTGCCCCGCGTGGGCATGTGGGGGTACGAGTAGTAGTAGGTGGTGTTCTCCTCGTCGCCGGGCGTGCCCATGAAGAGCTTGCCGTTGTCGCAGCGCCAGAACGCGCCCTTGCCCCACTCGAGTTCGACGTCCACGGCGAAGTCCTTGTGGCGGAGCGCGATGCGCATGCCCTCATCGGATCGCTCGAGACGGAACCGGTCGGCGTACGCGAGGCGGTCGGTCTCGAGGGTCGCCTTGCGGCCGGTGATGCTCGCATCCTGCAGGGAGGGGTGCTGCTGGGTCATCCTCTGCCATTCTCCTCCGGCGCTCGCATCCACGCCTGGATGCGGCGATCGAGATCGTCGAGCTCGGCGAGCAGGGTGGATGCCACCCAGACCCGATCTCGCTTCCGCCCCGTGATCTCTCGCATGATGCCCGCCTCGACCAAACGATCGATCGCGGCGTACGTCTGCACCGGGCCCACGCCCGAGAGTCGCTCCACCTCGGCTGCGTCGAGCACGGGGTGGTCGAACAGCAGCGGCAGGAGCCGTGCGACCGCCGAACCCGCGCGCGGCCGCAGTTCGGTCGCCCATTCGGAGGGAAGGGCGGTGATGCGCTCGATCGAATCCCACGCTTCGGTCGCCGCAACCTCGGCGGATCGGACGAAGAGACCGACGATCGACCCCGGCTGCCCGGCGCGGTACGCACCGAGGGAGTCGAAGTACTCGTCGCGTCTCGCCAGGATGCCGGATGCGAGCGGGATCACGCTGTGCCTGGTCACTCCTCTTCGGCGCAGTGCGGCCGACACGAGCGCCCTGCCGATGCGGCCGTTGCCGTCGGTGAACGGATGGATCGACTCGAACTGCGCGTGGGCGATCGACGCCTGAACAAGCGCCGGCACGTCGTCGCGGTTGAGGTACGCGACGAGATCACGCATCAGATCGTCGACGCGGCCGGGGGCGGGCGGAACGTACAGTGCCCCCCTCGGCGAGTGGTCCGACCCGCCGATCCAGTTCTGCATGTCTCGGAAGCGTCCCGCGTAGTCCTGCTCGATCGGATCGTCCCGCATCAAGGCGTGGTGCGCCTCGAGCACATCGTCCACGAGCACCTCGCCCCGTTCGCCGACGACGTCGACGAGTTTCTGCAGGGCGGCGGTCGCGGCGACCATGCTCACCGCCGAGGCGTTCCCACGACTGCCGGCGATCGCACGTGCGTAGTCGTCGGCGCTGGCGGAGATGCGCTCGATCTTCGACGAGGCGACGGACTCCGTACGGATCAGGAAGCGGCCGAGCGCCGAGGAGTGCACCGCTGCGCTGGAGTCCACCCGTCCCACGGCGACGAGCGCTTCCTCAGAAGCGGTGACCATCGCAGTCGGCGCACTGAAGTAACCGTAACCCGAACTAACGGGACGCGTAGTTCGGGTTTCTGCGGCGCGAGTGGGACGGTGTCGACTAGCCGTCGGGCCCCCTCCGGACCTCCAGGCCGTGGGCGACGACGTGGCCTGCGTGCAGCGCCGCGGTCGCGCGCGCCGCCCCGTCGGGCTGCGCGAGGAGGTCGCAGACCTCGGCGGCGACACCCGCGAACGACCGGTCTCGCGTCGCATCCGCGAGATGACCGTGGATCGCCTCCTGCGTGTCGAACACGACCGGACCGGGTGATTCGGCGGCGCCGATGAGGCCGTGCCGTGAGACGTAGGCAGAGTACGACCGCGGGCGCTCCCCCGAGTCGAGCACGAGCGGATGCGACCGGGCATCGAGTTCGACGCGGTCGTAGTTGCGTTCCGTCGCGTCGACGACCTCGAGCTGCGCGTCGTCGAACCACGCGGCGACCACGGGCGTGACGGCGTTCGCGCTGGCGTGGGGCGCGGCGGGGATGTAGCCGCGCCGGGTGACGTGCGCGGAGTAGCCGACCCCGACGCCGTGGAGCACGCCGGTCAGGAACGGCGTCGCCCAGTGGCATCCGCTCGCCGCGTTCGCGTACTTGCCCGCGATCACCTCGGGCGACGCGTTCGAGCCGATGGCGACCACCAGCGTCCGCTCGGCGATGGGAGCCGCCCCCTCGCGCGCGAGGAGCCGTTCCACGGTCGTGACCCCGGCCCGAGCGTGCACTCGCGCGAGGTGGACGCCCCGCCCGGCTCGGGGGCGCAGCGGATGCACGCCTGCCTCGAGCAGCATCCGGTTCGCGGGCGACGGGGCCCAGGGGTAGTGCTCGGGTCTGCCCGGAGGACCATGCCACGGTCGCCGCGTGCTCATTCCTGCGTCCTCCGTTCCGCTGCGCTGCGCTTCCCAGCGTAGGCATCGTCGAGCCGTACGCGTTCTTCCTCGCCTACGCGCAGCACTTCCTCACGACGAACTACCCGAGGTCGACACCCATCCGCGACGAGGCAGCGGTCGCCGAGGCGGTGCGGGCGCAGGTCGCGCCGGCGGGGTAGTCGCGCGTCGGCACCATCGGCGCGCGTCAGCCGCCGCCGGGCCGAGCGGTCGTGGACCGGGCGATGAGCCTGGTCTGGAAGCGCACGTGGGTGCTGCGCGGCTCCTGCCCGGCCATCAGCGCGACCAGCATCCGCGCGGCCTCCGACCCGATGCGGTGCATCTGCTGCCGCACGGTCGTCAGGCCGGTCATCCCGCGCGACGCCTCGGGAACGTCGTCGAACCCGATGACCGACAGGTCGGCGGGCACGTCGAGGCCGAGTTCGATCGCCGTGTCGATCACGGCGAGCGCCGAGATGTCGTTCGCCGCGAAGATCGCGGTCGGACGCGCCGGGTGCTGCAGCAGTCGGCGGGCTACCCCGCGCGTGATGCGCTCGTCGTACTCGCCGTCCACGATCAACTCCGGGTCGACGCGCAGCCCGGACGCCGTCAGGGCCTTCCGGTAGCCCGCTGCGCGTGCCGCCGACGATCGGAGGTCGGCGCGGCCGGCCACGAGCCCGATCCGCTCGTGGCCGAGGTCGATCAGGTACTGCACGGCTTCGCGCGCTCCCGAGTAGCTGTCGGACTCCACGGTGGGCACGTCCGCGGGCCCCGCGTGGGGGTCGACCGCGACGACCGGGATGGTCGACTGGGCGTCGAGCACGGTGGGGGTCACGAGGATCGCCCCGTCGATGATCGACCCGCTGAGACGGTTGAGCGAACGCCGCTCCCAGCCGTCGCTGCCCGTCTCGCGGGACCCGCTGTAGGCGAGCAGGTCGTACGGCGTGCCGTGGAGCGCGGCGCTCACACCCTTGAGCACCTCCGCACTGAACGGCTCCACGTCGGCGACGAGCACGCCGACGACACCGGTGCGCTGCGCCCGCATGCTGCGCGCCCCGAGGTTGGACTCGTAGCCGAGGTCGCGCACCGCGCGCTGCACGCGCCGCATCGTGTCCTCCCGCACGCCGTACCGGCCGTTGACGGCCTTCGACACCGTCGACACCGAGACGCCCGCCGCGGCGGCGACGTCGTGGATGGTCACGCGAGAGGTCATGGGGCAAGACTAGATCGTTACCTGACATTTTCGAAAACGTTTGACGAACTTCGCGATGCATGGGCACACTGCTGCCGTTCCGTTCGAACCCTGCGGACCGGCATCCGAACCTTCGACTGCCTCCGCTGACTGCACCGACGCGAGCCAGTGCCGGCCGCGTACTCAATGAGGAGAGATCACATGAAGCACAGGAAACTCGCGGGAGGTGCGGCGGCTCTGGCGGTCGGCGCCCTCGTGTTCACCGGCTGTGCCGCCGACAACGGCGGTTCGGGCGACGACGGGGCGGTCGAGATGACGCTCTGGCAGAACTCCACGACGGGCCCCGGTCAGCAGTTCTGGACGGACGCCATCGCCGCCTTCGAGGCGGAGAACCCGAACGTCACGATCGAGATGCAGTCGATTCAGAACGAGGACCTGGACGGCAAGTTGCAGACCGCGCTCAATGCGGGCGACCCGCCGGACATCTTCCTGCAGCGCGGTGGCGGCAAGATGACCGCGATGGTCAACGCCGGCCAGCTCATGGACCTGACCGACCTCATCTCCGACGACGTCAAGGCCGAGATCCCCGAGGGCTCCTTCGCCGCGGAGACCTACCAGGACAAGGTCTGGGCCATGCCGCTCTCCGTGCTGCCCGGCGGTCTGTTCTACGCGCAGCAGGCGTTCGACGAAGCCGGCATCGCCGAGAACCCGACGACGATCGCCGAGCTCGAGGACGCGGTCGAGGCGCTCAAGGACACGGGCATCGCCCCGATCGCCCTCGGTGCGAAGGACGCCTGGCCCGCGGCGCACTGGTACTACTTCTTCGCCATCCGCGAGTGCAGCCCCGCGGTGATCGAGGAGACGGGAGACACGAAGGACTTCAGCGACGCGTGCTGGCTGCGCGCCGCCGAGGACCTCGAGGACTTCGCCGCCATCGAGCCGTTCAACGACGGGTTCCTCACGACGCCCGCACAGCAGGGCGCGAGCAGTTCGGCCGGCCTCATCGCCAACCGGCAGGCCGCAATGGAGCTCATGGGCGCCTGGGACCCGGGCGTGATCGCCTCGCTCACCCCCGACGAGCAGCCGCTGCCCGACCTCGCCTGGTTCCCGTTCCCCGAGATCGAGGGCGGCGACGGCGAGCCCGGATCGATCATGGGCGGCGTCGACGGCTACTCGTGCGCCGCACAGGCGCCCGTCGAGTGCGCGGACTTCCTCAACTTCATCGCGTCCGCCGAGCAGCAGACCCTGTACTACGAGGCCTTCAACTCGCCGGTGGTGAACACCGTCGCCCAGGAGGCGATCACCGAGCCGTACCTGCAGCAGATCCTCGAGGCGTACAACAACGCCCCGTTCGTCTCGCAGTGGCTCGACACGGTGCTCGGTCAGAACGTCGGCAACGCGCTGAACGTCGCCGTGGTCGACATGCTCGCGGGCAACAGCTCGCCGGAGCAGTTCGTCGAGACCGTCCAGACGGCTGGGGCGCAGGGCTGAGATGAGCACACGCGAGATGTCCCGCACATCGGACGCTCGCGATCTCGCGCCACACGGCGGAGGCGGCGCACTGCCGCCTCCGCCGGTGTCCCGGGAACGCCGACGCCCGCGCGGACTGAACTGGTCCGGACGACTCGAGGTCCTGCTGATGGCGGGACCGGCGGTGCTCGTCTTCCTCGGGTTCGTCATCGTTCCCGTCATCATGGCGGCCTACTACGGGTTCTTCCGCTGGTCGGGGTTCGGGCCCGCGACCGACTTCGTCGGGCTCCTGAACTACGTCACCATCTTCAACGACCCGAACTTCCAGCAGGCACTCGGGCACAACTTGTTCATCGTCGTGATGTCGCTGGTCATCCAGGGACCCATCGCGCTGCTGCTGGCACTGCTGCTCAACCGTCGGATGCGGGGCCAATCGGTGATCCGAGTGCTGATCTTCGTGCCCTACGTGATCGCCGAGGTCGTGGTCGGCACGGGCTTCAGCCTCATGCTGGCGACGAACGGCGCCCTCAACGGGGTGCTGGAGAACGCCGGCCTCGGCTGGCTCGCACAGGACTGGCTCGCCGACCCCGACATCGCGATCTGGACCCTGATGGGCATCCTCACCTGGAAGTACGTCGGCTTCGCCGTCATCCTCTTCCTCGCGGGCTTGCAGGGCATCCCCGAGGAACTGTACGAGGCCGCATCCATCGACGGCGCGTCGTTCTGGCAGATCCAACGACGCATCACCATCCCGCTGCTCGGGCCCACCATCCGCATCTGGGCGTTCCTGTCGATCATCGGCGCGCTCCAGCTGTTCGACCTCGTCTACATCATCTGGGGCCAGTACGTCTCCTCGGTCGCCGGCACCAACACGATGGCGATCTACATGGTCGCGACCGGCCGCAACGCCGGGAACTTCGGCTACGGCAACGCCGTCGCCGTCGTCATCTTCCTGATCTCCATGGTCGTGGCGCTGCTCTACCAGCGCTTCGTCCTGCGGCGCGACACCGCCGGCGCCATCACCGAGAGGGGTGCGAAGTGAGCGCCACCATGACCCTGACCACCCGGAACGGATCGACGCGGCGTCGCTCCGACTCGCGCCGCCTGCCGTGGGGCTCGCCGATCGTCTACTTCGTCGCCCTCGTGGTGATCGCGCTGATGCTCGGCCCCGTCGCCTACATCATCCTCGGCGGATTCCGCACGAACTCGCAGATCACCGTCGAGCCCGGCGGGCTGCCGGACCCGTGGGTCATCCAGAACTACCTGGACGTGCTCGTGAGCCCGATCTTCTGGGGTGAGGTGTGGAACTCCACGGTGGTCGGCGTCGCGACGACGGCGGGCGCCGTCGCGCTCGGGCTGATGGCGAGCTACGTGCTCGCCCGGTACAGCTTCCGCGGGCGCGGGCTGCTGTACGCCCTCTTCGCGGCCGGTCTGATGTTCCCGATCACCGTGGCGATCACGCCCCTGTACATCGTGGTGCGCAACCTCGGCCTCATGAACACGTTGCCCGGGGTGATCCTGCCCCAGATCGCGTTCGCGCTGCCGGTGACCGTGATCATCCTGGTCCCGTTCCTGCGGGCGATCCCCGACGAGATCCAGGAGGCGGCGTCGATCGACGGGTGCGGACGGCTCTCGTTCTTCTGGCGAATGGTGCTGCCGCTGTCGATCCCGGGAGTGATCACGGTGAGCATCCTCGCGTTCATCGGCAGCTGGAACGCCTACCTGCTGCCGCTGTTCATCCTGAACAACGAGGCGTCGTTCACGCTGCCGCTCGGCGTTCAGGCGTTCTCGTCGCAGTACTCGGTGGACACGGCGAAGGTCCTGGCGTTCACGTCGCTCTCGATGATCCCGGCGCTCGTCTTCTTCAGCCTGTTCGAGCGGCGGATCGTGGGCGGACTCACGGGAGCGGTGAAGGGATGACCGAGGTGACGACCACGCAGGCGACGGCGCGCCCTCAGGCATCCGACCTCGGGGCACCTGCCGCGAGCGACCGCGTCGAAGCGCTGCTCGCCTCGATGAGCATCGAGGAGAAGGTCGCGCAGCTGGTCGGGTTCTGGGTCGATCAGGGCGACGAGACGGTGGCGCCGATGGCCGGCGAGATGGCGACTTCCACGAGGTACGAGGAGGCGACCGTCCACGGGCTCGGCCATCTCACCCGCGTGTACGGTACCCGGCCGGTAGACCCGGTCGAGCGTGCCGCCTGGCTCTGGGCCGAGCAGCGCCGACTCCGTGAGGAGACCCGGCCCGGCATTCCGGCGATCGTCCACGAGGAGTGCCTCACGGGCCTGGCCGCGTGGAAGGCGGCGACCTTCCCGACGCCCCTCGCCTGGGGCGCCGCCTTCGACCCCGAGCTCGTCGAGCGCACCGGCGCGGCGATCGGCCGGTCGATGCGGGTGCTGGGCATCCACCAGGGCCTCGCGCCCGTGCTGGACGTCGTGCGCGACCCGCGCTGGGGCCGCGTCGACGAATGCATCGGCGAGGATCCCTACCTCGTGGGCACCGTGGGCACCGCGTACGTGCGCGGACTCCAGGACGCCGGCGTGCACGCCACGCTGAAGCACTTCGTCGGGTACTCGGCATCGCAGTCGGGCCGCAACCACGCGCCCGTGAGCATGGGCCGGCGCGAGCTGGCCGACGTCATGCTCCCGCCGTTCGAGATGGCGATCCGCGACGGCGGGGCTCGCAGCGTCATGAACTCATACGCCGCGATCGACGGCGTGCCGGTCGCCGCCTCCGCGGACATCCTCGATGAGGTGCTGCGTGGCGAGCTGGGCTTCGACGGCCCCGTGGTGGCGGACTACTTCTCGGTCGCCTTCCTCCACACCATGCACGCCGTCGCCCGCGACCCCGGCGAAGCCGCGCACCTCGCACTCGCCGCGGGCATCGACGTCGAGCTCCCGACCGGCGACACGTTCGCCGGTCCGCTGCTCGAGCGTCTCCGCGACGGACGGACGCCGACGGCGCTGGTCGATCGCGCCGTACGGCGCGTGCTGCGCCAGAAGGAGGAGCTGGGCCTGCTCGACGAGACCTTCGACGACCCGCCGGCCGAGGTCGACCTCGATTCGCCCGCGCACCGTGAGCTGGCGCGCGCACTCGCGGGCGAGTCCGTCGTGCTGCTGACGAACGACGGCACGCTCCCCCTCGCCCCGACCCCGCGCATCGCCGTGATCGGCCCGAACGCCGACGCACCCGAGGCGCTGATGGGCTGCTACTCGTTCGCCAACCACGTGCTGCCGCACCACCCCGGTGTGCCGCTCGGGTTCGAGGTGCCGAGCGCGCTGGATCGCCTGCGGAGCGAGTTCGCCGATGCCGACGTGCGATACGAGCGGGGATGCGATGTCGAGGGCACCGACGAGTCGGGCATCGCAGCCGCGGTGTCCGCCGCCGAGGAGGCGGACGTCGTGGTCGCCGTGGTGGGCGACCGCGCGGGCCTGTTCGGACGAGGGACGGTCGGCGAGGGCAACGACGTCGACGACCTCGAGCTGCCCGGACGACAGCGGCAGCTGGTCGAGGCGGTCCTGGCCACCGGCACCCCGGTCGTCCTGGTGCTGCTCACCGGCCGCCCGTATGCGCTGGGCTGGGCGATCGAGGGCGAGCGGCCCCCGGCCGCGGTGCTGCAGGCGTTCTTCCCGGGCGAGGAGGGCGCCGAGGCGATCGCGGCGATCCTCTCCGGCCGCGAGGCGCCGTCGGGGCGCCTGCCGGTGTCGCTGCCGCGCTCGGCGGGGTCGCAGCCGTACTCGTACCTGCAGCCGCTGCTCGGCGGACCCAACGCCGTCACGAGCGCGGACAACTCCCCCGTGCTGCCGTTCGGGCACGGCCTCACCTACACGACCTTCGCGCGCCGGCTGTCGGCGCCCGCCGAGGTCGCCTCGGATGGGCGCCTCACCGTGCAGGTGCGCGTCCGCAACACGGGCGCACGCGCGGGTACCGACGTCGTACAGCTCTACGCCCACGACGAGATCGCGAGCGTGGCACGCCCACTCGCCCAGCTGGTCGCGTTCCAGCGCGTGGCGCTCGCGCCGGGCGAGGAGGCGATCGTGACGTTCGACGTGCCGACCACGCGGTTCGCGTTCACCGGCGTGAGCGGCCGCCGCATGGTCGAGCCCGGCGCCCTCGAACTGTGGGTCGGTGAGTCGTGCGCGGCGAAGGAGTCGACGGTCCGCGTCGAGGTGGTCGGCGACGCCTACCCGGTGTCGGCGACGGATCCCCGCATCGTGCCGGCGACCGTGCGACCCGGGTCGAACGACTGACCGCGGTCGCGGAGAGTGGCTACCGGTCTTCGGAGAACCGCACCGCCGCGCGGAACTGCGCCGCGACGTTCGACCCGACGCCGATGGGCCAGCGGTGCATGATGTAGTTCGCCGCCTCATCGACGGCCAGCTTGCGGGTGGAGTTGCCCGCGCGCACCCAGAGCTCGGGGTCGGCCGACTTGCCCGGGCGCAGGTACACCGGCCGCGGCGAGGCGGTCATCTCGACGCGGCACACGGTGGCCTTCCCGTCGGCTGCCGCCTCGTCGCCGGCGGGCACCTCGGCGAAGTCGACGCGCACGAGTGAGGCGGCGGTGGTGCCGAGCGAGGTGGTCATGAGGTCGCGCAGCCAGAGCTCGTAGCGGTCGAGGTCGGGCGTCCGCAGGGTCGCGAGGTCGGCATCGAGCCCGAGGGCAGTGCCGGCGTCGTCGACGCCGATCAGCAGCGCGCCGCCGTCGCCGTTCAGGAACGCGGCGACGGTCTTCGCGATGACCTGCTCCATGCGCGCATCCTTCTCGCCCGTGCGGAGGTTGATGCGCGCGGTCGACTTGAACTCGACCCCGTCGGACTCACCGGCGCGCATCAGCTGCTCGATGCTCGCGCGGGTCGGGCGCTGCAGGTGCGCGGCGACCGCACCGTAGACGCCGATGAACAGCACCGCCATGCCGAGCGTGGTGATCAGCACGAGCGGGCTGCCCAGGTTCGGGTCGGACCCGATCAGCTCCGTCAGCAGCAGGCCGACGATGATGCCCGACAGCGACAGCACGATCGCCGTCGACGCACGCAGCTTGGCCCGCCGCCGCAGGATCAGCCGTGCGATCCCCGAGAAGGCGAGCGCGACGAGCACCGACGCGAGGATGACCACGGCCACCGCCCACGGCGGGGCGTCGAAGAGGACGTTTCCGGACACCCGTCGACCCTAACCCGAAGGGAGCACGCCCCCTACGGCCGACCGCCTCCGCCCCCGCCCCCGCCCATCATCTGGTTGGTGAGGGTGGTGACCTGCTCGCCGTTGACGGTGACGGTGCCTCCGGTGAGGGTGCCACTGCCGTCGAAGTCGAACGCGGACTGCGCGGTGACGTCGATCGATCCGCCGGTGATCGTGAGGTCGCCGTTGCTGTCGAACGCGTCGGTGTCGCCCGAGCCCATCACCACGGTGATCTCGCCGCCGTTGACGGTGATGCCCAGTCCGCTCGTCACGATGGCGGATGCCGCCGCGTTGATGCCGTCGTCGGATGCGTTCACGGTGATGTCACCGCCGTCGATCACGATCACGGGCGCTTCGATGCCCTCGACCGAGGAGACGATGTCGAGCGTGCCCCCGGTGATCGTCACCTGCTGCTCGGCCTTCACCGCGTCGTCGCCCGTGGTGATCGTGATGTCGCCGTCGGAGATGACGAGCTGGCCCTCGCCGGCGTCGGTGTCGTTGCTGGACTTGATGCCGTCGCCCGCCGCGTCGACCGTGATCGTGCCACCGCTGATGGTCAGCGAGTCCGTGCCGCGGATGCCGTCGTCGGCGCTCGTCACCGTGATCGTGCCCGATTCGATCGACAGGTCGTCCTTGCCGACGATCCCGTCGGCGAACTCGGCGGTGACGTTCAGCGTCCCGGTGCCGGTGATGATCAGGTCGTCGGCGGAGTAGATGGCGCCGTCGATCTCCTCGTCGCTGCGGGTGGACGAGTCGGAGACGGTGTTGGTCGTGCCATCGGCCAGCTCGATCACGGTCGTCTCGGCGCTGTCGACCTGGATGGCGGCGCCGTCGGCGCTGCCGATGGTCACGCCGTCGAGGATGATGCGCACGTCCCCGTCGGTGTCGACGACGATCTGCCCCGTCGTCGAGCCGCTGAGCACGTAGGTGCCCGCCTCGGTGATGGTCAGCCCGTCATCGGTGAGCTCGACCTCCGTCGTCGGCAGCCCGCTCCAGTCGATGTCACCGCTGACCGCGGCCGTCTCGACGGTGCTCGTCTCGGACGACGAGGAACTGGACGTGGTCGCGGAGGTGTCCGCACTTGAGTCCGCCAGCGTCGTCGTGCAGCCGGTGAAGAGCAGCGCGGAGGTGAGCAGGGCGGCAGTGGTAAGGGTGAGTCGTCTCATGATGGGTCCTCGGGTCGGAGTCTGGTGGGCTGGAGCCCACTGCACCATCCGTGCCCATGCGCTTCCTATGTGCCTCCTATGTCGAAACCTTGGCGCCGCCGCGAAGACTCGGTGCCTCGATGGCTCGAGCGTTGCGGAGGCGTTGACCATTCCAACATTATGCTGTTATAACAGGCATGTGACTTTCGCGTACCGCCCCATTCCCTTCGACGACCCGGTGCCGGTGAATACGATCGCCGCCGATCTCACGGTCGAGTCGAGCCTCCTCGCGACCATCTCCGAGACGAACGACGGCGGCGCGCTGGTGCTCCTGGACGGCATCGCGACGGCGCGCTTCTCCGAGCTCGTCGAATTGATCGGGCCCGCGGGTGGCACCTGGCGACTCGTGGACGTGACCACCTTGTACCGCTCCCCCGGCGAGCTCGAGACGATCTTCGCTCCGTACCTTCCGATGGACCGCGAAGCGGACCCGGAGCT
The DNA here is from genome assembly GCA_913053875.1 of uncultured Agromyces sp. GTDB lineage: Bacteria > Actinomycetota > Actinomycetes > Actinomycetales > Microbacteriaceae > Agromyces. Next base: position 42,487 of record CAJXGN010000008.1, on the reverse strand, counting down.
CATCTTCGGCAAACTCTTCGACCAGCCGTACGAGGCACTGCTCGACGAGGCGAAGGTCCGCTCCTTCCTCGAGGAGGTGGAACGCAGCGGGGCGCCGACCCTTCTCCACGGGCTCGGGAGCGCCTGCAACGTGCTTCGGCCCCACGCCGACGCGGTGCTCTTCGCGGACGTCACGCCGAAGGACGCCGCACTGCGGGTGTGGGAGGGATACGAGTGCCTCGGTGGCAACCGCGACCGCGACGTCGACCAGGTCGCCCGGCAGGCGTTCATCATCGACCTCGAGCTGTCGACCCGGCTGCGGGCGCAGCTGATCCGTTCGGGCGAAGTCGCTGGATACGTCCTCGACTCGGGGCGCGGATTCCAGATCCTGCGCTGGGCCGAGGTCCACGCCGCGCTGGCGGAGCTCGCCACCGGGCCGTTCCGGGCCAAGCCGCTCTACGTCGAGGGGGTCTGGGGCGGCCAGTTCGTCAAGCACCTCCGCGGTGTGCCCGACGAACTCGTCGACAAGGTCGCCTGGGCGTTCGAACTCATCCCGACCGAGGCGAGCGTGCTGCTGCGTTCCGGCGACGTCGAAGTCGACATCCCGTTCATGACCGCGATGGACGCGGTCGGCGAGGAGATCATCGGCGACGTGCTCGATCGCCGGTTCGAGGGCCGTTTTCCGGTGCGATTCAACTACGACGACACGTGGCACAGCAACGGGAACCTCTCCATCCAGGTGCATCCCAGCGACGAGATGATCCGCGAACTGCACGGCGACATCGCCGCGCAGAACGAGGCGTATTACGTGGTGCTCACCGGGCAGGGGGCGAAGACGTACGTCGGTTTCTCGGGCGACGGGCATGAGTTCCTGGAGCTCTGCCGGCGCTCCGAGCGCGACGGGTCGGAGGTGCCGTACGAGGACTACATCTACGGGATCGACTCCGCACCGGGTCGTCAGGTCTTCCTCCCCCATGGCACCGTCCACGCGTCCGGCCGCAACCAACTCGTCCTCGAGCTCGGGACCATCACGACGTCCGCCTACACCTACAAGCTCTACGACTACGTGCGGCCGGACATCACCGGCCGCCCCCGCCCCATCCACACCCTGCTCGGAGAGCAGGCGCTCGCGTTCGACCGGGATGCCGAGTGGGTCGACGAGCACGTCGCCTTCGAGCCGCGGCGCGTGGCCGACGGACCGGGCTGGTCGGATGACCTCGTCGGTCAGTACGAGGACATGTACATCGAGGCGCACCGGATCGAGATCGCGGCCGGTCGCTCGTACGTGGCCGAGAACCGGACCGGTTTCACGGTGCTGACGCTCGTGGACGGAGAGACCGCGCGCATCCAGGCGCCGGGCGGCGGCGGTCGACACTACACGGCCAGCTTCCTCGACGTCGTCGTCGTACCGGCCGACATGCCGAGCTTCGAGGTAGTCGCCGACCGGCGGCACCCCATCGTGGTGCACACGACCATCATCCGACCCGACAGGTATGAGACGTGGCAGACAAACTGATCGCTCACAGCATCCACCACACCCACTGGGATCCGTACTGGTGGTTCGCGCCGCAGGAGGCGATGGTCACCTTCGCCTACAACCTGCGCGAGATGCTCGAGGCGTTCCGCAGCGGCGAGATCGACCAGTTCTTCCTCGACGGCCAGACGACCGCGATCTTCGAGTACCTGCAGCTGCACCCGAACGAGCGCGACGAGGTGTCGCGCTGGGTGAGCAACGGCAAGCTCGCGATCGGGCCGTTCGTCAACCAGCTCGATGCCTACCTCAGCTCTGGCGAATCAATCATCAACAACGCCCGCCTCGGCATCAACTACGCCGAGTCGCTCGGTGGGTCGAACCGGGTTGCGTACCACGCCGACCCGTTCGGCTTCCCGGCCGACTTCCCCAAGATCCTCGCCCAACTCGGGATCTCGGAGTTCGTGTTCACGCGCGGGGTCGGTGACGTCTACGGGCTCGGCACGGAGTTCTACTTCCAGTCCAACGACGGCAGTCGCGTGCTGTGCAACGTGCTGCTGTCAGGCTACGGTTACGGCGCGAACGCGTTCCGCAACGGAGACCTGTTCACCGATGCGGCCGAGGACTACAACAAGATCGGCGTCGGCCGACTCATCGACCGGCTGGTCGAGCGCTCGACCCTCGAGAACGAGTTCGTATTCCCGCTCGGTTTCGACAGCAACCCGATCATGCGCGACGTGAAAGGCAAGATCCGTCGCTACAACGAGCTGCAGGACCGGATCGAGTTCCGAGAAACGACCTGGCCTGACTTCTTCGACCGCGTGCGAGCACACGGCCGCGACCTGAAGACGCACACCGGGGACATTTTCTCCCCGCAGTATCACCGCATCCACGTGAACGGGATGAACTCGGCCCGGTCGGACATCAAGACCCTCATCGACCAAGTCGATCGCAAGCTGGTCTTCGAGTTGCAGCCGCTGATGTCGATGCTCGCGATCGCCGGGATCCCCTACGACCACGGCATCATCGACCAGGCCTGGTACCACCTGGTCAACACGCAGACGCATGGTTCGGCGACGCATGGCGACATGACGAACGCGTGGGTCAAGTCCAACGCCGAGTATGCGTCGTACATCGCGCGGGGCGCCAGCGACTTCCTCTGCCGACTGGCCTGCCACTCGGTCGAGGACGCCGGTGAGCCGGGCAGCACGCTCGTGGTCTTCCACACGCTCCCGTGGCGTCGCCGGCTGGTGCAGCGCATGAGCATCATCACCAGCGGGCCCGCGTTCCGGCTCGAGCTGGACGGGCGCACGCTGCCGTACGTGGTCGAGAGTCGGCAACGGCACTACCTGGGCGTGGTCCGGAAGGACCCGGCGGACATGACCGAGGACAGGTGGTACCACCGCACGGAGATCGTGTGCGACGTCGGGGAGTTCGACGGGATCGGCTACCGCACCGCGCGGGTCATCGAGACCGAAGACGCACCGGTGCCGGTCACCCCCGAGACGACTGCGACGACGATCGAGAACGAGCACCTTCGGGTGATCTGCACCGACGCAGGGATCGACATCCACGACAAGCGCACCGGACAGGTGCTGCAGGGCGCGCTCTACTTCGAGGACGGCGGCGATGAGGGCGACAGCTACGACTACGACTACCCGGCACCGGAACACGAGTGGCTCGTCACGCGGCCGCTGACCGCCGCGGACGTGGTCTCGACCTTCACGTCGGACCTGCTCTCGGAGCTGCACCTCGTCGGCGAGCTCACGGTGCCTTCCGGCCAGGAGCAGCGCCGCGGGAAGATGGCCGACGCGGTGCTCCCGTTCACGATCGCGCTCACGCTGGATGCGGGATCGACCGTGCTCCGGGTGAGCGGCGAGGTCGTCAACCGGGCCCACGACCATCGGCTTCGCCTCGGCATCCGCACTGGCAAGCAGAACTCCGTCTCGTTCGGCGGCGGCCCGTTCAGCATCTCCGAGCGTCCCTGCCTCCCGCCGGAGATGGCGAACTGGAAGGAACAGGGGTACTTCGAGGAGCCCAGCGCGACCCGTCCGTTGCTGAACCACGTCTCGGCGGCCGACGACGCCGGCGCGGTGAGCATCTACACCCGGAGCCTCAAGGAGTACGAGTTCGTCGGGGAGGACTACGGCGACGTGATGCTCACCGTGCTGCGCGCGGTCGGCCACATCGGACTGCCCGACCTGCATCGCCGGCCGGGGCGACCCAGCGGGATGGCCGAGCGACTCTTCGCCGCACCCACGCACCAGCTCGACGACCAGGCTATCCAGATCGACATCGGGATCGGGTTCGGGGACGCGCCGCTCGACGAGAACCGGGTCTTCCGCACGTACGCCCAGTTCGCGACCAACCCGCTGTACGGCCAGAACCAGAAGCTCGACCCGCTGTTCTATCCGATCAGCTACTTCCCGCTCAATCCGTGGAGCGCCGGCCTGCCTCGACAACTCGACGTGTTCGCCATCGACGAGCCCGGCGTGAGCTTCGGCACTCTCGTCGAGTCGGATCGGGACGAGTCGACGCTGGTCCGCCTGTTCAACGCGTCGGACGACGCCGTGCCGACCGGCACCGCGCGCGTGCCGGCCCGTCTGCGCATGACGGGCACCACGGATCTCGTCGACGAGCACCGCATACCCGTCGATGGAGTACCTGCGCAGTTCGCACCGGGCCACCTCACCACACTGGTGATCGGCCAACGAGAAGAGGAGTGACATGGAGAAGCTCGTCGGTGTCGCCGCCTGCCCCGCCGGCATCGCGCACACCTACATCGCGGCGAAGACCCTCGAGAAGGTCGCACGCCGGCACGGCTACGAGATCAAGGTCGAGACGAATGGCGCGGGTGGCGTGGAGAACCGCCTGACGCCTGCGGAGATCCGCGAGGCGGCCGCGGTGATCATCGCCGCGGACACGCGCGTGGAGATGGAGCGCTTCCGTGGGAAGCAGATCCTCATGGTCTCCTCCGGCGATGCGATCCATCGCAGCGAGAAGGTCCTCCGGATGCTCCAGGACGGCAAGACCAAGTTGTACAACCCCTGACCCTCACCCCGAAATGACTACGAAGGAGTAGCAATCATGAGTTGGTGGAACACTCCCTATCGGCACCTGATGTCCGGCGTGTCGTCGTTCATCCCCTTCATCGTCGCGGGCGGCGTGCTGATCTCATTCGCGTTCCTGTTCGATTCGGCGAACGCGAGCACCGCGACATTCGGCACGACGAACCCGGTATCGGCGTGGCTCCTCGAGCTCGGTGGCATGATCATCGGCCTGATGCTTCCGATCCTCGCCGGGTACATCGCCTATTCGATCGCCGACAAGCCGGGACTCCTGGTCGGCATGGCCGGTGGGCTCGTGGCCCTCGCCGGCGGATCGGGTTTCATCGGGGCGATCATCGCAGGCTTCGCGGGCGGCTACCTCACGGTCCTCCTGCGATGGCTCACGAAGAAGCTGCCGAGGTCCTTCGAGGGGGTGCGAGTCCTGCTGGTCTATCCCATCATCGGCGCAGTCCTCATCGGATTGGCGATGATCCCGATCAACCTGCTCATCCCGCCGCTCAATGACGGACTGACGAACTTCCTCACGGACCTCAGCACGGGGAGCGCCGTGGTACTGGGCCTGGTACTCGGGGCGATGATCGCGTTCGACATGGGAGGTCCGGTCAACAAGGTGGCCTATCTGTTCGCCGTCTCGACCCTGACGACGGCGGACGGCGGAGCCGTGGCCTCTGCCCCGATGGGCATGGTCGCGGCAGGCGCGTTCGCGATCAGTGGTGGCTGCGCACTGGCGACGTTCCTGTTCCGACGGAAGTTCTCGCCGGAGCTCCGCGATGCCGGCAAGGCCGCAGCGGTGATGGGCCTCACGTTCATCGGCGAGGGCGCGATCCCGTTCGCCATCTCGCACCCGACCAAGGTGATCCCGTCGATCATGACCGGCTCGGCGGTCGGCGCGGGCCTCGCCGCACTTTTCGGCATCACGCTGTCCGCTCCCATCGGCGGCATCTTCACCATCCCGCTGATCAACAACATCCCGCTGTACCTGCTGGCCGGCGCGATCGGAACAGTCGTCTCCGCGGTCATGATGGGCCTGCTGCTGAAGCCGTACCAGCCGGAGCCGGACATCGAGGATGCGGTGGTCGAGGAGCAGGAGCGCGAGGATACGCTCGAGACCGAAGGTGCGACCCTGTCGGCGGACGCCCCTTCGACCGCTGACACCGCGAAGGACGACACCGACAAGTGACTGACCTCATCACCGAGCGGCTCATCGCGCTCGACGTCGAGGCGGGCGGCAAGCTCGCCGCCATCGAACTGATCGCGGATGCGATGCAGTCGGAAGGGCGACTGGTGGACAGGGACGGCTACGTCGCCGACGTGCTCGAGCGCGAAGCGCTGATCGAGACCGGCATCGGCGGCGAGATCGCCATCCCCCACACCCAGTCGCCCTCGGTGCAGTCGCCCACGGTCGCCTACCTCAGGCTGCGCACCGCCGTCGACTGGGGCGAATCGGGCGCGGCACGGCACGTGTTCGGCATCGCCGTGCCGGACTCGAACGCCGACGGCGTGCACCTGAAGATCCTCGCCGCGTTGGCGCGGCGGCTGCTCGACGACGGCACGCGTGAGGTGTTGGAGCGGTCCGACTCGAAGCGGGAGATCCTGGAGTCGTTGCGGGTGCGGCCGGAGGGGAGCGACTGATGGAACAGACCGACGCGCGTCCGCTCGGCAGGAAGCGGACAGATCCGCTTCCCAAGTACCGCCAGGTCGAGGAGGACCTACGCTATCGCGTGGTATCCGGGCAGTGGAAGCAGGGCGACCAACTCCCCAGCGAGGCCGATCTCTGCACCCGGTACGGGGTCAGCCGGATCACCATCCGCCGGGCGATCCAGGAACTCGCGATCGAGGGGTACCTCTACAGTCTCAGCGGCAAGGGCACCTTCGTGGCCGAGTGGGAAGCGGGTACCGAGGTCGGTCCTGCACTCAAGGGGTTCACCAACGAGATGCAGGAACTCGGGTACCGCGCGGTCACCATCGACGTCGAACTGGAAGTCGTGCGGGCCGACGCGAAGCTGGCCGGAATCCTCGGGATCTCGGAGGGCGATCCAGCAGTCGAACTGCGACGCGTACGCGCCGTGCAGGACGGCGCGATCATCGGGTACTCGATCAACTCGTTCCCGCTCGACCGCGATTTCTCGACCGATCCGAAGGACTACTTCGGATCGCTGTACGCCATGCTGGACGAGTTCGGCGTCTCATTCACAACGGCACGCGACTACCTCGAGGCGACGCTCCCGTCGGCGGAGATCGCGGCGAAGCTCGAGATCGACCCGGCCGAGCCGGTGTTGAAGAGCGTCAAGGTCAGCCGCACCGCCGACCGTTCCTTCGCCGAGTACAACATCTGCTACTACGTCGGCAGCCGGTACCGGTACTTCGTGCAGTACTAGACGGCGACGGTCCCTGTGTCGCGTCGGATGATCTCGTCCGCGAGGGTACGCAAGTCCGTGGCCACAAGGTCCGGAGCGGGACCGAGCGGACTCGGCACGGCTCCGGCGCGGGCGACGAAGGCCGCGCGCGCACCCGAGGCGAGCGCCCCGCTGACGTCCCACGAGTGCGCCGCGACCAGGCGCACCTGGTCGATGCGCACCCCGCAGCGGCGTGCAGCGGCGCGGTAGACCGACGGATGCGGCTTGAGCGCACGCACCTCGTCCGCAGACACGATCGCCTCGAAGTACGAGTCGATCCCGGCATGGGCGAGCTGGGCCTCGGCGGTAGCCAGCGGCGAATTGGTGAGTGCGACCAGACGCACCCGCGCTCGCGCGAGCAGTCCGAGCGCCTCCCTGACGTCCTCGTGCGGCGGCAGCATCCGCATCGCCCCGATGACCGCGTCGACGTCGTGCGACGTGAGGGTCCGGCCCGAGCGCGCCGCCACCATCGACAGCGCCGCGGCCTGCACCGTGGAGAAGTCGGAGTACGAGCGGGTGAGGCCGCCGACGAACGCGAGTTGGAGGGCTTGCGCGAACCACGCCGGACGGATCGACGCCGACCCCAACAGGTCGTCGAACAGTGGATCGAGCGCGCTGAGGTCGAGCAGCGTCTCGTTCACGTCGAACGCGATGACCTCACTCATGCTCGGGTGCCCGATGTCGCGGCGGTGCCCGCCGATGCGAGGACCTCATCCGCCCGCCGCCGGACCTCCGCCAGCAGCGCGGAGCGCACGATGCCCACCGCCGCGCGGCCCGCGGACTCGCGCCTCGCGGAGAGGCCGATCGACAGTGTGTAGTCGACATGGTCCTCGAGGACCGGCACGAGGCCGGGCCGCGACTCCGCCAAGAATGACGGCAGCAGCCCGATGCCCGCGCCCGCCTCGGTCGCCGCGAGCTGGGCGAGGATGTTGGTGGATGCGAACCTGACTTCCATCCCTCCCAGGCTCCGGCGCAGGTCGAGGTCGGCGACCGTGAGCATCGAGTCGATGTAGTAGATCAGCGGGTGCTCCACGAGATCGTCCACGGTGCGGATCGGGTCGTGCGACTCGAGATACCGTGCGGACGCGTACAAGCGGAGGGTGTAGTCGGTGAGCTTCTCCGACACGAGGGTCTTCGATGTCGGGACGCCGATCGTTACGGCGACGTCGAAGCCGGCCGCCCGCGGGGAGAGTGGACGTGTGGCGGTGACGAGTTCGATCGTGAGATGCGGATGCCTCCCGAGCACCTCGCTCAGCGCGGGCACGACGAACGTCGTACCGAAACCGTCCGGGGCGAGCAGCCGAACGCTTCCGTGGACGGCGCCCTCGCCCTCGCCGACCGTCACGTCGAGGACATTCGAGATCGCCTCGTCGATCGGGGAGGCCGCCGCCACGACTCCGCGTCCGAGCGGGGTGAGTTCCCAGCCGTCGGCGCCCGGCTCGAGGAGCCGGTGCCCGAGGCTGCGCTCGAGCGCGCGGATCCTGCGAGCCACGGTCGTGTGGTCCACCTCGAGCATCGCGGCAGCGGTCACCATCCGCGCGCTGCGCGCGACGGCGAGGAGGTAGCGCAGATCGTCTGCACGGATGTCGGGCGCCCGCGGGGGACGGATGCTGTCGACGAGGGCGATCACAACTCGCCCTTCGGACCGCTCCCGTCGAGGAGTGGGTGCAAGACCGTCACCCGGACGTCGTCCTCGAACGTGGCGGCGAGCCGTGCGCCGTGCTGGGCGAGGGCCGCACCGTTCCGGTGGACCTCGTACGCGGCCGCATCGACGTACCGTTCGACGAAAACGACCTCGCCGGTCGCCCCGTCGCGGTGCGGCGCGTAGCGGGTGCAGCCGGGCTCCTGGTGCACCGAGGTGACGAGGTCGTGCAGCACCGCCTCGACTGAGGACTCCGCCTCAGCGCGGGGACGGAGTCGGGCGATGACGACGACAGCGGACATGAATGCTCCCTGGTTCGGATGGGCGACGGAGCCCCGCCGCCCATCCGGGCCGGGTCCCCGTCAGCCCGTGGGCTGGATCGGCTCCTCATCGAACACCCCGGCGTCCCAGAAGTCATTCATCTCCGCGACAGAAAATCGTCCATCCCCGCCATCCTTCGTGACGATGTCGATCCCGGTGTCGGCGAGTTCGCCGAACTCGTCGCCGTTGCGGATGATGCCGTTGAGTACTTGGACGCTCTGGTAACCCCATCCGTAGTACTTCTGCCCGACCAGGCCCACGACGAGGTCGTCCTCGACCCAGGCGAGCTCCGGCTGGATGGTGTCGAAGGAGACGACCGTGAGGTCGCCCGACTCGACGCGATCGATCATGGTCGGGAGGTTGCTGCGCTCGACCAACAGCGGCCACGGCCCGTCGAAGAAGAACCCGTTGATCGTCGGGTCGCCGCGCAGGGTCGACTCGACCGCCTCGACGGACTTCGTGAGGTCGTCGTTGCCGGGCACCGTGGTCACGATCTCGAAGTCGACCCCCTCGTCCTCCAGCGCCGCGATGAATCCCGCGTCCCGCTCACCGAGATTGACGGCTCCGACGACGCCGGTGAGGATGGCGATCCGCTGCGCCCCCTCCCCTTCGACCGCCTCGGCGTACAGGATGCCCGACTGGTACCCGCCCTCGTAGTTGTCGGATCCCACGTAGCTGATCCGGTCGCTGTCCGGGCAGTCGGAGTCGAACGTGGTCACCGTCACCCCAGCGGCGATCGCCTGGTCGATCGCGTTGCAGACCGACGGTCCGAGCGCAGAGACGAAGATGCCGTCGGCGCCGCGCTGGACGTAGCTCTCGATCAGCTGGACCTGCTTGGCCGGATCGGCGCCGGTCGGCGCGACCCACTCGAGGTTGATGTTCCCGCCGAGCTCCTCGATCCGGGTCTCGGCGCCGTTCCGGGCCACCGCGTAGCCGGCGTTGTCGAGCGTCTTGGGAATGCCCACGATGAGCAGCTCCCGGTCGGGGTCATCGGGGTCCCCGCCTCCTGCCGCTCCGGCGCAGGCCGTGAGTGAGAGCGCGAGCGCAGCGGCCGCGGCGGCGGCCCCCAGCGCGCGTGATGAGCGTGATCGTCGTTGATCCATCGTGTTCTCCTTCGTGTGCGATGGTGCCCCTGGTGAGGGTCTGGCCGATCACGCCGCGGGGCGCGACCGGTAGCGGTCGATGACGACCGCGAAGATGATGACGAGGCCGATGGCGATGGTCTGCCAGAAGTCGCTGACGCCGAGCAGCACCAGCCCATTTCGCACGACACCGAGCAGCGCAGCGCCCCAGATGGCGCCCGCGACGCTCCCCTGTCCGCCGGTCAGGCTCGTGCCGCCGATGACCGCCGCCGCGATCACGTCGAGCTCGTACCCGGTTCCCGACGTGGACTCGCCGACGCCCAGCCGCGCGGTCAACAGGATGCCGCCGATGGCGGCGAGCAGGCCGGCGATCGTGTAGACGGCGGCCTTGACACGCCGGACGCGCACACCTGAGAGCCTCGCCGCCTCGATGTTCCCGCCGATGGCGTATACGTACCAGCCGAACGTCGTGCGCTTCATGACGATGGTCAGCAGGATTCCGAGCACCACCATGATCCAGACCGGGACGGGGATTCCGAGCACGTAGCCCTGGCCGAGCCAAGTGATCGCCGGGTCGATGCCCTGGATGGGGGTGCCCCCGGTGATCGCGACGTCGATTCCCCGGACGACGCTCAACATGCCGAGCGTGACCATGAACGGGGCGAGGTTCATATGCGCGGTGAACAGGCCGTTGACGAGACCGACGAGGGCACCAGCGGCGAGCCCCGCCATCAGCGCGACCAGGAAGCTCGTGCCGTTCGCGCTGAGGAACGCCGCGGTCAGTCCCGCGAGCCCCATCACCGACCCGACTGACAGGTCGATGCCACCCGTGACGATCACGAGGAAGGCGCCCATTGCCGCGATTGCGGTGAAGGCGAAGCCACGCGCGACGAGCATCAGGTTCGCCACCGTGAGGAATTGGGTCGTCGCGATGGACAGGAAGATGCCGATCACGAGCACCGAGAGGATCGCGCCGGACTCCGGGCGGCGCGCGAACGCCGTCCATGCTCGGTGCGCGACGTCGAGGAGCGACGGACTCTGGGTGCGGGAGGTGGCGGTCTTCATGTGTGGTCTCCGGTTCGGTGGGGCGTCGTATCGAGCGACTCGAGCTTGCTGGCGAGGCGGAGGATCGCTTCCTGGGTGACCTCTGAGGCGGCGAGGGTGCCCTGATACCTGCCCTCGGCCATGACGCCGATCCGGTCGCTCAACCCGATCAGCTCCTCCATGTCCGACGACACGAGCAGGATCCCGACGCCCTGTGCGGCGATCTCGTCGATCTGCCGATAGAGGTCTGCGCGCGCGCCGACGTCGACGCCGCGTGTCGGCTCATCGAGGATGAGCAGGCTCAACGGCTGGGCCAGCCACTTCGCGAGCACGACCTTCTGCTGGTTGCCGCCGCTGAGGCGCGAGACGACCTGACGCGCCCCGCGTGTCTTGATGCCGAAGTCGCGGATGGCGGCCGCCACCGCCTCGCGGAGCCGTCGCATCTCGATGAGGCCCCAGCGTTGCCAGGTACGCAGGTTCGGAAGTGCGACGTTCTCCTGCACGTCCTGGAGCAGCACGAGGCCCTGGGCCTTGCGGTCCTCGGGCACGAATCCCACCCCGAGGCGCACCGCCTCCCGGGGCGAGCGGATGCGTACGTCGCGTCCGTTGAGGACGACCGTCCCGGTGTCCCGACGGTCCGCACCGAAGACGAGGCGCACGGCTTCCGTCCTGCCTGCGCCGACGAGGCCGCCCAGTCCGAAGATCTCCCCCCGTCGCACCTCGAAGGAGACATCGTGGACGATGCCGCCCGACAGCCCGCGTACCTCGAGGACGGTCTCCTCCTGCGGCGCGCGATGATCGGGGAACAGCGCCGTGAGCGTCCGGCCGACCATGGCTTCGACGATCCGGTCTCGCGTCGCGTCGGGCTCCTCGGCATCGAACTCCGCGACCCGCTCGCCGTCGCGCAGCACCACGATGCGATCCGCGACCGCGAACGCCTCATCGAGTCGATGGGTCGTGATCACGATCGCCAATCCCTGTTCGCGCAGTCGCTGCAGCAGCGCGAGCAGGTCGTTCGCCTGCTCCTCCGGCAGCGAACTGGTCGGCTCGTCGAGCAGCAGCACGGACACGTCGCTCTGAGACAGGGCCTTGGCGATCTCGACCTGCTGTCGCTGGGCGATTGAGAGGTCGCCGACGACGTCGTGCGGGCTGACCCTGGACCCGATGACATCGAGCGCCTGCTGCGCCTCGCGAAGCACGCGGCGCCGGTCGACCAGGCCGAGGACGTCGGGCCCCAGCGTCGGCGTCCTGCCCAGCGTCAGGTTCTGCGCCACCGTCTGGTTCTCGGTCAGGTTGAGCTCCTGGTGGACCATTGCGATGCCGTGCGCCTGCGCCGCGCGCACGTCCGGGATCTCGACCGCTCTCCCGTTGAGCCGGATCTGCGCGGCATCCGCCTCGTGCACGCCGGCGATGAGCTTCATGAGGGTCGACTTGCCGGCGCCGTTCTCCCCGAGCAGCGCGATGACCTCCCCCGACCTGATCGTGAGATCCACCCCGCGCACCACCGTGACGCCGCCGAATGACTTCTCCGCGCCGCTGACGACGAGCTCGAGTGATTCCATGCGCCTACCTCTTCGTGGACCGCGGCCTCGGGAACGGATTCGGCGGCCGCGTGGTGTGAACAGTTCTAGCCGCGAGGCCGGGGCGTCCGACACATGCAAAGGTGCACACGCGGAGTGCAGGATCGCCCCGCGCGGATCGCGGGCGGCTCCCGCACCATGGAGGTGGCGGGGCCCGCGACGGCGCCGCCCAGACCACTCATAGGCGAGCAAGGGAGCCGCATGTCCGAACCGATCCGCTGGGGAATCGCCGGCCCGGGATTCATCGCGACGATGTTCGCGCGCGACCTGGAGAACATCCCCGACGACGCCGCGATCGTCGCCGTCGGCTCGAGCCGGCCGGGCGGAGCCGACGAGTTCGCCGCCGAGTTCGGCGTCGCGCGCGTGCACGGGTCGTACGCGGCACTCGCCGCCGATCCGGAGGTCGAGGCCGTGTACGTGGCCACCCCGCACTCCGGGCACCTCGCCGCAGCGCTGACGGCGATCGAGGCCGGCAAGCACGTCCTCGTCGAGAAGCCGCTGACGCTGGACGAGCGCGAGGCGGTCCGGTTGTTCGACGCTGCACGGGCGAATGGGGTGTTCGCGATGGAGGCGATGTGGACGCGATTCCTGCCCCACATCGGCAGGATCCACGAGCTCATCGATGCCGGCGATCTGGGCGAGATCGTGCAGGTCGCAGCCGAGCAGGGCATCTGGTTCGACCCGGGGCACCCCGAGCATCGCCTGTACGACCGCCGGCTCGGCGGCGGCGCACTGCTCGACCTCGGCGTGTATCCGGTGTCGCTCGCGCTCTCGATCCTCGGCGCACCTGACCGCATCACCGCCGCAGCGAACTTCACGAAGACCGGCGTCGACGCACAGACGACCGCGATCCTCGAGTACGACCGCGGCGCGCAGGCGATCACGACATCGACACTCTCGGCCTGGACGCGCACGGGCGCCGTGATCGCAGGGACGAGGGCGCGGATCGAGATCGAGCCCCGATGGATGATGCCCTCCGACTTCACCCTGATCACGGGAGACGGTGCACGTACCGAGTTCCCGAACGACTACGTCGGGCATGGGCTGCGCGAGGAGGCGGTCGAGGTCGCCCGCTGCATCCGCGCCGGACTGCTCGAGAGCCCACGCATGCCGCACGCGTTCTCGCTCCTCACGATGCGCACGATGGACGCCGTTCGGGCGCAGATCGGCCTCGAGTACGAGACGACGACGTGACCGAGCAGCAACGCACGAACTTCGCCGCGGCCGGACGCGGCGACTTCCACCACACCGAGAGGAACGCACCGATGAACGTCAAGGCCGAGGGGAACGCCCTCACCTGGGCCGCGCAGGTCATCACCTTCTACGCACCCGCCTTCTGGGACCTCTCTACGCCCGAGGAGCTCATGGAAGCCGTGGAGCGCGACCCGCGCGAGTTCTACGACCGACTGATGGACTCCGTGGCGGAGTCGGGTGTCGGGCACGTCGAGCTCTGCATGGAGCCCGGAGACTGGCGCACCGCGCTGGCCGCGTACGGCACTCCGGAGGCGTTCGTCGACTCGCTGTCGCACCGAGGCCTCGTGCTCACCGGGAGCTACCAGAGCGGCTGGTCGTACGAAGGGGCGTTCGAGGATGCCGGAATCAAGCGCGACCTGCTGGACGAGACCGCCCGTCACGCCGAGTTCCTCGCGGCCTGCGGCGCGGACGTCCTCCTATCGGGACCTCCGCGGCGCGGGGCGATGGAGGCGTCGATCGCCCTCCCGCTGTCGGCGCGGACCTCGGACCTCGTCGCAGGGATGTTCACCGACCTCGGCACCACCGCCGCACGGTCGGGCGTGCGGCTGGCGATCCATACCGAGGCCTACTCGTGCGTCTGCCGCGTCGACGACATCGCGCGCGTCATGTCCGCCACGGACCCCTCCGTCGTGCATCTGTGCCCGGACTCCGGCCACATCACGCTCGACGGCGGCGACACGGCCGTCGTGGTGGACGCGCATGCGGAGCGCATGACGAGCATGCACTGGAAGGACTGCATCGGCGAGCGCGATGACGTCCCGCCGACCGGAGTCGTGACGCACGAGCAGATGATGGAGCAGTTCCGCCGGATGGGCAACGGGATCGTGAAGTGGGCGGAGGTCGTGACCGCGATGCGGGAGCGGAGCTTCCGCGGATACGCGGTGGCCGAGATCGACCTCGCCCCCGAACCCATCGAAGACGTGCGCGACATCCTCGACTACTTCGAGTCGAACCTGGCCGACATCTACCGCTGACCCGAGGACACCGTGAGCACGATAGAGCCGACCCTCCCCGCAGGGACCGTACCCCACGACATGCGCGCCGCAGTGCTCGACGAGCACGGCCTGCGGATCGAGCGCATCCCGGTCCCCGCACCGCAGCGCGACGAGGCACTGGTGCGCGTCACCGCGTGCGGCGTGTGCCATTCCGACCTGCACGTCCTGAAGGGCGAGATCGGGTTTCCCCGGCCGGCCGTACTGGGACACGAGGTCAGCGGGACCGTCGTGGCGCTCGGCACCGGCACCACCACCGAGGCTGTTGCGGTCGGCGACCGCGTGGTCGGCGCGTTCATCATGCCCTGCAACGCCTGCGTCGAGTGCGCACGGGGGCGCGACGACCTCTGCCTGCGGTTCTTCGGGCTCAACCGCGTCGAGGGTTCCCTCTACGACGGGACGAGCCGCCTGGCCCGTGCTGACGGGACCCGGCTCGCGATGTACTCGATGGGCGGGCTGGCCGAGTACGCCGTCGTCCCGGTGAGCGGCCTCGCCCGCGTACCCGACGAGCTGGACCTGGCGTCCGCTGCGGTCCTCGGCTGTGCCGTGATGACCGGCTTCGGGGCGGTGCGACGCGGCGGCGGCGTCCGCGTCGGCGAATCCGTCGCCGTGATCGGGATCGGCGGCGTCGGCACGAGCATCGTCCAGGTCGCGCGAGCGGTCGGCGCCGAACCGATCATCGCGGTCGACGTGAACACCGAGAAGCTGGACCTCGCCATCGAGCTCGGCGCGCACGCCGCGGTGAACGCTCGCGAGTCTGATCCGGTGGAGGCGGTCCGCGCGCTCGGCGGCGACGGCGTCGACGTGGTGTTCGAGGCGCTCGGCTCGCCGCGCACCTTCGCGCAGGGGCTGGACATGATCCGCGACGGTGGACGACTCGTCGCCGTGGGGCTGGCGGCGACCGGGCAGACTGCGCCAGTGGAGATCACCCGGCTCGTGCGTCGCAGCCAGCGCGTGATCGGGTCCTACGGCGCGCGAACCCGCACCGACCTGCCCGAGGTCGTCCGCCTGGCGGCCTCCGGCGCGATCGACCTCGATCGGGTCGTCACGGACTCGTACGGGCTCGACGACCTGGAGACGGCCTTCGCCGCGCTCACCGACGGGCGCATCCGCGGTCGCGGCGTCGTGCGGCTGGCATGAGCGATTCGTGCGCGGACCGAGTGACGCGACGGGAGGGCTGACGCGATGACGCGACTCTGGAACGAAGCGGCGGACTTCGCCGATGAGATGGTGGACGGCTTCGTGTCGGCGAATGGCCGATACGTGCGACGCGTACCCGGCGGCGTCGTGCGATCGACCGCGTCGCCGCCCGGGCAGGTCGCCGTGGTCGTTGGCGGCGGTTCGGGACACTACCCCGCGTTCGGCGGCCTGGTCGGCCCCGGGCTCGCCCACGGCGCGGCCATGGGCAACCTGTTCGCGTCCCCCTCGAGCCAGCAGGTGCACGCGGTGGCGCGGGCCGCGCACCAAGGCGGTGGCGTGCTCCTCACCTACGGCAACTACGCCGGGGACGTCCTCAACTTCGACGCCGCGCAGGAGCGGCTCACCTCCGACGGGATCCGGGCGGCGTCGGTCGCGGTCACCGATGACATCGCATCCGCCGATCCGACGCATCGGGCGCAGCGACGCGGCATCGCGGGCGACCTCACCGTGTTCCGCGCCGCCGCCGGGGCTGCCGAGAGCGGCTACGACCTGGACGGCGTGGCGGCAGTCGCGCGGAAGGCGAACGAGCGCACGCAGTCGCTCGGGGTGGCATTCACCGGATGCACGCTGCCCGGCGCATCCGACCCGCTCTTCACGGTGCCCGCGGGCACGATGGCCGTCGGACTCGGGATCCACGGCGAACCGGGCATCGCCGAGACCGCGATCCCCACCGCCGACGAGCTCGCCGAGCTCCTCGTCGACCGGCTGCTCGCCGAGCGGCCCGCCGACGCGGACGAGCGGGTCGTCCCCGTCCTCAACGGCCTGGGATCCCTCAAGTACGAAGAGCTGTTCGTCGTCTACCGACGCATCCACCAGTTGCTCCGGAACGCGGGCCTGGAGGTGCTCGACCCGCATGTGGGCGAGTACTGCACGTCGTTCGACATGGCCGGGGGCTCACTGACCCTGTTCTGGCCCGACGACGAGCTGGCGACCCTCTGGGAGCACCCCGTCGACACCCCGGCCTACCGCCGCGGTGCGGTCCCGGCACGACAGCTGGTGGATGCCGCCGCTGCGACGATCGCAGCGGACGACGTCGCTCCCGGAGACGCCGCGTCGCGGGTGGTCGCGGCCACGGTGCGGACGATCGTCGAGCGGATCGCCCGCACCATCGATGCGAATGTCGACGAACTCGGTCGGATGGACGCGATCGCCGGGGACGGCGATCACGGCATCGGGATGCAGCGCGGGGCACGCGCGGCGCTGCGCGCAGCCGAGCACGCGACCGCTATGGGCGCGGGTGCGGCGACGACACTCGCGCGTGCCGCGGACGGCTGGTCCGACCGCGCCGGCGGCACGTCGGGCGCCCTTTGGGGAGTCATCCTCACGTCCGTGGCCCGCGAGCTGGGCGACACGGGCACGCCCGACGCCGCGGACGTCGTCGCGGGGGTCGCCACTGCCACCGAGGGCGTGATGGACTACGGCAAGGCGCGCGTGGGTGACAAGACCATGGTCGACGCGCTCGTGCCGTTCTCGGAGACGCTCGCCGCTTCGGTGGCCGCGGGATCGTCACTCCCGGACGCCTGGGCGAGCGCGGCGGAGGCCGCTACGCGGGGCGCCGCGCAGACCGCGGGGCTCGTCCCGCGAATGGGTCGCGCACGCACGCACGGAGACCACGCCATCGGCGCCGCAGACCCCGGCGCGACCAGCCTGGCGCTGATCGCGACCGCGATCGGCCCACTGCTCACGACCGACGAGGAGACCTGATATGGATCTGGAACCGTTGCGCCTCGTGATCGGCGCCGATGACGCCGGACACGACTACAAGGAAGTCCTCAAGGCGGACCTCGAGCACGATCCGGGCGTCGCGTCGGTCATCGACGTGGGCGTGGATGCAGACGGACGGACTCCCTACCCGAGGGTCGCGATCGCGGCAGCGCAGCTCGTCGCCAACGGCACGGTCGACCGTGCCCTGCTGTTCTGCGGCACGGGGCTGGGCGTCGCGATCGCCGCGAACAAGGTCGCGGGCGTCCGCGCAGTCACCGCTCACGACTCGTTCTCGGTGGAACGCGCGATCCGTTCGAACGATGCCCAGGTCCTCACGATGGGACAGCGGGTGGTCGGCATCGAGCTCGCTCGCCGCCTCGTCCGCGAGTGGCTGACCTACCGGTTCGACCCCGCAAGCGCGTCGGCCGAGAAGGTCGCCGTCATCGATCGGTACGAGGCGGACGGAACCTGCTGATCGATCCAGTGCCCAGGCACCGGGGCAGCGGCAACGACCGCGCACAGTCCGGCCGCTGCCCCGGTGACCTGCACCCGCGACTGAGTCAGGCGCTGCTGCGCACGACCAGGCGCAGCGCCCGTTGATGCACCGGGACCGCTTCCCGGTCCTCGAGCACCGCAAGCACCCGCTCGATGATGGCCGCGGTGAAGACCTCTGTCGAGATGGCGATCGTGGTGAGGCCCATCGCCGCGAGCGGAATGTCGTCGACGCCCATGACGCTCAGGTCGACGCCGGGCTCGAGCCCCAGGGAGCGGACCGCGGTCAGCACCATGAGCGCGAGATCGTCGTTGTGCCCGCATACCGCCGTCACGCCCTGGGCGAGCCAGGCCTCGACGACCGGCATCGCCGCGTCGAGCTGGGTGCCGACGGTGCCCACGACCGGGGCAGGGAGCTCGTGCTCCTCGCAGACCGCCCGCACGCCCTCGAGCCGCTGCCGCGCGTACCGATCGATGCTCGGGTCCTCGGGGTAGCCGAAGGCCAGCCGGGCGTGCCCGTGTCCGATCAGGTACTCGGCCTGCATCCGCCCCATCTCGACGTGCGACAGGATGCCGCCGTCCTCGATGAGCGGTGCCTGCGACATGGCGATGAACCGGCGCGCGTGGTCCGGCAGACCGCCCATGGCGAGCACCAGCGTCGGCGTGACCGACCCCCAGAGCTCGCGGAGGTTCAGCCCCTCCTGCTCTTCCTGAATGCGCGTCACGAGCAGCGCGTAGCCCCGCGTGCCCAGCGCGCGGTTGAGCTCGTCCAGTGCGAGGTCGAACACGTAGCCGATCGAGAATCCGGGGACGGTGGCGAGGACCACGTTCATACGTCCGGAGCGGAGCGCCCGCGCCGGCGCGTAGGGCACGTGCCCGAGCCGCTCCGCGGTCTCGATCACCAGCGCACGCGTCGCAGCCGAGATGGAGCGATCCGGAGCGTTGTTCAGCACGTAGCTGACCGTGGCGCGGGAGACGCCGGACTCGCGCGCCACGTCGGCGCTCGTCACCCGGCGTCCGCGCCTGCCCACCGCACCCGTTCCGAGATCCCCGTGATCCACGCCCCACACCTTACTGAAGCGGTGATGAGGGGGCCGTTGTGAGTCACGGCTGGCACGCGCAAGAGGAGGTCGTCCAGACACAAGCACGCGGAGGGGCCTCCGGCGAGGCTGAGGGCGCGGGAGGTCGTCCCGCATTCCCATACGCAGAACGGAACGGACATGGTGAGAGAGATTCGAGTTGCCCTGATCGGCGGCGGAGGGTTCATGGGCAAGGCGCACAGCATGGCGTACGCCCTCGCACCCGGGGTCGTGGACCTCGATGTGAATATCGTCAAGCACACGCTGGTCGATGCGGTCCCCGAGGTGGCCGCCGCCGCCGCGGAGCGCCTCGGGTGGAAGCACAGCTCCTCGGATTGGAGGGCCGTCGTCGAGTCCGACGACGTCGACGTGGTCGACATCGTCACGCCGCCGCAGTTCCACCAGGAGATCGCGATGGCGGCGCTCGCGGCCGGGAAGCCGGTCTTCTGCGAGAAGCCGATCACCAACGACGCCGCGGAGGCGCTCCGCATGGCGGAGGCCGCGGAGGCGTCCGGGCTGGCCAACCAGGTCGGATTCAACTACCGCCACACGCCCGCGATCAGCCTGCTCAAGCAGATCATCGACCACGGCGAGCTGGGCGAGCCGCTGAGCTTCCGCGCGAGCTATATGCAGGACGGCGCGTACTTCATCGACGACTTCGGCTGGCGGTCCGCCAAGCGGACCGGCGGCTCGGGGGCCGTCGGTGACATCGGGTCGCACGTCATCGATCTCGCGGAGTATCTCAACGGGCCCATCGTGCGCGTCAGCGCGATGATGCGGACGAACGGCGGCACGGCCGGCGCGTCGTGGCTGCCCGAGGACGAGCGTCTCTCCCAGGACCTCACCGACGATGCCGGCACCTGGGTCGCCCAGTTCGCGAACGGTTCCATCGGCACGTTCGTGGCGAGCTTCCAGGCCTACGGCCGCAAGAACCAGATCCGCCTCGAACTCGACGGCACGAAGGGCGCGGCGGAGTTCGACTGGAACCGACGCGAAGAACTCAAGATCGCACGCGCGGATGACCGCGTAGAGGATTCGGGCTTCAAGACCGTGCTCGTGAGCGACGCGCATCGCGACGTCTGGTACCCCGTGGCAGGCATCGGCATCGGCTACGTCGAGGGCTCGGCGATCCAGCTGGCGCGGTTCGTCGAAGCCGCCGCGAACGGCGGCACGTCCCGGCCGGACTTCGCCGACGCGGCGCACGTGCAGGGCGTCGTGACGGCGATCCAGGAGTCGGCGCGGACCGGGGCATGGGTCGAGGTCGCCGCCGCGCGCGCGGCGACGGTGGGGGCGTGATCCCGATGGTTGGTCGCACCCCGCTCCCGGACTGGGTCGCTCCCGTCGACGGCTACGCACGGGGGCGCTTCGCTCCACTTCGGGACGTCTTCTCGCGCGTCATCGCGTCGCAGGGCGCCGGCGGCGGCGCCCTGTGCATCTACGAGGGCGGACGTCCGGTCGTCGACCTCGTCGCAGGCGACTACGGCACCGACTCGCTGCAGCTCGTGTTCTCGGTCACCAAGGCCATCACGACGACCGCAGTCGGGATGCTGGTCGCGGAGGGCAGACTCGACCTCGATGAGCCGCTCGCCGAGTTCTGGGCGGAGCTCGACCGGCCGACCACCCGGCGGATCACGCTGCGTTCGGTGATGACGCACGCCTCCGGCCTCTCCTCCATCACGACGCCGTTCACCGCCGACGATCTCTGGGCCGGGCGCGACGTCGACGAGATCGGCCGCCAGGAGCCGCTCTGGGAACCGGGGACCAAGCACGGCTATCACGCGCTGACGTTCGGCGCGCTCGTCGACGGCGCGATGCGGCGTCGTGCCGGCGTGAGCCTGCAGGAGGTGACCGCCGCCCGCATCGCGGAGCCCCTGGGGTTGCAGGCGTGGATCGGCGCGCCGCGCGAAGTGCTCGGGCGAGTCCGACCCGTCATCGCCCGGACGCCGCTCGTCACGGAGACCGAGTTCCGCCGCATGGAGCGCGGGGAGGTGCCCGCAGACAATCTGCTCGGCATCTTCAGCGACCTCGAGGTGTGGAATCGCGAGGAGGTTGCGCTCGGGAGCTACGGCTCCGTGGGCGCGATCGCGGATGCACGATCGCTCGCTCGCCTGATGGCGGCCACCATGGGCGAGGTCGACGGCGTGCGCCTCCTGGAAGAGGGCATGCGGGCTGGCCTCACCGCGACGCACTACCGCGGCATGGATCATCGCCTCGGCATCCCGATCCACTTCGGCGTCGGGTACCAACTGCCCTTCCCCCAGTTCCCCATGCTCGGCGCCACGTCCTACGGGCACGAGGCGGCTGGTGGCTCCGTCGCCTTCGCCGACCCCGAGTCGGGACTCGCGGTCGGCTTCACAACCGACCTCTTCCCGCCCATGCACGGCTCCAGCACGCAATCGCACGCGTTGATGGCGGTCATCCGCCACCTCGCCTCCACCGACGTCAGCGCCGTCTGACACCGACGAAGGGATCATCATGCCCGCACCACTCATCCACCACATCGGAATCCTCGTGCAGGACATCGAAGAGGCCGTCGCCCGCTGGGAGGCCGTCACGGGTTACACGTTCGGCCCGATCGAGCGCTACCGCACGAACTGGTGGGTCGACGACACCCGCGAGGGCGAACCGCACTTCCACGACGCCCGCATCAGCTTCACCGCGGAGGGGCCGCCGTACATCGAGCTCATGGAGTTCCACGGCGATGGCACCCACTCGCATCGTGAGGGAGAGGGGTTCCACCACTTCGGTTTCATCGACCACCCCGATGTCGAGGGCCGCATGGAAGAGCTCACGCAGCTCGGCGTGGGTCACAACGGGGAGTCGCGGACGGAGGACGGGCGCGTGATCCTCTGGTTCACCGAAAAGCAGGACCTCGACGGCATCCGCCTCGAGTTCGTGAGCACCGACCCCCAGCCCATCGTCCCCGACGACACTCCGGTTCCCTAGGGCCCGACGCACGATGACGGGGGCGGGAGGATGCGACATCCTCCCGCCCCAGTCGTCATGCCGCGAAGCGACCGACAGACATCGCCCCACCGGCCGCGGGGCGCCCCGTCAGCACAGTGCGGATCGCCGGAACTCGCGCGGCGAGATCCCGTAGGCCGTCTTGAAGGAACGGCTGAAGTGCGCCGCGTCCCACATGCCCCACTGCGAGCCGACGGCACCGATCGTGAGCCGGGCGGCGCGCGGGTCGGCGAGGGTCTCGCGGCAGCGCTCGAGGCGCCGGTGGCGGATCCACGAGCTGACAGACACGCCCCCGCTCTCGAAGAGCCGGTTGAGCGTTCGGGTCGAGACGTTGATGGCGGCCGCGACGGTGTCGGGGCGCAGCGACGGGTCACCGAGGCGCGCCTCGATGTGGTCCTTGGCGCGCTCGAGCAACGGATCTGGGGCCTGCACGAGGTCGGCCCGTTCGGCGAACGACATCGCCAGGAACCCGCCGAGGTGCTGCTGGAGGCGCACGGGGTTGCCGGGACGGTAGTGCTCGAACTGCGCCAGCAGCGCGTCCAGCACGTGTGCGAGCAGGCTGGCCGTACCGCCGTCGGTGGGGAGTGCCGCACCGGCGACCGCGTCGAGCTGCCGAGCCTCGAGCGAGATCGCGGAGGCATCGACACGCAGCGCGAGCACGTGCGAGCCATTCGACGCGTGCACCCGAGCACGGTCGCGCGGCGGAATGACCAGCAGGTCACGCGGGTCGAGCAGGATCATGCGCTCCGGGAGCCCTACCGAGACGGTGCCCGAGGACACGAAGACCACGCGGAACCTGCCGGCGGGGTCGTCGGGAAGTGTGTGGCCTCCCGGCGAGAGTCTCGTCGCCGAGAGCGCATCGAAGCTGCGCTCCACTGCGACGTCCGGCCGGTCACGGAGAACTGCGGTGTCACTGCTCACGACTACCTCCTCGTAGTGTGCGGGGAACACGCGGCGCCTTCGGTTACACGTGTAACTGACTCTTGTTTACACGTGTAACCAGTCGGCCGCAAGGGTTCTCGGCGCAATAGCGGCCGCGGGCTGCAGTTGGCGCGCATATCCAACTTTGCGACGCGGATCGACAAGTCCGTCGACCTTGTCGAGGGCCGCGCCACGTGGACCACGGCGGCCGCCGGGGATCCCTCCGCAGAGAACTCTTCGAGCGTCGGAACCCGGAAGCGAATCACCGGACGACCCGCGTGGCGAGCACGTCCGTGCATGCCTCGCGGGAGTCGTCGAGGCGCAACGGGGCACCCGGTCGGTGTGCCCCAGTTCGTCAGGCGGTCGAGCGCAGCACGAGATGCAGCAGTGGGCTGTCGCCCACGATGGGTTCCCTGCCCTCGAGCACGGAGACGACCCGTTCGATCAGCACGGTCGTGAAGACGTCGGAGTCGATCGAGACGGTCGAGAGTCCCATATTCGACAACGGGATGTCGTCGACTCCGATGACCGCGAGGTCGACCCCCGCCGTCAGACCGATCGACGCCATGGCGGCCATCACCATGAGCGCGATGTCGTCGTTGTGCGCACAGATCGCGGTGACGCCGGCTGACCTCCAGCGCTCGATCTGCTCCACGACGGCGTCGATGCGCGAGCTCACGACACCGACCAGGGGTTCCGGCAGCCCTCGCTCCGCGCAGACCGCGCGCACGCCCTCGAGACGCTGGCGAGCATACCGGTCGATGTTCGGATCCTCGGGATATGCGAACCCGAGGATCCGATGTCCGGAACGCTCGAGATGCTCCGCCTGGAGCCGGCCGGTCCCGACGTACGAGATGATCCCGACGTCCTCGACGAGCGTGGCGTCCGACATCTCGATGAGCTTCCTCGCGTGCTCGGGGATGCCGCCCATGCCGAGGACCAGCGTCGGGGTGACCGCGCCCCACAGCCCGCGAATGTTCAGCCCCTCCTTCTCGTCGTTGACCCGCGTGACCAGGAACGCGTACCCCCGGTTCCCGAGCTCGCGGTTCAGGCGGTCCAGGGCGAGGTCGAACACGTAGCCGATCGAGAAGCCCGCAACGATGGCGAGCACGACGTTCATGCGCCCCGAGCGGAGCGCGCGTGCGGGGGCGTACGGCAGGTGGCCGAGCCGATCCGCGGTCTCGAGCACGAGCGCTCGGGTCGACTCGGAGATGGATCGGTCGGGTGCGTTGTTGAGCACGTAGCTCACCGTCGCCCGCGACACACCGGACGCCCGGGCGACATCCGCGCTCGTCACCCGTCGTGGCGGGAGGGCCGGCTCCTCCGCCACATCCGTCATCCGGCTCGACCCGTCGCACGCACGCCGCGTCGGGCACCGCTCCGGCGCGCCCCTCGACGCGGATCCCTCACCCGTCAACCCTTCAGGCCGGTCGCGTAGCCGCGGAATACGGCCTTCTGCATGACGAGGAATGCGATGAGCATCGGCAGCGAGGCGATGATGAGCGCCGCGAACAGCAGCGTCCAGTCGACTTCGTACGTGCCCGTGAACGAGAACAGCGCCACCGGGAGGGTCTGCGAGCCCGAACCGCTCAGGAAGAGCAGGGGGGCGTAGAAGTCGTTCCAGATGAATACCGCGTTCAGGATGATGACGGTGCCGGTCACCGGTCGTAGGAGCGGGAGGATGACGTGCCAGAACGTCTTCAGCCGGTCGGCACCATCGATCCCCGCCGCCTCGTCGTAGTCCTTCGGCACCGCACGGAGGAACTCCGTGTACAGGAAGATCGTGAACGCACCGCGCTCACCGAGGTACAGGATGATGAGACCGACCGGATGCGCCAGCAGGCCGAGGTCGCGGAACGTCGCGTAGAGCGGCACCAGCGCGAGGAAGCTCGGGACGATGAGCCCCAGCATGAACCCGTAGTAGACGTACGGGGTCCACGATGCCGTGATGCGCGCGAGCGGGTAGGCGGCGAGCGACCCGATCGCGATGAGAAGCACGATCGTGCCGACGGTCACGAACGTGCTGCTGACCAGCGCAGACCCGAGCGACGCCTGCTCCCAGGCGGCCGGGAAGTTCCCCCACTCGGGTGAGGTCGGGGGCAGCAGCGGCGACGTGCGGTCACCGCTCGGCTTCAGTGCGGTGTTCACCAGGATGTAGACGGGAACGAGGACGAAGAGGGCGACTCCGATCATCACGACCTGCAGGACGCCGGTCCTCCATGTGTACTGCTTCACGGGTCATCCGTCCTTCCGGGCGCGCGTGACGCGCTGCTGGATGATCGCGGCGATGACGCAGATGACCGTCAGCACGAGCGCGATCGCGGTCGAGTAGGCGAACTCGCCGCGCAGGAAGGCGGCCTGGTAGATGGCGGTGGACATCACCTGCGAGGAGACGCCGGGGCCGCCGCGCGTCATCACCCACACCTGGTCGAACGTCTTCAGCCCGCCGATGACGCAGATCAGGGTCGAGACGACGATCGCCGGGCGGAGCGCCGGGAGCGAGACGGAGAAGAATCGGCGCACCGGACCCGCGCCGTCGAGCGCGGCGGCTTCGAGGAGCTCGTCCGGCACGTTCTGCAGCCCGGCGATGTAGATCACCATGATGACGCCCGACATCTGCCACAGGATCACGAACGAGATCGACCAGATCACGAGGTCCGGATCCCCGAGCCAGATCTGCTTCGCCCACCCGAGGCCGACAGCGTCGAGCACGGAGTTCAGCGGGCCCTCGGGCATCAGGATGAACCGCCAGAGGTTCGCGATGACGAGCGGCGTGACGACCGCCGGCGCGAAGACGATCACCCGCATGAAACGACGACCCTTGATCTGCGAGTTCAGGGCGAGGGCGAGCAGGATGCCGATGACGTTCTGCCCGACGAGGGTGATCGCCGTGAGGAGCAGCGTGTTCACGACCGCCGTGCTGGCGAACGGGTCGGTCGTCATCCGCAGGAAGTTCTCGAACCCGACGAACTCCCAGTCCGTGGTCAGTCCGTTCCAGTCGGTGAAGGCGTACACCGCTCCCTGGATACTCGGCACGATCACCGAGAAGAACAGGAAGAATCCGGCCGGCAGCAGGAACCAGATCGCCCAGCCGTTGCCCTGCGGTCGCCGGCGCCTGCGCCGGGTCTGCGCGACGGCATCACCCTGAGCCGTCGACGACGGAGTCGGTCGCTCGATCGTTGTGGTCATCTCACACCCCTGTGAAGTCGTGGGTCCTGGGTGTTCCCGATGGCCACGGCGGCGGACCGTGGCCATCGGGAACGTTCATGTCAGTCCGCGGACGCGAGCATGGCGTTCGTCATGTCCGTCAGGACCGAGTCGACCGTGCGCGCGCCGAAGACCGCCTCCTGCATGCCGAGCTGCAGTGCCATCTGCACGTCCGGCGACGGCCAGGTCTGATCGGGGAATCCGCCCGTCTCACCGGCTTGCAGGTACTCGAGCGCCGCCTGGTCGAACGACGACTCGTCGCACGCGCCGGGTCCGTCGACCGCGGTGATCGGCAGCGATCCGAGTCCGCCCGCGACGTTGCACTCGAAGAGCTCGTTCATCTCGGGCGTGGCGAGGTACGCGAGGAAGTCCTTCGCCAGCTCGGGGTTGTTCGCCCGTGCGTTGACCGCGGCCGATGTCGACGGCGCGACCGCGAGCCGCGACTCCGACGGGTCGTTGCTTCCGGGAAGCGCAGCGAGCGTCAGGCCCGGGTTGTTGATGATGCCCATGTACTGGCCGATGGTCACCATGCCGATGGACTCGCCCTCGGCGAGCAGCCGCGCCGCCTCGAACTGGTCCGCGCCCTGCGCGGAGTCGTTGAAGCAGCCGGCCTCGGCCATCTCGACGTTCTTCGCGAGCGCTTCCGCCCACCCCGACTCGTTGAATGTGGTCTCACCCGCGGCGACCCGCTCGTCGAGGTCGGGCTCCGGCCCCTGGACGAGCTGCGGGTACAGCGCGTACGCCACGAACTGGCTCTCGTGCGTCGTGGTGAGGCCGAGCGAGTAGGCGACGGTGCCCTGTGCTCGCGCGTCCTCGCAGAACCGGATCACGTCGTCCCACGTCTCGGGGATCGCAAGGCCGCTCGCGGCGAGCGCCTCGTCGTTGTAGACCGCTCCGACGATCGAGAGGGTGGTCGGGAACGAGTAGATGCTGCCCTCGTACGATGCGTAGGGAACGGCCGACTCGGGGAGCGTCTTCGCCCACGGCTGGTCCGACAGGTCCAGCAGGTTGCCGTTCTGCGCGAGCGGGATCGTCGCCCCCACGTTGCCGTTGCCGGGCCACACGTGGATGAGGTCGGGAGCGGTCCCCGCCTGGAGCTGCGTGCGGATCGCCGCGAAGTACGCGTCGCCTTCCGCATAGGTCGCCTCGAACGTGACGTCGGGGTGCTCCTGCTGGTACTCGGCCATGACGGCCTCGAGTCCGTCCGCATAGCCCTGCGGCCAGAGGATCGTGAGGGTCGTCCCGTCGCCCCCGCCCCCGGTTCCCGCGCACCCGGCGGTCAGTGCGAGCGCCGCGACCGCCGCACCGGCGATCGCCGTGCGTCGTGCTGTGATTCTCGTCTTCATGACTCAGACTCTTCCTTCCGTACTTCCCGTTTCCGCGACCGGATAGACGCCTCTGGATGCGTGACCGCGGGACCGCGCGAGCCGAGCAAATCATGAGCCGCGAGCGGACCCTTGTCGATCTCGGACACCGCCTTGCGAATTCGGGTCGATCCGCGCTGGGGCCGATTCCGCGCCCAGGAGAGGTGCGGGCGACGCGATGCCCGGGCGGTCTCCGGGCCGAGGATTCTGACGCGGGGCGTCAAGCGCCTGTCTCGTCGGGCCAACGAACCCCACGTTCGAGGCATCATGATCGCGGAGTGGACTTCCGGCCCGCGCGCCGGGCGGACGGAGGCGCACGATGGGGTTCGGTACAAGGGAGGACGGCATGCGAGCGATCGTCTACACGTGCGGGGGCGGGCCCGAGGTGATGCGCCTCGTCGAGCGGCCGGTACCGCAGGTGCGGGCGGGCGAGGTTCGCGTGCGGGTCGCAGTGTCCGGCGTGAACCCGACCGATTGGAAGGCTCGTGCGAACGGATCCGATGAGCCTGAGCAGGTGCCGAACCAGGACGGCGCCGGAACCGTCGACGCCGTCGGCGAGGCAGTCCACGGCCTTGCCGTGGGTGATCGGGTGTGGGTGTGGGATGCGGCGTGGCGACGTGCCGGCGGCACCGCGCAGGAACTGATCGTGCTCCCGGCTCGACAGGTGGTCGGGCTGCCCGGTTGCGCGAGCCTCGACGTCGGCGCCTCCCTCGGCATCCCCGCCCTCACGGCGCACGAGGCGCTGACGGCACACGGATCCGTCCCGGACAGGCTGGCGCCCGGGGCACTCGCAGGGATGACCGTCCTCGTAACCGGCGGCGCCGGTGCCGTCGGTCACGCCGCGATCCAACTCGCGCGCTGGGCCGGCGCGGACGTCGCAGCCACCGTGAGCAGCGACGAGAAGGCGCTCCTCGCGCGCCGAGCCGGGGCCGCGACGGTCATCGACTACCTGCGGGAGGACGTCGCGACGAAGCTGCGCAGCGTGCATCCCGCAGGGGCGGACATCGTCGTGGACGTGGATGCACCACGGAACGTCACGGCGTCCCTCGCGTCGGTCGCCGACAACGGCACGATCGCGATCTACGCCACGTCAGACGTCGACGACCTGGTCGTGCCGGGCGGGCCCGCGATGGCCAGGAACATCCGCTTCCAGTTCGTACTGACCTACACGGTCGCTCCGGTGGCCAAGGACCACGCGGTCGCCGCAGTCGCCGCGGCCGTGGCGGACGGCGCCATGGAGGTCGGGGACGCGCACGGCCTGCCCCTGCACCGCTTCCCGCTCGATCGGATCGCCGACGCGCACCGAGCGGTCGAGCAGGGCACGGTCGGCAAGGTCCTCGTCGATCTCTGACGACGCGACCACGGCCGTGGGCCGGCCGCGCGCGACAAGTCGCGAATCGCCCATGAGCGCCCGATTCGCTACCGTGCCGACGCCCGCGACGCTGCACGTCGCCGGCGAGCGCCCTACGCCCCCTTGAGCCGCTCCGCCAGGTACCCGAACAGGCGGTCGAGCGAGACGCGCTCCTGGCCCATGGTGTCGCGGTCGCGAACGGTGACGGCGCGGTCGTCGAGCGAGTCGAAGTCAACCGTGACGCAGAACGGCGTGCCGATCTCGTCCTGCCGGCGGTAGCGACGGCCGATGGCGCCGGCGTCGTCGAAGTCGACGTTCCACTGCTCGCGCAGCGACGAGGCGACCTCGCGGGCGATCGGCGAGAGCTTCTCATTGCGCGACAGCGGCAGCACCGCGGCCTTGACCGGCGCGAGGCGCGGGTCGAGCTTCAGCACGGTGCGGGTGTCGGTGCCGCCCTTGGCGTTCTGCACCTCCTCCTGGTGGTACGCGTCCACCAGGAAGGCCATGAGCGAGCGGGTGAGGCCCGCCGCAGGCTCGATCACGTACGGGGTCCAGCGCTCGTTCTTCGACTGGTCGAAGTACGACAGGTCCTTGCCCGAGTGCTTGGTGTGCGTGCCGAGGTCGAAGTCGGTGCGGTTCGCGACGCCCTCGAGCTCGCCCCAGTCGCCGCCGGCGAAGCCGAAGCGGTACTCGATGTCGACGGTGCGCTTGGAGTAGTGCGACAGCTTCTCCTGCGCGTGCTCGTAGCGGCGCAGGTTCTCGGGGTCGATGCCGAGGTCGGTGTACCAGTTCCAGCGGGTGTCGAGCCAGTACTCGAACCACTCGTCGTCGGTGCCGGGCTCGACGAAGAACTCCATCTCCATCTGCTCGAACTCGCGGGTGCGGAAGATGAAGTTGCCGGGCGTGATCTCGTTGCGGAACGACTTGCCGATCTGGCCGATGCCGAACGGCGGCTTCATGCGCGCCGCCTGCAGCACGTTGGCGAAGTTCACGAAGATGCCCTGCGCGGTCTCGGGGCGCAGGTAGTGCAGGCCGGCCTCGTCGTCGACCGGGCCGAGGAAGGTCTTCAGCAGGCCCGAGAACGCGCGCGGCTCGGTCCAGCGGCCGCGGGTGCCGCAGTTGGCGCACACGACCTCGTCGAGGCCGCCGACGGGCGCACGGCCCTTCTTCGCCTCGAACTCCTCGATGAGGTGGTCCTCGCGGTACCGCTTGTGGCACTGCTGGCACTCGACGAGCGGGTCGGAGAACACCTCGACGTGGCCGGATGCCTCCCACACCTGCTTCGGCAGGATCACCGACGAGTCCAGCCCGACGACGTCGTCGCGGCCCTGCACCATGGTCTTCCACCACTGGCGCTTGATGTTCTCCTTCAGCTCCACGCCGAGGGGGCCGTAGTCCCACGCCGACCGGGATCCGCCGTAGATCTCCCCCGCCTGGAACACGAACCCTCGGTGCTGGGCGAGGGTGATGACGGAATCGAGTCGGCTGGGTGCGGCCACGGTGGCTCCAATGGTCCTTCGGGAGGGGCGGGCGGATGCGCCCGGAAACATACGACTCCCTATCTTATGGGCGACGCGGCACCCGCTCTGCCCGTAGGTTGGGAGGGCGACGACGGAGGGGGCGGCGAATGGCGGATCGGGTCGGCCGGGCGACGAAGTATCGGATGCCCCCTCCCGAGACGGCCACCGACACCGAACTCTCCCGGCGCACCGAGTCCCGCTTCGGGTCGGCGTTCGTGCGCGCACTCCGATTCCTCGTGCGCGCGCCGCTCAGCGTCGCCCTGGCGGCACTGCTCGCGGTGAACCAGCTGCTCCAGGGGCATCCGCTCGCCCCCATCGACGACGCGCTGCTCGAGCAGTTCGGCGCGGGCGTCGGCCCGACCCTCGAGGAGGGGCGCTGGTGGACGGTGCTCACGGCCTCGGGGTTCGCGTCGGGTCCGATCGAGGCGGTCGTCGGCATCGTCGCCGCGCTGCTGCTCCTCGGCACGGCGGAGCGCGTGATGGGCACGTTCCGCACCCTCGTGGCCGGCGTCGTCACGGGGGCCGCCGGGTACGGCATCGGCATCGCGATCCAGGCCGCCGGAGCGTGGGCCGGCGAATGGTGGGCGCTGCTGTCTGCCGGCGTGGTCACGGTCGATCCGGTCCCCGGCATCCTCGGCGCCCTGATGGCCTCGACGGCGTACATGCAGCGGCTCTGGGCCACGCGCACCCGCGTCGCGGTGCTCACGGTCATCCTCGTGTTCGTGCTCTACGCGGGTGACCCGCAGCACACGTACCGCCTGTTCGCGGCGCTCACCGGCCTGCTGCTCGGCGCCGTGTTCCAGGGCAACCCGTCGTCGCTGCGGCCCCGTCGCGCGTCGTACCGCGAAGTGCGCGCGCTGCTCGCGACCATCGTCGCCGCGGGCGCGCTCGGCCCCGTCGTCGCGGTCATGAACCCGGGCGCGTTCACCCCCTTCGCGCTGCTGTCGGCCAACCTCGAACCGGCGATCGACGCCGACCGCATCGGCGCGCGCTGCGACCGCTTCTCGTCGGCCGCGTGCGACGAGGCGATCATCGTCGCGAGCACCTCGGGCGTCGGGCCCTTCCTGCTCACGATGGTGCCGGTGGCGCTGCTGCTCATCGCCGCCTGGGGCATCCTCAAGGGCCGTCGCTTCGCGCTCTGGCTCGCGGTCGTCGTGAACGTCTCGATCGCTCTCTCCGCGTTCGTCGCATTCGACGTGGCCGAGGCGGTGGCCGAGTTCCAGGCCGCCGACGTGGACTTCGGCGAGCTCATCGTGTGGGTCATCGCGGCCTGCGCGCTGCCCGTGGGCATCGCCGTGCTGCTCATCGCCCTGCGCCGCAGGGTCGCCCTGCCGAGCCCGCGCGGCGGCGTCGTGCAGTTCCTGAGCGTCGTGGTGCTGGCGGGCGGCGTGCTCTCGGCCATCTACTTCATGCTCGGGTTCACGGCCCTCAGCTCGTTCGTGCCCGACGCGAGCATCGGCGACCTCACCATCGACACGATCAAGCGCTTCCTGCCGCCGCACATCGTGGCGACCATCGACCCGCTGATGCTGCCGTCCGGCACGGTCGCGTTCATCGCGCACCAGTGGGTGGGCGTGCTGTTCTGGGCGGTGTTCGCGGTGGCATCCGTCGCCCTGCTGCGTCGCACCGACTCGCGCGGCTCGCTCACCGACCAGCGCCTCATGCGCACGCTGCTCGAGCGGCACGGCGGCGGCACCCTCGGCTTCCTCGGCACCTGGCACGGCACGTCGTACTGGTTCGCCGACGACCTCGACGCCGGCGTCTCGTTCCGGCTCGAGAACGGAGTCGCCCTCGCGATCTCCGACCCGGTGTGCGCGCCGGAGCGCCTCGACGAGGTGGTGGCCGGGTTCGTCGACTACTGCGACCGCCACGGCTGGACGCCAGTGTTCTACAGCGCGCACGAGGCGACGCGCGAGGCGACCGACCGTCTCGGCTGGCACGCGATCTCGGTCGGCGAGGAGACGCGCATCGACCCGTCCGTGGTCGCCTTCCGGGGCAAGGCGTGGGCGAAGGTGCGGCAGCCGCTCAACCGCGGCATCCGCGAGGGGCTCACGACCGTGTGGAGCTCGTGGCGCGACCTGCCGCTGCCGGTACAGGGGCGCGTCTCGGCGATCTCGGAGCAGTGGGTGTCGGAGAAGGCGCTGCCCGAGATGGGCTTCACGCTGGGCGGCATGGACGAGGTGCGCGACCCGAGCGTGCGGCTCATGCTCGCGGTCGACGCCGACGAGCACGTGCACGGCGTGACGAGCTGGCTGCCCGTGCACAGCGACGGGCGGCTCATCGGCTGGACGATCGACTTCATGCGCCGCTCCGACGACGCGATGCCAGGCGTCATGGAGTTCCTCATCGCCTCGGCGGCGCTGCACATGAAGGAGGAGGGCCTCACCGTGCTGAGCCTCTCGGGCGCCCCGCTCGCGACGAAGCCGGTGCCCGAGGGCGAGGAACCGCCCGAGCCGACGGCGATCGACCACGTGCTCGCCTTCCTCGCCCGCACGCTCGAGCCCGCCTACGGTTTCGCGTCGCTGTTCCGCTTCAAGGCGAAGTTCAATCCGCAGTACGACACGCTCTCGCTGACCTACGCCGACCCGGCCGCCCTGCCGGCGATCGCGGTGGCGCTCTCGCGCGCGTACCTGCCGAAGGTGACGCCGAAGCAGGCGGTGGCGCTGACCCGCACGGTGGTGCGGTGAGCGGCGCTTCCCCACCCGGCGACGCATCAGCGCACCCCGACATCCCGGTCGCCGCGATCGCCCTCGTGCGCGACCGACGCGTGCTCATGGTCACGGCGCGCGGCCGTGACGTGTGGTTCAGGCCTGGCGGCAAGGTCGACCCGGGCGAGTGCGGGGCGGATGCCGCCGCGCGCGAGGCGCGCGAGGAGGTCTCGCTCGAACTCGATCCCGCACGCCTCGACGAGCTCTTCGAGGTCGCGACCCAGGCGCACGGCGAGCCCGACGGCCGGCTCGTGCGCATGCGGGTCTTCCGGGCGGTGACGGATGCCTCGCCGCATCCGTCCGCCGAGATCGACGCGGTGCACTGGGCGGCGACCGACGACGCGTGGCGCTGCCCGCCCGCGGGCGCGGAGGTGCTGCGGCTGCTCGGGGCGGCGGGGCTGATCGACTGACGGCCTGCCCGTGGCATCCGCTCGGGTAGCCTGTGCGGAGCGCGGCGGCACGCTGCCGGGCGACAGGACCCAGGACGTTCGCGACCGGCGGGAGGGCGACTCGGTGGCATCCGATCTCGGCGACCTGCGCGGGCCCGCCCGCGTGCTGCACCCCGAGACCTTCCTGCGCGCGGGCCGAGCCGATGCGATCACGCTGCTGGTGCTGCGCTGCCTGCGGGTCAGCTTCGTCACGCTGCTCTGCGCGGGGGCGTCGCTCGCGTTCGTGACCGGCAACCTCACCGAGGAGGCGATCAGCCGGCTCAGCAGCCCCGCCGAGTTCATCCGCGCCGCGCTGTCGCCGCTGATCGGCATCGTGGCGGCGATCGCCATCCGCTTCGCGGTCGGCTGGGTGGCGCTGGCCGCGGCACTGCCGCTCAGCGGGCGGGCCTGGACCCCGGGCACCTCGGCCGAGTCGCGCTGGCGCCGCTTCCGCGACGTGCTGCACGTCACGAGCGCCTACCGGGCGATGCGCTGGACCTGGGCCGTGCGGGGCGCGGCAGTGGAGCGCGCGGGCCGCACGGGGGACGTGCTCGTCGTGTGCGAGGCGGTCATCCGGGTCGCGAACTGGCTGGCGCCGTTCGCGTTCATCGCCGTCGTCGCCCTGAGCCGGTCGGGCGGGTGACGATGCGATCGGTCGAGGTGCGTGCGCCGCTCTCCCTGCTCGCGAAGTGGTGGTGGTGGTCGCTCGACTACGTGTACGCCGGCTGGCGGCAGGCGGCGCTGCTGTGGGACGGCCGCGCGCCGCGCCGGTGGCTGCGCGGCGACGAGGCACTGCCCGAGGTCGTGCTCCTGCCCGGCATCTACGAGCACTGGTCGTTCGTGCGCCCGATGGGCGACGCGCTCAACCGGGCCGGCCACCGCGTGCTGGCCGTGCACGGGATGGGCGCGAACCGCGCCGACATCGCGGTGACGTCGGCGCGCCTCGGGCGGGCCCTCTCCCGGCGCCGCACGCCCGCCGCCGGCCGGGTGATCGTCGGCCACAGCAAGGGCGGGCTGATCGGCAAGCACCTGCTGGTGGCCGACCTGGCACGTGCCGGGTCGGCGGCGGATGCCTCGGCCGAGCGCGGCCCGCTCGGCCTCATCGGCGTCGTCGGCATCGCCACCCCGTTCGGCGGGTCTACGCGCGCCTGGCTGCTGCAGCAGGACCCGAGCATCCGCGCGCTGCGGCCCGACGACCCCGTGATCGCGGCGCTGCGCAGCGCCGTCTCCGCCGACGCGCGCATCGCGTCGATCCACCCGGTGTGGGACCCGCACGTGCCGAACGGCAGCGTGCTCGACGGCGCGCACAACGTCGAGGTGCCGGTCGCCGGCCACTTCCTCGTCATGCGGGCGCCGGCCACGGTCGACGCCGTGCGCGACGCGATCGGCCGCCTCGCGGCATCCGCTCCCCCGCCCGCGAGCTAGAAGACGTACTCGAGCAGGTCGAGGCCCATCGCGCGCATGCCGTCGAGCACCGAGAGGCGCGCGGGCAGCCCGGTGTCGGCGAAGTACATCGACACCGCGTACGCGACGCCCGCGCGCGGGCCGCGCAGCACGCCGACCTCCGACCGCACGCCCCGGTCGGTGCCGGTCTTGTTCATGAGCAGCAGGCCGTGGTCGGGCTCGCGGTGCGCGAGCGGGTCGAGGCCGTAGGCGGATGCCACGAGCGAGAGGTCCGAGTTGAGCGACAGCCACCCGACGACCCGCCGCGACACCTCGGGCGCGACGATCTCGCCGCGCGCGAGCGCCGCGAACAGCCAGGTGAGCTCGCGAGTGGAGCCGATCGACAGCTGCGGCGCGTCATCGGGGCCGCGGTGGTCGCGCACGAGGTCGAGCAGCGCGGTGCGGGTGAGGCCGAGCGCCTCGGTGCGCGCGCGCACCGCCTCGAGCCCGATCTCGCGCAGCAGCACGTTCGTCGCGAGATTGTCGCTCGTCGCGCCGACCAGGGCGGCGAGGTCGGCGACCGGCAGCGACGGCGCCTGCAGGTGCTGCCAGATGCCCGAGTCGGCGACCGCGTCGAGCGGCTCCCGGTCGAGGATGCGGAAGCCGTCCATGCCCGGCCCGGCGAGCTGCGAGGCGACCTCGACGAGCAGCAGCACCTTGCCGATCGACGCCGTCGGCATGATGACGTCGTCGTCGACCGAGAACAGCACGCGCCCCGACGCGAGGTCGGTCGCCCGCGCCGACACCTGCACGCCCGCGAGCGACAGCTCCCCGAGCGCGGTGAACCCGCGCGTGAAGTTGTCGTTCGGCTCGTCGGCGCGACGACGACCCTGCCGGCGCTCGGCGCGCCGCGAACGGCGCTCCGACTCCTGCGAGGTCACCACGGGCGTTCGCTGCTCTCTGTTCGGTCGGCGCTCCCCCGCCGCGTCACGCGGCGCGCACGAGATGTTCGGTCAGGTGTGCGTGGGCCGGGTCACCAGATGGAGACCCGTTCCGATGGGTCGAGCCAGGCCGCGTCGTCGGGCGTGACCCCGAACGTGGCGTAGTACTCGTCGATGTTGCGGACGATCTGGTTGCAGCGGAACTCGTTCGGCGAGTGCGGGTCGATGGCCAGCAGCCGGATGACCTCCTCGTCGCGTCCCTTCTGCTGCCACGCCTGCGCCCAGGAGAGGAAGAACCGCTGCGCGCCGGTCAGGCCGTCGATCACGGGCGGCTCCTCGCCGTCGAGCGAGAGCACGTACGCCTTCCACGCGATCGCGAGTCCGCCCAGGTCGCCGATGTTCTCGCCGATCGTGAGCGCGCCGTTCACGTGGTGCTCGTCGCCGTCGAGCTGCGCGGGCACGAGCGCCTCGTACTGCGCGATGAGCGCGCCCGTGCGCTCCTCGAATGCGGCGCGGTCGGCCTCGGTCCACCAGTCGGTGAGGCGGCCGTCGCCGTCGTAGCGCGAGCCCTGGTCGTCGAATCCGTGGCCGATCTCGTGGCCGATGACGGCGCCGATCGCTCCGTAGTTCGCGGCCGGGTCGCGGGTCTCGTCGAAGAACGGGAACTGCAGGATGGCGGCCGGGAAGACGATCTCGTTGAAGCCCGGGTTGTAGTACGCGTTGATCGTCTGCGGGGTCATGAACCACTCGTCGCGGTCGATCGGCGAGCCGATCTTCCCGAGCTCGCGCAGGAACTCGAACTCGGTGCCCGCCGCCACGTTGCCCGCAAGGTCGTCGGCCGAGATCTCGAGGTTCGAGTAGTCGCGCCACTTCACGGGGTAGCCGATCTTCGGCGTGAACTTGGCGAGCTTGTCGAGCGCGCGCTCGCGCGTCTCCTCGCCCATCCAGTCGAGCGAGCCGATGGACTGCCGGTACGCCTCGACCAGGTTCGCGACGAGCTCGTCCATCGCGACCTTCGCGGCCGGCGGGAAGTGCCGCTCGACGTAGATGCGGCCGACGGCCTCGCCCATGACACGCTCGACGAGCGAGACGCCGCGCTTCCACCGCTCGCGCATCTGCGGGGTGCCCGTGAGGGTGCGGCCGTAGAAGTCGAAGTTCGCCTCGACGAAGGCGTCCGACAGGTAGGCCGCGTTCGCGCGGATCACCTGCCAGGCCAGCCAGTCGCGCCAGGCCGGGAGCCGGTCGTCGGTGAGCAGCGTGGCCAGCCCCTCGGTGAACGACGGCTCGCGCAGCACGAGCTCGTCGAACGCCCCGTCGGGCACGCCCATGCCGTCGCGCCACAGCTCCAGGGGAGCATCCGTCACCGTCGCGGCGAACACCCCGGCGACGTCGGCCCAGGTGCGCAGGTTGTAGGTCTTCTGGCTGTCGCGGGTCGCGACGTTGTCCCAGTGGCTCGCGGCGATCGCGGTCTCGAGCTCGAACACGCGGGCGGCACGACCGGCGGCGGCGTCGAGCCCGGCGAGCGCGAACATGCGCTCGAGGTGGGCGACGTACGCGTCGCGCACGCCGGCGAACCGCTCCTCGCGGTAGTAGCTCTCGTCGGGCAGGCCGATGCCGCCCTGCTCCACGAGCACGAGGTAGCGCTCGGGGTTGCCCGGGTCGTTGTCGACGTAGAGCTGGTAGAACCCGCCCATGCCCCTGCGCTCGAGGCTGCCGATGGTGGTGAGCAGTTCGGCGACGGATGCCACCTGGGCGGCCTCCTCCAGCAGGCCGGCGATCGGCGTGGCGCCCAGCTCCTCGACGCGGGCCTCGTCCATGAAGCTCGCGTAGAGGTCGCCGACCTTGCGCTCCTGGGTGCCGGGCTCGGCGCCCTGCGCCTCCTCGATGATGGCGCGCACTGCCTGCTCCGCCTCGTCGTTGAGCACGTGGAACGAGCCGTAGCGCGCCTTGTCGTCGGGGATCTCGGTGCGGGCAATCCACTTGGCGTTGACGTGTGCGAACAGGTCGTCCTGCGGGCGCACGGCATCGTCGAGTTCGTCGAGGATGATACCGGAGCCGAGGATCGCGTCGGGGGTGTCTTCTGCGATGGGGGCCTGGGTCATGGGGTCCAGCCTAAGCGCTCGCGGGCCGGTTGCGGCGGGTCGCTTCCGCGGGCCGAACGAGGTGAGGTTCCGTCATGCGATCGGGCGCCCGACTCCGCCCCGATCCGCGTTCCCCAGCCGCCGTCGCGCATACTGGAACCCTCATGAACACGCTGCTCAACATCATCTGGCTGGTGCTCTCGGGCTTCTGGCTCTTCCTCGGCTACGCGGTCGCCGCGCTCGTGATGTTCGTGCTGATCCTCACGATCCCGTGGGGCATCGCCGCGTGGCGCGTCGGCGTGTACGCGCTGTGGCCGTTCGGCAAGACGATCGTCGACAAGCCGACCGCGGGCGTCGGCGCGTTCCTCGGCAACGTGGTCTGGGTGATCCTCGCCGGCTGGTGGCTCGCGATCGGGCACATCGTGACGGGCTTCCTGCTCTGCATCACGATCATCGGCCTCCCGCTCGGCATCGCGAACTTCAAGCTCGTGCCCGTCTCGCTGATGCCCCTCGGCAAGGACATCGTCGACACCCGGTGAGCGAGCGGATGCCCCTGAGCCGCCGCCCGCGCACCTCGTGACGGGCGACCCGGCCGACGCGCCCGACGCCTCCCGTCGGGGGGCACGCACGGTCGACCGCGACATCCTCCGCCTCGCCGTGCCCGCTCTCGGCGCGCTCATCGCCGAGCCCCTGTTCCTCCTCGCCGACACCGCGATGGTCGGCCACCTGGGCGCGACGCCCCTCGCGGGCCTCGGGCTGGCGAGCGCGCTGCTCCAGACGATCATCGGCCTGATGGTCTTCCTCGCGTACGCGACGACCCCCGCCGTCGCCCGCCGGCTCGGTGCGGGCGACCCGCGGGGCGCCGTCTCGTCAGGTGTCGACGGGCTCTGGCTCGCCACGGGCCTCGGCGTGGTGATCGCGGCCGCCGGGTGGTTCGCGACCCCGCTGCTCGTGGGTGCGTTCGGGGCGTCGGACGCGGTCGCTGCGGAGGCATCCGTCTACCTGTCGATCTCGATGGCGGGCCTGCCGGCCATGCTGCTGGTGTTCGCCGCGACCGGGCTGCTGCGCGGCCTGCAGGACACGCGCACCCCGCTGTGGGTCGCCGGCCTCGGGTTCGGCGCGAACATCGTGCTGAACTACCTCTTCATCTACGTCGCCGGCTGGGGCATCGCGGGGTCGGCCATCGGCACGGTCGTGGCGCAGTGGGGCATGGTCGTCGTGTACCTCGTGGTGATCGCGCGGCACGCGCGGCGGGTGGGCGCGAGCTGGCTGCCGCGCCACGTGGGCGTGCTGCAGGGCGCGGCATCCGGCGGGTGGCTGTTCCTGCGCACCCTCAGCCTGCGCGCGGCGATGCTGCTCGCGACGTGGGCGGCGACGGTGCTCGGCACCGACGAGCTGGCCGCGTTCCAGGTCGCGATGACGCTGTACGCGACCCTGGCGTTCGCGCTCGACGCGCTCGCGATCGCGGCACAGGCGCTCGTCGGCAAGGGGCTCGGCGCGGGCGACGTCGACGGGGTGCGGGCCGTGCTGCGGAGGTGCCTCGAATGGGGCATCGGCGCCGGCGTCGTGCTCGGCGCGGTCGTCGTCGCGACCGCCTGGGTGCTGCCGGCGCTGTTCACGTCGTCGCAGGCGGTCATCGACCTGCTGCCGTGGACGCTCGTCGTGCTCGGCGTCTCGACCCCGCTCGCCGGCCTCGTGTTCGTGCTCGACGGCGTGCTCATCGGAGCCGGCGACGCCCGCTACCTCGCCTGGACGGGCCTCGTGAACCTCGCCGCGTTCGTGCCGCTCGCCCTCGCGGTCGTGTGGTGGGCGGATGCCGCGGCCGGCCTCCCCGGCGACGTGACGCTCGCCCTGCTCATGGCCGCCTTCGCGCTCGGCTACCTCGCCGCGCGCGCAGTCACCCTGTCGCTCCGCGCCCGCGGCACCCGCTGGATGGTGCTCGGCGCCCGCTGACCCGTCCGCTCGCCTCTCGCCGGCCCCACCCCTCCCTCGCCGCCCTCTCACGCCCCAGCTACCCCGTTCGCTGGTGCGCGAATCGTGGGATCGGGGCCCGTTGACCACAGGTTGCGCACCAGCGGCGGGTCAGCGGTTGGACGGGCGGCGGGCTAGCGTGGGGCGATGGGGTACTTCGTGGTGGTGCTGCCGGTCGAGCGGATGCAGGTGGGCGACGAGTTCCCGGTCGGCACGTGGCCGCTGCACCTGACCGTGATTCCGCCGTTCCGCACACCGGCGGACGCCGACGAGGTCACGGCCGTGCTCGCGGATGCGTCGGCCGAGGCATCCGCCCTGCCCGTGCGCCTCGGCGCCGACGCGATGTTCGGCCGGACGCACGACGTGCCGGTGCGCCTCGTCGAGGACCCCGACGGCGTCGAGATGGCGCTGCACGTGCACCTGCTCGACGCGCTCGTGCGGGTCGCCGTGCGGCCCGACGCGCTCGACCACGTGGGCGCGGGGCACCGCCCGCACATCACGCACCAGCCCGACGCCCGCACCGAGCAGGGCGACCGCCTCGTGCTGCGCCAGCTCGCGCTCGTCGACATGCGCCCACCCGGCGGTGGTCGCCGCGTCGCGTGGGTGCGCGACCTCCCCGACGCCTGACCGCGCCCGCCATCGCCCCCCCGGCTCGACCCGCACCGAGTACGCAAACTGTCGCAATCCGCGCGGAGTTCACGCACTTCGCGTACCCGGTACCGCCAGCGAGTCTCGACGGAGTACGCAGAGTGCGGAAACGATGCGGCGATTGCCGCGGTCTGCGTACTCGGTCGCGTGAGACGACGCGTCAGGCGCCGCCGGGCGCGCCCAGCCACTCGCGCGCGGCCGCGACCAGCGCGGTCACGCCCGTGTCGATCGTCGGCTGGGGCAGCGGGGCGAACAGGGGCGAGTGGTTGGCCGGCAGGGTCGGCTCGATCGTGCCGAGCGGGCCGGTGAACAGCTCGGGCGCGAACCCGCCGAGGAACCAGTACACGAGCGGCGCACCGACGGCGGATGCCAGGATGCCGACGTCCTCGCTGCCCGTGATCTGGCCGGGGTCGCCGACGTGCGCATCGCCGAGCGCCGAACGCAGCGCGGCGGCGGTCCGCTCGGTCGCGTCGGGGTCGTTGAACGTGACGGGGTAGTCCTCGCCGTACGTGAACTCGGGCGGTCGGGGCGCGGCCGAGGCATCCGATTCGGCCCGGATGATGCGCTCGACCGACGCGAGCAGCTTCGCCCGCACGTCAGGGTCGAAGCTGCGCAGCGAGATCTCGAGCGTCGCCTCGGCCGAGATGATGTTGCTCTTCGTACCGGCGTGGATCGCGCCGACCGACACGACCGCCGTCTGCTTCGGCGAGATCTCGCGCGACACCACGGTCTGCAGCCGCATGACCGCGGCCGCCGCCATCACCACGGGGTCGATCGCGGTCTCGGGGCGCGAGCCGTGCCCGCCCTGACCGAACATGCGCGCCGTGATCGCGTTCACCGCCGCCATCGCCGGCCCCGAATGCACGACGACGGTGCCCGCCGGGAACCCCGACACGTGCTGCCCGAGCACCACGTCGGGCGTCGGCACCTTGTCGTAGAGGCCGTCCTCGACCATCGCCTTCGCGCCGCCGTCGCGCTCCTCCGACGGCTGGAACACGGCGATGAGCGTGCCCGTCCACTGCGCTCGCTCGTCGACGAGCCGCTCGACCGCGCCGACGAGGCAGGTCATGTGCACGTCGTGCCCGCACGCGTGCATCACCGGCACGTCGCGCCCCATCGGGTCGACGCCGCGCGCCTCGCTCGCATACGGCAGGCCGGTCTCCTCGTGCACCGGCAGGCCGTCCATGTCGGCGCGCAGCAGCACGGTCGGGCCGTCGCCGTTGCGCAGCACCGCCGCGACGCCGGTGCCCGCGATGCCCGCGAACACCTCCAGCCCGAGGTCGGTCATGCGCTCCGCGACGACGGCCGCAGTGCGATGCTCCGCGAACGAGAGCTCCGGATGCTCGTGCAGGTCGAAGTACAACGCCTCGAGGTCGATCGCCATGGTCGTCAGCCTAAAGGGCGGGCGTGGTGCGGGAACAGGTGTGGCGCGCCCCAGGGCACGGCGAGCGGATGCCTCGGGCGGACCCGCCACCGCGCGAAATCTGCATGTTTCGGCGCGGCGAACCACGGCGGGAGCCAGGGCGGTCGAGCGGATGCCTCGGGGCCCGCTGCGCCCGCAGCGAGAACATGCAACTCCGTGCGACACGCCGCCTCGCTGCATGTATTCGCCGCCATGCGATGCTCCTATGGATGTCAAGCGGTGAGGACGTAGTAGATCTCGCGGGCGATGAAGCGTTTGAGGCAGCGGATGATG